>CAWIUN010000014.1:0-96443 GCA_963839285.1 uncultured Actinomycetes bacterium
CGCCGAGCAGTGGGACGAGGGGTTCGAGCGGCGCCGCGGCCGCGGCGCCTTCCCGCTGCTCGCGGCGGCCGAGGAGATGCTCTGCCGCGCCGTCTGCGCCTGGGCAGGGATCCCGCTCACGGACGCGGAGGCCTCGACCCGCGCGAGGCGGTGGGCGACGGCGTCGGTGATCCCGTACCAGACGAGCGCGTCGAAGACCCCGGTCGCGGCGGCGGGGAGCAGCGCCACCCACGCCGGCGACGCGGTGACCGCCAGCCCCGAGATCGACAGCACGATCCCCGCCAGCGCCGTCCAGGCGAACGGCCGCCACGGCGGCAGTCGGCGCCACCACCCGGGAAAGGCGAGGTACCAGAACGTCAGCAGCACCGGCACGCCGGCGACGAACGCGGCGACGTGAAGGGCCGGAGCGTCGTCATCGCCGTGGTGAACTGCGCCGTAGCGGCCGGCGTCAGGAAGACGAGCAGACCGCGAGAAGCCGCGCGCTTCGGAACGTCCTGCGCAGCGGCGGCCGCTCCAGGTCGTGCGGCCAGGCAGGCGCCGGCGAGTCGACGGACGCCTCTCGCGGTCGAGGCGGCCGCAGCTCGTGCCTGAGACGCCGTGTCGAGCTGCGGCTGCTCTCGCTCCGGCGCGACGCGTCGCACCTCCTTCCTCGGTTACGGTCTCGGCGGCTCGTGATCGACGACCCGCTCGACCTCTTCTCGGACTGGTACGCGCTCGCGCGCGAGCGCGACCCGGCGCCGCAGGTGACGGCGCTCGCGACGGCCGCCGCCTCCGGTGCGCCGGCCGTGCGGATGGTGGAGCTGCAGCGCTTCGACGCTTCCGGCTTCGTCTTCTACACCGGCGCCGGCAGCCGCAAGGGGCGCGAGCTGGCGGAGAACCCACGTGCCGCACTCTGCTTCTACTGGCACGAGAGCAACCACCAGGCCCGCCTCGAGGGGCCGGTCGAGCGCGACGAGCTCGACCCCGAGGAAGCGCGGGCGGCGCTCGCCGCAGCCGACATCGGCGGCCGCCAGGACGAGGTCGTCGGCGGCCGAGAGGAGCTCGAGGAGCTCGTCGAGGCGGTCAGAGCGCGGCACGGCCCGGGGCTCGCGCCGCTCCCGGTCGACTGGGCCGCGTTCCGCCTCGTGCCCGACCGCTACGAGTTCTGGGAGGCGCGCGCCGGCGGCCTGCACGAGCGGATCCGGTACCGGCGCGACGGCAGCGCGTGGCGTGTCGAGCGGCTCTTTCCGTAGGCTGCCCGAAATGTCGCCGCCGCTAGCCGAGCTCGCCGAGGACGCCGCGGAGCGCTTCCTCCGCTACGTCCGCGTCGACACGCAGTCCGAGGAGGACGTCGAGCGCTTCCCGTCGACCGAGAAGCAGCTCGACCTGCTGCGGCTCCTGCACGACGAGCTGGCCGGGCTCGGGCTCGAGGTCGAGCTCGACCGGCACGGCTACGTCTTCGCGACCGTCCCCGCCACCGTCGACCGCGACGTCCCCACGATCGGCTTCCTCGCGCACGTCGACACGAGCCCGGCGGTCAGCGGCGCGAACGTGAAGCCCCAGCGGCTCCGGTACGAGGGCGGCGAGATCGTGCTTCCCGGCGACCCGTCGCAGGTGATCGGGCCGGACGAGTCCGAGGAGCTCGCGAAGCACGTCGGGCACGAGCTGATCACGACCGACGGCACGACGCTGCTCGGCGCCGACGACAAGGCCGGCGTCGCCGAGATCATGGCCGCGGTCGCGCACCTCGTCGCGCATCCCGAGGTGCCGCACGGCACGCTGCGGATCGGCTTCAACCCCGACGAGGAGGTGGGCACCGGCACGCGCCACTTCGACATCGAGCGCTTCGGCGCGGTCGCCGCCTACACGCTCGACGGCTCGACCGCGGGCGAGCTCCAGGACGAGACCTTCTCGGCGGTGCGGGTGACGATGACGATCCGCGGTCGCGCGATCCATCCCGGCACCGCCAAGGGCGAGCTGGTCAACGCGGTCAAGATCCTGTCGGCCGTGATCGAGCGGCTGCCGAAGGAGACGCTCTCGCCCGAGACGACCGAAGGCCGCGAGGGGTTCGTCCACCCGAACGAGATCGTCGGCGACGCATCCGCCGCTCGAGGTCAAGTTCATCGTCCGCGACTACGACGACGACGAGCTCGAGCGCCACGTCGAGCTGCTGCGGCGGATCGCCGCCGAGGTGACCGAGGCCGAGCCGAGGGCGAGCATCGAGATCGCGACCCGCGTCCAGTACCGCAACATGCGCACCGCGCTCTCCGAGCGTCCGGAGATCGTCGCCAATGCCGAGGAGGCGCTCCGCCGGGTCGGGCTCGAGCCGATCCGGACGCCGATCCGCGGCGGCACCGACGGCTCGCAGCTGACCGAGAAGGGCCTGCCGACGCCGAACCTCTTCACCGGCGGCCAGCTCGCCCACAGCGAGCGCGAGTGGATCTGCGTCGAGGACATGGGTCTCGCGGCGCTGACCGTGGTCGAGCTCGCGAAGGTCTGGGCGGGAGCCTAGCCGTGGAGACCACACGCCTCGACGGCACCGAGCTCGAGCTCTCACGGGTCGGGCTCGGCTGCAACAACTTCGGCCGCGCGGTCGACCTCGAGGGGACGCGGCGCGTCGTCGACGCGGCGCTCGACGCCGGCGTCACCCACTTCGACACGGCCGACATCTACGGCAACAAGGGCGACAGCGAGCGCTTCCTCGGCGAGCTGCTCGAGGGGCGCCGCGACCGCGTCGTGCTCGCGACCAAGTTCGGGATGGACATGGGCGACGGGGTCGAGGCCCGCGGGGCGCCCGACTACGTGCGGCGCCGTTGCGACGAGTCCCTGCGGCGGCTGCGCACCGACCGGATCGACCTCTACTACTACCACTCGCCCCGACGAGGTGACGCCGATCGCGGAGACGCTCGGCGCGCTCTGAGCGAGCTCGTCGACGCGGGCAAGGTCCGCTACGTCGCCTGCTCGAACTTCACCGGCGAGCAGCTGCGGGAGGCGGAGGCGGCCGCGCGGGAGCGGGGCCTGCACCGCTTCGTCGCGCTCCAGAACGAGTACAACCTGATCGAGCGCGAGGCGGAGGAGGACGCGCTGCCGGCCGCGCGCGAGCTCGACGTCGGCTTCGTGCCCTACTTCCCGCTCGCGAGCGGCCTCCTCACCGGCAAGTACAGCCGCGACGAGCCGGCGCCCGAGGGGACGCGCCTGCACGGCCGCGACGCGCCGGCGCCCGAGACGTGGGACCGGGTCGAGGCGCTCGAGCGGTTCGCCGCCGAGCATGGCCGGTCGCTGCTCGAGCTCGCGATCGCCGCGCTCGCCTCCGAGCCGGGGGTCGCCTCGGTCATCTGCGGCGCGACGAAGCCCGAGCAGGTGCAGGCGAATGCCGCCGCAGCCGGATGGCGCCTGTCCGCCGACGAGCTGGCGCGGCTGCGGCGGCTCTAGCTCTTCTCGATCCGGAGCGTCGCGGAGCCGCCCGGCTCCCGCGCTTCCCAGAGGTCGAGCTCGGCGGCCGCCGGGAAGATCACCGGCGAGCCGGGGAAGAGCACGTCGATCTGCGCGACCCCGGCCTGGGCCGCATCGAGCTGCGTCGCCGGGAAGCCGGACAGGCACAGGTGCCTGCGGAGCGACTCGGCGAAGCGCGTGTCGATGCGGAGGCGCACCCCTGCATCGTCGTCGCGTCGCGTCAGCGAGCCGTCAGGCGGGTGTCAGGATTCCTTAACCGGGTGCGGGACGAGCTTGTAGCCCGCCTCGCGGACGGTGACGATCCGCTCCGGCTTCGCCGGGTCGCGCTCGATCTTCCGGCGCAGGTTCGAGACGTGGACGTCGGCGGCTCGGGCGGTGCCGACGAACGGCGCGTTCCAGAGCGCCTCCATGATCTGCCAGCGCGAGAGCACCCGGCCGGGCTGCTGCGCGAGCAGCACGAGCACCTTGAACTCCGACGGGGTCAGCCGCACCTGCTCGCCGTCGACCGAGACCGTGTGCGAGGCGAGGTCGATCTCGATCGCGCCGACGCGCAGGAGGTTGTCGCCGCCCGCCGCCGCCCGCTCGAGGTCGCGGCGCCGCAGCAGCGCGCGGATCCGGCTGACGAGCTCGCGCGTCGAGAACGGCTTCGTCACGTAGTCGTCGGCGCCGAGCTCGAGCCCGAGCACGCGGTCGACCTCCGCGTCCTTCGCGGTCAGCATGATGATCGGGACGATGCTCTCGGCGCGCACGCGGCGGCAGACCTCCGTGCCCGACAGCTTCGGCATCATCACGTCGAGGACGACCACGTCGTAGGCGCCGCCGAGCGCCGCCGCGACCGCCTGCTCGCCGTCGCCGACGGCGTCGACCTCGAAGCCCTCCTCGCGGAGCGCGTAGCTGACCGGCAGGACGATGTCCTCCTCGTCGTCGACGAGCAGCACCCTGGTGCTCACGAGGGCGCGTGCACCTCCGCGGCCGAGAGCCGCACGCGTGCCACCGTGCCGCGGCCGGCCTCCGAGTCGATCTCGATCGCGCCTCCGAGCGCCCGCACGGACTCGCGCACGATCGCGAGCCCGAGCCCGAAGCCGTCCTGATCCGACGGGCTCGACGCGGAAGAAGCGGTCGAAGAGGCGCTCCTTCGCGTCCTGGTCGATCCCGGGGCCCTCGTCCTCGACGGCGACCGCGACCGTGCCGTCGCCGTCGATCTCGCCTCGCAGGCGGACGTGCTCGGAGCCGTGCTTGAGCGCGTTCTCGGTCAGGTTGTAGACGACCTGCTCGAGCAGGTCCGGCTGGCTCAGCGCCGTCAGGCCCGGCGGGCAGTCGACGACGACCGTGTCGCCGAGGCCGCTCGCGACCTCCTCCAGCAGCGGCCGCAGCGCCACCGGCTCGAGCACGACCTGCTCCTGCCGGGTCTGCGCGCGCGCCAGCGTCAGCAGGGCCCGGCGCAGGCGCGCGAGCCGTGCCGTCTGCCGCTCGACGACCGCGAGGAAGCGGTCGCGCTCGTCCGGGATCTCCTTGGCGCCGCCCTGCAGCACCTCGAGCGAGGCGGCGATCGCCGTCAGCGGCGTCCCGAGCTCGTGGGCCGCGTTCGCGACGAACTCGCGCTCGGCCCGCTCACGGCGCTCGCGGACGGAGACGTCCGCGACCACGAGCACGGCGTCGAGCCCGCGGCGCCTCGACGGGATCCCCACGATCGCGTAGCTGCGCTCGCCGTCGACGACCTTCGTCTGCTCCGTCTCGCTGCCGCCGTCGAAGAGCCGGGCGGCGAAGTCGCGGAGCGGGAAGTCGGGCCACGGCTCGCCGAGGTCGGAGCCGGCCTCGAGCACGAGCGAGGGCACGAGCCGCCGCGCCGCCGAGTTCGCGAAGACGACGTGGAGCGACTCGTCGACCGCGATCACGCCCTCGTGCAGCCCCTCGAGCAGGCGCCGGAGCCGGTCGCGCTCCGAGCCGAGCTCCGAGAACGAGTCGCGGAGCCGCTCGCGCATCTGGTCGATCGTCGCCGCGAGCGTCCCCAGCTCGTCGCGGAAGAAGGGGCGGAGCTGCTGGTCGAAGGCGCCCGCCTCGATCGCCGCGGCCGCGCGCGCGATCCGGCGCAGGCGCGCCGTGATCAGCGTGGCGACGAGCAGGCCGACGAGCGCGCCGATCGCGACGGCGACGAGCGCCGCGTTGACGATCTCGTCGCGGACGATCCCGAGCTCGCTCCGCAGCTCGGGGCGCAGCGTGTAGCTGACGACGGCCCGCGCGCCGGGCCCGGGCAGCCGCAGGGCGACGACGAAGGCCTTCTCCTCGGAGGTGGTGGTCGAGTAGCGCTCCCCCTGCAGCGCCGCCTGCAGCGCCTCCCGGCCGCCCGGCACCGAGCTGAAGGCGATTCCCCGCGAGACCGTCGGGGTCACGGGTCGCCCGTTCTCGTCGAAGACGTAGATCGAGAAGCGACGGCGATCGGCGATCGGCTTGACCGCGTCGCGGATCAGCCCCTTGCGCAGCGCCTGCGTGATCGCCGAGGCCGCCGAGACGGTCTGCCCGACCGCGAGCTCCTGGCCGCGGCTGCCGAGCGCGGTCTCGGCGCGGTGGCTGAACACCTGCGCGACGGCGAGGGCGGTGAGCGCGGCGATGGTCGCGAACGCGAGCGCCAGCCACCACCGCATGCTGAGCAGGGCGGACGGCATGCGCTCAGTATTGCCGAGCCCACCCGCCGCCGCGTTAGCGAATCCTGACACGGCGCTGACTCCATTCTGACGCTGCCGAGTCAGGCTTGCGTCCATGAGGCCGCTCGTGATCACCGGTCGCCTCTCTCCCGCCAACGTCGGACTGCTGCGCGCATGCCGCCGGCTCGGCGTGACGGCCCAGCTGCTGCCGCCGGACGTGGCGGCCGCGCGCGCCTCCGAGTCGGCGGTGATCCTCGGCCGCGTCGACGTGCTGCCGTCGATCGACGGGATCGAGCCGGGCCTGAACGAGCTGCGCACGCTCGAGCGCCGCGGCTTCCGGGTGCTGAACGGCGCCGAGACCCTGCGCGCGGCCCATGACAAGCGTCGCACCGCCCAGGTGCTCGAGGCGGCCGCGCTGCCGCACCCCCGCACGACGCTCGCGCGGCTCGGCGACCCGATCCCCGACCTGGACGGCCCGGTCGTCGTCAAGCCCCGCTTCGGCAGCTGGGGGCGCGACGTCGTCCGCTGCGAGACGCGGCGGCAGCTGGAGCGGACGCTCGTCTCGCTCCGGACGCGGCCGTGGTTCCGGCGGCAGGGCGCGCTCGTGCAGGCGCTCGTGCCACCGGTCGGAGAGGACCTGCGCCTGATCGTCGCCGGTGGGATGGTGGTGGGCGCGATCCGCCGGGTCGCGCAGCCCGGCGAGTGGCGCACGAACGTCGCGCTCGGGGCCGAGCGGATGCCGGCCGAGCCTGCCGTCGAGGCACGCGTGCTCGCGGTCGAGGCGGCCGCGGCGATCGGGGGCGACCTCGTCGGCGTCGATCTGCTGCCGTCGGACGACGGCTACACGATCCTGGAGCTGAACGGCTGCGTCGACTTCACGGGCGAGTACTCGCTCGAGGGGGGCGACGTCTACAGCGAGGCGATCGGCGCGCTGCTCTCGCGTGCCGCCTGCTCCGGCGAGCCGTTGGTCGGGGACCGGGGGGTTCCGTCGACCAGTTCGGCGCCGTAGAGGGGTGAGGGGCCGCCGGCGCCGCGCGCGCCGGCGGCCCGACGACCCGTTCGCGGGCCCGCGCGCTCGTAGACTGGCGCCGGATGAAGAAGGTCCGCTTCGCCCCGAGCCCGACGGGCTCCCTCCATGTCGGCAACGCCCTCTCGGCGGTCGCCAACCGCCGCCTGGGCGACGTGCTGCTGCTGCGGATCGACGACACGGACGCGGCACGCAACGTCCCCGGCGGCGAGGAGGCGATCCTCGCCGACCTCGAGTGGCTCGGCGTCCGCTGGGACGAGGGGCCCGTCCGCCAGAGCGAGCGGCAGGAGCTCTATCGCGCGGCCGCGGAACGGCTCGGCGTCGACCGCTTCGAGGGGATCACGCTGCTGCGCGAGGACGGGACGGCGACCTACCACCTCGCCAGCGTCGTCGACGACGCCGCCTTCGGGATCACGCACGTCGTCCGCGGCGCCGACCACCGGCCGAACGAGGAGCTGCACCGGCGGCTGCACGAGGCGCTCGGCACCGCCGCGCCGGAGGTCGTCCACCACGGCCTGATCCTGCGGCCGGACGGCGGCAAGCTCTCGAAGCGCGACGAGTTCTCGTCGGTCGCGGAGCTGCGCGAGGCGGGGATCCCGGCCGAGGCGGTCAGGGCGTACCTGGACGAGCTCGGCCTGCCGCGCCACGACGTCCGCTACGACCTGCCGCGGATCAGGCGGCTCGCGGTCGAGGCGATCGCGGCGCTGGGCGACGAGGAGCTGGCCGCGCGGGTCGGGGTTCCCGTCTCCGTCGTCCCCGTCCTGCGCGGGGCGCGCGACCTGCGGGAGGCGCGGGCGTACGCCGAGTCGGTGCTCACGGCGCCCGAGCCTGCGCCGACGAGGGCACCCGAGACGCTGCGGCGGTTGCGCGAGCTCCACGGCTCGCTCGGCGCCCGGGATCTCGTCCGCGAGCTGAAGTCGGTCGGCGGCGACCTCCGTGCCGTCCGGCTGGCGCTGACCGGCGCCGAGCGCGGGCCCGAGCTGGCGGCGATCCTCGAGGCGCTGCCGCCGGAGGAGACGATGCGCCGGATCGACGCGGCGCTCTAGCGGCAAGCCTCTAGGCTAGAGGCGATGCGCCTCTACTCGACCCTCCAGCGCGGCCTCGTCGAGCTTCCGGAGCCGCCCGGGCCCGTGCGGATGTACTTCTGCGGCCCGACCGTCTACCAGCGCGCGCACGTCGGCAACGCCGTCCCGTTCGTGCTCGGCATGTGGCTGCGCGCCTGGCTGCGCGAGCGCGGCTACGACGTCGTCCTCGTCCACAACATCACCGACGTCAACGACAAGATCTACGAGGCCGCGCCGGGGCGGAGCGCCGAGCTGGCGGCGCAGGCATCTGCCTGGTACCTCGAGGACACGGGCGACCTCGGCCTCGGGATGCCCGACCACACGCCGAAGGCGACCGAGACGATCCCGCAGATCGTCGACACGATCGCGGAGCTCGTCGAGTCCGGCCACGCCTACGCGGTCGACGGCGACGTCTACTTCCGCGTCGCCCGCGACCCCGGCTACGGGAGCCTCTCGGGCCAGCGCCCCGACCGGGTCGAGGAGCAGGAGCCGAACCCGCGCAAGGAGGATCCGCGCGACTTCGCGCTCTGGAAGGCGAACAAGGAGGGGGAGGACACGGCCTGGGACGCGCCCTGGGGTCGCGGCCGGCCGGGCTGGCACATCGAGTGCACCGTCATGGCCGAGGAGCTGCTCGGCCCCGCGTTCGAGATCCACGGCGGCGGCCTCGACCTCGTCTTCCCGCACCACGAGAACGAGCTGGCGCAGGCGCGCGCGCTCGGGCACGAGTTCGCGCACGTCTGGATGCACAACGGCCTGCTCGCCTTCACCGGGGAGAAGATGTCGAAGTCGCTCGGCAACGTCGTCACGATCCGGAGCGCGATCGACGACCACGGGCGGGAGGCGGTGCTGCTCTTCCTGCTGAGCGGTCACTGGCGCAAGCCGCTCGACTTCTCCGAGACGACGATCGCTCAGGCTCGAGCTCAGGTCGAGACTTTTCGCAATGCCTTCCTCGGCGAGGCCCGGGAGGCGCCGGCGGGCGAGTGGGAGCGGCTCGCCGCCGTGCTCGACGACGACTTCAACACGCCCGCCGCGCTCGCGCTCTTCCACGAGTGGCGCACGAGCGGGTATCTCGACCTGCTCCGGAGAGGGCTGGCGCTCTTCGGGCTCGGCTCGCTCGCCGAGCGGGAGCCGGCGCCGCCGGAGCTCGTCGAGCTGGCGGAGCGGCGGCGGCAGGCGCGCGCGGCGCGCGACTTCGCGGAGGCCGACCGGCTGCGCGCCGAGCTCGAGGCGGCCGGCTGGGAGGCCCGCGACGAGGGCGACGGCTTCCGGCTCGTGCGCAGGCGGTGACGGCGGAGCAGGTCTACGGCCGCCGGCCCGTGCGCGAGGCGCTGCGCGGGCGGCGCGAGGTGCTCGAGCTCTGGGCGACCGAGCGCGCGCTCGCCGGCGAGGGCTGGCTGCGCGAGCAGCGCTCGCCGCGCGTGCAGGCGAAGACCGACCGCGAGCTCTCGGAGGCGGCCGGGACGCGCGACCACCAGGGTGTGCTCGCCTTCTGCGAGCCGTACCGCTACGCGGACGCCTACGAGCTCGCGGCGCGGGAGCGGCCGCTGCTCGCGGTGCTCGACCAGGTGACCGACCCGCGCAACCTCGGGGCGGTCGTCCGCAGCGCCGAGGGCGCCGGCGCCACCGGCGTCGTCGTGCCCGCGCACCGCTCGGCGACGGTCACCGCGGCCGTCTGCCGCGCCTCGGCGGGTGCGGTCGAGCACCTGCCGGTCGCCGTCGTCACCAACCTGGCGCGCTACCTGAACGAGGTCAAGGGCGCCGAGCTCTGGGTCTACGCGGCCGAGGGCGGCGCCGCGCAGACGATGTGGGAAGCCGACCTCTCGGGCGGGCTCGCGCTCGTCTTCGGCGCCGAGGGGCGCGGGCTGCGACCGCTCGTGCGCCGCGCCTGCGACGACGCCGTCTCGATCCCGCTCGCCGGCCTGACGGAGTCGTTGAACGTCAGCGTCGCCGCCGCCGTCCTGCTCTACGAGGCGCGCCGGCGGCGCGGCTGAACGTCGTGGCCGAGCCGACGCTGTACCTGTTCGACGGCTACAACCTCCTGCACGCGAGCGCGTTCGCGGACGCGCGCGAGCTCGTCGACGCGCTCGCGAGCTTCGTCGCCCTGCGCGGCGCCCGCGGGCGTCGTCGTCTTCGACGGGAGCGGCGAGGAGGCGACGCTCGGGCCGCTCGAGGTGCGCTTCGCCCCGCACGCGGACACGCTGATCGAGCGGCTCGCAGCCGAGCACCGGCAGGCCGAGCGCGTCTGCCTGGTCTCGTCCGACGCGGCCGTGCGGGGCACCTCGGGCCAGGAGGTCGGGAAGCTGTCGTCGGCCGGGTTCCTGCGCGACCTGCGGCCCGCCGAGCACCGCGAGCGGCCGCGGACCGAGGTGGCCGACCGGCTCGACCCCGAGACGCGGGCCCGGCTCGAGCGGCTCCGCCGCGGGCGGTAGGCGAGCTAGCGGCTCGCGGCGAGCGCGCGCCGCAGCGTCCGCTCGATCGTGCGCGGGAGGAGCGAGAGCAGGCGCTTCCGCTGCGAGGCGGTCAGCTCACGCTCGAGGGCGGCGCCGAGGACGCGCGGCGCGCAGCCGCGGCGGCCGTAGGCGGCGAGCGAGTCCCGCAGCAGCAGGTACGACACGTCCGCGGGATAGACGGAGACACCGCCGTCGTAGTGGACGAGCATCGCCTCGCCCCAGCCCGCGACCTTCTCGGCCTGGGCCCTGCACGTCGTTCCCGCGGCCGCTCCGGCGGGTGCGCCGGGGAAGGCGAGCAGAACCGCTGCCAGGGCGACGGAGGCGGCCGAGATCGCGCGGAGCACGTCCCGCAGCTTCGCAGGCCGGAAGGGGTCCCGGAAGGCCTACGGTCCTGGACCTTTGCAAAGAGGTTGTAAATGTGTGCGGTCCTTGCTATCTTCCGGCTCAACCTAAGGGTGAGACTTGGGCGTCGACGCAGGGAGAGCGAGCTCGAGAAGCCCGTAAATACCGGGGGAACGATGGCCGCCCGTACAGCCACCGCAGCCAAGACGCAACTGAAGGCTCAACGAGAGCTTGAGGATCTGCAGCTCGTCCTCAAGGCCCGGAACGGCAGTCCGGGGGCGATGGACGCGCTGATCAGGCGCTACACCGGCTTCGTCCGTCTGAAGGCGAGCTCGTACTTCCTCGCGGGCGGCGACTCCGACGACCTGATCCAGGAGGGGCTGATCGGCCTCTACAAGGCCGTGCGCGACTTCCGCTCCGACAAGGAGACCTCGTTCCGCAGCTTCGCGGAGCTCTGCGTGACGCGGCAGATCATCACGGCGATCAAGACCGCGACGCGCTTCAAGCACGCGCCGCTCAACACCTACGTGTCCTTCAGCCACACGCCCGCCGGCCAGGAGTCCGACAGCGAGTGCACGCTCGGCGACGCGCTCCCCGGCCCCGGCGTCGACGACCCGGCCGTCTGCGTGATCTCGACGCAGGAGCTGCAGAGCCTCGTCGGCTGCCTCGGGACGACCCTCTCGGGCCTCGAGAGCGACGCCCTCAGGCTCTACCTGGAGGGCGACTCCTACGAGCTGATGGCCGAGCGGCTCGGCTGCGACACGAAGACGATCGACAACGCGCTCCAGCGCGTCAAGCGCAAGGTGCTCCTGCACCAGCGCGCACGCGAGATTCCCGCCTAGAGCGCGTACCGCAGTCCCGTCCGCTGCGCCGCCTCCCCCGGGGCGGCGCAGCCGCTTGCGACCGGGAGCAGGGAGAGCCGGAGGAGGGACTCGAACCCTCGGCCGCCGCTTTACAAGAGCGGTGCTCTACCAGCTGAGCTACTCCGGCGCTCCGGGCCATGGTACGGCCTGGACCGGCTGCAGGACGGCGCCGGCAGCTCTTGCCGCAAATCTGTTCCTACTCGGCGCCTTGAATCTACGAAAAGCTGTGCTACCGTCCCGCAGCATGCGGACTGAAACAGATACTCACACAGGTTTTGGCGGGTATTTCCGGCGTCGTCTGCCGGTCGTGCTCGCGGCGGGCGCCGTCGTCGCCGGCGCCTCCTCGCCCGCGCGCGCTCGCCCAGGGCAGCGACGTGCAGGTGAGCTTCTGGGATCGGGCGGTCCAGGCGCTCACGGGCTCGAACGACGGCGGATCGCCCAGCTGCCGCTGCTCGCCCCGGACGGCGCCGAGGCAGCGGGCGACGAGGCGGCGCCCGCGCCGGCGAGAGGAGCCGGCCGACGGGAACGAGAAGTCGGGCCAGCTGCGCTGGATCACCGGCTCGCGCTACATCCAGTCGACGCGCCGCAGCGTCATGCGCGCACACGGCTGCGCGGCGGGCGGGCGGCAGCAGAACGGCCTCGTCATCCTCGCCTTCGGGAAGCCGTACTACAACGGCCACAGCTACGGCACGATCACCTTCGCGGACCGGTTCGCCTCGAACGCCTCGATCACGGCGGCGATGCAGGCCTACGCGGCGGGCTTCCTGTCGTGCCTGCCCGAGGGCTCGCCGGCGCAGATCACGCTCGCGCGCGGCACCTCCAACTACTCCCCGAGCACGCCGAGCCAGCTGAAGGCGGGCCGCAAGTGGGCGCGCGAGACGATGAACTTCGCCAAGTGGCTGCGCGAGCACCCGGCCGTCGGCGAGCACGTCAAGTCGGCCGCGGCGATCGACGCCGAGCCCGGCTGGGACCCCGCGTTCCACAAGACCCGCGACTTCTTCGCCGGGTACCGCGCCGCGCGGACGGGCTACCTGCTCTACAACTTCGGCTCGCTCGACGGCGGCGTCGGCTCGATCTGGAACCTGCGCCAGGCCTTCTACGTCGCCGGCGGCATGCAGGACGCCCGGGTCGTCCCGGAGATCTACTTCAAGGTGCAGGCCCGTCAGTGGGCCGAGCTCGCGCGGCTCGCGGAGGCGCGCTACGGCCGCTCGGTGCAGTTCGCCGGCGTGATGACCCAGCACGTCGCCGGTTGCCCGGACTGCGGGATGACCCCCCTGCAGGCGCACCGGACGCTGAAGCGCGAGCTCTCGGACGACGAGACGACGCGCGAGCTGGCCGGCTCGCTCGCCTCGGTCACGAACATCAACTAGAACCGCGGCGCCCCGCGGCGCGCGTCCGACGAGGGGCCCCGTGCCGGCGAGCTCCCCCGGAGCGGCTCCCGATCGCCCCGGCGGCACCGGCCGCCTGGGCGATCGGCACCTCCAGGTGGAAGGCGGCGCCGCGGCCGTCGTTCGGCTCGACCCAGATGCGACCGCCGAAGCGGCGGACGAGCTCGCGGCAGATGTAGAGGCCGAGGCCCGTGCCGCCGATCCCGCGGGTCATGTGCGGGTCGAGGCGGTAGAACTTCTCGAAGATCCGCCGCCGCTCGGCGCTCGGGATGCCGAGCCCTTCGTCGAGCGACGCTGAAGCGGACGGTGTGCGCCCCCGCCTCGGCACGCAGGGTGATCGTGCCGCCGTCCGGCGAGTACTTGATCGCGTTGTCGACGAGGTTGAAGAAGACCTGCCGAAGCTGCTGCTCGTCGGCGGCGACCGGCGGCAGCGACTCGCGGCGCGTCGAACGAGAGCGTCACGTTCTCGGGCAGCGCGGGCCGACGCGGCGGCGATCACGCCTCCGGCGAGCGCGGCGCCGTCGCAGGCCTCGATCGTCACGTTCAGCCGGCCGGAGTCGAGGTGGCTCGCGAGCAGGACGTCGTTGACGATCTGCGCGAGGCGGTCGGACTCCTCGCCGATCACGTTCAGGAGCCGCGCCGCGCACGTCGTCGTCGAGCTCGATGTCGCGTCGGCGCAGCGTCGCGGCGGCGCCGTAGATCGCGGCCAGCGGCGTCCGCAGCTCGTGCGAGACCGTCGCGACGAAGTCGGAGCGGAGCTGCTCGACCGCCCGTTCCTCGGTCAGGTCGCGGAAGGCGTAGACGACTCCGTCCTCGACCCGGACGGCGGCGATCGAGAGCCAGAGCTCCTTGCCGTCGAGCGTCGAGCGGCACCGACTCGGGCCGGGCGTCGCTGACGTCGGCGACCGCCACCAGCGGCTCGACCTGCGGCCAGCCGGGCAGCACGGCGGCGAGCGGCCGCCCGCGCGCCGTGGCGGCCGGGACGCCGGTGATCACCGCCGCCGCCTCGTTCCAGAGCCGGATCGCGCCCTCGCCGTCGACGAGGACGACGCCGTCGGCGATCGAGGCGAGCACCATGCTCGCCTGGGCGCGCTCCTGCAGCTCGCGGAAGAGCTCCGCGTTCTCGATCGCGGTGCCCGCGCGCCGGCCGAGCTCCTCCGCGAGCCGGAGGTCGACCTCGTCGAAGCGGCGGCCCGACTCGGCCGCGGCCAGCGTGATCGCGCCGAGGACGCGCTCGCGCGCGGTCAGCGGGACGCACATGTACGAGGCGAGCCCGAGCTGGCGGATCAGGTCGAGGTGGATCTCGTCGACGGCGGCGGCGGCGAGCAGCTCGTCCGGGATCTCCGCCTGCAGCTCCGAGCGGCCGCTCTCGATCACCCGCGCGGGGCCCGAGGGGGTGCCGGGACGGGGCGGATAGCGCTCCTGCAGCTCCCGCACGAAGACGACCTTGCCCGGGTCGGTATGGGCGATCTCGAGCTCGCGGATCGAGCCGTCCTCCTCGACGACGTGCACCGTGCACCAGTCGGCGATCTCGGAGACCGCGAGCCGGGCGACGGCCGCGAGCGTCTTCCGGTAGTCGAGCGAGCTCGCGAGCTCGGCGCCGGCGTCGAGCATGAAGCGCTGGGCGTCCTCGATCCGCTTGCGGTCGTGGATGTCGGTCGCCGTGCCGACCCAGAACGCGATCCCGCCGTCCTCGTCCCGGATCGGGACGGCGCGGCCGAGGTGCCAGCGGTAGCGGCCGTCGGCGGCGCGGAAGCGGTACTCGACCTCGAAGACCTCGCCCGTCGCGAGCGAGACGGCCCGCTTCTCGCGCGCGGCGGCGAGGTCGTCGGGGTGGGTGACGTCGACCCAGCTCGCCTGGTGCGCGGCCGTCCTCGCTCAGGCCGGTGTACTCGAACCAGCGCCGGTTGAAGTAGCTCGCGCGCCCCTCGCCGTCGCTCGTCCAGACGATCTGCGGCATCGCGTCCGCGACCTGCCGGTAGCGCAGCTCGCTCTCGCGGCGCACCTCGGCCAGCTCCTGCTCGCGCAGACGCTCCGACTGGACCCGCAGCTGCTCGGTCTTCTCCCAGAGCTCGATGAAGACGGCGACCTTCGAGCGCAGCACGACCGGGTCGAAGGGCTTGAAGACGTAGTCGACGGCCCCGACCTCGTAGCCCTGGAAGACGTGCCGCTCCTCCTTCGAGATCGCGGTCAGGAAGATGATCGGGATGTCGCTCGTCCGCGGCCGGCGCTTGATCAGGCGCGCGGTCTCGAAGCCGTCGATGCCCGGCATCTGGACGTCGAGCAGGATCACCGCGACCTCCTGCTCGAGCAGCCGGCGCAGCGCCTCCTCGCCGGAGCCCGCGCGGACGAGCTGCTGGCCGAGCGGCTCGAGGATCGCCTCGAGGGCGAGCAGGTTCTGCTCGCGGTCGTCGACGAGCAGGATCGTCGCCATCAGCCGTCCTCGCCCTCGACCCGCAGCCCGCAGAGCTCGACGAGGGCGGCCGGGATCCGCTCGAGCCGGAGGACGGCCGCGTCGACGACGGCCTCGCGCGCCGCCTGCGGCATCTCCGGTCGCTCGGCGCTCGCCGGGTCCTGGACGATCGCGACCCCGCCCGCCTCCGCGACCCGGGCGAGGCCGCGGGCGCCGTCGGCGTTCGCGCCGGTCAGCACGACGCCGACGCAGCGGTCGCGGTAGGCATCGGCGGCCGACTCGAAGCAGCACGTCGAGCGACGGCCGCGCGATGGTGGACGGGCTCCTCGGTCGAGAGCGCGAGGCGGCCGGGCTGCACCAGCAGGTGATATCCGGGCGGGGCGAGATAGACGTGCCCGGGCTCGATCGCGTCCTTGTCCTCGACCTCGTCGAGCGGCAGCGGCGAGCGCTCGCGCAGGATCGCCTCGAGCGCCGACTCCTCCTCGGAGCGGTGCTGGGCGATCACGACCGCGGCGTCGAGCCCGGCAGGCAGCCCCTGCAGCAGCGTCGTCAGGGCGGCGAGCCCGCCCCAGGAGCAGCCGACGGCGACGAGCCGCACGCCTACGCAACCTTCCGGAAGAGGCGCTCCTGCGGGTCGAGCGCCTCGTAGCGGTCCTCGAACGGCGTGAAGTGCAGCGATTCCTTGTGCCCGAGCCCGAGCACGCCGAAGGTCTCGAGGCTGTCGTAGAAGAGCTCGTGGACGCGGTTCTGGAGCGGCCGGTCGAAGTAGATCATCACGTTGCGGCAGAGGATCAGGTTGAACTCGTTGAAGCCGCGGTCGGAGACGAGGTTGTGCTGCGCGAAGACGACGTTGTCGAGCAGCGAGCGGGAGAAGAGCGCGCCCTCGTAGCGGGCCACGTAGTACTCCGAGAACGCCCGCGTGCCGCCGGCGCGGAGGTAGTTCTCGGTGTACTCGCGCATCTTGTCGAGCGGGTAGACGCCGTCGCGCGCCCGGTCGAGCACGACCTCGTTGATGTCGGTCGCGTAGATGCGCGTGCGCTCGTAGAGACCTTCCTCGGAGAGCAGGATCGCGAGCGAGATCACCTCCTCGCCGGTCGAGCAGCCGGCGACCCAGATGCGCGTGAACGGGTAGGTGCGGAGCAGCGGTACGACGAGCTCGCGGAGGCGCGCGTAGAACCCCGGGTCGCGGAACATCGCGGTCACGTTCACCGACAGGTCGAGCAGCAGCCGCTCCATCACGAGCGGGTCGTGGAGGACGCGCTCCTGCAGCGCCGAGACGGTCGCGAGCCCCTCCGCCTGCATCCGCCGGCCGAGCCGCCGCTTCAGCGACGCGGGCGCGTACTCGCGGAAGTCGAACCCGTAGCGCCGGAAGATCGCCTCGAGCAGCAGCTCGACCTCGAGCTGCTCGAGCTCGGCGTCGGCGCCCGTCGCCCCGCGCTGCCGGACGGTCTCGGCCACTAGCGGTAGAGCCAGACCCGCATCAGCGAGAGCAGCTGGTCGGTGTCGACGGGCTTCGTGATGTAGTCGGAGGCGCCCGCCTGCGATCGACTTCTCGCGGTCGCCCTTCATCGCCTTCGCCGTCAGCGAGATCACCGGCAGCCGGGCGAAGCGCTCCTGCCCGCGGATCCGGCGCAGCGCCTCGTGGCCGTCGAGCTCCGGCATCATCACGTCCATCAGCACGAGGTCGACGTCCGGGCCCGTCGTCGAGCCGCTCGAGCGCCTCGAGCCCGTTCTCGGCGTAGACGACGTGCATGCCGTGCTCCTCGAGCACGGCCGCGAGCGCGAACGTGTTGCGGACGTCGTCGTCGACGATCAGCACCCGCTTCCCCTCGAAGCACCGCGTCGGCGGAGTGCAGCTGCTCGAGCATCCGCCGCTTCTCCTCGGGCAGCTTCGACTCGACCCGGTGCAGGAAGAGCGCCGTCTCGTCGAGCAGCCGCTCGGGCGAGCGGACGTCCTTGACGACGATCGCCTCCGCGTAGCGGCGCAGCCGCTGCTCCTCCTTGCGGGTCAGGTCGCGCCCGGTGTAGACGATCACCGGCAGGCCGCGGAAGCGGTCGTCCTCCTTCACCTTCTCGAGCAGGTCGAACCCCGAGAGCTTCGGCAGCTTCAGGTCGAGGACCATGCAGTCGAAGCGGCGTCTCCTCGAGCGCCGCGAGCGCCTCCTCGCTCGAGCCGACCGCGGTCACCTCGACGTCGTCGCCGCCGCCGACGAGCTCGACGATCGCCGAGCGCTCGGTGTCGTCGTCCTCGACGACGAGCAGGTTGCGGACGCCCCGCTCGATGAAGCTCTCGATCCCGCGAGAACGCCTCGCTCGAGCTGCTCCTTCGAGACGGGCTTCTCGAAGACGGCGACCGCGCCGGCGCGGAGGGCGTGCTGGCGCTCCTCGGCCGCCGAGACGATGTGCACCGGGATGTGCCGCGTCTGCGGCAGCCGCTTCAGCTGCTCGAGCACGGTCCAGCCGTCCTGCACGGGCAGGCCGATGTCGAGCACGATCGCGTCGGGCCGGTACTCGCGGGCGAGCGCGAGGCCGATGTCGCCGCGGAGGGCGACGATGCCCTTGAAGCCCCGCTCGCGCGCCATCTCGAGCTCGGTGCGGGCGAAGTCGGCCTCGTCCTCGACGATCAGGACGACCCGGTCGCCCTCCTGGATCTGCGTCGCGGTCGTCGGCGACCTCGCTCTGCCGGAGCAGCGACGGGTCGACGTCGAGGTCGTCGAGGTCGCGGCTCGCCGCCGTTCGTCGGCGCGAGCGGCCGCGGCGCCGCCGTCGTCGCAGGCTCCGGCGGCGCGCTCCAGCGGCGGAGCCGTCTGCGGCAGCAGGAGCGTGAAGGTGCTGCCGCGGCCGGGCTCGCTCTCGACCCGGATCTCGCCGCCGAGCAGCCGGGCGATCTCGCGGCTGATCGAGAGGCCGAGGCCGGTGCCCCCGAAGCGGCGGCTCGTCGTCCCGTCCGCCTGCTGGAAGGCCTCGAAGATCAGCTGCAGCTTGTCGGCGGCGATGCCGATGCCCGGTGTCCTCGACCGCGAAGGCGACCGGGCCGGCCGTCGGCGGCCGGCTCGATCCGCAGCCGCGATCGAGCCGCTCGTCGGTGAACTTGACCGCGTTCGAGAGCAGGTTCTTCAGCACCTGCTGGAGCCGCTGCTCGTCCGTCGAGATCGTCTCGGGCAGCGCCCTCGGCGACGCGTGCTCGAGAACTCGAGCCCCTTCTGCTCGATCAGCGCCCGGAAGGTCTGCTCGACGCGCCCCGCGACCTCGCGCAGCGGCACGTCGGCGAGGTGCGACCTCCATCTTCCCGGCCTCCACCTTCGAGAGGTCGAGGATGTCGTTGATCAGCTCGAGCAGGTCGGCCCCGGCGCTGTGGATCGTGCGCGCGAACTCGACCTGCTTGCCGCTCAGGTTGCCGTCCGGGTTGTCGGCGAGGAGCTTGGCGAGGATCAGCAGCGAGTTGAGCGGCGTCCGCAGCTCGTGCGACATGTTCGCGAGGAACTCGCTCTTGTAGCGCGAGCTCAGCGGTCAGCTGCTCGGCCTGGGCCTGCAGCGCCGAGCGCGTCTCGCTCGATCCGCGCGTTCTGCTCCTCGAGCAGCTGCGCCTTCTCCTCCAGCTCCTCGTTCGTCTGCTGCAGCTCCTCCTGCTGCTGCTGGAGCAGCTCCTCGGAGGCGCGCAGCGTTCTTCGCCTGCTCCTCGAGCTCGCGGTTGGCCCGCTCGAGCTCGTCCCGCTGGGCCTGCAGCTCCTCCGACTGGGCCTGCAGCTCCTGGGTCAGCCCCTGCGACTGCTGCAGCAGGTCGCGCGTGCGCATCGTCGCCATGTTCGTGTTCAGGACGACGCCGATCGTCTCCGCGAGCTGGTCGAGGAAGGCCAGCTGCGTGCTCGCTGAAGCGGCTCGAGCGAGGCGAGCTCGACCACCGCCAGCACCTCGCCCTCGAAGAGCACCGGCAGCACGACGATGTTGACCGGCGACGCTCTCGCCGAGGCCCGGAGGAGATCGCGATGTAGTCCTCCGGCGCCTGCGTCAGCAGGATCGTCTTGCGCTCGAGCGCCGCCTGGCCGACGAGGCCCTCGCCGAGCTCGAACGACGTTGGCGACGCCCTTGCGGCGGCGGTACCCGTAGCTCGCCCGCAGCCGCAGGGTCGTCGTCTCCTCCTCGGCCGTCTCGACCAGGAAGAAGGCGCCGTGCTGCGCCTCGACGAGCGGCGTCAGCTCGGACATGATCAGCCGCGAGACCTCCTGGATGTCGCGCTGGCCCTGCAGCATCGAGGAGAAGCGGGCCATGTTCGTGTTCAGCCAGTCCTGCTGCGCGTTGATCTCGGTCGTCTCGCGCAGGTTGCCGATCATCGTGTTGATGTTCGCGGTCAGCTCCGCGATCTCGCCGGCCGCGGCGACGCTGATCGTGCGCGTCAGGTCGCCCTGGGTCACCGACGGTCGAGACGTCCGCGATCGCGCGCAGCTGCGTCGTCAGCGTCGAGGCGAGCGTGTTGACCGAGTCGGTCAGGTCCTTCCAGACGCCGGAGACGCCCTCGACCTGCGCCTGGCCGCCGAGGACGCCGTCGGTGCCGACCTCGCGCGCGACCCGCGTCACCTCGTCCGCGAAGGACGAGAGCTGGTCGACCATCGTGTTGATCGTCTGCTTCAGCTCGGCGATCTCGCCGCGGGCCTCGACGGTGATCGTCTTCGAGAGGTCGCCGCGGGCGACGGCGGTGGTGACCTCGGCGATGTTGCGCACCTGGCGAGGTGAGGTTGCCGGCGAGGGTGTTGACGGAGTCGGTCAGGTCCTCCCAGACACCCGAGACGTCCCGCACCTTCGCCTGGCCGCCGAGCATGCCCTCGGTGCCGACCTCGCGCGCGACCCGCGTGACCTCGTCCGAGAAGGAGCGCGAGCTGGTCGACCATCGTGTTGATCGTCTGCTTCAGCTCGGCGATCTCGCCGCGGGCCTCGACGGTGATCGTCTTCGAGAGGTCGCCGCGGGCGACGGCGGTGGTGACCTCGGCGATGTTGCGGACCTGGCGAGGTGAGGTTGCCGGCGAGCGTGTTGACGGAGTCGGTCAGGTCCTCCCAGACGCCGGAGACGCCGTCGACCTGGGCCTGGCCGCCGAGGACGCCGTCGGTGCCGACCTCGCGGGCGACGCGGGTGACCTCGTCGGCGAACGAGGAGAGCCGGTCGACCATCGTGTTGATCGTCTCCTTCAGCGCCGGCGATCTCGCCGCGGGCCTCGACGGTGATCGTGCGCGAGAGGTCGCCGCCCGCGACGGCGGTCGTCACCTCGGCGATGTTGCGCACCTGCAGGGTCAGGTTGTCGGCCATCGAGTTGACGTTCTCGGTCAGCTCCTTCCAGACGCCGGAGGCGCCCTCGACCTCGGCCTGGCCGCCGAGCATCCCCTCGGTGCCGACCTCGCGGGCGACGCGCGTCACCTCCGCGGAGAAGTCGCGGAGCTGCTCGACCATCCGGTTGATCGTCTCCTTCAGCTCCGCCACCTCGCCGCGCGCGTCGACGGTGATCTTGCGCGAGAGGTCGCCGTTCGCGACCGCGGTCGTGACGGCGGCGATGTTGCGCACCTGGGTCGTCAGGTTGGCCGCGAGCGTGTTCACGTTCTCGGTCAGGTCCTTCCAGACGCCGCTGACGCCGCGCACGTTCGCCTGGCCGCCGAGGACGCCGTCGGTGCCGACCTCGCGGGCGACGCGGGTGACCTCGTCGGCGAACGCCGAGAGCTGGTCGACCATCGTGTTGATCGTCTGCTTCAGCTCGGCGACCTCGCCGCTGGACGTCGACGGTGATCTTCTTCGAGAGGTCGCCGCGGGCGACGGCGGTCGTCACCTCGGTGATGTTCCGCACCTGCCCGGTCAGGTTGTCGGCCATCGAGTTGACGTTGTCGGTCAGGTCCTTCCAGACGCCGGAGACGCCCTTGACCTTCGCCTGGCCTCCGAGCTTGCCCTCGGTGCCGACCTCGCGCGCGACGCGGGTGACCTCGTCGGCGAAGGAGGAGAGCTGGTCGACCATCGTGTTGATCGTCTGCTTCAGCTCGGCGACCTCGCCGCTGACGTCGACGGTGATCGTGCGCGAGAGGTCGCCGCGGGCGACGGCGGTCGTCACCTCGGCGATGTTCCGCACCTGCGCGGTCAGGTTCGCCGCCATCGAGTTGACGTTGTCGGTCAGGTCCTTCCAGATCCCGGAGACGCCGTCGCACGCGAGCCTGGCCGCCGAGGCGCCCGTCGGTGCCGACCTCGCGGGCGACGCGCGTCACCTCGGAGCCGAACGAGCGCAGCTGGTCGACCATCGTGTTGATCGTCTCCTTCAGCTCGAGCACCTCGCCGCGGGCCTCGACGGTGATCTTGCGCGAGAGGTCGCCGTTCGCGACCGCGGTCGTGACGGCGGCGATGTTGCGCACCTGGCCGGTCAGGTTGTCCGCGAGCGTGTTGACGGAGTCGGTCAGCTCCTTCCAGACGCCGGAGACGCCGTCGACCCGGGCCTGGCCGCCGAGCTTGCCGTCGGTGCCGACCTCGCTCGCCACGCGGGTCACCTCGGAGGCGAACGAGCGCAGCTGGTCGACCATCGTGTTGATCGTCTCCTTCAGCTCGGCGACCTCGCCGCGGGCGTCGACCGTGATCTTGCGCGAGAGGTCGCCGCCGGCGACCGCGGTCGTGACGGCCGCGATGTTGCGCACCTGGCCGGTCAGGTTGTCCGCGAGCGTGTTGACGGAGTCGGTCAGGTCCTTCCAGACCCCGGAGACACCCTGCACGCGCGCCTGGCCGCCGAGCTTGCCGTCGGTGCCGACCTCGCGGGCGACGCGGGTGACCTCGTCCGAGAAGGACGCGAGCCGGTCGACCATCGTGTTGATCGTCTCCTTCAGCTCGGCGACCTCGCCGCGGGCGTCGACCGTGATCGTGCGCGAGAGGTCGCCGCGGGCGACGGCGGTCGTCACGTCGGCGATGTTCCGCACCTGCAGGGTCAGGTTGTCGGCCATCGAGTTGACGTTGTCGGTCAGGTCGCGCCAGACCCCGGCGGCGCCCTTGACGTGCGCCTGGCCGCCGAGCTTCCCCTCGGTGCCGACCTCGCGCGCGACGCGGGTGACCTCGTCGGCGAAGGCCGAGAGCCGCTCGACCATCGCGTTGACGGTCACGCCCATGCGCCGGAACTCGCCGCGGATCGGCCGCTCGTCGATCGTCAGCTCGATCGTCTGCGAGAGGTCGCCGCGGGCCACCGCGTCGAGGACGCGCCCCACCTCGACCGTCGGGCGGGCGAGGTCGCCGATCATCGAGTTGACCGCCTCGACCGACTGCTGCCACGTGCCGCGGAGCCCCTCCGGGCGGGCGCGCTCGTCGAGCCGGCCGTCGCGGCCGATCGCCTTCGAGACGCGGAGCAGCTCGCTCGTCGTCTGCTCGCGGGTCTCGGCGAGCGCGTTGAAGGCGTCCGCCGCCTCGCGGTAGAGGCCGCGCCGGCGCGTCTTCACGCGCACGCCGACCTCGCCGGCCGCGGCCGCGTGGAGCGCGTCGATCAGGTCGCGCAGCTCCTGCTCGGTGATCTCGGCGGGCGCGCCGTCGGCGGCGCCTCCGCGCCGGCGCTGCGCGGTCTTGGCTCGTGTCGCCACAGTCAGTCCTCCAGGGGCGGTGGAAGGGTGTCCTCGGATCCGGACCAGGCGTCGCCGTCGTCGGCGCGCGACGAGTCGTGCCGCTGCTGGCGATGCGTGCTCACGTGCCTGGCCCTCCGGGCGCGCGTACCCGCGGCGGAGCCGCTGGAAACGCGCGCGCTACCGCCTTTTGCGTTTTTGAAACGTCAGGCGGCGGCGCGCCCGAGCGCCTGCTCGAGGTCGGCCCAGAGGTCGTCGACGTCCTCGAGCCCGACCGAGAGCCGCACGAGCCCGGGCGGGACGCGGTCCCCCTCCCAGCGGTGGCGGGTCTCGAGCACGCTCTCGACCCCGCCCAGGCTGGTCGCGTTGCGGATCAGCCTCGTCGAGGCCTCGACCCGCGCGGCCGCCTCGCCGCCGCCGGCGACGAGGAACGAGAGCAGGCCGCCGAAGGCCTCGAGGTACCGGGCCGCGACCTCGTCGCCGAGCCCGGGGTAGTGGACGCGCTCGACCGCGGGGTGCGCCTCCAGCCGACGGGCGAGCTCGAGTGCGCTCGCCGACTGCCGCGCGATCCGCACGCCGAGCGTCCGCAGGCCGCGAAGCAGCAGCCAGGCCGGGTCGGGGGCGGCGACGACGCCGGCCCGGGTGCGGAACTCGTAGACCCGGTCCCGGTCGGCGCTGTCGCGGAAGGCCGCCGCCCCGAGCAGCACGTCGGCGTGGCCGGAGAGGTACTTCGAGGCGCTGTGGACGACGACGCCGGCGCCGTGCTCGAGCGGGCGCAGCAGGAGCGGCGTCGCCGCGGTCGCGTCGACGATCACCCGGGCCCCCGCGGCGCGGGCCGCCGCCACCTGCGCGTCCAGGTCGGGGAAGGAGAGGAGCGGGTTGGAGGGCGTCTCGAGCCAGACGACGTCGACCCCCGCCGGCGCCGGCCCGGTCTGGTCGAAGGAGACGAGCTCGAGCCCCCAGCGCGCGAGCTCGCTCTCGAGCAGGACGGCGACCCCGTAGTAGGCGTCGTGCGGGAAGGCGACGCGCGCGCCGGGCGCGAGCAGGCCGAGCAGGACGGAGGTGACGGCGCCCATCCCGGACGGGAAGAGCAGCGCCGGGCCGCCCTCGAGCTCGCCGAGCACCCGCTCCGCCTCCTCGACCGTCGGGCTCCCCTGCCGCTGGTAGGCGTGCGGGCCGAGCGCGCGGTCGAAGGTGGTCGCGCGCGAGAGCGCCGGCGCGAGCTCGTGTCCCGGCGTTCCGACGAGCTTCGTCTCGCGCTTCACCGCCGGTACACCTCCGCGGCCGCCCGGTGGAAGCCGTCGGGCGCACCGGCGGCGGCGAACGTGGCGGCGATCTCGTCCATCTCGCCCGCCCACCGCCAGCCCTTCTCGCCCGCCGAGCGCTCGGCCCGGGCGAGCAGCGCCGGCAGCTCGGGGATCGACAGCTCCCACTCGTCACGCAGCGCCTGTTCGACGTCGTGGGCCCGCGCGACGTCCCGGATCGCAAGCAGCATCGCCGCGGTCCCCTTGCTCCAGGCGGCGTAGGCCAGCTTCAGCGCGGACGCGTCGCCGACCCGGTCCGAGAGGACGAATGCCTCGAGTGCCGATCCGGCGAACAACCGTCCGACGCGGTCGGCGGCCGGACCCGAGAGATAGAGCCGCGTCGTGCCAGGCTCCTCAGGCGGCGGCCCGACGATGCCCCCGTCGACGAAGCGGTCGAAGCTCGTCCCGAGCTCCCGCGCGGTCGCGGGCGAGACAGCGTTCGCGTCGACGTAGACGCCGTCGAACGGCGCGATGGTGCGGGCGACCTCCCGCGCGGCGTGCGGCGGGCAGATCGAGAGGATCACGCCGCTCTGCTCGCGCAGCGCGTCGAGCGAGCCCGCGTCCTCGAGGCCGGCCGCGTCGGCGCGCCGGCGTGTCTCGACGCTGCGGCCGGCGGAGCACCAGAGGACGCGCTCGCCGCCGGCGACGAGCGCACGGCCGACGGCTGCGCCCATCGCGCCCGGGTGCACGAGCCCGATCATCGGACGGAGCCTACGCGCGCGGCTCCGGGAGAGCGACTAGATTCACGCCGTGGCCGAAACGGAGAAGCGCACCCACGAGACGACCGAGGAGAAGCTCCGCTGGCTCGAGGAGCTGCGGGACGAGGCGCTGCACGCCGGCGCGGAGAAGGCGGTCGAGCGGCAGCGCTCGCAGGGCAAGCTGCTGGCGCGCGAGCGGCTCGTGCGGCTGCTCGACCCCGGCTCGTTCGTCGAGCTCGACCGCTACGTCCGCCACCGCGAGGTCGAGTTCGGCATGCGCGAGAAGCGGCCGTACGGCGACGCGGTGGTGACCGGCCACGGGACGATCCTCGGCCGCAAGGTCTTCGTCTTCTCGCAGGACTTCACCGTCTTCGGCGGCTCCCTGAGCGAGGTCTTCGCCGAGAAGGTCTGCAAGGTGATGGACATGGCCGCGAAGTACGGCTGCCCGGTGATCGGGATCAACGACTCGGGCGGGGCGCGCATCCAGGAGGGCGTCGTCTCGCTCGCCGGCTACGCCGAGATCTTCTGGCGCAACGTCCAGTGCTCCGGCGTCGTGCCGCAGATCTCGCTCGTGATGGGCCCGTGCGCGGGCGGCGCCGTCTACTCGCCCGCGATCACCGACTTCGTCCTGATGGTCGAAGGCTCGTCGTACATGTTCATCACCGGGCCCGACGTCGTGAAGACGGTCACCGGCGAGGAGGTCACCTTCGAGGAGCTCGGCGGCGCGGTCACGCACGCGGCGAAGTCGGGCGTCGCGCACCTCGTCGCCCCGGACGAGGAGGCCGCGCTCGACGACGCGCGCTACCTGCTCTCGTTCCTGCCGCAGAACAACCTCGAGCAGCCGCCGCGGCACGCCCCGACCGACCCGCGCGACCGCGAGGCGCCGGAGCTCGACACGATCGTCCCGGACCACCCGAACAAGCCGTACGACATCAAGGCGGTGGTCGAGCAGGTCGTCGACGACGGGGACTTCCTCGAGATCCAGCCGCTCTTCGCGGAGAACATCGTCTGCGGCTTCGCGCGACTCGGAGGGATCCCGGTCGGCATCGTCGGCAACCAGCCGCGCTCGCTCGCGGGCGTGCTCGACATCGACTCGTCCACGAAGGCCGCCCGGTTCGTCCGCACCTGCGACGCCTTCAACGTCCCGCTCGTCACCTTCGTCGACGTGCCCGGGTTCCTGCCCGGCACCTCGCAGGAGTGGGGCGGGATCATCCGCCACGGCGCGAAGCTGCTCTACGCGTACGCCGAGGCGACCGTGCCGAAGCTCGCGTGCATCACGCGCAAGGCCTACGGCGGCGCCTACGACGTCATGAGCTCGAAGCACATCCGCGCGGACTTCAACGTCGCCTGGCCGACCGCGGAGGTCGCCGTCATGGGCCCCGAGGGCGCCGTCAACATCATCTTCCGGCACGAGCTCGCGGACGCGGACGACGCCGCCGAGAGGCGTGCGGAGCTGATCGCCGACTACAAGGAGCGGTTCGCGAACCCGTACACCGCCGCGGAGCGCGGCTACGTCGACGACGTGATCGAGCCGCGGCGGACGCGTCCCGTCCTGATCGACGCCCTCGAGACCGCGTTGAGCAAGCGAGAGCGCCGGCCGCCGCGCAAGCACGGCAACATCCCGCTCTAGGCTCGGCGGCGCAGGTGGCGAGCGCCTGCTCGCCGGGTCGCCGAGGTCGCCGGGGCCTGGCGGCGGCCCGGCCGCCACGCCTCGTGGCCCGCCGCTTGCCGGCGCGGTGGTCGGTCCGGTCGGGCGCTGCTGCGGGCCGCCCGACGACCGCTGACCCGGACGGCGGCGGCAGTTTTCACACAATCGGCACGGTCCAGGCACTGACGCGTGCGCATTTCACTGGTAGCGTCGATGCCGTGGGCGGCGGGTTATCCCCACCCCAAGGGGTGGGGGTGCGATCCTCCGGGAAGCGTCGGGGCGGTTCGCTCCGCGGCGGGAACGGTCGGGCGCGGGCTACGAGGCGACCATGACGTCAGAGGGCAGCTCGGGGACGAGCTCGTCGACGAAGGCGGCGACGATCGTCGGGTCGAACTGGCCGCCGGCGTGCCGCTCGAGCTCGGCGAGGGCATCTGCGCGGGAGAGCGGCCGGCGGTAGACGCACTCGGAGGTCATCGCGTCGAAGGCGTCGGCGACGAGGATGATCCGCGCGGCGAGCGGGATCTCCTCGGCGGCCAGCCTGTCCGGGTAGCCGGCCCCGTCCCAGCGCTCGTGGTGGTGCAGCACCCACTCGGCGATCGGCGCGACGCCGAGGCTCTCGAGCATGCGGAAGCCGATCTGCGGATGCCGCTCGAGCACGAGGCGCTCCGCGTCGCTGAGCGCGCCGGGCTTGCGCAGGATCTCCTCCGGGATCGCGAGCTTCCCGAGATCGTGCAGGCTGCCGGCGAGCCGGGTCAGCTCGACCTGCTCCGCGCTCAGCTCGAGCCGCTCGGCCAGGCGGCCGGCGAGCACCGCGACGCGCTGGGAGTGGCTGCCCGCGTACGCGTCCCGCGCGTCGACGGCGCGGGCGAGGCTCGCGGCCGCCCGGAAGTGGGCGCCGAGGTCGCGTCCCGGCGCGAGCCGCTTCAGGTCGGAGAGCTCGACGACCTCCGCGCGCGAGACCCTGACGCGATTCTTCCCGTGCTCCTTCGCCCAGTAGAGGGCGTTGTCGGCGAGCCGGATCAGCTCGTCCCGCTCGCCCCCGTGGTCGGGGTAGGTCGCGACTCCCGCGCTGACCGTGATCGGCCCCATCTCGCCGAGGTCGATCGCGCCGATCCGGTTCACGATCGACTGCGCCGCGGCGAGCGCGGTCGGCTCGTCGAACGTCGGCAGCAGGATCGCGAACTCGTCGCCGCCGAGCCTGAACGCCTCCCCTCCCTGCCGCAGCCGTCCGGCGACCTCGGAGAGCACCTGGTCGCCGGCGGGGTGGCCGAACCGGTCGTTGATCCGCTTGAAGTCGTCGATGTCGATGAAGCAGAAGGTGAGCGCAGACCCTGCTGCCTGCGCGTCCGAGAGCTCGCGCTGGAGCCGCTCGTGGAAGTGGCGGTGGTTGCCGAGTCCGGTCAGCGGATCGGTCAGCGCCAGCCGCATCGCGGAGAGGGCACGGTGCTGCGAGCGCTGGTAGAGCGAGATCGCGACGAGCGGCCCGAGCAGGGCCAGCGCCAGGCCGGGCGTCCGCTGCCAGAGGACGACGAGGATCAGGGCCGTCGCACCCATCAGCGCGAAGGGGATCGCGGTCCAGCTGAGGTTCGAGCGCATCGTCTGGAGGTAGGGGCCGCCGGTGTCCGCCCGCTGAACCGCGCTGATCAGGACGAGGTTGACGGCGTACTGGACGATCGAGCAGATCGCGACCTTGACGGCCACCTGGTCCGGCGACTCGTGACCGAACGGCTGGATGATCAGGCCCGCGCTCGCCGCCGCGATCGCGTAGACGGCGGCGTTGAACGCGGTCCGGAGCGACGCGTGCCGCTCCCAGAGCCCGGTCGTGACCTGCGAGGTCGCCGCGATCAGCGCTCCGGCCGCCCAGCCGAAGAGGACGACGCCGGCGACGCCGAAGACGAAGCCGAGCGAGACGCCGCGCGCGTCCTTGCCCTCGACCGGAACCGGATACTTCTGGGCGATCGTCGAGGAGACGAGGACGCCGAAGATCCCCAGGAGCGTCGTCAGGCCGTGCGGCTCCTCGGCGAAGACGATCGCCGCCGCGGCGTAGGTCGCGAGACCGGCGGCGCACACGGGCGCCACGACCGCGAGAAGCCGCGGCGGCGGTAGCGCCCCGCGCGTCACGAACTACCAGTCGTAGTTGACGAGGACGTCGGCGATCCCATTGATCACCGCCGCCGCGACAAGCGCGACGCTGACGAGGAGAGGCAGATAGTGGGTCTTCCAGCGAAGCATCAGATCCTCCCGATTCCCATGGCCGCAGACGAGGAGCATTGTCCGCCCTGAGGAGAGGCGATGAATCACCCGGAAAGGGGATCGTGCCGGGAACCTCGGCCATGCCTCGGCCGGGGGAGCCGGCTAGGCTGGGACCGTGGCCGCAGAGGACGTCGACGTCAGCCCGGAAGCGCCCGCCGAGATCGCCGAGGCGATCGCCGCCGCGCTCGAGCCCGTCCGACCGGGAGACCCGCCCGAGAGCGCCTGGTGGCGCGCGGGCCTACGCCGAGTCCGTCCGCGGCGAACCGAGCGGCGACTAGCGCTCAGCCGGCGGGGCGGCCGCGCAGGAGCCCGGGCGCCGCGCGCGCGTAGTCGAGCCCGGAGAGCCAGGTGAGGACGAGCGCGACGAGCAGGCACCACCAGGCCGCGTCGTGGCTCCAGGCGCCGGCCGCGGCGAAGCCGCCGACCGCTGCGGCGGTGGCCTGCGACCACGTCTTCACCTTGGCGAGGTCACGGGCCGCGATCACGACGCCGCGCTCGAGCGCCGCCTGGCGGAGGCCCGAGATCAAGAGCTCGCGGACGAGCACCGCCGCGACCATCCAGGCGGGGAAGACGCCCTGGTCGATCAGGACGACGAGCGTGGCGAGCACGAGCAGCTTGTCCGCGAGCGGATCGAGCAGCGACCCGAGCGGCGAGACCCGGCCGGTGCGGCGCGCCACCCGTCCGTCGAACCAGTCGGTCGTCATCGCAGCGATGAAGACGCCGGTCGCCCACCAGTCGTGACCGGGGAACGACCAGGCGAAGAGGACGACGACGACCGGCACCGCGAGGGCGCGGGCGACGGTCAACTGATCCGCGAACGTCATCGGGGGGAGAATATGCGTCCGATGCCGAGCTTCTCGAAAGTGCTGGTCGCCAACCGCGGCGAGATCGCCGTCCGGATCTTCCGGACGCTGCGCGAGCTCGGTCTCGGCTCGGTCGCCGTCTACTCCGAGGCCGACCGGGACGCCGTCCACACGCGGCGCGCGGACGAGGCGTACCTGGTCGGTCCCGCGGCGGCTTCCGAGAGCTACCTCGCGGTCGAGCGGATCCTCGAGGCGGCCGAGCGCTCCGGGGCCGAGGCCGTCCATCCCGGCTACGGGTTCCTCGCCGAGAACGCCGCCTTCGCCCGCGCGGTCGAGCAGGCAGGGCTGGTCTGGATCGGCCCGCCGCCGGCCGCGATCGAGCTGATGGGCTCGAAGACCGAGGCACGGACGGTGATGCAGGCGGCAGGCGTGCCGATCATCCCGGGGACCACGGATCCCGTCGCCTCCGCCGACGAGGTCGTCCGCCTCGGCGAGGAGATCGGCTACCCGCTCCTGATCAAGGCGGCGGCGGGCGGGGGCGGCAAGGGCATGAAGGTCGTCCGCGACGCCGGGCAGGCCGAGGCGCGCCTTCGCCTCGGCGCAGCGCGAAGGGCAGTCGTACTTCGCCGACCCGTCCGTCTACGTCGAGCGCTACCTCGAGGACCCGCGCCACGTCGAGGTGCAGGTGCTCGCCGACGCCCACGGCGCGGTGATCCACCTCGGCGAGCGCGACTGCACGATCCAGCGACGGCACCAGAAGCTGGTCGAGGAGACGCCGTCGCCGGCGGTCGACGAGGAGCTCCGCGCCCGGATCGGGACGATCGCGGTGGACGCCGCCCGCGCCTGCGGCTACCGCTCGGCGGGGACGGTCGAGGGCCTGCTCGCCCCGGACGGCTCCTACTACTTCATGGAGATGAACACCCGGATCCAGGTCGAGCACACGGTGACCGAGCTGGTGACGGGCCTCGATCTCGTCCGCGAGCAGATCTCGGTCGCGGCCGGAGAGCCGCTATCGCTGCGTCAGGAGGACGTCCGCATCCAGGGCCACGCGATCGAGTGCCGGATCAACGCCGAGGACCCGGCGCGGGCGTTCCTGCCGACCCCGGGGCGGATCACGCGCTACCGCGAGCCGTCGGGCCCGGGGGTGCGCGTCGACTCGGGCGTCGAGGAGGGGACGGAGATCCCGCAGGCGTACGACCCGATGATCGCGAAGCTGATCGTCCACGGCGTCGACCGCGAGCACGCGCGCAGGCGGATGCTGCGGGCGCTCGACGAGTTCGAGATCGGCGGTGTCCAGACGCTGCTCGGCTTCCATCGCGCGCTCCTCTCGCACCCGTGCTTCGTCGACGGCGCGACCTGTCACGGCGTCGTCGAGTCGGAGCAGCTGGCGGAGCGCGCGGAGCAGTTGTCGCATCGGACAACGACGGTACCGGGGCGGTCGGACGGACGGCTCGCCGAGCGGGTCGTGCTGGCCGAGGTCGAGGGCCGGCGCTACGAGGTGCGCCTGCACGAGCCCGAGCCGCCCGAGCGGGAGCTGGCGCGCCGTCGGCGCGAGCGGACCCGCGGCGGCGCGGGCGGCGCAGCCCAGGACGCCGTCGTCAGCCCGATGCAGGGGACGGTCCTCGCGGTCAAGGTCGAGGAAGGCGCGTCGGTCGAGGCCGGGCAGGTGCTCTGCGTCGTCGAGGCGATGAAGATGGAGAACGAGGTCCACGCCCAGCGCGACGGCGTCGTCGTCGACCTCTCGGTGCGCGCGGGCGAGCCGGTCAAGACCGGCCAGGTGATCTGCCGGGTCGTCGCGAGCGAGGGAGCCGTCAGCGCCCGTCGAGCGCGCGGCGGCGGGCGGCTACAGCGAGCGCTGGTAGCGGCGCAGCGTCCAGGTCGCGAACGACGCGGTGACCGCGCAGGTCGCGAGCATGTAACCGAGATGGGCGGCCGTCGAGCCCCAGTCGCCGCCGACGACGACCGCGTTCCGCGCCGCGATCACGCCCCAGTTGACCGGGTTGTAGTGGGAGACGGTCTGGATCCAGTCCGGCATCGTCTGCTGCGAGATCAGGATCGTGGAGAGGAACATCAGCGGCAGCGAGACGAAGTTCGCGATCCCGATCACGCTCTCCTCGCGCCGGACGAGCAGCGCGATCCCGTGCGAGACGCCGCTGAAGGCCGCCGCCAGCAGCATCGCGGCGACGAGCACGGTCAGCCAGCCCGCCGCGCCGCCGTGCACCCGCACCCCGAGCGCCAGCCCGACGAGCAGGATCACGAGCGCCTGGATCACGGCGGTCAACCCGGCGCGGATGATCTGCGAGAGGACGATCGAGACCCGCGTGACCGGCGTCGCCAGGAAGCGGTCGACGACCGAGCGGTCGAGGTCGTCCACCATCGACATCCCGCTCCAGGTCGCGCTGAAGAAGGCGTTCATGATCACGACGCCCGGCGCCAGGAACTCGACGTACGAGTCGGCGCCGCCGCGCAGCGCGCCGACCTTCGAGAACAGCTGTCCGTAAAGGACGAGCCAGACCATCGGCTGGATCAGCAGCATCACGATCCAGACCGGCTGGCGCAGCAGGTTCCGCACCTGCCGTCCGACCATGAACCAGGTGTCGGAGACGACGGTCACTCGCCCGCCCGGTCCTCGCTCTCGAAGTCCCGGCCCGTGTAGTGCAGGTAGACGTCGTCGAGCGACGGCCGCGAGACCGAGACGGCGGCGACCCCGACGCCGGCGGCGTCGAGCGCGGCGAGGATCCCGGGCAGCGCCCGGCCGCCGTCCTCGACCCGCGCGACGAGCGTCCGCTCGTCGGTCAGGGCCTCCTCGCGGGCGCCGACCCGCTCGAGCACGGCACGCGCCTCCTCGACCTGCCCGTCGGCGAGCTCGAGCTGCACCGCGTCGCCCTCGAGACGTGCCTTCAGCTGCTCGGGCGCGCCCTCGACGACGACGGTGCCGCGGCTGACGATGGCGACCCGCTGCGCGAGCGCGTCCGCCTCCTCGAGGTAGTGGGTGGTCAGCAGGATCGTCAGCTCCTCCTGCGTCGCCAGCCGGCGCACCTCCTCCCACATCGAGGCGCGCACCTCGGGGTCGAGGCCGGTCGTCGGCTCGTCGAGATAGAGCACCTGCGGCCGGTGGACGAGGCCGAGCGCGACGTCGAGGCGCCGGCGCATGCCGCCCGAGTAGTCGCGGACGACGCGCCCCGCGGCGTCGGCGATCCCGACCAGGCCGAGCAGCTCGTCGACCCGCTGCCGCAGGTCGCGTCCCGCGCAGGCCCTGGATCCGGCCCTGGAGCATCAGGTTCTCGCGGCCGGTCGCGTGCTGGTCGACGCCCGAGTCCTGCGGGACGTAGCCGAAGACGCGGCGCACGGAGTCGGCCTCGCGGACGACGTCGTGGCCGCCGACGAGGGCGCTCCCCTCGTCCGGCGTCGTCAGCGTCGCGAGCACGCGGATCGTCGTCGACTTGCCGGCGCCGTTCGGGCCGAGCAGGCCGAAGATCTCGCCGCGGCGGACCGAGAAGCCGACGCCGTCGAGCGCCTGCACCGCGCCGTAGCGCTTGCGCAGCCCGTCGACCACGATCGTCTCCGTCGGCGCCATCGCCCCGAGGCTACCTGCGCGTCCGCCGCGCGACGACCGATAGAGTCCGCCGCGCCGATGGACCTCTACGAGCACCAGGGCAAGGAGCTGTTCCGCCGCTTCGGCATCCCCGTTTCCGACGGGCGGCTCGCGACGACGCCGGAGGAGGCGCGGCAGGCGGCCGAGGAGCTCGGCGGCCGGGTCGTCGTCAAGGCCCAGGTGCTGACCGGCGGCCGCGGCAAGGCCGGCGGGGTCAAGCTCGCCGAGGGGCCCGCCGACGCCGAGCAGAAGGCGCGCGAGATCCTCGGGCTCGACATCCGCGGCCACGTCGTCCACAAGGTCTGGGTCGAGGCGGCATCCGAGATCGCCAAGGAGTACTACCTCTCGATCACCTTCGACCGGGGCGCGAAGAAGCCGCTCCTGATGCTGACGACCCGTGGCGGCGTCGACATCGAGGAGGTCGCGGCGAACAGCCCCGATGCGCTCGCGCGGCTGCACGTCGACCCGCTCGAGGGCTTCCAGGGCTACCAGGCGCGCCGCGTCATCTACGGCGCCGGCGTCGAGGACCCGTCGGAGCAGAAGCAGCTCGTCGCGATCATCGGCAAGCTCTACAAGGCGTTCGTCGAGTCGGACGCGATGCTCGCCGAGATCAACCCGCTGATCGTGACGCCGGACGGCGAGGTGAAGGCGCTCGACTCGAAGTTCACGGTCGACGACTCCTCGCTCTACCGGCACCCCGAGATCGCCGGCTGGCGCGACACGGCCGCGGCCGACCCGCTCGAGGCCTTCGCGCGCGAGAAGGGCGTCACCTACGTCAAGCTCGACGGCGAGGTCGGCATCCTCGGCAACGGCGCGGGCCTCTCGATGTCGACCGTGGACGTGGTCGTCGTCGCCGGCGGCAGGCCCGCCAACTTCTGCGACCTCGGCGGCGGCGGCTCGGCGGAGGGCGTCGTCGACGCGCTCGAGGTGATCACCCGCGACGAGCAGGTGCGCTCGGTCTTCTTCAACATCTTCGGCGGGATCACGCGCTGCGACGAGGTCGCGCGCGGCGTCCTGCAGGCGCTCGAGCAGATGAAGCCTCGAGCTGCCGCTCGTGATCCGGCTCGACGGCACGAACGCCGAAGAGGGGCGGCGGCTGCTCGAGGAGGCGGCGCCGCGCAACCTCTTCGTCGAGCCGACGATGCTCGAGGCGGCCCGCCGCGCCGTGGAGCTGGCCGAGTGAGGCCGACCGTCTGGGACGACCGCGCGCAGGGCTACCGCGACTCGGACGCGCACCGCGGCGGCGACGACCTCGAGCAGCTCGTCGCCTGGGCCCGCGGGGCGCGGACGGCGCTCGACGTCGCGACCGGCGGCGGCCACGTCGCCCGGCGGCTGCGCGAGGAGGGGCTCGAGGTCGTCACCTGCGATCCCTCGGCGGGCATGCACCCGGACGTGATCTGCACCGCGGAGGACCTGCCCTTCGCGAACGCGTCCTTCGACGTCGTCGCCTGCCGGACGGCGCCGCACCACTTCCGGGACGTCGCCGCCTCCGTGCGGGAGATGGCCCGCGTCGCCGCCGACCGCGTGCTGATCGTGGACACGGTCAACATGGGCGAGGACGTCGAGCGCGCCGAGACGCTGCGCGACCCCTCGCACGTCCGCAACTACACCGAGGCGGAGTGGCTCGAGCTCGTCGAGCAGGCGGGCCTGCGGCTCGTCGAGACGAAGACGTTCGCCCACACGTTCGACTTCCGAGGCCTGGCTGACCCGCACCGGCTGTGTCGGCGAGGAGGCCCGCGAGGCGGAGGCGCTGCTCGGCGGGCGCGTCTCCGGCGGGCGCCTGACCCTCGACAAGCTCGCGATCCACGCCGTCAAGGAGTAGCCGTGGCGATCATCGTCGACAACGACACGAGGCTCGTCGTCCAGGGCCTGACCGGCTCGGAGGGGCGCTTCCACGGCCTGCGCAACCGCGCCTACGGCACGGACGTCGTCGCCGGGATGACCCCGGGCAAGGGCGGCCAGGAGGTGGAGGGGATCCCGGTCTTCGACACCGTCGCCGAAGCGGTCGAGCAGACGGGCGCGAACACCTCGCTGATCTTCGTGCCCGCCCGCGGTGCCGCCGACGCGGTCTACGAGGCCGTCGACGCCGGCATCCGCACCGTCATCTGCATCACCGAGCACATCCCCGCCCACGAGATGCTGCGCGTCTACAACTACATCCGCCCCAGGGGCGTGACGATGATCGGGCCGAACTGCCCGGGCGTGCTCTCGCCGGACAAGGCGAACGTCGGGATCATCCCGGCCGAGGTCTTCGCCGCCGGCAACATCGGCCTCGTCTCGCGCTCCGGGACGCTCACCTACCAGATCGGCTACGAGCTGGCCCAGTCCGGGCTCGGCAACTCGACGATCGTCGGCATCGGCGGCGACCCCGTCGTCGGCTCCTCCTTCATCGACGTGCTCGAGCGCTTCGAGGCCGACCCGGAGACCGAGCTGGTCGTGCTCGTCGGCGAGATCGGCGGCGACGAGGAGGAGAAGGCGGCCCGCTTCATCGACGACTCGATGTCGAAGCCCGTCTTCGCCTACATCGCCGGCTTCTCGGCGCCGCCCGGCAAGACGATGGGCCACGCCGGCGCGATCATCTCCGGCTCGGCCGGGACGGCGCAGGCGAAGAAGGAGGCGCTCGAGGCGGCCGGGATCCGGGTCGGGACGACGCCGACCGAGGTGGCCGAGCTCGTCACCTCCTTCGTCCGCGGCTGAGGCCGCGGGCGCCTCTGGCAAGCCTCTAAACTGCCGGGATGCCGATCTCGTTCGCCCGCGGCGCGCCCGCGCCCGGAGTGCCTGCCCGTCGAGGAGCTCGCCGACTGCGCGCGCGAGGCGGTCGAGCGGGACGGGACGACGATCCTCTCCTACGGGCCCGCCGGCGGCTACCGGCCGCTCCGCGAGTGGGTCGCCGAGCGTCACGACGTCGACCCCGCGCGCGTCCTGCTCACGAACGGCTCTCTGCAGGGCTTCGTCTTCCTCGCCGAGCACGTGCTCGCGCGCGGTGCGCGGCGGGTGCTCGTCGAGCAGCCGACCTACGACAGGCCGCTGCTGATCCTCGAGCGGCTCGGCGCCGAGATCGTGCCGGTGCCGCTCGACGAGGACGGGCTCGAGCTCGACGCGCTCGAACGCGCGCTCGACGACGGCGAGCCGCCCGCGTTCCTCTACACGATCCCGACCTTCCAGAACCCGAGCGGGCTCTCGCTCTCGGTCGAGCGCCGCCGCAGGCTGGTCGAGCTCGCCGCCGAACGCGAGCTGCTCGTCCTCGAGGACGACCCGTACGGGCTCGTCCGCTTCGAGGGCGAGCCGCCGCCGTCGCTCTTCTCCCTCGACGAGAGCGGCTGGGTCGGCTATTCGTCGTCGTTCTCGAAGACGATCGCGCCCGGCCTCCGCGTCGGCTACTACGTGCTGCCGGAAGGGCTCGAGTCGGCGCTCGAGGCTGCGGCGACGTCCACCTACATCACGCCGGTGCTGCTCGCGCAGGCGACGGTGCACGAGTTCCTCCGCCGCGGCAACTTCGAGCCGAACCTCGAGCGCGTCAGCGGGCTCCTGCGGGCCCGGCGCGACGCGATGCTCTCGGCGCTCGACGAGCACTTCCCCGGCGACGCGAGCTGGAGTCGACCCGAGGGCGGCTACTTCCTCTGGCTCGAGCTGCCCGAGCGCGGCGCGCGCCGACGCGCTCCTGGCCGCGGCCGAGGACGCGGGCGTCGCCTTCGTCAAGGGCGCCGACTTCGGCGGCGCGGCGAACACGGCGCGGCTCGCCTTCAGCTTCGCCTCGCCGGACGAGATCCGCGAGGGGATCGAGCGCCTGGCCGGCCTCTTGCCGGCCGCCCTCGCGGCCTAGCGCCGCGCCTGGGGCGGCAGCCCGGCGGCCTAGGCGGCCGCCGTCTGGAGCGCGTGCAGCGGCCGCGGCACGAGCCGGGGCTGCGGCGGCGGCGTCAGCGAGCCGCGGTTCGCGAGGCGGAAGGTGGGGCAGGGGGTCTCGGTCGCGAGGGCGCAGAGGCCCGCGCGCCGGAAGTAGCAATCGCCGCAGGTTGAGGGGGTCTTGTTGCTCATCGCCTCGTTCGCTTGGGGTTGGGGGAAGGGCCGGACTCCGCTCGATCTTTGAGACTTCGGCCGTCGCCCGCAAGGGTCGGAGGCGTCGGAAACCCTGCAATTTCCGGCAGATTCGATCCTGTGTAAACCTGCTGTTTCCTACTTCGAGGCCGGGATCGTCGCCAGGGACGACAACGCCTGTTGGAAACTCTTCACAGGCACGATCCGCAGCCCGTCCGCATAGCGCCGGGCGACGGTCGCGTTATCCCCAGCCGGGACGAGGAAGACGTCCACACCCGTGCGGCGGGCGCCGATCGTCTTCTGCTTCAGCCCCCCGACGGGGTGCACCGAGCCGTCGAGCGCGAGCTCGCCGGTGGCGGCGACGTCGAGCCCGTGGTCGACGTCGCGCCCGAGCTTCTCCAGCACGTCGAGGGCGAAGGCGAGCCCCGCGGACGGGCCGCCGATCTGGCCGCTGTCGATCGTGATCTTCAGCGGGAGCTTGACGTCGACGGCCTGCTCGACGATGACGCCGAGGACCGTGCGCCCCTGCGCGCTCGTCGTCTTCACCGTCAGCTCCTTGCGGCTGCCGGACCGCTCGACCGTCAGCTTCACCCGGTCGCCCGGCTTGCGCTTCTGCAGCTGCGCGCGGAGCGCAGCCGGTCGTCCGGACCCGCGTGCCGTCGACGGCGACGATCCGGTCGGCGACCTGCAGCGTGCCGGCGGCCGGCGCCTGCGGGTCGACCGCGTCGACGACGACGCCCGTCGGGTCGGCCTCGACCTTCCGCCCGACCGCGCGCAGGGCGACCGCGGAGGCGATCTCCTGCGAGCGGCTCATCTCCTGCAGGTCGAGCCGGCGGCGCTGGGCGTCGTTCCCACCGGGCGGGACGACGGCCTCCGCGGGAACGACGTCGGCGCCGTCGCGGTACCCCGGCCAGAGCTTCTCGAGCAGGGACGCCTTGCGCACGATCACGTCGACGAAGTAGACGGCACCGCCGTCGTCGGTCCGGCTTGGCGGCCGCGGGCGGGACGGAGACGAGCGGCGCGACGGGGTGGGCCTTGTCCGGCAGGATGATGTACTTGTCGGACGGGACGGCGTAGAGGACGACGCCGGCCGCGAGCAGGACGAGCCCGAGGACGACGAGCCGACCGCCCCAGCGGCTGTAACGCGGGCTCACAGCAGCGAGCGAGAGAGGCCGCCGTCGACGGGGATCAGCGTCCCGGTGACGTAGGAACCGCGGCTCGAGCAGAGCCAGGCGACGAGGTCGCCGAGCTCGCGCGGCCGTCCGAGCCGCCGCATCGGGATCGACTCCGCCTGGCGCGCGAGCGTCGCCTCGTCGTACAGCTCCTGCATCCGCGCCGTCTCGATCCGGCCCGGGGCGACCGAGTTGACGGTGACGCCGCGGGGCGCCAGCTCCGTTGCGAGCGACTTCATGTAGCCGACGACCCCGGGGCGGACGGCGTTCGTGAGCGCGAGGTTCGCGGTCGGCTCGCGGACCGCGACCGAGGCGATCAGGACGATGCGGGCCTGGTCGCTCTCGAGCAGGTGCGGCAGCGCCAGGTTGACGAGCCGGACGACCGGCAGCAGCAGCAGCTCGACCGAGGACTGCACCGTCTCGGGGGTGAGCTCGGTGGCGCTGCTCGGCGGCGGGCCGCCGGAGTTCGGCACGAGGACGTCGATGCCGCCGAAGCGCTCGACCGCCGTCTGCACGGCGCGCTCGAGCACGTCTGCCTCGCGCACGTCGCCTGCGACGGGGACGCCGCCGAGCCGCTCCGCCTCGCGCTCGACCAGCTCGGCGCGGCGGGCGACCATGACCACGTTCGCGCCCTCCTCCGCCAGCGCCTCGGCACAGGCGAGGCCGAGCCCCGCGGACGCGCCGCAGACGATCGCCGTCCGTCCTTCGAGGCCGAGCTGCACGCAGCCAGCTTAGAGAGCGGCGGCGTGTGCCCGTCCGGGCAGCCGTCGCGCGCGGGACGGCGCTCCGTCGACGTGTCTGCCGAGCGAGCTCCGTGGGCGCCGCCCGGCCTCGCCGGGCGGCGCCCCACCCGACGGCTCTCGGCTCAGCTCGAGAGGACGCCGACGACCTCGCGCACCGCCTCGGCCGAGCGGTCGAGCGCCTCGCGCTCGGCGCCGTCGAGCTCGACCTCGTAGATCTCGTCGATGCCGCCCGCGCCGAGGCGGACCGGGACGCCGATGTAGAGCCCGTCGACGCCGTACTCGCCCTCGAGGTAGGCGGTGCAGGGAAGCACCCGCTTCTCGTCCAGCACGATCGAGTCGACCATCTGCGCGGCCGCCGCGCCCGGCGCGTACCAGGCGGAGGTGCCGAGCAGGTTGACGATCTCGCCGCCGCCCTTCGCCGTCCGCTGCACCATCGCCTCGATCCGCTCCTCGGAGACGAGCTTGCGCAGCGGCACGCCGCCGACCGTCGTCGCCGAGACCACGGGCACCATCTGGTCGCCGTGGCCGCCGAGGACGAGCGTCTGCACGTCCTTGATCGACGCCCCCGTCTCCCAGGCGACGAAGGCGCGGAAGCGCGCGGTGTCGAGGATCCCCGCCATCCCGAAGACCCGGCGCTTCTCCCAGCCGGAGACGTTCTTGGCGACGTGACACATCGCGTCGAGCGGGTTCGAGACGACGATCAGCACCGCGTCCGGCGAGGCGGCGACGACGTCCTTCGTCACCGCGCCGACGATCTGCTCGTTCGTCGTCACGAGGTCGTCGCGGCTCATCCCGGGGGAGCGCGGCTTGCCGGCCGTGACCACGACCACGTCCGACCCGGCCGTCTCGTCGTAGCCGTTCGCGCCGACGACGTACGGCTCGAAGCCGACCACCGCCGCCATCTGGTTCATGTCGAGCGCCTTGCCCTGCGGCAGGTTCTCGACGATGTCGACCAGGACGACGTCCGCGTAGTCCGCGCGCGCCAGCTCGAGCGCGCAGGTCGCGCCGACGTTGCCGCCGCCGACGACGGTCACCTTTCTTCTCTCGCTCATCTCCGTGCTCCCAACTGCTCGTACGCCAGATGTGTCAACGGGACCGATTCTAAGTGCGCCTCCCGGGCATCCCCTTCGGGTACCGTCTTCTCGGCGAACTGTGGAAGGAGCGAGATGACGGAAGTCGCATACACGCCGGGCCTCGAAGGGGTCGTCGCGGTCGAGACGGAGATCGCCGAGCCCGACCGGGACGGGGGCACGCTGCGCTACCGCGGCGTCGACATCGAGGAGCTCGTCGGCCGGTACCCGTACGAGAACGTCTGGGGCCTGCTCGTCGACGAGGACCTGACCTCGACGATGCCCGCGCCCGAGCCCTACGAGCCGGCGCGGCTCTCCGGCCACGCGCCGGCCGACCTGCAGGCCGAGACCGCGCGGCTCGCCGGCGGGTGGGGGCTCGGCAAGCTGAACGAGATCTCGGACGAGCAGGCGCGCGAGGACCTCGGCCGCCTCTCGGCGCAGATGATGGAGATCGTGGCGCGGAGCGCCGCGACCGCCGACGGGCGCGAGCCCGCCTCCGACGAGGTCGTCGCCAAGGGGTCGACCGCCGCCGAGAAGTTCCTGCTCCGCTGGCGCGGCGAGGCCGACCCGCGGCACGTGAAGGCGATCGACACCTACTGGATCTGCACCGCCGAGCACGGCCTGAACGCCTCGACGTTCACCGCGCGCGTCGTCGCCTCGACCGGCGCCGACTGCGGCGCGGCGCTCTCGTCGGCCGTCGGCGCGCTCTCGGGGCCGCTCCACGGCGGCGCTCCCGCCTACGTGAAGCCGATGCTCGAGGAGGTCGAGCAGCTCGGCGACCCGGAGAAGTGGGTGCGCGACGCGGTCGCCTCCGGCAAGCGGATCATGGGCTTCGGCCACCGCGTCTACCGCGCCGAGGACCCGCGCTCGCGGATCCTGAAGCGGACGGCGCGCGAGCTGGGGGCGACGCAGATCGACGTCGCCGAGGAGCTCGAGAGCGCCGCCCTGCGCGTGCTGCAGGAGCGCCACCCCGAGCGCGTGCTGGCGACGAACGTCGAGTACTACTCGGCGCTCGTGCTGGACGTCGCGGAGATCCCGCCCCCGCTCGCGCCGGCGATGTTCGCCTGCTCGCGGGTCGGCGGCTGGTCGGCGCACATCCTCGAGCAGAAGCGCACCGGCCGCCTGTTCCGGCCGTCGGCGCGGTACGTCGGGCCCGACCCGCGCCCGGCCGGCGCGGTGGCGTGAACCTGGCCGAGGCGGCGGCCGAGGCGGCCACCCTCGCGGAGCGCGGCGCCGAGCAGGAGCTCGCCGACCTCCGCGGCCGCTGGGACGAGGAGCTCGAGGCGGCGGCCCGCGACGCCGACTTCCGCCGGCGGATCGTCGCCTACCGCGGGATCGGCCAGTTCCGCTTCCGGCAGAAGACCGAGCTGCTCCGGCGCGGGCTCGAGGACACCTCGCCCGCCTGCCGCGGCTCGGCGCTGCTCTCGCTCGAGCTGCTCGCCCGCGACGCGCCGGGGCTCGTCAACGGCGTCCGCCCGCTCCTGCACGAGCTGCTGACGCACGACCCGAACGAGGCCGTGCGGCGCCTCGCGGTCGTCTGCCTCCGCCACGGCTCGCCGCAGCAGAACACGATCGTGCTCCTCTCCTCGCTCGCCGGGAACGACGAGCAGCCGCGCGAGCTGCGCGAGGCGGCCGCGAAGATCGCGGCGGAGCTGAAGAAGAAGTCGCGCTAGCGCGCGCTAGTGGCAGCCGCAGGTCGCGTCGTGCCGCCCGCACGAGGGGCAGACGCGCCGCCGCCGCTTCCACTCCAGCGCGTTCTTCGAGACGCCGGCGAACATCATCACGTAGCCGATGCCCAGCACGAGCACGAGCGAGAGAGCGGTGTTCGGGTCAAGACTCGTCATTCGCAGCCTTCGGTCGTTGCTTCCGTCGCGCATGTGGGTGCGCTCGGAAGTACAACTCCCGACGGCGTCGATCGGATACGTGCGTGTAGAGCTCCGTCGTGGCGAGATCGGCGTGTCCGAGCATCTCCTGGACGGAGCGGAGGTCGGCGCCGCCCTCGAGCAGGTGCGTCGCGAAGGAGTGCCGGAGCAGGTGCGGGTGGACGCGCTCCGGCTCGAGGCCGGCCTTCTCGGCGAGCTTGCGCAGGATCAGGAAGGCTCCGGCGCGGGTCAGCGGGCCGCCGCGCGCGTTCAGGAAGAGCTCCGGCCGGTGCCGGGTGTCGAGGTGGGGCCGCCCGCGGGAGAGGTAGCGGCGGAGCGCCTCGACGGCGGCGCGGCCGACCGGGACGACGCGCTGCTTGTCGCCCTTGCCGGTGACGAGCACGAGCCGCTGCTCGAGGTCGACGCCCGTCTTGCCGAGCCCGACCGCCTCGCTGACGCGGAGCCCGGCGCCGTAGAGCAGCTCGACGAGAGCGGCGTCGCGGAGCGAGCGGGGAGTGACGCCGGCGGCGGCGTCGATCAGCCGCTCCGCCTCCGCCGGCGAGAGCGTGCGGGGCAGCTTCCGCGGCCGGCGCGGCAGGTCGAGCGCGGCGGCGGGGTTGTCGTCTCGCTGCCCGAGCAGCTGCTGGTGACGGAAGAGGGAGCGGATCGCGGCCGTCCGCCGGGCGATCGTCGTCGCCGCGAGCCCCTCGGCGCGCAGGTCGGCGAGGTAGAGCTCGAGCTCCCGGGTCGTCGCCGTCGACGGCGAGTGCCCGAGCCGCGCTGCGACGTGCGCGAGGTCGCGCCGGTAGGCATCGACGGTGCGGGGCGCGCGGCGTGCCGCCAGCAGCGCCAGGAAGCCCTCGACCTCGGGATCGCGCTCGTCCACAGCCGGGCGGACTTCGCCGCCGAGCCCGTCGCGTCCTGCCTCAGCCTGGATCCACCGAGGCGGGCGCCCAGCCCCGCGCGAATCGGTGGATCCAGGCTCAGACCGCGCCGGTGAACGTGTCGCAGGAGCCGGGCTTGCCGCTGCGGTAGCCGGTCTGGAACCAGCGCTGACGCTGGGCGGCGGAGCCGTGCGTCCAGGTCTCCGGATCGACGCGGCCCTGCGCGCGGGCCTGGATCCTGTCGTCGCCGACCGCCGCGGCCGCGTCGAGCCCGTCGGCGATGTCCGCCTGCGTCAGCTCGACGACGTAGCCGGTCTCGACCGCGTGCCGCGCCCACACCCCGGCGTAGCAGTCGGCCTGGAGCTCCGTGCGCACGGAACGCGCCCTGTGCGCCTGCCTCGGCTCGAGCCGCTGCCGAGCCTGCCGGCCAGGTCCTGCACGTGGTGGCCGTACTCGTGTGCGAGCACGTACGCCTGGGCGAACGGCCCCCCGCGGGCGCCGAAGCGGCTGCGCAGCTCGTCGAAGAAGCCGAGGTCGATGTAGACGTGCGCGTCGGCGGGGCAGTAGAACGGCCCCACGTCGCTCGTCGCCTGACCGCACCCGGTGCCGGTCGAGCCCGTGAAGAAGACCGTCTTCGCCGGCGTGTAGCCGTTCACCGCTCCGCTCCAGTACGCCTGGATGCTGTTGACGTCGGCGACGATGCGGCAGTCCTCCTTGGCGTTCGCGTCGGCGCCGGTGCGGCACTCGCTGCCGAGGGCCTGGGACGGGGGCGCCTGGGCGACCGTCTGCCCGTCGAGGGCGGAGAGCGGGCCCCGCCGCCGCCCGAGAGCAGGCTCAGCAGCAGGTAGACGACGATCCCGGCGAGCCCCAGCCCGCCGCCGCCGAGGGCGATCCCGCCGCCCGGCAGCCCGCTGCGCCCGCGAAGGTCGTCGACCTGGGAGGGGTCGAGCCGGGTGCCGCGGCGGTAGCGCATACCGCCTTCTCGACCGACCGGCCGAACCGCAAACGATCCGCGCCGGGAACGGGAGCTCGAGCGCTACGAGCGGGGGTGGGCGCCGTCGTAGACCTTGCGGAGGCGCCTGCCGTCGACGTGGCTGTAGACCTGGGTGGTCGAGAGCGAGCTGTGGCCGAGCAGCTCCTGGATCGTGCGCAGGTCGGCGCCGCCCTCGAGCAGGTGGGTCGCGAACGCGTGCCGGAGCCGGTGCGGGTGCGGCAGCAGGCGGCGCAGCGTCGAGGTGTCGAGCCGGCGGCCGCGGGCCGAGAGGAAGAGCGCGTCGACGGCGCCGCGGGCGAGCTCGGGCCGCGCCCCGCGCAGGTAGCGGGCGACCCACCAGGCCGCCTCCTCGCCGAGGGGGACGACCCGCTCCTTGGCGCCCTTGCCGCGGACGTGGACGAGCTCCTGCTCGAAGTCGACGTCCCCGAGGTCGAGCCCGACGGCCTCGGCCGAGCGCAGGCCGCACGAGTAGACGAGCTCGACGAGCGCGCGGTTCCTGAGCGCGAGCGGCCCGTCGCCCTCGAGCGCGGCGAGGGCGGCGTCGACCTCCGCCGGCCGCGGCGCGTCGGGGAGGTGGCGGACGCGCCGCGGCGCGAGGCCCGCGTCCGGCACCCGCTCGGGGCCGAGCGTGAAGCGGAGCAGCGCCCGCACGGCGGCGAGCTTGCGGGCGATCGAGGAGGGAGCCAGCCTGCGGCCGGTCGCGCGGACGCGCCCGAGCTCGGCGACCCAGTCGGCGAGCGCGCGCACGTCGACCTCGTCGAGGGCGGCCCCGCGGCGCTCGAGCCAGGCGGAGAACTGGCGCAGGTCGCTGCGGTAGGCGCGCCGGGTCGCCTCCGACAGCGCCGGCGAGGCGAGGAAGCGCTCGATCGCGGCCGCGGTCGGCATCGCTGACGAGTTCGTGCCGCCTGTAGGATCGCCTGCCGTGGACAGCCGTTACGAACGCCTCGCCGAGCTGCTCGTCGACTTCGGCGCCAACGTCCAGCCGGGACAGATCGTCTCCGTCGCCGGCTACGTCGGCGGCCACGAGGAGCTGACGCGCGCGGTCGCCGGCGCCGCCTACCGCCACGGCGCCCGCTTCGTCGACGTCGCCTGGTTCGACCCCTGGGTGAAGCGGGAGCGGATCGCGCACGCGGCCGAGGACACGCTCGACTTCGTCCCGTCCTGGTACGGCCACCGCGCCGAGCAGCTGGGCGAGCAGCGCTGCGCGCGCATCTCCTTCACCGGCCCCGTGGCGCCGCACGCGATGGACGGGCTCGACCCCGGCCGCGCCGGCCGCGACCAGCTGCCGTTCCAGAAGGAGGTGCCGAAGCTGATCAGCGCACGCACCACCAACTGGTGCGGCGCGCCCTGCCCGACCCCGGCCTGGGCGGGGCTCGTCTTCCCCGACCTGCCGGCGGAGGAGGCCTACGAACGGCTCTGGCAGCAGCTCGAGCACGTGCTCCGGCTCGACGAGGACGACCCCGTCGCCGCCTGGGAGGAGCGGATCGCGACCCTGAACGCGAACGCGGCCGAGCTGAGCGAGCGCCACTTCGACGCGATCCACCTGGAGGGCCCGGGCACCGACCTGACGATCGGCCTGCTGCCGACCTCGCGCTTCCAGGCCGCCGACTTCGAGACGGTCGACGGGATCCGGCACATGCCGAACCTGCCGACCGAGGAGGTCTTCACGACCCCGGACCCGACCCGCGCCGAGGGCCACGTCACCTCGACGAAGCCGCTCGTGCTCCGCGACGGGACGATCATCCGCGGCCTCCGCGTCCGCTTCGAGGGCGGCCGCGCGGTCGAGATCGACGCGGACGAGAACGCGGCGGGCCTGCGCAGCCTCGCGGCGCTCGACGACGGCGCCTCCCGGCTCGGCGAGCTGGCCCTCGTCGACCGCGAGGGCCGGATCGGCCCGCTCCGGACCGTCTTCTACGACACGCTCCTCGACGAGAACGCCGCCAGCCACATCGCGATCGGGAACGGCTTCGCCTTCGCGGTCGAGGAGGAGGACGTCGACCGGATCAACACGAGCGCGACGCACGTGGACTTCATGGTCGGCAGCGACGAGCTCGAGGTGACCGGGATCACGCGGGACGGCGGGCACGTGCCGGTGCTGAGCGGCGGCAGCTGGCAGCTGTAGCCGCTCGTTCCATCGCGTCACGAACTTGACAGGGTCCGGGCAGAGCTCGTAAGGTCGCGCCCTGGTCCGCTTGTCAGACAAGCCGACATTCGAGCCGATCGCCCGGCGCAAGACGTACGAGCTGGTCGCCGACGCCCTCGTGCGACAGATCAGCGCCCGCGCGCTCGGCCCCGGGGACGCGCTGCCGCCGGAGCGCGAGCTCGTCGCCTCCTACGGCGTCGGTCGCTCCTCCGTCCGCGAGGCGCTGCGGATGCTCGAGTCGCGGGGGCTGATCGAGAGTCGCGGCGACGGCGCCTTCGTCGTCGCCGAGTGGCGCAACCCGCTCAACCAGTCGCTCGGCCTCCTGCTCGCCGCTGCCGAGGGCGACCTGCACGACCTCTTCGAGGTCAGGCGGATCGTCGAGGCCGGCGCGGCCGCGCTCGCGGCCGCGCGCCGGACGGACGCGCACCTGGCCGCGCTGCACGGCGCGATCGCCGAGATGGAGGACGGGATCGGCTCGGAGGAGCGGTACATCAACGCCGACGTCCGCTTCCACCTGACCGTGGCCGAGGCGACCGGCAACCGCGTCGCGCTGCACCTGATGCACGCGATCCGGCACCAGCTCCAGCTGGCGCTCGGGACCGTCTACCACATCCCCGGCAGCCCGCAGCGGTCGCTCGAGCAGCACCGGCAGATCGCCGACGCGATCGCGCTGCGCCGTCCCGACGAGGCGCGCGACCGCATGCACGAGCACATCAGCAGGGTCGAGGACGAGATCGACGAGAGCGCCGTGACCGGGCGCGAGGACTGAGAGGAAGGGGAACGCGTGGCGACACTCGGATTCGTGGGGCTCGGCGTGATGGGCGGCGGGGTCGCGAAGCGGCTGCTCGACGCCGGGCACACCGTTCACGGCTACAACCGCACGCGCGAGAAGGCGCAGTGGCTGGTCGAGCGCGGCCTCGTGCTCGAGGAGACGCCGCGCGCCGTCGCCGAGGCAGCCGACGTCGTCTTCTCGATGGTCACGAACACGAAGGCGCTGAAGGCCGTCACCGAGGGCGAGGACGGCATCCTCGCGGGCCTCTCCGCGGGGAAGGCCTACGTCGACATGACGACCGGCGCCCCCGCCGACTCGCGCGCGCTCGCAGGTCGGGTCGCGGGGCTCGGCGCGGCGATGGTCGACGCGCCCGTCTCGGGCTCGGTCTCGACGCTCGAGGAGGGGCGGCTCTCGATCATGGTCGGCGGCGACGCGGAGACCTTCGAGCGGGTGAGGCCGGTCCTGCTCGACGTCGGCCCGACCGTCCGCCACGTCGGCTCGAACGGGCAGGCGCTGCTGCTGAAGATCGCGATCAACCTCAGCCTCCACGTCCAGATGACCGCCTTCTGCGAGGGCCTCCTGCTCGTCGAGAAGGACGGCATGGACCGCGAGACGGCGGTGAAGGCGATGCTCGAGTCGGTGATCGCCTCGCCGATGCTCCGCTACCGCGGGCCCTTCGTGCTCGAGCAGCCGGAGGAGGCCTGGTTCGACTGCGAGATGATGCAGAAGGACATGAACCTGGCGCTCGAGGCGGGGCGGCAGCTCGAGGTGCCGATGCCGACGACGGCGGTCTCGAACGAGCTGCTGACCGCCGCGCGCGGGATGGGGCTCGGCCACCACGACTTCGCGATCGTCTACGAGGTGCTGGCCCAGATGGCCGGCGTCGGCAAGGTGGTGGGCTAGATGGCGGCGCCGGCCGGCGAGCGCGTCGAGGTCTCGCACGAGCTCGCGCTGCGGATGTACCGGCAGATGACCCGCATCCGCGCCTTCGAGGAGCAGGCCAACAACCTCTACCGCAGCGCGAAGATGCCCGGCCTGACGCACCTCTACATCGGCGAGGAGGCGATCGCCGTCGGCGTCTGCGAGGCGCTCCGCACCGACGACTGGATCACCTCCACGCACCGCGGCCACGGCCACTGCGTCGCCAAGGGCGCCGAGCCGAAGCTGATGTTCGCGGAGCTGCTCGGCAAGGAGCCGGGCTACTGCCGCGGCAAGGGCGGCTCGATGCACATCGCCGACCACCGGAACGGCAACCTCGGCGCGAACGCGATCGTCGGCGGCTCGGCCGGGATCGCGACCGGCGCCGCGCAGTCGGCGAAGATGCGGGGCACGGACGAGGTCGCCGTCTGCTTCTTCGGCGAGGGCGCGCTCGGCCAGGGGCTCCTCTACGAGGTGATGAACATGGCCGCGCTCTGGAAGCTGCCGGTGATCTACGTCTGCGAGAACAACCACTACAACGAGTACACCCACTACTCCGAGACGACGGCGGGCGAGATCGGCGCCCGCGGGGCCGCCTTCGGGATCCCGTGCGAGGACGTCGACGGCCAGGACGTCCGCGCGGTCTACGCGGCGGCGACGCGCGCGGTCGCGCGGGCGCGCGCGGGCGAGGGCCCGAGCTTCCTCGTCTGCGAGACCTACCGCTACCACGGCCACCACGTCGGCGACATCGACCGCGCCTACTACCGCTCCAAGGACGAGGAGGAGCAGTGGAAGACGGAGCGCGACCCGATCACGAAGCTCGGCTCCCGGCTCGTCGACGAGGGGATCGCCGACCCGGAGACGCTCGAGCGGATCGCCGAGGAGGCCGAGGCGGAGATCGCGGCCGGCGTCGAGTTCGCGCTCGAGGCGCCCTTCCCGCCGGAGGAGGAGGTGGACGAGCATGTCTTCGCCTAGCCCGGTCGCGACGGGCACGCGGGAGCTGACGCTCTCGCAGGCGGTCAACGAGGCGCTCGCCGAGGAGCTGCGGCGCGACCCGACGGTCTACGTGATCGGCGAGGACGTGGCCGAGGCGGGGACGCCGTTCAAGGTGCTGGCCGGGCTCGTCGAGGAGTTCGGGCCGGAGCGCGTGATCGACTCGCCGATCTCGGAGGCCGGGATCACGGGCATCGGGCTCGGGGCGGCGATGACCGGCATGCGGCCGGTCGTCGACATCATGTTCGGCGACTTCCTGACGCTCGTCCTCGACCAGCTCGCCAACCAGGCGGCGAAGGCGCACTACATGTCCGGCGGCACGCTGAAGGCGCCGCTGACCGTGCGGACGACGCTCGGCGCGACGCGCCGCTCGGCCGCGCAGCACTCGCAGAGCCTGCACGCCTGGGTCGCGCACGTCCCCGGCCTGAAGGTGGCGCTGCCGGCGACGCCGTACGACGCCAAGGGGCTGCTGAAGGCGGCGATCCGCGACGACAACCCGGTCGTCGTCTTCGAGGACAAGATGATGTACGCGACGAAGGGGCCCGTCCCCGAGGAGGAGTACGTGCTCCCGCTCGGGCAGGCGGACGTCAAGCGCGAGGGCGAGGACCTGACGGTCGTCGCGACGAGCTCGATGGTCTACGTCGCGCTCGAGGCGGCCGAGGCGCTCGCCGACGAGGGCATCTCGGTCGAGGTCGTCGACCCGCGCACGCTCGTGCCGCTCGACCGCGAGACGCTGATCGCCTCGGCGAAGAAGACCGGCCGCTGCATCGTCGTCGACGAGGGCCACCAGAGCTACGGCGCGAGCGCCGAGCTGGCCGCGGTCGTCGCGACGGGCGCCTTCTGGCACCTGGACGCGCCGGTGACGCGGCTCGGGGCGATGGACGTGCCGGTGCCGTTCTCGCCGGTGCTCGAGGACCAGACCGTGCCGACGCCCGAGTGGGTCGTCGAGGCGGCGAAGACGCTGGTGCGGAAGTAGAGAGGGGACGACGTGGCGATACGGACGTACGGGACGATGGGGGTCGACTGGGAGGCACGGGTCGACTTCGACCGGCTGCGGCGGGAGCGGCTCGCCCGCGCGAAGCAGCACCTGGAGGGCTCCGAGCTCGGCGCGCTCCTCTGCTTCGACATGGCGAACATCCGCTACCTGACCGCGACCCACATCGGCACGTGGGCGATGGACAAGCTGATCCGCTTCGTCCTCCTGCCGCGCGGCGGCGAGCCGATCCTCTGGGACTTCGGCTCCGCGGCCCGGCACCACGCGATCTACTGCCCCTGGCTCGACGGCGAGGAGCGCTCGCGCGCCGGCATCTCGACCCTGCGCGGCTCGGTCAAGGGGCGCGCCGAGTCGGTCGCCGCGAAGATCAAGACGGAGCTCGCGGGTCGCGGGCTCGAGAACGAGCCGCTCGGCGTCGACATGATCGAGCTGCCCGTGCTCGAGGCGCTGCAGGCGGAGGGGATCCGCGTCGTCGACGGTCAGGCGCTGATGCAGGACGCGCGCAAGCTGAAGCAGCAGGACGAGGTGACGCTGCTCGCGACCGCCTGCGCGATGGTCGACTCGGCCTACGACGAGCTCTTCCGCGCGATGCGGCCCGGGATGCGCGAGAACGAGTGCGTCGCGCTCGTCAACCGCGTCCTCTTCGAGCTCGGCTCCGAGCACGTCGAGGGCGTCAACGCGATCTCGGGCGAGCGCTGCTCGCCGCACCCGCACGTCTTCACCGACCGGATGCTGCGCCCGGGCGACCCGGCCTACTTCGACATCCTCCACGCCTACAACGGCTACCGCACCTGCTACTACCGCACCTTCGCGGTCGGCTCGGCGTCGCGGGCGCAGGTGGACGCGTACAAGCGCTGCCGCGACATCCTCGACCGCGCGCTCTCGATGATCCGGCCGGGCGTGACGACCGCCGAGGTGGTCGAGACGTTCCCGCGCGCCGAGGAGTTCGGCTTCCCGGACGAGGAGGCCGCGTTCGCGCTCCAGTACGGCCACGGCGTCGGCCTCTCGATCTGGGAGAAGCCGATCTTCTCGCGGCTCGTCTCCTTCGACTACCCCGAGACGATCGAGGAGGGCATGGTCTTCGCGCTCGAGACCTTCTGGCCGGCCGCGGACGGCTGGTCGGCGGCGCGGATCGAGGAGCAGCTCGTCGTCACCGCCGACGGCTGCGAGATCATCACGCGCTTCCCGGCCGAGGAGCTGCTCGTCACGGCGGGCGGCCAGTACACCGTCGGCGGGACGCTGCCCGGCACGCGCGAGACGCAGTCGAACCTGAACAACGGGCGCGTCGTCGACCAGGTGGTCGCCTCGGCCCGCGGCGAGGGAGCGAATGCCGGCTGAGGTGATCATGCCCGCGCTCGGGATGGCGCAGGAGACCGGCAAGGTGCTCCGCTGGCTCGTCGCCGAGGGCGCCGAGGTGCGCAAGGGCGAGCCGCTGCTCGAGGTCGAGACCGACAAGGTCACGGTCGAGGTCGAGGCGCCCGCCGGCGGCACGCTCGGCGGCGTCGCCGCAGGCGAGGGCGAGGACGTCCCGGTGGGGCAGGTGATCGCCTGGGTGCTGGCCCCCGGCGAAGAGCTGCAGCGCGACGCAGGCTCCGAGGGCGGAGGAGCGGGCGAAGGCGCCTGCTGCGGTGGGCGCCGTCGCCGCTCCGCCGGCGCGGGAGGCCGGCACGGCGGGCAACGGGGCGGCTCCCGACGCCTCGCCGCGCCGGCCGCTCGCCTCGCCGAAGGCGCGCCGGCTCGCGTCCGAGCGCGGGATCGCGATCGAGGAGCTCGTGGGCTCGGGCCCGCACGGCGCCGTCCTCGCCGCCGACGTCGAGGCGGCCGCGTCGGCGCCGCCCGCTCCGCCGCCCCGTCCCGGCGAGCCGCTCGAGGTCTCGTCGGTCTGGCGCGTGATGGCCGAGCGGACGCAGCGCAGCTGGCAGACGGTTCCGCACTTCTTCCTCGTCCGCGACGTCGACGCGTCGCGCCTCGACGGCTGGCGCGACGCGGTCAGGCGCAGGCCGGGCCTCGAGCAGGTGACGCACACCGACCTGCTCGTGAAGCTCGTCGCCGCGGCGCTGGCGGAGCATCCGCGCGTGAACGCCTCCTGGCGGGACGGCTCGCTCGTCGGCTCGGACGACGCGAACGTCGGCATCGCGGTGGCCGCAGAGGACGGTCTCGTCGTGCCGGTGATCCACGACGCGGGCCGGCTCGGGCTGCGCGAGATCGCCGAGCGGCGCCGCGAGCTCGTCGGCGCCGCCCGCGAGCGGCGGCTGCGCCCGGAGCACGTCCAGGGCGGCACCTTCACGATCTCGAACCTCGGCATGTTCGGCGTCGACGCCTTCCTGGCGATCGTCAACGAGCCGCAGGCGGCGATCCTGGCCGTCGGCCGCATCGCCGACCGCGTCGTCGCCGTCGGCGGGCAGCCGGTCGTCCGGCCGACGCTGACCCTCTCGCTCTCGTTCGACCACCGCGCAGTCGACGGCGCGGCGGGAGCGCGCTTCCTCGACACGCTGGCCTCCCTGGTCGAGGAGCCGGCGGGGCTCGTGAGCTGAGCATGGCCGTGACCCAGGCACGCGAGCACGGAATCCTCGTCGGCGGCGAGTCCGTCCGCACCGGCAGCACCTACGAGGTCCGCAGCCCCTACGACGGCAGCCTCGTCGCGGTCGTGCACCGGGCGGGACCCGCCGAGATCGAGCGCGCGATCGCGGGCGCCGCCGACGCGTTCCGGGTGACGCGCAGGCTCGCGTCCTGGCAGCGCGCCGAGGTGCTGGAGCGCGTCTCGCAGGGGATCGCGGCCGCCCGCGACGAGTTCGCGCGGACGATCGCGCTCGAGGCGGGGAAGCCGGTCAGGACGGCGCGCCTCGAGGCGGACCGCGCCGCCTTCACGTTCGCCGTCGCGGCCGAGGAGGCGAAGCGCGGCTACGGCGAGATCGTGCCGCTCGACTGGCTCCCGGGCACCGAGAACCGCGTCGCGCACGTCCGCCGCGTCCCGCTCGGGCCGGTCGCCGGGATCACGCCCTTCAACTTCCCGCTCAACCTCGTCTCGCACAAGGTCGCGCCGGCGCTCGCGGCCGGGAACCCGATCGTGCTGCGGCCGGCGAGCCAGACGCCGCTCTCGTCGCTCCGGCTGGCGCAGATCGTGCTCGAGGCCGGCTGGCCCGCCGAGGGGATCGCGGTCGTCCCCTCGACGACCGCCGACGCGGCGCCGCTCGTCGAGGACGACCGGATCAAGCTGCTCACCTTCACCGGCAGCCCGCCCGTCGGCTGGGGCCTGAAGAGCCGCGCCGGCATGAAGCGGGTCACGCTCGAGCTCGGCGGCAACGCCGCGGTGATCGTCCACGAGGACGCCGACGCCGGGCTCGCGGCCGAGCGGATCGTCTGGGGCGGCACGACCTACGCCGGCCAGACCTGCATCTCGGTGCAGCGCGTCTACGCCCACGAGGCGCTCGCCGGCTTCGAGGACGACCTGGTCGCCGGCTTCGAGCGCCTCGTCGTCGGCGACCCGCTCGACGAGGCCACCGACGTCGGGCCGGTGATCGACGCCGAGAACGCCGAGCGGCTCGAGGCCTGGATCCGCGAGGCCGTCGACGGCGGCGCGACCGTGCTCACGCGGCGGCGAGCGCGACGGCACGCTCGTCCAGCCGACGCTGCTGACGGGTCTCGACGAGCGGATGAAGGTCTCCTGCGAGGAGGTCTTCGGCCCGCTCGTCGGCCTCTACCGCTACACCGACCCGCTCGAGGCGATCGAGCGGGCGGGCGACAGCGACTTCGGCCTGCAGGCGGGGCTCTTCACCTACGACATGCGCCTCGTCGAGGAGGCCTTCGACCGGCTCGAGGTCGGCGGCCTGATCGTCAACGACGTGTCCACGTTCCGCGTCGACCACATGCCGTACGGCGGCGTCAAGCGCTCGGGCTTCGGGCGCGAGGGCCTCCGCTACGCGATCGAGGAGATGACGGAGCTGAAGCTGCTGACCCTGAACCACCAGGCGGGTCGGCGATGACGGGGGGAGAAGGGAGGGCTCCTTCGGAGCACCAGGGAGGCAGGCATCGGGTCATGTCAACGTTCACGGAGGTCAATTGATGCGTCGGATTCGTTCGTGGACCGTCCTCGCGCCGCTGGTCGTCGTACTCGCGACGGTCGCGGCGGGCTGCGGCGGCGGAGGGGGCGGCGGGAGCAGCGAGCCGATCAAGATCGGCGCGTCGCTGCCGCTGACAGGCGACTTCTCGGAGCCCGGAGCGGCCGCCAAGAAGGGGTACCAGGTCTGGGCCGACCAGATCAACGCGAACGGCGGTCTGCTCGGACGGCAGGTCCAGCTCGTGATCAAGGACGACCAGTCCGACCAGAACACGGTCGTCTCGGACTACAACGCGCTGATCAACCAGGACAAGGTCGACCTGCTGCTCGGCACCTTCTCCTCGTTGCTCAACATCCCCGCCTCGGCGGTCGCCGAGAAGGGCGGGATGGTCTACGTGGAGCCGGCCGGCGGCTCCCCGGAGATGTTCAACCGCGGCTTCAAGCTGCTCTTCTTCGCGCAGCAGGCGACGGCGCCGCACCAGGCGGACCTGTTCTCCCAGTGGGCGTCGAACCTCTCCGGCGACCAGAAGCCGAAGACGGCCGCGTACGTGATCGCCGACGACCCGTTCGGCGGCCCCGTCGCGGAGGGCATCCAGAAGCAGCTCGAGGCGGCGGGCGTCAAGACCGTCTACTCGAAGGTCTACCCGCCGGAGACGGTCAACTTCGACGCGATCGCGTCCTCGATCGCGTCCAAGAAGCCCGACGTGATCGCACAGGGCTCGGCCGGCCTCGCCGACGGCGTCAACCTCGACCGGGCGCTGATCAAGGTCGGCTACAGCCCGAAGCAGATGTTCCAGGCCTCGACGCCGTCGTTCGGCGACCAGTTCTCGAGCGGGATCGGCGCCGGCAACACCGAGGGCATCTTCTACGCGGTCAGCTGGCATCCCGACGCGCAGACGCCGGGGAACCAGGACTTCCAGGACGCCTACCACAAGAAGTTCGGCGCCGGCGACTCGATCGCAGAAGACGCGGCCGACGGCTACGCGGCGGCGCAGGTGCTCCAGAAGGCGGTCGAGGAGGTCGGCTCGATCGACCAGCAGAAGATCGCCGACTGGCTGCACGCGAACTCCGTCGAGACGATCCTCGGCAAGCTCAGCTGGGACGAGACCGGCGCGCCGCAGCAGGCGTTCCTGCTCGCCCAGTGGCAGGACGGCAAGGAGCAGATCGTGCTCCCGCAGGACAGTGCGACCTCGGACACGATCGTCGACCCGAAGCCTGCGTGGTCGAAGTAGCGACGATCCGGACGGAGCCGGGGCGGGAGAGCGTGCTCTCCCGCCCCGGGCCGCCTCTCGGCTGATGCACATCTTCCTGCAGGCGCTGATCCTCGGGCTCCTGATCGGCGGCGTCTACGCGCTGCTCGCCTCCGGCCTCTCGCTGATCTTCGGCGTCATGGACGTGATCAACGTGGCGCAGGGCGCGCTGATGATCCTCGCCGCCTTCTTCGCCTGGGCGCTCTGGAAGCAGGCCGGCATCGACCCGCTGCTCGGAGCGCTCGTGACCACGCCGGCGATGTTCCTCGTCGGCTACGCGATGTACGAGACCACCGTGCGCTGGATCGCCGGCAGGCCCGCGTCGATGTCGGTGCTGCTGACGTTCGCGATCGCGCTCGTGCTCGAGGGCGCGATGGGGCTCGCGTGGTCGAACACCTCCCACGCCGCGACCCCCGGCTACTTCAGCGAGTCGTACCGCGCCGGCGGCTACTACTTCCCGAAGACGCAGGTGTACGGCTGCCTGCTCGCGATCGGCGTCCTGTCCGTGCTCTACGTGCTGCTGCACGCCACCTGGCTCGGGCGCGCGATCCGGGCCGTCTCGGAGAACGTCGGCTCGGCGCGGCTCGTCGGCGTCAACCCGCGGCGGGTCGCGGCTCTCACGTTCGCGATCGGCGTCTCCACCACGGGCACGGGGGGCTCGATCGTCGCGGTGCTCTACCCGTTCCTGCCGGGGTCGCACTACCAGTGGATCTCGCGGCTGCTCGGGATCATCGTGCTCGGCGGCATGGGCAGCCTCAGCGGCGCCGCGATCGGCGCCGTCGCGCTCGGCCTCGCCGAGGTGATGACCGCGACCTACATCTCGCCGCGCTGGGCGACGATGGTGCCGTACGCGGTGATCATGGTCGTGCTGCTGGCGCGGCCGCAGGGGATCATGGGCCAGCGCCTGCGGGAGGACGTGGCGGTATGAGCGCGCGGCACGCGACGCTCGCTGTGCCGCTCGCCGGGCGCCTCTCGGTCGCGCAGTGGGGGACGGCGGCGTTCGCGCTCTTCGCGCTGCTGCTCGCGGTCTACCCGATCGCGAGCGACAACCTCTACTACCAGAACATGATCATCCTCTCGCTGCTCTTCGCGATCATGGGCTCGAGCTGGAACATCATCTCCGGCTACGCGGGCTACGTGTCGCTCGGGCAGAGCGCCTTCCTCGGCATCGGCGCCTACACGACCGCGATCCTCGCGGTGAGGGTGTTCGACGGCGCCTCGCCGTTCTGGTTCGTCCCGGTCTCGGCCGTCGTCGCCGGCGTGTTCGCGGCGGTCGTCGGCGCGGTGCTGATGCGCACGCGCGGGCACTCGTTCGTGATCCTGACGATCGCCTTCCTCTTCATCATGCAGATCGTCACGCTCAACTGGTCCGTCGTCACGAACGGCAACCACGGGCTGACGCTGCCGCTGCCCCGCTGGGACCGCGCCTACCAGAACTGGCCCTTCTACTACGGGTTGCTCGGGCTGCTCGTGCTGAACGTCGCGCTCGCCTGGTGGATCCGGCGGACGAAGTTCGGCATGGGGCTGATCGCGATCCGCGAGGACGAGTCGAAGGCGGCCGCCGTCGGCGTCAACACGCCCGTCTACAAGGTGCTGGCGTTCGTCGCCAGCGCCGTCCTGATCGGCGCCGCCGGCGGGCTCTTCGCCTACTACCTGACCTTCGTCGACCCGCGCGGGATGTTCGACATCGTCGTCAGCGTCCAGGTCGTGCTGGCCGTGCTGCTCGGCGGCCGCGGCACGATCCTCGGGCCCGTCCTCGGCGCCTTCATCCTCGAGTGGCTGAACGAGTGGACGAACAACACCTTCAGCGGCGGCAACTGGCGGCTGATCATCTTCGGCGGCCTGCTCGCCGCGGTCGTGCTGGTGCTGCCGCGCGGGATCATCCCGAGCGTCGCCGAGCTCAGCCGGAGGCTGCAGGCGCGGCGCGCGACCGCGAACGTCGGCGCGCGGCTCGAGACGCGGATCGAGATCCGGGAGTTCTCGCGCGAGGAGCGGGACGCGCTCCGCACCGGCCGGACGCTGCTCGCCGTCGAGGGGATCCGCAAGAGCTTCGGCGGCGTCCAGGCGCTCTCGGGCTGCTCGCTCGCGGTCGAGGAGGGGACGATCACGGGGCTGATCGGGCCGAACGGCTCCGGCAAGACGACGCTCTTCAACATGATCGACGGGACGACGCGGCCCGACGGCGGCACGATCGAGTTCGACGGCAGGCGGATCGACCGGCTGCACCCGTGGGAGCGCGCCCACCTCGGCCTCGGCCGCACCTTCCAGATCACGCGCCTCTTCCGCGAGATGACCGTGCTCGAGAACGTGGTCGCGCCGCTGCGGAAGTTCTCCTGGGGCCAGCTGGCCGCCGGCGCCGTCAGCGGCGCCGAGGCGCGCCGCGCCGAGGAGCTGCTCGACTTCGTCGGCATGCGCCGCTTCCGCGACCAGAAGGCGGCGGCGCTCTCCTACGGGCAGCAGAAGCTGGTCGAGCTGGCGCAGGTGCTGATGCTCGACCCGAGGCTGATCCTGCTCGACGAGCCGGCCGGCGGCATCAACCCGACGCTGGTCGAGCAGATGGCCGAGACGATCCGGGAGCTGAACCGGAGCGGGAGGACGTTCCTGATCGTCGAGCACAACATGCCCCTCGTGCTCGGCCTCTGCGACCCCGTGCACGTGCTCGCGCAGGGCTCCTGCATCTGCTCGGGCGCGCCGGAGGTCGTCCAGGCCGATCCGCACGTGCTCGACGCCTACCTCGGCACGGACTACCTCGCGGAGGTGTCGTGACGCTCCTGCGCCTCGAGGGCGTCTATGCCGGCTACGGCGGCGGCGACGTGCTCCAGGGCGTCGACCTCGAGCTGGCGCAGGGCAGCGTCACCTGCATCGTCGGCCCGAACGGGGCCGGCAAGTCGACGGTGCTCCGCGTCGTCAGCGGCCTGCTCCGGCCGCGCGCCGGCGAGGTCGTGCTCGAGGGCCGGCCGATCGGCGGCGCCGACCCGGCGCGGATCCTCGGGCTCGGCGTCGCGCAGGTTCCCCAGTCGCAGGGGCTCTTCCCGGGCCTGACCGTCCGCGAGAACGTGCTGATGGGGGCCTACGTGATCCGGCGCCGGCGACAGCTCGTCCGCGAGCGCTACGAGGAGGTCGAGTCGCTGTTCCCGCTCGTCGCCGAGCGGCGCGACGACAAGGCGGGCAACCTCTCCGGCGGGCAGCGCCGGATGGTCGAGTTCGCGCGGACGCTGATGCTCGACCCGGCGCTCGTGCTGCTCGACGAGCCGTCGCTCGGGCTCGACCCGAAGGCGCTGAAGGCGGTCTCCGACTCGGTCGGGCTTGATGCGGGAGACCGGCAAGACGATCCTGCTCGTCGAGCAGAACGTCCGCTTCGGGCTCCGGCTCGCGACCCAGGGCGTCGTGATGGAGAGCGGCCGCGTCCTGCTGACGGGCGACGCCAGGTCGGTGCTCGAGAACCCGGAGATGGCCGACCTCTACTTCGGCGGCTCGACGGCGGCGTCGAAGCAGGCGGCAGCGGGGTAGCGGTGTCGGGGGCGGTGCTCGCGGCTGCGGCCGGCGTCGGCTTCGGCATGTTCCAGTCCCTGAACCGCCGGGCCGTCGGCGGCATGAACGACGTCTTCCTGGCGACCTTCCTGCAGCTCGCGGTCGCACTCGTCGTGCTGGTCGCGGCGAGCGCGGCGACCGACGGCTTCGGCACCGTCGCGGACGCGAGCGCGGCCGGGATCGCCTGGTTCGCGGCCGCGGGCGTCCTCCACTTCTCGGTCGGCTGGACGTTCCTGAACCTGAGCCAGATGCGGATCGGGGCCGCGCGGACGAGCCCGCTGCTCTCGACCAACCCGGTCTGGGGCGCGGCGATCGCCGCCCTCTGGCTGCAGGAGTGGCCGCACGGGCTCTCGTGGCTCGGGATCGGGCTGATCGTCGTCGGCGCGCTCGTCGTCTCGCTCCAGCGCGTCGGCGACGAGGGCTGGAGGATGGACTGGCGCGAGGCGCTGCCGGGGCTCGCCGCCGCCTTCGCCTGGTCGATCAGCCCGATCTTCATCAAGCGCGGCCTCGAGGGCTTCTCCTCGCCGCTCGTCGGGCTGACGGTCGGGATGGCGGTCGCGCTCGCGGTCTACGGCGCGCTGATGCCGTTCCGGCCGCGGCCGGAGGTGCTGCGCCTCGGCTCGCACGCGGCGCTCGCGTTCAAGCTCGCCGCCGGGATCATGGTCGGCTTCTCGGTCTGGGCGCGCTGGGAGGCGCTCGACTCGGCGACGGTCGCGGTCGTGCTCGCGCTCGGGCTGCTCTCGGTGCCCGTCGTGCTGCTGCTCGCGCCGCTGATCTCGGGCCGGCACGTGGAGCGCGTGACGGTGCTGATCTGGGCCGGCGGCCTGCTCGTCGTCGGCGGCTCGCTCCTGCTGGTGGTCGCATGAGCGTCGTCGACCTCCACGCCCACGTCGTCGTCCCGGGCCTCGGGGTCGAGGTCGCCTGGGACGAGCGAGGGCAGGCGGTGACGCTCGACGGCCGCACGATCCGCTCGGCGATCCGCGAGTTCTCGGACCTGCCGCGGATCCTCGAGGAGCAGGACGCGGCCGGCGTCGACACGGTCGTCCTCTGCCCCTGGGTCAACCTGCTCGACCGCGAGCCCGAGCGGCAGAACGAGGCGCTCGCCGGCCTCGTCGGCCCGCGCGTCGCCGCGCTCGGGACGGCCCGGCTCGACCGGCCCGACGCGCTCCGCGAGCTGATGGCCGACGGCCGCCTCTCGGGCGTCGAGGTGCGCGCGCGCCAGGACGGGCTCTACCTCGGCGACGAGCGCTTCCGCGACTTCTGGGCGGCCGCCGAGGAGAGCGGCGCGCTCGTCTTCGTGCACCCGACGACGAAGGGGCTCGGCGACCCGGTCTTCGAGCAGCACTACCTCTGGAACACGGTCGCGAACCCGCTCGAGACGACGATCACGGCCGCGCACCTCGTCCTCGCGGGCGTGCTGGACGAGCACCCGCGGCTGCAGGTCGTGCTCGCCCACGGCGGCGGCGCGATCCTGGCGCTGCGGGGTCGGCTCGCGCACGAGCAGGGCCTCCGCGAGGGCGGCCGCGACGTGCTCGCCGCGCTGCGCCGCTTCGTCTACGACACGGTCGTCCACGACGTCGAGGTGCTGCGCGCCCTGGTCGAGTTCGCCGGGCCGGAGCAGGTCGTCGTCGGCTCCGACTACCCGTTCGACATGGGCGTCGAGCGGCCGGCCGAGATCGTCCGGGCGCTCGGGCTGCCCGAGGCGGAGGAGCGCGCGATCCTGTGCGGCAACGCCGAGCGGCTGCTTCAGCGTGGAGGCTCGTCGTGACCGAGCGTGCGCAGGAAGTTCCGCTGGCCCAGGTAGAAGCCGATCGAGCAGCCGAGGTCGACGAGCTCCTGCTCGGAGAACTCCGCGTGGAGCCGCTCCCAGAGCGCGTCGTCGGCGCGGTCGGAGTCCCAGACGATCGCGTGCGCCCACTCGAGCGCGAGCCGCTCGCGCCCCTCGAAGCGGTCGAGATCCGTCGCCTGCGGGTCCTCGGCGACGTAGCGGAAGCAGAGCCGCTTCAGCTCCTGGTCGACGACGCCCCGCGTGAGCACGTTGTCGCGGATGTAGGCGTACGTCTCGACGACGCCGTCGTGGATCGCGCGCGGGTCGCCCTCGACGTGCGGCATCTAGCGCCCCTCCTCGGCCAGCCCCGCGCCGGCCTCGGCGGGGAGCTCGTTGTGGCCGACGCCCCAGGTCTTGATCACGCGCTGCTGGCCGAAGGTGAGCGCGACGAAGGAGCCCAGCTCGACGATCTGCTCCTCGCTGAAGTGCTCGCGCAGCCGCGCCCAGACCGCGTCGTCGAGCCCCTCGGGGTTCCAGACGAGGTGCGAGGTGTAGAGGAGCGCCGCCTTCTGCCGCTCGTCGAAGCGGTCGGAGCGCTCGAAGTCGAGCAGGTCGCGGTAGTCGTCCTCGGTCAGGCCCTCGTCCCTCCCCCGGAGGGACCGCTGCGAGCCTCAGTAGTCGCAGTCGATCGTCTTCGAGACGTAGACGCGGCAGAGCTCCTTGAGCGGGTGCTCGAGGACGCCGCCGCGGAAGATGCGCTCCCAGCCGCGCGAGAAGGCCTTCGCGACCTCGGGGACGTGGAAGCGGATCGCCTGCGTCTCGGGGCGCGGCGTCCCGTAGCGCCGCGAGTGCTCCATGTACCCGACGAGCTCGGGATCGGTCACCGTCGCCATGTCGACGTAGCTGATCCTGGCCACGTGGACAGGATAGGGACCTGACGGACGCCCGCGTCGAGGCCGCGATCGCCAACTGGGCGCCCCGGTTCGGAAGCCAGGGCGTCGACCCGAACGACTTCGCACGCGTGACGGCGCCGCTCGAGCGCTGGGAGGAGTGGCTGCCCGCCTGGGTCGGGAACGGCGACCGGCACGCCACGCTCGCACGCGAGGCCGAGCAGGCGGGGAGGACGCTGACCGCGGGGGAGGCGTGGGTGTCCGCCGCGCTCTCCTACCACTTCGCGAAGTTCGTCTGGATCGTCGACCTCGCCGCGCACGACGAGGCCGAGGACCGGGCGATCGCGGCGCTGCGGGAGGCCCACCGGCTGCTCGACGCGACGGCCGAGCGGGTCGAGGTGCCGTTCGAGGACGGGCCCCTCGTCGGCAACCTGCGCCGCCCGGGCGAGAGCCGCGCGCCGCTCGTGCTGCTGCTCCCGGGGCTCGACTCGACCAAGGAGGAGTTCTTCCGCTGGGAGGAGGTCTTCCTCCGCCGCGGCCTCGCGACCTTCTCCTTCGACGGGCCGGGCCAGGGCGAGTCGGGCCGGCACACGCGGATCCGCGCCGACTACGAGGTCGCGGTCGCGGCCGCCCTGGACACGCTCGCCTGGGACGGCCCCGTCGGCGCCGCGGGCGTCTCGCTCGGCGGCTACTACGCGCCGCGGGCGCTGCTCGACGAGCGCGTCGCCGCCGCGGTCGGCGTCAGCGGGCCGTTCTGCTTCGGCGAGGCCTGGGACGGGCTCCCGCTGCTGACGCGCGAGACCTTCGTCCACCACTCGGGCGCCGCCGACGAGGGCGAGGGCCGCGAGCGCGCGCTCCGGCTCTCGCTGGAGGGCGTCGCCGAGCGGCTCGAGCGGCCGCAGCTCGTGATCACCGGCAAGCTCGACCGGCTGATCCCCTGGGCCGACACGAAGAAGATCGCCGACCGCGCGCCCGCTGCCGAGTGGGTGCTCTACGAGGACGGCAACCACGTCTGCAACAACCTCCCGTACCTCTACCGGCCGCTCGCGGCCGACTGGCTGGGGGAGCGCCTCACGTGAGGTTCGGCGAGGCGGAGATGGCGAGCCGCTTCGAGCGGACGCGCGCGCTCCTCGGCGAGCACGACCTCGACGCGCTCGTCCTCTTCGGCAACTCCGGCGTCAACCGGCACAACAACGTCAACCCGTTCTGGCTGACGGAGTACCTCGACATGCACCACTGCTACCTCGTCGTCCCGCGGGAGCCCGACGCCGAGAGCGTCCTCTACGTCGGCCTCGTCAACCACGTGCCGGACGCGCGGGAGCGGGTCGAGACGGCGCGGGTCGAATGGGGCGGCTACGACCCGGGCGCGACGGTCGCGGCCCGGCTGCGCGAGCTCGGCGCCCGGCGCGCGGGGCTCGTCGGCGTCAACGCCGTCTGGTCGGTCGGGATGCCCTGGCAGCACCACGCGCGCCTCCGCGAGGAGCTGCCCGAGCTCGAGCTCGAGGAGCTGACCGCCGCGTTCGCCGGCCTGCGGATCGTCAAGTCGGCCGAGGAGATCGAGCGGATCCGCGGCGCCGCCGAGCTGACCGACCTCGCGATCCTCGCCCTGCAGCGGGAGGCGAGGCCGGGCCGCAGCGAGGCGGAGCTGGTGGCGATCTGCGAGGACGCCTACCGCCGCCGCGGCGGCTCGGTGCGGATCACCTTCCTGCGCTCGATGCCGATGGCCGCGCCGAACGGCTGCCTGCCGGCCCAGAACCCCGGCGGGCGGCGGCTCGAGCGCGGCGACGTGATCCTGACCGAGTTCTCCGCCTCGCTCGGCGCCTACTCGGGCCAGGTGCACCGGCCCGTCTTCGTCCAGGCGGAGCCGACGGCCGAGTGGCAGCGGCTCTTCGACGTCGCCAGGGACGGCCTACGAGCGGATCGCGGCCGGCATGCGCGCCGGCTCGAGCGAGGGCGACGCGATCCGCAACGCGTCGGTGATCGGCGAGGCCGGCTACGCGATCTACGACGACCTGATCCACGGCTACGGGATCGACTACACGGCGCCGCTCGTCGACCGCTCCTGCGTCGCGCACTGGCGCAACGGCTCCGAGCCGCCGGCCGGGCCGCACGATCGAGCGGGACATGACGATCGTGATCCAGCCGAACCCGGTCACGCCCGACGAGCGGATGGGGATCCAGCTCGGCGCCCTGACGGTGGTGCGGGACGACCGCGCCGAGTCGCTGCACGGGATCCCCTTCGAGCCCCTGGTCGCCGCATGAGCGTAGGCTCGACGGAGCTCATCAGGGAGCGGAGGTGCCGGCCTGGCCGGTGCCGGAGCGGGAAATGACCCGGCTGGTCGGGACACCGGTCGAGCGGCGGGAGGACGAGCGCGTCCTCCGCGGGCAGGCGCGCTACCTGGACGACATCGACCTGCCCGGGCAGGCGCACGTCGCCTTCGTCCGCAGCCCCTTCGCGCGGGCGCGGATCGGCGGGATCGCGAAGCCGGGCGGCGCCCTGCTCGTCCTGACCGCCGCCGACCTGCCGGCCGACCTGGGGCAGTTCCCGGTGCGGACGCCGCCGGGTGCCGAGACGGCCGCGGCGCCGCACCCGCTGCTGGCGGCGGAGGAGGCGCTCTACGCCGGCCAGCCCGTCGCCGCGGTCGTGGCCGAGACGCGGGCGGCCGCCGAGGACCTGGCCGAGCTGGTCGTGGTCGACTGGGAGCCGCTCGACCCGGTCGTCGACCCGCACGCGGCCGGGGAGACGCTGCTGCGCTTCGCGCGCTCGGGCGGCGACGTCGACGGCGCCTTCGCCGCGGCCGCGCACGTCGTCGCGCGCAGCTTCTCGCTGCCGCGCACGGCCGCGGCGCCGATGGAGGGCCGCGGCGCGCTCGCCTTCGTCGAGGACGGCCGGCTGGCGCTCTGGATCTCGGCGCAGGACCCGCACCGCCAGCGCGAGACGCTCGAGCCGCTGCTGCGCCGCGAGGTCGACGTGCGCGTCCCCGACGTCGGCGGCGCCTTCGGCTCGAAGGGGATCGCCGCGCCCGAGACGGCCGCGGCCGCGCTCTGCGCGCTCGCGCTCGACCGTCCCGTCAAATGGGCGGAGGACCGGCTCGAGAACCTGCTCGCGAGCTACCAGGGGCGCGGCCTCGAGGCCGAGGTCGAGCTGGCGCTGGACGCGGACGGCCGCTTCCTGGCGATCCGTGCCCGCATCCTCGCCGACCTCGGCGCCTACCTCTACGCGACGACCGCGATCCCGCCGCACACCGCGGCGATGCTGATGTGCGGCGTCTACGACCTGCCCGCGGCCGCCGTCGAGGTGCGGGGCGTGCGCACGAACAAGGTGCCGACCGGCCCCTGCCGCGGCGCCGGCCGCCCGGAGGCGGCGTACTTCGTCGAGGCGATCGTCGACGAGGCGGCGCGCGAGCTCGGCGCGGACCCGGTCGAGCTGCGGCGCCGCAACCTCGTGCGCTCCTTCCCGCACGAGACGCCGCTCGGCTTCAGCTACGACTCCGGCGACTACGAGCGCTGCCTCGACCGCGCGCTCGAGCTGCTCGGCCCCGAACCCGCGCAGGACGGCCGTCGACACGGCACCGGGATCGGCATGTACGTCGAGCGCGCCGGCGGCCAGTGGGAGGTCGCGCGGGTCGAGGTCTCGGCCGGCGGGCGGATCGTCGTCTCGAGCGGCTCGTCGCCGCACGGCCAGGGACACGAGACCACGTTCGCCCAGGTGGCCGCCGACGAGCTCGGCGTCGAGCCGGAGCGGATCGACGTCCGCTTCGGCGAGCCCGGCGGCGTCGGCACCTTCGCCAGCCGGTCGGCCGCGATGGGCGGCTCGGCGGTCGCGCTCGCCTGCCGCGACCTGCGCGAGCAGGCGGCGGGCCGGCCCTGGGAGGAGCTGCAGGGGCTGACCGCGTCCGCCCGCTTCGCCTCCGAGCAGGTCTTCTCGTCCGGGTGCTACGCGGCCCGGGTCGCCGTCGACCCCCGGACGGGCGAGCCGGAGGTGCTCCGCGTCGCGGCCGTCGACGACCCGGGCCGCGTGCTCAACCCGCTGCTCGCCGAGGGGCAGGTCTACGGCGGCACCGTCCACGGGCTCGGCGAGTGCCTGGTCGAGGAGGTCGTCCACGACGAGCTCGGCAACCCGCAGTCGTCCTCGTTCGCCGCCTACCACCTGCTGACCGCGGCGGACGTGCCGCCGATCGCCCCGGCCTTCGTCGAGTCCGCCTCGCCGCTCAACCCGCTCGGCGCGAAGGGGATCGGCGAGGGAGGCGCGATCGGCGTCCTGCCCGCGGTCGCGAACGCCGTCGCCGACGCCCTCGGGAGGCGCGTCGACCCGCCCTTCACCGAGCGGAGGCTCTGGGAGGCGCTGCGATGACGGGACCTCGTTCCCCGGAGGACGACGGGCGGCGCCGTCGATGAAGCCGGCGCCCTTCGAGTACGTCGCCCCGCGCTCGCTCGACGAGGCGCTCGGGCTGGTCGACGCCGACGCGCGGCCGCTCGCGGGCGGCCAGAGCCTCGTGCCGGTGCTCAACTTCCGGATCACGCGCCCCGCCCGGCTCGTCGACCTGAACGCGATCCCCGACGTCGGCTACTGCCGGCCCGAGAACGGGAGCCTGATGATCGGGATGCTCGCGCGGCAGGCGCAGCTCGAGCGGCTGGACGGGCTGGCCGCTGCTCCGCGAGGCGGTGCGCCACGTCGGGCACCCGCAGACCCGCAACCGCGGCACGATCTGCGGCTCCTGCGCGCACGGCGACCCGGCCGCCGAGCTGCCCGCGGCGCTCGCCGCCCTCGACGCGCGCTTCCACGTCTGCTCGGCCCGCGGCGACCGCATGCTCTCGGCCGGGGAGTTCTTCGTCGGCTACCTGACGACCGCGCTCGAGCCCGACGAGCTGCTGGTCGAGATCGAGGTGCCGCCGCAGCCGGCCCGCTGGAGGTTCGTCGAGCACGCGCGCACCCACGGCGACTGGGCGACGGTCGGCGCCGCGGTCGCCGGCGACCGGATCGCGCTCTTCGGCGTCGCGGGCACCCCGATCGTGATCGGCTCGGCGCGTGAGCTCGACGAGGCGGTCGAAGACCCCTGGCAGCTGGCGTTCCTGCGGAAGGAGCTCGGGTGAGGATCTCCGTCGAGGTCAACGAGCGCGTCCACGAGGCCGAGGTCGAGCCGCGGACGCTGCTCTCCGACTTCCTCCGCCACGACTGCGGGCTCACCGGGACGCACGTCGGCTGCGAGCACGGCGTCTGCGGCGCCTGCACCGTCCAGCTCGACGGTGCGCCCGTGCGCTCGTGCCTGCTGCTCGCCGTCCAGGCGGACGGGCACTCGGTGCGCACGATCGAGGGGCTGGAGTGGGGGCCGCTGCACGAGGCCTTCCGCCGCCACCACGCGCTCCAGTGCGGGTTCTGCACGTCCGGGATCCTGATGAGCGTCGAGCCGCTGGTCGGGCGGGGCCCGCTCTCGCGCGGGCAGATCGCCGAGGCGCTCTCCGGGAACCTCTGCCGCTGCACCGGCTACGTCCAGATCGTCGACGCCGTCGAGGAGGCGCTCCGTGGCGGCGAATGAGTTCGACGTCGTCGTCGCGGGCGCCGGGCACAACAGCCTGATCGCCGCCTGCTACCTGGCGAAGGCGGGGCTCGAGGTCTGCGTGCTCGAGGCGCGCGACCTCGTCGGCGGCGACACCGCCACCGAGGAGCTGACGCTGCCGGGCTTCCTGCACGACAGCTGCTCGACGGCCCACGTCCTGATCCAGTCCAGCCCGACGATCCGGGACGACGAGCTCGGCCTGCAGGCCGAGTACGGGCTCGAGTACCTCCGTCCCGAGCGCGCCGTCGTCGTGCCGTTCCTCGACGGCGCCTCGATCACGCAGTGGCGCGACCGCGAGCGCACGTGGGAGGAGCTGGCGCGCTTCTCGAGGCGGGACGCCGACGCGTTCGTGCGGATGCTGGAGGAGTACCACGAGGTGCGCGGCGCCTTCGCCGGCGTCCGCAACACGCCGCTCGGGGCGGGCCCGACGCTGGAGCAGCGGCTGGCCGGCCGCCCGGACGCCCACCGCTGGCTGCGCCGGCAGCAGGAGTCGGCCTGGGAGGCGGTCATGGACCGCTTCGAGGACTGGCACGTGCAGGCGTTCATGCTCTGGATGGCGGAGCTGACGATGCAGCCGGTCGAGCAGCCGGGCACGGCGCTGCTCGCCTGGTCGCTGCCGTACGGCCGCGACCAGCACGGCTGGGCGATGCCGCGCGGCGGCTCGGGCGCGCTGCCGCAGGCCTGCGTCCGCCTGCTCGAGGCGCACGGCGCGACGATCCTGACCGGCAGGCAGGTCTCCGGGCTCGTGCTCGAGGACGGACATTGCGCAGGCGTCGAGACGGAGCGACGGCGAGCGGTACCTCGGCCGCCGCGCGGTGCTCTCGTCGATCCACGTCAAGCACCTGGTCGAGATGGCGCCGGCGGACCGCTGGGGCGACGAGCTCGTCGATGCGGCCGCCGGCTGGCGCGAGGGCGTGACGATGTTCGTCACCCACTACGCGACGAGCGAGCCGCCGCTCTTCGCGGCGGGGGACGGCGACCGCGGTCGCCTCGGTCGCGATGGGCACCGGCCTGCCTCCCGCGCGCCACCTCCGCTTCGGCTCCGAGTTCCTGCTCCGCCGCGTCGACCTCGAGGACCCCGTGCTGCTCGTCGTCTGCCCGACCGTCGAGGATGCCGCGCGCGCACCGGACGGCGGGCACACGCTGAAGGTGATCGGCTTCCAGCCCTACGACCTCGCCGACGGCGGCCCGGGCCGCTGGGACGAGCTCGCCGACGAGGTCTCGGACGCGAACCTGGCGATGCTGCGTCGCTTCGCGCCGAACCTGACCGACGAGACGATCCTGGCGCGCGTCGTCAAGTCGCCGCTCGACCTCGAGCGGCAGAACCAGCACAACTGGCACGGCTCCTGCCACGGCGGGGCGCTCTCGCCCTCGCAGTCCGGGCGCTTCCGCTTCGGCCACCGCACGCCGATCGCCCGCCTCTACCAGACGGGCTCGACCACGCACCCGGGCGGCTCGGTCTCCGCCGGCCCGGGCCGGAACGCCGCACGTGTGCTGCTCGAGGATCTGGGGCAGGACTGGGAGGCGCTCCTCGACCGTTCGAAGAGCTGAATACGTAGGATTCGACGACCGCCGCCCCGCCACCCGAGGAGGAAGCGACCCCGATGACGATCGCCCCGGAGCGAAAGCGCCAGGTAGACCTCGCCGAGCACGGGATCGAGCCGAGCGGACGGGTGCTGCTCAACCCGACGACCCCCGTCCTCTACGAGCACGCGATCCTCCGCGGCGAGGCGCGCATCGCCCACGGCGGCCCCTTCGTCGTCGACACCGGCCGGCACACGGGCCGCTCGCCCAAGGACAAGTTCGCGGTCGTCGAGCCCGGCTCCAAGGACCGGATCTGGTGGGAGAAGGTCAACCACCCGCTCGCCGAGGACGACTTCGACGCGCTGCGCGAGAAGGTGGCGCGCTACCTGAGCGAGCGCGAGGACCTCTACGTCGTCGACGCGTTCGCGGGCGCCGACCCGAAGCACCGGCTGCGGCTGCGCGTGATCACGGGCATGCCCTACCACGCGCTCTTCTCGCGGACGATGTTCATCACGCCGAGCGAGGAGGAGCTGCAGGACTTCGAGCCGGAGGCGGTCGTCCTGCACGCGCCCGGGCTCGAGGCCGACCCGGAGACCGACGGCACCCGCAGCGGCACCTTCACGATCTTCCATCCCTCCAAGCGCGAGATCCTGATCGGCGGCACCTACTACGCCGGCGAGATCAAGAAGGCGATCTTCACGCTGATGAACGACTCGCTGCCGCTCGCGGGCGTGCTGCCGATGCACTGCTCCGCCAACGTCGGCGAGAGCGGCGACGTCGCGATCTTCTTCGGGCTCTCCGGCACCGGCAAGACGACGCTCTCGGCCGACCCGGAGCGGCAGCTGATCGGCGACGACGAGCACGGCTGGGGCGACAACGGCGTCTTCAACATCGAGGGCGGCTGCTACGCGAAGGTGATCCGGCTCTCGGCCGAGGCGGAGCCGGAGATCTACCGGACGACCCGCACCTTCGGGACCGTGCTCGAGAACGTGACCGATCGACGAGCTCGGCCGGCTCGACCTCGACGACGACTCGAAGACCGAGAACACCCGCGCCGCCTACAAGCTCGAGCGGATCGACGAACGCGCTGCGGACGAAGATGGCGGGGCACCCGCAGAACGTCGTCTTCCTGACCGCGGACGCCTTCGGGATCCTGCCGCCGATCGCGCGCCTCGACTACGAGCAGGCCCGCTACTACTTCCTCTCCGGCTTCACGGCGAAGCTGGCCGGCACCGAGATCGGCGTCGACGAGCCGGAGCCGACCTTCTCGACCTGCTTCGGCGCGCCCTTCCTGCCGCAGCCGCCCGCGGTCTACTCGCGGATGCTCGGCGAGAAGCTCGAGGCGCACCGGCCGCACGTCTGGCTCGTCAACACCGGCTGGACCGGCGGGCCCTACGGCGAGGGGCACCGGATGCCGATCCAGGCGACCCGGGCGCTCCTGCACGCGGCGCTCTCGGGCGGGCTCGACCGCGTCGACTACCGCACCGACCCGATCTTCGGCTTCGAGGTGCCGGTGCGTGCGCCGGGCGTCGAGCAGTCGCTGCTCGACCCGCGCGGGACGTGGCGCGACCCGGACGCCTACGACCGCAAGGCGCGCGAGCTGGCGCGCATGTTCCGCGACAACTTCGAGCAGTTCGCGGACGTGCCGGACGCGGTCCGCGCGGCCGGCCCGCAAGGCTAGGACACGCCCGCGGCGGACGTCTTGCGCGCGCGGGGGCGCCCCGGCACCATGGAGTCGTGGACGAGGAGCTGATCTCGCGCGACGAGGTGACGCAGTATCTCTTCACGGTTCAGGACATGAAGGTGGACCTGCAGGCGATTCGCCGGCTGCTGGAAGGAGGACGACGATGGCGAAGCCCCCGAAGCTGACGCCTGAGGAGCTCGCCGAGCGCAGGGAGCGCGACCGCGAGTTCCGGGCGATGCTCGAGCGACGGCTGGAGATCGATCGCCGGCTGCGCGCCGAGCGCGAGGCGCGCGAGCGCGGCGAGAAGCGTTAGACCCCTTCCCGGCGCGCCCCTCGCCGCGGTTCAGGTAGAACAGGTCCTGTGGAAGGCACGCACGACGTCCTGGTCGTAGGCGCCGGCTGCGCGGGCATGCGCGCCGCGATCGCCGCCCACGACGCGGGCGCGGACGTCGCGATGATCTCGAAGCTGCACCCGACGCGCAGCCACTCCGGCGCGGCCGAGGGCGGCATCAACGCGGCGCTCGGGAACGCGGCCGAGGACTCGCCGGAGATCCACGCCTACGACACGGTCAAGGGCTCGGACTACATCGGCGACCAGGACGCGATCGAGATCTTCACGCGCGAGGCGCCCGGCGACATCTACGAGCTCGAGCGCTGGGGCGCGGTCTTCTCGCGCCGCGAGGACGGCCGGCTCGCGCAGCGCCCGTTCGGCGCCGCCGGCTCGCCGCGCACGGTCTACGCGGCCGACATCACCGGCCACGTCCTGATCCAGGTGCTCTACGAGCAGGTCGTCAAGCGCGACATCCCGGTCTACGAGGAGTACTTCGCCTGGAAGCTGGTCGAGTCGGACGGCCGCTGCCAGGGCGTCATCTGCTGGGACCTCCTCAACGGCGGCCTGAAGACGCTCGGCGGCAAGACGGTCGTGCTCGCGACGGGCGGCGCCGGCCGCCAGTACCGCGCGACCACGAACGCCTACGCCTGCACCGGCGACGGGATGGCGATGGCGCTGCACCTCGGCCTGCCGCTGAAGGACATGGAGTTCATGCAGTTCCACCCGACGACGATGTTCCCGTCGGGGATCCTGATCACGGAGGGCTGCCGCGGCGAGGGCGGCTACCTGATCAACGCCGACGGCGAGCGGTTCATGAAGCGCTACGCGCCGAACGCGATGGAGCTCGCCTCCCGCGACGTCGTCTCCCGCTCCGAGCAGACCGAGATCGACGAGGGCCGCGGCATCAAGGGCTCGGTCTGGCTCGACCTGCGCCACCTCGGCGCCGAGAAGATCCTCGAGCGGCTGCCCGGCTCGCGCGAGCTGGCGATGACCTACGCCGGCGTCGACCCGATCTTCGACCCGATCCCGGTGCGGCCGGGCGCCCACTACCACATGGGCGGCGTCGAGACCGGCAACGACGGCGAGACGGAGCTGACCGGCCTCTACGCGGCCGGCGAGTGCGCCTGCGTCTCGGTGCACGGCGCCAACCGGCTCGGCGGCAACTCGCTGATGGAGACGATCACCTTCGGCCGCCGCTCCGGCACCGCCGCCGCCGAGTGGGCGCTCTCCCACACGACGATCGACGTGCCCGAGACCGCCGAGCGCGACGCCGAGCGCGAGCTGAAGGCGCTGCTCGACCGCTCGGACGGCGAGCGGCCGTGGAAGATCCGCGACGAGCTCGGCCAGTCGATGCTCGAGAACTTCGGCGTCTTCCGGCGCGAGGAGAAGATGGTGCGCCAGGAGGAGATCATCGTCGAGCTGCGCGAGCGCTACCGCAGCGTCGTCGTCGAGGACAAGGGCGAGGTCTTCAACAGCGACCTGACGCAGGCGCTCGAGCTCGGGAACATGCTCGACACCGCCTGGACGATGGTGCAGGCCGGGATCGCCCGCAAGGAGAGCCGCGGCGCCCACTCGCGCCCCTACGACTTCCCGACCCGCGACGACGAGCAGTTCATGAAGCACTCGATCTCCCGCTGGGCCGACGGCCGGCCGGAGCTCTCGTACAAGGAGGTCCGCGTGACGAAGTGGGAGCCGCAGGAGCGCAAGTACTGATGCAAGTCGCCCTCAAGATCTGGCGCTACGACGCGGCGAGCGGCGATCGCGCCCTCCGCGAGTACGAGATCGACGCGCCCGAGGAGGCGACGCTGCTCGACTGCCTCGACATCGTCAAGGACAAGGTCGACGGCTCGCTCGCCTACCGCAAGAGCTGCCGGATGATGATCTGCGGCTCCTGCGGCATGCGCATGGACGGCGCCGCCGTGCTCGCCTGCAAGACGCGCATGTACGACATCGCCCAGGAGGGCCGCGTCCCCGTGATCTCGGCGATGGGCAACCTGCCGATCGTCAAGGACCTCGTCGTCGACATGGAGCCCTTCTGGGACAAGTTCAAGGCGATGAAGCCCTACCTGCAGCCGGGCTACGCCGAGCCGGAGGACGGGCGCGAGCACCTGATCTCGCAGGAGCGGATGAACGTGATCCACAAGGAGGCGCTCTGCATCAACTGCGGCTGCTGCGTCTCCGAGTGCAACGCGATGGAGTCCGACCCCGACTTCCTCGGCCCGCAGGCGCTCGCGAAGGGGATGCGCTTCGTCGGCGACCCGCGCGACCAGGCCGGCGTCGAGCGGCTCGAGGAGTACTCGGGCGAGCACGGGATCTGGGAGTGCACCCGCTGCTACTTCTGCAACCAGCGCTGCCCGAAGGGCGTCGACCCGCGCGACGCGATCGCGAAGCTCGGCGCCGAGGCGATCCGCGAGGGGATCACGCGCGACATGGGCGCCAAGCACGCCAAGTGGTTCGTCCAGTCGGCGAAGACGACGGGCTGGCTGCGCGAGACGGAGCTCGTCCCGAAGACCCAGGGCGTCGTCTCCTCGATCAAGCAGATGAAGTTCGCGATGAGCCTGATCCGCCACAACAAGGCCGGGATCACCTTCCCGCCGCACGTGGCCGAGAACGTCAAGGAGTCGCGCAACCTCTACAACCTCGTCAAGACGCAGGACCGCCAGGGCGCGCTCGGGATCGTCCAGGGGGAGCACGCGCTCTCCCGCCTCGAGCACGCGCACGGCGTCCACAAGGATCCCTACGACCGCCCCGACGCGGCGCCGCGCCCCTACATCAAGGGCGAGGAGCAGGACGGCAACGTGGTCGGCGGCGCCAACGAGGGCCAGGGCAGCCTCACGCAGGCGGACGTGACGCCGGGTGCCGAACCGACCAGGAAGTACGCGGCGGAACAGCCGGGTCAGGAGGGTCAGAAGCAGTGAAGCGCGTCGCCTACTACAAGGGCTGCCTCGCGTCGCTCTCGGCGAAGGAGCTCGACATCTCGACGAAGGCGCTCGCCCCGAAGGTCGGGCTCGAGCTGGTCGAGCTCGAGTCGGTCACCTGCTGCGGCGCCGGCGACATCCACGAGGCCGAGCCCGACTACTACCTGCACCTGAACGCGCGGATCCTCGCCTACGCGGCCGCCGAGGGCGTCGACACGCTGATGACGGTCTGCAACGTCTGCACGCTGAACCTGCGGCAGGCGAACTGGCAGCTGCTCGGCGACGCCGACCTGCGCGCCCGCGTCAACGAGAACCTCGCCTCGGTCGGCGTCCCCGCCTACGAGCAGGACGTCGAGGTGCGCCACTTCCTCTGGGAGGTCGCCGAGGGCGAGGGCTACGAGCAGCTGAAGCAGGCCGCGCACAAGGGCCTGAAGGGGCTGAAGATCGCGCCGTTCTACGGCTGCCAGATCCTGCGGCCCTCGAAGATCATGGGCTTCGAGGACCCCGACCGGCCGTGGTCGCTGGAGCGGATCATCGAGGCCTGCGGCGGCGAGGCCGTCGACTACCCGGCGAAGGTCAAGTGCTGCGGCTTCCCGATCATCCAGGCGCGCGAGGAGACCGCGCTCGGCGAGCTGATCCAGCCGATCGAGCAGGCGCTCGAGGCCGGCGCCGACGCGATGGTGACGCCGTGCCCGCTCTGCCACCTCTCGCTCGACGCCTGGCAGCAGAAGCTCGAGGCCTCGACCGGCAGGACGTTCGGGCTGCCGATCATGCACCTCTCGCAGCTGATCGGCGTCGCCGCCGGCTTCGAGGAGTCCGAGCTGCGCTTCAAGCGGCACATCGTGCCGGTGCAGCCCGTGGTCGAGAAGATCTCGCTGTAGCGCGGCGCGGCGTTCCGCGGGCAGACGGCATCGACATGGGTGGAGGGGCGATTTCCGGCGCGGCCGGCTCGCGGGTCGGCCGCGCCGGGGCTCTGCTCGGGGCCGCGGCCGCCGGCGCGGCCGGCCTGGGGCTGGTTCGAGGCGGGCTGGGTGCGGCTGCGGGAGCGGGAGCTGCCGCTGCCGGGGCTGCCGCCGGAGCTCGAGGGGCTGCGGATCGCGCACCTCTCGGACTTCCACCTCGGCGTGCCCTCGCGCGGCGCGCTCGCGGTCGAGCGCGCCGTCGCCTGGGTCGAGCAGCGGCGGCCCGACCTCGTCGTCGTCACCGGCGACCTGCTCTCGCGCCCGCGGGGCGAGCCCGAGCTGCAGCGGCTGCTCGAGCGGCTCGGCGCGCCGTGGCTCGTGCTCGGCAACCACGACCTCGCCCAGAGCCGCGACCCGTTCTCGCTCCCGGTCGACCTGACCCGGCTCTCGGCCGGCCGGCTGCTGCTCGACGAGAGCGTCGAGCTCGAGCTGCGGGGGCGGAGGGTCGAGCTCGCCGGCGTCGACCCGCGCAGCTGGCTCGAGCAGCGGCGCAGCGGCTTCCCGCCCTCGGACGCCGACCTGCGGATCCTGCTCTGCCATTTCCCGCTCGCCCTCGAGACGGTCGAGCCGGGCCGCTTCCACCTGATCCTCGCCGGGCACCTGCACGCGGGGCAGGTCGTCGTCCCGTACGGCTTCGGGAAGCTGCACCTGGCCCACCTCGGCGCCCGCTACACGGACGGCGTCTACCGGCGCGGCGGCACGGTCATGCACGTCTCGCCCGGGCTCGGGACGACCTTCGTGCCCTTCCGCTTCGCGGCGCGCCCCGAGGCGACGGAGCTCGTCCTCTGCGGCGGTTCGTAGACTGTTCTCGATGGACGGTGAGGCGCTGATCTCGAACGACGTGCTCGCGGGCTACGCGGCCGACGCGGCCCGCGAGGTGCCCGGCGTGCGCGCGCTCGTCGGCAAGCACCTGCCCGGCCGCCGCGGCGTCAAGGTCGCCGACGAGGACGGCCGCGTCACCGTCGAGCTGCACCTCGAGGTCGCCTGGGGCGTCTCGATCCCGCAGCTCGGCCTCGACGTGCAGCGGCGCGTCGGCGACTACCTCGAGAAGATGGCCGACGTGCGCCCGGCGTCCGTCGACGTGATCGTCGACGAGGTCGCGACCGGCGCGTGAGCTCGCGGCTCGTCAGCCTGACCGGCGCGACGCTCGAGACGGCGCCCACGGTCTGCCACGGCTGCGTCTGGTGGCAGACGCGCGGCTCGCGCAGCGCCGACAAGCGCCGCTGGATCGAGCGCGTCGAGGGCGAGTGGGGGACGTGGGGGACGATCTACCGCGACGACGACGGACAGGCGCTCGGGTCGATGCAGTACGGCCCCGCCGCGTCGTTCCCGCGCGCGTCGACGCTGCCCGCCGGGCCGCCGAGCGACGACGCGATGCTCGTCACCTGCGCCTACCTGACGTCGGGCGCGGCCCAGTGGGTGCTGCAGTCGCTCTTCCTCGCGGCGATCGGCGAGGCGCGCGAGCGCACGGCGGGCGGGCTCGAGGCGTTCGCGTACCGCTACGCGGAGGGCGAGTCGGCCTACGAGCGCTTCCGCGTCCACCGGACGGTCTTCCCGCGGGACTTCCTCGCCGACTTCGGCTTCCGCACGATCCGCTCGGCGGGCTTCGTCGAGCTCGTCCGGCTCGAGCTCGGCGGCCTCGTCATGGTCGAGGAGCCGCGCCGCGCGCGCGTCCTGCGCGGCCTGCGCGACGTGCTCGCGCCGGTGCCGCCCGTGCCGCAGCGGATCCCCTGAGGCCCGCCGCTAGGCGCCGAGCCGGCGCTCGACCTCGTCGAGCCGCTCGCCCGTGCGCCGCTCGACGACGCGCCCGGGCGAGCGCGTGGCTGAGGCGCAGGTAGGCCTTGCGCCCGGGTAGCGTCTCGGCGACTCGCCGTGCGGCGACGTCGAGACGACGCCTCAGGTACGGCGAGCTCGGCCCGGAGGCCGCGCAGGCGCGCGAGCACCGTCGTCCTCGCCGACGAGGTCGGCGGCGAGCAGGCGCACGACCGGCTCGAGCTGCATGCGCGGGAAGGACGCGGGCTCGTCCAGCCATCCGGCGAGCGCCTCGCGGCCGCGGATCGGTGAGCGCGTAGCCGCGCTGCGCTTCCCTCGTCGTGCCGGGCTCCTTGCGCGCCGAGAGGCCGCCGAGCGAGAGGAGGGGCGGCGTCGGCTCCGCGAACGATGTCCGGGTGTCGGACGGCGTTCCGTGACCCGAGCCCTGGCGCGCTACGAGGAGCCCGACGGGGCAGCGACGCTCGTTCGCCTCGGCCGGCCCGCCGTGCGGCGGCCACCGGGCTGGCTGCCGGTCGTTGCCGCGTTTCTCGCCGGGGCGGCGATCGCGGGGGCGGCGTTCGTCAGCAGCTGGCGGCACGAAGCCTCCCGGGGGACGACGGCCGAGCTGGCCGCCGCCGAGACGCAGGACGCGCTCGTCGCGGCACGTGCCCGCATCACCGGGCTCGAGCGCACCCTCGCGGCCGAGCGATCGGCCGCGCAGCGGGTGGGGGTGGAGCGTCGAGCGCTGCAGCAGCGGCTCGCGAGCCTGCACGAGGCGAGCCGGGCCGTCGCGCGCAAGACCCGGACGGCGGAGACGACCGCCGCGCAGGCCCGCGAGCTCGACGGCCGCGACCGTCGACGCCGCGTCCGCGCTCGCACACGCGATCACCGCTCTCGGCTCGTACCTGACCGGGACGCCCGTCTCCGAGCTGGATCCGGGCTATGTCGCGCTCGCAGACGCAGTACCTGGCGAAGGCCGCGGAACGGGTATCCGCCGACGGCACACAGCTCGACGGGAACATTGCAGCCGTCCGGAAGGCGATCGAGCGCGCTCGCCGCTGCGGCCGAGCCGCTCCGCTGATCGCGGCCGCGAGTCGCAGGCGGCAGAGCCGGATGGTCGTCTAGCTAGGCGGCCGCGCGCGCGGACTCGCCGAGCAGGAGCTCGCCGATCTGGATCCCGTTCAGCGCCGCGCCCTTGCGGAGGTTGTCGCACGCGAGGAAGAGCGCGAGCCCGTTGCCGCCCTCGGCGCTGCGGTCGGGGCGGATCCGCCCGACGAGCACCTCGTCGCCGCCGGCCGCCCTGCCCGGGCTCGGGAGCTCCTCGACGCGCACCGACGGCGCGGCGGCGAGCAGCTCGCGCGCCCGCTCGGCCGAGAGCGGCCGCTCCGTCTCGATCCAGACCGACTCCGCGTGGCCGACCATGACCGGCACCCGCACGCAGGTCGCCGAGACCGGCAGCTCGGGCAGCTCGAGGATCTTGCGCGTCTCCTCGCGCAGCTTCGACTCCTCGTCGAACTCCTCGCCGTCGAAGTCCCAGTCCATGCGCAGGTCGTGCGCGTCCTGCGGCTCCTCGCGCAGCCGCTGCATCGCAGAGGCGCCCGCGCCGGAGACCGACTGGTAGGTCGCGACGCGCACGCGCACGAGGCCCGCCTCGTCGTGCAGCGGCTTCAGCACGAGCGTCAGCGGGATCGCGCAGCAGTTCGGGTTCGCGACGACGCCGTCGTGCTCGCGCGCGCGGGCGCCGTTCACCTCCGGCACGACGAGCGGGATCCCGGGCTCGAGCCGGAACGCCGCGGACTTGTCGACGCAGACGGCTCCGCCGGCGACCGCGTGCGGGACGAGCTCGCGCGAGGCCGAGGTGCCGACCGAGAAGAAGGCGAGGTCGATGCCGCCCGCCGAGAGCGCCTCGGGAGTCGCCTCCTCGATCGTCAGCCCCGCCTGCTCCTTCCCGGCCGAGCGGGCCGAGGCGTAGAGGCGCAGGTCGTCGTAGCCGCGCTGGCGCAGCAGGTCGACGACGAGGGTGCCGACGGCCCCGGTCGAGCCGACGACCGCGATCCGGGGGCTAGCCATCCGGCGCTCCCAGGTCGAACGCGTCGTGCAGCGCCCGGACGGCGCGCTCGACGTCCTCGCGGGCGACGTGGCAGGCGATCTTGATCGGCGAGGTCGAGACGACGGCCGCCTCGATCCCGGCCTCCTCCAGCGTCGCGAAGGCACGCGCGGCGACGCCGGGATGGCTCTTCATCCCCGCGCCGACGAGGCTGACCTTGCCGAGGTCGTCCTGGGCGCTCCAGGCGAGCCCGAGCTCGTCGAGCGTGCGGGCGGCGTCGGGCCGGTCCTCGACCGGGGCCGAGAAGACGATCTCGGGGCCGGTCTGGACGATCGTGTCGACGTTGACGCTCGCCTCGGCGAGCGCGCCGAAGAGCCGGGCGGGGGCGGCGCCGGCGACCCGGTAGACGGTCTCCTCCGGCTGGTGCACGACGCCCGAGATCAGTGCCTTCTCCAGCATTGCCTCATCCTCCTCGCGGATCCAGGTTCCCTCCGTGTCGCCGAAGGTCGAGCGCACGTGCAGGCGGACGGTGTGGCTGCGGGCGACCTCGATCGAGCGGGTCGCCATCACCCGCGCCCCCGACGACGCCATCTCGAGCATCTCCTCGAAGCTGACCGCCTCGAGCTTGCGCGCGGCCGGCACGACGCGCGGGTCGGCCGAGAAGACCCCGCGGACGTCGGTGTTGATCTCGCAGTGGTCGGCGCCGAGCGCCGCCGCCAGGGCGACGGCGGTCGTGTCGGAGCCGCCGCGCCCGAGCGTCGTCACGTCGTGCGAGTCGGTGGAGACGCCCTGGAAGCCGGCGACGAGGACGATCTTGCCCTCGTCGAGCGCCTCGTGGATCCGGCGCGCCCGCACCTCGACGATCTTCGCCTTCGTGTGGACCGTGTCGGTGACGATCCCCGCCTGCGAGCCGGTCAGCGAGATCGCGGCCTGGCCGAGGTCGTGGATCGCCATCGCGGCGAGCGCGCACGAGATCCGCTCGCCGACCGAGACGAGCATGTCCAGCTCGCGCGGGTGCGGCGCCGGCGAGACGGCCTCCGCGAGCCGGATCAGCTCGTCGGTCGTGTCCCCCATCGCCGAGAGCACGCCGACGACGCGGTGCCCGGCCTCGCGGGCGGCGACGAGCCTGCGCGCGACGGCCTTCAGCTTCTCCGGGTCGGCCACCGAGGAGCCGCCGAACTTGAGCACGACGGTGCCGAGGCGCGGCTCGGAGCCCTCGAGCGCCGGAACGGTCTCGAACTCGGTCGCCGCCATCGCGACAGTGTAGGCAGAGCGATCGAGAGCCGGCCGTCACGCACGCGCCAGCGGGAGGCGCGACCCGTCCGCGCCGTCCGGCGCCGCGGCCGCGGCCAGGAGCTGCTCCAGCCGCTCGAGCGGGATCACCTCCGCGAAGCCGTTCGCCAGGGCCGTCAGCGTCACGCGGGCGATCTCGTCGCGGCCGACGAGGCTGCCGTCGGGCGCCCGGAGGTCGAAGGTCTCGACCGCCTCGGGGACGACGACGGCGCGGAAGCCCCGGGCGGAGGCCTCGCGCGTCGTCGTGTCGCAGCACTTCTGCGTCTGCATGCCGGCGACGAGGACCGTCTCGACGGCGGAGACGCGCAGCAGCTCGCCGAGGTTCGTCTCGAAGAACGAGCCGGGCGTGTGCTTGACGACGCGGCGCTCGTCGGGGAGCGGCCGCACGGCGTCGTGGACGTCGAACCCGCGCGTCCCGGGGACGAAGCCTCCCTTGCCCGAGCCGTCGCGCCGCGCGTGCTGGACGTGGACGACGAGCATGCCGTGCGCGCGGGCGAGCGCGAGCAACCGCGCCGCCGCCTCGAGGAACGACGCGCGCGGCTCCCGCGGCGGGCTCCAGTAGTCGTTCTGGACGTCGATCAGGAGCAGTGCCGTCCGCGTCGGGTCGATCGCCACCTGAGCCTCCCTCGTCTGCCGGGCCCCTACGACCGAGTCTAGGACGGGCGCTAGAGCATCTCGCGGCGACCGGTGAGGGCGCGCCCGAGCGTGACCTCGTCCGCGTACTCGAGGTCGCCGCCGACGGGCAGCCCGCTCGCGAGCCGCGTCACCCGCACCCGGCCGCGGAGCCGGTCGGCGAGGAAGGCGGCGGTCGCCTCGCCGGTCATGTTCGGGTTCGTCGCGAGCACGACCTCCTCGACGCCGTTCGCGTCGACGCGGCGGAGCAGCTCGTCGATCCGCAGGTCGCCGGGCTCGACCCCGTCGAGCGGCGAGAGCGCGCCGCCGAGCACGTGGTAGAGACCGCGGTACTCGTGCGTCCGCTCGACCGAGAGCAGGTCGACGGGCTGCTCGACGACGCAGATCGTCCCGTGGTCGCGGCGGGCGTCGCGGCAGATCGCGCAGACGTCCTCCTCGGTCAGGTTGCCGCACTCGCGGCAGAAGCGGACGCGCTCCTTCACCTCCGCCAGCGCCGACGCGAGCGCGAGCGCCTCGTCCGTCGGGCGCTGCAGGATGTGGAAGGCGAGCCGGTGCGCCGTCCGCGTCCCGATCCCGGGCAGCCGCGTCAGCTGGGCGACCAGGTTGTCGACGGACGGGCTCAGCACCCGCCCATTGTGCCTGGCGACGCGGCCGTCTAGGCTCTGCGCGTGGACGCCTCCCGCCTTCGCCAGATCGACCTGTTCAGCAATCTCTCGAAGCGAGAGCTGAACCAGCTCGCGCAGTGGACGGACGAGGTCGACGTCGTCGAGGGCACCGTCTTCGCCCGCGAGGGCGACAACGCCTACGAGTTCTTCGTGATCGAGGACGGGTCCGCGCGCGTCGAGGTCGACGGGAACCACGTCACCGACCTCGGCCCCGGCGAGTGGTTCGGCGAGATCGGCCTGCTCGAGGGCGGGCGCCGGACGGCGACGGTCACGGCGGCGACGCCGATGCGGCTCGCCGTCGTCTTCGGGCCGAACTTCCGTCAGCTTGCGCGCTCGATGCCGAAGGTGGCGACCACGATCGAGGCCGAGATCCGCCAGCGCCTCGCGCGGGCCTAGACCCGTCGTGGCCTCCCGCGCCTCGAGGGACGACCTGTTCGCGCGGACGGCGCGGCGGCGCGGCGACTTCGCCTTCGACGAGTCGGTCGCCGCCGTCTTCGACGACATGCTCGAGCGGAGCATCCCCTTCTACGTCGAGCAGCAGGCGATGATCTCCGAGCTCGTCGCCCGGCACTGGCAGCCGGAGACGCTTCTCGTCGACCTGGGCTGTTCGACCGGCTGCACGCTCGTCTCGAGCTGCTCGCGCCTGCCGGCTGCCAGGGCGGTCGGCGTCGACGCCTCCGAGCCGATGCTCGCCAGGGCGGAAGCCGTGCTCGCCCGTGCAGGGATCGGCGACCGGGTCGAGCTCCGTGCCGCCGACCTCGAGGCCGGGATCTCCGGGCTCGGGCTCGAGCCTGCGAGCGTCGTCACCTGCTGCTGGACGCTCCAGTTCCTGCGGCCCGATCGGCGCGAGCGGATTCTGCGGGAGATCCACGACCTGCTCGTCCCCGGCGGCGCGCTCGTCCTCGCCGAGAAGGTGACGTTCGAGCCGGCCGGGACCGGCGACCTCTACACGGACCTCTACTACGAGTTCAAGCGGAGGAACGGCTACTCGGAGACGGAGATCGGCCGCAAGCGGGAGGCGCTCGAAGGCGTGCTCGTCCCGCTCACGGTCGACGGGAACCTCGACCTCCTCCGCGGCGCGGGCTTCGAGCAGGCGTCGACGTTCTTCCAGTGGTACCCGTTCGCGGCCTTCCTGGCCGTCAAGCGCGCCGCGTGAGCGCAGCGGCGCCCGGCGAGGGCGAGCGGCGGCGGACGCTCTCCGAGCGGGTCGGCGGCCGGGTCGGCGGCGGCCTGCAGGCGCTCGGCGTGCAGACGTGGGGCACGAAGAGCTTCGAGTTCTGGACGCTGCTCGCCGTGACGCTCTGGGTCGTGCGGCCGCGCTCGATCCTCGAGCTCGGCAGCGGCCGCAGCACGTCCTACCTCGGCGACTACGCGCAGAAGGAGGGCGCCGAGTTCGTGTCGGTCGAGCAGAACCGGCGCTTCGCGCTCCGGATGCGGGCGGCTCTGCGGGCGGGCTTCGTCGACCCGGCGGCCGTCCGGCACGTCCCGGTGCGCGGCGGCTGGTACGACCTCGAGCGGGTGACCCGGCTCGCGCCGCGCCCCTGCGAGCTCCTCTTCGTCGACGGGCCGGTCGGGGAGCAGGAGTCGCTCGGGACGGCGACCCGCACCGACGAGTCTGCGGTGCGCTGGCTCCGCTCGGTCGCGGCGGAAGCGCGGGCGCTCGTCGTCGACGACCTGCAGCGTCCGGCGAACGTCGGTCTCGCCGCCGAGCTGGTCGCGGCGGCCGGCGCCGTGCCCTTCTACCTCGACTACGCGCCGAGCCCCGGCGCGCGCAACGTCGCCGCAGTCGCCGTCGCGCCGGCGCACGCGGAGGCGCTGCGGTCGGCCTGCTCCGCCGCCGGCGTCGGCGTCTACGAGGACGCGGCCCTCGTCGCCGCGATCCCGGCTAGAGGCTTGATGCGTATTGGACGTCCCTAGCGGGGCCGTTCCAGGCCAAGCCAGGGCGTGCCGGCGTCCGTGGCGCATGCTGGTTGCACGTGTGAGGACGCCGGTGCGGCCTGGCGCCGCGCCTGGGGCGGCAACCGCGGCCGCGGACGATGCGCATCAAGCCTCTAAAAGCCGGGCAGCCCGAGCCCGCCCATCCCGGGCGGCATCATCCCGGAGATCTTCGACTCCATCAGCGCGCGGGACGAGCGCAGCGCCTCGTTGACGGCCGCGAGCACGAGGTCGGAGAGCATCTCGGGATCGTCCGGGTCGATCGCCTTCGGGTCGATCCGGATCTCGAGGATCTCGCCGGCGCCGTTCGCCTTGACGGTGACCATGCCGCCCCCGGCAGACGCGTCGACCGTCTCGTTGGCGACCTCCTCCTGCGCCTTCGCCATCTGCTCCTGCATCTGCTGGGCCTGCTGCATCAGCTTGTTCAGGTCGAAGCCCTTCACTCGTCGCCCCCCACTTCTCTCGCGTCGAAGGTCTCTTTCATCAGCTCGAACAGCTCGTCCTCGCTGACGGGATCCTCGTGCCCGGAGGCCGTCGCCGGGCCCTCGCCGACGGCGAAGGCGAGGGCGAGCCGGCGGCCCGTCACCTCGAAGAGCGCGTCCGCGAGCGCGCCGGCGTTCCTCGGCTCCTCGGCGACGCCGCGGTGGAAGGACGCCGTGGCGGGGAACTCGAGCGTCAGCGTGTCGCCCTCGAGCGCGGTCGGACGCGCCTCGCCGAGCACGGCTGCGAGCGGCGTCCCGCCGGGGCGCTCGCCGACCGTCGGCAGGATCGTCCGCTGCCAGGCCTCCTGGAGCTGCTCGAGCGCGACCTCGCCGGCCGGCGGCGCTGCGGCGGGCACCTCCTCGGGCCGGGGCTCGGGCTCGGCGGCGGCCGGCGCCGCGGACGCGGGCGCCGACGCGGGGGCGGGGGCGGTTCGCTGTTGCTGCGGCGCCCTGCCCCTCGAGCCGCTCGAGCCGGAAGGAGAGCGACTCGCGCGAGAGGTCGGAGCCGGGCCGGGTCGCCTTCACGAGCGCGAGCTCGAGCGGCAGCCGCGGGTCGCCGCCCTGGCGCATGTCGTCGACGGCCACGTGCAGCAGGTCGATCAGCCGCACGACCGTCGGCTCGCCGAGCTGGTTCGCCTGCTCGCGCAGCCGCTCGCGGGTCTCCTCGGTGACGGGCAGCGAGTCGGGCACCTCGCCCACGTGCTGGACGAGCATCAGGTGGCGCAGGTGCTCGAGCAGGTCGGTGACGAGCCGGCCGAGATCCTGGCCCTGCTCGGAGAGCTCCTCGAGGAAGACGAGCGCGCCGGCCGTGTCGCGGTCGACGACGAGGTCGCAGAGGCGGAAGAGCGCCTCCTCCTCGACCGCGCCGAGCAGCTGCAGCACCGACTGGACCGTGATCGCGCCGTCGGTCGAGGCGGCGAGCTGGTCGAGCGTCGACTCGGCGTCGCGGTAGGCGCCCCGGGCGCCGCGGGCGACGAGCGCCAGCGCCGTGTCGGGGACGTCCATGCCCTCGGCGTCGGCGATCGTCCGCAGCTTGCGCACGAGGTCGGGCAGCCGCGGCCGCTGGAAGACGAAGGTCTGGCAGCGCGAGCGCACGGTCGGCAGCACCTTCTGCAGCTCGGTCGTGCAGAAGACGAAGACGAGGTGGGGCGGCGGCTCCTCGATCAGCTTCAGGAGCGCGTTCCAGGCGGCGTCGGTCAGCTGGTGCGCCTCGTCGAGGATGTAGACCTTCGAGCGGCCCTCGACCGGCTGCAGCACGACCCGCTCGCGGATCTCGCGGATGTCGTCGATGCCGCGCTGCGAGGCGGCGTCCATCTCGACGACGTCGAGCGAGGTGCCGTTCGAGATCGCGACGCAGGCGTGGCAGGTGTTGTCCGGACTCGGCGTCGGCCCCTGGGCGCAGTTGAGCGCCTTCGCGAGGATCCGCGCCATCGAGGTCTTGCCCGTGCCGCGCGGCCCCGCGAAGAGGTACGCCTGGCGCACCTGGCCCGACGCGAGCGCGTTCCGGAGCGTCCGGACGACCGCCTCCTGGCCCACGACCTCGTCGAAGTCCTGGGGCCGGTACTTCCGGTAGAGCGCGGGCACCTGCCGAGTAAAGCACACGGCACCGGGCGGCCTCGGCGCGGCTCCGGCGGCTCTGCCGGGCCCGCCTGCGCGAGTCGAATACAGGGATGGGCGGCCGGCCCGGCTGCGGCGCCCGTCCGACCGCCCATCGCAACTGTGAGGTCGAGAGCTGGCGCCTGCTCGGACCTCGCTGTCCCGCCTGCATCGGCGCCGCCGGCGCGGCGCAGCATCCCTCGTCCGAGTGATTCGCCCGGGTCAGCCCGCGGCGGCGAGCGTGGACGTCCGTCTGCGGCGAGCTCTCCCGCACGAGCCGCGCCCAGACGATGTAGCGCTGCGTCGCGAAGAAGCGCGGGTGGCAGGCCTGCAGCGCGAGCAGCTCGCGCGTGCGCGGCCGCAGCACCGACAGGTCGGTGGCGGCGACGATCTGGTGCCCGGTGACCCGGTAGCGGAACGTGCCGTAGGGCATCTCGATCGTGACCGGGTCGCCGGGGCGCATGTCGTCGATGTGGGAGAAGGGCGCCAGGTAGGTCGTGCGGTGCCCGGCGATGTAGACGAGCCCGCCCTGCCCGGGCATGGTCGAGCCGAGGTAGCGTCCCGGCCCCTTCCGCAGCGACGCCGAGTCGGTGCCGTTGACGACGACGCTGCGAAGCCCGAGCCGGGGCACGATCAGCCGGCCGATCGCGTCGCCCTCGCCCGGCCTCGCTCCCGAACCGACGCGCGTCGTCGGCGAGCTGCTTCCGCCTGGCGGCCGCCGTCTGGCCGGTTCCGTCGCTGGCCGCCGGTGTGTCGGGGCGGAGCCGGAGCGAGAACTGCTGCATCTGCTCGTCGAGCCGGCTGCTCAGCCGATGCTGCTCGTAGGTGGTGTAGAGCGAGGTGAACGGGTCGCGCCAGGCCCAGACGACGCCCGCCCAGACGACCACCAGCAGGCCGACCACGATCAGCACCGTCCCGAACGGGCGAAGCAGTCTCCGCACCTTCTCACTGTACTCGCGGCCGCGGGGGGTCGGCGGCGGCCCGGCGCCAGCTCAGCTTCGCTTGCCGAAGGCCATGCCCCAGAGCACGGCGCCCTGCCCGAACGTCCCGTCCGCCGGCGCGACGCTCGCGCCGAAGTCCCGCCACGGCCGGCGAGAGGAGGTTGTCCCGGTGCTCCGGCGATCGAGCCAGGCACGCACGACGTCGACGACGCTGCCCCGCTCGCCCGTGCCCCAGGCGAGGTTCTCGCCGATCCGCCAGCGGCCCTTCGGATAGCCGGTGCGGAGGAAGGGCGCCTCGAACGAGCTGCCGCAGGGCGTGTGCGAGAAGTCGTCGCAGTTGAGGATCTCCCGCACCTTCAGGCGCTCGGCGACGTCCAGCGCGCGGACACGCCGCAGCGGCTGCAGGCCCGCGCTCGCCCGGACCGTGTTGACGACGCAGAGGATCTTGTCGACCTGCCCGCCGACACGCTCGCAGCCTGCACCCGAGACGGAGAGCCCACCGGCGTCCGCGGTGCGCACGAGCAGGAGAGCGGCCAGCAATGCGGCGGTGGCGACGCCGCTGCCGAGGAGCGGGCTCCGCATGATCGCGGAGTTTGACACAGAATTCGGCGCGACACATTCGTGTCGAACCTGGTCTTGTCTCGAGCGGCCCGATCACGGAGACTCCCCGCGACGGGTTGCGGGTGATGGTTCAGGGGAGCCGGCACCTCTTCGAACCGCATCGCCGCCCTGCCCTCGGATCGGGTCCCTTCCACCCTCGCGGTGGCGGGCCCGGTCTGCCCACCCGTCGGAGCCGGCACAGGACCTTCGAGGTTTTCCAGGGGGCCGGACGTGCGACGAGGATGGTGACATGCCCTCTGCGAGGATCCGGCGGGAGGCGGGCTCCGCGGCAGCGGTCGCGGCCGCCGCTCTCGCGCTCGCGGGCGGCGCAGCCGCCGGGGAGCCGGCTCCGGTGCAGTGGTCCGGCTCCACGTTCTCGACCCGGGGCGAGCTGGCCGACATGGCTCGCGGCCCGGGGCGGCGACTATGCGCACTGGGCCCGACTGCACCAGCAGGCGGCGGCGCAGCTCGAGGGCCGGGCGCCGGCGGTCACGCAGGCGCCGGTGCAGCTGACCGACGCGCAGTTCCGGCCGCTCGCGGAGGCCGCCCTCGTGCAGCCTGCCCGCGCCGGCCGTCCGGCCGTCTGGATCGCGCTCGCGGGGCTGGTGGCCGCGCTAGCGGCGCTCGCGATCGCGCCCCTGCCGCAAACGGGCCTGCTCGTCCCGCTCCGAAGTCACCGCGTCGAGCTGGGTGCGGCCGCGGTCGCGGTCGCGATCGGCGTGCTCGTCGGCCGCGGGCTCGGGTAGAGGCCCGACGCGTAGCGGACGTCCCCGGCAGCCGCCGCGGCCACTGTGCGTCGAGCCGCGAGCTCAGCCGTAGGAGCGGCGGAGCTCCGTCAGCGCCCGGAGCAGCCAGAGCGAGGCGAGGAAGACGTAGACGAAGCACGGCAGGTACGCCGCCAGCGCGACCGACTGCAGCGCCGGCGACGCGTCGGTCGCGACGCGGACGAACGCGAACGAGCCGACCTGCATCGCGACGAACGCGGCGCCGAGATGCGCCGCCCGCGCCTTCAGCGACTCCGGCCTGCGCGCGGCGAGGCGGACGTCGAGCCAGAGAGCGAGCAGCGCCGCGGCGACGGCGTACCCGACGATGAACGAGTGAGCATCTCCCACGCGTCGCACACTCGTCGTCGCCGGCGCCGCCGTCGCGCTACCGAGGTCGCGTCGTCCCGGAACGAAGGTCTAGGTGTCGGCGCCCGCGGCCGTATCGACCAGCGCGTGCGTGCGGAGCCAGCTGCGGACGTCGAGCCGGAACTGGAGCGCCTCGGTCTCGCTCGGCTTCCCGACGAGCGCCAGGTGGAGGTCCCACTCGCCCGAGATCGACACGGACGCGTCCACCCGGCGCCGCGAGAGCAGATCGATCAGCTCCAGCACCTGCTCGAAGGTGGTGACGTGGACGCGCATCCTGCATCGGCACGTTCGTCGCGGCCCCCGCCGCCGCCGCTCCCCGTTCGGCTAGTGCGCGGTCGTCGCGGGAGCGGACTCGGTCTGCAGGCCCGAAAAGGGCGCCTTCCTCGACCCTGCGGCCCGGTGGGAAGGCGCCCCCCCGGTGCGACGAGCGAGGTCGTAGAGATGCCGGCTTCTCTGACCTTCGACCGTCCAGCTCAGTGTGACGGATTTTCCGGAAGCTCGCGAGGGAGAGCCTGTCAGCCGGACTGCTCGAACACCGGGCTCTGGACGAGCCCGAGCGAGTAGGCGACGTGCACCGCCTCGGTGCGGTTCGCGACCTCGAGCTTCCGGTAGACGTTGCCGAGGTGGAACTTGATCGTCTGCTCGCTGAGCCAGAGCTCGCGGGCGATCTGCCGGTTCGAGAGGCCGCGGGACGACGCCCGAGAGGACGGAGACCTCGCGGGCCGTCAGACCCGCCCGCTCCCAGGCCTCCTCGGGCCGCTCGGTCGAGACGACGCGCTCGCCGCGGGCGACCCGGCGGAGCAGGTCGAGCAGCTCGTCCGGCGCCACGGCCTTGTCGACGACCCCGTCCGCCTCGAGCTCGCGCGCCCTGGCGACCGTGGCGGCGTCGAGGAAGGCCGAGAAGATCACGACCCGCACCTCGGGGAACCGCCGCCGGAGCTGCTGCAGGCAGACGAGCCCGTCCACCTGCGGCATCCGGACGTCGAGCAAGACGACGTCGGGGTGGGTCTGAGAGACGATCGGCAGCACCTGGGCGCCGTTGACGGCCTCGCCGACGACGACGACGTCCTCGTGGGCCGCGAAGTGCTCGCGCAGCGAGAGGAGGACGAGTCGATGATCGTCCGCGATGACGAGGGTGAAGGATTCCATGGCCGCAGTCGGTGAAGCCCAAGCCCGCCGACAGGCGCAGTATGGGCGCGGAATCGACTATCGGATATCCCTGGCGCGAGGGATCCGCGCCGGCCGCCCCGCGCGATCGCGGCCGCGCTACTCGGGGTCGATGTCGTCGAGCGGGTTGCCGACGAGCCCGAGCTTGTACGCGTGGCGTGTCGCCTCGGTCCGGTTGCGGACGCCGAGCTTGCGGTAGATGTTCGTCAGGTGGAACTTGACGGTCTGCTCGGCGATCCAGAGCTGCTTGCCGATCGCCTGGTTGGAGAGGCCGCGGGCGAGCGCCTTGAGGATGATCGTCTCGCGCTCGGTCAGCCCGGCGTCACGCGCGGCGGCGTCCTCCGTCGGCTGCGCCGTCGTCGGCATCGTGAAGACGGTGCCCTCCACCGCCTGCCGCAGCACCGACGGGATGTCGACGGGGTTGACCGTCTTGACCACGTAGCCGCTGGCGCCCCGCCTGAGCGCGGTCTGGATCAGCTTCTCGTCGGTGGCCGCCGAGAGGATCACGACCTTCACGTCCGGGTAGCGGCGCTTGATCTGGTCGAGGCAGGTCAGCCCGTCGGTCTGCGGCATGCGCAGGTCGAGCAGGACGAGGTCGGGATTCGTCCGCCCGACCAGAGGCAGCACCTGGGCGCCGTTCGAGGCCTCGCCGACGATCTCGAAGTCGCCGGCGTCCTCGAGGACGCGGCGGATCCCGTCGACGATCAGCTGGTGGTCGTCTGCGATCACGACACGCATGCCGGAAGTATTGCCATAAGGGCGGGCGGTGGCTAACCGAACGTGTTGGACGAGTTGGCCGGACGGAGGCTGCGGTGCCGGTCTGTCGGGCCGTACAGTCGAAGCGGGGCAGGCATGCGACCTGCCGCGCCATCGATGGGACGGCATTCCGGGACACTCACCCTCCTCCGGAGCGACGGGACTCCGATCGTCGACCGCTGCACGGTCGCCGACACCTTTCCGCGCCGGCTTCGCGGCCTCTCCGGGCGACCGGAGCTCGCGGTGGGCGAGGGCATCGTCCTCCGGCCCTCCCGCGGGATCTACACGAGCTTCCTGGCGGCGCCGATCGACGTGATCTTCCTCGACGCCGACCAGACGGTGCTGCAGGTCGTCGAGCGCCTGAAGCCGTTCCGGTACGCCGGCTGCCGGGGCGCGCGGGACGTGGTCGAGGTCGGGGCCGGAACCTGCCGCGCGCGGGGGCTCGCGGCAGGCGACGCCGTCGTCTGGGCCGCAGTCGGCGCCCGCTCGGACTCGACGCCGGTCGAGGAGGACGAGCGGCCGGCCCGGGAGCGTCGCAGCGGTCGGGTCCTGATCGCCTCGGGCGACCGGAGCTACCTGCGGCTGAGCCGCTTCCTGCTCGAGCACCACGACTTCGTCGTCGAGGTCGTCGACCGACCCGAGCAGGTGCTGGAGCTGGTCCGGGAGCAGCAGGCCGAGATCGTCCTGCTCGACGCCGAGGCAGGCGTGACCGACGTCGCGCGCGTCGTCGCGGCGATCGAGTCGATCCACGGGCCGAGCTCGGTCGTCGTGGTCGCGAACGAGAGCCGGCGGCTGCCGGGGCTCGCGATCGAGGAGCGGTTCGCCGCGCTCGAGCGGCTGGTCGGCCCGGTCCCGCGCGCGCTCGCCGAGCAGCTGCCGGAAGAGCCCTCGAGAGCCGCCGCACCCTAACGTCCAGATTGGTCTTGCGCTTTTCGGCCGGCGCGGACAGACTTCGGCCTGAGGCGGGGAGAGCCTCGCGACCGGAAAGGGCAGAGCGGCATGAGCGAGCGCACGACGGCGGCGCCCGAAGGGGCACGATCGCGGCAAGACGCCGCGCCCAGCCTTGCGCTCGTGTTCGAGGCGGCGACCGAGCCGCGAGCAGGACGACGCGACGCCGCTCGACGAGGTGGTCGCGTTCCTCGGGGAGCGCGGCGTCGAGTTCGAGGAGGGAACCCCCGCCGGACTCCGGCTGGAGCTCGCCCGGCTCGAGCGGGCCCGCTCGACGCAGCCGGGAATCGTGCCGGAGGCAGAGCTCCTGGGCCCCCTGCTCGTCGAGCTCGCACTCGAGGCCGAGTGGGACGGCGCCGCGGTGCGGGCGCTGGTCGGGAGTCTCTCGGCTCGCGGCGGCGTCGGCGCGGCGCAGGGAGGGCTCGCGGTCTTCCGCGCCGCGGCGGCCGCGCCGATCCTGACGGAGATCCCGCCCACCCTCGCCGTCGAGGGGGCGCTGCGGGTGCTCGCCGCCGTCGCTCCGATCTCCGCCGCCGCGCTCTGGCGCGGCGGCAGCCGCCTCCGCTGCGAGGCCCGGGTGCCGGCCGACCCGCCGAGCCGCCGCGAGCGCGACCTCGTCGGCTCGATCCTGCGGGGCGAGGCCCCGGCCGCCTCGGGGAGGGCGCTGATCAGCGGCGTGCCCGTGATCCGCTGGCACGAGACGATCGCCGCGCTCGTCGTGCGCGCCGCCCCGGACGCACCCGGGCTCAACCTGTTCCTGGCGACCGCGGCCAACGTCCTCTCGCGGACGATCGGCAGGCAGGACCTGCTCGAGCGGAACGCCGCGCGCGAGCGGGCGCTCGTCGAGAGCACGGAGCGCCGGCTCGTCCGGCTCGGCTTCGACCTCCACGACGGCCCGATCCAGGACGTGATCGCGCTCGCCGCGGACGTCCGCCTCCTGCGCCGGCAGACCGCCGAGGTGGTCAAGAGCCGCGCCCAGAGACCGCTGATCGGGCGCTTCGACGACCTGGAGGCGCGCCTGGTCGAGATCGAGTCCGGCCTGCGGCAGCTGTCGCACGCCCTCGAGCCGCCGAGCGCCGTCCGCGGCGACATCGAGACCGGGCTCCGCCGCGAGCTCGCGGGGTTCGAGCGCCGCCACGGCATCCGCGCCGTGCTACGAGATCGAGGGGCGGATCGGCGAGCTGACCGACTCGCAGCACATCGTCCTCTACCGGCTGACCCAGGAGGCGCTCTCGAACGTGCGCGAGCATGCCCAGGCGGACAGCGTCGTTCTCCGCCTCTTCGCGTCCCGCGACGAGATCGTCCTCTCGGTCTCGGACGACGGCCGCGGCTTCGACGTCGACAAGGCGCTCGTCCGCTCCGGCCGGGAAGGGCGCCTCGGGCTGATCGGCATGAGCGAGCGCGTCCGGCTGCTCGGCGGCCGCTTCACGATCGAGAGCCGCGAGGGCGGGCCCACGGTCGTCACCGCCACGCCTGCCGCGCTGGCGCCCCTCCCTCTAGCGCGTGCCGCTTGCGGCGGCTGCTCTGGATCGCGGTCGCGCTGGGAGCGGCCGGCTGCGGCTCGAGCCCCGCGCCGCCGCCGAAGGCGGTCCACGCCGGCGCCGCGGTCGAACGTCTCCCGCGCGCGGGGACCGCAGAGCGAGGTCTCGATCGCGCTCGATCCGTCGCGGCCCGAGGTGGCGCTCGCGGGCTCGAACGACGTCGCCGCCGGGCGGATGCGCGTCTACGCCTCGCGCGACGGCGGCGCCCACTGGAGCTCGTCGTTCCTGCCGCGGCCGCATGGGAGCTCGATCTGCGGCAGCAGCGACCCCGCCCTCGCGATCGACGGCGGCGGCCGCCAGTACTACGCCTCGATCGCGCTCGTCTGCCGCGGCCGCGCCGTGCTCACGAGCGAGCTGCACCTCGCCGCGCGGGCGGGCCCCGACGGCGCCTGGAGCGAGCGCAAGGTGGCGCTCGGCCGCCGCGGCAGGCTGTCGCTCGCCGACGACAGGCCCGCGATCGCGGTCGACACGGGCTCGCGCAGCGCCCACCGCGGCCGCGTCTACCTGGCGTGGACGCGGTTCCGCCTCGACCCGTCGAGCTTCTGGGCCGACCCGGACGCGGAGGAGGTCGACTTCGTCGAGGCCTCCGCGCTCGTCAGCCACAGCGACGACGGGGGCCGCACGTGGGCGAGGCCGGTGACGCTGAGCTCGCGCGGCGTCCCGATCGACGTCCGGCTGGCGGTGGCAGGCGACGGCTCGGTCGTCGCCGTCTGGCGCGAGTCGCGGACGAACGCGGTCTCGATCTCCCGCTCGGCCGACGGCCGCGCCTTCGGCGAGCCGAAGCTGGTCGCGCCCGCGGTCGTCACCGGCTCGTCGCGCTGCCACACCGCGCGCGCCCGGATCGCGGCGCAGCCGCGCCGCTGCGTCTCCTCGAACCCGGTCGTCTCCGTCGACCCGCGGCCGGGAAACGAGCGGGTCTACGTCACCTGGGGCTCGGCCAGCCTCAACCGCTCGCAGGACGTCTACGTCGCCGCCTTCGACGCCGACCTGAAGCCGCTCCTCGGCGTCGGCGAGGTCGCGCAGGTGAACCCGCCCGAGCCCTTCGGCGGGCCCGACCAGTTCCTGCCGGCCTCGGCCGTCGACCCGTCGACCGGACGGCTCTGGGCCTGCTACTACCAGACGCGGCCGCGCGACCGGCGCCGCGCCCGCTTCACCTGCACCGCCTCCGACGACGGCGCCCGCACCTGGTCGACGCCCGTGCCGGCGACGACGGTCTGGTCGGACGAGAGCCGCAAGCCCGCGAACGTCGACAACGGCTACGGCGACTACGAGGCCGTGGCGGCCGCCGGAGGCCGCGCGATCGCGGGCTGGACCGACGGCCGCGCGCTCCGCGCCCGCGGCGAGGAGGTCTTCGCGGCCGTGCTCCGCTAGCGGCGTCAGCGCGCCGCGGTGAGGAGCAGCCGGAAGAAGCAGCCCGCGGCCCAGAAGACGGCCGTCAGCGTCGGCAGCACGACGAGGACGAGGGTCGCCCCGGGCCCGAGGGCGGCCGCCGCCGCGCCGACGAGCGCCCCGCCGAGCCCGAGCAACGCCAGGGCGGCGCCGAGCAGGAGGATCCCCGAGGTGAAGCTGCTCGGGCCGAGCGCCGGGTAGCGCACCACCGTCCAGAGTCCGAGTGCCGCCGCGCCGAGGACGAACAGGTCGATGACGACGTTCGTGCTCACGTGGAGCACAACGGTCAAGGGGCGTTCGCGCCGGGGGGGGGGGGGGGGGGGGGGGGGAGAGGGGGGGGAGGAGGTATGAGGGATGGGGCGGGATGCTGGTGGGGGAGGTTGGGTGGGGGGTGGCACTGCGGGGAGGAGAGAGCAGCGCAGTCGTTCCGGGGCGCGGGGTAGGACGGATGAGACCGCCGTCGCGGGCGTGGGGGGTGGGGGGGAGTGGGTGGGGTGTGGGTGCGGTGCGGTGAAGGGGCAGCGGTGATGTGTGCAGCGCGGAGCGATGCTGATGAGGGGGGTGGGGGGCAGGGCAGCGAACACGGGCTCAGGCGTGCGCTCACGACCGACCGGCGCGGAGTGTGGTCTCAGAAAGGGCACTACGAACTGATAGCGAAGCACGACGGAACGGCGGGTATGCTGGCTGCGCTGTTGATGCAAGGGACGATGGGTGAAGGTATATGCGGCGCGGCGATAATAGAGTGATCTGCGCGTGTACGCACTGCGCGCGTGCGGGGAAGAGGCGTGGCGCGGCAGCGTGTGGTGCGGCAACTGCACTGCTGTGCGAGAAGGCTGGCAGCGCAGCTGTGCTGACGCGGGACTGTGGCACGCGGGGTATGGCGCGGGCGCGACGTCAGGTGGCGACCCCGGCGCGGGGTTCCCGCCGGATGGGGTACGGATGCGACGGGGGGGTTGGTGGGGGGGTGGGGAGAAGGAGAGGCTGCAGATGCGTGGGTGGTGATGCGCGGAGGTGCGCGGATGGGATATGAAGCTGCTGCTGGGAGAGCTGTGGCAAGAGTGTGACGGTGCGCAAGACGCAGGTTTAGATGCGCTGGGGCTAGTCGCGTCTAGACGAGTTAGCGCGCCTCGGCGGCTGGTAGACAGCTGCGCTGGTGGTGCTCTGTCGTTCTCTCGTTCGGTTCGCGAAGCGCCGGGGACGACCGCACTAAGGTACTAGTCTGGGCATAGGGCGCAGCGCTGCTGGGAACCGCTCTGCTGGCTGCCAGTTCGCATACGTACGTATCGATGAAGTGGGCGGGCTACACGGCGCCGCTGCTGGGGTTGACGGCGCTGACACCGGCCGAGGCCGAGTAACGGGGCGGGCTCGCTCTGCTCGAGCGGCCGGCATTACCGCCGCTGTGCTGCTGATCGCGCTATCAACGATCGTCGTCGAGCTGCGCGCAAGCAGACTCGACGTGCATGCCTCGGACATGGCAGGCGTCGTCGAGGCTTCCCGCTCCCTTCCGGCTGACGCAAGAGCTCGATCCAGTTCGACAACGCTTGGCAGCAAGCTTGGGCCGTCTACTACCTGCGCGACCATTCGTTGTTTCTCGCATCGGACACCGGGTTCGAGCGGAAATTCGGGACACACAGGTGCAGTAGAAGCAGTAGAACAAAGAGCGGTACAAGCTAGGAAGGAGGGAAGAGGGAAATGAGCTAAGGAGCTAACAAGGAGTAGATATAAGCGAGTACGCACGGGACCCGCCGAGGCAGGGCTAGACGAGCGGCGGCGGGCCGAACGCGAGGATCGCGACGGCGCCGCCGAGGCACAGGTACGGGCCGTAGGGGATCGTGCGCCGGCGCCACTCCGGCGAGCGCGAGATCAGCGCGAGCGAGACGATCCCGCCGGCGATCGTGCCGACGATCAGCCCGGGGAGGACGGCCTCGCCGAGCAGCAGCCCGAGCAGCCCGGCGAGCTTCACGTCGCCGATGCCGAGCCCCTTCGTCGCGACCGCGAAGGCGAGGAACGCCGCCGCGGCGGCTGCGCCCGCGATCAGGATCTCGACCAGGGACGAGCGCTCGAAGGCGACGCGCAGCACGATCGCGGCGACGGCCGCCGGACCGGTGACGACGTTGCGGATCTTGCGGGTCGCGACGTCGTGGGCGGCGACCCAGACGAGCAGGCACTGGACGAGCGCCCAGGCGACGGCATCGAGGCTCGGCCCGAGGACGGCGAGCGTCAGCGCCGCGAGCGCCGCCGCGAGGGCGATCGCCCCGCCGCGGACGGCGTTCGAGTCGGCTCTGATCGACTGCGTGGACACCGTCCGATCGTAGCCGGGCCCCGGCGACGTCGAACCGTCCCTTCCTCGCGCGCCGACTAGCCGTTCGGAGGATGACTCGTCCTGTCGATCGAGAAGAATGCGTGCATGGACAGCGTCGGCGGTGCCAGGATCCTCAGCGAGCGCTTCGGCGACGCCGAGCAGGTGCCCTTCCCGACGGTGGAGACGGTCGACGCGCTGCCGCTCTTCCACTGGACGGGCGTCGAGCCCGTGGTCCGCCCCCCTCGAGCCGCTCGTCGTGGACGAGCCGGCGCCGCCGCGGCGCTGGCGTCGCGCCCGAAAGGCCGCGTAGTGCCGCTCCGCCGCTGGACGCGCGCCCCGGGAGGTGCCATCCTCGGATGACGGTGACGGACTACTCGATGACGCAGGATCTTCGCCGTCCACGCTCGTTCCCGATCGGAAGCGGCCTGACGGTCGTCGGCGCCGCGATGATGATCGCCGGCGCGCTCGGGCCGTGGGTCGGGGGCAGGTTCTTCGGCGGGACGCACGGGGTCGAGCTCGGAGGCGACGGCTGGCTCGTCGTCGCCGCCGCCGCGTGCGCGCTCGTCCCGCTGGCGCTGCCGCTGCCGCCGTCGGCCCTCAAGGGCGTCTGGGTGATCGGCCTCGCGCTCGGCGCGGGCTTCGTCTGCTGGACCCATTTCTCGCAGGCCGACGTCGACGGCTTCAACGTCGACTGGGGGCTGCAGCTGGCCGCGGTCGGCTGCGTGGTGCTC
>CAWIUN010000015.1:0-52913 GCA_963839285.1 uncultured Actinomycetes bacterium
CCTCTCTCCATGCCGCGGGCATGCCCGTGCGCGTCTGCGTCGCAGGCGACGGCCCCGAGCAGGACGCGCTCGCCGCCGCGGCACGCCGCCTCGGCCTCGAGGGCGACGTCGAGTTCCTCGGCTTCCGCGAGGACGTCGAGTCGCTGTACGCGTGGGCCAGGGTCTTCGCGCTGACGAGCGAGTCCGAAGGGCTGCCCGATCGCGATGCTCGACGCGATGGCGTGTGGCTTGCCGGTGGTCGCGACCGACGTGGGCGAGATCGGGTCGATCGTCGAGCCGGACGTGCACGGCTACCTGGTCCAGCCGGGTGATGTCACGGGGCTATGCGAGGCCCTCGAGCGCTTGCTCTCCGACGAGGAGTTGAGGCTCCGGCTCGGCGACCAGGCAGCGGATCGCGTCCGTGCGGAGGCATCCGTCGGCGCGATCGCGCTGCGCTACCGGTCGCTCTTCGCGTCCGTCGACGCGTCGCGCGAGCCCGCGAGGACCTCTCCGGCTGGGACGGCCTCGAAGTGACGAGCCCCTCGGATACCCGTGCGCGTCTGCGGATCGCGTACGTCTACCGAAACTTCAGCCGCCACGGGTCGATCCCCGGGATCTACGTCGAGCGCGCCGAGCAGCTGTCGATGGTCGAGGACGTGACGGCGATCTGTTCGGCGGTCACACGCGAGCCGACGTCGGCGCCGCTCCACTTCGAGACGGCAGAGCCGCTCGCGCACGGCTCCGGACGCTTCTCCTACGCGCTCGAGTGCGCGAGCTTCGCGCTTCGCGCGACCCGTCTCCTGCGGCGGCTGCGAGATCGTTTCGACGTGGTGCACGTCGAGGGGTTCGCGGCCCTCGAGGCCGATCTCGTCACCGTCCACGCCGTGCGTCCTGCCGAGATCGAGCACTATTTCGACCACGTCGAGCCCCAGGCCCGGCTGCGGCGCCGGCTGACGCCGGTCCTGCGGCCCCAGACCGGCGTCGTGCTCGCGGTCGAGCGCAGGCTCTTCCGGCCCCCGTATCCACTCTGCCTCGCGTTGACGAAGGCGATCGCCGCCGACCTCCAGCGCCATTACGGCGTGCCCGCGGAGCTGATCGAGCTGATGCCGTACGGCATCGACCTCGAGTGTGTTCAGCTTCAAGCGTGACGCGCGCGAGCGCCTGCGCGCGGAGCTCGACCTGAGCCCGGAGGCGCTCGCGGTGCTGTTCGTCGGCGCCGATTTCGAGCGCAAGGGGCTTCGCAAGGTGATCACCGCGGTCGCGACGGCGTCTCGTCCGGCAGTGCTCCTGGTGGCCGGGGACGGAGACACGGCAGCCTACCGTGCCCTCGCCTCGGATCACGGCATCGCGCACCGCGTCCACTTCCTCGGGCACGTGAGACGCGAGCAGCTCGCCGAGTTCTACTCGGCGGCGGATCTGGTCGTCCTGCCGAGCAGGCAGGACGCCTGGGGGCATCCCGTGATCGAAGGTATGGCCGCCGGCCGCGTCGTCGCCGTCAGCGAGTCGGCGGGCGCTCACGAGGTCGTCCGCGAGGGGGAGAACGGCTTCGTCCTGCGGGGCTCCGGATCGGCGGAGGAGATCGCCTCGCTGATCGACGGTCCCCTCTCGGATCCGGAGGTGCGACGGCGCATCGGCGAGGAGGCCCGCCGAACCGCCGAGCTCTTCGACCGCGACGAGCTGTTCCCGCGAGTTGTCGAGGCTCATCATCGAGCTCATCACCTGAGAGGCCGGGGCCGGGGCCATCGGTAGCGGCACGATGCCCGGGGTCGCAGCCGGACGGCGGCGACCCGGTACCGGTGCCTTCTTCCCAGGAGGTACAGGTCGATGAACAGTCCGCCATGAACGGTCCAGCGCACGGAGGCGGCGACGCGCAACTCGGCCTGCGCCACAGCCTCGCCTGGCGGGCGCGGCGCCTGCGCGCGATGGACGCGGCCGAGCTCGGGCTCCGCGATCCGCCGCCGCGCCGAGGCGACGCTCGACGATCTCTCGTTCCGCGCCGGCGGCGGCGCCTGGCGGCGCCGCTGGCGCGTCGACGAGCGCGCCCGCTTCGAGCGCGGGCTGCACCTCGACGCGCCGCTCGGGTTCCTGACCGCGGAGCGGGCCGCGCTGGTGGCGGAGGCCGCGCCGGAGTCGGTGCCGGCGCTGGTCGCGCGCGCGGATGCCCTGCGGGACGGCCGCTACGCCCTGCTCGGCTACCCGGAGGTCTCGCTCGGCCCCGCGCCCGACCTCGAGCGGGATCCCGTTCACCGGCCGGCGCTGGCCCGACCGTCACGGCGCGCTGCTGGACTACCGCCGCGGCGGCTACGGCGACCCGAAGTGGATCTGGGAGCTGAACCGCTGCCAGGAGCTGCCGCTGCTCTGCCTCGCCTGGCGCCTGACCGGCGACGAGGGCTACGCGGAGGCAGCCCGCACCCGGATGCTCGCCTGGCTCGACCGGGCGCGCCCCGGGCGGGGGATCGCCTGGAGCAACGGCTTCGAGGCGGCCCTGCGGGGGATCTCGCTTCGCGCTCGCCTTCGACGCGCTGCGGGGCTCGCCGCTGCTCGGGACGGAGGAGGCGGTGCGGGTGCAGCGCGGCCTCTGGCAGCACGGCCGCCACATCGTCGCCGAGCACGCGTTCGGGAGCTCGGCGAACAACCACCTCGTCGGCGAGGCGGCCGGGCTCGCGACGATCGCGCTGCTCGCGCCGGGGCTCGAGGAGTCGGAGGCGTGGCTTCGCCGCGCACTGGGCTGGCTCGAGCGCGAGGCGCCGCTGCAGGTGCTCCCGGACGGGGCGAACGCCGAGCAGGCCTTCGCCTACCAGCTGTTCGTGCTCGACCTGCTCCTGCTCGTCGTGGCGCTGCTCGAGCTCCGGGAGCGGCCGGTGCCGGACGCGCTGCGCGGGGCGCTCGCGCGCTCGGCCGACGCGCTCGCCCTGCTCGTCGCCCCCGGCGAGCCCGACCCGGCCTACGGCGACGCCGACGACGGCCGGGCGTTCCTGCTCGACGGCGAGGAGCTGCGTCGCGCGCCGGGGGTCGCCGCGTCGCTCGCCTCGCTGCTCGGGCACGGCGGCGCCCGCGCGCTCGCCGGCGCGCCGGACGCCGCGTCGCTGCTCCTCTTCGGGGAGGCAGGGCGCGACCGCTTCGCGTCGGCCGAGAAGCCTCCGCCGCCCGGCAGCGGCGTCCTGCCCGACCTGGGCCTCGTCGTCCTGCGCCGCGACGGCGTCCGCGTCACGTTCGACGCCGGCCCGCTCGGCTACCTCTCGCTCGCCGCGCACGGGCACGCGGATGCGCTCGGCGTCACGCTCGCCGACACCGGCGGCGAGCTCGTCGGCGATCCGGGCACCGGCAGCTACTTCGGGAATCCCGAGCGGCGCGCCGCCTTCCGCTCGACGCGCTTCCACGCCACGGTCGCCGTCGACGGTGCCGACCAGGCCGAGCAGGCGGGCCCGTTCCTCTGGCGCGACCACTATCGCTGCTGGCCCTGCACGTCGACCTCGCGCGCGGCGTCGTCGTCGGCGAGCACGACGGCTACCGCCGGCTCGCCGACCCGGTGCGCCACCGGCGCGCGCTGCTCCTGCTCGGGGGCGGCGCCGCGCTCGTCTACGATCGGCTCGATGCCGACGGCGACCACCACTACGCCCAGACGTGGCCGCTCGAGCCGCAGCTCGAGCTCCGGCACCGTTCCGACCACGTGATCGAGCTCCACGCCGACGGCCGGCCGCGCCTCCTGCTCGCGCTCGCCTCCGCGGACGGCACCGTGCGGACGGTGCGCGGCGAGACCGCCCCGCTCGACGGCTGGTGGTCGCGCAGGCTCGAGGCCGCCGAGCCCGCCTGGACGGTTCGGCAGGAGTGCCGCCGCCGCGGCGGCGCCGAGCTGGCGGCGCTGCTCCTTCCCTGCGGCGGGCGGGCGCTCCCCGACCCCGCGCTTCGGCTGGTTCCCGTCGAGGCGGGCGCCGACGATCGAGTTCGAGCTCGAAGGCGAGCAGCGGCGTGTGCGGATCCGGCTCGACGACGAGGTCGCGCCGGTGCGCCTCGAGTCAGGGCCGACCGTCTCCGAGAGGCCGGCCGGATGAGGATCGCGGTCTTCGGTCTCGGCTACGTCGGCACCGTCTCGGCGGCGGCGCTCGCCGAGCTCGGCCACGACGTCGTCGGCGTCGACACGAGCGAGCGCAAGGTCGAGATGCTGCGCCGCGCGGAGACGCCGGTGCTCGAGCCGGGGCTCGCCGAGCTCGTCGCGGCGCAGCGCCGGGCGGACCGGCTCGACGCGACGACGGACGGCGAGGAGGCGGCGGCCGCGAGCGACGTCTCCCTGATCTGCGTCGGCACGCCGTCGCGGGCCAACGGCAGCCTCGGCACCGAGGCCGTCGCGCGCGTCTCGGAGACGATCGGCCGAGGGCTGCGCCGCTCGGACCGCCGGCACACGGTCGTCCTGCGCTCCACCTGCCTGCCCGGCACGACGGAGGAGCTCGTCGGCGCGCTCGTCGCCCGGGAGTCCGGCCTCGCGCCCGGCGAGGGGTTCGGCCTCGCGATGAACCCGGAGTTCCTGCGCGAGGGCAGCTCCCTGAGCGACTTCCGCGACCCGCCGAAGACGGTGATCGGCGAGCTCGACACGGCGAGCGGCGACGCGGTCGCGGGGCTCTACGCCGGGCTCTCCGCGCCGCTCCACCGCGTCCCGCTGCGGGTCGCGGAGATGGTCAAGTACGCCGACAACGCCTTTCACGCCCTCAAGATCGGCTTCGCGAACGAGATCGGCGCCCTCTGCCGCGCGCACGGGCTCGACTCGCACGAGGTGATGGAGGTCTTCCTCGCCGACACGAAGCTGAACGTCTCGCGGGCCTATCTGACGCCCGGCTTCGCGTTCGGCGGCTCCTGCCTGCCGAAGGACCTGCGGGCGCTGGTCTACGCGGGCCGCCGCGCCGATCTCGCGCTGCCGCTGCTCGAGAGCGTGCTGCCGTCGAACGAGCGGCACCTGCAGCGGACGCTCGACGCAGTCGTCGACTCCGGGCTGCGCCGGATCGGCATGGTCGGGCTCTCCTTCAAGCCGGGGACGGACGACCTCCGCGAGAGCCCGCTCGTCGAGCTCGCGGAGCGGCTGCTCGGCAAGGGATACGAGCTGCGGATCTTCGACCCCGTCGTCGCCGAGTCGCAGCTCGTCGGCGCGAACAAGGAGTACGTCGAGCGGCACCTGCCGCATCTCTCGCGGCTGCTCGTCGACACGCTCGAGCAGGTCGTCGAGAAGGCCGAGGTCTGCGTCGTCGGCGCGCGCGTGCCCGGCCTCGAGCAGGGGCTCGCGGCCTTCGACGGCGGGTTGCTGGTCGACCTCGTGCGACTCCCGGACGCCGCGTCGCGCCGGGGCGACGAGGGGTACGTCGGCGTTGCCTGGTAGGGCGCTCGTCCTCGTCGAGAACCTGTCGGTCCCGTTCGACCGGCGCGTCTGGCAGGAGTGCGGCGCCCTGACGCGGGCGGGCTTCGCGGTCAGCGTGATCTGCCCCCAGGGGCGGAAGCGCGACCGCGAGCCGTTCGAGCGGCGGGAGGGCGTCGAGATCCACCGCTACCCGCTCCGGGCCGCGACCGGTGGCCCTGCCGGCTACGCGCGCGAGTACGGGACGGCCCTGCTCGCGACACGCCGGCTCGCGCTGCGGCTGGCGCGGCAGGCGCCCTTCGACGTCGTGCAGGCGTGCAACCCGCCCGACCTGCTGCTGCCGGCCGTCCGCGTGCTCCGGCGCCGCGGCGCCGCCTTCGTCTTCGACCACCACGACCTCGTCCCCGAGCTGTACGAGTCGCGCTTCGAGCGCGGCCGGGACCTGCTCTACCGACTGACGCTCGCGGCCGAGCGGTCGACCTTCCGGCTCGCCGACGTCGTGATCGCGACCAACGAGTCGTACCGCCGCGTCGCCCTCGAGCGGGGCGGCAAGCGGCCCGAGGACGTCTTCGTCGTGCGGAGCGCTCCCGACCTCGCACGCTTCGCTCCCGTCGACCCCGACCCGGCACTCCGGCGCGAGGACGGCCACCTGCTCGCCTACCTCGGCGTCATGGGCCCGCAGGACGGCGTCGACCACGCGCTCCGGGCGCTGGCGCTGCTCCGCGACCGCCGCGACGACTGGCGGGCGATCTTCGTCGGCGACGGCGACGTGCAGCCGGCGATGAAGGAGCTCGCCGGCCGGCTCGGGCTCGACGACCGGGTCGAGTTCCCGGGGCGGCTGGCCGGACGACGACGTCCGGCGCGTCCTCGCGTCCGCCGACGTCTGCCTCGCGCCCGACCCGAAGAACCCGCTCAACGACGTCTCGACGATGAACAAGATCGTCGAGTACATGGCGATGTCGCGGCCCGTCGTCGCCTACGACCTCGTCGAGGCGCGCGTCTCGGCGGGTGAGGCCGCCCTCTACGCGGACGCGAACGACGAGGCGAGCTTCGCCGCCTGCGTCGAGCGCCTGCTCGACGACCCCGAGCTGCGCTCCCGGATGGGCGCGACGGGGCGCGCACGGGTCGAGGCCGAGCTCTCGTGGGAGCGCTCCGAGCAGGAGCTCCTGCGGGCCTACGAGCGGGCGCTCGACCTCCGCCGGTCGCGCCTCGCAGCGTGACGGACGCCGGGTCCGCGCGCGCTCAGGAGTAGCCGTAGCGGGAGAGCTCGCCCTCGTGGTTGACCACGAGGCCGAGGACGTTCGCGCCGAGGACGTCGAGCTCGCGGAGCGTCCGCGCGACCGAGCGCCGCCGGGTCGTGTGGTCGACCACGAGCGCGACGTCCCCGCCCGCGCCGGCCGCGAGCCCGGCCGCGTCGGCGACGGCCAGGACGGGCGGGGTGTCGAGCACGACCGTGTCGAAGGCCTTCGTCGCCGCAGCGAGCAGGGTGCGCATGCGCTCGGAGCTCATCAGGTCGCCGATGCCGGTGACGGCCCGTCCGGCGGTCAGCAGCTCGAGATGGCCGAGCGAGCGGACACGGTGCGTGCAGTCCTGCAGGTCGTGCTCGCCGGCGAGCACCTCGACCAGGCCCGGGCTGCGCGGCACGCCGAAGATCTCGTGCAGGACGGGGTGCCGGAGGTCGGCGTCGACGAGGAGCAGCCGCTGCTGGTTGAGCGAGGCGACGACGGAGTAGTTGGAGGCGATCGTCGACTTGCCCTCGCCGGGCTGCGAGCTCGTGAAGATCAGCAGGTTGCCCTTGCGCGACTCGCGGCGCAGCTCGAGCGCGAGGCGCAGCGACCGGAACGGCTCCGCCGAGGGCTGCGACGGGTCGACCAGCCCCCTGACAGCCTTAGGCACCGGCGCTGCCCCGCCGTGCGCGCGGCGCGGTCGCCGGCGCGGCGCGCGTCGCCGGTGCCAGCGAGCGCCCGGCGCGCGGGCCCTGGTTCACGTGCCCGATCTGATCGACGACGGGCGACCTGAACGTCAGCTGCGGCACCGTGCCGAGCACCGGCTTCCCCAGCGAGGCGTCCAGCTCGTCGATCTCCGGCAACCGGTCGCTGAGGAACTCGAGGAGCAGCGCGAGCGTGCCGTTGAACACGAGCGCGACGAGCAGCGCGAGCACGGCCGTCCTGACCGGACGGGGCGAGATCGCGGTTCCGGGCACGCCCGCCTTGTCGACGGAGACGATCTGGTCGCGAAGCGTGCCCGTCTCGGAGATGAAGCTGCGGAGCGCGTCCGGGGCGGCATTGGCGACGGCCGCGGCGTGCTCCGGGTTCGTGCTCGTGGCGCTGATCCAGAGCAGCTCGAGATCCTGCACCGGCTGCGCCTGGACGTGGATCTCGTTCTGTGGGACACGGCCGTCGAGCTGCCGGTAGATACGCTGGTCGATCGAGTAGGTGGAGACGATCTGCGCATAGGTCTGGGCGAGGTGCTGGCTGACCGACAGCGCGCTCCCCGCCTGGGTCGGGTCGGTGATGCGCTGCTGCACCCGGATCAGCGCGCTCGCCTTGTAGACCTTCGTCTGCGAGCTCGAGACCGCCCACGCCGCAGCCGTCATCAGGACGGAGAGGATCACGATCAGGTAGCGGCGGCGCCAGAGCGCACGGTAGATATCGAAGACTTCCATCCTCGCCGGAGGGTACCCGATGCCCCCGACGACGTATCCCCCAAGTTGGGGCCCCTCGCGAACCGTTCGGATGGACCGTTCGGCCGGACGACCGACGCTCGACCGGCCGCCGACTAGCCGTTGGGGGGTGGTCGTTCCTCTCCCAAAGGAGCAGGATGCGGTGTGAACGGCGGTCGACCCTGCGGATGAGACGGAGGAGAGGACACTGAGAGAGCCCGAGCCCGGGATTCTCCGCTACTACCTGGCGATCCTGTGGCGCAGGCGGTGGTTCCTGCTTGTCCCGGTCGTCGTGCTCACGGTCGCGGCGGCTCGTCGCCGGCGTGCGCCGGCAGCCCGTCTACCAGGCGACCGCGCGGGTGCTCCTCAACTCGCAGGACCTGGTCGCCTCGAGCCTGATCGGCGTCGAGGCGCCGCCGCGGGACACCGCCCGCTACGCCGTCACCCAGGCGCAGCTGGCGGTGACGCCCACCGTGGTCAGGCGCGCGCTCGACGCGGCCGGGCTGCGAACCACCTCCGTGGAGGGCGCGCTCGGGCGGACGACCGTGGACCCGGACGCCGACGTGCTCGTCTTCACCGTCAGGGATGCCAGTGCCGCCCGCGCCGCCCGGCTCGCCTCCGAGCTCGCGCGCCAGTACACGAGCTTCCGCCGTCAGCTCGACACCCGCGAGCTCTCCCGCCTGCTCGGCTCCCTCGAGGCGCGCCTGCGTCAGCTCGAGGCGAGCGGGCGGGGGAGCTCGCAGCTCTACACCTCGCTGGCTGCGAGCGAGCAGCAGATCCGGCTGCTCGAGGGGTTGCGCCAGGCGAACGTCTACGTGGTCAGGACGCCGACCGCGGCCGACGCCGAGCAGACGGGGCCGGCTCCGCTCCGCGACGCCGGCCTCGGCCTCGTCGCCGGGCTGCTCCTCGGGCTCGTCCTCGTCGCCGTCGTGCACGCCCTCGACACCCGCGTCGTCTCCGCGGACGAGCTCCGGGACGCGCTCGGGCTGCCGCTGCTCGGCCGCGTCCGCTCGCGGCGGACCGACGGAGCGCCGACGCCGGAGAGCGGCGACGTCGTCGGCCTCGCGGCCGCGCTCCGGGTCGCGGCCGAGCGCCACGGCGTCCGCTCGATGCTGCTCGCCGGCGCGATGCCCGGCGACCTCGCCGGCGAGGACGCGGGCGAGGTCGCCCTCGCCCTCGCCCGCGCCGGCAGCCGGGTGCTGCTCGTCGATTGCGACCTGCGCGAGTCGCGTGCCGGCGGGTGGCTCGGCGGAGCGGGCATGCCCGGGATCGCGGACGTGGCCGCGGGCCGCCGCTCGGTCGAGGACGCGCTCGTCCGGGTCGCGGTCGGCTCCGAGCTCGCGAGCGCGGGGTCGCTCGAGGCGCTGCCCTCGGGGACGACGCCCGATCGACCCGCCGAGTTCACGGGCTCCGGTGCGCTGATCGACGCGGTGGCGGCGCTCCGCCCGCGGGCCGAGCTGGTGCTCGCCGTCGCGCCGCCGCTCCTGACCGCGCCCGAGGCGCTCGCGCTCGCCGGAGCCGTCGACGGCCTCGTGCTCGTGGTCGCGCGCGGCGGCGTCCGGCGCGAGGAGCTGTCCGAGCTGCTGCGCCTGCTCGAGGCGGTCCCGGTCGCGAAGCTCGGCTTCGCCTTCGTGGAGCGGGAGGGGCGCCCGCGCGGTCGCCGGCTCGTACGCAGGCCGCGCGAGACCCCGTCGGCCGGCGTGGCGGAGGGCCCCGGCCTCGCCAGGGGCGGCGCCTCGTGATCGACCGCGCCGCGGCGAAGGCGCCCGAGGGGCGCCCGGAGCCTGCCGCCGGAGGCGATCGGCATCGCGACCGGCGCCGGCTCGCGCGGACACCTCGTCCGGCGCGCGTTGCTGCTCGCGGACGTGGCCGGGCTCTCGGTCGCGTTCATGGCCGCCGCGCTCACGTTCCGCAGCCGCGCCACCGGGACCGACGCGCTCGGCCTGCGCTCCGAGCTCCTGCTCGTCTTCGCGACCCTGCCCTGCTGGTTGCTGCTCGCGAAGCTGCACGGGCTCTACGACCGGGACGAGGAGCACGCCGCCCACGGCACGGTCGACGACCTGCTCGGCATCGTCAAGGTCGTCACGATCGTCTCGTGGTTCGTCCTGCTCGGCAGCTGGGTCAGCGGCGCCGCCCGGCCCTACCCGCCGAAGCTCTTCGCCTTCTGGGCGTTCGCGATCCTCCTCGTCGTCGGCAGCCGCGCCGCCGCCCGCGCGATCTGCCGGCACCTGCCGGCGTACGTCCAGAACACGGTGCTGGTGGGCGCCGGCGACGTCGGCGCCCTGCTCGTCCAGAAGTTCCGCGACCGCCCCGAGTACGGCGTCCGCGTGGTCGGCTTCGTCGACGACGAGGGCTCGGACGAGCGGTTGGGCGACCACGTCCCCTACCTCGGCTCGACCGAGCGCCTCCCCGATCTCGTCCGCCGCCTGGAGGTCGAACGCGTCGTCGTCGGCTTCCCGAGCCTGCCGCGCTCACGCGTCGTCGCGCTCGTCCGCGAGCTCCGCGGCCTCGACGTCCAGGTCGACGTCGTGCCGCGGCTCTTCGAGCTCGTCTCGCCCAACGCCGACATCAACACCGTGCAGGGGCTGCCGCTGATCGGGCTGCCGGCGCTGCGCGCCGATCGGGCCGCCCTCGCCGTCAAGCGGGCGGTCGACGTCGGCGGTGCCGCGCTCGGGCTCGTGCTGCTCGCGCCGGTCTTCGGGTGGATCGCGCTGCGGATCCGACTCGACTCGCCGGGCCCCGTCTTCTATCGACACCAGCGAATCGGGGTCGAGGGGCGGCCGTTCCGCCTGCTCAAGTTCCGGACGATGTACGTCGAGGACTCGATCGGCGACGAGTACGGCGGCGAGGCGGCCCGGCGCGAGTTCCTCCGCGTGCTCGAGGATCCGGAGCGCAGACGCGAGTTCGAGCGGAGCCAGAAGCTCGTCGACGACCCGCGGGTCACCCGGTTCGGCGCCTTCCTGCGGCGCCTGTCGCTGGACGAGCTGCCGCAGCTCGTGAACGTGCTCCGCGGCGACATGAGCATCGTCGGCCCGCGACCCGTGACCGAGGCGGAGCTCGTGCGCTACGGCGGCGACGTCGCCTCGCTGCTCGTCTTCCGACCCGGGATCACCGGCTACTGGCAGGTGAACGGCCGCTCGCAGACCGACTGGGACGACCGCGTCCGCCTCGACCTGGCGTACGCGCACGGGTGGTCGCTGAAGCTCGACTTCCTGATCCTCGGCAAGACGGTGTGGGTGTTGCTGAAGAGCCATGGCGCCTACTGAGAGGCTGCGGTCGGCGTCAATGGTCGTCCGGTCGGCGGGCGCGGAGGAGCAGGTTCATCGGCAGCGCCTGGTCGCCGCTCCCCGCGCGGCGCTCGACCGCCTCGAGCGCCAGCCCGAGGCCGTTGACGACCGCGTAGAGGCCCCCGAAGCCGGCGGTGACGACCGGGCGCAGGAGCGGGAGGCGCCGCGCCCGCGCCTCGAGCTTCTGCAGCAGCGAGCCGGTCAGGGTCGCCCAGACGACGCCGCGGCCGCCGCTCTCCCGCACGCGCACCTCGGACCAGCCGTCGAAGAGCCCGGCGAGCTGGGGGCCGGTGAAGCGATGGACGAGGGCGGAGCGGTCGTACTCCCAGACGAGCGGGACGGTCAGCACGACGCTGCCGCCGGGCCGCAGGACGCGCCGGAACTCGGCGACCGCGTCCGCCGGTCGCGGCAGGTAGTCGAACGCCTGGGTGCAGAGGACGAGGTCGAAGCTCGCGTCGTCGAAGGGCAGGAACTCGTCGGAGACGACGTCGGCGAGGCCGTAGGGGTTGCCCGGGACGTCGAGGCCGACGACCCGGGCGCCGGCCGGCAGCAGATCCTCGTACGGCCGGGTGCCGCAGTAGACGTCGAGGACGTCGGTCGCGTCCGCGGCGGCCTCGCGCAGCGCCGTCCCGAGGTCGCGGACGAGCAGGCGCACGTGCAGGTAGTCGAACTGCGTCGGCCGCGGACGGCGCCGCGTCCGGCGGGCGCGCTCGAGATCCTCGGGAGCAAGCGGGCTTCCCATGCTGACGTCGCCTCCTCGACCGGGGCCGGGCCGGCCGGCGGCCGGCAGGCGAATCTAGCAGCAGGACCGGACCGGACCGGGCGGCGCGGCGCCGGAGCGCGGCCCCTGGTCGCGATCCTGCCGTGGGGCGACGTCTTCGAGGACTGGCTCGACCGGCTCGGAATCTCGCCCGAGATCTTCGCGGCCGAGTTCACCGGCAGCTGGATGTTCGGGTACGTGGAGGCGCTCTCGCGTGCCGGCGTCGACAGCGTCGTCGTCTGCGTCACCGGGCGCGTGCGGGCGCCGCGCTCGACGGTGCACCGGCCGACCGGAGCGGAGCTCGTCTTCCTGCCGTCGGCCGGCGCGCACCGGCTCGTCCGCGGGCGCCGGAGCCGGCGGCACCTGGCGCCCTACCTGGCGACGCCGCCGCTCCGCCTCGCCCGCACGCTCCGCGCGCGCGGCGTCTCGGCGCTGCTCTGCCAGGAGTACGAGACGCCGCGCTTCGACCTCGCGGTCGTGCTCGGGCGGCTGCTCGGCGTCCCCGTCTTCGCCAGCTTCCAGGGCGGCGACTACCAGGTGAGCCGCCTCGAGCGCCTCGTCCGCCCGCTGACGATCGGTCGCGCCGAGCGGCTGCTCGTCGCCACGCGCGCCGAAGCCGAGCGGCTCGAGGGCCGCTACGGCCTCGCCGCCGCGCGGCTCGCGCGCGTCTTCAACCCCGTCGACGTCGACGTCTGGCGGCCCGGCGACCGCGCAGCGGCCCGGGCCGAGCTCGGGCTGGCAGCGGACGCGGGCGTCGTCGCCTGGCACGGGCAGCTGCAGATCCACCGCAAGGGGCTCGACGTCATCCTCGACGCCTTCGCGCGGCTGCGGGCGGAACGGCCCCGGCGGGAGACGGGCCTGCTGCTCGTCGGCGCGGGCGAGGACGGGGCACGGCTGCGCGAGGCGATCGCGGCGCGGGGGCTCGAAGGCGTCATCCTGCTCGAAGGCTGGCTGCACGGCCGGGAGGGGCTCGCGCGCCTGCTCTCGGCGGCCGACGTCTACGCCTTCGCCTCCAGGCACGAGGGCCTCGCGCTCGCGCCCGTCGAGGCGATGGCCTGCGGCCTCCCGCTCGTCGCGGCCGACGTGTCGGGCGTCCGGGACGTGCTCGAGCACGGGGAGGAGGACGGCGGGATCGTCGTCGCGGCCGAGGACGCGGCCGCGCTCGCGGCCGCGCTCGGCGGCCTGCTCGACGACGAGGCCCGCCGCCGGGCGCTGGCCGGGCGGGCGCGGCGGCGGGCGGTCGAGGCGTTCGGCCTCGACGCGGTGGGAGCCGAGCTGCGCTCGATCCTCGTCGACCGCGGTCTCCGCGAAGCCGGGTGAGGATCGCCTACGTCATCTCCGCGTACAAGCTGCCCGAGCAGCTCGTGCGGCTCGTCCGGCGCCTCGACTCGCCGAACGCGACCTTCGCGATCCACGTCGACCGGAAGACCCGTGCCGACGTCCACGCGCGGATGGTCGAGGGCCTGCGCGACCGGGGGTCGGTGACCTTCCTCGAACGGCACGCCTGCCACTGGGGCGGCTTCGGGCACGTGCGGGCGACGCTCAAGGGCATCGACCACGCCCTCGCGACGGACGCGGGCTTCGACTACCTCGTCCTCCTGACCGGGCAGGACTACCCGCTGCGCCGGCCGGAGGCGATCGAGCGGTTCCTCGCGGACGCGGGCGGCCGCTCGTTCCTGCGCCACCGCCCGCTGCCGTTCGAGCCGTGGGCCGGCCGCGGCGGCCTCGACCGGCTCGAGCGCTGGCACCTGCTCTACCGGCGGCTGCACCTCTCGCTGCCGCTCCGGCGGCGCCTACCGGGCGGGCTGGCGCCGTTCGGCGGCGCGCCGTACTGGTGTCTCGCCCGGCCCGAGGTCGAGTACGTGCGGGACACGGTCGCGGCGCAGCCGGAGCTCGTGCGCTTCTTCGAGCACGTGTTCGTCCCCGACGAGCTGTTCTTCCAGACGATCCTCGCCAACTCGCCCCGCCGCGACCGCCTCGTCGACGAGAGCCTCCACTACGTCGACTGGTCGACGCTGCCGGGGCCGGCGATCCTGACGGGCGCCGACCTGGAGCCGGCGCTCGGTTCGGGGAAGCTCTTCGCCCGCAAGTTCGACGCGACCGTCGACGCGGGCGTGCTCGACGCGCTCGACGCCCGCCTCGACGCGGCCGCCGGCGCGCAGCGGGCAGACGCGGAGCCGGGCGATGAGGCTCGCCTACGTCCTGCCGGTGCACCGGAAGCCGGAGCAGGTGCTCCGCCTGCTCCGCCGGCTCGAGGACGACGACACCACGCTCGTCGTGCACGTCGACGCGGCCGCCGACGACGCCGTCGCCGAGGCGCTCGTGCGCGGCACGAAGGACATGCGCGTCCGCTTCCTGCCCCGCCGGCCCTGCCGCTGGGGCGGGTTCGGCCTCGTCGACGTCTCGCTCGCCGCCTTCGAGCTCCTGCTCTCGAGCGGCGACCCGTTCGACTACGCGCTCTACGTCACCGGCCAGGACTACCCGCTCGTCTCGAACGCCGACCTCCGCGCGCGGCTCGCCGGCGTCCGGCGGCGCCTCCTTCATCGGCGCGGCGCCGCTGCCGGCGCCGTTCTGGCCCGGCGGCGGCCTCGACCGGATCGAGCGCTGGCACCACGTCGGACGCCGCGCCCTCCACCTGCGGCTCCCCTGGCGCAGACGCGTCCCGGACGGGCTCGTCCCCTACGGCGGCGGCGCCTACTGGGCGCTGGCGCGGCCGCTCGTCGAGCACGTGCACGAGGTCGCGGAGAGCACGCCCGCACGTCCGCCGCTTCTTCGAGCACACGCTCCACCCCGACGAGCTCTTCTTCCAGACGCTCGCGCTCAACTCGCCGCACGCGGGCTCGGTGGTGGACGGGCACCTGCACTACATCTCATGGGACGCCGTGCCGGGGCCGAAGATCCTGGGAATGGAGGATCTCGACGCCATGCTCGCCTCCGGGAAGGCCTTCGCCCGCAAGTTCGACGTCGACGTCGACGCCGCGGTGCTCGACCGGCTCGACCGGCACGCTCTGGAGGAGCACGATGTCGTCCCGCGCTGAACCCACCGGGCCCGGCCTGGGTCGAGAACGCGCCGCCGCGGAAGGGCCTGCCGCCGCTCGAGCCGCGCGAGCTCTGGGCCCACCGCGAGCTGGCCCTGATCCTGGCGCTGAAGGACCTGAAGGTGCGCTACAAGCAGACGTTCTTCGGCGTCGCCTGGGCCCTGCTGCAGCCGCTCGTCGGCGTCCTGATCTTCAGCGTCTTCTTCGGCCGGCTCGCCGGGCTGCCGACGGACGGGATCCCCTACCCGCTCTTCTCGTACGTCGGCCTGACGATCTGGCTCTACGTCTCGGCCGCCGTCTCGACCGCCGCGCAGAGCCTCGTCGACAACCGCGACCTGGTCACGAAGGTCTACTTCCCGCGCCTGCTCGCGCCGCTCGCCGCGCTCGTGCCGGGCCTCGTCGACTACGGGATCGCGCTCGCGATCGTCGCCGTCTTCCTCGGCGTCTACGGCGTCGTCCCCGGCCCGGCGCTGGCGCTGCTGCCGGCCTGGGTCCTGCTCGCGGCGCTGCTCGCGCTCGGGGTCGGCCTCCTGCTCGCGGCCCTCAACGTCAAGTACCGCGACGTCCGCCAGGCGCTCCCCTTCCTGCTCCAGGTCTGGATGTTCGGCAGCCCCGTCGTCTACTCGAGCTCGACCGTGCACGGCGCCTGGAGCTACCTGTACGCCGCCAACCCGACGGTGACGGTGATCGACGGCGTCCGCTGGTCGCTCGCCGGCGGCCCGGCGCCGGGGCCTCGAGAGCCTGGTCTCGGTCGCCGTCGTCGCGGTGCTGCTCGCGGTCGGGTTCGTCTACTTCAGGCGCGTCGAGCGCTACTTCGCGGACGTGATCTAGTGGCCGGGGCCGCGATCCAGGTCGACGGGGTGGGCAAGGTCTACCGGCTCGGCGGCCGCGGCGCCTCCTACCTGACCCTGCGGGAGGCGCTCGCGGGCCGGGTGCGCGGCCGCGGCAGGCGGGCCACGCCGGAGCTGTGGGCGCTCCGCGACGTCTCCTTCGAGGTCGCCGAGGGCGAGGTGCTCGGCGTCGTCGGCGCCAACGGGGCCGGAAAGAGCACGCTGCTGCGAGATCCTCTCGCGGATCACGCAGCCGACCGAGGGCGCCTCGCGCACGCGCGGACGGGTCGGGTCGCTGCTCGAGGTCGGGACGGGCTTCCACCCGGAGCTGAGCGGCCGCGAGAACGTGTTCCTGAACGGGGCGATCCTCGGCATGAAGCGGCGCGAGATCCGCAGCCGCTTCGACGAGATCGTCGCCTTCGCCGGGGTCGAGCGCTTCCTCGACACGCCGCTGAAGCGCTACTCGTCGGGCATGTACCTGCGGCTCGCGTTCGCGGTCGCGGCGCACCTCGAGCCGGAGATCCTCGTCGTCGACGAGGTGCTCGCGGTCGGCGACGCGGCGTTCCGCGAGAAGTGCCTCGGCCGGATGACCGAGCTCGGGCGCGAGGGGAGGACGGTGCTCTTCGTCAGCCACGACCTCGGCGCGATCACCCGCCTCTGCCCGCGCGCGCTCTGGCTCGAGCGGGGACGGCTGCGCGACTGGACGGGGGCTCGACCGAGGTGGTGCAGCAGTACCTCGCCTCGACGGCCGCCACGGCGGCACGGCCACGTTCGAGTCCGGATCCGTCGCGGACGCGCGTGCAGCTGCTCGCGGCGGCGTCGTCGAGGGCCCTGACGGCGCTGGCGACGCCCCGCCGCGACGAGGCGTTCACGCTGACGGCGCGGTTCGTCGTCCGCGAGCCGCGGCCCGGCCTCAGCGTGGCCTTCGACCTCTACGACGGGCGCGGCGTCCACCTGCTCGACGAGGACTTGGGGGAGGACACCGGCGGCGAGCTCGGCGCCGGACCGGGTGCCGCAGGAGTACAGCGCGCGGCTGAGCGTCCCGCCCGTGCTGCCGGCGGGCGACTACCGGCTCGAGGTGTGGATCGGGACGACCGTTCGAGACGGTGCTGCGCGAGCGAGGCGCTCTCGTTCCGAGCTCCGCCCGCGCCCGGACGACCTGGCCGAGGCGCTCGGGCGCGCACGCGCGGTGCAGCCGCCCGTGGCCTGGTCGGTGGAGCCGGTGGGCAGTGCAGCGCCGCGCGGGCGAGGCCCGCGTGATGGGCGCGCCGGAGGTGACGGTCGTCGATCCCGACCCGCGACCGCTGGCGGCTGCTCGCCGACTCGCGGCCTCCGTTCGGCGCTCGCCCAGGAGGACGTCGAGCTCGAGGTGGTCGTCGTCGACGACGGGTCGCGAACCGAGCCGTCCAGGCGTCGAGGGGCTCGACGACGCGCGCGTCCGCCTCGTTCGACACGCCCGCAGCCGCGGCCGCTCCGCGGCGCGCAACAGCGGGATCGAGCCGCCCGCGGGCGCGGCGATCGCCTTCCTCGACGACGACGACCTCTGGTCGCCGGGCAAGCTCCGCGTCCAGCTCGACGCGCTGCAGCGCGGGCGCGGACTTCGCCTACGCCGCCGCGGTCGTGCTCGACGACGCACGGGAGGTCGTGGCGCTCCTGCCCGCGCCCCCGGCGGAGAGGCTCGCCGCGGAGCTCCTCGCGCACGAACGCCGTGCCCGCCGGCAGCTCCAACGTCGTCTGCACCGCGGCGCTGCTCGACCGGGTCGGCGGCTTCGACGAGCGCCTCGGCTACCTCGAGGACTGGGACCTCTGGCTCAGGCTCTCGCGCACCGGCAGCCCGGCCGCCTGCGACGAGCCGCTCGTCGGCTACGTGCGGCACGCGGCCGGGACGCACCTCGGTGCGACGGCAGGCGATCGCCGAGCTCGAGCACCTGCGCGCCAAGCACGGCGCCCTCGGCTTCCGCCCCGATCCCGGCACGCTTCACGGCCTGGGTCGCAGCCGAGCACCGCAAGGCAGGACGCCGGCCCGCGGCGGTCGGCGTCTACGTCCGCGCGGCGGTCTCCTACCGGCGGCCCGTGCACCTCGGCCGGGCGCTGACGACGGCCCTCGACCGGCGCGGGGCGCGGACTCCGGCAGGCGCTTCGCCGCGACCCGGCCGGGCCGGACGTGCCGGTTCCGCGGCCCGCCTGGCTGGAGCGCTACCGGTGAGCGGACGACGTGTGACGCGCAGCGATCGTCGAGGCGACGCGTCGTCGTGCCCGACGCTCGGCCGGGTCGAGCGCCTGCGCGCGTGCCTCGACTCGCTCGCCGCCTGCGAGCCGCCGCCGGACGAGGTCCTGCTCGTCGCCCAGGCGCGCGCGGACGAGGTCGCGGAGCTGCTCGCCGCCTACCCGCGTCTGCGGGCGCGCGTCGTCGCCTGCCCGGGCCGGGGCGTCAGCGCCGGCCGCAACACCGGGCTGCGCGCCGCCGCGCACGAGCTCGTCCTCGTCACCGACGACGACTGCACGGTCGCGCCGGACTGGGTCGGCGTCGCGCGGCGCCTGATCGAGCCGAGGCGCCGCGACGGGATCGTGACCGGGCGCGTGCTGCCGGTCGGCGACCCGGGGGCCGTGCCGTCGCGTCAAGGACGACCCGCGCCCGCACGACTTCACGGGCGAGACGCACGGCGGCGCCCTCTTCCCCAACAACATGGCCGTTTCCCGCACGGCGGTGCTGGACGCGGGCGGCTTCGACGAGCGGTTCGGCCCGGACGAGGCGGCCGAGGACAACGAGTTCTGCTACCGCTGGCTCCGCCGCGGCGGCGCGCTCCGCTACCGGCCCGAGCTCGTCGTCTGGCACCACGACTGGCGGACGCCCGAGGCGCTCGAGCGACCTCTACGTCGCCTACGCGCGGGGGCAGGGCTTCTTCTACGCCAAGTACCTGCGGCGCGGCGACCCGACGATGCTGCGCTTCCTCCTCCGCGACCTCCGCTGGGCGGCGCGCGGGCTCCTCGCCGGCGCGTCCTGCGGCGCCGCGCCGTCGTGGACCGATCCGCGGCGCGGGATCCCGCGCGGCCTGCCGGTCGGGCTCTGGCGCGGCTGGCGCGCCTACTCGCCGAGGCGGGAGCCGTGACCGACGCGCCCGAGGTCACCGTCGTCGTCCCGACGCGGGACCGCTGGCCGCTCCTCTCCGCGCACGCCCTGCCGGGCGCGCTCGCCCAGGAGGAGGTCGCGCTCGAGGTCGTCGTCGTCGACGACGGGTCGAGCGACGGGACCGCGGAGCGGCTCGCGCAGCTGGACGACCCGCGCGTGCGGGTGATCCGGCTCGCACACGCGGCTCGGGCCCGTCCGCGGCCCGCAACCGCGGGATCGAGGCCGCGCGCGCGCCGTGGATCGCGCTTCTCGACGACGACGACCTCTGGGCACCCGCGCAAGCTGCGCGTCGCAGCTCGACGCGGCGCCGGCGGCGGGTGCCGACTGGGTCTACGCCGCCAGCGTCAACGTCGACCGAGGACGGGCGGGTGCTCGCGCTGCCGCCGCCGCCGGACCCCGCGAGGGCTGCGTCCGGACGCTCCTGCGCGGCAACGTGCTCTGGGGCGGGCTTCTCGACGGTCGCCGTCCGCGCCGAGCTGCTCGGCCGGCTCGGCGGCTTCGACGAGAGCCTGCGCTGCTTCGAGGACTGGGACCTCTGGCTGCGGCTTCGCGAGCAGCGGCGCCGGCCGCGGCCTGCGAGCAGGTACTCGTCGGCGCGCGTCGTCCATCGCGGGCGCGACCCGCTTCGACGGCGCGGGCATGCTCGAGCCAGCACGAGCGCGTGCTCGCGCAGGCATCGCCCCGTGACCGACGGCGACCGCCGCGGCGTCCTCGAATGGCTCGCCGGCGAGGAGGCGGCGCAGGCTTCGCCTCCGCGCCTCCCGGCTCTACCTGACGTGCGGCGCTTCGGCACCGCAGCCCCGGCAACCTCCTCGGCGGCCTCGGGGCTGCTCTTCGGCCGCGCGCGGCCTCGCGCGGCGCCGGCCGCCTGCAGCTCGCGCTGCGCGGCCGCACGCATCTGGAGGTCGGCGCAGCCACGACGCGCGTCCCGCGAGCTCCCGTGGCTGCGCGACGGTGCGAGGGCCGAACATGAGGCGGATCCTCGTCGTCGGCGTCCCGCGGTCGGGGACGAGCTGGGTCGGCCGCGTGCTCGGCTCGACCGAGGGCGCGACCTATCTCGGCGAGCCCGACAATCAGGAGCACGCGCCGTACGCGCTCCGGGCGAAGCTCGGGCTGCCGGGCCGCTTCTACACGACGCTCGCGGCCGGACGACCGGCGGCCGAATACGAGCGCCTCTGGGCGCGCGGCGTTCGGGTTCCCGCAGCTCCGGACGAGCGCGGAGCTCGGGACGGTCGAGCGCCTCAGGCGGCGGACGAGCATGCGGCTGCTGCGGACGGCTTCGACGACCGAGACCTGCTCGCTCGCCTTCCAGGGCCCGGCGCTCGCTGCCGCCGGCGCTCCGGCTCGCCGCGCTGCTCGCCGTGCCCGAGCGGCCGGCGCGCGCCGCCGACGCGCTCGTCGTCAAGTCGGTGCACGCGCAGCTCGCCCTCGAGTGGATCGCCGCGCGCTTCCCCGTCGACGTCCTGATCGTGCTGCGCCACCCGCTCAACGTGCTCTCGAGCTGGCAGGCAGCTCGGCTGGGTGACGGCGACGGGGCCGACCCGCTCGCGGAGCTCGATCCGTCGGTCGCCGAGCGGCTCGCCGCGCGCCACGGCGCTCGAGCCGGTCGCGGCGGACGCCTCGTCGCTCGCGCGGACCGCGTGGCTGATCGGGCTCCTGACGCTGCGCCCTCCAGGACGCGTCGGCGCGGCACCCGGAGTGGGCGAGCGTGTCGCCACGAGCAGCTGTGCGCGGAGCCGCACGAGCGCTTCCGCGCGCTCGCCGAGCGGCTGGGGCTGCGCTGGACGGAGGCCTCCGACCGGCTCCTCGACGAGCTCGACCGGCCCGGGAGCGGCTACGAGACCACCCGCGTCTCGACCGGCCTCGGCGCGATCTGGCGCGAGCGCCTGAGCGAGCAGGCGCAGGAGGAGGCGACGGCCGTCTTCGCCGGCCTCGGGCTCGACGAGTGGTTCCCGGCCGCGCCGCGGTGGAGCGTGATCCGCCGCGCGGCGAGGCCGCTGATCCGCGCCGGCGGGGCGCTCGCCGCCGGGCTGGTCGTGACGGTCCTGCGCCTCTCCGGGCGCCGGGTCGGGTTCGTGCTGCTCTACCACGCCGTCGCCGAGCCGACGGCAGGCCGCGGAGCTCGAGATCCAGCCGCCGCATCCGCCGCGCCTCTTCGCCGCGCAGCTGCGCCACGTCGTCCGCTGGTACCGCGCCGGTCGAGGCGGCCGAGCTGCTCGGAGTCGGTCGCCGCGCGCCGCCGCGGCGGTCGGTTTCCCGGTCGCGGTCACCTTCGACGACGACATTCCCGAGCACCTCTCGGTCGCCCTGCCGCTCTGCGGGAGGCCGGCGTCCCGGCGACCTTCTTCGTCTGCGGCGCCTCGCTCGAGCGCCCGTTCTCGTTCTGGTGGGAGCGGTTGCAGCGGGCCGTCGACGGCGCCGCGGCAGGCGTGCACGAGCTCGTCGCGCGGCGCGCGCCCGTCCCGCTGCGGGCAGGACGCGCCGTGCGGGAGCTCGCGGCGGCCATCGAGGAGATGCCGCCCGAGGACCGGGACGCCGTCTCGACCGAGCTGGGCGCGCTCGTCGGCGCCGATCCCGAGGACGCGGGCCTCCGCGCCGAGGGCGTCCGCATGCTCGCCGCGGCAGGCATGACGATCGGCTTCCACACCCTCCGCCACGACCCGATGGACGCGCTCGACGAGGACCGGCTCGCCACGGCGCTCGCCGCCGGCCGCGCGGAGCTCGAAGCCGTCCTGTCGGGCACGCCTCGACACGATCGCCTACCCGCACGGGCGAACGGACGGCCGCGTCGCCGACGCGGCGCGCGCCGCGGGCTTCCTGCAGCGGCTTCTCCGCTGCCGGGCGTCGCCGTCCCGGCCGGACGCCGACCCGCTGCTCGTCCCGCGGATCACCCCGTCCTACCGCTCGAACGGGCACTTCGCCGTGCAGCTGCTGCTGCGGCTGCTCTCCTCGCCTCAGCGGTAGCGCTCGAGCCAGTCGGGCTCGCGCGGCGCCCGCAAGCAGCGCCGGGTCGCCGCCCGCGACGGCGCGGCGCGCGCCCCGCGCGGCCGCGAGCCCCGCAGGACCGAGCAACGCGGCGACCGCGCGGAGGCCCGTCGCCGCGTCGCCGTGCCGGAGCGCCGCCCGCGCGAAGGTGCGCGCGGCGGCGGTGCGGCGGCCGGCTCGCAGGTGCCCCTGGGCGACCCAGCGCGCGAACCGCACGGGGTCGGGCCCGCCGCCGAGCCGCGCCGCCGCCTCGCGATGCTTCTCGACGAGGTGGTCGAACTCGCGGAAGACGTCGCGGCGGTCGGTCAGCAGCATGCTCCCCGGCTGCATGACGTAGCCGACGAGCACGTCCGGGCAGGCGGCCGCGCGCCCTGCCGCCGCCAGCCGGATCCAGAGGTCCCAGTCGGCGAGCTGGAAGAGCTGCTCGTCGAAGCCGCCCGCCTCGCGCACGAGCTCGGTTCTGGCGACCACGTTCGAGCCGCCCGCCCAGATCTCGTTCCAGCGCAGCAGCGTCGCCTCGAGCCCGTCCGGCTCGGGCGGCCGCAGCGCCTGGACGAAGCCGCGGGACTCGTCGAGCCAGGCGGCCGCGGCGTACGCGAAGCCCGCCTGCTCGCGCTCGGCCGCATCGACCTGGAGGCGGAGCTTGCGCGGCGACCAGAGGTCGTCGTCGTCGAGGAAGGCGACCCAGGCGCCGCGGGCCGCCTCGATCCCCGCGTTCCTCGCCTGCGCGACGCCGCGGGGCCGCTCGTGGCGGATCACCCGCAGGCGCGCATCCGCGGTCCGGGCGAGCTCCGCGGCCGTGCCGTCGGCCGAGCCCTCGTCGACGACGACCACCTCGAGGGCGACGTCCTCCTGCGCGAGGGCCGAGGGGAGCGCGGCGGTCGAGAGCAGCGGCCAGCGGTTGCGCGTCGGGATCACGACCGTCACCTCGGGGGCCGCTGCGGCGCTCATCGAGCGGAGTATCGCCCCTGCGCGCCGCGGCGCCGCACTTGACGCGCCCGGTGAACTGCGGCTACGACAAGGGCGATGGCCGCGCCCCCCGACAGCCGGCACGACGAGGACAGGCACGCTGCGGAGACCGAGGCGCTCGTCGACGGCGTCGAGGGCTGGCTCGGCCCCGAGGAGGGGCGGCTGCTCCGCCGGCTCGCGGCCGCCGCCGACCCCGACGGCTCGATCGTCGAGATCGGCAGCTGGCAGGGGCGCTCGACGATCTGGCTCGCCGCCGGGGCCGCGGCCGGGCGCGGAGCCCGCGTCTTCGCGATCGACCCGCACGTCGGCACCTCGCTCCGCCGCGAGGGGGAGAGCACCGAGCACCTGCTCCGGCGCAACCTCGCCCGCGCCGGCGTCGACGACCGGGTCGAGGTGGTCGTCGCGACCTCCGAGCAGGCGGCGGCCGGCTGGCGCGGGCCGATCTCGCTGCTCTGGATCGACGGCGACCACGAGTACGAGAGCGTCAGGCGCGACCTCGAGCTCTGGGAGCCGCACCTGCTCCCGGACGCGGTCGTCGCGCTGCACGACACGTTCGTCTGGCCCGGCCCGGAGCGCCTGGTGCGCGAGCGGCTCGTCCGCTCGGGCCGCTACACGGGCTTCCTCCACGCGGAGACGACGACCGCGGCGCGCCGCTGCGAGCGGCTCGGGCCGCGTGAGGCGCTCGCGCGGCGCCTCGGCATCCTGCGGCGCAGCCTCTACGGGATCCGCCTGCGCGCCTACGACTCGAACACGCTCGGCTATGCGCGCCTCCGCGACCTGCTCCCCGGCGGCTGAGGGGCGACGGCGCTGACCGGGATCCCGGCCGCGGCCCCGCGCCGCCGCCTGCTGCGCCCGGCCGTCCCGGCAGCCGGGCTCGTGCTCGCCTGCGCGCTCGCGGGCGGGCTCGCCGTCTCGGCGCTCGGGCGACGGCCGCTCTGGTTCGACGAGACGGTCAGCGTCGAGGCGGCGAGGCTGCCGGCCGGGCAGCTCGCGCACTACCTGGCCGCGGTCGAGTCGAACATGGCCCTCTACGACGTCCTGCTGCACGTCTGGCTGCTGCTCGGGAGCGGCGAGGCGTTCGCGCGGAGCCTCTCCGTCTGCTTCGCGCTCGCGACGCTGCCCGTCCTCTACGCGCTCGCCCGCCGGCTCTTCGACACGCGGACGGCCGTCGTCGCGGTCGTCCTGCTCGCGGGGAACGTCGCCTTCGTCGGGCACGCCCGGGAGGCGCGCGGCTACTCGCTGGCGCTGCTGCTCGCGACCGCCTCGACGCTGCTGCTCGTGCGCGCGGTCGCAGACGATCGCCCGCGCAGCTGGGCCTTCTACGCGCTCGCGGCCGCGGCGGCCGTGTACGCGCACCTGTTCGCGGCGCTCGTCGTCGCCGCGCAGCTCGCCTCGCTGCCGCTCGCCCGGCGGCGCCTCGAGCTCCGGCGCGCGCTGGCGGCTGCCGGCGGCATCGCGGTGCTGGTCGCGCCGATCGCCGCGACCGCCGCCTTCCACCGGCAGGGGCAGCAGATCGACTGGCTGGAGGCGCCGCGGCTCCGCCAGCTGCCGGGCCTGCTCGCCTGGTACACCGACAGCGCCGCGCTCGACCTGCTCTACCTGGGCGCCGGCGCGCTCGCCGCGGCTCGCGCCTGGGCCGAGTGGCGCGCCGGAGCGCGAGCTGCGGCGGCTGTGGCCGTACGCGCTGCTCCTGCTCTGGCTCGCCCTGCCGCCGCTCGTCGCCTTCGCGGCCTCGGCGGCGAAGCCGGTCTACCTCTACCGCTACTTCCTCTTCTCCCTGCCCGCGCTCGTGCTCCTCGCCGCCGCGGGGCTCGCGCGGCTCCGGCCCGCCTGGCTGCTCGCGGCCGCCGTTCTGCTCGCGGTCGGGCTCTCGACGCGGACGACCGTGGCCTGCCTGCCCGACTGCAAGGTGCGCCACGACGACTGGCGGGGCGCCGCAGCCTACGTCGAGCGGCGGGCCCGGCCGGGGGACGCCCTCGTCTTCGACCCGGGCGAGCTGCGGACGCCCTTCGCGCACTACCTCGGCGCGGGCACGGCGCCGGCGCTCCTCTATCCCGATCGCTGGGCGCTCGCGGGCGGGCCGGCGGCGGGCGCTCGGACCGTCGCCGGGGCGCTCGACCGCGCGGCGCGCTACCGGCGGGTCTGGCTCGTGACCTGGTGGCTGCCGGAGGGGCGGGTGCCCGCCGCGCTGGCAGAGGACTTCCGGCAGGCTCGCTCGCTCGACTTCGCCGGCGACGTCCGGGTCAGGCTCTTCGAGCGTCGCCGAGCCTGAACGCGGCCACGATCTCGTCGGCGCGCCGCCGCTCCGCCTCGCCGAACTCGACCCTCCTCGTGCGCGGGAAGCCGGCGGTGGCCGAGGGCCGGTGGGCGGCCGCGAGCGCGCCTTCGGGGTCGCGGCCGAGATACGCGAACAGCCGCTCGAGCTCCCGCTCCGGCTCGGCCCGGAGCCGCTCGTAGACGACGAGGTGCAGGTCGAGCCCGGCGTGCTCGCGCAGCGGGATCGCGTTCTCGAGGCACCAGCGGAGCACGTGCCGCTCGAGCGGCGAGCCCTCGGCGGCGACGGCCTCGATCGTCGCCGCGGCGTCGTCCAGCCGTGCGAGCAGCGCCGGCTGCGAGAGGAGGGCGTCCAGGTCGTCGCCCCAGCCGAGCTCGAGCCAGGAGCGCGCGACCGCGACCGGGTCGCGGACGACGTAGACGATCCGCAGGTCGGGGTGCCGGGCCCGGATCCAGGGGATCAGGTTCGTGGCGCGCACCGCCTTGACGATGCGCCGCCGTGCGATCCGCCGCCGGTTGTGCCGGTCGGTCCACCAGCCGCGGACGCGCCCGGCGAGGATGGCGTCGATCGACGCGGCGAGCGGGTCGTCCTGGTCCGCCGGGTCGAGGTAGTGGCCGCGCACGAGCCCTCGCGCGAGGCGCACCCGGTCGGCGCGGAACGGCTCGAAGACGACGCGGTGGTCGCCGGCGTGGTCGACGAGCTCGGCGACCCAGGTCGAGCCGCTGCGTCCGGTCGCGACGACGAGGGTCGTGTCGCGGATCCGGTGCCCGAGGTCGAGGTAGCAGCCGGCGAGCAGGCGCGCCGGCACGAGCCGCAGGCGGGAGACGGCGTCGTAGTCGGCGCCCACGGCTCAGCCCGCTGCCGGCGCGGGCAGCCGGTAGACGAGGGCGTGCGGGAACCTGCGCAGCAGCACCGGCCGCAGCAGGCGCGCCCGCGCGGGCGGGATGTGCCACGCGAGCACCCGCGCCAGCGGGTAGTCCCTCGGGCCCTCCTTGACGACGACGTACGTGCGGCGGCCCCGGGCGCCGCCGTAGAGGAGGCGGCCGGCGTCGAGCCCGCGCGCGTCGAGGTAGTACTCGAGGATCAGGTCGGCGGGCGGCGCGGCGAGGACGCGGTCGTCCGGCCCGAGGCGCGGGGCCAGGAACGCGGTCACCGCGGGGGCGTCCCGGAAGGTCGACGTGTCCTCCGACCGCGCGACCGCGCGGCTCGCGGCCGCAGCGCCCGAGAGCCCGGCCGTCAGCGCGAGCGCCGCGACGGCGACGGCGGCCGGCAGGCGCCGCGCGCCGAGCAGCCGGGCCGGCGCGAGCACGCCCGCGGCGGCGGTCGGCAGGGCGAGCGGCAGCAGGAAGATCCAGACGCGGTCGAACGGGACGACGCGCTGGAGGACGACGAGCGGCAGCGCGAAGGCGACGGCCGCGAGCGCGGGCGGCAGCGCGAAGGGGCTGAGGCGACGGGTGCCGCACCGTCGCCCAGACGAACCCGAGCCCGAGGGCGGCGCCGAGCGGCAGGGGCAGGTCGCGCCCGAAGCGGCGGCCGACGCTCGCCGCCGAGTGCGGCAGCTCGTGGAGCACGTACGAGAACGTCCGCGGGGCGACGAACTCGTTGGCGAGCAGGGAGTGCGGCCCGCTCGCGACGAGCACCGGCGCGTAGAGGACGAGCGTCAGGAGCAGCGTCCAGGCGAGGGTCGGCGCCAGCCGCGTCCGCAGCAGCGCCACGTGCCGCCGCTCGTGCAGGATCGTGACGACCAGCCAGAGCGTGACGCCTCCGAGCCCGTACAGCATCGTCGGGACCGTCCAGAGCCCCAGCGCGGCGAGCAGGGCGAAGAGGGCCCAGCGGGCGGGCTCGGCGCTGCGGGCGAGGCCCGTCGCGAGGCCGAGGAGCAGCACGACGCAGAGCGCGACGAGCGAGTAGCCGCGCGCGTTCGTCGAGTACTCGACGAGCACCGAGGAGGAGGCGGCGAGCGCAGCGGCGAGGAGGCCGGCGTTCGCGCCGTAGAGGCGGCGCCCGGCGACGTAGGTCGCGGGGACGAGCAGGACGCCGGCGAGGAAGGCCGGCAGCCGGATCGCCCAGGGGACGTCGCCGAGCAAGCGCCGTCGAGGCGTGCACGAGCAGCGTGTGGAAGAGGTGGTTGTTCGGCGCCGTGTAGGAGCTGAGGCCGACGTAGAGCGGCTCGGAGGCGTAGTGGACGTACGTGCCGGACTCGTCGTAGCGCATCGGCTGGAAGAGGAAGTCGAGCCGCAGCAGGAGCGCCCCGAGCGTGACGAGGCCGAGCGCGCCGAGGTGCAGCCTCGACTCGGCGGCGACGGCGCCGGCGAGCAGGCGCCGCCCGAGCGCCGCCTCCGCGCGCGCCGAGGCGAGCAGCCGGGCGGTCAGCCCCCGCAGCCGCTGCCGCCGCAGGTGCACCGCGACGGCGAGGAGGACGAGCAGCGCGGCGCCGAGCCGCAGCTGCGTCACGATCGTCCGGAACCGCTCGGGGCTCAGGTTCGCGTCGTGGTCGGAGGCGAAGCCGTCCAGCCGCTCCTTGACCGCGGCGTACGAGGCGAAGGAGAGCGCCGCGGCCGCGAACGCCAGGAGCAGGGGGAGGAGGACGGCCGCGGCGACCGCGAGCCACGCCGCCGCGTCGGCCTTGCGGCCGGCCCCGCCGCCGGCCTTCTGTGCGTGTGAGAGGTCCATGAGCTGTGGCGGCCCGCCGCCCTCCCGCACGTTCTAGCGGGTGGCGGCCCGCGTGTGACCCGCGGGCGGGCCGGAGCCTGCCTGACGAACGGCTAGTCTCGCGCGTGCGCCGATTCGGTGGCGCGGCCCCCTCGTCGGTCGAGTCCGGCGGCGCCTCCTCGCCACTAGAATGCGCGAGGCTCGGCGGGACGAGGAACGCGCGAGCGGGGTGGCGGCGCCCCAGGATCGACCCGGCCGGCCCGGGCCGGTCTCCCAGCGACAAGGGACGGTCAGTTCTCGATGGCGATGCCGGCGAGCGCGCGGTCGATCAGCAGAGGCAAGCTCGCTCCGGCGCTCGCTCGGGGCGCGGCCCGCGCTGCTCCTGCTCCCGTTCCTCGCCGTCTTCCTGGCGGTGCCGCTGCTGGCGCCCTACCGCGACAGCCTCTTCGACGACCAGGCCGGCTACCTCGGGCTCGCCCGCTCGCTCGTCGACGGCCACTACCTGAGCGGCCGCGACGACCTCGTCGCCGGCGGCCCCGCCTACCCGAACCTCTGGTTCGGCCCGGGCCTGCCGGCGTTGCTCGCGCCGCTCGTCGCGCTGCATCTGCCCGTCGACGCGATCCGGCTGCTCGGGCCCCTGCTCCTCTTCGGCGCGCTGCTCGCCTTCTACGCGCTCCTCCGCCTGTTCGTGCCCGTGCGCCCCGCCCTGCTCGGCGCCGCCGCCTTCGGGGCTCTACCTGCCCTTCTACACCACGATCGCGTACCTCCACAGCGAGGTCCCGGGGCTCCTGCTCCTCGTCGTCGCCGTCTACGCCACGACCCGCCACCTGCGCGAGCGGGGCCGCGGGACGCTCGTGCTCGCCGCGGCCTCGCTCGCCGGGCTCGCCCTGACCCGGGCCGAGTTCGGCTGGGTCGTGAGCGTGCTGCTCGTCTTCTTCGCCGCCGCCTGGCTCCTCTACCGCGACGGCCGGCTGGGGCGGCTCGCGGCGGTGTACGCGCTCGCGCTCGCCCTCTGCCTCCCCTGGCTCGCCTACACGTACTCGGTGTCCGGCACGCCGCTGACGTGGGCGAGCTCCGGCCCGCTGTCGCTCTACTGGATGTCGTCGCCGCAGCCGGCGGACCGCGGGGACTGGCACGGTGCCGACTCCGTCTTCTCCGACCCGCGGCTCGCGTCCCACCGGCCGTTCTTCCGCGGCCTCCAGGGATCCGACCTGGCGGCGCAGAACCGCGAGCTCGTCGACCGGGCGCTCTCCAACGTCCGCTCGCACCCTGTCAAGTTCCTCCGGAACGTGACCGACAACCTAGGGCGGATGTGGTTCAACGCCCCCTACAGCTTCAAGTCCCCGGGTGCGGCGAGCGCGATCTACGCCCTGCCGAACGCCGCCGTCCTCCTCGCGCTGCTCGTCGGCCTGCTCCGCGTCCGTCGCCTGCCTCGCTACCCGCTGCTCGCCTTCGGCTCCCTGGTCGGGGCCAGCTTCCTGCTGCACGCGGTCCTCTCCGCCTACCCGCGGATGCTCTTCCCGGTCGTGCCCTTCGCGATCTGGCTCGTCGTCCTGGCCCGGACGCGCGCGCTCCCCGAGGTGCGTGATGCCTGAGCGGCAGGACGTGATCCTCGGCGCCGGGCTGGCGGGGCTGACCGCGGCACACGGGCTACGGGAGCTCGGCGAGGACCACTGGCAGCTGTACGACCGCGAGGACCGCGTCGGCGGCCACGCGCGCTCGATCGTCCGCGACGGCTACACCTTCGACTTCGGGCCGCACATCCTCTTCAGCGTCGACGCGGAGATCGAGCAGCTGATCCGCGACCTGCTCGGAGACAACCTGCGCGCGCAGGAGCGCCAGGCGTTCATCTACCACCGGGCCTACGACCTCTACACCCGCTTCCCGTTCCAGGCGCACCTGCACGGACTGCCGACCGACCTCGTCGCCGAATGCCTCGTCGGCCTCGTCCGGGCCGTCGAGCGGCAGGCCCGCGGCGAGTTCGCGCCGGCCGACTACGAGGCGTGGATGCGCGGCTTCTTCGGCGACGGGATCGCCGAGCGCCTGATGATCCCCTACGCGCGCAAGGTCTGGACGGTCGAGCCGAGCACGATGGACTTCCGCTGGATCGGGCGCCGCGTGCCGACGCCCGACGTCGAGCGGATCGTCGCCGGCGCGCTCGGCGGCGAGGTCGACCAGGTGGGCGCGACCGCGGGCTTCTGGTACCCGCTGCACGGCGGCATCGAGGCGCTGCCGCGCGCGCTGGGCGAGCGCGTGGGGGAGGTCCACCTCGGCCACGAGGTCGAGCGGATCGAGCTGCCGGCGCGGCGGCTCGTCTTCAGGGGCGGCCTGACCGTGGGCTTCGACCACCTGCTCTACACGCTGCCGCTCTCGGAGGTCGCACGGCTCGTCCCCGGCCTGCCTGCGCCCGTCGCCGCAGCCTGCGCGGCGCTCCAGTACCAGGGGATCCTCTGCGTCAACCTCGGCATCGACCGGGAGCGGATCTCGGACCTGCACTGGGTCTACTTCTACGAGGACGAGTTCCCCTTCCACCGGCTCTCGTACCCGGCGAACTTCAGCGAGTCGAACGTGCCGGCCGGCAAGAGCTCGATCTCGATCGAGGTGGCCTACCGCCCGGAGCGCCACCTGGAGGAGGAGGCGCTGGTCGAGGCGACCCTCGACGGTCTCCGCACCGCCGGGATCCTGCGGCCGGACGACGTCGTCGAGCTCGTCGACACCCGGCCGATCGCCCCGGCCTACGTGATCTACGACCTCGGGCACGCCCGCAACGTCGAGCTGATCAGGTCGTGGCTGGCGGAGCAGGGGATCCTGACCGCGGGGCGGTTCGGCGAGTGGCAGTACCTGAACATGGATCACGCGATGCGGAGCGGCCTCGACGCGGCCAGACGGGTGGTCGACGCCCGGCCCGTGTCGAGGACGGCGCCGTGAGCCCGGAGCCGCTCGCGGCCGACGCGCACCCGGCGGCGCCGATCAGCCCCGACGAGTGGCCGGAAGGGCCTCGTCCCGCCGGGCTTCCTGCGGCTGCTCGCCGTCCTCCACGAGTCGGAGGCGCTCGGGGCGGGACGGTCGCTGCTCGCCTGCCTGCCGGCGCTCCGCGACGCGGGCTGGACTCCCAGCGTCTGGCTGCCGGGCCCGGGACCGCTCGTCGACGAGTCCGCCGGCGTCGCCGAGCTGCGGATCGTCAGCCCGCGGCCGCTCGCCTACAGCGCGCGCGGCTGGCGAGCACCGCCCGGCGCGCTCGCGCGGGCCGCGAGGACGCCCGCCTACCTGCGCGGGTTCGAGCGGACGCTGCTCAGGCTGCGGCCCCACGTCGTCCACGTGAACACGCTGCGGGCGCTCCCCGAGGCCACGCTCGTGCGCCGCGCGGGGATCCCGGTCGTCCTGCACGTCCACGAGCTGCCGGAGCCGGGCGCGAAGCGGGAGCTCGTGCTTCGTTGGGCGGCGCGGGTCGCCGACGTGCTGGTCGCGGTCTCGGCTCCGGTCGCCGACCTGCTGCGACCCCACGCGGGCACGGTGCCGCTCGTGACCGTGCACAACGGGGTCGCGCCCCTCGAGCTGACGCGGCGGCCCGAGTCGGGCCTCGTCGGCAGCCTCGGCACGATCTGTCGCGTCAAGGGGACGGACGTCTTCCTGCGCGGGGCCGCCCGGGCGCTCGTCGCCTCGCCCGACCTCCGCTTCGAGCACGCCGGCCAGTCCGGCCTCGACCGGGACGTCGAGTTCGCCCGGATGGTCGAGCGGCTCGTCGAGAGCCCGGAGCTCGCGGGAAAGCTGCGGCTGCTCGGCCGCCGGCCCGCGGCCGAGGTGCTGGCGCGCTGGGAGATCTTCGTGCTCGCCTCCCGCCGGGACGCGTTCCCGCTGGCGGTGCTCGAGGCGATGCAGGCGGGGCTGCCGATCGTCGCGACCGCGGTCGGCGGCATCGCGGAGCAGCTCACGCACCTCGAGACGGGGCTGCTCGTCCCTCCCGAGCGGCCGGACGAGCTGGCCGACGCGATCGTCCGCCTGCACCGGGACGCGCCGCTGCGGACGCGGCTCGGCGAGGCTGCAGCGGCACGCGCCCGGGAGGTCTTCTCGGTCGAGCGGCAGGCCGTCGGCCTGCACACGGCCTACCTCGCCGCCCTGAACCTCCGCCACGCGCCGCCCCCGGTGCAGCGGGCGACCCGGGAGGCGCTGTGAGCGGCGAGCCCCCGCAGCTGACGCTCGTGCTCGTCGCCTGGGACTCCGCCGCGCTGCTGCCGAGCTCGATCGGCTCCTTCCACCGCTCCGCGGCGGCGGCCGGCGCCGCGGTCGAGGTCGTCGTCGTCGACAACGCCTCGAGCGACCTCTCCGCCGAGGTCGCGAGGAGCCTGGGCGCCGACCGGGTCGTCGTCAACCCGCTCAACGTCGGCTTCGTCGCCGCGGCGTCGCAGGGGATCGCGCTCGCCGCGGCCGACTGGGTGCTGCTCGCCAATCCCGATCTCGTCGTCACCGAGCCGTTCGTGGGCACGGTGCTCGCGTCGATCTCCGCGGCGCCGGCGGACGTCGCCGCGATCGTCCCCGACGTGCGCTTCGCGTCGGACAGCGAGGTCGTCAACAGCCGCGGGCTCGAAGTCGACGAGCTGGGGATCCCGGCCGAGCGCGAGTTCGGGAGGCGGGCGGGCGCGACTCCTGCGGGCGAGGTGTTCGGGCCGAGCAGCAGCGCGTCCGTCCTGCGCCTCGAGGCGCTGCGCCGGATCGGCGGGCTCGAGCCCGCCTACTTCGCCTATCTCGAGGACGTCGACGTCGCCTGGCGGCTGCGCAAGGCCGGCTACCGCGCGCTGTTCGTGCCCGAGGCGGTCGCCGTCCACGAGGGCTCCGCGTCGACCGGCGAAGGGTCGTGGCTGAAGGTCTTCCTCGTCGGACGGAACCGGCGGATCCTCTTCCGCATGCACGGGCCGCGCTCGGCCCGCGCCCGGGCGCTCCGGTCGGTCACGGACGCGGGGCATACCGTCGTCCAGGTCGTCTCCGGCAGCCGTGGGGCGGCGATCCGCGGCCGCGCCGCCGCCGTGCGCTCGCGCAGGTACGGCGCCTTCCTGCGCGCCTCGAACGCCGCGATCGGCGTCGAGGAGCGCGCAGACGTCACGCTCGCTCCGCGGTTCACGCTGCTCGACTCGCTCCGGCGCAAGCGGGCCGCCACGACGCTGATGCGGCGGGCCGCCCCGGAGGGAGCCAACGGGTCGGCGCGCCCGTCGGCGGCAGGCGGCGAGCCGGTCAGGGTGCTCGTCGACGCGGCGAACCTGAAGCCGGGTCAGGGCGGCATCCGCACCTACACGCTCGGCCTCGTCCACGCGCTCGCGCGCGAGCCGGGCCTGCGGCTGACCGTGGCCACGAGCGTCCCCGAGGAGTTCGAGGGCGTCGAGGTCGAGGTCGTCGGCCTCCCGAGCTCGACCCGCTCCGCGCTCGGCCGAGCCGTCTGGCGCGACCGGCGCCTGCAGGCCCTCGCCCGCGGCGCCGCCGCGGACGTCCTGCTCGCGCCCGTGCCCGAGCTCCCCCTCCGCGGCCTCGCGATCCCGTCGGTCGTCGTCGTCCACGACGTCGGGCCGCTGGTGGCGCCCGCCTTCTACTCCGCCGACAAGCGGCTGCGCCAGCAGACGATGCTCCGCTTCGTCTGCCGCCGCGCGACGCGCCTCGTCTGCGTCACCCACTCGACCCTGGTCGGTCTGCGCGCGACCACCGGCGTCGACCCCGCCCGCTGCGACGTGATCGGCGAGGGGCCGCAGCCGCTGCCCGCGCCCGGCGAGGCGGTTCCGGCGGAGGGCTTCGTCCTCTGCGTCGGCGCGCTCGACGCCCGCAAGAACGTCGAGACGCTCGTCGACGCGGTCCTCGACGCCGATCCGCCCCTGCCGCGCCTCCTGCTCTGCGGTCCGGCGACCGGGGCGGAGCTCACCGCGCTGCGGCGGCGCTGCGCCCGTGCGCCCCGGCGCGTCGAGCACCTCGGCTTCGTCACCCCGGAAGAGCTCGCGCGGCTCTACCGGAGCTGCCTCGCCGTGGCGCTCCCGAGTCTCTACGAGGGCTTCGGCCTGCCGCTGCTGGAGGCGTTCGAGGCGGGCGCCCCGGTCGTCGCGAGCGACATCCCGACCGTCCGTGAGGTCGGCGGTTCGGCGACGCTGCGGGTCGAGCGGCCGCTCGACCCGGGCTGCTGGCAGGACGCGCTGCGCCGCCTCGCCGCCGACTCGGAGCTGAGGGAGCGGCTGCGGGCGGAGGGACGCCGCGCGCTCGAGCGCCACTCGTGGGCGGAGGTCGGCGGCCGCTTCTCCGAGGTGCTCGTCCGCGCCGCCGGCCGGGATCCCGTACCGCGGCTCGCGGCGGCGACGCCGGCTCCGCGCGCGGCCGAGTGACGCCGACCGGCCGGATCGCCGGGACCGCGCTCCGGCTGCGGGCGCGCGCGGACGGCACGGTCGTCGGGCTCGCCGACCAGGCGCTCGGGTCGGGCGTCAACTTCCTGACCCTGATCCTCGTCGCGCGCGCGCTCGCACCGCGCGACTTCGGCTACTTCGTGCTCGCCTTCGCGCTGCTCCAGTCGGCCGGCGCGCTCCAGTCGGCGCTCGTCACGCGCCCGCACAACGTGCTCGGCGCCCAGCGCACGTCGCCCGCGTACGAGCGGTACACGTCCGCGGCGGCCGTCCTGCAGACGGTCCACGCCCTCGCCTGGTCCGCCGTCCTCCTCGCCCTCGCGGCGATCTCCGCCGCCGTCGGCAGCCCTGCGGCCGGCGTCTTCCTCGTCGCCGTCCCGGCGCTCGTCGCCTGGCAGCTGCAGGAGTTCGCCCGCCGCGTGCTCTACACGGAGGGCCGCCTGGCGGCGGCGCTCGCAAACGACGCCGTCAGCTACGGCGGGCAGGCGCTCGTCCTCCTCTGGCTCTGGCGGGCCGATTCGGTCACGTCCCTCCGGGCGCTCGCGGCGATCGCCGCGACCTCGACTCTCGGGGTGCTCCTGGGAGCGGTGCAGCTCCGCCGGAGCCTGGCGCGGAGCTTCGAGCTCGACTCGCTGCGCGCCAACTGGGCCTTCGGACGCTGGCTGGGCGCGGCCGAGGTCGCCTACTGGGGGGCGAGCCAGCTCTACATCTACCTGGCCGCCGTGGTCGTCGGCCCCGCCGCGAGCGGGAGCCTGAAGGCGGCGCAGACGCTGCTCGGCCCCGCCAGCGTCTATCTCGCGTTCTTCGTCGTCTTCCTGCCGACGCGCTTCGCCCGCGACGCGGGCCGGGCGGGGGAGAGCGGCCGCCTGCGCCGAGGCTTCCTGCTCACCGTGCCTCCGACCGCCGCCTACGGGCTGCTCGTCGCGATCCTCGCGCCGTCACTCCTCGAGCAGGTGTACGGCTCCGCCTACGCGGGCTCGGCGACCGTCGTCCGCCTGTTCGCCGTCTACTACGTCGTGCTCTCGGTCAGCGACGTGCTCGTCGCCTCGCTCGCCGCGCGGAGGCAGACGAGGCTGATCTTCGTGGCCCACGCGGCCGGCGCCGCCGTCTCGGTCGCCTGCGGCTGGCTGCTGCTCGAGCTCTGGGGTGCGGCGGGCGGAGCAGGCGGCATGCTCGCGAGCATCCTGGTCGCGCTCGCGGTCCTGACCCGCTTCCGGGCCGCGGGTGCCGGCTCAGCCGACGAGCGTCAGGATCGTCGCGACGACGGAGACGCCGACGAGGCTCGCCGCGTAGAGCGGCACGTCCTTCGCGAGCCTGGCTCCCGCATAGGCGAGCGCCGCGACCGGCAGGGGTAGCGGGCGGCGAGCGTCGACCGCCGCGGGGCGCAGCAGAGGCACGACGTGGTCCGAGACCGGCACCGGCGGGTATGCGGGCAGATCGGCCAGCGCCCGCTGCCTCAGCTCAGGACAGACGAGCACCAACTCGGGAGAGACGGGGCCCCGCTCGGTCACCCAGTCGAGTATCGGCAGGCCGCGCTGCTGCATTGAGGTCCACGCGTTTCCCGTCTGCTCGGGGCGCTTCGGTTCGGTCGCCTGCAGCACGTCCCCGACGATAGCGGGCTTCGGCGCGACCCGCGCATCGATCCTGGTCGAACCAGCCGGACGGGCGGCGACCGCCTCGCCCGGGCCGACGAGGCTGTGGTTCACGGGAGAGGGAAAGGGCGTCCGCGGTCGAAACCACGCCGACGGGCGGTGCCGACAGGGTGGGAATGCGCGGCCCGCCGACCGCGGGCGCCCTGAAATCTCCGTGAGCTGAAGCCCGGCCGCGCAGTCCGTCGTCGAGACGAGCCTCACCGGAGGAACGTCCGTCGCCGGCTCGGGCCAGGCGGTGCCGCGTCACCTGGGAGGGAATCCTTAGCGCTGCTTCCTTCCGGACCTGACGCGGTTCGGATGCTCCCAGTGCGCGGGACCTGACCGTCAACGCTGCGTGCGCACGCCCAAGCCCGACGAAGCCGCCCCTCGGACGGCGTTCGGCCCCGCTAGAGCGGATTTCGGGTTCAGGGAACCGCTGCCTCCCCACCTAGCGCGACCGGGCGATTTCGATCGTAGCTGGATTCTCCGTGTGGCGTTTGGTACAAAAGGGGCATGCTCGCCGCCGACGCCATGAGCAGCCGACTCGTCTCGGTCGGGCCCGACGAGCGGGTGCAGACGGCGGTCGCGCGGATGCTCGAGGACGAGGTCGGCGCGGTCGCGGTGATCGAGCAGGGCCGGATCGTCGGCATCTTCACGGAGCGCGACGTGCTCCGTCTCGCGGGCGGCGGCGAGGCGTTCCTGAGCCTCCGCATCGGCGACGTGATGACGACCGAGCTCGCCGTCGTCGACACCGAGGACGACCTGATCTCGGCCGCCCGCCTGATGCAGCAGCGGCGCATCCGGCACCTGCCGGTCGTCCAGGGCGAGCACGTGCTCGGCATCCTCGGGATCCGCGAGGTGCTGCGGACGCTGGTCGAGCGCCTCTGGAGCGACCACGATCCGGAAGCGCGCGCGACGGCGCGCGACCTGCTCAGCCGGCGCGCCTGACCGCATAACCTCAGACCAGCTACGTGCCACATTGGTGGTATAAAAGTGGCATGGCACGGTTGAGGATCAGTACGACCGTCGACGAGCAACTCCTCACCGCGGCACGCCAGTCGCGGTCAGGCGTGAGCGATTCGGCTCTGATCGACGAGGCGCTCGGCGCGTTCCTCGCGCGCAATCGCGCAGTCGAAATCGATGCAGCCTACGCCGCATACGACCGCCTTCCGCTCGAGGCGAGCGACGAGTGGGGCGACCTCGCCTCGTTTCGCGCGGCTGCCGGCTCGTCGTGAACGCGCTCCCGACGCGTGGAGAGGTGTGGTGGTGTGAAATCCCCGAGATCGGGCGCCGCCCGGTTGTCGTCTTGTCGCGAGACGCCGCGATCCCGCGCCTTCGACGCGCGCTGATCGGGCCTTGCACGACGACGATCCGCGGAATCCCGAGCGAGGTGCTGCTGGAACCGGGCGACGATCCCGTGCCGCTCGCCTCGGCCGTGAACCTCGATTCGGTCGAGAGCGTCTCGATCGCGACGCTTGTCGAGCGGCTCGGCCGACTCAGCGACGAGCGGATGCGTCAGATCTGTCGAGCCCTCGAGATCGCCGTCGCCTGCGACGGCTGACAGCGGCGTTCACGGACGTCCCTTCGCGTCGTACACACCAGCCGTTCGTGCGGCGGAGCCGATCGTCGGCTGAGGAGGCGTCCAACGCGATCTCTGGCGGGAGCGGGTGGAGCGCCGCGTAGGCCGTGACGACCGTCGCGTCGAAGCGGTGGAGCCAGCTGCACCGGGCTCGCGAAGGTGCGGGCGGACGGCGAAAGCGGATCCAGGGGCTGGCTGTCTGCGCGGGAAAGCGCAGGAATGGCTCGGCGATGCGGCAGGCGAAGATGGACCCAACTTGGCGTTGTACAAACCAGCCGCTCGTCGAGGTTGAGGCGTTGCGGATCGGCTGACGGGTCAGGACGGCTCGAGGCGCCGCACCGTCGTGACGCGGTCGATCTCTCGGTCGAACGAGGCGATCGTCTGGACGCCGCTCGCCTCTGCGTTCGCGACGAGGTAGGCATCGGCGAAGTCGAGGCGGTCGACCTCATAGACCTCGAGTGCGCGGAGCAGCAGCGGCTGGTCGACGACGGCGATCGCGGGGAAACCGATGATCGCCCGGACGAGTTCCGCCACGCGTTGGCGCTCGACCTCGTAGAACGACTCGAGGACGTAGACGACTTCCGCCACGATCAGGTCGGGAACCAGCAGCTCCTCCGCTTGTTCGAGGAAGGCGGTCGCGCGACGTGCTTGCTCGGGCGGGTCGCCGGTCAGGTGACGGATGAGGACGTTCGTGTCGAGGAAGGCGCTCAAGCGCGCGTCTTCGCGCGTGCCTCCCGCGTGCGGCGGCGCACTTCCGGCCAGGGCGTGCCGCGTCTCTGTGCAGGCACGGGAACACTCCCGGCGAGGTCGAGCAGGCTCGCCGTGCGGGCGAGCAGCGCGCGCCGGCCCTCGACGCGGAAGACGACCTGGTCGCCCTCGACGAGACCGAGAGCGTCGCGGACGGCCTTTGGCACAGTCAGCTGCCCCTTCGACGACAGCTGTGCAGTCACGTCCATCTCGGCCTCCTTACATGAAGACTGAAGTAAGGATAGCAGGTCGAACCGGCGGTTAGTGCAACACCAAGTCCATGGGCGCACCCTGGGATCGAAATGAGCGAGAGTCGGATCGAGTAGGCGCTACTTGGAGCGACTTTGAGCCGCTTTTGCAGGGACTTCTTGTCGATGCGGAGGGGCGCCCCGCCTCACTTCTCCACGACTGGTCTTCACTCTGCGCTTGGACGGATTCGGGATCAAGCTGGCCGACTCGCGTCAGCGGGGCGCCGGGACCGGTGTCACCGCTGCAGCTGCGGCCGTCCGATCCGGAGGAAGTCAAGCGGTGCTCGTCGCGCACGTGCCCCGAGCTCGCGCCGATCTGGGCGCGAGACACGCAGCGGCGACTGTTCGTGACCTGGAGCAGCTGAAGCTCTCGGTGATGTTCTCGGTGACGGCGCCGGGGCCGACCTGTACCCGTTCGATCCCCGCTCGAACAGGCGGGGAAGTGGTGGAGCCAGCTGCACCGGGTGGCGAAGCAGCGCGCGGTAGCGACGCCGTCGGGGACGCGTGGACATCCCAGCGGCGAGCGTTGACGTTGTTCCGGTGCTCGCCCCGGAGTACGGTCGATGTATGCCGGGTCTGGTGGCTGTGATCGGCGTCGATGACGCACAACGGCTCGTCACGACCAGCGCGCGCCCGCTTCTCCGGCGGCCGTGGCAGCGCCTCACGGTCGCGTCGTCACCAGAAGGACGCGTTGCGCTCGGCCACGCGGGGGAGCGCGGTGGGGTCGTCGAAGACCGTCACACGGGGGTGATCGTCGCCTGCGACGGTGAGTTGTGGGACGACGACAGCCACCTCCTACCCGAGCAGCGGACGCTCGACGCCTTCCTCGCAGCCGGGCCAGACCTCGAGCCGCCAGACGGCTTCTTCGCGGCGACGGTGTGGGATCCTCGCACCCGTACGGTCAGCCTCATCACTGACCGGGTGGGAAGCCGTCAGCTCTTTCTCGCGCGCCGTGGCCGCGCGGTGCTCGTCGCGTCCGAGCTCAAGGCGCTGCTCCACGGTGGCGTGACACCCGAGCTCAACCTCGACGGATGGGCGCAGCTACTGACGTACGAGCTGCTGGTCGGAGATTCCACACCACTCGCGGGAGTGCGCATCGTGCCTCCGGGCACTGTGTTGACGATCTCCGAGACGGGCGAGGAACGGCTCAGAGAGCACTGGCGCTACCAGCTCGCGCCCGCCGACGACGCCGATCCGGCCGAGCTCGTCGAGGAACTCGGCCGGCGCCTGGTCAGGGCCGCGCGGCGGCGCGACGGCGAGCGGAGCGTCCTCGCGTTGAGCGGCGGCCTCGACTCGCGCTGCCTCACGACCGTGACACCGCCGGGCGCGTTCGCCGTGACCTTCGGCATGCGAGGCTCCGCGGATCTGGAGCTCGGTGGGAAGGTGGCGGCGCGTGCCTCACTCCGTCATCGGGCGCTCGAGCTGGAGCCGGGCTACGTCGCTCGCGACGCAGCGGCAACCGTGTGGCTGACGGAGGGGCAGATCCGCTGCTTCCACTCGCACCACCTCGCCCTCGGCAGGCTCCGCTGGTCGGACGAGCGGAGCGAGAGGCTCACGATCGGGTTCGCAGGGGATCCGGTGATGCGGTGGGGCGCGGTCGCGCTCCCGACGAGTGAGCCGGCGCTCGTGGATTATCTCCACGCCGACCTGTCGGCGGCGGTGACGGACGCTCTGATGGAAGAGCTCCTGACCACGGCGTTCGCGGCGACGCTCCGCGGGCGCGCTCGAACGTCACTCGCAGGTGCCGTGGCCGACGAGGAGGGCGACCCGACGTCGCGGCGCAATCAGCTCGGCTTCAGGCAGATCTACCGCCGCAAGGTGCTCCCCGGCGGCGAGCTGTTCGCCGACGACCTCGCCGCACGCGATCCCTTTACCGACTCGGATCTGATCGACCTCACGCGGGCAATGCCCCACAGCCTCCGCACGGACGGAAGCCTCCAGCGCAGCTACCTCCGGCGCTTTCCGGACATCGCCCGCGTCGCGAACCCGACGGACGGCCTGGCGCCGAGCCTGCACGGCGTCCGGCGATCGGCGAGCGCCCAGGTCGTTCGGGCTCGGCGGCGGATGCGGACGCTCACGGAGGCACCGTTCCCGGCGACTCGGTGGAAACGACGCGCGGGGATCGGCGACTATTCCACCGACCTCCGGCACGGTGGGCCAGAGCTCCTCGGCGTCCTTCTCGAGCGCCGAACGCTCACGCGTGGGCAGATCCGCGAGGAGCCGGTTCGACGCCTGATCGCCGAGACGCTCGACGGACGGCGGACGGACGTGAAGGCGCTCGGCATGCTGTTGACGCTCGAGCTCTTCCAGCGGCAGTTCGTCGACGGGGACGGTGCACCCGCACGGCTCCACGATGATGAGCCGGACGAGCCGGAGCGGTCATAGGTCTGCCCCGCGACCGCCGAGGCGAGAGGCGGCAGAGCGGCTCGAGCTCGACTTGAAACTGCGGAAGGTAGGAGGCGCCGCGGCGCCGGAGCGGCCGACGACACTCGGACAGGAGATCGACGGCTTCCTCGCTCGGCTGCGCGCCGCCGGCGGGCTCCGATCTCGGAGCTCGGAGTTCTACGAGCACAAGGCCAAGGTCTGGAAGCCACTTCGGGGCGTTCGCGTGTCAGCCCTGCGGCGTACGCAGGTCGAGGACTTCATCGTTGCTCGCGCCGCGAAGCATCCGCGCTCGGCGCTCGGCGAGCTCCAGTTCCTGAGGCGCGTGCTGCGGGAGGCGCGGGATCGCGGTCAGCGGGTCGACGATGCGGTGCTCGGGATCAAGCCCGTGAAGCACTCGCCGCCAAGCCGTTTCAGAGGATGGGCGCACCTGGGATCGAAATGAGCGAGGGCCGGATCGACTAGAGCGCGACTTGGGGCGACTTTGAGTCGCTTTTGCAGGGACTTCTTGTCGATGCGGAGGGGCGGCCGGTCTCACTCTCCGCGACGGGTTTTCACTCTGCGCTTGGACGGATTCGGGACATGCTCGCCGGCTCGGAGGGCGTCCGGGAGCTCGCGCTGGCCGTGCTGCGGGAGTTGGTGGGCCGGTGAGTGCAGCGGGGCCGGCCGAGGCCCGGCGCGCCCTCGCGTCAGCGGGGCGCCGGGACCGGTGGCACCGCTGCAGCTGCGGCCGTCCGATCCCGGAGGAAGTGAAGCGGTGCTCGTCGCGCACCTGTCCGGAGTTCGCTCCGATCTGGGCGCGGGACACGCGGCGGCGGCTGTTCGTGAACCTCGAGCAGCTGAAGCTGTCGGTGATGTTCGACGTCACGGCGCCGGGGGCCGACCTGTACCCGTTCGACCCTCGGTTCTGTTCGCATCTCGCCCAGTCAAAGATGCTCTGGCGCACGGGGTTGCCGCGTCGATCCCGAGCTCGCGGAGGCGTTCAACAGCCAGGCGGGCAAGTGGTGGAGCCAGCTGCACCGAGCGGCGAAGCAGCGCGCGGACCGCGGACGGGCTTCAAGGGAAAGCTCGCTGTGCCGAGTCTGGGAAAAGCAGAAGCGAGGGCTCGCGCATGTGCACGGTGTGATCTCGGTCGAGTCGCCGGCGCACCTTCGCTGGGCCAAGGCGTACGTCACGGCGCTCAGCGAACTCGCGCCGCGCTATGGGTTCGGCTACGTCGATCGTGGTGGGAGAAGAAGGGGCGCAAGTTCTGGCCCGGCGTGCAAGCGGCGGCGTACCTGTCGAGCTACTTCGCCAACGGCCGGGGCCGCAAGATGGCAATCACCGAGAACGTCCTCGCCGGCGACCTGCCGCGGCTCGTGGTCTTCGTCAGTCGTGATCTCACGTCGCAGACGGGATGCACGATGCGGAGCCTCCGAATGGCACGGCGGCTTTGGGCGGCGCGAGAAGGACTTACAGACTTCCCGCGACTCACGCTCCGAGACTGGCTGATGGCCGCCGCGATGCTCAGCCGCCGCCGCATCGAATGAGCGACGTTGGCCGACGTGACCGTGCTGGTACTTCTCCCTGGCGGCGACGAGCGAGATCATCCTGTCATGCGCGTTCGGGGATCTCGCTTCGGGCTGCTGAGATTGGTCGCTCGGTTAGCTGATCGTGGCTGAAGGTCGCATGCCTGTTGCAATGGATCCTCGTACGGTTGGTGCGTGAGGAATGGGTGGAATGTGCTGGGGAGACCGGGTCGCCGTGTGCGGCACAATGGACTCTTGCGCCCAGCCGGACGGGCAGCGTGACGAAGCGCTCGTCTGTGAGGGCGCGACGTCTCGCTCTGTTGATCTCGCTTGCTGTGCTGGTGGGGTTCGCGGGACTCGTTGTGAACGCTGCCGTCAAGGCTCACTCCGCAGCGGTCACGCGCCAGCGGTTGCGGGCGCTTCCACAGGTACCTCCGCGACAGACGTTGCCGCTTCAAGGCAGTTTCAGTTCCAGCGACGGATTGTTGAACCGGATCTGGAAGCAGTCCGTGTGGACGGCAACCTCGATGATCGCCACTGGTCCGCTGCGGAAGGACGCGTTGGGAAGGGGCTGCCAGATCGAGAAAGGGCGCATCCTCGTCGATGGCTGGGTCCGTGATCGTTGCCCATACATCGGCGATCTCGCTGTAACGGATCTCTCTCTCGACGTGGCGGCTCCGTACTGGCAGCTGCAGCGATCGATGCTTCGTTGGTTCGGAGATGCCCAGCACGCCGACGGGGCCATTCCCGCGTCGCCCTACGACGGAGGCCGGCTCGTCCTGTTCGACTACAACGCCTACTGGCTACAGACGCTGTACGCCTACACGCTTCACTCGGGTGACCTGGCTCTCACTCGTCTGACATGGCCGCACGTTCGCGCCCTGATGCGCTGGTACAAGCAGCGCACGACGAAGAATGGAGTCGTCGTCAACCGCGATTCGGATGGCGACTACGCGTTCATCGGTCGGAAAGGGACGATCGTCGCTTACTACAACGCCCAGTATGCATTGGCCCTCACCCAGGCGGTACAGCTGGCGCGCTGGATTGGTGAGACGGCCGATGTGGCAGGCTGGCAGCGGTCGGCGAAGCGTCTGGAAGCGTCATTCGACCGGACCTTCTGGGACCGGAGCGCGGGCGCGTACAGGGACACAAGCACCGACAGCGACACGCACCCCCAGGACGGGAATGCATTCGCCGTCATTGCCGGGCTTGCTACGCGGCAACAGGCGCTGAGCGCGCTCGGCTACCTCAGCGCACACAACCAACGCGCCTACGGCAACGTGCTCAGCGACTCGACCGTCTGGAACCACCGTTACTGGGGAGACGACGCAACCGACCGCGTCGTCCCCTTCATGTCCTACCACGAAGTCGTCGCACGATTCGAGCAGGGGCTAACGCAATCGGCGCTCGAACTGATCCGTCGGGAGTGGGGCTACATGATCGACCATGGTCCACGAGCAACGATGTGGGAGACGATCAGTACGAATGGTCGGCCCGCCGGAAAACTCCCGTCTTGGGCCCACGGTTGGTCCAGCGGCGCTGCACCCGCACTCACCGAGTATGTCCTCGGTGTCCGATCAACCTCCCCCGGCTACGCAACGTTCACCGTCAAACCGCACCCCGGCGACCTCACTTGGGCAAAGGGCACCGTCCCGACGCCACACGGGCCGATCCACGTGGGCTGGAAGGTACATGAGGGAAGACTCGCCCTCCGCGTCGATGGCCCGGCGGGCACTCGATACGAACGTTGAGGAAGGTCTTCACGTAATTGCTGCGTAACTCGAAGGCTGCCGCGGGCCGTCGCGGCCAGTCACGCCGCCGTGCGGCCTCGAGGGCGTGACGTGCGCAGGAGGCGATCGGCGGGGGCCGCGCGCAACCCAAGCGAACCCTCGACGTGATCCCATGACCGCGCCGGCCACAGGCTCGAGCTAGCTAAGGGTGGCGGCGACCTTTCGATCGGGCTGGCTGCTCGCCCGCTGACGGAAGGCTGAGGTCGAGACGGCGCGCGATGTGCTCCATGCGCTCGCGTGAAAGCGGCCCCTTCTTCTTGAGGCGCTTGCGGAGTGCGCCGGGATACAGGACCCAGACGTCGCCGACCTGGAACGGGAAGTCAGTCAGCCCCCATTCGGACTCGACGAGACAGAGTCCAGCGTGGATGTCGGTGCTTTTCGGCCGCGGGGTCTCCTTTGAGCGCGGCGAGGACTGGCAGCAACCTGCTTCTGAACACCGCCGGCAAGGGGGGTTCTGTTTCTTCCCCCGATGAAGAGCTCGTGGTCCGACCGCCAGAATGGTCCCGTCTGCCGCTTGACGACCTTTCCCTTGTAGGCCTTGGCGTCGATGACCCAGACGCCGGTGGGAGGCGATCCAGATGTGGTCGATATTCCCGCGAGTGCCTGGGATCAGCCGATCGTGGAGCGCGATGACGGCGTTACCGACCTCTCGCTCGATGAAGTCGGAAAGCCGACTCTCGCCACGGCTCCCCTTGCCCCAGGACGCATCGAGCTCTCGCTCAGCCATTGCTTCTGCGACCGCGGCGGCGTGGTCGCCGTAGCGGCGTCGTGCCTCCTCCACACGCTTGTCCTTTCGGAGCGCCCCTTCCGCGCCGGCGGACGCTCCAGCGGTGCCGGCAGGAAACTCCGAATCGTCTGGTGCACAGGCAAGGCAGGTCGCCTGCTTCGCCGCCCGATCCCAGAGCGCCTCGGTGCCGGCGGACAGGGGGAGCCCGCATGACGCGCACACCGCCGGGTAGCGCAGCCGGAGCCGCCGGACACCGTTGTCTTCAGTTTCTGTCACCTCCCAAGAATTGCATCGATCGAGTCGCGTTCGCGAGCGGATGGGCAGCAGCGGATGGCGGTTCGCTGTTCAGGCGGAAGTGCCGCCGTCTATCCGAAGGGCGAGAGCGCGGCAAAATCGGGGATGGGCGCGCGGCCGCGAGCGTGGAACGAGGTAAGGGACGGGCGGTCCCTGCGGGAAAGCGCAGGAGTGGCTCGGCGATGCGGCTGAACAGCGGAGTCAGTGGGCGCACCTGGGATCGAACCAGGGACCTCTCGCGTGTGAAGCGAGCGCTCTCCCGCTGAGCTATGCGCCCTCAGCGGGCCCAGTGTAGCCCTTGTCCCCGCGCGCGGACCTTGCGGTTCCGGTCCGGCCCAGGTTCAATGGACCCGTCCACACGCGACCCGGGAGGTGACGAGGCGATGACGCGATTTCACGACTGCAGCAGCACCACCGCCTCGGCCCGGGGCGCCGGCGCCTCCTAGGTCGCCTCGTTTCGGGTCGTCGCGGGTAGCCCCCGTACCGGACGACCCGAAGGAGACCGCTTGACCGTTGCCACGCAGGACCGCCTCGCCCGCCTCGGCTGGGACGCCGACCGGGCGGCGGAATTGAAGCAGCTCGACGACCCGGAGCTCCGGCCCGGCCGGGTCGCGACCGAGCATCGCGGCGCCTACGTCCTCTTCACCGAGGACGGCGAGCAGTGGGCCGTCCCGACCGGGCGGCTCCGGCTCGACCACCGCGAGGGGCTCGGCGACCTGCCCGCCGTCGGCGACTGGGTCGCCTACCGGCTGCCGGAGCAGTCGGACCGCGCCGTCGTCCCGGCCGTGCTGCCGCGGCGGACGACGATCTCGCGCAAGACCGCGTTCAACGAGACGAAGGAGCAGGTGCTCGCGGCCAACGTCGACGTCGTCTTCCTGACGACCGGCATCCCGGACGACCTCAACCTGCGGCGGCTCGAGCGCTACCTCGCGACCGCCTGGGAGAGCGGCGCGCAGCCCGTGGTCGTGCTGACGAAGGCCGACCTCGCCGGCGACGTCGACGGCGCCGTCGCCGAGGTCGAGGCGATCGCGTTCGGCGTTCCGGTGCACGCGGCCGCCGTCCCGGAGGGCCGCGGGCTCGACGAGCTCCGCGCGCATCTCGCGGGCAACCGGACGGTCGTGCTGCTCGGCTCGTCGGGCGTCGGCAAGTCGACGATCGTGAACGCGCTGCTCGGGGCCGAGACGCTCGACACGCAGGAGACGCGGAAGGACGGCCGCGGCCGCCACACGACCGTCCGCCGGGAGCTCTTCCTGCTCCCGGACGGCGGCATCGTCATCGACACGCCCGGGATCCGCGAGCTGCAGCTCTGGGACGCGGAGGAAGGGCTCGAGGAGGCGTTCGAGGACGTCGAGGAGCTCGCCGCCGGCTGCAAGTTCTCGGACTGCAGCCACGACCACGAGCCCGGCTGCGCCGTCCGGGCCGCGATCGAGTCGGGAACGCTGCCGCGCGAGCGCTTCGGCAGCTACCTGAAGCTGCAGCGCGAGCTCGAGGCGCTCGAGGCGAGGCAGAACGCGCTCCTGCGCAGCGAGCGGCGCCGCCAGTACAAGGTGCGGAGCCGCGCGATGCGCAAGCAGCAATAGCCACGGCGGACGGGCCGGCCGGCCGGGGCCGGTCCGTCCAGGCCGAACCGGCCGCGGCTCGGCTTCGCGCGCTCCGGCTGCTCGCGCGGCGGCTACCCGGCTCGCGGGCGGTGCCGCTCGACGATGCCGGCGAGGTCGAGCCCGGCCGGGAGCGCTCCGAACGCGGCATGGCCCGAGCGGGCGAAGAACGCCTCGGCGACGGCGGGATCGCCGTGCCGGCGGAGCAGTGTCCCCTGCAGCCCGAGCGCCAGCTCCTCGACGAGCCGCCGCGCGCCCGCCTCGTGCGGGTCGCCGACGGCGGGGCGCAGGTCGGGGTCGAGCTCGGCGAGGAAGGCCTCGAGCGACTCGGGCTGGCGCCGGATCGCGCGCAGCACGTCGAGCGCGATCACGTTGCCCGATCCCTCCCAGATCGAGAGCAGCGGCTGCTCGCGGTAGATCCGCGGCAGGACGCTCTCCTCGACGTAGCCGTTGCCGCCGACGCACTCGAGCGCCTCGGCCGCGTGCGCGGGGCCGCGCTTGCAGACCCAGTACTTGGCGATCGCGGTCGCAATCCGGCGGAAGGGCGCCTGCGCCTCGTCGTCGTAGGCCTCGGCGAGGCGCAGCGCCGTCAGCGTCGCCGCCTCGGACTCGACGCAGAGGTCGGCGAGCACGTTCTGCATCAGCGGCTGCTCGGCCAGCAGGCGGCCGAACGCGGCGCGGTGGGCGGCGTGCCAGGTCGCCTGCTCGACCGCGGCCCGCATCTGCGAGGCGGTGCCGAGCACGCAGTCGAGCCGCGTGTGGTCGACCATCGCCATGATCGTGCGGACGCCGCGGCCCTCCTCGCCGACGAGGTGCGCGTAGGCGCCGTGCAGCTCGATCTCGGCGCTCGCGTTCGAGCGGTTGCCGAGCTTGTCCTTCAGCCGCAGCAGGTGGAAGGCGTTGCGCGAGCCGTCGGGGAGCACGCGCGGGACGAGGAAGCAGGAGAGGCCGGCCGGCGCCTGCGCGAGGACGAGGAACGCGTCGCACATCGGCGCCGAGCAGAACCACTTGTGGCCGGTGAGCGCGAAGTCCCCGTCGGCGAGCGGCTCGGCGGCGGTCGTGTTGGCGCGGACGTCGGAGCCGCCCTGCTTCTCGGTCATCGCCATCCCGCAGAGGGCGCCGCGCTTCTCGCCGGCGGGCCGCAACCCGGGGTCGTACTCGAGCGAGGTCAGGCGCGGCTCCCACTCGGCCGCGAGCCCGGGCGTCGCGCGCAGGGCGGGCAGCGCCGAGTAGGTCATCGAGATCGGGCAGCCGTGGCCGGCCTCGACCTGCATCGCCAGCAGCATCAGCGCCGCGCGCGCGGCATGCGAACCCGGCTGCGGCTCCCGCCACGGCAGCGCGTGCACGCCGTGCTCGACGGAGAGGCGCATCAGCGCGTGCCAGGCCGGGTGGAACTCGACCTCGTCGATGCGGCTCCCGAAGCGGTCGTGCGTGCGCAGGATCGGCGGGTGCTCGTTCGCGAGCCGGCCCCACTCGAGCGGCTCGCCGCCGAGCGCGCGGCCGAGCGCCTGCGCGCGCCCGACCGCCCAGGGCGCGAGCCGGGCGAGACCCTCGGCGAGCGGGCGGTTGCCGGCGAGGAGGTCGTGGCCCTCGAGCGGCGGCGGCTGGTTCTCCGCGGTCCCGGGCAGGATCTCCACGCCCCGACGATACGCCCCGCCGGCCCGGATCGGTACTGCGGCGGCTCTAGTCGGCTGCCGGCTGCGGTGACAGGATCTGGGCGCCGCCGCAGAGGGAGAGGGGTTGCAGGATCCGCTCGGACTGGACGCCGAGACGATGCGCCGACTCGGGTACCGCACGGTCGACATGCTCGTCGACCGGCTCACGGACGCGTCGATCCCTCCGCTGAGGCGGGCGACGCCTGCCGAGATGCGGGCGAGGCTGGCCGGGCCCCCACCCGAGCAGGCCGAGGGATTCGACGCCGTGCTGGCGCAGCTGGCCGAGGACGTGCTGCCGTTCGCGAGCCGCGGCGACCACCCCGGCTTTCTCGCCTTCGTGCCGTTCGCGGGCACCTGGCCGGGAGCGCTCGGGGACCTGGTCGCGTCGGCGTGCAACGTCTACGCGGGGTCGTGGATGGAATCCGCGGGCCCGAGCCAGGTGGAGCTCGAGGTGCTCGGCTGGTTCGCCGACTGGATCGGCTTCCCGCCCGGGTCGGCCGGCATCCTCGTCGGCGGCGGCTCCGCCGCCAACCTGACGGCGATCGCCTGCGCGCGCGAGGCCGCGGCCGGCGCGATGCGCGACGACCTCGTCGCCTACGTCTCCGACCAGGCGCACTCGTCGCTCGCCCGGGCGGCCCGCGTCCTCGGCTTCCGGCCGGAGCAGCTCCGGGTGCTCCCGGCCGGGCCGGACTTCCGGCTCCGGCCGGACGTGCTCGCGCGCGCCCTCGCCGCCGACCGGGCCGCCGGCCGCGTGCCGCTCCTCGTCTCCGCCTCGGGCGGCGCGACCAACACGGGCGCCGTCGACCCGCTGCGCGAGCTCGCGGCGGTCTGCGCCGAGCACGAGGTCTGGCTCCACGTCGACGCGGCCTACGGCGGCTTCGCGGTGCTGACCGAGCGCGGGCGGCGCGCGCTCGACGGGATCGAGCTGGCCGACTCGGTGACGCTCGACCCGCACAAGTGGCTCTACCAGCCGTACGAGTGCGGCTGCGTGCTCGTCCGCGACGGGTCGCGGCTGCGGGCTGCGTTCGAGATCGTGCCCGACTACCTGCACGACGCCGTGCCCGCGGACGGGGAGGTCAACTTCTGCGATCTCGGCGTCCAGCTGACCCGCAGCGCCAGGGCGCTGAAGCTCTGGCTCTCCCTGCGGACGTTCGGGGTGGCGGCCTTCCGGGAGGCGATCGAGCGGTCGCTCGAGCTCGCGGCCCGGGCCGCCGAGCGTGTGGCCGCCTCCGAGGTCCTCGAGCTCGCGGCGCCGCCGTCCCTCGGCGTCGTCTGCTTCCGGCGGCGCGCTGCCGGTGGAGAGGACGAGGTGGCCCGGCTGAACGCGGGCCTGGCCGCCGCGCTCGAGCGCAGCGAGATCGGGCTCGTCTCCTCGACCCGGCTGCACGGCCGCTACGCGCTGCGGCTCTGCGTCCTCTCGCACACGACCCGGGCCGAGGACGTGGACCGCGTGCTCGACTTCCTCGAGCGCGCCGAGCCGGAGCCCGGGCCGGTGCCGCCGCGGGGTGACCGGGAGCCCGACCCCGTCTCGGAGCGGCTCCGGGCGGACTCGACGCTCGCGGCGCTGCCGGAGCAGGAGGCGAACCTGCTGAACGAGGCAGGAACGATGCGGAAGGCAGCGGCCGGCGAGGTGGTCGTCGAACAGGGCTCCGTCTCGCGCGACTTCTTCGCGATCGCGGCGGGCGAGGTCGAGGTCCATCTCGAAGGCGAGCTCGCTCGGCGGCTCGGGCCGGGGCAGTTCTTCGGCGAGCTCGCGGCGCTCGACTGGGGCGCGGGCTTCGGCTACGCGCGGCTCGCATCCGTGACCGCGGTCGGGCCGCTGCGGCTGCTCGTCGTGCCGACGGAGCGCTTCAACGAGCTCGTCCGCAGCCTGCCGGTCTTCGCTGCGCTCGTGCGCGCGGCCGTCCGCGAGCGGCTGGCGCGGCGGTGAGCGGGCCGCTCCGCGCAGTCGCCTCCAACCACGACCTGCGGCGGGTCGGCCTCGCCTTCGCGGGCTTCAACTGCGCCGAATGGGGCGTCTGGATCGCGATGCTGGTCTACGCCTACGGCCACGGCGGCGCCACGACGGCAGGGCTCGTCGCGCTGGCGCAGCTCGTACCCGCCGGGCTCGTCGCCGCCCCGGCCGCCCGCCTCGCCGACCGGCACCGGCCCGCGCGGGTGCTCGCCGGCGGCTACCTCGTCCAGGCGGCGGCGATGGCCGCGACGGCGCTGGCGCTCGCGCTCGGGCCGCCGCTCCTCGCCTACGCGCTCGCCGCCGTCGCGGCCGCCGCGGTGACCGTGACGCGCCCGACGCAGGCGGCGCTTCTGCCGGGCCTCGCCCGCACGCCCGAGGAGCTGACCGCGACGAACGTCGTCTCGAACTGGATCGAGGGGCTGTCGATCCTGGCGGCGCCCGCGCTCGCGGGGCTGCTGCTCGGGGTCTCCGGCGCGGCCGCCGTCTTCGCCGTCATGGCCGCGGTCGCCGCCGCGTCGGCCCTCGCGGTCGCGCCGCTCGAGGGACCGCCGGCCCAGGGCGCCGGCGCGGCGGAGCGCGGCGCCGCTCCGTGCGCTCGCGCGGGAGCCGGCGGCGCGGACGCTCGTCGCGGTGCTCGGCGCGCAGTACGTCACGATCGGCGCGCTCGACGTGCTCTTCGTCGTGCTCGCGGTCGACGTGCTCGATCTGGGCGGCGCCGGCGCGGGCTACCTGAACGCGGCCTTCGGCGCGGGCGGCGCCGCAGGCATCGTCGTGACGGCGACGCTCGTCGGCCGGCGGCGGCTCGCGCCCGCGCTCGTCGGCGGCGCCGCCGCCTGGACGCTCGCGTTCCTCGCGCTCGCCGCGCGGCCGACCGTCGCAGGGGCCTTCCTGCTGCTCGCCGTCGCGGGCGTGGGGCGGGCCGCTCTCGACGTCGCCGGGCGGACGCTGCTGCAGCGGACCGCGTCGCCGCACGCGCTCGCCGGCGTCTTCGGCGCGCTGGAGGGGCTCTCGATGGCGGGGCTCGCGGCGGGCTCCCTGCTCGCGCCCGCGCTCGTCGCCGCTCGCCGGGCCGCGCTGGGCCGTCGCGGGCGCGGCGCTCGTGCTGCCGCTCGTCCTCGCCGCCTCCGGTCCGGCGGTCGCCCGCGCCGACGCGCGCGCGGACGTGCCGGTGGTCGAGATCGCGCTGCTCCGGTCGCTGCCGCTCTTCGCGGCGCTGCCGCCTCCCGTGCTCGAGGGCCTGGCGCGGGCGCTCGAGCCGCTCGACGTCGAGGCCGGCGCCGAGGTGCTGCGCGAAGGAGACCCCGGCGACCGCTACTACGCGGTCGCGGCGGGCGAGCTCGACGTCTCGGCCGGCGGCGCGCACCTGCGCGTGCTCGGCCGCGGCGAGGGGTTCGGCGAGATCGCGCTGCTCCGCGGCGTGACGCGAACCGCGACCGTCCGCGCCCGCACCGCAAGCCGTCTCTACGCGCTCGCGCAGGCTCCCTTCCTCGCGGCGGTCACCGGCCACGCGTCCGCGCACGCGGCGGCGGAGCAGGTCGTGCACGAGCGGCTCGCGGGTGTGACAATCGCGCCGTGATCGACCCGCTCGAGCGCTGGCGCGCGTACGGCGAGAAGCCCGACTACGCGGGCCTGCTCACCTGGGGCGGGCTCCCGTACACGCAGGATCCGGAGGAGCTCGCCGGCATCGACGCGGCGATCGTCGGCGCCCCGACCGACGACCTCGTCTCCGACCGGCCCGGCGCCCGCTTCGGGCCGCGGGCGATCCGCGCAGCGAGCTGCCCGCCGGGGCCGCACCTCGAGGCCGGCATCGACGCGTTCGAGGTGCTGCGGCTGTGCGACTTCGGGGACGCGCCGGTGCTGCCGGCCGACCCGGAGCGCTCGCACGCGGCGATCGAGGCGACCGTCGCCCAGGTCGTCCACGCGGGCGCGATCCCCGTCGTCCTCGGCGGCGACCACTCGATCTCGGAGCCGAACGTGCGCGCCTGCGCGGCGAAGCACGGCCCGGTCGGCCTCGTCCACTTCGACACGCACACCGACACCGGCAGCGAGGTGTTCGGCGTCGAGCGCTCGCACGGGACGCCGATGTACCGGCTCGTCGAGCAGGGCCACGTCGACCCTGCGCGCTACGTCCAGATCGGGCTGCGCGGCTACTGGCCCGGCGAGGCCGAGTTCGCCTGGCAGCGGGAGCGCGGGATCACGAGCCTGTTCATGCACGACGTCCGCGAGCTCGGGATCGAAGAGGTCGTCGGCCGCGCGATCGGCTCCGCCGAGGGCGGCCGCGTCTTCGTCTCGGTCGACGTCGACGTCCTCGACCCGGCCTTCGCGCCCGGGACGGGGACCCCGGAGCCGGGCGGGATGACGAGCGGCGACCTGCTCTGGGCCGTGCGGACGATCGCGGCGGAGCTCGACGTCGTCGGCGCCGACGTGGTCGAGGTGATCCCGACGGCGCCGGGCTCGGCCGACATCACCGCGCTCGTCGCCGACCGGATCGTGCGCGAGCTCCTGACCGGGATCGCGCTCCGGA
>CAWIUN010000016.1:0-80120 GCA_963839285.1 uncultured Actinomycetes bacterium
CGGATGCGGAGCGCTCCTGCCTCGTGCGTATCTGCGTCTGCTCGCCGGGAGCCTCGGCGATCGTCTGGAGGAAATCCTCCTCTTCGGATCTGTCGCCAGGGGCGAGGCGTGGCCGAACGGGATGCCGATCCGTTCCGATCTCGATCTGCTCGTCATCACCGACACCGCCCTCGAGGACGACCTCACCAGAGAACTTCTCGATGCGACGCTCCCGCTGTTCCTCGAGTGCGGCCGGCAGATCGGGCCGCAGCTCCGGACACGGCAACAAGTCGAGCACCCCGCAAACGAGCGGGACACGACCTTCGTCGCGAACGTCGAACGCGACGGGATCGCCCTCTACCGGCGCGCCGATGAGCGTGGCCGACGCGGCGGAGCACCTGCTCGATTCGCCGGTTGCAATTGCCGATTGCCGCCGCCGCTGCCGCCGGTCAAGATCGCACCCAAGGGCGTCAGCGGAAGCCGGCGGCGATTGCGCGCGCGTGGGTGAGGTCGAGGTCGGCTTCGAGCCTGAGGGTGAGCGGGCCGTGCTGCCAGAGCAGGGTGTTGCCGGCGAGGCGGGAGCCGCCGATCGGGAGCACGAGTGCGTGCGGGGCGCCGCTGATCCAGATCGCGGGCTGCCCGGCGACGCTGGTGTAGCGGACCGAGCTGCCGTTGACGGCGACCTTCTTGATGAACCAGGGCCCGCCGGTCGTGATCTCGACGACGACGAGCCTCGGGATGGTCGCCCGGGCCGTAGCGGAGCCAGACGCTGCCGTCTGCAAGTCGGACGGCGTCCGGCTTGTCGCCGTCCGGAAGGAGGACGTGGAAGGGCGCCTGCGCGAGCCTCGCCGGCTGGCCGGGGATGGAGCGGCGGATCGTCATCTCGGGCAGCCGTTCGACGAGCGAGACCTGGGCGCCGCGGATGTGGAAGAAACGGAGGATCGCGCTGCGCGCGCCCGGCACCGCGAGCGCGACCGCGGCCGCAGTGAGCAGGGCGAGCGCGAGGGCGAGCGCGGCCCGGCGGCGCCGCCAGCGCCGCGCTACCCTCGCCCGCACGACAGCGTTGACGTCGGGTGTCGGCGGCAGCTCGAGCTCGTGGCCGAGCGCGACGAGTGCCTGTTCGAGTTCGCTCATCCGATCGCCTCGCGGAGTCGTTCGAGGGCGCGGTAGGTACGCGACTTGACGGTGCCCGCTCGCAGCGCGAGCGCGGCGGCGGTCTCCTGCTCGGAGAGCTCGAGCAGGTAGCGGCAGACGATCACGTCGCGCTGCTCGCCGGGGAGCTGCTCGACCGCTGCGAGCAGCCGCTCGCGGCCTTCGCCTGCCAGGAGGGCCGCCTCGGGCGACGGAGCCGCGTCGCCGAGGCGGTCCTCCTCGCGGGCGCGCAGCGCCAGCGCCGCGCGGCGGCCGGCGGCGCGGCGGCGGTTGCGTGCCTCGTTGCCGACGATCGCGAGCAGCCAGGGGCGGAAGGGGGCGCCGCGGCGGAAGCGGCGCAGCGCCCGGTGCGCCTTGACGAATGCGTCCTGCACGGCCTCCTCGGCCTCGGCGGCGTCGCGGGTGAGCAGGTAGGCGGTGCGGAAGGCGATTCCCTGGTAGGTCACGACGAGCTCCTCGAAGGCGGCGTGCTCGCCGCGGCGCGCGCGCTCGACGAGTTCTTCCTCTGCCAGCGGCCGGCTCACCACTGTGCAGGTCCTACACCGGCCGGCCCCGCCAGGTTCCGGGGAGACCGGAACGGACGCCGCTCGGCCGGTGTACCAGCAGCATGAGAGGCGTCGTGCTTGCAGCCGCGATCGGGCTCTGCGTCGCCGCCGCGGGCTGTGGCGGCGACGGTGCGGCCGCATGCCGTCCGACCGTGCCGCCAGTGAGACAGGGACGGCCGCCGGCGCCGTTCTCGGCGGCGAGCTTCAACTACGGCACGCGGCTGTTGCGGGCGCAGCTGCCGCCAGGCGGGAGGCTGCCGGCGGGGAAGCTGCCAGACGGCGGCTACCTCGCGACGATCGAGCGGGACGGGTCGATCTCGACCAAGCTCGGCTGGTGGCGCGGCCTGCGCGGCCCGCTGCGGATCAGCGGCAGACGGCTCGACAGGCGGGCGGCGCCGCTGCGTACGAACGTCGCGCCGATCGAAAGCTACGGCGCGACCGGGTTCCTGCCGACGATCCTCAGCTTCCCGACGACCGGCTGCTGGCGCGTCACCGGCCGCGTCGGCCGCGCGCGGCTGAGCTTCGTCCTCGACGTCACCCGCGTTGCCTCGGAGCGACGAGCGGGAACCGCGTCGGCCCGGACGGTGTATCAGTCACGACGATGATTCCGAGACGTATGCTCCTGCTCCTGCCGATGCTGCTCCTGGCGGCGGCGCCGGCCGCCGGCAAGGGAGACGTCTCGGCGACGTTGACCTCGAGGCTGCCCGCGCATGCCGCCGGCGGCACGCGGATCCGGATTGCCTGGACGCTCAGCTACCGCGACGGCAGCGGCCGGCGGCGGCCGTTTGCGGCCGGCGGCGCCTTCGTCCGCCTGATCGGCGGCTGCGGTGCACGTCACCGCGCCTTCGCGCGCGGACACGACGGGCGCTACACGACGACGGTTCGTGCTCCCGCCGGCGGGATCGCCCGGCTCGAGCTCGGCATCCTCTCCTGGAGCGACGGGCCGAACGGCCGCCACGCCGGCGAGTGGCTGCTCCCGATCCGCAACCCGCCCGCCAGCCAGAGCGCGAACTCCGGCAGTTGTCACCGCTGATGCGCCGGCTGCTCCCATTCGCGCTCCTCGCCGCCGCACTCGCTCCTGTCATCGCCGTCGCGGCGCCGCACCCGAAGGCACAGCCGGCAGCCGCGGCGGCGGCGCCGCGGTCGCTGCTGGCGATCCGCTGGCAGCACGAGGAGGGCCTGCTCGTCCGCCTCGACGGACGCACCCTCAGACCCGCCGGGCGGACGCTGCCGCTCGGCCGCTACACCTCCAGCTGGAGCTTCTCACCGGGACGAGACCAGCTCGTGCTCGCCCGCGAACAGCCGACGGCACTCCGGTTCATCGAACTGCCGACGCTTCGCCGCCGCTACGACCTGCCGCTGCACGCCTCCGGCTACGCCACCGCCACCGCCTGGCTGACCACGCGGCGGCTGCTCGCACTCGTCAGCATCGACGACGCACGGCACCGCCTCTACGTGATCGACCCGACCGCGCGCAAGATCGTCTCCGCGCAGACGATCGACGGTCAGCTCGAGCAAGTCGCCCGCAGCCGTGGCAAGCTGCTGCTCCTGCTCGCGCCTCCCGACAGGGTCGGCGCCGCCCGGCTGCTCACGATCGGCGCGAACGGGACGCGTCGAGACCGTGTCGCTTCCGCGGACGCTCGCAGGCGAGCCGCAAGACGAGCGGGAGCCCGCTGCCGCACGGCCGCCTCCCCGGTCTCGCCGTCGACGCCTCCGGCGGCCACGCCTACATCCTCGCCGCCGGCGCGCCGGTCGCCGACGTCGACCTCACGAGCATGCACGTCTCCTACCAGCAGACCCACGTCGAGCGCTCGCTCGCAAGCCGGCTCGCCGCCTGGCTCTTCCCCCAGGCGGAGGCGAAAGGGGTCGTCGGCCCGCAACGCCAGGCGCTCTGGCTCGGCCACGGCCTGCTCGCACTCACCGGCGTCGATGACCGGACGAGCATCGACCGGAAAGGCGCCTGGCACTACCGCTTCGACCCTGCCGGCCTCACCCTGATCAACACCCACAGGTGGACGGCGCGCACGATCGACAGCCACACCACCACCGCCTGGCGGCTCGGCCCGAACCTGCTCGCACTCGATAGCAGCAGCGGCGGCCCGGCGACCCTCGTCGGCTACAACCGGGCCGGCAAGCGGCTCTACACGACGAGCGTGCAGACAGACGGGCTCGTCTATCCAGCCGGTGGCGACGCCTACGTCGAGACGATCAACGGCAGCAGACTCGTGCTCCTCGACGGCCACTCCGGCGCAGTCCTCGCCCACACCCGCGCAGCCGGCCTGACGCTGCTCGTCGACGACGCGATCGGCGGCCGGACGTGAAGACGATCGCGCTCACACTCGCTTTGCTCGCCCTGCTGCCGGCGGCGGCAGCCGGCGCCGCCGCACCTACCCCGTGGAAGACGCTGCGGCGGCCGCTGCAGCTGCAGCCGCTTCGGCCGAGCGCCCGCTGCCCCGCAACACCACGGCGGCGACTCGACCACGGCCGCCTCGCAGGCTACGGCGCCGGCCCCGTCTACCCGACCGGTTTCTCGCTCAGCCCCGACAGCCGCCACCCCGGCTGGCTCGCCTCGAAGACGATCTGGACCTGGCCCGCCAGCCTGCGCCATAAGCACATCCGCGTGCTCGTCCGCGGCATCCGCCTCGACCGGCCCGGCCATGTCCGTTTCCAGCTCGGCCCCAACTGGGGCAGCGCCCCGCTCACCCGCGAGCTCCACCTCGACACCAGCCAGACCGTCGGCTCGTTCAGCAACAGCGACTGGGGCACCACGGTCACGCTCCTCTTCGCCCACCAACCGGGCTGCTACGGGCTCCAGCTCGACACCGCCGCCGGCACGAGCACGATCGTCATCCGGCTCACACGCGCGCCGTCGCTGACGCTCGCCGCGCCGCCGCCTGGATTCAGCAGCGGTCATCGTGCGCAAGCAGCCCGACGGCGCTTGCGCCCGAGCCGGATTTGAACGGATTCAAGCGATCGCGGGCGGCGCGCGACGGACGAAGACGAGCCTCTGCGGGTCGAACTGTCGCGCGAACTGTCGCGCGCGCCGCCTGAACCCCACGGTTGAGCGGAAGCCGCAGGCGCTTGAAAACCGTCGCCCGGGGCAACCCGGGCCGTGGGTTCGAATCCCACCCCCGCCGCTTCGAACAAGCCGTTTGCGCCTCACCCGGTGCGGCTTCACGCGACGACGGCCCCGCTCGGCCGACGTCCCGCTCGCGCGAACCGCTGTTGACCGCCGATCGTGTTTCTTGCACCATCTGTAGCGACCTAGCGAACGTCAGCGAGCTGCGGCAGAGGGTGCGTGTGCTTCAGCTCGTCGAGTTTCCTCTGGACGGGGGCGGAACGGTGGTAGTCGAGGTTGCCGCCGCTCCGCCAGCTGCCGAGCGCGGGCCGACGCGGGGGTTCCGGGCGACGGGTGAGCTTGCGGTCAGCGCGAAGGAGACGTTTCAGGAGGCGTTCTCGCGGATCCAGCCCGCGGCCGACGCGATGATCTCACGGCTCCGCGACGTCGCCGATCCGCCGGACGAGGTCGAGATCGAGTTCGGTGTTCAGCTGACCGCGGAGTTCGGCGCGGTCGTCGCGAAGGCATCAGGCGACGCGAACTTTCGGGTGCTGATGCGGTGGCGTGCGCGCGAGAAGGGCCGTCGAGTGAGCGACTTCGACGAGCTGCGGATCCGCATCGAGCACGGGATCGGCGAGACGTACCGCGTCTCGGCTTCATGTGACGCGGGCGACTATTCCGGCACGTTCGCGCTTCCGTTCGACGGGCGCGATCTCGAGCTCTTCCTGCTCCGGCTGGGCGGCCGCGGGCGTGCCGGGACGCGGCGGGTCGAGTCGTCGGAGAAGCAGCTGATCACGGAGTTCGGCGGAAAGCTCTTCGGTGCGGTCTTCGCTGGCCCGGTCGGTGTGGCGTACCGCCTGGCGCGCAACGAGGCCGAGCGCAGCGGGAAGAGTCTGCGGGTGACGCTGGCGCTCTCGGGCGCCCCGGAGCTGATGAAGCTGCCGTGGGAGTACCTCTATGACGATCCCGAGTTCCTGGCGATCTCGTCGTGGACTCCGGTTGTCCGGTACCTGGACATGCCCGGAGCATTTGAGCCGTTGAAGGTCGAGCTTCCGCTCCGGATCCTGGCGATGGTGAGCAGCCCGGAGGACGCGGTTGCGCTCGACGTGCAGCGGGAGCGCGAGAACCTCGAGCAGGCGCTGGCGGGCCTGATCGCGCGAGACGCCGTCGAGATCACCTGGCTCGAGGACGCGACGCTCGAGGCGCTGCTTCGGATCCTGCAGGGCGGCCCCTTCCACGTCTTCCACTACATCGGCCACGGTGCGTACGACGCGCAATCCAGGGACGGTGTTCTCCTGCTCGAGGATTCACGCAACCGAGCCCGCCAGGTGACCGGACGGGATCTCGGCATCTACCTCGGCGAACACAGGACGCTGCGCCTGGCCGTCCTCAACGCGTGTGAGGGTGCGCGCGCGGCGGACGACGATCCGTTTGCAGGCGTGGCCACCAGTCTCGTGCAGAGGAAGATCCCGGCGGTGATCGCGATGCAGTTCGAGATCACCGACAGCGCGGCGATCACGTTCGCGGGCGAGTTCTACTGGAAGCTCGCCGACTGCGGCACGGTCGACACGGCTCTGGCCTTCGCGCGCCAGGCGATCTATGCGAGCAACGAGATCGAGTGGGCGACGCCCGTGCTCTTTCTGCGCGTCCACGACGGGCGCATCTTCGACGTGCCAGAAGCAACGGTCGGCCATCCCGAGCCCGCTGTTCCGGCGCAGCCGACCCCTGCCGAGCAGGACCTGACGCCGCCGGCGCCGAGCCCGGCTCCGTCGGTCGCCGGCGGCCCGGCCACCGGAGCCGCCGTCGCGAAGAGGTCGGCGTACCAAGGCGATCGTCGCCGCGACAACAGTCGTCGCGGCAGCGGCGCTCGGGCTCGGGGTCTGGATCTTCGGGCCGTCGAACAGCACGTCCACCACGACGACACGGCAAGCGTCGACGGAGACGCCGACGGCCACAGGGCGATGGACGCTCGGCGGAGCCCTGCCCGTCGTCGTGCGCAGAGCGTGTCGGTCGAGCGCGCCACTCAAGGTGCCGGGCGGGCTCGACCCGAAGGTCGGGAACGCGCGGGCACACTTTGCGAGGAGCTTTGCCTGTGAGCGGCCTGCGGCTGGCATCCTCCTGCTGCAGTACAGCCTCGCGCGGAGCCGGGCCGACCTCGACGATTACTTCAACTGGCGCGCGAACGGTGCCGGGCTGGGGGCATTCAAGGTGCAGGGCACCTGCGGCACTACCGCCTCGGCCGTCAACCACTGGGCCCGGGCCGGAGCCATGGGTCACAGGCCGCTCGCGTCCGGCCAGGGCGTCGGCCGCGTCGTCTGCTACGAGAACGGCACCGCGCGAATCGAATGGACCGACCCGCGCCACCTCGTCTTCGGCTTCATCGAAGGGGCAGATCGCTCGGCGGCGTTCGCGTGGTGGGCCAAGGCGGCCGGACCAGCCGCGACCGTGTCGCGTTGAGGGGCGGGCCGGCGCGACCGGCCCGAGCCGAGAACGAACCGGGCGGAAGCGTCGACCGACCGGCTGCCGCTCGGCGCGCGCGGGCCGGATCGGAGCCGCGTCGGCGAGGGCAGCTCCGCGATCGCCCTCCGCCGGGCGATCCGGCTGCGCCGCCGGCGAAGATGGCGCAGGGGGCCGCGACTCTCATAAGCTAGGCGAGGCTCCGGCTGTCGCCTGTTTCGGCAGCAGGGGCAGGGGAACGGCTGTCACGTCGGGAAAACGACAGGGGTCGAGGGAGGACGATGAAGCACCTGTTCGAGAATCACGATCTGGAGACGGAGAAGTGCGGTCAGTTCATCGACATGACCGACGACCTGCTCGGCATGGTCGAGCGGAGCGGCGTGTCGAACGGGATGGCGCTCGTCTACTCGCCGCACACCACGTGCGCGGTCGTGATCAACGAGCGGGAGACGGGGTTCATCGAGGACTTCAACGAGTTCCTCGACCGGGTCGCGCCCTGCGACGGGCCGTACTACCGGCACGACGACCTCACCATCCGCACCGAGGGGCTCGAGGACGACCCGCACGAGTTCCCGAACGGCCACTCCCACGTTCGCGCCGCCATGCTCTCCTCGTCGTCGCAGGCGATCCCGATCGTCGACGGAAAGCTCCTGCTCGGCCGCTACCAGAAGATCTTCTTCTGCGAGCTCGACCGGCCGAAGTCCCGCAAGGTCTTCCTGCAGGTCATCGGGGAATGAATGCCGGCCTCCTCCCGCCTGCCGGTCGAGCGGGACGCGCGCGATCCCGCTGAGCTGACCTCCCCCGGCGCCGTGATGGCGCGTGCGGGGGGCGAGAACTTCCCCGTCGCCCTGCGCCTGCTCCCGCGCGAGCTGCGGCGGCACCTGCTCGCCGTCTACGGCTTCGCCCGGCTGGTCGACCAGCTCGGCGACGAGGCCGCCGGCGACCGCGGAGCGCAGCTCGACGCGCTCGAGCAGGACGTCGCCCGCATCGTCTCCGGCGAGCAGCCGCGGTACGCCGTCATCGCCCCGCTGGTCGAGACCGTGCGGGCGTGCTCGATCCCGGCCGACCCGTTCCTGGCGCTGATCGCGGCGAACCGGCAGGATCAGGTCGTGTCGCGCTACGCGAGCTGGGAGGAGCTGTCCGGCTACTGCGAGCTGTCGGCGAACCCCGTCGGACGGCTGGTGCTGCACGTGCTCGGGCGGGCGACCCCCGAGCGGATCGCGCTCTCCGACCGGATCTGCACCGCGCTGCAGGTCGTCGAGCACCTGCAGGACGTCGGCGAGGACTACCGTCGCGGCCGCGTCTACCTGCCGCGGGAGGACCTGGACCGATTCGGCGTCGGCGAGACCGATCTCGCCGGCGAGCGGACGCCCGCGCGGCTGCGGGAGCTGATCGCCTTCGAGGCGGGCCGCGCCCGGGCCCTGCTCGACGAGGGGCGGCCGCTCGTCCGGACGCTGCGAGGGTGGGGGAGGGTCGCGGTCGCCGGCTACGTCGGCGGCGGCTACGCGGCGCTCGACGCGATCGGGCGCGCGGGCTACGACGTGCTCGCCGGGCCGCCGACGGCCTCGAAGCCGGCGATGCTGCGCGCCGCGGGCCGGGTGGTGGTCGGTTGAGCGTCGCCCAGGGGTACGAGCGCTGCCGGGCGCTGACACGGCGGGAGGCGGGCAACTTCTACTACGGGATCCGGCTCCTGCCGCGCGACCGCCGGGCCGCGCTCTGCTGCGTCTACGCATTCGCGCGGCGCGTCGACGACGTCGCCGACGGCTCGCTGCCGGACGACGAGAAGCTGCGCCGGCTCGAGCAGCTCCGCGCGGGCCTCGAGCACCTGGACGAGGCCGCCGAGCCGGAGCTGCGCGCGCTCGGGGACGCCGTCCGCCGCTACCCGATCCCCCTCGACTCCTTCCGCGACCTGATCGACGGCGCCGGCATGGACGTCGCCGGAGCGACCTACGCGACCTTCGACGACCTGGTCGTCTACTGCCGCCGCGTCGCCGGCTCGATCGGCCGCCTCTCGCTCGGCGTCTTCGGCGCCCGGGAGCCCGGACGCGAGGCGACGGAGCGGGCCGGCGACCTCGGCGACGACCTCGGCGTCGCGCTCCAGCTGACGAACATCCTCCGCGACCTGCGCGAGGACTGGGCCGCCGGGCGCGTCTACCTGCCGCGCGAGGACCTGGAGCGGTTCGGCGCGGAGCCGCCGGCGTTCACCGCCGAGCTGATCCGCTTCGAGGCCGAGCGCGCGCAGCGCTGGTTCGACCGCGGGCTCGAGCTGCTGCCGCTGCTCGACCGGCCCGCGGCCGCGTCCGTCTCGGCGATGGCCGGCATCTACCGGCGGCTGCTCAACCGGATCGAGCGGAGCCCCGAGCTCGTCCTCGCCGGCCCGCGGCTCTCGCTGCCGGCGCGCGAGAAGGCGTGGGTGGCCGCGCGCTCGCTCGCGGGGGTGGGCGCATGAGGGCCGCGGTCGTCGGCGGCGGGCTCGCGGGGATCGCGGCCGCGGTCGAGCTGGCCGACCGCGGCGCGGAGGTGACGCTGCACGAGGCCCGGCCGCGGCTCGGCGGCGCCACCTTCTCGCTCGAGCGCGACGGGCTCTCGATGGACAACGGCCAGCACGTCTTCCTCCGCTGCTGCACGGCCTACGTCGCCTTCCTCGAGCGGCTCGGCGTCTCCGACCGCGTGCACCTGCAGCGGCGGCTCGACATCCCCGTGCTCGCCCCCGGCGGCCGCCGCGCCCGGATCGCCCGCAACGGCCTGCCGGCGCCGCTCCACCTGGCCGGGACGCTGGCGCGCTTCCGGCTGCTCTCCGTCGGCGACCGCGCAGCCGTCGTCCGCGCCGCCCTCGCGCTCCGGCGGCTCGAGCTCGGCGACCCGGCCCTGGACGAGCGCAGCTTCGGCGACTGGCTCGGCGAGCACGGCCAGTCGCCGCAGGCGATCGAGCGGTTCTGGGACCTGATCGTGCTGCCGACCGTGAACCTCCGCTCCGCCGACGCCTCGCTCGCGCTCGCGACGAAGGTCTTCCAGACGGGCCTGCTCGAGCGGAACGACGCGGCCGACGTCGGCTGGGCCGCGGTGCCGCTCGGCGAGCTCCACGGCGAGGCCGCCGAGCGCGCGCTCGCGGCCGCCGGCGTCGACGTCCGCCTGCGCGCGCCGGTCGCCTCGCTCGACGAGCTCGAGGCGGACGCGGTCGTGCTCGCCGTGCCGCACCGCGAGGCGGCGGAGCTCCTGCCCGGCGCGCAGGCCCTGGACGGGCTCGGCGTCGCCCCGATCGTCAACCTGCACGTCGTCTACGACCGGCCGGTCACCGACCTCGCGCTCGCCGCGGGCGTCGGGACGCCCGGTGCAGTTCGTCTTCGACCGCACCGCGTCGTCCGGGCTCGCCGACGGCCAGTACCTGGCGGTCTCGCTCTCGGCCGCGTTCGCGTACGGGAACCTGCGGGTGGACGAGCTGCGGCGCGAGTTCGCGCCGCACCTCGAGGCGCTCTTCCCGGCCGCGAAGGGCGCGCGGATCGAGAGCTTCTTCGTCACCCGCGAGCCGCACGCGACCTTCAGGCAGGGCCCGGGAACGGCCGCCCTGCGCAGGCCGACCGCGCCCGACGGCGTCTTCGTCGCGGGCGCGTGGACCGACACCGGCTGGCCGGCGACGATGGAGGGCGCCGTCCGCAGCGGCGTCGCCGCGGCGCGCGCCGCGCTCGGCGTCCAGGCGCGGGAGGAGGTGCCCGCGTGACCTCGCTGGCGCCCGTCGCCGCCGCGGCGCAGGCGCTCGACCGCGCCGTCGCGCACCTGCTCTCGCTGCAGAGCCCGGCCGGCTGGTGGAAGGGCGAGCTGCAGACGAACGTGACGATGGACGCGGAGGACCTGCTCCTGCGCGAGTTCCTCGGCGCCCGCGGCGAGGAGGAGACGCGGCGCTCGGCGGCCTGGATCCGCTCGCAGCAGCGCGAGGACGGCACCTGGGCGAACTTCGAGGGCGGTCCCGGCGACCTCTCGACGACGGTCGAGGCGTACGTCGCGCTGCGGCTCGCGGGCGACGAGCCCGACGCGGAGCACATGCGGCGCGCCTCCGCGTGGATCCGCGCCAACGGAGGGCTCGAGCACGCGCGCGTCTTCACGCGGCTCTGGCTGGCGCTCTTCGGCCTCTGGTCGTGGGACGAGGTGCCCGTGATCCCCGTCGAGTTCATCTTCCTGCCGCCGTGGGTGCCGCTGAACATCTACGACTACGCCTGCTGGGCGCGGCAGACGATCGTCGCGCTCGCCGTCGTCTCCTCGCACCGTCCGGTCAGGCCCGTGCCGTTCGGCCTCGACGAGCTGCGCAGCGGCCTGCCGCCGCGCCGCTGCGCCCGCTTCACGATCGGCTGGGCGTTCGAGGTCTGCGACAGGCTGCTGCACGTCTACATGCGCCGCCCCCTCCGGCCGCTGCAGCGGGTCGCCCGGCGGCGGGCCGTGCGCTGGATCGTCGAGCGGCAGGAGGCGGACGGCTGCTGGGGCGGGATCCAGCCGCCCTGGGTCTACTCGCTGATCGCGCTCAGCCTCGAGGGCTACTCGCTCGAGCACCCGGTGATGCGGAAGGGGCTCGCCGGCCTCGACGGGTTCACGATCGTCGAGGGCGAGACGCGCCGGCTCGAGGCCTGCCAGTCGCCGGTCTGGGACACCGCGCTCGCGCTCGTCGCGCTCCGCGACGCGGGCGTCGACCCGGCCCTGCCCGCGGTCGAGCAGGCCGCGGACTGGCTGCTCGGCCAGGAGATCCGCGTCCGCGGCGACTGGGCCGTTCGCCGGCCGGAGCTGCCGCCGGGCGGCTGGGCGTTCGAGTTCGAGAACGACTGGTACCCCGACATCGACGACACGGCCGAGGTCGTGCTCGCCCTGCGCTGGACGGGCAGGGCCGAGGTCGAGTCCCCGATCCGGCGGGCGATCCGCTGGACGCTCGGGATGGTCTCGAAGGACGGCGCCTGGGGCGCCTTCGACGCCGACAACGTCCGCTGGCTCGTCCGCAAGCTGCCGTTCCTCGACTTCGGCGAGGTGATCGACCCGCCGAGCGCCGACGTGACCGGGCACGTGGTCGAGATGCTCGCCGAGGAGGGGATGGCGTCCGACCCGGCGACCCGGCGCGCGGTCGACTGGCTGCTCCGCGAGCAGGAGGCGGACGGCTCCTGGTTCGGGCGCTGGGGCGCCAACCACCTCTACGGCACCGGCGCCGTCGTGCCGGCGCTCGTCGCGGCGGGGCTCGAGCCCTCGCACCCCGCGATCCGCCGGGCCGTCGCCTGGCTCGAGGCGGTGCAGGGGGCAGACGGCGGCTGGGGCGAGGACCTGCGCTCCTACGACGACCCGGCCTGGCGCGGCAAGGGCGCCTCGACCGCGTCGCAGACCGCCTGGGCGCTGCTCGCGCTGCACGCCGCCGGCGAGTCGGGCCCGGCGGTCGAGCGCGGGATCGACTTCCTCGTCCGGACGCAGACGCCCGAGGGCACCTGGGACGAGCCCTTCTTCACCGGCACCGGCTTCCCGGGCGACTTCTACATCAACTACCACCTCTACCGGCTCGTCTTCCCGATCCAGGCGCTCGGCCGGCTCGTGCGCGCGGAGGCGGGATGAGGCTCGCCGTCCTGGCGCCGCTCCGCGTCGAGGCGTGGGCGGTCGGCGGCCGGCGGACCGGGATGGGCGTGCGCGCGGTCGAGCTCGGGGACGCCGAGGCGGTCGCGATCGCCGGCCTCTGCGGCGCGGTCGAGCCGTCGCTGCGCCCGGGCGACCTCGTCGTCGCCTCGGAGCTGCGCGACGGCGACGGCCTCCGCGTCGAGTGCCCGCACGCCGCCTCGCTCGTCCCGCTCCTGCGCGAGCGCGGCCTGCGCGTCTCGCTCGGCCCGGTCTACTCGGCGCCGCGGGTGCTCGGGCCCCGCGAGCGCCGCGCCCTCGACGCGCTCGCCGTCGACATGGAGTCCGCGTGGCTCGCGCCGTGCCGCCGCGCCGCGGCCCGTCGTCTGCCTCCGCGCCGTCGTCGACCGCGCGGGCCGCCGCCTGCTCGACCCGCGCACCCCTGCCGCCGGGATCGCCGGTCTGCGGGCCCTCCGGCGCGCCGCGCCCGCCCTGGATGTTTGGGCGGCGCGGCTCGGAGAACACGTAGAATCGAGCCGTCGAGCGGAGGAGGAGGTGGTCCGGTGAGCGTTCCCGTCAGGCAGCAGTTGCGCATCGGCGCGTACCTGATGAAGCAGAAGCTGCAGCGGGTCGAGAAGTTCCCGCTCATCGTCGAGCTGGAGCCGCTCTACCAGTGCAACCTCGCCTGCGCCGGCTGCGGCAAGATCCAGCACCCCGACCACGTCCTCCGCAAGCGGATGCCGGTCGACCAGGCGATCGCCGCGATCGAGGAGTGCGGCGCGCCGATGGTCTCGATCGCGGGCGGCGAGCCGCTCGTCCACCCGGAGATCCACACGATCGTCGACGAGCTCGTCAAGCGGAAGAAGACGGTCTTCCTCTGCACGAACGCGATCCTGCTGAAGAAGAAGCTCGACAACTTCACGCCGTCGCCGTACTTCTCCTGGGTGATCCACGTCGACGGGCTCAAGGAGCGCCACGACGCCTCGGTCTGCCGCGACGGCGTCTTCGACAAGGCGGTCGACGCGATCAGGGAGGCGCAGGCGCGCGGCTTCCGCGTCTCGACCAACACGACCTTCTTCACGACCGACACGCCGAAGACGGTCCAGGACGTGCTCGACTTCCTGAACGACGAGCTCGAGGTCGACTCGATGATGCTCTCGCCGGCCTACGCCTACGAGAAGGCGCCCGACCAGGAGCACTTCCCCGGCGTCGAGGAGACGCGGAAGCTCTTCTCGGCCGCGTTCGCGAACGGGAACCGGAAGCGCTGGCGGATCAACCACACGCCGCTCTTCCTCGACTTCCTCGAGGGCAAGGTCGACTACCAGTGCACGCCGTGGGGCATCCCCTGCTACTCGGTCTTCGGCTGGCAGCGGCCCTGCTACCTGATGAGCGACGGCTACACCGAGACCTACCAGGAGCTGCTCGAGACGACCGACTGGTCGAAGTACGGCCGCGGCAACGACCCGCGCTGCTCCAACTGCATGGCGCACTGCGGCTACGAGCCGAGCGCCGTGATCGCCTCGACGTCCTCGCTGCGCCAGTCGCTGCGGGCGGCCTTCGCGCGCTAGCCGAAGCGGCCGGCGAGCGCGCGGTAGAGGCCGGGCGCGAGGCCGTGCAGGCGCGGCGCGACCGCGAGCCAGCGCGGCACCGTCACCTCGGCGCGGTCGCGCTCGACGGCGTCGACGATCGCCTTCGCGACGCGTCCGGCGGGGACGGGCCGCGGGAAGGAGCGGGCGTAGGGGGCGCCGCGGCGCTCGAAGAACGGCGTCGCGACCACGCCCGGGGTGACGAGCGTGACGCCGACCGGCGTGCCGTCGAGCTCCTGGCGCAGGCTCTCGGCGAAGGCGGCGAGCCCGCCCTTCGTCGCCGCGTAGGCCGCCTCGTCGCGGGCGCCGACGCGGCCGACGATCGAGCCGACGAGGACGACGTGGCCGCGGCCGCGGACGAGCATCCCCGGCAGCAGGGCGCGGGTCAGCTGCAGCGGCGCCAGCAGGTTGACGCGCACGAGCCGCTCGACCGTCTCCGGCTCGATCTCCGCGAAGGCGCCCGCCCAGCCCTGGCCGGCGTTCGCGACGAGCAGGTCGACCGGGCCCGCCTCGGCCGCCGCCCGCTCGACCTGCGCCGGGTCGGCGAGGTCGCAGACGATCGACGGCTCCCCGAGCGCCGATGCGTCGCGGCCGAGCCCGACGACCGTCGCGCCCGCGTCCTGCAGGGCCTTCGCGGTCGCCCGGCCGATCCCGCTCGACGCGCCGGTGACGAGGCAGCGTGCGCCGGCGAGCCTCACCGCTCGTGCACGCGGGAGAGGATCTCGGCGGCGATCGAGAGCGCGATCTCGGGCGGCGTCGAGCCGCCGAGCGGCAGCCCCGCCGGCCCGGCGATCCGGTCTGCGCCCTCGACGCCGCGAGCCTGCGAGCGCGGCGCGGCGCTTCTCCTGCGCCCGCGTCGAGCCGAGCGCGCCGACGTAGAAGGCGCCGCGCTCGAGCGCGATCTGCAGCGCCGGCACGTCGAGGCGCTCCTCGTGGACGAGCGAGACGACGGCGGTGCGCCCGTCGACGAGGTCGGCCGTCTCGTCGGGCCAGCGGACGACGATCTCGTCGGCGCTCGGCAGCCGCTCGCGCGTCGCGAGGCCCCGGCGCGGGTCGACGACGACCGTGCGCCAGCCGAGCACCCGGGCGTACGCGCAGAGCGCCTCGGCGACGTCGACCGCGCCGTAGACGACGAGCCGGAGCGGCGGCCCGACCACCTCGCGCAGGATCGTCCGCCCTTCGGCCTCGAGCGTGCCGCTCTCCTCGGTCGCGGCGTACCGCGCGAGCGAGTCGTCGCCGACCTGCTCGCCGCTCTCGAGCACGAGCAGCTTGGCGCCGAGCCCCTCGCCGGCGACGACGGTGAGCAGCACCCCGCGCTCCTCGCGCTCGAGCGCCTGCCGCAGCCGTTCCCAGACCGTCATCTACTCGAAGCGCTCGACGAAGACGTCGATCTCGCCGCCGCAGGGGAGGCCGACGCCGAACGCCGTCTCGTCGTCGATCCCGTAGCTGAGCAGCAGCGGCGAGCCGCCGGCGAGCACGGTCTGCGCGTTCTCGGCGACGTCCGCCTCGACGCAGCCGCCGCTGACCGAGCCGTAGACCCGGCCGTCCGCGGAGACGGCCAGCTTGGCGCCGACGGGCCGCGGCGCCGAGCGGCGCGTGGCGACGACCGTCGCGATCGCGACCTGCCCGCCCTCGGCGCGCCAGCGCTCGGCCTCTCGGAGCACGTCCAGCATCTCCTGTGATGGTATCCCGTCGTGCGGGACTGGCTCGTGCTGCTGGAGGAGGGCGATCCCGTCGACGCGCTGCCGGCGCTCGCCTACGCCGCCGGGATCGAGATCGAGCTCGGCGACGAGGCGCACGGCGCGACGCGGCGGGCGCTGCTCCTGCTCGCCGCCGGCGGCGACCCGCAGCGGGGCCTCGACCTCGAGGGCCGGGCGGTGACCGCGCTCGCCGAGGAGCTCGACGACCCGGCGCGCCGCGTCCGGGTCGCGGCGGGGCTCGTCCGCCTCGAGCAGCAGGCGCACGGGCTCCCCGGCGTCCTGCAGGCGATCGGGACGCTGCGCCGGCGGCCCGACCTCGCCTGGCGCGCCTTCGCCGCCGGGGTGCTCGCCGACTCGCTCGCCGACGACGAGTGAGCGCGACGCAGGCGACCCGGCTGCTCGACCGCGAGGGCGTCGAGTACCGCCTGCACGCCTACGAGCACGATCCGCGCCACGGAAGCTACGGGCTCGAGGCGGTCGAGCAGCTCGGCCTCGACCCGGCGCGCGTCTTCAAGACGCTCGTCGTCGACGTCGACGGCGCGCTCACCTGCTGCGTCGTCCCGGTCGAGCGGCAGCTCGACCTGCGCTCGCTCGGCAAGCGCGCGCGGCTCGCCGGCCGCCCCGAGGCCGAGCGCGCGACCGGCTACGTGGTCGGCGGGATCAGCCCGCTCGGCCAGCGGCGGCGCCTGCCGACGGCGATCGACGCCTCCGCGCTCGAGCACGAGACGATCCACGTCAGCGCCGGCAGGCGCGGGCTCGAGCTCGAGCTCGCTCCCGCCGACCTCGTCCGGCTCACCGACGCTAGGGTCGTGGCATGCGCGTCTGCCTGATGATCGAGGGCCAGGAGGGCGTCTCCTGGGAGCAGTGGCTCGCGCTCGCCCGGGCCGCCGAGAGCGCCGGGCTCGAGGCGCTCTTCCGCTCCGACCACTACACCGGCTTCCACGGCGGCGCCGACGGCGCGCTCGACGCCTGGGGCACCGTGACCGGGCTCGCCGCCGTCACCGACCGGATCCGGCTCGGGACGCTCGTCTCGCCCGCGACCTTCCGCCACCCGTCGGCGCTCGCGAAGCAGGTCGTGACCGCCGACCGGATCGCGCCGGGGCGGATCGAGCTCGGCCTCGGCGCCGGCTGGCACGAGCCGGAGCACGTCCAGCACGGCTTCCCCTTCCCGCCGCTCGGCGAGCGGCTCGCGCGCTTCGCGGAGCAGCTCGAGATCGTCCACCGCTCCTGGCTCGAGGACGGGTTCGACTTCGTCGGCGAGCACTACGAGCTCCGCGGCGCCCGGCCCCTGCCGAAGCCGCCCGCGAAGCCGAACCTGATCGTCGGCGGCTCGGCGAGGCGGGGCACCGTCGAGCCCGCGGCGCGCTTCGCCGACGAGTACAACACGATCTTCTGCGACCCGGAGACCTGCCGCGCGCGGCGGCGCCGGGTCGACGAGGCCGCCGAGCGCGCCGGCCGGGAGCCGCTCGTCTTCTCGCTGATGACCGGCTGCGTCGTCGGCGCCGACGAGGCGGACTTCCGGGAGCGCCGGCGCCGCTACGCGGAGCGGACGGGCCGCGAGGCCGAGGAGCGCTCCGAGCGGATGGTCGTCGGCACCGTCGAGCAGGCCTGCGAGCGGCTCCGCGAGTACGAGGCGGCCGGGGTGGAGCGCGTGATGCTGCAGCACCTCGTCCACGACGACCTCGAGACGGTCGCGCTGCTCGGCGAGATCGCCCGCGCGGCTCTTATACAGGTGCCTCGACGAGGAGGCGACATGCGAAACGGAGCCGGTCAGGGTGATCGCGCCCAGGCGGCGGCTCTCGCCGGATGGTCGAGCGAGGGCACCAGGCAGAGCCAGTGGGCGAGCTCGCCGGCTTGCGAAGCGGCGGAAGTGAAGATCGCGAGGCAGAGCACGAACGCGGTCAGGGTGTCGATGCCGCGGAAGGCGCAGGCGGGCGACTAGTAAGAGCCCACGCTCCCTCGAGCGCAAGAGGTGAGAGCCGCTCGTGGAGCGCCTGCTTGCGAGCGATCGAGGCCGTGGACGGCGGCGAGGTAGTGGAGGTAGGCGAGTAGGTAGCGGCCTCGTCGAAGCGCGGCGGGGCGAGCCAGCGGCGGTGCGTTACGTGCAGGCGCTGCCCGCGTAGACGCGGCCGTGAAGCAGCAGCAGTTTCGAGACGCGGTGCCGGGCAGCGCATCAGGTAGCCCCGTACCTGCTCGCGAGCGAGCGCGAGATGAGCCCGCCGGGCGCAGCTCGAGCGTCAGCACGGCCCTCGAGCCGTCGGCGAGCCGCAGGGTGACGGTGCCCCGGAGCCGGCCGTGCGCGAGCCGGCCGCTCACCGTCCAGCGGAGCCCGCCGTTGCAGGGCACGTCGCGGCCGTGCCCGCTCAGCACCCCGCGCCGGTAGGCGACCCGCAGCACCGTCGGCTCGGCGCAGCCGAGCGCCGGCGCGGAGAGCCGCAGCGCCGGGGCGCGCCCGGCGACGAGGCGCGCCGGCCCGCCCGTCCCCATCGCCGCGTTCCCCCAGCGCCCGCGCAGGGTCGGCGTCGTCGCCGCGCCGACGCTCCCGGCGAGCGCGCAGAGCACGAGCGAGGGCCGCAGCAGCCGTCCGCATCGTGCCGACCCTACAGCCCTCGTCGGCGCCTTCCCACGGAGGCTCGCCGCCCGCCGTCGGCTGCCGGCGCGCCTCTAGGATCGGCAGCGTGGAGGGCGGGGAGGAGCTGCGGGCGCTGATGCGTCGGGTGCCTGCTCCCGTCTGCGTGCTGACGCTCGAGCTCGAGGGCAGGCGGCACGGGCTCACGGTCGGCTCGTTCGTGTCGCTCTCGCTCGCGCCGCCGCTCGTCGGCGTCTCGATCGCGCGGCAGGCGCAGCTGCACGAGCTGCTGCGCGAGGTGGACGCGTTCGCCGTCAACGTCCTCGCCGCCGGCCAGGACGGCGTCGCCCAGCACTTCGCCCGCGGCGTGCCGCCGATCGCGATGTGGAGCGGGATCGAGGTGCGGGCGGGGGAGGGGCCGCCGCTCCTCGCGGGCGCCGCCGGCTGGCTCTCGTGCCGCCGGCTCGAGTCGCTCGCGACCGGCGACCACACCTTCTTCGTCGCCGAGGTGCTGGCGCTCGAGCAGGGCGCGCCGGGCCCGGCGCTCGCCTACGTCGGCCAGCGGTACGTGAGCCTGTGATCGACGCGGTCGTCTTCGACCTGGACGGCGTCCTGATCGACAGCGAGCACGTCTGGGACGAGGTGCGCATGGAGCTCGCGCGCGAGCGCGGCGGCCGCTGGCACCCCGGCGCGCAGCGGGCGATGATGGGCATGAGCTCGCCCGAGTGGTCGCGCTACATGCACGAGACGATCGGCCTCGCCGAGTCGCCGGAGGAGATCAACCGGATCGTCGTCGCGCGGATGCTGGAGCGCTACGCGGAGGGGCCGCCGCTGCTGCCGGGCGCGGTCGAGGCCGTCGAGCGGCTCGCCGCCCGCTGGCCGCTCGCGATCGCGTCGTCCTCCAACCGCGAGCTGATCGAGGCGGTGCTCGCCTCGACGCCGCTCGGGCCCCTGTTCGAGCTGACCGTCTCGTCGGAGGAGGTGCCGCGCGGCAAGCCGGCCCCGGACGTCTACCTCGAGGCCGCGCGCCGGCTCGGGGTCGAGCCCGCCCGGAGCGCCGCGGTCGAGGACTCGCACAACGGGATCCTGGCGGCGAAGGCGGCCGGCATGCGCACGCTCGCGATCCCGAACCCTCGCTTCCCGCCGGCCGCGGAAGCGCTGGCCGCCGCCGACGCCGTGCTCGCCTCGCTGGACGAGCTGGCGCCGGCGGCGGTCGATCCGTCGGCCTTCGGTTAGGAGCCCGAGGAGCCGTTCAGACCCGTGATCAGGGTCTGGATGTCGCGCAGGCTGCCGTTCACGAGCTGCTGCTTGGCCTGCTGGAAGCTGCCGTGCGCCGCCTCGCCGCGCGCGGCGTCGAGGGTCGACTCCCAGTCGTGGAGGAACCGGAGCACGGTCTGCTTGCGCTGCTGCATCGACGCAGGCACGTTCAGGTTCTGGACCTGCTGGTCGCGCTGGTTCAGGAACCGCTGCAGCTGGCTGACGCGCTTGACGAACGTCTGCTTGTCCGTCGTGCCGGCGATCGCGAGCAGGCGCGTCTGCAGGGTGCCCGCGATCGACGACGCCTGGTTGCGCAGCGCCTGGCCGCCGCCGGAGGCGCCGTTCTGCTGGATCGCGTCGATCGACCGGCGCACCTGGATCAGCGAGCTCATGTTCGTCAGGTCGTTCATCGCCTTGCCGAGGTCGCCGCTCTGCGCGTCGCCCTTCAGCGTCGTCACGTCGGCGGCGAGGCTCCGCAGGCCCGACGAGAGGTTCTCGCGCTGCTGCTGGAGCTCGGGGCTCTGCAGGCTCAGCCGGTCGAGCCGGTCGGAGGCCTTGAGCAGCTGCGAGCGGATCGACGTCGCGGCGGCGGCGAGGTCGCCCGTGGAGCTCGCGCTGCGCAGCTGGTCGAGCTGCCGGTTCAGCATCTGCTGGATCGAGCTCGCCTGCTGGCGAAGCTTCTGGCGGTCGACGTTGGCCTGGGCGCCGAGCACCCCGCCGGTCGACGTGGTCGCGGTCATGGTCGCGCCGGTCGTCCCCGTCGTGCCGGTCGCGTTCGTCTGCGTCCCGACGGCGCTGCCCGAGCCGCCGCCGCAGCCGGCGACCCCGATGGCGAGCGCACCGAGCCCGGAGGCGAGCAGAGTTCCTCGTCTGATCATGTCGCTGGCTCCCTTCGTTGCGTTCTCGGTTACAACGAAGGACGAGCGGAATGCGATGCGGTGCGGACCGTTACGAGACGCGGCCGAAGAGGACGCAGCCGTTGTGGCCGCCGAGCCCCATCGCGTTCGAGAGCGCCACGTCCAGGTCGGCCTCGCGCGCCTCGTTCGGGACGTAGTCGAGGTCGCAGGCGGGATCCGGCGTCTCGTAGTTGATCGTCGGCGGCAGCACGCCGTGCCGGAGCGCGAGCACGCACATCATCGCCTCGATCGCGCCGGCGGCCCCGAAGCAGTGCCCGGTCATCGACTTGGTCGAGGAGATCGCGAGCTCGTAGGCGTGGTCGCCGAAGACCTCCTTGATCGCCCTCGTCTCGGCCGCGTCGCCGAGGGGCGTCGAGGTGCCGTGCGCGTTGACGTACCCGACCCGCTTCGGGTCGACGCCCGTCCGCCGCAGGGCCCGCCGCATCATCTCGGCGACGCCGGTCGCCTCGGGCTCCGGCTGGGCCATGTGGTGCGCGTCGTTCGAGGCGCCGTAGCCGAGCACCTCGGCGTAGATCTCGGCGCCGCGCGCCCGGGCCGCCTCCAGGTCCTCGAGCAGCAGGATCGCGGCGCCCTCGCCCATCACGAAGCCGGCGCGCGTGGCGTCGAAGGGCCGCGAGGCCCGCGGCGGGTGCTCGTCCTCGGCCGCGAGGCCGCGCATCGCGCAGAAGCCGGCCAGGATCAGCGGGTGGATGCAGGCCTCGGTGCCGCCGGCGAGGACGACGTCGGCGTCGCCGCGCTTGATCAGCTCGGCCGCCTCGCCGACGGCGTGCGAGCCGGTCGCGCAGGCGGAGACGACGGCGTAGTTGGGGCCGCGGATCCCGAGCGAGATCGCGAGCTGGCCCGAGGCCGAGTCGACGAGCACGTTCGGCAGGAAGAAGGGGGAGACGCGGTCGGCGCCGCGCTCGCGCAGCACGTCGGCCTGCTCGAGGATGCCGATGACGCCCCCGATCGCCGAGCCGAAGACGATGCCGCTGCGGTCGCGGTCGAGCTCGATGCCGGCGTCCGCCACCGCCTCCCGGGCCGCGGACAGCGCCAGCAGGACGTTGCGCTCGAGCCGCCGGATCTCCTTCGGCGGCGCCAGCCCGGCAGGGTCGAAGTCCTTCACCTCGGCCGCGATGCGGACGGGGAAGCCGCTCGCGTCGAACGCGCGGATGAAGTCGATGCCGCTGCGGCCGGCGAGGGCCGACTCCCAGCTCGCGCGAGCGTCGTTGCCGATCGGGGTCACCGCCCCGAGCCCGGTGACCGCGACCCGTCTCATCCCGGAAGCCTAGCCGCGGTTTATCCGTTGCCTCCGGCGTAAATACATCGCAATGCGAAGTGCCTGGCCCCCGCCTTCGGAACGACCGCCGCCACTCCGATCGAGGGAGGTACCGAAACCGATGGCTCAGACCGTCGCCCGCAGGCCCCGCACCGAGACGACCAGGCCCGGCCTCGTCTTCTTCTACTCCCGGCTCTCCGGCCGCTGCCGCCGCGTCGACGGCTTCCTGGCGCAGGTGCTGCAGCGGCGGCGCAACCACGGCACGTTCCGGCTCTATCGCGTCGCCCACGAGGAGCGTCCGGACCTCGTCGAGCGCTTCGGCGTCTCGACGCTCCCGACGTTGCTCGTGGTCGAGTCGAAGGCCGTGCGCGGGCGGCTGGTCGCGCCGGGGACGTGCCGGGAGATCGAGGAGTTCCTCGGGCCCTGGCTGCAGTGAGCGGCCGCGGCGCGGCGAAGCGGCAGCCTCGCCCGCCCGCGCTGCGCCGACCCCGCCCGTCGGCTAGCGTGCGGCCCGATGCCGCGCCGCCGGAACGAGCCCGCCGAGCGCCCGCCGGAGCTCGGCGCCGCCGTGCCCTTCCCGCCGATGGAGGCCGAGCTCGTCGCCGAGCTGCCGACGGGCGGGGGCTGGCAGTACGAGCCGAAGTGGGACGGCTTCCGCGGGCTGCTCGAGTCGGACGGCGGCGAGCTCGCGCTCTGGAGCCGGAACGGGCGGCCGCTCCTGCGCTACTTCCCGGAGCTGCGCCCGCTCGGCGAGCTGCTGCCGCCGCACTCGGCGCTCGACGCGGAGATCGTGATCGCCCGCGACGGCAGGCTCGAGTTCGACCTGATGCAGATGCGGCTCCATCCCGCCGAGAGCCGGATCCGCAGGCTCGCGGGCGAGATCCCCGCCGAGCTCGTCGTCTTCGACTGCCTGCTCTGGGCCGGCGAGCCCGTGCACGAGCTGCCGCTCGAGGAGCGGCGGGCGCGCGTCGAGCGGCTCGAGGGCTTCCGGATCTCGCCGGCGAGCCGCGACGAGGCGCAGGGGCGCGCGTGGCTCGACCGGCTCGACGCGGCCGGGCTCGACGGCGTCGTCGCGAAGCGGCTCGGCCTCCCGTACCTGCCCGGCTCGCGCGAGGGCGTCGTCAAGGTGAAGGAGCGCCGGACCGCGGACTGCGTCGTCGTCGGCGTCCGCTGGAAGCAGCAGTCCGACGACGCTGGCGACGCTGCTGCTCGGCCTCCACCGCGACGACGGCGGCCTCGACTACGTCGGCTCGGCCGCGGTCGGCGCGCGCCGCCACGCCGAGATCCTCGAGGCGGTCGCGCCGCTGCTCGAGGGCGCGCCCGACCGCGGCTTCTCGGAGCCGAACCGCTGGGGCGGGGGCGAGCTGGCGGAGTCGGCGCTGCGGCCGGAGCTCGTCGCCGAGGTCGAGTTCGACAAGGTCCAGGGCGCCCGCTTCCGGCACGGCGCGAAGTTCCTCCGCTTCCGCCCGGACAAGGACGCCGCGCAGTGCACCTGGCGGGAGGTCCGGCCGCCGCGGCGGCCGGACGACCCCACCTTCGAGAGCCTGCTCGCGTAGCCGCTAGCCCACCTTCAGGATCGGGCTGAAGACGCGCGTCGCGCGGCGACCAGATCCGCAGCTTCGAGCCGTGCCCGGCGCGGACCGCGGTGCTGAAGAAGCCGCGGGCGCTCGTGCGCCGGGTGCCGCCGACCCAGTGCCAGCGGCCGCCGCGGAACTGCTGCAGGCGGTACGGCTGCCGCCCGGAGCGCGGGCGCACCTGCCCCCAGAGGACGGTGCGGAGGCCGCGGCGCGAGGCCTGGGCGAGCGGCAGCATCGCGGCGCGGTAGGCCGGCTTGGCCGAGCCGCCGAGCCGGAAGAGCCCGCTCTGCCAGCCGGCGAGCGAGCGGTCGTCCCGGACGATGTAGTGGATCAGCATGTCGACCCGCGGCGCCCGGTAGACGCGCAGAGCCGCCTCGCCCATGAACCGGGCCTGCTTCGCGTAGGAGACGCCGAGGTAGCGGTCGGGCGGGCTCGTCTGGTAGCCGTACTCGGTCAGCCAGACCCGCTTGCCTCCCCACTCGTGCCCGACCCAGAAGAGCAGGCGCTCGAGCGAGGCCATCGTGATCGTCTCGCAGTGCCCGCACGCGCCGCTCGTCGGCGTCTCGGTGCGCGGCTTGCGCGGATAGGGGTTGTGCGCGTAGGCGTCGAGCTTCGCGTGCGCCGCCCGCATCCCCTTGATGAACGCGACGGGCGAGAGGCCCTTGTAGCCGCCCTGCGGCGCGGTGACGCCGCCTGCGACCCTGGCGCCGCGGCTGGCGTTGTGGATCGCCGTGTAGGCGGGGTTCAGCAGCGTCTTCACGTAGACGCGGGCCGAGGTCGGGCGCAGGAACATGCGCTTGTTCGGCTCGTTCCAGATCAGCCAGTGCTCGACGAACGGGTAGCGCTTCGCGGCGGCGCGGGCGAAGCCGGCGAACGTCCACTTGCTCGTCGGCGCCCAGTTGGCCGAACGGCCGCCGTTCGCCCAGCGGGGCGTGCCCCAGAGCGTCACGACCGGCGCGATGCCCCGCGCGTGCAGGCCGCGCAGGATCGCGTCGGCCTGCGTCCAGTCGTAGGTGCCCTTGCGCGGCTCGATCCGGCTCCAGTCGAGCGTGTAGCGGGCGAGGTCGACGCCCATCGCGTCGAGCGTGTCGAGCCGCTCCGCGAGCGAGCCGGGCCCCCACTGGAGCCAGGCGTCGTCCTGGACGCCGTAGCGGACGTATGGCGATGCCGACGCGGACGGGGCGAGCGCGACCGTGGCCGCCGCGACGACGAGAGCGCAGAGTGCGAGCAACCGCACGGGCAACCTCCCGGAGGTCGTTGGAACGTGGGCAGCGGCCACGGTAACGAGCGCGCCTGTGAGGGTCGTGTTAGGTCCGTCTGCGGCGCGACGGCTGCACGCGGCGGGGCTCGCCCGGCATCTTCGGGAAGTTCGGCGGGTAGGGCGCCTCGCCGATCCCGGACGCCTCCTCCCGCTCGACCCACTCCTCGAGCGCGGCGAGGTCGCAGACGGCCTCGTCGATCCCGGCGTGCAGGTCGCCGAGCCGCGCGAACCGCTCCGGCATCGTCGCGAGCGTGAAGTCCTCCGTCTCGACGTCGGGCAGCTCGTCCCAGCCGACCGGCGCCGACACCGTCCCGTCGGGCCGCGCCCGCACCGAGTACGCGGAGGCGATCGTCCGGTCGCGGGCGTTCTGGTTGTAGTCGATGAAGACCTTCTCGCCGCGCTCCTCCTTCCACCAGGCGGTCGTGACGAGCTCGGGCGCGCGCCGCTCGATCTCGCGCGCGAAGGCGAGCGCGCAGCGGCGCACGGCGGTGAAGGGCCGCTTCGGCTCGATCCGGCAGGCGACGTGGATGCCGCGGTTGCCGGAGGTCTTCGGCCAGCCGACGTAGCCGAGCTCGTCGAGCGCCTCGCGCACGATCGCCGCCACCCGCTTCGCGTCGGCGAACGAGGTGCCCGGCTGGGGGTCGATGTCGATCCGCAGCTCGTCCGGGTGCTCGACGTCGCCCCGGCGCGAGGGCCACGGGTGGAAGTCGAGCGTGCCCAGGTTCGCCGCCCAGGCGACGTGCGCGAGCTCGGTCACGCAGAGCTCGTCGGCGTGCCGGCCCGACGGGAACGTCACCCGCGCCGTCTCGATCCACTCGGGCCGCCGCTCCGGCACCCGCTTCTGGTAGATCGCCTCGCCCTCGGCGCCGTCGGGATGGCGCTTCAGCTGCGTCGGCCGCTCGTACAGCGCCCGGACGATCCCCTCGCCGACCGAGAGGTAGTGGCGGACGAGGTCGAGCTTCGTCTCGCCGCGGGTCGAGAAGTAGACCTTGTCGGGGTTCGTCACCTTGACGACCCGCGTCCCCACCTCGAGCTCGACGAACGGCGACGGCATCTCCGGAGTATGGTGTTTTCACGATGCTCGAAGGCTCTCCTCGCACGAACGTCGACCTGGAGCCGCTCGACGACTACCTCGTCGTCGAGCCGCTCGAGGACTCCGAGACCGCATCCGGCCTGATCGTCCCGGTCAACGAGGCCGCGCAGGTGCGCACCGGGATCGTCGCCTCGGTCGGCCCGGACGTGACCTCGGTCGAGCCCGGCGACAAGGTGCTCTACCCGCGCGACGCCGGCTTCGAGGTGCGGCTGACCCGCTCGCCGCTGCGGGTGCGCGTGCTCAAGCGCGAGGACCTGATCGCCCGCGTCCACGACTAGACGGGCAAAAAGAAGCGCCCGCTCTCGTTGCCGCAGAACGGGCGCCGCAGATGCCGGGGGATCAGGGGGAGCCGGCAGACGGATCCTGCACCACCGCCGCGGCCGGTGCCATGCCTCGGAAGGGTGCTCCGTCCGTCACCCCGAGGGGTGATCCTGCGTCCGATACGATGGCGCCGCTGGATCCGGAGAAGTGGCCGAGTGGCTGAAGGCGGCGCCCTGCTAAGGCGTTATGGGGAGTTATCTCTCCATCGAGGGTTCGAATCCCTCCTTCTCCGCTGGAGGGGTGGCAGAGCGGTCGAATGCGGCGGTCTCGAAAACCGTTATCCGTCGTTAGGCGGATCGAGGGTTCAAATCCCTCCCCCTCCGCTCGAAGAGCTTCGATGGAGCCCGCCTCGACGGCGGGCTCTTGCGCGCCTCGGGCGCTCCGGCGAGGGTGCGGGGCGGCGGTGCTCGCCGCCGCCCCGCGATGCCTGGCTCGATCTACAGCAGGTCGTCGTCGCGTCGAGCGCCGACGGGGCGGCTGTAGTCGCGCCTGCCCTCGTAGAAGCCGGAGCCGCCGGGGCCGTAGTAGGTGCCGAACTCGGCCCGGTAGTCGTCCTCGTAGAGCCGGTCGGGATCGAACTCCGGCGCGTTCTTGATCTCGTCCTTCGTCCGCTGGACGAAGACGGTCTGGTCGTCGAGGTCGACGGTGTCGATCACGCCCGCCGGCAGCAGGACCTTCTTGCCGAAGATCCAGGGACCGGTGTCGACGACGATGTAGCCCGCGCCGACCTCGTTGCTCGCCTCGTCGATCTTGCCGATCGAGCCGTCGAGCGCCTCGACGGAGAAGCCGATCAGATCGGTCTCGCTCCAGGTGTCGTCGGCGTACGCCCAGATGTCCCGCATGGCCTGTTCCTCCTTGGTCGCAGGTGCTGACCACGAATCAACGAGCCGGCGCGCCGGCGGGGTACTGACCGGAATGCGATCTTCCAGACCCGGGCCGAGGGGGTGACTCGAGCTCGGGTCTCGGTCGGCGGCCCGGACGCGGACACGCCCAGAGGGGCCGGGGCCACACCCGTCGTCGATCCTGCCCCAACTGGACCTTCGGCTCGCGCCGGCCGGCCGCGCACGCCTCTTATCTGAGCGCATGGCCGCCGCACGGACGCTTCGCGAACGGCTCAGCGACGCCGGGTCGACGGCGGCGCTCCGACGTCGACTGACCACCGACAAGGACGGACGACTCCCGTCGCGGGAGAGTCGACGCTCCGGCCGGCCCCCACACGCTGGCCGGGGCGGATGATCACGCGAATCCTGTTCGTCGGAATCGCGGCCGCCATGATCGCGCTCGTGATCTACAGCGCCGTCAGCGCGTAGCCGCCGCCGGTTCACCAAGCTGCTCGCTGCCGAGGCGAGCAGGCGCGAGCCTGCATCACATGCAGAGCCAGCCGCCGTCGACCGCGAGGTTGATCCCGTTGATCGCCTGGTTCTCGAGCAGGAAGCGGCAGGCGTCGACCACCTCCGCCATGGTCACGAGGCGGCCGATCGGGGTCCGCTGCACGAGCGCGTCGCGACGGTCGTCCGGCATGTCGACCCACTGCGGGCTGTCCCCGACGATCGCCGGGTGGAGCGCGTTCACCCGCCGCGGCGCGAGCTCGATCACGAGCGTCCGCACCATGCTCGTGACGGCGCCGTTGACCGCCGTGACCGTCGTCGAGCCGGGGTAGGGACGGTCGCGGGCGAGGCCGCCGAAGAGCAGGATCGCCGCGTCGGGGCGCAGCCGGGGCAGGAGCGCGTTGATCACGGCCGTGTAGCCGACGAGCTTGAGCGTGACGAGACGCTGCGCGGCCGCGATGTCGTAGTCGCGCACGGAGTTCGCGTCGCGCTCGATCGCCACGAGCACGAGCGATTCCACGTCGTCCACGTCGGCGAGGCGGTCGGCGATCGTCTCCGGCTCGGCGAGATCGAAGGCGATGCCGCGGGTCGAGCCGCCGATCTCGCGCGCGGCCCGCTCGGCGCCGGCCGCGTCGCGACCGGTGACGACGACGTCGCGGCCGGCCCCGGCGTAGAACTGCGCGAGCTCGCGCCCGAGGCCCTTCGTGCCGCCGACCACAACGACGCTTCTGCTCGGCATCGTTCGGAGCTCCTTTCGGGGGAAGGAGCGGGCGCCGTGCCGGCGCCCGCTCCGGGGGTGGGTCTAGAGGGCGGCCGCCGGCTCGGTGCACCAGTCCGGCAGCAGCCCGCCGTGCGAGAGGATGTGGTTGCGCGACTCCTCGAGCTTCTGCACGACCGACTTCACGTCGACGCCGACGAGCTGACCGTTCCGCTTGACCGCGCGCCCGGCGACGAAGACGCTGTCGACGTTCGAGGTGTCGGCGAAGGTGACGATCGTCGCGCGCGGGTCGAGCACCGGCGCCGTGTTGATCACGTCGGTCTTGAGCAGCACGATGTCCGCCTGCTTGCCCACCGTGAGCGAGCCGACCCTGTGGTCGAGGGCACACGCGCGCGCTCCGTCGATGGTCGCGAACTCGAGCACGTCCGTGTGGGTGAGCACCGGCGCGAAGGCCTCGTCCGGCGTGTCGGTGAACTCGAGGATGCGGTCGTAGGCGAGCGCTGTCCGCATCTGCGTGAACATCTCGCCGGGGACGCTCGAGACGACGTCGACGCTGAGCGACGGACGGACGCCGCGGGCGAGCAGCTTCCCGGTCGGCGGCGGGCCGTGGCCCATCAGCATCTCGACGTACGGCGCGATCGACGCCTTCCCGTCGGTCTCCGCGATCCAGTCGAGCTCCTCGTCGGTCAGGTCGGTCATGTGGATGTAGCAGATGTCCGGACCCATCAGCCCGAGCTCGTGCATGTCCTTGACCGGGTGGTAGTGCAGGGTGTGGAGCCGCATGCCGACGTGGACGCTGATCGGGATCCCGAGCTCGCGCGCGAGCGCCCAGTCGTGCTTGGCGACCTCGAAGTTCGAGTTGCCGGGCTGGCGCGCGGCCATCGCGAGCGTGAGCAGGCCGTCGTCGGACGAGAAGTAGGTCTCGCGGATGCGGCGGATGTCGTCGGGGTGGTTCAGCTCGCTGAACGACCACCACTCGCCGCCCGTCGGGACGCCGTGGGCGTAGACGGCCCGGATGCCCGCGTCCTGCAGGCCGACGACCGCGGCGTCCGAGTGGTCGGGGGTGTTGCTGATGTGCGACCAGTCGAGCAGCGTCGTGACGCCGCCGTTCAGCGCCTCGAGCGAGCCGGCGTAGTTGCCGATGTGCACGTCCTCCGGACGGTAGAAGCCGCCGACCTGGCCGAGCATGACCGCGAAGTAGTGGTCGAGCGTGCAGGACGGAAGCACGCCGCGGACGGGCGTCTGCCACGTATGCCGGTGCGTGTCGACGAAGCCCGGCATCACGATCATGCCCGTGGCGTCGATCTGTTCGGCGTCGGAGACCTCGAGGTTGCGTCCGACGTCCACGATCTTCCCGTCTTCGACGTAGACGTCGGCGGACGGAATGTCGCCGACGTCTGGATCCATCGAGACGACGAAGCCGTTGCGGATCAGGAGCCGCTGCGAGCTCATGCATCATCTCCTTGGCTAGCCGGCGACCGGCCCATGTTCAGCCGCCGCATGTACAGCGAGCATAAACGCCTGCGCCGCGGCGAGTCAACGCCTCGACTCGGCGAAAACGTCGCGGCGAAGCCGGAAGTTCCCGGCAGATGGCCTGATCTTCGCGCTGCGGAGGCCTGAGACCCGGCAGCCCGCGCGGGCCGTTGCGTTTCGCCACAGTTGACACCCCTGGCCGCACCTGCTGAGAATGGTCGCCTGGTCGCGACCACTCCCTCATCGTCGCTCCGCCGGGGCTAGGGACGCGGTGCCCGCCCCCGCTCGATCCTTCCTCGCCGGCGCCCTCGTCGCCGCCCGGTTCCTGCCGGTGTGGCTCGCGACCGGGGCGCTCGTGGTCGTCGCCACGATCGTCGCGCCGCAGGCGCTGCAGCGCACGTCGTGGGCGTTCGTCCTGCCCTACATGACCATCCTCGCCCTCGCCTCGCTCGGACAGATGCTCGTGGTCATGCACGCCGGGATCGACCTCTCGACGCCGGGCGTGATCTCCTTCGGCGGCAACCTGCTCGTCGGTGTCGCGGCCGGGGCGAACCACCGGATCCTGCTCGGCGTCGTCGCCTGTCTCGGCCTCGGCGCCCTCGTCGGCTTCGCGAACGGCGTCCTCGTCGGGATCCTGAGGCTGAACCCCCTGATCGTCACGCTCGCGGTCGGTCAGATCGCGCTCGCCTGGGGGGTGCGGTACTCGCGCGGGATCGCGAGCCAGACGAGCGTGCCGCCCTCGCTCGCGAACTGGGCCGCCGAGAAGCCGTTCGGCGTCAGCATCGTCTTCTGGACGGGTGCCGCGATCTCGCTCCTGGTCGCGCTCGCGCTCCGTCAGACGGCCGTCGGGAGGCGCTTCCAGCTCGTCGGCGCGAACCCCCGGGCCGCCTGGATGGCGGGCCTGCGCGTCCGCACGCACGTCGTCTTCGCGTACACCGCGGCGGGCGTCCTCTACGGGGCGGCAGCCGTCCTGCTCGCGGGTGTCCGCGTCTCGATCGATCCGGCGTTCGGCTCCGCCTACCTGCTGGCGCCGATCGCCGCCGTCGTGATCGCCGGCGCCTCGCTCTCGGGTGGTCTCGCCAGCGCGACCTCGACGTGGATGGCGGCGCTCGCGCTGACGCTGCTGACGCAGATGCTGCTGATCCTGGGCCTCTCGACGGCGATGCAGTACGTCGTCTTCGGCGCGGCGATCGTGGCCGGGATGGTCGTCTCCGGCGATCGCGTCGCCTCGCTGCTCGGTCGCGCGCTGCGGCCGTCGGACGGATCTCCGGGCAGCGGCCCGGTCCTGCACGAGAACACGAGCTGACGGACGAAAGGAGGCACGATGCACGTACGGCACGATCTGACCGCGCGGCTGCGGCGGCCGAAGCTGGCGGTGCTGCTGGTCCTCGGGACGGCGATCACGCTCGTCCTGGCCGGGACCGTCTTCGGCAAGACCGCGGAGCAGTCGGCCGGCGGCTACGGCGAGGTCTACAAGGCGAAGACGGCGACGCTGAAGAAGACGCTCTTCGACGCGAAGCTGATGCCGACGAACATGATGGCGAGGAACATCGCCCTGGCCGCGTTCGGCCGCTCCGAGAAGAAGGTGAACTACGACCTCGCGCTCAAGTGCTGGAAGAACAACGGCTGCAGCACCGGCACGGGCGGCAAGCTGACCGTCGCCTACGTCGAGGGGTTCGGCGAGAACGTCTACCGCCAGGTCTCGAGGATGGAGTTCATCCTCCAGGCGCTGACGTACCCGCAGATCGGCAAGATCATCTACACGAGCGCCCATTCGGACCTGAACCAGGCGCTCACCGACTTCCGTGCGGCGATCTCGCAGCACGTCGACGTCATCGTCACCTATCCGGACTTCGGCGACGCGATGCTGCCGGTGTTCAAGGAGGCGACGAAGGCGGGGATCCCCGTCGCGACCTACGCCTGGGGCTACGTGAGCGGGCCTGGCTCCAACTACACCACCGTCGTCGGCGAGGACACCTGCAAGCTCGGCAAGGCGTTCGCGCAGGTGATGAACACGCAGGTCAAGTCGGGTGACATCGCCTTCCTCGGCGGCTTCCCCGGCAACCCGCTGTCGCTGGGCTGGCAGAAGTGCGAGAAGGCGGCGCTCAAGAAGTCGATCCACGTCGTCGCGAACGAGCCGACGAACTGGGACCCGTCGAAGGTCCAGGGCGTGGTCGCGGGTGTCCTGGCGCAGCATCCGGGCCTCAAGGGCTGGAGCTACGAGGACGCGGAGTTCATGGCGGAGGGCGGCTACGCGGCGTACAAGGCCGCCGGGCTGCCGTACAACACCGTGCTGACGCTGCGGACGGACGAGACGGCCCTCGGCTGCCTCTACAAGAAGCTGCACAACCCGAAGCTGAAGGTCTACTACTACACGGCCGGGAACTCGCAGATCCGGGTCGCCCTGACGGCGGCGATGATGAAGCTCAAGGGGGCGAAGATCCCGCCGAAGATCGTCTTCCCGATCAAGCTGCAGAACCAGGCGAAGCGGGACATGTGCGTCAAGGGCTATCCACCGTCGGGGTCCGCGACGTCGCTCGTCCCGGTCAGCCTGCTGCACCGGATGTACCCCTAGGTAAGACGAGAGAGCGGAGAGACCAGTCGAGGAGGAATGTCGAGTCCCGGACCCGTGAGCCCCGTCGTGCTCTCGCTCGACGGCGTGTCGAAGTCGTTCGGAGCCGTCCAGGCGCTCCGCGACGTGAGCTTCGAGTGCCGCGCCGGCGAGATCCACGCGCTCGTCGGGGAGAACGGGTCCGGGAAGTCGACGCTGCTCGGGATCGCGAGCGGCTTCGTCGCCCCCGACGCGGGCCACGTCCGGATCGGCGAGACCCGGCGCCGGCGGGGCTCGCCGGCCGGGGCTCGCCGGCTCGGGCTCGGGATCGCCTACCAGACGTACTCGCACGTGCTCGCCCTCACGGTGGCCGAGAACCTCTACCTCGCCGTCCCGGGTGAGGAGCGACCGCCGTTTCGCCGGATGGAGGAGTGGGCGGCGGCGAAGCTCGCGGAGTTCGAGCTGGACGTGCCCGTGGGCGCGCCGACCGGGACGCTCTCCCTCGTCCAGCGGCAGCTCCTCGAGGTCGTGAAGGCGCTGCTCGCCCGGCCGAAGGTGCTGCTCCTCGACGAGCCGACGACTGCGCTCGGCCCGACCGAGGTGGAGCAGTTGCACGCGCTCGTGCACGAGCGGAGCCGGCACGGCGTCGGCATCGTCTACGTCAGCCACCGGCTGCCCGAGGTGCTGGGCGTCGCCGACCGGGTCACCGTCCTGCGCGACGGCGTCAGCCAGGGGACCTTCGCGGTCGAGACGGTCTCGGAGGAGCGGCTCGTCGCGCTGATGATCGGGCGGCCGCTCCAGCTCGCCTTCCCCGAGCGGCGCGCGCTCGAGTCGGGAGCCGACGTGCTCCTCGCCGTGACGGGGCTCCGGGGCGAGCGGTTCGGCCCGATCGACCTGACCCTGGCGAGAGGCGAGATCCTCGGCCTCGCGGGTGCCGAGGGGAACGGGCAGGTGCAGTTCCTCCGCGCGCTGGCCGGCGCCGAGCGGGCCGTCGGGCGGAGCAGCTGCGACGGCGCGGACGTCGACATGCGCTCGCCGCTCGGCCCGCTGCGCGCCGGCGTCGTCTTCCTGAGCGGCGACCGCGCGGGCGAGTCGCTCTTCCCCGTCCTCAGCGTGCGCGCGAACTCGACGATCCAGGTGCTGCGGAGGCTGACCCGCCTCGGTCTCCTCGGCCGGCGCCGCGAGCGGGACACCGTCAACGAGCTCGCCCGGAGCCTGCGGATCCGGATGGCGTCGCTCGAGCAGCCGGTGCAGTCGCTCTCGGGCGGCAACCAGCAGAAGGTCTCGCTCACACGCCCGTTCCTGCGCGGCGACGTCAAGGTGATCCTCGCGGAGGAGCCGACGCAGGGCGTCGACGTCGGCGCCCGCTTCGACATCTACGAGGCGCTGCGGTCGCGGACGCGCGAGGGAGCGGCCGCGATCGTCAAGTCGAGCGACCCGCTCGAGCTCGCCGGGCTCTGCGACCGCGTCGTCGTCATGTCGCGGGGGCGGATCGTCGCCGAGATCCCGCGCGAGGAGCTCGGCGAGCGGCGGATCGTCGAGGCGATCGTCGGAACGCCGGCGGGCGGCCGGCCCGGCCCGCCGCAGGAGGCGACGGCGTGAGCCCGCGCTCCTGGCTGCCGCTGGCGCTGATGACGACCCTGATCCTGGCGCTCGGCGCCTACGCGACCATGCACGAGTCGGCCTTCCTGACCCGGTACAACCTCGGCAACCTGCTGCTGACGACGCTGCCCCTCGCGCTCGTCGCCCTCGGTCAGACGAACGCGCTGCTCGTCGGCGGCTTCGACGTCTCCGTCGCCGCGCTGATGACGATGTGCGTGGTCACGGCCTCGTTCACGCTCCAGCCGGGCGGGTCGTGGCTCGTGCTCGTTCCCGGTGCCCTCGCGCTCGTCGGCGTCGGGGTGGCGACGGGCCTGTTCAACGCCCTGCTGATCCACGTGCTCCGGCTCCCCTCGATCATCGCCACGCTCGGGACGCTGAGCATCCTCGAGGGGCTGTCGCTGCTCCTGCGCGACCATCCGGAGGGCACGATCAACCCGGAGGTGATCTCGTCGCTCACGACCGGCATCGGCTTCGTGCCGGTCGCGTTCGCAGGCGTCGTCGTGCTCGCTGTCCTCGGCGATCTCTGGCTGTACCGCACGCGCTCGGGCCTGACGGTGCGGTCCGTCGGCCTCGACGAGACGTCGTCGCGGCGGCTCGGGATGGGAACGGGCCGGACGCTGATCCTCGCCTTCGTCGCCTGCTCGGTGATGGCGTCGATCGCCGGGTTCTACCTGGCGGCCCAGGTGCAGATCGGGTCGCCGATCATCGGCAACTACGCGCTCGAGAGCATCGCGGCCGCCGTCCTCGGCGGCGCGAGCCTCGCCGGCGGGAAGGGCTCCTTCGTCGGAACGCTGCTCGCCGCGCTCTTCCTGACCGAGATCGACAACGTCCTGCCGCTGTTCCAGCAGCCGACGGAGTACGCGGAGATGACGATCGGCGTGTTGATCCTGCTCGCGCTCGTCCTCTACCAGGCGCCGGAGCTCCTGCTCCGGCTCCGGGCGAGCCGGCGGAAGCTCGAGCCGGCTCCGGCGCGGTCGGGCGAGGCGTCGGCGGTCTGACGCTACTCGGCGCGGAGGTCGGCGACGCGGCCGATCACGACCCAGATCGCGTGGACGGGCTCGTCGCCGATCGCCCAGAGGCGGTGCGGCGAGGTCGAGTCGAACCCGATCGAGCAGCCGGGGCCGAGCTCGTACTCCTCGAAGCCGACGCGCACGCCGAGCGTCCCGCCGTCACGTAGCCGTACTCCCTGCCCGCCGTGCCGGACGAGCGCGTCGGCCGGGCACGACGCGGCGCCGACGGGGTAGACGACGTAGAGGAACTCGACGTCGCCCTCGCCGCCCGGCGTCAGCCGCTCCCAGCGCACCCCGGACTCGAGGCTGATCACGCGCCGTGTCTCCGGCCGCTCGACGAGACCGTTCCCGCTCGCCGGCCGGACGACGCGCTCCCCGGCGCTGGGCGCGTCGCCGAAGACCTCGCCCATCGTCATGCCGAGCTCGGTGACGAGGGCGTAGAGCGTGCTGACCGACGGGTTGACGCGGTCGAGCTCGATCTGCGAGACGAGGCTCGGCGAGACGCCGACGCGCCGCGCGAGCTCCCGCAGGCTGATGCCGCGCTGCTCGCGCTCCGCGCGGAGGCGGTTGCCGATCTTGGACGCCTCGAAGCCTCGATCCGAACCGCGATCCGTGACAGCCACGTCGCTACCGTAGCCGCTCGGGATCGCCGAGCCGCTCCGCCAGATACTCCCAGTCGCGCTCGAACCGGTACGAGTGGCGCGGCGGCGGCCCGGGCGCCGACGTCTCGAGCCAGCGCACGCGCGCGCCCTTCGTCTCGTAGAAGGCATGCGTGCAGCCGCTCGCCGTCCAGAAGACGTCGCCCGGCCCGAGCGTGTGGCGGTCGCCGTCCGCGACGACGTCGACCTCGCCCTCGAGCATGTAGTACGACTCCTCGAACGGGTGGTCGTGCGGATGCGCGACGGCGCCGGGCTCGTAGGCGACCATGAACATCGTGTGGAGCTGCGCGTCGAGCCGCTGGTCGACCAGCATCTTGACCGCGATCCCGCTGTAGGCGAGGACGGCGGTCGCCATGCTCGCCGAGACGGTCGGAGCGCCGACGGCGGCACCCTGCCGGAGGCGGTCGAGGTCCATCTGGCCCTCGGTGAGCAGGAAGAGGTTGCGGTTTCGCGGGTCGCGGACGTCGAGCGGCTCGGCGGGCCCGCCGGCCGGAGGGCCGAGGAAGAAGGTGTCGCTGCCGTCCGGCCGCGGCCGCGGCGCCGCCATCTCGATCCAGAGGGCGCGGTCGTCGCAGCGCCAGGCATGCGGCACGCCCACCGGCGCGAGCCCGCAGGCGCCCGGCTGCAGCGCGATCGCCCGGCCGTCGAGGACGAGCACGGGCTCCCCCTCGAGCACGTAGAAGCTCGTCTCGTAGGAGTGGAGGTGCGTGTCGACGTGGCCGTCGGCGAGGGCCACGAGCGTGAGGGCCATGTGGGTCGAGCCGAGCGAGCCGGCGACGAGCCGGCAGGTCGTGAGGCCGCTCGCTCGGCCCGGGAGCGCCTCGTCGAGCCGGACGTCCTCGCGCCGGACGAGCCGGTAGGCGGGAAGCCCGTCCGCGAGCTGCCGGGTGCCGGTCTCCGAGCTCACGAGCCGACTTCCACGGGACCGACGACCGCGGACGAGGCGACCGCCTCGGGAAGCCCGTCCTGCCCGCCGCCGCCGACGAGATCGGCGCCCCGGACGTAGGTGCGACCGGCGACGAGCAGCTCGTCGGCCGGGAAGCGCGTGATCACCTCGCAGCCGGTCGCCGTGACCACGACCTCCTCCTCGATCCGCGCGGCGGAGCGGCCGTCGCCCGCCGCGCAGTAGGTCTCGAGCGCGAAGACCATCCCCTCCTCGAGCGCGACCGGATGCTCGAGCGAGTGGACGCGCGAGATCATCGGCGACTCGTAGAGGCCGACGCCGATCCCGTGGCCGAACTGGAGGCCGAAGCAGGTCTCCTCGTCGGGGAAGCCGAGCTCCTCCGCGGTCGGCCACACCTCGGCGATCCGGTCGGTCGTCATCCCCGGGCGGACGAGCTCGATCGCGGCGTCGAGCCACTCGCGGCACTGCTTGTAGGCGTCGAGCTGGGCCTGGTTGACGCCGCCGACGTTGAACGTGCGGTAGTAGCACGTCCGGTAGCCCATGAACGAGTGGATGATGTCGAAGAAGGCCTGGTCGCCGGGGCGGAGCAGCCGGTCGGAGAAGACGTGCGGGTGCGGGTTGCAGCGGTCGCCCGAGACGGCGTTGATCGCCTCGACCTGCTCCGAGCCCATCTCGAAGAGCAGCTGGTGCGCCCTCCCGACGATCTCGTGCTCGTAGACGCCGGGACGGAGCAGGCGGTAGATCTCCTCGTAGACGGCGTCGACGAGCCCTGCGGACTGGTCGAGCAGCGCGATCTCCTGCGCCGTCTTGATCCGCCGGGCGTCGAGCATCACCTGCGAGCCGTCGGTCACCTCGAGACCGGCCCGCTGGAGCGCCTCGACCGTGATCAGGTCGGCCATGTCCACGCCGAGCGGCGCGTCGTGCAGGTCGAGCGCGCGCAGCTCCCCCGCGATCCGCGCCCCGAGCCGGTCCGGGATCCCCGTCTCGACCGGCATCGCCCCGCGCATCGGCGCGACGCCGGCGCGGAAGTTCTCCGGCGGCAGCCAGGGCGCGAACAGCTGGTGGTGCCGTGCCGCCGAGCCGAAGTCCCAGAGGATCGGCTCCGCGCCGCGGGCGAGGAGCGCGTAGCGGGCGTTCTTGTCGCGCGCCCACTCGCCGATGTGCGTGCTCGTGACGTAGCGGATGTTGTTCGGGTCGAAGAGCAGGACCGCGCCGAGGTCGGAGCGGTCGAGGGCCGCCTTGGCACGCGCCAGCCGCTCTTCGCGCAGGCGCGGAAAGTCGATCCGCTGCTCCCAGTCGACCGCCCGCGTCGCGTCGGGGGAAGCCACGGTCCTGTCGCGCATCGTCATCGAGGGGCCTCCTGTCGGTGAGCGTTCCGGAGGTTGAGGAAGAGCGCCATGAAGTCGTCGTCCCGGTAGCCCGCGTCGATCGCCGCCTGCAGGAGCGCCCGGAGCTCCTTCGCGACGGGCAGCTCGAGCCCGGCGGACGCGGCCGCGTCGAGCACGAGCTCGACGTCCTTCTCCATCAACGCGGTCGTGAAGGTGGCCGAGAAGTCGTCGCGCAGGAGCGCCTCGGTCTTGTACTTGACGAACGGCGCGCCGGCGGCGGAGCTGCCCATCACCTCGAGCAGGTCGCCGCGCGAGACGCCGCTGGCCTCCGCGAGCACGAGCGCCTCGGAGATCAGCTCGGCGAGGCCTGCGATCACGAGGTTGATCGCGAGCTTGACGGTCCGCGCCTGCTCGGCGTCGCCGACGTGGTGGACGGTCGGGCCGATCGCGCGGATCACCGGCTCTGCCCGCTCGAAGACCTCGCGGGGGCCGGAGACGATGATGCTGAGGTTGCCGGCGCGAACCACGGACGGGTTGCCGCTGACCGGGGCGCGGAGGTACCCGAGCGAGGCCGCGTCGGCGAGCTCCCCGACGCGCGCCGAGGCGGCCGGCGAGACCGTGCTCATGTCGACGAGCACGGTGCCGGGACGGGCCGACGCGGCGACGTCCGCGGCGACAGCCTCCAGGGCGCCGTCGTCGGCGAGCGAGGTGAGGACGAGGTCGACCTCCTGCGCCAGCTCCGCCGGCGAGTCCGCCGCGGAAGCCCCGAGCGCCGCCACCGGCTCGACCTTCGCCCGCGTCCGGTTGTACACGCGAAGTGGGTTGCCCGCCGCCAGAATGCGCTCCGCAATCGCCGTCCCCATGTTGCCGAGACCGATCAACCCGACGGCGAGACGCGGGTCGGTAGAGGCGGTCACTGTGCAGTATGAATAAACGATCGCGGGCGCCGGGTCAAGAGCAGCGGAGCGATCGAGGGCCTCGGTTCCGCGGCGATCGCTTCCTTGTACAGCGGCACGGCACGCGGCGAGCCCGGCGGATCTCGCGTCTCAGAGGTCGGCGGCGAGCGTCGCCCAGCCGAAGTCGGGCTCGCCGACGGGGTCGCCCGAGAGCGGGTCGTAGAACTCGTTGAAGCCGTGGCGCGCGACGAGCTCGCGGGAGCGGGCGGCGATGTCGTCCGCGATCGCGTCGAAGCCGTGCTCGCGGAGGCCGTGCACGAGCAGCCAGTTCGTGTTCAGCGAGGCCGCTCCGCGCCAGATCAGGCGGATGCCCCGGACGCGGTTGTCGCGGCGGAACGAGGGCTCGTCCAGCGCGACCGAGGGGACCGGCCAGGGCGCGCCGAAGCGGCGCGGATCGGTCAGCGTCTCCGCCAGGCGGGCCGCGTGCTCGGCGGGCAGGTCCGGGAGCGCGAGCGGGGCGAGCCCGGCGACGGTCGCGGCCGTGTCCCACCGCTCGTCGGGGCCGCAGAGGTCGCGGAAGAGCCCGGCCCGCTCGTCGAAGCAGCGCTCCAGGAGGGTCGACGTGACGCGGTCGGCGGTCGCGTCCGCCCAGGTCGCGGTCTCCTGCTCGCCGGCGCGGCGGGCGAGCCGCGCGAGCGCCCGCAGCGCGCGGCCGTGGACGACGTTGACGAGCACGGACTCCTGGTGCGAGCGGCGGCGGAAGATCCGCTCGAGCCGGAAGCGCTCGAGCTTGTTGCGCAGCTCGGGCGCGCGGTAGCGGAGGAAGATCGCGAGCGGGTGGCGCGCCTCCCGCCGGTGCCCGTCCCAGGCCGGGCTGTAGTCGAGGCCGGTCTCGAACTGCGAGATCACCGAGACGAGGCCGTCGCCGTCCGGGTCGCGCTCGGTCGCCAGGTAGCGGTGGAAGCGGACGAGCGCCGGCAGGACGCGGCGCAGGTACTCCTCGCCCGCGCCCGCCTCGACGATCCGCTCGACCGCGAGCGCGAGCACCGGCGGCTGGGTCTGCTCGGAGAACCGCGGCGCCTCGCCGACGAACGGGAGCCCGCGGCTCTCGAGGAAGTGCCACGACCACCAGAGGAGCCGCTCCTGGTCCCAGAAGACGACGTGCGGGACGCGGCCGTCCGGCCGCTGCAGCGCAAGGAGGCCCTCGAGCTCGTCGATCGCCCGCGCGACGTCGAAGCGGGCCCAGACGATCGCGTGGAAGCAGGAGTCCCAGAGCCACTGGAACGGGTAGTGGCCCGGCGAGGGGGCGGTGAAGCGGAAGCTGCGGGCGCCGAGGCGTCCGTGGCGCGTGCTCCGCTCGAGCAGCTCGCGTGCGGCGGTCTCGATCGCGCGGTCGGCCATGCCCGCGGCACGGTACTCTCAGACGGTCGCGGAGAGGTGTCCGAGTTGGCCGAAGGAGCGCGACTGGAAATCGCGTACCCGTTCACAAGGCGGGTCGCGGGTTCGAATCCCGCCCTCTCCGCCTGAAATCCAGCGTCTCGAGACAGAAGCTCCCCGCCGGGGAGCTTCTGCTCGCTGAGGAGCTCTTGCCGGCGACGGTGGAGACGTAGGCCGCGACGTTCGTGATCTGCTCCGGCGTCAGCGTGCCCTTGAAGGCGGGCATCGCGCCGCCGCCGTTCACGACCTGGTGCTCGACCCTCGCCTGATCGGGCTGCAGCTGGTCGAGGTTCGGGCCGACGGTGCCGTTCGTGCTCGCGTCGGCGAGGGTGTGGCAGGCGGCGCAGTTGGCGGTGAAGACCTGCTTGCCGGCGGCGAGGTCGGCGCTGCTCCCCTGGGTCGTGGTCGCCTCGGTCGTCGTCGTCGCCTCGGTGGTCGTCGCCTCGGTCGTCGCCGTCGTCGGTCGTCGCCTCGGTCGTCGTCGTCGCCGTGCAGGTCGTCGTCGTCGCCTCGGTCGTCGCCGGGGCGCTCGTCGTCGCCTCCGCGCCGCCCGCCGCCTCGGCGCCGCCGGGCGACTCGCGGCCGAAGAAGAAGACGGCGGCGAGCATCGCCGCGAAGAAGCAGAGCGAGAGCGCGACGAAGCCGCCGACGTGGCGCCCCGGGAAGTCCGGCCGGCGGCGCGGGATCACCATCGAGACGACGAGCGCGAACGAGACGACGGCCAGGCCGACGAGGCCGAGCCCGAGCTTGTGCCCGTTCGAGAGCGCGAAGACGATCACGGCGCCGGACGCTACCACGCGCGGGCGGCGGCGCTAGCCGGTAGCGGTGTCGCCGGGCCGGGGCTCCTCGAGCTCCGTCTCCGGCGGCCCGACGGGGGCCGGCCTCGCCGGGCGGAGGAAGAGCAGCTCGTAGAGGACCGCCGCGACGGCGGCGCCGGCGAACGGGCCGAGGTACCAGACCCAGGCGCTCGACCAGTGGTTCGCGATCAGCTCGGGCCCGAGCGCCCGCGCCGGGTTGATCGCGCCGCCGGTGAGCGCGCCGGCCATCAGGACGTCGAAGGTGATCGTCAGGCCGATCGCGAGGCCCGCGATCTGCTTGAAGGTGCCGCGCGGGTCGGCCGTCGTCGCGAAGTAGACCCAGACGAGGAAGAAGGCGAGCACGGCCTCGATCACGACCGCGTGCCCGGACGTGACCTGGTCGCCGAGCACCGGCGCGCCGCCCTTGATCGTGTCCCAGGCGCCCGAGGGGAGCACCCAGCGGAGCAGCGCGGCCGCGGCGATCGCGGCGGCGAACTGCGTCAGCCAGTAGACGAGCGCGAGCGGCGTCGAGATCCGGCGGGTGACGACGAACCCGAGCGTCACCGCCGGGTTGAAGTGGCCGCCGGAGATGTGGGCGACCGACGAGACCATGACCGCGACCGACGAGCCCGTAGGCGAGGCCGATGTCGGTCAGCGTCCGGGCGTAGACCATCGAGCCGGCGCCGACGAAGACGAGCGCGAACGTGCCGACGAACTCGGCGGACGCGCGCCGCAGGTAGTCGCCTGCCATGGGCATTGCGGGGACTCTAACCCGTCCTGTCGGACGGCACCCGCGCGGGCATCAGCCGAGCCAGGCGCCGCCGTTGTGGTCGATCGCCTGCCCGGTGACCATGCGCGCCTCGTCCGAGAGCAGCCAGGCGACCGTGCCGGCGATCTCGGCGGGCTCGCTCATCCGGCCCATCGGCACGAAGCGCATCGCCTCCTCGTGCGCCGCCTCGCGGGTCGGGCCGATCGCGTCGAGGCCCTGCCACGACATCTCCGTCGCGACCCAGCCCGGCACGATCGCGTTGACCGAGACCCGCGGCGCCAGCTCGACCGCGAACGAGCGGACGAGCCCATGGAGGGCCGCCTTCGAGGCCGAGTAGCCCGTGTAGTGGGGGACGCCGATCCGGGCGAGGATCGAGGAGGTGACGACGATCCGCTCGACGCCGAGCTCGAGCGCGGCGCGGATCGTCCAGTAGGTGCCGAAGAGGTTCGTGCGGACGATGTCCTCGAAGCGGTCGTCCGGGCCGGGGCGGTTCTCGCCGCCGATGCCCGCGTTGGCGACGAGCGCGTAGAGCGGCGGCTCGAGCCCGGCGAACGCCGCCTCGACCTGCGCCTGCTCGCGGATGTCGCAGGCGACGGCGCGGTCGACGTTCGGGCGGACGCGACCCGCGTCGCGGGCCATGCCCGTGACGGTCGCGCCCTCGTCGCGCAGCCGTGCGGCGATCGCGGCGCCGATGCCGCTGCCCGCGCCGGTGACGACGACGTGCCTGCCCTCGAAGCGCTTCACGACCGCGGCAGGCCGGCGAGCAGCTCCCGCTCGCGGTCGCGGTCGAGCCCCGCCGGCGGCTCGGCCGGGGCCTCGCCGCCTCGCACCCAGGCGAGCGTGTCGGCCGCGGTCTCCGCCAGCGGGCGGAACGAGAGCCCGGCTGCGACCGCGCGCGAGACGTCGACCGCGCACATGCCCGCGTACTCGGGGCTCGCGAGCCAGAGCGGCAGCTCCGTCCATTCCTCGACGCCGTTGGCGACGAGCCAGTCGGAAGGCGCCCAGACGAGGCGCGCGTCGCCGCCGACCGCCTCGCGGCAGGTCTCGAGCGTCGTCTCCATCGTCAGCGGCTCCCGGGGCCCGGTCGCGTTGAAGACGCCGCCGAGGTCGTCGTGGACGAGCCGCAGGCACGAAGGCGGCGAGGTCGCGGACGTCGATCACCTGGACGGGCGCGTCGCGCGGCTCGGGGGCGAGCACCTCGCCGCCCTCGGCGAGCCGCTCCGGCCAGTACGTGAAGCGTCCGGTCGGGTCCCAGGGGCCGACGACGAGGCCCGGCCGCACGACCGTCGCGCGGTCGCCGTAGACCCGCTGCACCTCCCGCTCCGAGAGCGCCTTCAGGGCGCCGTAGGCAGGCCCGCGGTGGGCCTCGGTCTCCTCCTCCAGCTCCGCGAGCGGCGCCTCCTCGTCGACGCCGGGGCGCGAGAGGTCGGCGTAGGCCGAGATCGAGGAGACGAACAGGTAGCGGCCGACCCGCGGCTCGAGCAGGCGGGCCGAGGCGCCGACGACCCGGGGCACGTAGCCGCTCGGGTCGAGCACGGCGTCCCAGCTGCCGGACTCGAGCGCGTCGAGGCCGCCGTCGCGGTCGCCGACGAGCCGCTCGGCCTCCGGGAAGAGCTCCGGGCGGGTCAGGCCGCGGTTGAAGAGCGTCACCTCGTCGCCGCGGTCGAGCGCGGCCTCGACGAGGGCGCGGCCGAGGAACTGGGTGCCGCCGAGGACGAGGATTCGCATCGCGCCGCGCAGCCTATCCTGAGGGTATGAACGCCAATCAGACACGCTCCATCGCCGCCGCCGCGGGCGCCGCCGCGCTCGTCGCCGCGGCGCTCGGCACCGAGCTCCGCAAGCCGCCCCGGCAAGCGCACCTGGCACGGCAGGGTCGCGGGCGTCGTCCCGTACGACTTCCGCGTCCCCACGGTCCGCCGCGTCAAGTCGCGCTGGTGGAACCCGCGCGACGCGCGCCTCTTCACCCCGCGCGCCTTCGGGGTCGGCTGGGCGATCAACCTCGCCCGGCTCGTCCGCCGCTAGCCCCCTGCTAGCCGCTCGAGCGGGCCGCGAGCGTCACGGTCAGCTGCTTCCGGTCGCCGTTCCGGATCACGGTCACCTGGACCTTGTCGCCGGGCCGGTGCTCGCGCAGGGTCGCCAGCAGGCTCGAGACGTCCTGGATCTTCTTGCCGCCGAGCTGGACGATCACGTCGCCGGGCTTCACCCCCGCCTTCGCGGACGCGCTGCCGGAGACGACGTCGTAGACGAGCGCGCCGCTGGATGTCTTCAGGTTGAACTGCTGCGCGATCGCGGAGGTGATGTCCGCGGGCTGGATGCCGAGGAACGCGTGCTCGACCTTGCCGCTCGCGATCAGCTGCTGGACGACGTAGCGGACGGTCGGCGCCGGCGTCGCGAAGCCGAGCGCGACCGCTCCCTGCGAGGGCGGGATGTAGGCCTCGTTGATGCCGACGACGACGCCGTACTCGTTGATCAGCGCGCCGCCGGAGTTGCCCGGCGAGATCGGCGCGTCGGTCTGGATCAGGTCGACGAGCGGCCGCGAGGAGGCCTGGGCGGGCAGGTTCCGGTGCAGGCCGGAGATGATCCCCTGCGTCAGCGAGCTCTGGAAGCCGAGCGGGCTGCCGATCGCGAGCGCGAGCTGGCCGACCTTGGGCAGGCTCTTGGCGAACTGCGCCACCGGCAGGCCGGTCTTCTGCACCTTGATCACCGCCAGGTCGGTCTCGGTGTCGGTGGCGACCACCTTCGCCGGCACGCGCTCGCCGCTCGAGAAGGCGACCATGATCTGACTCGCGTTCGCGACGACGTGCTCGTCGGTGACGATGTAGCCGTCCTTCGACCAGATGACGCCGCTGCCCTCGCCCTGGCCCTGCGTGCCGCTGACGAGGATCGCGACGATCTTCGGCGAGACGCGGTCGTAGAGGTGCGGGATCCAGTCGTAGATGTCGCCGTTCGGCGCCTTCGCCTGGGTGCCGGCCGTCGTCCGGGCCTGCTGCGTCGTCTGGGCCGCGGGCTGCGCGGCGGTGACGCTCCGCGCCGAGTCGGAGGCGGCGGTGCCGCCGCAGCCGGCGAGCGCTGCGACGAGCGCGAGTGGGAGGAGGGCGCGAAGCAGACGCATCGAGATCGAGCTACCCGGGGTCGTCGGGACCAATCCTAAGAGTTCCCTGAGCGCCCGTTTCGCTCGGCCGCCGCCCGCAGGCGCAGCGCGTGCTCGCGCGTCAGCTGCCCGGGCTCGAGCCTGAAGCCCCAGTTGCCGAGCTCCTCGCCGGGGCGGTTCATGCGGCCCTCGCTGCCGAGCCCGAGCACGTCCTGGACGGGCAAGATCGCGAGCTCGGCGCGCGAGGAGTAGGCGAGCTCGATCAGGCCCCAGTGCGGCTCGGCGGGGTCGACGGGGACGCGGCCGCGCTCGGCTGCGGGCAGCGACTCGTACCAGCCGCGGGCGGTGTCGGTGTCGTGGGTGCCGGTGTAGACGACCTGGTCGACGACGTGGTTCCCCGGCTTGTGCGGGTTGTCGGGGAAGTGGTCGAAGGCGAACTGGAGCACCGCCATCCCGGGGAAGCCGAGCTCCTCGCGCAGCGCGACGACGTCGGGCGTGATCACGCCGAGGTCCTCGGCGATCACCGGCAGCGGGCCGAGCTCCGCCTCCGCGGCGCGGAAGACGGCGGCGCCGGGCCCGGGCCGCCAGTCGCCCTCGCGGGCGGTCTCGGCGTCCTCCGGCACGGCCCAGTAGGCGGCGAAGCCGCGGAAGTGGTCGATCCGGGTCAGGTCGAAGAGCTCGAAGGTGCGCCGCAGCCGCTCGATCCACCAGCGGTAGCCGGTCGCGGCGATCGCGTCCCAGTCGTAGAGCGGGTTGCCCCAGAGCTGGCCGTCCGGCCCGAGCGGGTCGGGCGGCGCGCCGGCGACGAAGCCGCGCTGGAAGAGGTCGGGGTGGGCGCGGTGGTCGGCGCTGCCGGGCGCGACGTAGATCGGCACGTCGCCGACGAGGCGGACGCCGCGGGCTGCCGCGTAGTCGCGCAGCGCCCGCCACTCGCGGTCGAAGCGCACCTGGTCGTCGAGCGCGGCGTCCGCGAGCGCCTCCTCGCCGGCGAAGCGGAGCCAGTCCTCGACCCACCAGGCGTTCCGCTCGCGGTAGGCGGCCGCCTCCTCCGGGGTCGACCGGCGCCTCCGGCTCGCCGAGCAGGCCGGCCCAGGACGCGAAGGCCGAGGCGGACTTGTAGGGGGAGCCGACCTCGTCGGGCGGTCCCAGCGGCAGCACCTGCCACCAGGCCTGCCCGGCCTCCTGCAGCCAGTCGACGAAGCGGTACGCGGGCGCGCCGAGCCGGCCGCCCGGGAGCGAGGTCGGATGGAGCAACACGCCGGTCGAGCGCTCGATTTTCATAGTCTCCCTGTTTACCGCTCCGACGCCTCCGGTAGCCAGAACACCGCCTCGTGCCCTCGACCTCGACGAGAAAACCACCCGCCAGGATCCAGATCGAGGACGTCTGGCCGCAGCTCGACTGCGGCCGCTACGCGATCAAGCGGAGCGAGGGAGACCCGGTCGAGGTCTGGGCGACGATCTTCCGCGACGGCCACGAGCAGGTCCGCGCCGCCGTGCGCTACCGCGGCCCCGGCGAGCGCGGCTGGAAGCAGGCGCCGATGCGGCACGTCGAGTCCGACCGCTGGGTCGGGGCCTTCGCGCCGGACTGCGCCGGCCGCTGGCAGTACCGCGTCGAGGCCTGGGTCGACCGGAAGGCCTCGTTCCGGCACGAGCTCGAGCGCAAGGTCGCGGCGGGGCAGGACGACCTCGCGGGCGAGCTCTCCGAGGCCGAGGTGCTCTGGGGCGAGCCGCTGACCGCGCAGCAGGTGCTGGCGACGACCGACGACGACCGCAGCGAGGTGACCGCGTCGGCCGAGCTGCGGGTCGACTGCGACCGCGAGCGGGCGACCTTCGGCGCCTGGTACGAGCTCTTCCCGCGCTCGTGGGGCGGCTTCGCCGGCGTCGAGGCCCAGCTCGAGGACCTGGCCGAGCTCGGCTTCGACGTCCTCTACCTGCCGCCGGTGCACCCGATCGGGCACACGAACCGCAAGGGCCGCAACAACGCGCTCGCCGCGGGGCCGGCCGACCCCGGCTCGCCCTGGGCGATCGGCGGCGAGGACGGCGGCCACGACGCGCTCCACCCGGAGCTCGGGACGATGGAGGAGTTCGAGCGGCTCGTCGCCCGCGCCGCCGAGCTCGGCATCGACGTCGCGCTCGACTTCGCGATCCAGTGCTCGCCCGACCACCCGTGGCTTCGAGAGCACCCGGAGTGGTTCAACCGCCGCCCGGACGGGACGCTCAAGTACGCCGAGAACCCGCCGAAGCGCTACCAGGACATCTACAACGTCAACTTCGACACGCGAGGACTGGCAGGCGCTCTGGCAGGCGCTCCTCGAGGTCGTCCGCTTCTGGGTCGGCAAGGGCGTCCGCGTCTTCCGCGTCGACAACCCGCACACGAAGCCGGTGCCGTTCTGGGAGTGGCTGATCCACGAGGTGCGGAAGGACGACCCGGACGTGATCTTCCTCGCCGAGGCGTTCACGCGGCCGGCGATGATGGCGACGCTGGCGAAGGCGGGCTTCTCGCAGTCGTACACCTACTTCACCTGGAAGAACACGAAGTGGGAGCTGACCGAGTACATGAACGAGCTCGTCCGCTCGACGCTGCCCGAGCACTTCCGGCCGAACTTCTTCGCGAACACGCCGGACATCCTCCACGAGTACCTCCAGCAGGGCGGCCGGCCGGCCTTCGAGGCGCGGCTCGTGCTCGCGGCCACGCTCTCGCCGACCTACGGCATCTACTCCGGCTTCGAGCACGCGGAGAACGTGCCGGTGCGCGAGGGCTCGGAGGAGTACCTCGACTCGGAGAAGTTCGAGGCGAAGCGGCGGGCGCTCGACGGGCCGCTGCTGCCGCTCGCCGGCCGGCTGAACGCGATCCGGCGCGAGCGCGCGGTCTTCCGGCGGCTCGGCAACCTGCAGTTCCTCGAGACCGAGAGCCCGCACCTGCTCGCCTACGCGAAGGGCTCCGGCCCGGAGACGGTGATCTGCTGCGTCAACCTCGACCCGCACGTCGCGCACGAGGGGGTCGTGATCGTGCCGGTCTCGCTCGGGACGCCGCCCGCCTTCCACGCGCACGACCTGCTCTCGGACGCGCGCTTCGACTGGCGCATCGGCCGCAACTACGTCCGGCTGGCGCCCGGCGGCAGCCACGTGATCGCGATCGGCCGCTAGCGGATGTCGACGCCCGGCCACTGGTTCGAGTCGAACCCGCTCTGGTTCAAGACCGCGGTCTTCTACGAGATCCACATCCGCGGCTTCTTCGACGGCAACGACGACGGCTCCGGCGACTTCCGCGGGCTCGAGCAGAAGCTCGACTACCTGCAGTGGCTCGGCGTCGACTGCATCTGGCTGCTGCCGTTCTACCCCTCGCCGCTCAAGGACGGCGGCTACGACATCGCCGACTACTACTCGATCCACCCCGACTACGGGACGGTCGACGACTTCCGCTCCTTCATCGAGCAGGCCCACCAGCGCGGGATCCGCGTGATCGCCGACCTCGTCGTCAACCACACCTCCGCCGACCACCCCTGGTTCCAGGAGTCCCGCAGCGACCGCGACGGGCCGAAGAGCGACTGGTACGTCTGGTCGGACACCGACGACCGCTGGGGCGAGGCGCGCGTCATCTTCGTCGACACCGAGCCCTCCAACTGGACGGTCGACCCGGTGCGCGGGCAGTACTACTGGCACCGCTTCTTCGCGCACCAGCCCGACCTCAACTTCGACAACCCCGAGGTGCAGGAGGCGATGCTCGGCGTGCTGCGCTTCTGGCTCGACCTCGGGCTCGACGGCTTCCGCCTCGACGCGGTGCCCTACCTCTACGAGCGCGACGGGACGAACGGCGAGAACCTGCCGGAGACGCACGCGTTCCTGCGCCGGGTCCGGGCCGAGATCGACGCGCGCTACCCCGACCGCGTGCTGCTCGCGGAGGCGAACCAGTGGCCGCAGGACGTCGTCCAGTACTTCGGCGACGGCGACGAGTGCCACATGTGCTTCCACTTCCCGGTCATGCCGCGCATGTTCATGTCGCTGCGGCGGGAGGACGCGACGCCGGTCTACGAGATCCTCGCCCGGACGCCGGAGATCCCCGACAACTGCCAGTGGGGGCTCTTCCTCCGCAACCACGACGAGCTGACGCTCGAGATGGTCACGGACGAGGAGCGCGACTACATGTACGAGGAGTACGCGAAGGACCCGCGGATGAAGCTGAACCTCGGGATCCGCCGCCGGCTCGCGACGCTGCTCGACAACGGCCGCGACGAGGCCGAGCTCCTGCACGCGATCCTCTTCTCGCTGCCGGGCGCGCCGATCCTCTACTACGGCGACGAGATCGGGATGGGCGACAACGTCTTCCTCGGCGACCGCGACGGCGTCCGCACGCCGATGCAGTGGACGGGCGACCGCAACGGCGGCTTCTCGCGCGCCGACTTCGCGCAGCTCTACCTGCCGCCGCTGATGGACCCCGTCTACGGCTACCAGGCGGTCAACGTCGAGGCGCAGCTGCGGACGCCGACGAGCCTGCTGCGCTGGCTGCACCGCTTCGTCGCGCTGCGCAAGGAGCACCCGGTCTTCGGCCTCGGCACCTACGAGCCGCTCTACGACCGCTCGGACAACTCGCGCATCTTCGCCCACGTCCGCCGGTACGAGGACGACGTCGTGCTCTGCGTCCACAACCTCGCCAACTCGGCGCAGGCGGTGCAGCTCGACCTCTCGCGCTTCGCGGGTATGGTGCCCGAGGAGATGTTCGGGCGGACGCCGTTTCCGCCGATCGGAGAGCTGCCGTACCTGTTGACCCTCGCGCCGAGAGGGTTCTTCTGGTTCCAGCTGAGGGGAGCCGAATGACCGCAGAGACGCCTGACGCGGCCGCCCTGGCGGCGATGATCGGCGAGGACGAGCTGCGCGCCTACGTGCTCGACCGGCGCTGGTTCGGGGCCAAGTCGCGCGAGGTCTCGAGCCTGCAGGTGCTGACCGCCGTCACGGCGCGCACGGTCGCGCCGCTCGCCGCCGTCTGCCTGGTCGAGACGCGCTTCGACACCGGCACGCACGAGGTCTACCAGCTGCCGCTCGGCTTCCGGCCGGCGTCCGAGGGCTGGTCGGAGGAGGCGTTCGCCGAGGTCGACGGCTGGACGGTCTACGACGCGGGCGCCGACCCGGTGCTCGCGCGCGAGGTCGTCCACCTGATGCGCCAGGGCCAGACGCTCGTCGCCGACGAGGCGCGGATCGAGTTCCGGCGCGTCGAGGGCGAGGGACTGGGTTTCGAGATCAGCGACGTCGCGCAGGCGAGACCCATGGGCGCCGAGCAGTCGAACACGTCGGTCGTCTTCGACGACGAGCACGTGCTGAAGCTCTACCGGCGGCTCGAGGCGGGCATCAACCCCGAGCTGGAGCTGCTCCGCTTCCTGACCGAGCGCGGCTTCCCCTGGATCGCGACGCTCGAGGGCTGGGTCGCCTACGCCGGCCGGCCGATGGACGCGACGCTGGCGATCCTGCAGCAGTACGTCGAGACCGACGGCGACGGCTGGGAGCTCGCCCGCGCCGCGCTCGAGGACGACGGCGACGCGGAGGCGTTCCTGCCGCGGCTGCGCCGGCTCGGCGAGGTGACCGGGCAGATGCACACGCTGCTCGGCTCCGAGGCCGCCGACCCGAGCTTCGCGCCCGAGGAGCCGAGTGCCGAGTCGATGGCGCTCCTGACCGCGTCGATCGACGAGGAGATCGCCCAGCTCTTCCTCTCGCTGCCCGACGACGACCCCGCGGTCGAGCCGATCCGCGGCCGCGGCGAGGAGGTGCGGGAGCGGCTGCGCATGTACTCGGCGGCCGGCTTCGTCGGCCACCTGATCCGCACCCACGGCGACTACCACCTCGGGCAGGTGCTCTGGTCGGACGGCAACTGGGTCGTGCTCGACTTCGAGGGCGAGCCGGCGCGGTCCGGCCCCGAGCGGCGGCGGAAGCGCTCGGCGCTCCGCGACGTCGCGGGGATGCTCCGCTCGATCGCCTACGTCGCCTCGGCCGAGCAGGTCGAGCGCGGCCGGCCGGCGCCCGAGGGCTGGGAGGAGCGGGGGCGCGAGGCGTTCCTCGAGGGCTACCTCGCCGAGATCGACCCGCGGCTCGTGCCCTCCGGCGACGCGCTCGACCGGATCCTCTCGATCTTCGAGCTCGAGAAGGCGGTCTACGAGCTGCGCTACGAGCTCGACAACCGGCCCGGCTGGGTGCCGATCCCGGTCGCCGGGATCCAGCGGCTGCTCGAGGAGGTGCCGGTCTGACCCGGATCGCGCTCCACGACCCGCACGCGACGCTCGGAGCGCATCCCGGCAAGGGCGGCGTCGTCGTCCGCGCGCTGCGGCCCGAGGCGGAGTCGGTCGTCGTGCAGCCGTTCGGGGTCGCGCTCGAGCACGCCGGCGACGGCGTCTGGGAGGGCGTCGTCGAGGGCGAGTCCGTCCCGCTCGCGTACGAGCTCGAGGCGAGCTACCCGGGCGGCGAGACGGTCACCGTCCAGGATCCGTACCGCTTCCCGCCGACGCTCGGGGACGTCGACCTGCACCTGATCGGCGAGGGGCGCCACCAGACCCTCTACGAGCAGCTCGGCGCCCACCCGCGCGAGCTCGACGGCGTCGAGGGCGTCGCGTTCGCCGTCTGGGCGCCGGCCGCCAAGGGCGTCTCGGTCGTCGGCGACTTCAACGCCTGGGACGGCCGCATCCACCCGATGCGCTCGCTCGGCTCCTCCGGGATCTGGGAGCTCTTCGTCCCCGACGTCCCCGAGTGGAGCACCTACCGCTTCGAGATCCGCACGCAGTCCGACGACCTCCGCGTCAAGTCGGACCCGTTCGCGTTCCACACCGAGACGCCGCCGGCGAACGCCTCGAAGGTGTTCCGCTCCAGGCACGAGTGGGGCGACGCGGGCTGGGTCGAGGCGCGCGCCGGCAGCGAGCCGCTGGCCGAGCCGATGTCGATCTACGAGGTGCACCTCGGCTCCTGGCGCACGAACCCGCTCGAGGGGAACCGTCCGCTCAACTTCACCGAGCTGGCCGACGAGCTGTCGGCGTACGCGAACGACCTCGGCTTCACCCACGTCGAGCTGCTGCCGGTGATGGAGCACCCCTTCTCGGGCTCGTGGGGCTACCAGGTGACGGGCTACTACGCGCCGACGTCGCGCTTCGGGACGCCGGACGACTTCCGCACCTTCGTCGACCGCCTGCACGGAAACGGCGTCGGCGTCATCCTCGACTGGGTGCCCGCGCACTTCCCGCGCGACGACTGGGCGCTGGCGCGGTTCGACGGCAGCGCGCTCTACGAGCACGAGGACCCGCGGCGCGGCGCCCACCCGGACTGGGGCACGCTCGTCTTCAACTTCGGCCGCAGCGAGGTGCGGAACTTCCTGCTCTCGAACGCGGTCTACTGGCTCGAGGAGATGCACGCCGACGGGCTCCGCGTCGACGCCGTCGCCTCGATGCTCTACCTCGACTACTCGCGCAAGGCGGGCGAGTGGGTCCCGAACGAGTTCGGCGGCCGCGAGGACCTCGACGCGGTCGCGTTCCTGAAGGAGCTGAACGAGCTCGTCTACGGCCGCGAGCCGGGGATCGTCTCGGCGGCGGAGGAGTCGACGGCGTGGCCGGGCGTCTCGAAGCCGACCTACGTCGGCGGGCTCGGCTTCGGCTTCAAGTGGAACATGGGCTGGATGCACGACACGCTCGAGTACTTCCGCAAGGAGCCGATCCACCGCCGCTACCACCATCACCAGCTGACGTTCTCGCTCATGTACGCGTTCAGCGAGAACTTCATCCTGCCGCTGTCCCACGACGAGGTCGTCCACGGCAAGGGCTCGCTGCTGCAGAAGATGCCGGGCGACCGCTGGCAGCAGCTCGCGAACCTGCGCGCGCTCTACGCCTACATGTGGGCGCATCCCGGCAAGAAGCTGCTCTTCATGGGCCAGGAGCTGGCGCAGCCGGAGGAGTGGAACTACCGCGAGTCGCTGCCGTGGCACCTGCTCGAGCACGCCGAGCACGCCGGGGTGCAGGCGCTCGTGCGCGAGCTGAACCGCGTCTACAGGGCCGAGCCCGCCCTCTGGGAGGTCGACTCGGACTCCGCCGGCTTCCGCTGGCTCGAGGCGAACGACGCCTCGGCGAACGTGGTCGCCTTCGCGCGGCTCTCCCGCGACGCGCGCCGCTCGCTCGTCTGCGTCTGCAACCTCTCGCCGGTGCCGCGCGAGAGCTACCGCGTCGGCCTGCCGGCGCCGGGGCGCTGGCGCGAGGTGCTGAACACCGACTCGGCCTTCTACGGCGGCTCCGACGTCGGCAACCTCGGCGGCGTCGCCTGCGAGGAGGTGCCGTGGCACGACCAGCCGTACTCGGCGACGATGACGCTGCCGCCGCTCGGCGTCGTCTGGCTCGTGCCGGAGGAGCAGGCGGCGGACGCGGGCCGCTAGCGTCGAGCCGGGGCATACGATCCCGGCGTGCGCGCGCGCCCGCAGCGGCTCGGGCGGTTGCCCGAGCAGTACTTCACCCGGCTCCTGCGGCGGGTGGCCGAGGCTGCCGCCGCCGAGGGGGAGCCGCTCGTCGACCTCGGCCGCGGGAATCCCGAGGTCGGGCCGCCGGCGCACGTGCGGGAACGGCTCGCCGCCGCCGCGTCCGAGCCCGCGGCAGCCGTCCACGGCTATCCGCCGTTCCGCGGCCTGCCCGCGCTCCGGGAGGCGGTCGCCCGGCGCTACGCGGAGGTCTACGGGGTCGCGCTCGACCCGGAGCGCGAGGTCGCGGTCGTGCCGGGGACGAAGACCGCGCTCGCGGAGCTGCAGCTCGTCCTCGCCGGGCGCGGCGACACCGTGCTCCTGCCCGACCCCGGCTACCCCGACTACCACTCGGGCGCGGCGCTCGCCGGCGCGCGCGTCGCCGCCCTGCCGCTCGACCCGGCCGCCGGCTGGGCGCCCGACTTCGACGCGGCGCCGCGCGAGGGCGTCGCGCTCGCCTACCTCAACTACCCCTCGAACCCCTGCGCCGCCTGCGTCCCGCCGGGCGCCTTCGCCGAGGCCGTCCGCTGGGCGGAGCAGACCGGCGCCGCGATCGTCCACGACTTCGCCTACGGCGACCTCGTCTTCGACGGGCGGGCCCCCGAGAGCTTCCTCGCGACCCCGGGCGCGCGCGAGGTCGGCGTCGAGCTCTTCTCGCTCTCGAAGAGCTACGGCATGGCCGGCTGGCGGCTCGGCTTCGTCGTCGGCAACGCGGAGATCGTCGCGCGGGCGGAGCTGCTCGCCGACCACGTCCGCGCGGGCATCTTCGCGCCGCTGCAGGAGGCGGCGACCGCCGCGCTGACGGGCCCGCAGGGCTCGGTCGAGGAGCGCCGCGCGACCTACGAGCGCCGCCGCGACCGGGCCGCCGCGGCGCTCGGCCCGCGCGCCCGCTCGCAGGGCACCTTCTACGTCTGGCTGGAGCTGCCCGACGGCGTCACGCCCGAGTCGCTGCTGACCGGGCACCGGGTCGCCGTCGCACCCGGCGAGGGCTTCGGCGCCCGCGGCGCCGGGCACGCGCGCCTCTCGCTCGCCGTTCCCGACGACGTGCTCGAGCTCGGTCTGCACCGGCTCGCGACCGCCCTCGCGAGTGCGTACTCTGGCGGGCGATGAAGATCGGGATCGTCGTCCCCTTCTCGTGGTCGTACTGGGGCGGCGTCGTCGAGCACGCCGAGAACCAGGCCCGTGCGCTCGCCGACCGCGGCCACGACGTCCGGATCCTCGCCGGCAACGACCCGGGCGGGAAGCTGACGCGCCTCCTGCACCCGCGCACCGGCCGCCACGGCCCGCTGCCGGCGAACGTGATCCCGCTCGGCCGCTCGGTGATCGTGCCCGCGAACGGCTCGCTCCCGAACATCGTCCTCAGCCCGGCCTCGTACCCGCGCCTGAAGCGGGTCCTGGCGCAGGAGCGCTTCGACCTGCTGCACCTGCACGAGCCGATGACGCCGGCGATCTGCGTCGAGGCGCTCGCGCTCGCCGAGTGCGCGGTCGTCGGCACCTTCCACGCCGCGGGCGAGCTCGGCTGGATGCGCGGCGCGGTCCACTTCTGGGGCTTCCTCGCCGACCGGCTCGACCGCCGGGTCGCCGTCTCCGACCAGGCCCGGATCTCGGCCGCGCGGCACCTTCCGGGCGACTACACGGTCGTCCCGAACGGCGTCGTCCTGCCGCCGGACGCGGATCCGGCCGGCCGTGAGGAGCGGATCGTCTTCATCGGCCGCCACGACCCGCGCAAGGGCCTCGCCGTCCTGCTGCGCGCCTGGCCCGAGCTCCACCGCCGGACCGGCGTCCGGCTCTCGCTCGTCGGCACCGACCCGCTGCAGGCGCGGCTGCTGCTGACGCGGCTGCGCGTGCCGGACGACGGCATCGACGTGCGCGGGATCCTGACCGACGACGAGCTGACCGCCGAGCTGCTGCGCGCGAAGGCGCTCGTCTCGCCCGCGCTCGGCGGCGAGAGCTTCGGCATGGTGCTGACCCGCGCCTTCGCCTGCGCGACCCCCGCCGTCGCCTCGGACATCCCCGGCTATGCCGCGGTCGCGACGCCGGAGACGGCGCGGCTCGTGCCGCCGGGCGAGGGCGGGCCGCTCGTCGAGGCCGTCGTCGACCTGCTCGCCGACGAGGAGCGGCGGCAGCGTCTCGGCGCCGCCGCCCGCGAGCTCGTCCGCGAGCGCTACTCGTGGGAGGACGTCGCGCGGCGGCTCGAGCAGGTCTACCTCGAGGCGGCCGCCTGATGCGCTCGCTGCCGACCGTCCCCGGCGGCCGCTGGCGCCTGCTCGTCGTCGTGCCGGTGGCGGCCGTCCTCGGCCTGCTGCTCTGGTGGCGCGGGCCGCAGTGGTCGATCGTCGGCGAGCGCGTTCGGCGCCGTCGAGTGGCGCTGGGTCGTGGCCGCGATCGGGCTCAACCTGCTCTCGGTCGTCGCGCGCGCGGTCGCCTGGAGCACGGTGATCGAGCAGGCGATGCCGCCGCCGGCGCCGCGCTTCCCGCTCGTCTTCTCCGCGTTCTCGGTCGGCCTGTTCGCGAACGCGGTCCTGCCCGGGCGCGTGGGCGAGGTCGCGCGCGTCGGCGTCCTGACGCGGAAGCTGCCCGAGCGGCGCGGCGCCTGGCCGACCCTGATCGGCACGGTCGTCGCCCACCGGACGTTCGACATCTTCCCGGTCGTCGCGCTGATCGTCTGGGTGCTGCTGACGGCGAAGATCCCGCACTGGGCGATCACGAGCCTCGTCGCGATCGTCTGCGTCGGCTTCGGCCTGCTGACGGTCGCCGTCGCGACGGCCCGCCGGCACCATCGCTCGACCATGGACGAGCTCGGGCCCGTCCGGGCGCTGATCGGGCGCGTCCGCCACGGGCTCGGGATCATGCACGCGCCCCTGCCCGCCGCCGCCGCCGTCTTCTTCCAGGCGCTCGGCTGGCTCTTCCAGCTGCTGGCCGTCTTCACGGCGATGCGCGCGTTCGGCATCCACGAGCCGCTGCCGGCGGCCGGCCTCGTGCTGCTGCTGATGAACGTCGCGACGATCTTCCCGCTCTGGCCCGGCAACGTCGGCCTGCTGCAGGCGGCCGTGGCGCTGCCGCTCGTCCAGTACGGGGTCGGCTACGCGGACGGCTTCGCCTTCGGGATCGGCCTGCAGGCGATCGAGGCGAGCGTCGGCGTCGGCGTCGGCCTGATCTTCCTCGCCCGCGAGGGCGTCTCCTACGCGTTCCTGAAGGGGATGCAGACCGCGGCCGAGGGGCCGGGCGACGCGGTCAGCCCGAGCGGAGCCGCTTCGCCATCGTCTGCAGCATCGACCACGCGATCGACGCGTTCGACTCGACGAGCGGGCGGAACTCCCACGAGGTCAGGCCCCAACACTTGAGGTCGCTGTCGGCGACGATCGTCGCGCTGCGCGGCGAGTCGTCGATCAGCGCCATCTCGCCGAAGTAGTCGCCGGCGCCGAGCTTGCGCCGCTCCTCGCCGCCGACGGTCACGGTCGCCGCGCCGTCCTCGATCACGAAGAAGCCGACGCCGCCCTGGCCCTCGCTCGTCACGGTCGAGCCGGCCGGGAAGGTGCGGTCCTTGAACGAGCGGGAGATCATCTCCAGGTGGTGCCGGTCGAGGCCCTGGAAGAGCGGGACGTGTGCGAGGAGGTCGACGGGTGCGCTCATGCCTGGCGATCCTAGACGGAATCCGGCCGCCGCGATAGTTCCTCCACCTTCCCCTCGGCCGCGGCGAGCTGCCGGCTGCAGAGACGGTAGAGCTGCTCGCCCCGCTCCCAGAGTCGCAGCGCCTCCTCGACGCCGGCCTGGCCGCTCTCGAGCCGGGCGACGATCTGCTCCAGCTCCTGCTGGGCCTCCTCGAAGCTCGGCTGCGGCTCAGTCAACGGTCGCCCCGAAGCTGCCGTCGGCGAGCTCGATCGCGACCTGCGCGCCCGGCGCGACGGCGCCGGCCGAGCGGACGAGCTCCTCGCCGCTGCGGACGATCGCGTAGCCGCGCTCGAGCGTCGCCCGCGGCGAGAGCGCCCGCAGCTGGGCGGCCGACTGCTCGAGGCGCGCCCGGCGGCGCTCGAGCAGCAGCGCGGGCGCGCGGCGGAGCCGCTCGTGCGTGCGCTCGAGCCGCTCGCGGTGCCGCTCGAGCGTGCGGGCGGCACCCGTCCCGAGCCGGCCGCGCTGCCGGGCCAGGTTCGCGAGCAGCTCCTCGAGGTCGGGGACGACGAGCCGGCCGGCGACCGACGGCGTCGAGGCGCGCGCGTCGGCGGCGAGGTCGCAGAGCGGCGTGTCCTGCTCGTGCCCGACCGCGGAGACGACCGGGACGGGGCAGGCGGCGATCGCGCGGACGAGCCGCTCGTCCGAGAACGGCAGCAGGTCCTCGAAGCTGCCGCCGCCGCGGGCGACGACGACGACGTCGGCGCCGGCGGCGCAGACCGCGCGGAGCGCCTCGACGATCCCGGCGGCGGCGCGCGGCCCCTGCACGTAGGTCTCGGCGACGACGACGTGGGCGGGCGGGAAGCGGGTCTGGACGGCGACGAGCACGTCCCGCTTCGCCGCGGCGTCGTTGCCGGTGACGAGCCCGATCCGGCGCGGCAAGCGCGGCAGCGGCCGCTTGCGCGACTCGGCGAAGAGCCCTTCGGCGGCGAGCGTCCGCTTCAGCCGCTCGAGCGCGGCCAGGTGGTCGCCGAGCCCGAAGCGCTCGATCGAGAGCGCCCGCAGCTTGAAGTCGCCCTTCGCCTCGTACAGCTCCGGGCGTCCGTAGACGTGCACGCGCTCCCCGTCGGCGAGGCCGAGGTCGAGCGCGTCGAACTGGCCGCGCGGCATCTGCACGGCGAGGCAGGCGCCCGTCCCGGGGTCCTTCAGGGTCAGGAAGACGGAGGCCCAGCGCGCCTGCCGCCGGAGCTCGGTCACCTCGCCCTCGACCCAGACGGTCGGCAGCCGCTGCAGCCACTGCGCGATCCCGCGGTTGAAGGCGGCGACGGAGTAGACCTTGCGGTCGCCGTAGACGGACGCCTCGACCTTGGCCACGCGTCCAGAATACGCGGCGGGCGGAGGCGGGCTAGAGGAGGATCTCGGCGGCGGTCTCGTGCTTGCAGCCGCTCTTGACGAGCTCGACCGCGACGTGCAGGTCGGCCTCGCTGTGCGCGAGCTTCTCGGCGAGCGGCAGCGGGTAGCCGGCCTCGATCAGGACGTGGAGCCGCCAGCTCTCCACCTGGTGCTGCTCGGGATGGTTTTCGATCGCGCGGTGCCATCGTGTTGCCGCCTCCGTTCGTGCTGACCTAGACGAACCCTCCCCGAAAAAGTTGGCGGAGCGATCATTCGGCCGTGCCGACCGGCCGGCCGTGCTAGTCGATCCGAGCCTCCGCCCGGGCGAGCAGCTCCTCGACCCGTCGTGCGACCTCGTGCAGGCGGGCCTCGATCACGAGCCGCTCCCCCTCGGCCTCCGTCGCGAGCTCGCGGATCCGGTCGCGGACGTGGGTCTCGATCTCGCCGACGCGCCGCTCGAGGTCGACGAGGAACTCGTCCCGCTGCCGCTCGAGGCCGGCCCGCAGCTGGCCGAGGCGCCGCTCGACCTGCTGGACACCGACGTCGCCCGCCTGGCTCATCTTCTCGGCCAGCACCTGCTCGGCCTCGCGCGAGAACCGCTGGACGGCGAGGTCGAGCTCGCGGCCGAGCCGGCGGGCGGCGTCCTCCCGCGCCGAGCGGATCTGCCCGTCGAACTGCTCCGCCGCCGCCTCCGAGAAGCGGACCGACGCGCGCGAGACGACGCGCTCGAGCCCCTCGATCTGGCGCCGCTCGACCTCGCCGAGCGAGGCGTGCACGCGCTCGACGATGTTCGCCTCCTCGCGCTCGATCTGCTCGGTCAGGTCGCGCTCCCGCTTGCGCAGCCGCTCGGCGACGTCGTGCAGGGCGCGGCGCCGCTCGGCGGCGTGCTGCTCGAGGTCGTTCGCCGCCGCTTCGACGACGGCCTGCGCCGACTGCTCGAGCTCCTGCCGGAGCCGGACGACGACGGCCTTCTGCTCGTCCGCGGCGGCCTGCAGGCTGTCGCCGTCGCGCGCGATCGCCGCCTCGATCTCGCCCATGCGGGCCCGCTGGCGCTCGGCGAGCCGGGCGAGCTCCTCGGCCAGGGCCTGCTGCGAGCGCTCGAGGTCGTCCGCCCAGGTGACGAGCCGGCTCTCGAGCCGGGCCCGCGCCTCGGTGACCGTCTCGCTCAGCTTCGCGCTCGCCTCGCGCTCGCGCTCGGCGACGTCGCGGCGGCGCTCCTCGGCGATCCGCCGCTCCTCCTCGACGAGCTGCGAGATCGAGTCCGCGCGCGCCCGGGCGAGGATGTGCTCGAGCTCCGCGGCGCGGGTCTGCACCTCGTGCTCGACGAGGTCGTCGAGCACGGCGCGTTGGCGGTCGAGCTCGAGGTCGATCCGGCGCACGCGCTCGAGCGCGCGGTGCAGCGCCGAGGCGCTCACGGCGATCAGGACCGCGGCGGTCGTCCCGACGGCGCGGACGGCGAGGCGGCCGCTCGGGTCGAGCGCGAACAGCACCCAGGTCGTCGCGGCCGCCGCGCCGAGCAGGCCGACGAGCGCCAGCGACACCCGTCGGCGCGTCCGCTCGAGCGCGGCGAGCACGAGCGCGGCGGTGGCGGCCGCGACCGAGGCCGCGAAGACGACGGCGGCGACGTGCTCGAGCGTGATCGTCACGCCGCCATCGTACGGGTCATGCCAGCCGGGCGACCACCACGGCCGCGGCGAGCGCGGTGACGGCCAGCGTCAGCGTCCGCAGGGCGGCCTCCTGGGTCGGCGCCACCGTCCCGGCGGCCCGCCGCGCCTGCCTGGCCGGGGTGGAGAGCGTCCGCTGCGCGAGGCTGAGCGCCGTCGCGGCCGCGGCCGCCAGCACCGCCTCTGCGCGGATCGTCTGCGCCTCGACGAAGTAGCCGGCCAGCGCCGGGAAGCCGCCCCAGGCGAGGGCGAACCAGCGGTCGGAGTGGAAGCGGCCGCCGGCCAGCTCGAGGTTGTAGGCGACGACGAGGAACGCGCCGACGGGCACGAAGGCGAGCAGGCCGAGGCCCCAGGCGAGCGCCGCGCCGATCCCGATCGCGACGGCGCCCGCGAGGCCGAGCGCCGCCAGCGCGACGAGGACGGCGCCGGGGATGCGCGTCCGCAGCGGGCGCCCGTTCAGCTCGTCGAGGGCGTGTGCGGCGACTCCCATCGCGAGGAAGAACGCGGCGAGCGCCCAGAGGAGCCGCGCGAGCGAGAGCTCGGGCGCGAGCCCCGCGCCGATCGCGACGTAGCTCAGGTGCCAGGCGGTGTAGGGCGGGTGCAGCAGCGTCCAGTAGTCCCGCCAGCCGCCCGGCTCGAGCGCGTAGAAGGCGGGCCGCTCGCCCGTGCTCACGCGCGGCGGCCCCGGACGACGAGCCCGCCGCCGAGCGACAGCCGCCGCGCCCGGACGTCGGCGATCCCCGCCTCGCGCCAGGCCTGCAGCAGCCGGTCGGGCGGCCAGGCGGCGTGGAAGCCGCGGATGCTCGGGCCGAGGAACCGTCCGACCTCGTGCCAGCCCGGCGAGAGCGCGCGGCCGGCGAGCGGCAGGCCGACGCGCACGTAGAGCTCCCAGAGCGGCCGCCAGACGCCGCGCGGGAGCCCGAACTCGAGCATCGCGACGGTCCCGCCCGGCCGGACGACGCGGGCCAGCTCGCGCAGCGTCGCGGCCGGGTCGTCGACGTACCGCAGCAGGTAGGTGAAGGTCAGCCCGTCGAACTGGCCGTCCTCGAACGGCAGCTCCTCCGCGCTGCCCTCGACGAGACGCACCTGCCGCGTCGCGGCGGCGAGCGCGACCCGGCGGCGGCCGGCCTCGAGCATCTCCGCGCTCTGGTCGACCCCCACGACCGAGCAGCCCTTCTGACGGACGAGCTCGAGGGCGACGGCGGCCGTGCCGGTCGCGACGTCGAGGATCGTGTCGCCGGGGCCGGCCTCGACCTGCGAGACGAGGAAGCGGCGCCAGCGCGGATCCTGGCCGAAGGAGAGCAGCGCGCCGACGCGGTCGTAGGTCGGGCCGAGCGGCGCGAACAGCTCCCTGGCGTGCTCGGTGCGGGCGGCGGCGGCCACGTCGGGCCTGAGTCTACGATGGCCGCGTGCCTCTGACGGACGAGCTGGCGGCCGCCGCCGACGCCGCCCGCCGGCTGGCGGGCGAGGGCGAGGCGCTGGCGGGCGTGCTCGCCGCCGAGGCCGCGACCGGCGTGCGCAGCTACCTCTGCGCCTTCGCGCACGGCGAGGAGCGGTCCTGGCTCGTCCTCGACGAGGCGCACCGACGCGGTCACGCGGCGCGAGCGGGTGCGCGACACGGCCTCGATCGTCGCCGTCTGCGAGCTGGCGGCCGAGACCGCCGGCGGCGGGCAGCTCGAGGAGCTCCGCCGGCAGCTGGCCTCGCTCCGGCTGACCGAGGCGCCGCCGGGGATCGAGGAGGCCGAGGCGGCCGCGCTCGCGCTCGAGCGGACGCTCGCGACGCCGCCGCGGCTCGCGTCGCCGGCCTGGCTCGACGAGGTCGGCGCCGCCTCGGTCGCGCTCGAGCGCGCGCTCGGGCAGCCCGGCGCCTCGCCGTTCGCGGAGGCGATGAAGGCGGGCATCGCCGTCGTCGAGGCCTTCACGGACGAGGTCGTGAGCCGCTACCGGCTCGCGCTCGCCTGACGAGAGGCCTCGTGGACGCGCCCGCGTCACGGCCGGCGCAGGCACGTCTCGGGCGCGTGGCCGGCCTTGCGACGCCACGAGACCTTTGCGTACGGTGGTTTCGACCATCGACGGACGGAGGGATCGAATGATCGTTGCCATCAGCAAGGTCGCCGACTTCGAGCGGTTCCTGGAGACCTTCTCGACGAGAGGCGCGGAGAAGCGGAGCGAGCACGGCTGCAAGGGTTCTCGCGTCTTCCGGGATCCCGACGACGCGAGCCGGGTCTGGGTGGTCTTCGACTGGGACTTGGAGGGCTGGCAGACGTTCGTGGCCGACCCCGCCGTCCCGGCGATCTTCGCCGCCGCGGGGCTCCAGCAACCGCCCGTGGCGCTCGAGGCCGCCGCGAGCTACGACGCCTAGAGTCTTGATGCGCATCGGACGTCCCTGGCGGGGCCGTTCCCAGGCCAGGCGAGGGCGTGCCGGCGTCCGTGGCCCATGCTGGTTGCACGTGTGAGGACGCCCCGCTCGAGGCCTCGGCGGCGTCCGCAGGCGCTTCGGGATCAGGCACACTGTGGCCATGGAAGGCGGCTTCAACTTCCCCTTCGGGGGCGACCCGGACGACCTGATGCGCGGGTTGCGCGAGTTCGCCGAGAAGCAGGCCGAGTCGGTGCAGGAGGCCCAGCGCGAGCAGTTCGCGACGCTGACCCTGAACACCGCGGTCGAGCTGACCGGTGCCGCGCTCAAGCGCGTCGACGTCTCCGGCGACCCCGGCGAGCAGGCGATCGCGCTCCGCGACGCGATGCGCGTGCTGTTCCCCGAGGCGGTCGCGCTCGTCAGCGCGGCGCGCCAGGGGTTCATGCGCGAGTAGCGCCGGGACGCGAACGTAGAATCGGCTCGTGGCGATCTTCGACCGGGCCATCGTCCGCCTGCTGCCCGCTGTGCCCCGCCCGGTCGTCCGGCGGATCTCGGACCGCTACATCGCCGGCACCGAGATCGAGGACGCCGTCGACGTCGTCTCCCGGCTGAACGCGGGCTCGATGCTCGCGACCGTCGACGTGCTCGGCGAGGAGACGGCGACCCCCGACGAGGCGCGCGCGATCGCCGGCGCCTACCTCGACGTGCTCGCCGCGATCGAGCGCGAGCGGCTCGACGCGAACGTCTCGGTCAAGCTGACCGCGCTCGGCCTCAAGCTCGACCTCGACCTCGCGCGCGAGGGGCTCGAGCAGGTCGTCCGCGACGCGGCCGCCCGCGGCAACTTCGTCCGCATCGACATGGAGGACTCCTCGACGACCGACGACACGCTGCGGCTCTACCGCGAGCTGCGCGAGGCGGGGCTCGACAACGTCGGCGTCGTCCTGCAGGCGTACCTGCGCCGGACCGCCGACGACGTCCGCGCCCTCGCCGACCTGCAGCCGAGCGTCCGGCTCTGCAAGGGGATCTACGTCGAGCCGCCCGAGCTCGCGTTCCGCGACCCCGAGCAGGTGCGCGCGAGCTTCGACGCGGCGCTCGACCGGCTGCTCGACCTCGGCTGTCACGTCGGGATCGCCACCCACGACGAGTGGCTGATCCGGCGCGCGCTCGAGCAGATCGCCGCCCGCGGCCTCGGCGAGGACGCCTACGAGTTCCAGATGCTGCTCGGCGTCCGCGAGGACCGCCGCGACCAGCTCGTCCGCGCCGGGCACCGCCTGCGGGTCTACGTCCCGTTCGGCCGCCGCTGGTACGAGTACTCGGTCCGGCGCCTGCAGGAGAACCCGAGCGTCGCGGGCTACATCGCGGGCGACACGATCCGCCGCCTGCTGCCGTAGCCCGCGACGCGGGATCCAGGCGGGGCCGTCTAGTAGACGTCGTCCTCCTCGACGACGGTGCGGCGGCGGGCCGGATAGCCGCGCTCGGCCGGGCCGTCGGCGTAGGCCGTCCGGCGCCGCATCAGGCGCGGGCCCCACGACTCCCAGAGCAGCAGGTCGAGGATCAGGCCGACGATCCCGACCACGAGCAGGATGTAGCCGACGGTGTTGACGTCGACGGCGCCGCTCGAGGTGGGGTGGACGGCCCAGGCGAGGATCGCGCCGACGGCGATCAGGATCAGGCTGACGAAGAGTCCCATGTGCTTCCTCCCGACGTGGTGGTTGCTGCGCCGGGAGAACGCCTGCGAGGCCGATTCGGTTGCGGGTCGGCGGCGCTACGCGTGCAGCGGCGGCGAGACCCAGTCCGGCGTCCGGCCGCCGCCGTAGCGCTCGCCGACCGCGTCCGGGAGCGCGTCCAGCCGTTCGAGGTCGTCCGCGGTCAGCTCGAGCCCGGCGGCCGCCGCGTTCTCCTCGAGGTAGCGGACGCGCTTGGTGCCCGGGATCGGGACGACGAAGTCGCGTGCGGCCAGGAGCCATGCGAGCGCCACCTGGGACGGCCGCGCGTCGTGCCGCGCGGCGATCTCCTCGACCGCGTCGACGAGCGCCAGGTTGCGCTCGAAGTTCTCGCCGGTCATCCGCGGATAGCGGCCGCCGCCGCGGAAGTCGCCCTGCTCGAAGTCCTCCGGGCGGCGGAAGCGGCCGGTCAGCATCCCGCGGCCGAGCGGCGAGTAGGCGAGGAAGCCGATCCCGAGCTCCTCGCAGGCGGCGAGGACGCCGTTTCGCTCCGGGTCGCGCGTGAAGAGCGAGTACTCGGTCTGCACGGAGGCGAGCGGGTGCGTCGCGTGCGCCCGGCGCAGGTCCTCGGGCAGCGCCTCGGAGAGGCCGAGGTGGCGGACCTTGCCCTCCTCGACCAGCTCCGCCATCGCGCCGACCGTCTCCTCGATCGGCGTCTTCGGGTCGACGCGGTGCTGCTGGTAGAGGTCGATCGTCTCGACTCCGAGCCGCCGCAGGCTCGCCTCGCACGCTCTGCTGACGTACCCGGGACTGCCGTCGATGCCGAGGAACTCGCCCGACTCGGAGCGCACGTTCCCGAACTTCGTCGCCAGGACCACCTCGTCGCGGCGGCCGGCGATCGCCTTGCCGACGAGCCGCTCGTTCGCGCCGACGCCGTACATGTCGGCCGTGTCCAGGAGGGTGACGCCGAGCTCGAGCGCCCGCCGGATCGTCCGATCGCCTCGTCCTCGTCGGCCGTGCCGTAGAACTCGGACATGCCCATGCAGCCGAGCCCGAGCGCCGGCACCTCGAGCTCGCCCAGTCTGCGTGTCTTCATCGTGGCCTCTCCGCTCGTAGCAGGTACTCGCCGGGGACGCGGGGGTCCTGCCGGCGCCACGCGTCGGTGCGCGGCGGATACTCCTCCAAGCGCTTCACCTGCAGGCCCGGCCTGCGAAACGGCGGTGACGACGTCGCCGAGCCGCCAGCGCCGCTCGCCCTGCTCGGGATAGGCGGCGAAGTAGTCCTCGCGCCAGTGCAGCGCCGCGTCGAGGCAGGCGCCGGCGGGGTGCTCCTCGTAGACGACGAGCCAGCCGAGCGGGCGCAGCGCCGCCAGCACGCCCGCCGCCCAGGAGCCGAGGTCGGAGATGAAGCGCAGCGAGCCGGGGTCGACGTAGACGAGGTCGAAGCGGCCGCGGCGCAGCTCGCCGGGCAGCGACTGCGGGTCGCCGTGCACCCAGGGCAGCTCCGGCGCCCGCTCGCGCGCGGCGGCGAGCGCCTGCTCCGAGCCCTCGAGCCCGGTCACGAGCGCGCCCGCCTGCGCCAGCTCGACCGTGGCGGCCCCGGTCGAGCACTGCAGGTGGAGGACGCGCAGCCCGTCGAGCGGCGGCAGCCGGTCGCGGACGGGCTGCGGGATCCCGCTCTCGGCCGCGGCCGACTGCGCGCGGCGCCGGTGGACCTCGTCCCAGGCGCGGCGGTTGTCGGGATCCATCACCATCTGGCTCAGGCCGGCAGCGAGAAGCCGCCGTCGACGACGATCGTCTGCCCGCAGATCATCGCCGCGTCGGGCCCGCAGAGAAAGGCGACGGCGCCGGCGAGGTCGTCGGCGGTCACCATCCGGCCGGCCGGCGTCCGCTCGCGCGCGGCCCGCAGCATCTCCGCCCGGTTCGGGAAGTGGTCGAGCGCGCCCGTGTCGACGACGCCGCCGGAGACGGCGTTGACGCGGATCCCGCGCGGCGCCAGCTCGACCCCGAGGTAGCGGACGAGCGCCTCGAGCGCCGCCTTCGAGGTGCCGACGAGGACGTAGTTGTCGAGCGTCCGGAACGACCCGAGCGAGGAGAGCGCGACGATCGCCGAGCCGGGCCGCATCTGCGGCGCCGCGGCCTGCGCGAGCAGGAGCAGGGCCTTCGCGTTCGCGTCGAGCGTCCAGTCCCAGTGGCGCTCCTCGACCTCGAGCGCGGGCCGGATCACGCCCGTCGCGGCGTTGTGGACGAGCGCGTCGAGCGGCCCGAGCGCCGCGACCTCGTCGCGCACGCGCTGCGAGGAGACGTTGCCGCGGACGAGCACCGGCTCGGCGCCGAGCGCGCGCAGCTCCTCCGCGGTCTCCTCGGCGGCCGTGTCGTTGCGGAGGTAGCCGATCGCGACCCGGCCGACCCCGTCGCGGCGCGAATCGCAGCGCGATCGCCCTGCCGATCCCGCGCGAGCCGCCCGTGACGAGGACGGTGGACACCTCCATCAGATGTAGGGGTACACCTACATCACCTCACTGCCTGCGAGGCAGCGGAGCCGACGCGGGCGCCGAGGCGGGCAGCCCGTCCCAGCCCGGCCGCTCACGGGACTCGAGCCCGCCCTCCTCGGCCTTCGAGGAGGCGTGCCCGAGGCGGTCGAGCAGGTCGATCTGCTCCTCGCCGTAGCGGCGGACGGGGTCGTCGGCGGGCAGCTCGGCGATCAGCTCGCGCACCCGCGCCCGCAGCTGGTAGGCGAAGTGCGGGGTGGCGGGGCCGACGAGCGCGTCGACGTCGTCCCTGGTCGGTCCCGGCGGCTCGGTCATCGCGGGGCAACTGTACCCGGGTAGCTTCCCGGCGTGCGCCGCGTATCGCCCGTGGACGGGATGCTGCTGGGGACGGTGCTGCTCTGGGCGCTCAACTCGACGGCGTCGCGGTACCTGCTCACCCACGGCTGGCGGCCGCTCTCCTACGGCGTCACGCGCTACTTCCTCGCGATCGGCCTCTTCGTCGGCTTCACCTGGTGGCGCGAGCGGTCGTTCCGGGTCGCGCGCGGCGACCTCGGCCTGGTCGCGCTCGCCGGCGGCACGATCTTCCTGAACCAGGTCTGCTTCGTCTACAGCCTCCACTTCACGACCGCCTCGACGGTGTCGCTGATGTTCGGCTCGACGCCCGTCTTCGTCGGCGTGATCGGCGTCGCGATCGGGCTCGAGCGGCTCGGGCGCCGCTTCTGGGCGGCCGCGCTGATCACGCTCGCCGGCGTCGGCCTGATCGCGGCCGCCTCGGGCGGCGGCGTCTCGTCCGACCTGAAGGGCGCGCTGCTCGCGCTCTGCGCGGCGGTCACCTGGGCCGTCTACACGCTCGCGGTCGCGCCGCTGATGCGCCGCTACTCGCCGCTGCGGATCTCGTCGCTCGTGCTCACGATCGGCTGGATCCCGCTCGCGGCGGCCGGCGGCGGGCAGGTCGCCGAGCAGGCGTTCTCGTTCGGCGCGGTCGCCTGGCTCGCCTTCGCCTACGCGGTCGTCGGCCCGCTCTTCCTGACCAACATCCTCTGGTTCACCGCCGTCGACCGCGTCGGCGCCGCCCGCGCGACGCTGTTCGGGAACCTGCAGCCCTTCTTCGCCGTCCTCTTCGCGCTGCTCCTGCTCTCGGAGAGCCTGCAGCCGCTCGAGGTCGTCGGCGGCGTGCTCGTCTTCGCGGGGATCGCGCTCGAGCGGGTGCGGATCCCGCTGACGCGTGCGCCCGAGACCCCGGTCGAGTAATACTGCGGCCATGGCCGAAGACTTCATGCCCCTCGACGGCTGGGACCACGTCGAGCTCTGGGTCGGGAACGCGAAGCAGGCCTGCTTCTACTACGAGCGCGCCTTCGGCTTCCGCCGCACCGCCTACTCGGGGCCCGAGACGGGCGTCCGCGACCGCTGCTCGTACGTGCTCGAGCAGGGCGAGATCCGGCTCGTCGTCTCCTCCGCGCTGCGCGAGGACCACCCGATCAGCCGCTTCACCGCGAGGCACGGCGACGGCGTCCGCGACATCGCGCTGCGCGTCCCGAACGCCTCCGAGGCCTACCGCCAGGCGGTGCAGCGGGGCGCCCGCGGCGTCGCCGAGCCGCACACGGTCGAGGACGACTTCGGCCGGGTCGAGCTGGCGTCGATCGCGACCTACGGCGACGTGATCCACACCTTCGTCGGCCGCAGCGACTACGCGGGGCCGTTCCTGCCGGGCTACGTCGAGCAGCAGACGCCCGGCGGCGACCCGGAGCCGGCCGGGCTGCTGCAGATCGACCACATCGTCGGCAACGTCGAGCTCGGCCGGATGGAGCACTGGGTCGAGTTCTACGAGCGCGTCTTCGGCATGACCGAGATGCTGCACTTCTCCGACGAGGACATCTCGACCGAGTACTCGGCGCTGATGAGCAAGGTGATGAGCGACGGCGCCGGGCGGGTCAAGTTCCCGATCAACGAGCCGGCGGAGGGCAAGCGGAAGAGCCAGATCGAGGAGTACCTCGAGTTCAACGGCGGCCCCGGCGCGCAGCACGTCGCCATGTCGACCGACAACGTCGTCCGCACCGTCGAGGAGCTGCAGCGGCGCGGCGTCGTCTTCCTCGGCACGCCCGACTCGTACTACGACGAGGTGTCCGAGCGGGTGGGGGAGATCGACGAGGACTACGCCGACCTGCGCCGCCTGCGGATCCTCGCCGACCGCGACGACGAGGGCTACCTGCTGCAGATCTTCACGAAGACCGCCCAGGACCGGCCCACCCTCTTCTTCGAGGTGATCGAGCGCCACGGCGCCCGCGGCTTCGGCGACGGCAACTTCAAGGCCCTGTTCGAGGCGATCGAGCGCGAGCAGGCCCTGCGCGGCAATCTCTGACGGCGCCGTTTCCCTGTCGGGCGTGAGGGACGCTCGCGCAGCCGACTGCATATGTCTGCTGCTGCGGGGCGCGCGTTAGCCCGCGAAGATCGCGTTCCAGGCGGCGGTGTCGTCGGGGTAGAGCCAGCGCTCGACCTGCCGTCCATCCCGATACCGAAAGACGCTGATCACGCGGGTGTGCGCATCGACGCCGTCGCGGCGAGCGCCCATCGTGCTGACAGCGCAGACGTGACGGTCGCTTGCAAACACGTCGTCCTCGACAAGCCAGAATCCAAGCGTCTCGAGCTGCGTCAGCCAGGCAAGAACTGCATCGCGCCCTCGAATGGTTCCCGCCATCGGGTGCTCGCCGGGAACGTGCCATACGACCTCGGGCGCGATCACGCTCTCGACCCTGTCCAGATCCCCGGATCGGAAGGCATCAGCAGTACGCCTGTACGCGAGAGCGTCGGGGTGTTCCTGCGCCACCGAGAGACCTTAGCCCGGGCGTCATTCCAGAACTGTGAGACCGTCTGGGGTGTACTCCCGCACAGCGGCCCATGCAGCGCCTCCCACCCACGGACTCGAACTTGCGTGCTCCGGAGCATCCGGCTTGGATCCCGTGCGTGCAGCGTCGAGGTCGGCACATCCACTGGGCGTGGGTCCCGGCCGGAGTCTTCTTCACGGTCACGGGGATCTTGCGATGGGGATGGGGCGTTACGCTGCTGCTCGTGGTCGCAGGTCTCGCTCTTGCGGCGTACGCGGAGTGGAACGCCCGCCGACGAAGGCGTCGCAGGCTCGAACTCTGATCTGCTCGCGCCCATTCGCGGGCACTCGCCCGATCGGCTGGCCCGTTCTTGGAGCGCCGCGCGTACCACGCGCGGACGGCGCGCCGGCCCCGGGCACCGCTGACGCGCTCGCGGCCCCTGACGGCGGCAGGACGACCGTTCGGGGAACACGCGTGAGCACGCGGAGTCGACGCATCTCGATTCCAGCTCCGCCCCTAGGGCGTCGGAACGACGGCAGGTGGGGCAGCAGCGGTTCTATCGGCGTCTGCGCGCTCGCACGGTCTTGCGCATCACGCAGTTCCCGAGGCCTTTCGGTCGCACGTAGGCGAATCCCTCACGCTCGTAGAGCGTACGTGTGCTGTTGTAGAGGCAAGACACACGCTTACCTCCGGCGTCGTGCGGATACCCTTCAACGACTCCGCCACCTGCCTGCGCGATCAGGCCCAATGCACCGCGAAGGGCGATCGCCGTCACTCCTTGTCGCCGGTACTTCTTGTCGACGAAGATGCAGGTAATCCGGTAGTCGGGCAGCCGGTCGAGGGTCTCTTCGTACTCCTTGCGGTGGTGGATGTTCGGCAGCTCGGCCGGCGATCCATATTGGGCCCACGCGATTGCCTCATCGGCATCGAACACGAGCGACGCGTGCGCACCGCCTTCCGCGACGAGCCGCTCCTTGAGCGCGCGGTTTCCGTCGGCCGTGAAAGTCTTTTCGCGGTGGAAGGTGTGAAACCAGGTACACCAACACCCGCCGGAAACCCCATTGTGTCGATCGACCAGACGGGCGAACGCATCCCATGTACTTGCATCAAGCGGCTTGACGACGTATTCCGACATCCGAAAGCCTCCTCGCAATCGACGGGACGGAGGAGGCTAACGAACTAACAGCGGGCATCGAACCGCCGCTCTCATTCCGTCGTCAGGGGCATTCCGAAATACCCGCGCAGGGTGGAGTAGCTGCCTACGCCCCCATGTATGCGCCGACGACGACTACCGCCCAGAACACCGCGATCAGCAGATTGGCGACGAGCCCTGCCAGGCCGAGCCGCAGATCGCGGCGGTCGGTGCCTGCAGCCTCGACCGTGATCGCGACGCCGAATCCGACGAGGCAAGCGACTACGCTCACGACCAGTCCCGGACCGGGGCTGCCGCTGCTCCACTGAACCAACGCCAGGAGCGCGCCGGCCGCAGCGAGTGCGGCCGATCCGATCGAGACATACGCGGCACGCCGGACGAGCATCGGTCCTCTACATGTTCGCCGCTGAACGCTCGGGGTCAATCGGCCGCTCGGGCTTCATTTCGCACCAGTGGCCCAACCGAGTCTGGCGGGATCCCCGGAGACTCAGCCGAAGAGGACGAAGACGATTCCAGGAATGACGAGATAGGCGACGACCAGGACGTTGACGACGAGTCCCGTCGTTCCTCTGCGGCCCTCGCCCAGGCGTCGCGCTCGGATGCCGAGGATGATCCCGGCGAGGGCGGGCAGGGTCATCAGCGCCAGCAGGAACAGGCCTGCGATGTAGCCCCGGGCACCCGCGCGCCCGATGCTCTCCTGCTCCTCGAGATCGAAGACCGCTACCTGTAGGAACGTTCCCATCGCCGCGGCCGCGAGGAGCGCGACGGCCGTGCCGGGCACCATCAGTAGCGACCACGTCGCGGTTCGCCGCCCCGGCTCGACCGGCAGCGAGAACCTCTTTGGACGAGCGGTCGGGAGCGGCGTGGCCGTACCGTCCTCCTGTCGGCCTGCAACCTGAACCTTCGCCGACATCAGCGCCGCCCACATCCGTAGTTCCGAGCCATTCGCTACCCCCTGCTTCGTCTGTCACGATCGTCGAAGCCGATGGGAGACAGGCTGCGTCCGCTGTGGGACTTCGACGATCTCGACGTGAGCGAAGCTCGTCTGCGTGCACAGCTCGAGGAGGAGACGACAGACGCGGGCCGGTCGGACGTGCTGACGCAGCTCGCTCGGGTCGAGGGCTTGCGCGGCCGCTTCGAAGAGTGCGACGCGCTGCTCGACGAGGCGGAGGCTCTCGGCGGGATCACGGCGCGCGTGCTGCTCGAGCGCGGTCGACGAGAGCGGTCATCCGGGCCGCCGGGGGCGGGGCGTGCACTGTTCGAGCAAGCGTTCGAGCAGGCCCGGGCGAACGGCGAGGACGTGCTCGCCGTCGATGCGGCGCACATGGTCGCCCTGGTCGACAACAGCGAGACATGGACGGCACGCGGAGTCGAGATCGCCGCCTTCTCGGACGACCCCGGCGTTCGCTATTGGCTCGGCCCGCTCTACAACAACGTGGGCTGGTCGCGCTATGAGACCGGCGACGCAGCGGGCGCTCTCGAGGCGTTCGAGCTCGCACTCGCCTCCCGTGAACGTGACGACCCGCGTCCCTACGAGCGAGAGATCGCCCGCTATGCGGTTGGTAAGGCGCTGCGCGCACTCGGACGCCCGTCCGAGGCAGCGGCGGCACTCGAGCAGTGCCTCGCCTGGGCCGCCGAGGGAGGAGTCGAAGACGCCTACTTCCACGAGGAGCTCGCCGAGAGCTACGCCGCGCTCGGCCGCGACGCCGAGGCGCGCGAGCAGGCCCGCCGCGCGCTCGAGCTCGCACCCGAAGATGACGATCCTTCGCGCGTCGCGCGCCTCCGCGACCTCGCGGGTCTGCTCACCTTTCAGTGACTCACGCTGATCGGCGCTCGCGAGCGGTCATCGCCGAGCGGTAGCCGGGCGGGACGCGCTGGTAGCCGAGGCGGATCGCTCGAGCTCGAGCGCCCTGGTCGCCGCGCGGAACTCCAGGCCCGGCGCGCCGTCGAACGCGGGGCCGATGTCCTCCAGATCCTCCTTGATGTTCCTGAGCGTGAACGGCACGGCGGAATCCTACGGCCCGGTCCAGAACGCCGGCGGCGGAGCTTCTCAGCTGCTGTCGGTTCTAGACGGTGAACCGTTTCCAGTGCCCCTCGGAGACGACTTCGACGGTGTCGTCGACCACTTTGATCGCGGTCTGATCGTCGATCGCGTACGCCGGCACCCCCAGGCCGGCGGCCCACCTCTCTGCGTCGGCCATCGTGTTCTCCGGCAGGGCCTCGTGGTCGAGGTGCGGAAAGATCGAGAAGTCGACGATTCCAAGCGTGCCGTCGCCGCCGCTGGGCGGCTTCCACCGGACGAAGTCCTCGCCGATCCTGGGCGTCATCACCATGCTCCCGGCGCTGAACCCTGCGTAGACCGTCTCGCGCAGCGACGGCAGGAGCTCCGCCAGCCCGGACTGCCGCAGCCAGTGGCAGAGATAGAGGGCGTCGCCGCCGTTCACCAGCAGGACGTCTGTCTCGCGGACCCAGGGGAGCCAGCGTTCTGCGTCGATGCTGGGCAGCGCGGTCAGCTCCAGCACTCCCAGGGACTTCCAACCGAGCTCGCACATGGGCTCGGTGGACCGACCGCTGATGAACCGCCATGCACCGCCGGGACCGACCATGGGGTGCCCGTATGCCGCAGTGGGAATGCAGAGTGCGTCGGACTCCGCGATCGGCTTGCCCAGGAGGTCGACCAGGGCGTCGCGGATGCTCGTGTTCTTGATGCCGGCGGAGGTGAGAAGAAGCCTCAATGGTGCTCCCGGAGTGGTAGGCGGGCCAACGCGTACGGATGCGTACGCGGTGGAGACTCGCAGACCGCCGAAGACTCATCGGGCCCGCTCGAAACCGCCCCCGCGTCCTCGGGACACCGTCCGAACAACCACCCCAGCTGCTCCGCGACCTTCCATGCGGTCATCTGCAGCACCTCGTCCCCGTGAAATCGAACCTTCAGCGAGTTGACCCGTGTCACGCGCTCGATTCCTCGGCAGCCGAGATCTCTCCCCGGCGGGGGCCGCCTCGTACCGCGCCGCCAGCGCCTGCGAGCGAACGAGCGTGGGCGCGACGGGCGTGTGCCCGGCGGCGACCTCGATCTCGCCGGCCGCGATCCGGAGCAGCGTCCCGCAATCGTCGACGACGAGTCGCGTCCCGGCGCGCAGGCTGCCTCCCGACCGGCTCGGAACGAGGCATCCTCTTCTCGAGGTCATTCCGAGCTCTGACCTAGGCCAGGTCCTCCGTCAGTCGTCGGGCAGTTCAGCCGCCCCGCACGTCATACTGGGCGACGAGATGGCCGGCGACATCGACGCGACAGGCACGCGGAAGGACGGGCTCGACGCCTTCCTCGACGAGAAGCTCGCAGAGGGCTTCACGATCGAGACCCGGACCGACACCCACGCGATCATCTTCCGCCGCCCGAGAGGCGTGCGGCGGTTCACGAGCGGCCGCGATGCCGGTCGCTTCGTGGTCGAGGTCGACGAGGACGGCCGCGCGACGATGCGCGAGGCCGAGCCGCGGCGGTCGTAGCCGCGCCGCCGTCGAGGAGGACGGTGACGCGGCTGCCGTCGACGGCGGAGGAGACCGGCTCGAAGCCGTTGCCCGCGCGGCTGCCGATGTGGCCGAGCGGTCCGCTGCAGCCGCTCCGGCGGCGGTTCACCGATGCATGAGGTCGCCGCACCGAGCGGGTCCGGCGCTGCGGCGGGGCGTCGCCGTTAGGCTCGGAGTGTGCGCGTCGCCCTCGTCTGCCCGTACTCGTGGTCGGTGCCCGGCGGGGTGCAGACCCACGTCGCCGGGCTGGCGGACGTGCTCCGGCGCCGCGGCGTCGACGCCGAGGTGCTCGCGCCGGCGGACGGGCCGGTCGACGCTCGACGGCTTCCGGCCGCTCGGCCGCTCGATCGGCTTCACCTGGGAGGGCACGGTCACGCGCGTGGCGCTCTCGCCGGGGACGGTCCGGCGGACGGCGCGTCACGTCCGCGCGCGGCGGTTCGACGTCGTCCACGTGCACGAGCCGATGCTCCCGGCCGCGGGCATGACCGCGGTCTGGGCGGCGCGCGCGCCCGTCGTCGGCACCTTCCACATGGTCGCGAACCGGCCGTTCTGGTACCGCGTCTGGCGGCCCGTCGTCGCGCCGACCGCGCGGCGTCTGGCGGCGCGCATCGCCGTCTCGGTCGCGGCGCGGGACTTCGCCGCGCAGGTGCTTCCCGGCGCCTACGACCTGATCCCGAACGCGATCGACGTCGCCGCGTACGGCGCGGGCGAGCGGGGAGCGCGGCGGATCGCCTTCGTCGGCAGGCCGGAGCCGCGCAAGGGGCTGCCGGTCCTGCTCGAGGCGCTGCAACGGCTGCCGGACGACGTCACCCTCGACCTCGTCGGCGTCGAAGGCGACCTCGGGCCCCGCGTCCGCGCCCACGGCCGCGCTCGACGACGGCGCGCTCCGCCGCGTCCTCGCCGACGCCGACGTCTTCTGCGCGCCGTCGCTCGGGGGCGAGAGCTTCGGAGTCGTCCTCGTCGAGGCGATGGCGGCCGGGCTGCCGGTCGTCGCCTCCGACATCCCCGGCTATGCGGCGGTGCTGCCGTCCGAGTGCGGGCGCCTCGTCCCTCCCGGCGACGCCGGCGCGCTCTCGGGCGCCCTCGGCGAGCTGCTCGAGGACGACGCCCTCCGGGCGCGGCTCGGCGGCGCCGGCCGCCGCGAGGCGCAGCACTACTCCTGGGACACGGTCGTCGACGACGTGCTCGCGGTCTACGAGCGCGTGCTGACGAGGTGAGGCGGCTCGAGCTGTTCGACGCGGTCGCGCTCGGCGGGACGGCCGCGACGCGGGCGCGCTTCTCCGTCCGGGTGCTGAACGACGAGTTCGAGGTGCCGCCGCGGACGCTGCTCCTCGTCACGCACCGGAGCGACTGGGACATCCCGCTGACGACGAACATCTACTGGCGCGCCCGGCTCTGGAGCCGCGGCGTCAAGCCGGTCTTCGTCGCCCGCGACGACATGTTCCGGCGCGGCTTCGTCGTCGGCTACCCGCCGGCCCTGCCGCTCGCCGTCCGCCGGCTCGGCTCGCGCGTCCAGGTCGGCGGCGTCCTCCGCGCCCGGCGGCTGGCGCTGCCGATCGCGAGCGCCGCCCGGGCGCACCTCGTCGACGCGGTCCGCGACACGCCCCGGCTGCCGGTCGCGGCGCTGCCCGACGAGCTCGCCGACGCTGCTCCGGGCCCGCGCGCGCCGGCTGGGGCGCCCGCAGCCCCGGCAGCTGGGCGACCTCGACGACGGCGGCTACCTCGACCTGCTCTGGCGGCGGTTCGAGCGGGCGGAGCTGCCCGGGCTCGACGAGTTCTGGGCCGGCCGCCGGGCCGTCGCCCGGCGCGACCTGGAAGCGCTGCTCGCCCACGTCGCGGGCGGCGGCTCGCTCGTCGTCTATCCCGAGGGGCGCCCCTCGCCGGACGGAGCGATCGGGCCGGTCCAGCGCGGGCTCGGGCTGCTGATCCGCCGCGCCCGCCCGGATGCGCTGCTGCCGATCGCGCTCGCCTACGACCCGCTCGGGCCCGGGCGCACACGCGCCTACGTCGCGGTCGGGGCGCTGTTCTCGCCCGCGCCGCAGGAGAGCGAGTCGGCGGTGCTGGCGACGCTCCGCGCGCTGATGCCGCTGACTCCGGGCCAGATCGCCGCGCACGCGCGCCTGCAGGAGCTCGACCCGGAGCTCGTCGCCGCGCGGGCGCTCGAGGAGGAGCGGCCCGCCGAACCGGAGCTCGAGACGCTACTGCCCGCCGCCGTCCGTGCGGCCGGCGAGGCCTCTCCGGCGCGTGCTCGAGCGGCTCGACCTCGAGTTCCGCAGCGCGCGCGGCCTCTGACCCCCGCCCGAGCCGCGGGAACGCGCGCCAGAGCACGAGCGCGCCGGCGATCGTGATCGGCACGACCGTCAACGCGTGCACCGTCAGCACGTAGGCCGGCGCCTGCGCCTCCGGCACCGAGACGCTCTGCGCCGCGACCAGGGTCAGGTAGTCGAAGGTGCCGATCCCGGCGGCCGCGGCGGGGATCGCGAGGGCGAGGTTCGCGACGCCCTCGAGCAGGAAGTAGGTGCCGAACGGGACGCCGAGGTGGTAGGCCCAGCCGACGACCGCGTACATGACGACGTCCGCCGTCCACATCCCGACCGAGGCCAGCAGCGCGAGGCCGAGGCGGCGCCGGTCGGTGAAGGCGCCGAGCCCGCCGACGAAGTGCGCCACCGCACGCTCGAGGCGCTCCTGCCAGGCGGGCGGCAGCGCGCGCCCCGCGCCGCCGACGAGCCGCGTCGCGGCCGCCGGGTTGCGCGCCGCGAGGTTGAGGAGGACGACGCCGAGCGCCGCGCCCGAGAGCAGCGCCAGCCCGAGCAGGAAGATCGCGCCGCCCTTCCCCAGCATCAGCGCGCCGATCACGATCCAGGCCGCGAGCGCGAGGCCGTCGAGCACCTTCTCGGCGAAGAGCGTCCCGATCACGACGAACGCCGGCACGCCGCGCTCGCGGATCGACTCCACCCGCAGCACGTCCCCACCGCGAAACGGCAGGATGTTGCTGCCCGCCTGGCCGACGGCGGCGGCGCGCGCGAGCGGACGCAGCGCGACGTCGTAGCCGGCGCCCTGGACGAGGTACCGCCAGCGCACCGACATGAACCCGAGATTGACGAACACCATCGCCGCACCGGCGACCGTCGCCCACCAGGGCAGCGCCTGGAACTCCCCGAGCGCGTCGCCCATGTCGACCTTGCGCGCGAAGAGCGCGAGGAACGCGCCCGTCGCGGCGAAGCCGGCGAGCACGCGAGCAGCCTGTCGCCAGCGTGCCATCAGGGTGATCCTGCCATGAGCGGCCGCCGACGCCGCATGCCCGCCCGGCGCGAGGTCGCGCTCGGGCTCGGCGCCTACGTCCTCTACCTGCTCGCGCGCCGCCTCGTCGTCGGCGAGGAGGGGCGGCGCCGGGCGGCCCGGAACGCCGAGCGCGTCGTCGCGCTCGAGCGCCGCCTCGGGCTCCACGTCGAGCCCGGCGTTCCAGCGGACGCTGCTCGAGCACCGCACGCTCTGCCACCTGCTCAACGGCGGCTACGTGACGCTGAACGTGCTCCTGACCGTCGGCGTGCCGATGCGGCTCTGGGCGCGTGCCGACCCGCGCTACCCGTGGCTGCGCCGCGCGGTCGGGCTCGCGATCGTCGGCTCGACGCCCGTCTTCGTCGCCTTCCCCTGCGACCCGCCGCGGACGCTCGACGGCTTCGAGGACACGATCAAGGACGTCAGCGGCGTCGACCTCGACTCGGGGCTCGTGGCCCGGCTCTACAACCCGATCGCGGCGATGCCGAGCATCCACATGGCCTTCGCCGTGATCACCGCGGCCGGGGTGCTCCGGACGAGCGAGAGCGGCGCCGCCCGGGCGGCCGCGCTCGCCTACCCGCCCGCGGTGGCGTACACGGTCTTCGCGACCGCGAACCACTTCGTGCTCGACGCCGTCGCCGGCACGGCGCTCGGGCTCGCGGCGCTGCGGGTGTCACGCCTGCTCGAGCGGTGAGAAGGAGACCGTGAGCGGCGCCACCGACTTCCTCGAGGCACCGGCGCGGCAGGCCGCCGTCGTCGGAGAGGCAGGGCACCGCCCCTGGCCGCTCCCGGACGCGCCGTGGCTCGTCGCCCAGACCTGGGACGACCTCGCCTTCCTGCACTGGCGCGTCGACCCGGAGGCGCTGCGCCCGCTCGTGCCGGAGCCGCTCGAGCTGCAGGCCTTCGACGGGTCGGCGTGGCTCGGGATCACGCCGTTCCGCGTCGGCGCCTTCCGGCTCCGGGGCCTGCCGCCGCTGCCCCTCCTCTCGAGCTTCGGCGAGCTGAACGTGCGCACCTACGTCGAGCACGACGGCCGGCCCGGGATCTGGTTCCTCGGGCTCGAGGCGGGCAGCCGGCCCGCGGTCGAGGCGGCCCGGCGCCTCTATGGGCTGCCGTACCGCCACGCGCGGGTCGAGCTCGAGCGCCGGCTCGGGTGGACGCACGTCGACTCCTCGCGGCCCGGCGCGGTCTTCAGCGCGCGCTACCGCGGCGAGGGCGACGTCCTCCGGGCCGGCCCCGGGTCGCTCGAGCACTTCCTGACCGAGCGCTACTGCCTCTACTCGGCTCAGGCCTCCGGCCTCCGGCGCGTCGAGATCCACCATCTGCCCTGGTCGCTCCGGCGCGGCGAGGCGGAGGTCGAGCTGAACACGGTCGCGCCGGTCGCCCTGCCGGACGAGCCGCCGCTCGTCCACGTCGCGAGCCGCCTGGACGCCGTCGTCTGGGCTCCCGACCGCATCCGGCACTAACGTTCGGACCATGTCCCCGCAGCGGCGCGCAGCGCTGTCGTCCGTCTTCGCCGCGACCGGGCTCGTCGCGCTGAAGCTCGTCACCGGCCTCGCCACCGGCAGCCTCGGCCTGCTCTCGGAGGCGGCGCACTCGGCGACCGACCTCGTCGCGGCGCTCCTGACCTTCTTCGCCGTCGGGGTCGGTCAGCGCCCGGCCGACCGCGGCCACCCGTACGGGCACGGCAAGGCCGAGCACCTGGCGGCGCTCGCCGAGGCCGCCTTCCTCGCCCTCGTCGCCGTCGCGATCAGCGGCCGCGCGGTGCAGCGTCTGGTCGGCGATGCACCGTCCGAGGTCGACGCCGCCTGGTACGCCTTCGTCGTCCTCGCCGTCGTGATCGCGATCGACATCTCGCGGACGATCGTCTCCTGGCGGGTCGCCCGGCGCTACCACAGCGCGGCGCTCGCCTCGAACGCGCTCCACTTCGCGAGCGACTTCGGCGGCTCGGTCGCGGTCGTCGTCGGCCTGCTGCTCGCCCGCGCAGGGCAGCCGAAGGCGGACTCGGTCGCGGCGCTGTTCGTCGCGCTGCTCGTCCTCGTCGCGGCGGCTCGGCTGATGCGGCGGAACGTCGACGTGCTGATGGACCGCGCGCCGGCCGACGCCGAGGCTGCCGCGCTCGCGGCGATCGGCGGCCTGAGCCCGGCGGTCGACCTGCGCAGGCTGCGGATGCGCCAGGCGGGCGGCCGCAACTTCGCCGACGTCGTGATCGCGGTCTCCACCGGGGCCGCCGTCGGCCAGGGGCACGCGGCGGCCGACCGCGTCGAGGAGGCGGTCGAGCGGGCGCTGCCGGGCGCGGACGTCGTCGTCCACGTGGAGCCGCAGGGCGGCGAGCAGGCCCTCCGCGAGCGCGCGCACGAGGCTGCGCTGCGCGTGCCGCGCGTCCGCGAGATCCACAACCTGAGCGTGCTCGACGCCGAGAGCGGCACCTCGCTGTCGCTGCACCTGAAGCTCCCGGGCGAGCTCTCGCTCGAGGAGGCGCACGAGGTGGCGACGCAGGTGGAGCAGGCGATCCTCGAGTCGGTGCCGGAGATCCGCTCGGTGCAGACGCACCTGGAGCCGCTGGCCGAGCCGGCGCTCGGCCGCGAGGTCGAGGCCGACCGCTCGGTCGTCGAGCGGATCGTCCGCGAGACGACCGGACGGGCGCCCCGCGAGGTGCGCTTCCTCCGCACCGACGAGGGCCTCGTCGCCTTCCTCAGGCTCGGGCTCGACCCGGGCGTCCCGCTCGCCCAGGCGCACGCGCGCGCGAGCGAGATCGAGGAGCGCATCCGCCGCGAGCACCCGGAGATCGCCGAGCTGATCGTCCACACCGAGCCCTGACGGCCCCG
>CAWIUN010000017.1:0-52331 GCA_963839285.1 uncultured Actinomycetes bacterium
CGCGCTGCGGGTCTTCGCCTCCGCGTAGGGGCCGCGCCGGGAGCCGCCGCTCGTCGTCGAGGTCGAGGCGCCGAACGCCGCCGCTCGAGATCGCGGCGGTCGCGCTCGACCCGCCGGCATCGCCGTCGGGGCGGATCGCTGGGACGGCCCGCCGCGTCGGCCGTCGACGTTCCGGACGGCCTCGACTCCGCCGTCGCCGCCGCCTGCGGGGTCGCGGGCGTCGCGCCCCGGTGCCGGTCGCGGCGCCCGTCCCTGTTGCTGCCGCTGCCCGTGGCCGCCCTGCGACGGCTGAGTGGGGCGGCTTCAGGTCGGAGACCTGTCCGTTTCGGCCACTAGGCACCGTTGCCTGCGTCCGTGACGATTTCGGCACGAAGTCGTCACCGACGAGGCACACATTCTCACGCTACGGTTGTCATACGTGACAACAACCCAGACGAAGGAGGCTCCATGTTCACGGAGATCGCCGCCGAACTGCTCGACCTGAGCGCGACCGAGAAGGGCCAGGGCCGCGCGCGCTACGCCGTCCAGATCACGATCTGCTCGTGCTCCTGCTGTACGTGCCTCTTCCTGTGCTGAGCCGTCGCCGTGCAGACGACGCGGAGCGGCCGCCCGGAGTCTCCCCGCCGCGGCGGCCGCTCCTGCGGCCGGGCTATCGACTCGTCGCGGACGGCCGGCGGCTGCTGCTCGAGCACGGCCACCGCGTGGTCGTGCTCGAGGGCATGCGGCCACGACGCTCGTGCCCACCCTGCTGCCGCTGCTCGACGGCGAGCGCGAAATCGACGACGTCGTCGGCGTCCTCGGCGAGCCGTTGCGCCCGGCGGTCGGGCACGCCATAGCAGTGCTCGCGGCGCACGGCCTCCTCTGCGAGGGGCCGTCGCTGCGCGGGCTTCCGGCCGCGCTTCGAGAGACGGCGGAGTGGCTCTCGGGCGACACCGGAGCCGTCCCGGCGGCCGTCGCCGCCGCGCTCGCCGAGGCCACGGTCACGGTGGTCGGCCGCTCCCGGCGCGCCGGCGACGTGCGCGAACTGCTCGAGGCCTCGGGGGTCCAGGCTCGCAGCGTGCGCCGCTGGCGGGACGCCGAGGGGAGCCTCGTCGTCGCCGCGCCCGGCGTGGGCGAGGCGGGTGCGCTCTTTCGGCTCAACCGCCGCGCCCTGCGCCGCGGGACCACGTGGCTGCCGGCTCACCCCTACGACGGGCGGATCGCAGCGGTCGGGCCCCTGATCGTGCCGGGGGAGACGCCGTGCTTCCACTGCTTCCTGCTCCGCCGGGCGGCCGCGGTCGACTACGGGCAGGAGCTCCTCGCGCTCGAACGGCGTCTTCCGGCAGCCCGTTCGAGTGCCGCCCTCGACCGGCTGACGGCCGAGCTCACAGTCCTGCAGGCGGTGCGCTGGCTCGGCGTCCGCGACCCTTCGATCCCGGGCGTGCTGCTCGTCGCAGAGCGATCACCGGCTCCGAGGATCACCCGTCACGAGGTGCTACGCGTCCCTCGCTGCCCCGTGTGCTCTGGCGTCGCCGAGGTCGCGGCGCCGCTTCCCTGGGACGACCTACCGCTCGAGGCGGCGGCATGACCGCAGTCGGCTTCGAGCCGCTCGTCTCCGAGTACGTCGGCCTCGTCGGGCGGGTCGAGTCGTGTCTCGTCGGCACGGCCGAGGCCCGAATGCACGCGTACATCTGCGGTCTCGCCTCCGACGAGCGCCTGCTCGGCGCCGGCATGGCCCACGTCGGCATGACCGCCGGCTGGGGGAGGACGCGCGACGCAGCCGCGTCGGCCGCACTCGGCGAGGCCGTCGAACGGTACGCCGCGACCTACGTTCCGTCCGAGCGGCTCGTGTACGCGACGGCGCAGCAGCTCGGCCCACGTGCGGTCGACCCGACGCGCTTCGCCCTCTTCGCGCCGCAGCAGCATGCGCGGCCCGGCTTCCCGTTCGTGCCCTTCGATGCCTCGGTACGGGTGCCGTGGACGCGCGGCTGGTCGCTCGAAGACGGCCGCGAGGCGTGGCTTCCGGCCGAGCTCGTCTACCTCGGGGACGTGCCCACGGCGACGCCGATCGGTTACGCCACGAGCAACGGCGCCGCGTGCGCCAGGGAACGCAGCACCGCGGTCGTCCTCGGCCTGTACGAGCTGCTCGAACGCGACGCCTTCATGCTCGTCTGGGCCAACCGCTGCTCGCTGCCGTTGCTCCACTGGCGTGGCCACCGCAAGCTCGCCGCCCTCGATGACCGCTACTTCGCGCCGACGGGGCTTCGTTACGCGGTGGTCGACCTCTCGCCCGTGCACGGCGTCCCTTCTGCCCTGGCGATCGTGAGAAGTCCCGGCGGCGCGCCGATCGGGATCGGCGCCGGCGCTGCCGCCACGGCGGGCCGCGCCTGGTGGAAGGCACTGACCGAGGCCTTCGCGACGCATGCCGCGGCGAGACGGATGGCGGTGATCGACGGCCCGCCCGCCGCCGACGACGTCCACGAGTTCCACGACCACATCCGGTACTACGCGGACGCGGAGCATGCCAGGGCCGCTGACTTCCTCGACGCATCCCGCTCGAGGGTCGACGTGCGCGAGATCCCACCCTTACCGCGTTCGCCCGAAGCTGCTACCGAGGCGCTGCTCGCCCGGATCGCCCGTGCCGGCTCGAGTGCCTACGCCGTCGACCTGACTTCTCCCGACGTCGCGCGGCTGGGCTTCCACGTCGTCAAGACGATCGCTCCCGAGCTGTGCGCGCTCGACGCTTCGCACAGGCGCGCGGTTCCTCGGCGGTGCGCGCATCCGGCGTGCTGCGTTCGTACTCGGGCTCACGTCGCGTCCGCTCCTCGTCGAGGAGCTCAACCCCGACCCGCACCCGTTCCCGTGAGCGCGCCGACCGTTCAGTTCGCCGAGCTCGTCCACGGTGGCGAGGTGCCCCTCGACGACCCTGCCGAGACGCTGCACGAAGCCTCTCGCCTCTACCCCAGCACCGCCGCCGCCCGGCTGCCCGGGCTCGCCCTGCTCGCAACGGACGAGCTCGTCCGTGCGAGCGTCGAGCGCTCGTCGCGGCGGCACCCGCATCGGCCCGCGGTCGCGCTGCCCCGCCCTGCGCTCGGCCGCGTCCGCCTGAGCACGGCGCTCGGCAGTCGGCGCTCGCGATCGGCGAGGCGCGCGCGGCCGCTCCGCCTGCGGGAGCTGGCGTCCGTCCTCGGCGCCGCGTACGGCGTCGTCCAGCGGCCGGAGGGCCGGCGGCGCCCGGTCCCGTCGGCGGGCGCGCTCTATCCGCTCGAGCTCTACGTGCTCTGCACGAATCTCGACGGCGTCCCGGCCGGCCTCTACCACTACGACCCCTTCAGGCACAGGCTCGAGCGCCTCGACGACAGGGCTCGCACTCCCGATCTCGCCGCTTCGCTCGCCGACCCGTCCCCACTCGAGCATGCCGCGGTCGTCCTGGTCGTCACCGCCGTGCTCTGGCGCTCGCGCTTCAAGTACGGGACGAGGGGCTACCGCTTCGCGCTGCTCGAGGCGGGGCACCTCGCGCAGAACGTTCTCCTCGCCTGCGCCGCGCTGGAGCTCGCCGCTCTCCCGCTCGGGGGCTTCTACGACCGGCAACTCGACCGGATCGTCGGAGCAGACGGGCTCGCAGAGGTCTCGCTGTACGCGATCCCGATCGGAGGCAGTGGCAGCGGATGAGCACCACCCGGCTGCTCGCCGTCCGCTACGCCGGCGGGCTCATGGTCGCGGCCGCGCTCCTCGCCGTCGTGCGCTCCGCGGTTCAGCCCCGGCTACCCGCCGCCACCGGCATCGGGCTCGGCGCCGGCCTCGGCCTGACGCTCTTCTGTGTCGTCGAGCGGCGGCTGCCGCCGCTTCCGCGACCGCGCGGACGGCCACTCCGGGTCTGGGGCGGCAAGCACCTGGCGCTCGGCATCTGGGCCGGCGTCGAGGAGGCGGCCTGGCGGCACGGCGCCCTCGGTGTGCTCGCCGGGCCGCTCGGTGGTCCTGTCGCGTTGGCGCTCAGCTCGGCGGGGTTCGCGGCCGCACATCGCCCGCCCTCGCGCTACCACCTGCTGACGGGCGGCCTCTTCGGAGCCGTGTACCTCGCGTCCGGGCGTTTCGCGGCGGCCTGGGCGGCCCACGCGGGCTACAACGCGGCAGTCGCGCTCACGGCGGAGGCACGGCACCGGCGCCCTGCCGGTCTCGAGGCATGAGCGTCGTCCGGCTGGACGCCGTGACGAAGCGGTACGGAGCCGTCACCGCTCTCGACGGGCTCTCGCTCGGGCTCGAGATGCGGCTCGACCGTGGCCTTGCTCGGCCCGAACGGCGCAGGCAAGTCGACGTTGATCTCGCTCGTGCTGGGGCTCCGCCGACCGGACGCGGGGCGGGTGATCCTGCTCGGCGGCGATCCGCGCGACCCGCGCTGTCGCGCGGCCGTGGGCTTCGCGCCGCAGGAGGTTGCGTTCCCCGGCACGCTCCGCGTCCGCGAGATCGTCCAGTTGGTCGCGCGGCACTTCCCGGCGGCAGCCGGGACGGACGAGCTGCTCGAGTCCTTCGGCGTGCTCGACCTCGGCCGGCGACAGGCCGGAGGGCTCTCGGGAGGGCAGCGACGGCGGCTCGCGGTGGCGCTCGCCTTCCTCGGCAGGCCGCGTCTCGTGGTGCTCGACGAGCCGACCGCGGGCCTCGACGGCGAGGGACGCCGCGCGGTCTGGCGGGCGATCGTCGCCGCTCGCGACGAGGCGGCGACGGTGCTGCTCGCCACGCACCAGCTCGACGAGGCCGAGGCGGTCGCCTCGCGCGTCCTCGCCGTCGCGCGAGGGCGGCTGCTTGCCGACGGGACTGCGGCCGAGATCCGGACACGGGCCGGGGGAGCCCGCGTGGTCTTCCGCCCGCCGGACGCGGACACGACGGCGCGTCGCTGGCCGGCTGCCGAACGACTTGCAGACGGGCGGCTGGCCGTACGGGTCGGCGACGCCGGGCGCTTCCTCGAGCAGCTGGTGCGGGACGGCATCCGGCTTCGTGAAGTCGAGGCCGCGCCGGTCACGCTCGAGGACGCGCTCGACCTGCTCCTGAGGTCCGGATCGTGAGTTTCGGGCTCGTGTGGGCGCACGTCCGCGCCACGACCCTGGAGCTGGCTCGTTATCCGGGCTACACGATCCCGACCCTGCTCTTTCCCTCGATGTTCTTCCTCTTCTTCGCCGCGCCGCATGCAGGCCCGCACGCGACACTCGCGATGTGCTCCTTCGCGGCATTCGCAGTGATCGGCGTCGGGCTCTTCCAGTTCGGCGTCGCGGCCGCCGCCGACCGGGTCTCGCCCTGGGAGCGCTACGTGCGGACGCTGCCGCTCTCGACGGGCACGCGCTTCGCGGCACGAGTCGTCTCCGCCGGAGCGTTCGCGACGGCGTCCGCCTTCGTCGTCGTCGTGGCTGCCCTCGTCGCGACGCCCGCCGGGCTGAGCGCTGCGGGCTTCGCGGAGTTGGCGCTCGTTCTGCTCGGGTCGCTCGTCCCCTTCGGGCTGCTCGGGATCGCGCTCGGCTACCTGGCGACGCCGCGGAGCGCCGTCCCGCTCGCGAACCTGGTCTACCTCGTCTCCGCCTACGCCGGCGGGCTCTGGATCAGGCCCTCCCAGCTGCCGGGCTGGGTCGAGCAGGTGTCGGCCGTCCTGCCCACCCGGCGCGTGGCAGACCTGAGCGCGGGTGTCGCCGGTGGGTCACCGTGGTCGGCGACGCGCCTGGGCTGTCCTCGGCCTCTGGTCGCTTGCCTTCGCCCTGCTGGCCTGGGGCGGCTACCGGCGCGACGAGGGACAGCGCTTCCGGTGAGCGCGAGGATGAAATCGGACGTCGCGGGTAAGATCCATTCCGGTGCTCTGGGAACTGGTCTTCATGATGCTGGTCCTGAAGATCCCGGTCGTGTACCTGTGCGTGGTCGTCTGGTACGCGATCAGGGCGGAGCCCGAGCCCGCGCAGGGCGAGGGCGGCCTCGCCGGGGAGCCCGAGCCGTCACCCTGGCAGCCGTGGCGATTCTGGAAGCGCCCGGACGGGCCACGCCCGCGTCGGGGCGGCCCGCACGGCAGTCCACCGCGCGGGTATGCTCGCGCCGCGCGCCCAGCGGGCGCCCGAGCTGAGGTCAGAGACCGCTGAACCCCGAGTCCACAGAGCCGATCGCCGAGCATCGCACCGTCGACAGCGTCGCGGGCCTGATGGCCGCCGCCTCGATCTTCGTCGGCCTGATCGCGATCGCCTACCGCCCCGCACGCGTCGGGCCGGCGGCGATCCTGATCGCGCTCGTGGCGGCCGGGATGAGCAGGCGCTCCTCGCGTCTGACGGGAACCGCCGCCCTCGTCGCCGGGCTCTGTTGGGCCTGCGGGATGGCGATCGCCGTCGTCACGAATCACCCGCTCTGGTAGCGCCCTCCCTTCGCCGGGAGGGAGACCGCGGTTGATACAAAAGAAGGGGTGAGCGTGCACGACGTCGACGGGTTGAACGCCGGCTTCGCCGAGCTGCTGCTCGAGGAGTACCTCGGCAACCCCGACGCGGTCCCGGCCGAGTGGCGCGCCCTCTTCGAGGGCGGCGCCCGGGAGCTGCTCGAGAGCCATCCCGGCCTGCAGCGGCTCCTCGACGCGGCCGGGGTCGAGGCGGCGGCGAACGGCGGTGCCGCTCCCCCGGCCCCCGCCGCAGCGCCTGTGCCTGCGCCGGCCGCAGACCGCGAGCTCCTCGGCGCAGTCGCCGCCGCGATGGCCCTCGTCAAGGCCTTCCGCATGCACGGCCACCTCGCCGCGCACCTCGACCCCCTCGGCTCCGAGCCGGTGGGCGATCCGGCGCTCGAGCCGGAGCGGCTGATCCCGAAGCTGACCCCCGATCTGCAGGCGCGGATCCCGGCATCTCTGCTCCGCGTGCACGTGGAGGGCGAGACGCTCGCGGACGTACTGCCCCGGCTCCAGGACACCTACTGCGGCACGATCGCCTACGAGATCGAGCACATCTCCGACCACGAGCGCCGCGTCTGGCTCCGCCAGGCGATCGAGTCGGGGCGCTACCGTCAGCCCCTGACGGTCGACGAGCGGCGTCGACTGCTCGAGCGTCTCTCCGAGGTCGACGGGTTCGAGCGGTACCTGCGTCGCGCCTTCCTCGGGCAGAAGCAGTTCTCGGCCGAGGGCCTCGACGTCCTGATCCCGATGCTGGACGAGGCGGTCGAACTGGCTGCGGACGGAGGCGCCCACGAGGTCGTGCTCGGGAATGGCCCACCGGGGGCGGCTGAACGTCCTGGCCCACGTCGTGGGCCGCCCGTACGAGACGATCCTGCGCGAGTTCGAGGGTGAGCGGACGATCGACGCAGTCTCGGCCGACCCCGAGGGAGGCACCGGCGACGTCAAATACCACCTCGGCGCCAGGGGCACCCGCGAGACGGCCGCCGGCAAGATCGGCGTCACCCTCGTCTCCAACCCGAGTCATCTCGAGGCGGCCGACCCGGTCGTCGAGGGATACACCCGCGCCGAGCAGACCGACCGCTCCACGCGCGAGGGCATCACGGATCCCGCGGTCGCGATGCCGATCTTGATCCACGGTGACGCCGCCTTCGCGGGCCAGGGTGTCGTCGCCGAGACGCTCAACCTGGCGGCGCTCCGCGGTTATGCGACCGGCGGGACCCTGCACCTGATCGCGAACAACCAGGTCGGCTTCACGACCGATCCCTCCGACGGGCGCTCGACCCGCTACTCGAGTGACCTCGCAAAGGGCTTCGACGTGCCGATCGTGCACGTGAACGCCGACGACCCCGAAGCGGCGATCGCGGCGATCCGGCTCGCGCTCGCCTACCGGCGCCGTTTCGGTGGCGACGTCGTCGTCGACCTCGTCGGGTATCGCCGCTTCGGGCACAACGAGCAGGACGAGGCGGCGTACACGCAGCCGTTGCTGGTCGACCAGATCAACGCGCACCCGCCGGCGCGTGAGGTCTACGCCCGCAGGCTCGTCGCGCTCGGCGTCATCGACGAGCCCGGCGCAGAGGAGCTCGCAGGCAGGATCGAGACTTCGATGCGCGAGGCCCACGAAGGGCTGAAGCGCACCTTCGGCCAGCAGATCCCGGCGAAGTCGAAGACCGAGCGGATTCCGGCCAGTGCCCAGACCGGCGTCACCACCGCCGTCCCGGCCGACCGACTCCACTCGCTGAACGAGGAGCTGCTCCGGGTCCCAGACGGCTTCACCGTCCACCCGAAGCTCGGGCGCCAGCTCGATCGCCGGCTGAAGACGATCGACGAGGGCGGCATCGACTGGGGCCAGGCCGAGGGGCTTGCGTTCGGGAGCCTGGTCGTCGACGGCATCCCGATCCGGATCACCGGGCAGGACACCGAACGTGGCACCTTCTCGCACCGCCACGCGGTCCTGCACGACGCGCACACCGGCGAGGTCTACGCGCCGGTCCAGCACCTCGGGGAGGCGACCGCCTCGTTCGAGATCTTCAACTCGCCGCTCTCCGAGTACGCCGCTCTCGGCTTCGAGTACGGATATTCGGCGGCCGCGCCGGAAGCACTCGTACTCTGGGAGGCGCAGTTCGGCGACTTCGTCAACGGCGCCCAGATCGTGATCGACCAGTTCATGGTCTCCGGTCTCTCGAAGTGGGGCCAGACGTCGCGCCTGACCCTCCTGTTGCCGCACGGCTACGAGGGCAACGGCCCCGAGCACTCGAGCGCCCGGCTCGAGCGGTTCATGCAGGCGGCGGCGCAGGAGAACATCCGGATCGCGAACCCGACGACGTCCGCGCAGTACTTCCACCTGCTCAGGCGGCAGGCGCTGGACGCGACCGCTCGTCCTCTCGTCGTGATGACGCCGAAGGGCCTGCTCCGGCTGCGGGAGGCGGCGGCGACGATCGACGAGCTCGCGGCCGGCGGCTTCCGACCCGTCCTCGACGATGCCGGCGCCGACCACGAGCGGGTGCGGCGGCTCGTCCTCTGCACCGGCAAGGTCTACTACGACGTCGTCGGGCACGAGGGCCGGGAGGACGCCGCGCACGTCGCGATCGGCCGGATCGAGCAGCTCTATCCCTTCCCGGTCGACGCCACCGCCGAGCTCACCCATTCCTACCCGAACCTGGAGGAGGTCGTCTGGGTGCAGGAGGAACCGCAGAACATGGGCGCTTGGCGGGCCATCCGCCACCGGGTCGAGGAGTCGCTCCCCCAGGGCGTCCGTCTCCGTTTCGCGGGCCGTCCCTGGCGCGCGAGCCCGAGCGAGGGCTACCCGACCGCGCACCTGCTCGAGCAGGACCGCATCGCCCGCGAAGCGCTCGCCTAGCCCGATCCCCCGCGTCGACCGGCGCCGACCATGCGCGGACGCCGAAATTCGGCACGAAATCGGCACAGACGCGTGCGCCTCGGTGGGTTACCGTTTCGTCAGGGGGTCTCGTTGCCCCCCAAGGGGTCGTGTGGGAGCGCCTCACCTCGGGCGGCAGATCTGTGGAGCCGACGCCCGGCCCGCTCAGGACCGGGCTGCGAAGGGGGCCAGCACCTCGTCGTGGATGCGGCCGTTCGAGACGACGCAGGTGCCGGCGGCTGGGTCGGGCTCGCCTCGGAAGTCGCTGAAGCGCCCGCCCGCCTCCTCGACGATCACCTGAACCGCCGCCACGTCCCAGAGGGCGACGACGCACTCGACGGCCGCGTCGACCGAGCCTTCGGCGACGAGCATGTGCTGCCAGAAGTCGGAGAAGCCGCGGGCGGCCCAGGAGCGGCTTGCGACCTGCTCGAAGGGGTCGCCGAGCCCGCGGACGTAGAAGCTCTTCGGGCTCGTGCACGAGACGATCGCGTCCTCGAGCCGGGCAACGTCGGAGACGCGGATCGCCTTGCCGTTCGCGAAGGCGCCCTCGCCCCGGACGGCCCACCAGCGCCGGCCGAGCGCGGGGGCCGAGACGACTCCGGCGACGAGCTCTCCCTCGCGCTCGAGCGCGAGCAGCGTCGCGAAGACCGGGATCCCTCGCACGTAGCTCTTGGTGCCGTCGATGGGGTCGAGGATCCAGCGGGCCGCAGCGGGCGCCTCGTCGCCGCCTTCCTCCTCGCCGAACACCGGCTCGTGCGGGCGCTCGCGGGCGAGCCGCGCGCGGATCTCCCGCTCGACGGCCCGGTCCGCCTCGGAGACGGGCGTCAGATCCGGCTTCGTCTCGACGCGAAGGTCGACGGCGCGGAACCGCGGCAGGGTGATCGAATCGGCGAGGTCGGCGAGCTCGTGGGCGAGCGCGAGGTCGGCGGTCACGCCGCGAGCCTACCCGTGGCCGCGGCCCTGTCCGTGCCCGTGGTCGCCGGTCAGCTCCGGCGGCCCGTGATCCGGCTGCGGCCCTTGCTGACCGCCGCGGCCGCGACTCTCGGCCCGTGCTTCCTCGTCTCCTGGAGCAGCCGGCGGCGGTGCTTCTCCGGCAGTCTGCGCCAGATGTCGTAGGCCGTGAGCGCGATCCCGACCGCCCCGGTCCTCCGTCCCAGCAATCTCGTCACGCGCGGCACTGACGTATTGTGGCGATGCGGCCGCCCCGCCGTCGCAGGAACCGTCGCAGGCCCTCGACGGCTTCGACTTCGTGGGCCGTCCCGGCGCTGCGCCGTGCGGCCCGCGCCGGCTTCCGACCAGCGCCGGCGCTCGCTGCCGGCGCACGAGCCGGCAGGGTCTGTCGCCGGCCGCCACGGGCCGGCTTTCGGCTGCTCCCGGTGATCCTCGCCGCCGCCCGCGGCTGCCGGTGGCTCCTCGCGCGTGTGTCGACGACTCGGGCCGAGGCCTGCCGCTCTGCGCTCGCGACCTCCCGCGTCGGCGGCGAGGTGGCGGCCGCGGCCGGCGGCGCGGTGGCCCGCGTGGGCGTGGCGGGCTCCATCGGGGTGGTCTCGCCCGTGGCGCCGGGCGCCGACTCGGAGCGCCCCGCCGGGGCCGCGGAGCGGGAAACGGGGGGCCTCGCCTTCGGCGTCGTCCGGCGAGCGGGCGGGCCGAGCGCCGTTGTCCGGTGGGTCGCCGCGGTGCTCGTCGTCGCGGCCGGCGCGGGTCGCAGCGGCCTCACCGGCAGCGGCGGCAGTGCCGACTCGATCGCGCCGTCGGCGGCCGGGGCGGCCGACGCCTCGAGCCCGTGGATGCGCCCGGACGGCTCGACGAGCCTTGCCGGCAGTACGACCAGCCCGGCTACCATCGCCGCGACCGATGCGGCGGCGAGTAGCGCGGCGACGATTCCCCTCATGAAGCCTCCCCGATTCGCCGACAACTCCCAGTGGAGGTATCGGCCGCAATCAACCTCTCCTTGAATCGATCGTGAGCTTCAAGCTCAAGCTGGTCGCGTCGCTCGTGCTCCTGACGCTCCTGCCACTCGCCGCTGCGTTCTTCGGGTTCGAGACGCTGGTGAAGCGGAGCGAGACACGGCGGGCCGACGCACGCCTCGAGGCCGAGCTGCGCGCGACCCTGAACGCGTTCCAGGACGAGGTGCTCTCGGTCGGGCGGACGGCGAAGCGGGTCGCGAGCAACGCCGACGTCCAGCGCGCGCTCCGCGACCGCGACCGCGACACGCTGGCCGCCTTCGCCGCCGGGAACCCGAATCTGCGTCTCCGGGTCGACGACGGCCCCGACGTCGGCGCCGACCGCCGCGACGCGGTCGCGCGCACGGTCGCCGTCCTCGCCGGCGGCAGGGTGCTCGGCCACGTGATCGTCGCACTTCCGCTCGACCGCTCGCTCGTGACGCGGATCGGCAGCCGCGCGGCGCTCGAGGGCAGCGACAAGCTCGTGCTCGTGCACGACGGCCGGATCGCGATCGGTCCCGCCTTGGTGCAGGGCGACCGGCTGGCCCTGCACGCCGGCCGCCCGGAGGCGGAGCGGATCGACGGCAGACGCTACCGCGTGCTGAGCGGCGCTCCGCTCGAGGAGCCGAGCGGGTACTCGCTCGGCGTCCTCACCCCGCAGAGCACGATCGACACCGCCGTCCGCCGCGCCGAGCGCACGCTGCTGCTGGCGCTGCTCGGCATGCTCCTCCTCGTCGGGCTCGCCGCCTACGGGCTCAGCCGCTCGATCGTCGGCTCGCTCGGCGCGCTCGCCCGCGCCGCGGAGGGGATCGCCGCCGGCCGCCTGCACGAGCGCGTGACCGTCCGCGGACGCGACGAGTTCGGGCAGCTGGGACGTGCGTTCAACGACATGGCCGCGCAGCTCGAGGCGCGGATCGCGGAGCTCGACGCCGAGCGGAGCCGGCTCGGCCGTGCCCAGGGCCGGATCGGCGAGGCGCTCGCCGCGACCCACGACACCGACCAGTTGCTCGCGGTCCTCTGCGAGGCTGCGGTCGAGGCGACCGGGGCTCTCGGCGGCGCCGTCCGCAGTCCCGAGGGCGTCGAGCTCGTCTCCCTGGGCGATCCCCGTCCGGATCTGGAGACGCTGGAGCTGCCCCTGACGGCGTCGCGAACGAGCTTCGGGACACTCGTCCTCGCCGCGCCGGCCTTCGGCCGCGAGCAGCGCGAGACCGTCGCCTCGCTCGTCGCCCAGGCGGTGATCGCGCTCGAGAACGCGCGGCTCCACCGCCAGGTCGAGCAGCAGGCGCGTGTCGACGGGCTGACCGGCCTGAGCAACCGCCGCGCCTGCGAGGACGCGCTGCGCCAGGAGCTGCAGCGGGCCGAGCGCTTCGGCAAGGAGCTGACCGTGATCCTGGCCGACCTCGACGGCTTCAAGGCCGTCAACGACCGCCACGGACATCCCGCCGGCGACCTGGTCCTGCGCGAGTTCGCGCTCCGGCTGCGCGAGACGTTGCGCGAGATCGACGTCGCGGCCCGCTGGGGCGGCGAGGAGTTCTGCCTCCTGCTCCCCGAGACCGACGCCGCCGGCGGCGCCCAGCTCGCCGAGCGCGCGCGCGCCGCCCTCGAGGACGTGCCGATCGCCGCGGCCGACGGCTCGCAGCTGCGTGTGACCGCGAGCTTCGGCGTCGCCGCCTTCCCCGAGCACCCCTCCGTGGAGGCGCTGATCGCCGCGGCCGACGGCGCGCTGTACGACGCGAAGCGGAGCGGCAAGAATCGGGTCACGGTCGCCGTCGCCCGGGTCAAGAGCTGAGGCCGGCGACGACGTCTCCGGCGAGAGGCGCTAGACTGCCGCGGCTGTCCGAGGCACGAACGGAAACCGTACGGAGGCCCGACCACATGTCCATGTCTGTCGAAACCCCCTCGTTCTTCGCCCAGGTGATCCAGGACCATCTCGAGCTGAAGCGCAAGAACGCCTTGCTCGAGCAGAACATGCCGCTCGCGCGCTACATGACGGAGGATCCCTTCGACAACCACCCGCTCTTCAAGAGCGAGGAGCAGGCACGCGTCGAGGAGACGATGAGCGGCGAGTCGTTCGCCGACGAGCCCTCGCCGCTCGCCTGGCCGACCGACGACACGTTCGTCGAGCCGCCGGCCGCGCTGGTCGCGGACGGCGACGCGGCCGCAGGCGAGGGCGACTCGGAGGAGAACGACGGCCTCTGGAGCCGCGGACATGATGCTGGAAACCCTCGTTCTTCGCCAGGTGATCCAGGATCATCTCGAGCTGAAGCGGAAGAACGCCTTGCTCGAGCAGAACATGCCGCTCGCGCGCTACATGACGGAGGATCCCTTCGACAACCACCCGCTCTTCAAGAGCGAGGAGCAGGCGCGCGTCGAGGAGACGATGAGCGGCGAGTCCTTCGCCGACGAGCCCTCGCCGCTCGCCTGGCCGACCGACGACACGTTCGTCGAGCCGCCGGCCGCGCTGGTCGCGGACGGGGACGCGGCCGCAGACGAGGGCGACTCGGAGGAGAACGACGGCCTCTGGAGTCGCTCCCGCGACTTCGACTGGGGCGACTAGCCCGCTCCGAGCGTCCGGCGCGAATCCGCCTCCCGAGCGTCGCTCCGGCGTTGCGGATCGAGCCCTGATTCAGCCGCGTCGAACCCGCCGACCCCGCTCAGGCAGGGAGGCGCTCGCGCGGCCCAGCGAGCCTGGCGGCCTCGCGGCTCTGAGAGCTGAGACCGCCGCCACTTCGTGACCCGCGCTCACGGCGCATCACGGAACACCGGCGCAAGCAGCGAATCCCGATTCGCAGCCGGCGTTCGGACATCACCTGTGTCGGTGCGGCAGGCGTCGAGCGCCCTGGTCGTTACGATCCGGAATATGCCGTCTCTACCGTGACCGAGGTGCGGAGCGGAGGAGTGGCGTCGCGATCCTGACGGGGTCCGTGGCTTCGGGCACGAATCGGGGGTCTGGACTCGAGTGTCGATTCGTGATCAGTACGAGCAGCTTGCCGTGAGCTCGAGTGATGACGACCTGACGAATCAGAAGGAGCCAGCCGGGGCGATCCAGCGGCTCTCGAAGTCGAGAACATCAGCCAGAAGGTCGAAGTGACGGTCGTAGTGAAGGACGCCAACGGCGGCATCCTGGGCGGCCGCGGCGATCAGCAGGTCGGGCAGCTTGATGCTCCGGTGAAAGCGAGGTACACGGTGGGCGAGCCTTCGGTAGGCCGCAATCGCCGCGTTCGTGACGGAGCGGCTGATCGGGACGTCGTGGAGGACATCGAGCATCGCCTGAAGGCGATCGAAGTCCTCGCCGCTGCGTGCTGAGTAGAGCATCTCGAGCTTGACGATCGGGCACGTCTCGATCTGCCTGTTCCGCAGCGCGGCTGCCCATGTGTCCCTGACGGAGTGTTGATGAGCGTGCGACCAGGCAGAGTTGTCAGCGATGTAGCGGCGCCCGTCGTACGCAGCGCTTGCTGGCATCAGTCGTTCCAGGCTTCGTCGACGTTCGCGAGAGCGTCCCAGTCGATCAGGTCTTCTCGCCCGGTTGAGAACGCGACGAGCGCCTCGATCTGATCATCGGCGTGTTTCTGCTCCTCGACAACGGACTCAGCGCCCCTGATCGCCAAGTCGTGGAGAAGCCGGCTCGGCTTCAACCCCGGAAACAGAGGTGCAGCGACTTCCAATGCCGCTGCGAGCGGCGCATCCTCGATCACGGGAATTCGTCTGTGGTTGGTCGGCATGAGATCTCTCCTTCCGCTCAAATCAAGGTGTCGCACCTCGGTGTCTCAAAGTGTAGCACTAAGGTGGGACACCGTCTGCCTTCCTCGACGCCACCATCAGCCCAGACCGCCGAATCGGTGGTCTGTGGGAACTGCGGTGGCTCGCTGGGCAGCGAGATTTCGCTGAACGATGATCTCGCTCTCTTTGTCGCGCCTGGGTCCTGAGCTGCACCGCACCCTCGGAGGCTGTCGAGGAAGAGGCGAAGGTGCTGCCGCCGAGGTTGATCGAGGTCGGAAAGAAGATCCCGGCTGTGACCGGCTCGGCGTTGTCGAACACGTGAACGACGGGTGACGTGGCCGTCCGCTGACGACAGACGCGGCCAAGAAGCCGATGCGGCAACCGCTGCGCGCCCGTCGACAGACGAACCACCTACCGCAACGACAACATCTCCGAACTCCCGGGAGCCCCCATCAGGGGAAGCGCTGATGTGTCGGGCACCGCGCCAGACCGGCGGCTAGTCACGCCACCAGTCCCGTTCTCCGTCGACGTCGCTCCGCGGGTCCTCGCCGAGGTTGGGTGCGCCGACGACGAGGATCTCGAGGCCGTCCGGCCCGGCCTCGTAGCCTCGCCACGTACCGGGCGGGACGCGCACCGCGTCCCATTCCCGGAGGGCGACGGTCTCGTCGTCGAGCTTCATCCGCCCGCTCCCGCGCACGACCACGTAGACCTCCTCCTGCGTCTCGTGGGTGTGCCCGTACGGAAAGCGACAGTGGGGCGGGAGGCGCTGGTAGCTCATCGCAGAACGCTCCAGCTCGAGCGGCTTGGTCGCGGCGCGAAACTCCAGGTCCGGCGCACCGTCGAACACGAGGCCGATGTCCTCGACGTCCACCTTGATGTTCCTCAGCCTGTACGGCATTCGATGCCTCCTGATCCGGCGCCTGGTCGAGCCCGCTCCCTGCTACGGAGTCGATCACAGCCACGACTGACGAGACGGCGACGACTCATCGGTTCCCGCCAGAGAGACGGCAGTCACGGATGCCGGCGCAGCCGAGGTTCGCGCCGCTTCCTGTGCGGCGGCCTGCCCCGGCCGCAGGACGTGTGGTTGTCGGCGACTCCGCGTCGAGCGTAGATTCACGGCGTGCCTCGTCGCGCCGGAGGGATCGTCGCGGTCGCCGCCGTGCTCCTGAGCATCGGGCCGGGCAGTGTCACCGGCAAGGCATCGGCCCGTCCCGGAGCGTCGCTCGCCGCCCTCGGCGCCTTCACCCTCCCGCAACGGGGGATCGAGCTGTGGATGCACCCGACCTCGGCCCCGATCGGGGTCTCCTCCGCGGGAGGCGCCCTGCTGAAGGCATGCGAGGTCGGGACGAGCTTCTCCCGCTACTGGCGCGGCGGGTGCCGGCGCCTGGTCGGCGGGCGCCTGACGCTTCCGGGCAGCGGCGGTGCGATGCACGTCGGGTTCCGGATCGTCCCGGCCGGCGGGCGGGCCGTCCGCATCCGGGGGCTCCGCGTCCGGTGGCACTGCGTCGATCACTTCTTCGTGCTCGAGCGCCGTGCGTCGAGCGCCCGGGTCGTCGACCCGTCGTCTTCGATGGAGGCTACGGGACCGACAGCCGGTCCCAGAGGTTCTGGAGGATCCGCCGCGTCGGCCAGAAGGTGGCCGAGCCGGCGAAGTCGAGCGCGCCCGCGGCGAACACCTTCGCGCCCGCAGGCGTCTCGTAGTACGACATCTGCGCCGTCAGGCCCGGCCCGAGCAGGTCGGGGATCTCCGCGACGACGAGCGTCCCCGGCGGCGAGTCCGGCGTCGTCGCGTCGATCTCGATCCCGTAGCCGCCGACGTAGGAGCCGAAGGTCGAGCCGTCGACGAGATCCGTGCCCGACCACAGCCACGGCGCGGCGGCGGCGTTCCGGACGACGTAGTTGCCCTGCCGCTGGCCGTCGTCGTTGGCGCGGTACTGGACGCCGAGCAGGCGCGCCTCCGGCCGCCCCGCCTGGCGGAACTGCGAGATCTTCCGCAGCGTCGTCCCGTCCTTCGACACCCGCCAGAAGAAGCTGTTGGCGGAGAGGAACATCAGGTTGCCGCCGAGGTCGCGGTAGCGCTCGACGACGTCGAAGACGTGGTCCTGCACGTACTCCTCGTGCCCCTCGAAGACGACGAGGTCGTACGCCCGCGCCAGCGCGTCGCCGTTCTCGAGCCCGGCCAGGTCCTCGTCCGAGATGAACTCGACCGTCTTCCCCGACCAGAAGAGCCAGTGCAGGAACGGCAGGTCGTAGCGGTAGAAGCGGAGCGGCACGCCGCGGTTGTTGTAGGGGCGGATCAGGTCGACCGAGAGGTTCGGCGGCCCGGCGTACCAGGTGTCGCCGTAGCCGTTCCCGTCGACGTCGTAGAAGTTGTAGGCCTGCCAGGTGTTCGTCGGCAGGACGACGGCGACGCGGCTCGACGCGCCGAGCGCCGTCGGGTGGATCACGAACGGCGCGTAGCCGACCCGGCCGTCCGGCGCCGTCAGCTGCGCGTAGTAGAGGCCGCTCGGCCAGTCGCCGATCCGCAGGTCGAAGCCCCAGCGGGCGTTCCGGTGCTTCGACCAGTCGAGGTCGATCGGCGCCGGGCTCACCTCGATCCCCGCCATCTGGTTGTCCGCGTAGGTGACGACCGTCTCCGGCCCGGAGTGGAAGATCCGCAGCTGCAGCGAGGGAGCGTCCGCCCAGATCCGCAGGTGTGCGAGGTCGCCGGCGCCGTACACCTGCCGCGTGAAGGTGGCGTCGATCCCCTGCAGACGGATCACCGGCGAGCGCCGGTAGCGGCCGACGAAGGCGTCGCGCGGCCCGTAGCGGATCGTGTTGCCGGCCGCGTCCGTCGCGGAGAGGAGCGTGACGTACGTCCGCGGGTTCAGCACCTTCGAGGGGTGCCAGACGAGCTCCTGGTCGCCCCGCGCGAGCGTCCGCGTCAGCTGGTCGACGACGCGCGGGTTCTTGACCGTCCGCGCGAACTGCAGGGTCACCGTCGCCGGCTCGGCGAGGTGGAAGCGGATCACCGCCGCGTCGCGGAGCCCGTCGCCGTTCGGGCTGATCGTCGTCAGCAGCGGGTCGTCGCCGGCGAAGGGGCGGCCGCCGTTGCCCGCGCGGAGCCGCTCCAGCTCCGGCGGCGTCCGGTCGATGCGCACCGGCGAGGCGGCGAGCGCGCGGCCGTTCCAGACGAGCCGGACGAGGTAGCGGCCGTCGCGCACCTGCTTGCCGTCGAGGCGCCCGTCCCAGGCGACGTCGACCGTCCGCTGCACCGTCGGGCGCTCGATCCAGCCGACGCGCGTGCCGTTCGGCCGGGCCAGCTCGACCCCGACCTGCCGCGGCAGCGTCAGCGAGCCGGCGATCGAGAGCGTCCCGCGCACGGGCGAGAACGCCTGCGGGCTCACGCGCACGTCGGCGGCATGCGCCGCAGGCGCGAACGCGAGCGCCAGGACGACCAGGGCGAGGCGGCGCACGACGGCCAAAGAGTAGCGGCGGCCCCGGCCGCCGCTACCCGCCCCGCTCCGGTCGTCTCAGACCGCGGACGTCATGCGCCACCAGACGTTCGAGACGATGCGCCGGACCTGCGGGTTCCACATACCCCCCGCGAGCGTGAACGCGCCTGCGGCGAAGACCTGCGAGCCGGCCGGGCCCACGTAGTAGGTCATCTGCGCGGTCAGCCCCGGTGCGAACAGGTCGGGGATCTCGGCCAGCACCCGGATGCCTCGCGGAGATGCCGTCGTCGTGGCGTCGGCCTCGATGCCGCCGCTGCCGAAGGGCTCGCCGACGCGGGCACGCGCGCCCGCGAAGATCCACGAGACAGGCGCCGCGCTCTTGCGGACGATCCACGGGCCGCGGTGCTCGCCGTCGTCGTTGGCGAAGTACTGGACGCCGATCAGCGCCGCCTCGGGGCGGCCGAGGTCACGCCACTTGGCGACGCGCGTGATCGTGTCGCCGCGCCGGTCGACGCGCCAGAAGAAGTTGTTCGCCGACAGGAACATCAGGTTGCCGCCGAGGTCGCGGTAGCTCTGGATCACGTCGTACTCGTGCGTGCTCACGTACTCGTGGTGGCCCGGGAAGACGACGAGGTCGTACGCGCGGCGCAGCGCCCTGCCGTTCGGCACTGCCGCCAGGTCGCTGTCGGACAGCTGGTCGACCTGCCGGTGGGTCGCGTAGATCCAGCGCTGGAACGGGTCGTCGTACAGCTTGTAGTGGTAGGGGACGCCCCGGTTCCGGTGTGGCCGGACGAGGTGCACGGTCAGGTGGTGGCAGTCGGCGTACCACGTGTCGCCGACGCCGTCGTGGTTCTCGTCGCGGTGGTTGTACGCCTGCCACGTGAAGGTCGGCAGGACGATCGCGATCCGGTGCTCGCCCAGCCGGGCGGGGGCGAGCACGAACGGCGCGAAGCCGAGCTTGCCGTGGTCGCCCTCGAGGCGGACGAAGTACAGACCGCTCGGCCAGTGGCCGACCCGGAGCCGGATGCTCCGGCCCGGGCGAACCGCGCCGACGCGGACACCCGGGACGACCGGGTGGCCGTCCATCAGGTCGTTCGCCGCGAGGCGCCTCGGCTGGGTTCCGGCGCGCCAGATCTGCGCCGTCACGGCCTGCGCGCCCGACCAGAACTGCACGGTGGCAAGCTCGCCGGGGCGGTAGCTGTCGCGGGTCGTCGTCGCCTCGATCTTGGGGCGCTTCGAGTCGGGCAGCATCAGGTCGAGGCCGTAGTCCTCGCCGACGTAGATCGCGCCGAGGATCGGCCGGGAGTGGTGGGTAGGGCGGAGGGTCGCCGCGGCCGTCGCGGCGGCGGCGAGCAGCAGGATCGCTGCGGCGATATGGGAGCTCTTGGTGTGCATGGCGCCACCGTCGACCCGGTCGCCAACGACCCGGTCACGGCGCCCCAACGGCCCGCCAACCGCAGACCGTGCGTCGTTTCTCGCCCGCAGCTCGCCCGTGAGCCTCCGTCGGGGAAGGCTCCGGCCGGACCCTCCTCACGAGCGGCCGGCGGCCGCCGGCCTACCCGACGCGCTGCTCGATCTCGTTCGACTTGTGGGCGAGCGCGACGAAGGCGGCCTGCAGGAAGTCGTTCAGGGCCGCCGCGTCGAGCGTCAGCACGAGTAGCCGGCCGAAGCGCGGCGTCGCCGAGAGCGAGGCGGCGAGGCCCGCCCCGACCCAGGTGCCGACGCAGCGCGTGCAGGTGACGAGCTCGCCGATCGCGCGCCGCATGCCGGTGCCGGCCGGATGCTCGTGCCCCTCGTAGGCCTCCTCCTCGACGAAGGGCTCGCGCAGGAAGCTCGAGACCTTGTCGCGCGAGAGCGTCCGCGACGCCTTGAAGGTCGCGAGCCCGAGCGCGGCCAGCTCGACCGGCCGCAGCTCGCCCTCGGCCTCCGCCGCCCGGCTCGCGAGCACGAGCGCGAGCAGGAAGGCGCCGACGAGGGTGGCGTAGGACTCGTACGGCGGGCGGGGGGGCGGTTCGGTCACGCGCATACGGTTCTCGTGCGCCCGCGACCGGAAACGTCGCGAGGCCCGGGTCGGCCGAGATCGGGGAGGCGCCCGACGCGGCGGGTCGTCCGCGCGGATAGGACGTGCCCGTGGCGACGGGGCATCGCTCGCGCGGCTCGTCGAGCGGGCACGTCGCGGGCGCTGGCGGTGGGCGGACTTCGTCGAGCGGGTCGAGGCCGGGGTCGCCGAGCCGTCGTAGGAACGCACGTTCGCTCAGGTACCCTTCCCTCGTGGCCGTCTTCGAGACCTCGTCGCTGTACGCGCCGACCGGCGACCAGCCCGGGGCGATCGCGGCGCTGGCCGAGGGGATCGAGGCCGGCGAGCGCTACCAGACGCTGCTCGGCGCCACCGGCACCGGCAAGACGGCGACGATGGCGTGGACGATCGAGAAGGTCGGCCGCCCGGCGCTCCTGATCGCGCACAACAAGACGCTCGCCGCCCAGCTCTGCAACGAGCTGCGCGAGTTCTTCCCGCGCAACGCCGTCGAGTACTTCGTCTCCTACTACGACTACTACCAGCCCGAGGCCTACGTCCCGCAGGCCGACCTCTACATCGAGAAGGACTCGTCCCGGAACGACGACATCGACCGGCTGCGGCACGCGGCGACCTCGTCGCTGATGACCCGCCGGGACGTGATCATCGTCGCGTCGGTGTCGGCGATCTACGGCCTCGGCTCGCCCGAGGAGTACCGGGAGAAGCTCGTCTTCCTCGAGGTCGGCGAGGAGACGGAGCGCGACCTGATGCTCCGCAAGCTGATCGACATCCAGTACGTCCGCAACGACACGCTGCTCGGCCGCGGCCGCTTCCGGGTCAAGGGCGACGTGATCGAGATCCAGCCCGCCTACTCCGAGACCGCCTACCGGATCTCGATGTTCGGCGACGAGGTCGAGCAGATCACGCACTTCGACCCGCTGACCGGCGAGGTCTACGCGAAGCTCGAGACGCTGACCGTCTTCCCGGCGACGCAGTACGTGACCTCGAAGCCGACGATCGAGCGCGCCGCCGACGAGATCCGCCACGAGCTCGAGGAGCAGGTGCGCCTGTTCGAGTCGCAGGGGAAGCTGCTCGAGGCGCACCGGATCCGGCAGCGCACCGAGTACGACCTCGAGATGATGCGCGAGCTGGGCTTCTGCAACGGGATCGAGAACTACTCGCGGATCCTCGACGGGCGGCCGGTGGGCTCGGCCCCGCACACGCTGCTCGACTACTTCCCCTCCGACTTCGTCGTCTTCGTGGACGAGTCGCACCAGACGATCCCGCAGATCGGCGGCATGTACGAGGGCGACCGCTCGCGCAAGCAGACGCTGGTCGACTTCGGCTTCCGGCTGCCGTCGGCGCTCGACAACCGCCCGCTCCGCTTCGACGAGTTCCTCAGCAGGGTGCCGCAGCTCGTCTTCGTCTCGGCGACGCCGGGGGCCTACGAGCTGCGCCACTCGACCCGCGTCGCCGAGCAGCTGATCCGGCCGACCTTCGTCGTCGACCCGGAGGTGGAGCTGCGGCCGACGAAGGACCAGATCGACGACCTGCTCGGCGAGATCCGCCGGCGCGAGGCCGCGGGCGAGCGGACGCTCGTGACGACGCTGACCAAGAAGATGGCCGAGGACCTGACCGACTACCTGCTCGAGGCCGGCGTCAAGGCGCGCTACCTGCACTCGGAGATCGACACGCTCGAGCGGATCCAGATCATCCGCGAGCTGCGGCTCGGCGAGTACGACGTGCTCGTCGGCGTCAACCTGCTCCGCGAGGGGCTCGACCTGCCCGAGGTGACGCTGGTCGCGATCCTCGACGCCGACAAGGAGGGCTTCCTCCGCGGCAAGACGGCGCTGATCCAGACGATCGGCCGCGCCGCCCGGAACACGAACGGCAAGGTGCTGATGTACGCCGACAAGCAGACCGAGGCGATCACCGGCGCGCTCGACGAGACGGAGCGGCGGCGCGCGATCCAGGTCGCCTACAACGAGGAGCACGGGCAGGTGCCGATCTCGATCGCGAAGGGCGTCTCCGACATCGCCGAGTTCCTCGCGCTCGAGGCGCCGCACGTCCCGAAGGGCTCGCGCCGCTCGAAGCAGCTCGAGGGCCTCGACCGCGGCGAGCTCGAGAAGCTGATGATCACGCTCGAGGAGGAGATGTTCACCGCCGCCGAGGAGCTCCGCTTCGAGTACGCGGCCAAGCTCCGCGACGAGATCAAGGAGCTGCGGCGCGAGCTCGAGGCGCTGGCCGAGGTCTGAGCGGCCTCGGCGCGGGCCCGGCCGCGGGCCTCGCCTCGGCGGGAGCGCGACGACTACTCGGCAGGCGCCGGTCGCGATCCTTCGAGCTCCCAGACCGACTGCCAGCGCGTCCCCCGCTCGAGCACGACCGGCCGCTCCGGCGCGCTGAGCCGGTAGTAGAGGACGCTGACCGCGTGGGCGGCGTACGGAACGGTCAGGGTCGCGGCGAGCGTGCTGCTCAGCCAGATCCCGAGCAGGCCGTGACCTCGCCCGAGGGCCGAGAAGAGCAGGTTGACGATCCCGGTCAGGAGACCGACCGACAGCATCACGTTGAGCACCGCCCGTCCGTTCCCGCGGACGAGCGCCCGCGACCGGGCCAGAGCCTCGCGCGCGGAGCGGCCCTCGAGCACGACCACCGGAATCGCGACCGCCCAGCGCGTCAGCAGGACGAGGCCCGGCACCACCAGCAGCAGCGTCCCGACCATGATGCCGAGGCCGGAGATCGTCGAGACACCGACGAGCGGTCGCAGGCGGGCGAGCGAGCCGCGCAGGGCGAGCGTCGACGAGGGCCGGTGGTCGCCGTCCTCGTGCAGGCCGCGCACGAGCTGCACGAGCGTGCCCTCGACGAGTGCGTAGCCGCCGAACGTCAACGGGAGCGAGAGGAGCAGGAGGACGAGGTCGAGGCTGCGCGGCGCCGGCGTCAGGCCGACGAGGTTCACGAGCCCGAAGACGAGGCCTGCGACGACGACGGAACGGCCGAAGAGGCGCCCGTACAGAGACTGCGCCTGCTTGTCCACGTCCTTCGCCCTGAGCTTCGGCGACCGAGCCTCTGCAGCGGACGCGATCGCGTCGTTCGTGCCGTCCCGGTTTGTCGGAAGCTCCCATGGCAAACCCCTCCTGTTCGCTCGAGTTCGAGTCCAGCAATGGAGACGCCGCTCGGGTCGCTTGCTTGTCCCTCGTCCGGGTATTCGGCCGTCACCGGGACGACGCGGCGACTCGGCCCGGGCCCGTCCGCCGTTCGGGCCCTGTCAGCGCGGGCCCGGCCCGCTGAGGGGCGAGCGGACCGGCGTGCCGCGGAAGCAGCCGAGCGTGTAGGGGTACTCGAGCGTCGCGTGGTAGTGGTAGACGCGCACGCGCTTGCCGTGCAGCGTCACCGTGGCGACGTGGCCGTGACAGGCGTCCAGGTTCGTGTCCGCCAGCAGCTTCCCGTTCTCGCCGCGCGGGCCGAAGATCGCAAAGCCGTCGAGCGCGTAGCCGACCAGACGCTGCTGCTTCGCGCGCGTCGAGCCGGTCAGGCAGGGCGGGATCGAGTGGTAGTGGTAGACCCCGCGCAGCTGCGGATGGCCCTCGCAGAGGTCCTGCGTCTCGTGCGCGACGGCGTCGCGGTGGGCGTCGTCGAGCGCGTTGAAGATCGCGACGCCGTTGACCGCGATCCCGATCATGCCCATCGGCAGGCAGGACGCGCGGGCGGCGAGCTTCGGGTGGGCCGGCAGCGCGAGCGAGACCGTCTGGGTCGCGATCGCGTTCGGGTTGCGGTCGTAGGCGTAGGCGTCGTCGCTCCGCGCGATCGGGAACGTCCCCGTCGGCGTCCCCCGCGGCAGCCCGTTCCCGGCGACCCTGAAGGTGCTCGACCCGAGCGAGAAGCGCACGCTCCCGGGCCACGTGACGCGCCCGTCGACGACGGCCTTCGCGGTCAGGTCGAAGGTGGAGCCGTGGATCCACGGGCCGGCGTGGTCGGCGCCGCCGACCCGGCCGGGCCCCTGGTCGCAGGCGAAGACCTCGCCCCGCCTCGCCGAGGCGGAGACGTGCCCGTCCCCGAGCGGCAGCCGCGTCACGTCGGTCGCCGACGGCGAGGCGAGGACGGCGCCGACCGCGAGCGGCGCGAGCAGTGCGGCGGCGGCGAACGGCAGGGCTGCGAGCTTCAGGGCAGCGACTCCTCCGACGGTGCATCGTCACACGATGATGAAAGGACAGGCGGACGGCAAGGCGGATGGGCGGGCCGGGCCGCCGCGTTGTCAGGGCGCTGCGCGGGTGAGACACTCGCCGCATGCCGGCCTCCCGCCCGATCGTCTTCCTCTCCGACTTCGGCTACCGGAACGAGTGGGTCGGCATCTGCCACGCGGTCATGACCCGCATCGTCCCGGCGAGCCCGATCGTCGACCTCTCGCACGGGGTGCCGCCGCTCGACGTCAGGAACGGCGCGCTGCTGCTCCTCGACTCGATCCCGTTCCTCGCCGCCGACGCGGTCGTGCTCGCGGTCGTCGACCCGAGCGTCGGACGCGACCGCGACGTCGCGCTCGAGACGGCGGAGGGTCGCCTCCTCGTCGGGCCGGACAACGGGCTGCTCGCCCCGGCGACGGCGGCGCTCGGAGGGGCCTCGCGCGCCGTCGAGATCACCGCGCCGGAGGTCGTCCTGACGCCGATCTCGCCGTCCTTCCACGCCCGCGACGTGCTCGCGCCCGCTGCGGCGCACCTCGCGGCCGGGATGTCCCTCGAGGCGCTCGGCCCTGCGGTCGAGCCGGGCAGCCTGGCCGACTTCGCGCTCCCGGAGGCGACGGTCGAGCGCGGCAAGGTCGAGTGCGAGGTGCTCGACCTGAACCGGTTCGGCAACGTCCTGCTCAACGTCCGCGAGCCGGACGTCGTCGCCGCCGGGTTCGACCGTGGAGGCGCGCTGCAGGTCGACACCACCGCCGGCTCGGCGCGGGCCCGCTGGGTCTCGACCTACGGCGACCTCGCCGCCGGGGACTGGGGCGTGATCGTCGACCCACGCGGCTGGCTGCTCGTGATCCGGGGCAACCCCGCGAACGCGGCCGAGGGTCTCGGCGTCGGTCCGGGCGATCCGGTCTGGCTCACCGCCGCCGCCGCCTAGTAGGCCCGGTGCCGGGAGGTCTGCGATACTCGCGGGCCATGGACGGCGACGACCTCCGACGGCTCGAGGAAGCCGGCACCGAGACGCGCGTCGCGGCCGGGCAGGTGCTGATCGAGCGGGGGCACGGCGGAGCGGGGCTCTTCGTCGTGCTGGAGGGCACCGTCGCGGTCGAGGCGCCGGAGGGGACGCTCGAGCTCGGCCCTGGCGCGGTGGTCGGCGAGCGCGCACTGCTCGCCGACCACGGCACGCGCTCGGCGCGCGTCCGGGCCACGACCGACGTACGCGCCGTCGCGGTCGATCGGCAGGTGTTCGAGCAGCTCTGCGCGGACGACCCGGAGCTCGCGGGCCGACTCGTCGACGCCCGCTAGTCGGGCTCCGCCGCCGTCTGCGTCCGCGCGGTCGCGGCCGTAGACTCGCGCCGTGGACGCCAACATCGTCGTCGCGATCCTCGTCTCGGGATTCTTCACCGGCGCGCTCGCCCGCTTCGCGGTGCCGGGGCCCGACCCGATGCCGCTCTGGCTGACGCTCGCGATCGGGCTGACGGGCTCGATCGTCGGCGCCGTCGTCGCCCGGACGCTCGGCGGCGGCGGCTACGCCGTCTCGATCACCTCGCTGACGGTCGCGGTCGGGCTCGTGCTCGCCTACCGGCGCTTCGTCCAGCACCGGGCGCTCTGGGGGCCGGATGCGTACCACTTCCCCAAGCGGGGGCTCGGGATCGACACCTATCGCGAGCGCCTGCATCGGGCCGGGATCGACCCGGACCGCGTCGGGGCGCCGCCCCGCCCCGAGGACGTCGCCGGCCTGCGCCGGCAACGGCTCGGGGCGATGCTCGAGGAGCTGCACCGCGAGGGGATCCTCGACGACGACGAGCTGGCCGAGAAGCGCCGCGCCCTCGAGGACGGCGCGCGGTGAGGGTCGTCGCGGCCGCGGACGGCCGCACGCTCGCGGTCAGGGAGGGCGGCGTCGCCGGCGGCGTGCCCGTGATCGTCTGCCACGGCACGCCCGGCGCGGGCGTTCCCTTCTCGCCGCACGTCCTCGACGCGGAGGCCAGGGGGATCCACCTGCTCGGCTACGACCGCCCCGGCTACGGCGACTCGACCCGGCACGAGGGTCGCAGCGTCGCCGACGCCGCCGCCGACGTCGCCGCGATCGCCGACGCGTACGGCTACGACCGCTTCTGCACCTGGGGGATCTCGGGCGGCGGGCCGCACGCGCTCGCCGTCGCCGCGCTTCTGCCGGACCGCTGCGCGGCGGCCGCGGCGCTCGCGCCGGTGGCGCCGTGGGACGCGCCGGGCCTCGACTTCTTCGAGGGGATGGGCGAGCAGAACGTCGAGGAGTTCGGGCTCTCGCTGCGGGACCCGGAGGCGGCGTGGGCGGCGCTCGAGCGCGACCGCGCCCAGCTCGCCGGCGGCGACTTCGCGGAGACGTTCTCCACGCTCGTGCCGCCGGTCGACGCGGAGGCGATGCGCGGGCCGCTCGGCGCCTGGATGGCGGAGTCGTTCCGGGTCGGCGTCGGCGCGGGCGTCGCCGGCTGGTTCGACGACGACGTCGCCTTCTCGGCGCCGTGGGGCTTCGAGCTCGAGCGGATCGGCGTGCCCGTCCTCCACTGGCAGGGCCGGCACGATCTGATGGTGCCGTTCGGCCACGGCGTCTGGCTCTCCGAGCACATCGCCGGCGTCGAATCGCGGCTCGACGAGGACGAGGGGCACCTGACGCTCTTCCACCGCGTCCCCGAGGTGCACGCCTGGCTGCTCGAGCGCTGGCCGGGATAGGCTGCGCGCGTGGGGCTGATCTGGTTCCTGGTCGCGCTCTTTCTCGGCGGCCTCGTCGTCGGCGCGCTCGCGCGGCTGGCGCTGCCGGGGCCGGACCCGATGTCGATCCCGATGACGGCGCTGCTCGGCATCGGCGGCTCGCTCGTCGGCGGGATCGTCACCCGGGTCTTCCTCGGATCGGCCCCCGGCTTCCTGTTCGCCTTCCTCGGGGCCGTGCTGCTGCTCTACCTGCACCGCCGCCTCGTCCAGAAGCGGCCGCTGACGGGGCCCGGGGCGCACCGCCTCCCGCCGGGCTGAGCCCGGGTCAGGCCGGCGGCGGCGCGGCGCCCTCGGCGCTGAGCGCGAGCGGGCCGACCCCGCGGGGGAAGCGGCGGAGCGCGGTCAGCGCCCAGCCCTGCCGGTGCCAGACGAACGTCTCGACCTCGACGCGGTCCCGCTCGACGAGGTAGAGCTGCAGCCCGCGCGCCTCGCCGCGGCGGCTCGGGCGCGGCTGGCCGAGCCCCGGCGCGATCGAGACGACGACCGCGCGCCGCTCGGCCGCGGTCACCTCGAACTCGTCGCGGGAGCTGACCGCGGCCTGGTGGATGTGGCCGCCGACGATCAGCTCGGCGCCCGAGTCGACGAGCCGGGCCAGCACCTCGTTGCGCCGCGCGACCGGCCGCTTGCGCGTCCGCCAGGGCGAGCCGATCAGCTGGTGGTGGAGGACGACGATCCGGAAGGCGCCCTCCGGCGCCGCCTCCAGCCGCTCGGCCGCGCGCGCCAGCTGCTCGCCGCGGATCCCGCCCGACTGGTGCCGCCACGGACGCACCGAGTTCAGCCCGACGACGTGCAGCGCGGGGGAGGAGTAGGTCGGCTCGGTCGTCTCCCAGTGGCGCTCGAACAGCCGCCAGGGCTGCGTGAAGCGCGCCGGGAACGTGTACGGGATGTCGTGGTTCCCCGGTACCGCCAGCACCGGCGGCCCGAGCGAGCGGAGGAACGCGGCCGCTCGCTCGTGCTGCCCGGGCAGGCCGCGGTGGGTCAGGTCGCCGCTCGCGATCACGAGCTCCGGCGCCACCTCGCCGAGCAGCGCCGCGATCGCCTGCTCGACCGCGGGATCCTCCCGCGTGCCGAAATGGAGGTCGGAGACGTGGAGCACGCGGGTCGGCACGACCGACAGAGGCTATAGACTGACCTTCGTGGCCGAAGAGCAAGCGGAAGTCTTCGACGACCTCTACCTCGGCCTGCGTGCGGGCGGGGCGCTCCGCAAGCAGCGACGCGGCGAGCCGCTGACGGCGGAGGAGCAGGAGGCGCTCGGCCGCTGGCAGCGGCTCTCGACCGGCGCAAGGCCGTCGCGATCGGCGGCTTCGCGCTCGGGACGTTCGGGCTCGGCTTCACGCTCGGCGGCCTCGTCTTCGGCCGCTGGCGCAAGGCGTAGCGGCTACCCGCCGACCCGCTCGCGGTCCTGGGGCGGGAAGAGCACCGTCGGCACCTCGACGTCCGCGGGGTCGCGGTCGCGCAGGGCGACGTCGACGACCGTGCCGAGGATCGCCGCGAGCGGGATCGCCAGGAGCACGTAGACGCCGCCGAGCAGGAGCCCCAGGGCGGTGACGGCGACGAGCACCGCCAGCGGCGAGACGCCGACCGCGTGGCCGAGCACCTTCGGGATGACGACGTAGTCCTCGAGCATCCGCACCGCGAAGACCGCGATGCCCGCGAGGAGCGCCGTCCTCAGGTCGACCGTGAAGCCGACGCCGATCGCGACCGCGCCCGCGGCGATCGGGCCGACGATCGGGACGAGCTCGACGAGCCCGGCGAAGATCCCGAGCAGCAGCCAGTAGGGCTCGCCGATCGCCCAGAACGCGAGCGAGAGCAGCGTCGCGACGAAGGCGACGAGCAGCAGCTCGCCGCGGACGAAGGCCCCGAGCTTCAGGTCGATCAGCTCCCAGGTGTCGTGGACGACCCGGCGCCGGTCGACCGGGACGAGCGAGACGACGAGCCGGCGCGCGCGGTCGCGCTCGAAGACCCAGTAGGCCGCCGTCGCGAACGTGAAGAAGATGCCGACGATCACCTCGAAGGCCGTCCGCGTCACCTGGACGGCGGGGTCGAGCACCTGCGACCCGGACGGCAGCCGCTTCAGCCGCCTGTTGATCGCCGCGAGGACGTCGTGCTTGACGCCCGTCGAGTGGGCGGTCGCGTGCTGGAGCTCCTGCTTCGAGGTCGGCAGGTTGCCGCCGGTGGCGGTCGAGAGCTGGTCGATCGCGCGCGGGACGACGAGCCAGAGGAAGAGCGCGAGCAGCCCGAGCAGCGCCAGGTAGTGCAGCCCGACCCCGACGGGCGCCGGGACGCGGCGGCCCTTCAGCCAGACGACGCCCGGCCGCATCGCCGCGGCGATCACGAGCCCGAGCAGGAAGAGCGAGACGAGGACGCGCAGCTGCCAGAGCGCGAGCGCGCAGGCGAGGATCGCCACGACCACGAGTGTCGCGATCGCGGCTCGTCGGGCGGTGTGGCCCATGGCCAGGGGTTTCTCGCCCGGCGGCGAAGCTTCCAAACCCATGCTCACGGCCCCCGACGAGCGGATCTGCCTCGACGCGCGCCGGCACGGCGTCGTGCTCGCGCGGCCGCTCGCGAAGTCGGTCGGGCTGGCCGCGCTCGGGGCCGGCGTGCTCGTGCTCGCCTGGCCGTTCTCGCTCGCGGGCGCGCCGCTCGTCGCCGCCGCGGCCGTCGTCTTCCTGCGCGCCGTCTGGCGCTGGGACCGGACGCGGGTCGTCGTCACGACCGAGCGGCTCGTCGTCGTCCACGGGGTCGTCCGCCGCCGGAGTGCGGGCGTGCGCCTGCGGACGGTCGGGGCGATCGAGCTCGAGCAGACCCTGCCCGGCCGGCTGCTCGGCTACGGCACGCTCTTCGTCGGCGCGCTCGAGGTCGGCTACGTGCCGCAGGCGCGGCGGGTCGCGCAGCTGGTCGAGCGGCTCTGCGGCTGACGTTTCGGTGTCCCGGCAGCGGCAATCTCTCGCGCAGTGAACGGCGGCGGCACATTCGCGACCACGTTCCTCGCGTCGGTGGTCGAGGCGATCGAGATGGTGACGATCGTCGTCGGCGTCGGCGCGATCCGCGGCTGGCGCTCGACCCTGATCGGCGCGGCCGCCGGCTTCGGCTGCCTGCTCGTCTTCGGCGGCGCGCTCGGCGTCGGCCTGACCGCGATCCCGATCGGCGCCCTGCGGATCGTGATCGGCACGCTGCTCCTGATCTTCGGCCTCCAGTGGCTGCGCAAGGCGGTGCGGCGGGTCGCCGCCAAGGGCTTCTCCGGCGACGACGAGGAGGAGGACGTCGAGGAGGGCGGCGGCGAGAGCCGCTTCGGCCTCGACTGGACCGCCTTCGTCCTCTCGTTCAAGGGCGTCCTGCTCGAGGGGCTCGAGATCGCCTTCATCGTCGTCACCTTCGGCGCCGCGGCGCGGCAGCTCTGGCTCGCCGCGGTCGGCGGCGGCTCGGCGCTGCTTTTGCTCGCGATCCTCGGCGCCGTCTTCTACCGCTCGCTGATGCGGATCCCGCGCAGCGTCCTGATCCTCGTCGTCGGCCTCCTGCTCTCGACCTTCGGCACCTTCTGGGCGGCCGAGGGCGTCGGCGTCGACTGGCCGGGCGGCGACCTGGCGCTGCCGGCGATCCTCTGCTTCTACGGCCTCGTCGCGACCGTCTTCGTGCTCGCGATCCGGCGGGGGACCGAGCTGCTCCTGCCGCAGGAGGCTCGATGAGGCGCGTCGGCGGCTGGCTCGCCGGCTTCGGGCGCTTCTGGTACGGCTTCGTCGTCGGCGACGACTGGACGATCGCGGCGGGCGTGCTCGTCGCGCTCGGGGCGACCTACGGGCTCGAGCGGGCGCCCGACGTCGCCGCCTGGTGGCTGCTCCCGCTCGCCTGCGTCGCCATCCTCGCCTACAGCGTCCGCAGAGCCGCCCGCCGCGCTTGAGCGAACACTTGTTCGATCGGCCGGGCGGCGGTACCATGTCGCCGACATGGCCCGTGAAGAGCTGATCGTCCACGGCGCCCGCGAGCACAACCTGAAGGACATCACCGTCCGCCTGCCGCGGAACGCGCTCATCTGCATCACCGGCCTGTCCGGCTCGGGCAAGTCCTCGCTCGCGTTCGACACGATCTACGCCGAGGGCCAGCGCCGCTACGTCGAGTCGCTCTCGGCCTACGCGCGCCAGTTCCTGCAGATGATGGAGAAGCCCGACGTCGACTCGATCGACGGGCTCTCGCCGGCGATCTCGATCGACCAGAAGACGACCTCGCGGAACCCGCGCTCGACCGTCGGCACCGTCACCGAGATCTACGACTACCTGCGCCTGCTCTACGCGCGGGTCGGCCGGCCGCACTGCCCCGTCTGCGGCCGGGAGATCGCGGGCCAGAGCCTCGAGTCGATCGTCGACCAGATCCTGCAGCTGCCCGAGGGGACGCGCTTCACCGTCAACGCGCCGGTCGTGCGCGACCGCAAGGGCGAGTACAGAGACCTGTTCGAGGAGCTCCGCAACGAGGGCTTCACGCGGGTCAAGGTCGACGGCGAGCAGCACCTGCTCGAGGAGCCGCCGACGCTCGACAAGAAGTTCAAGCACACGATCGAGGTGGTCGTCGACCGGCTCGTCCAGAAGCCCGACCTGCGCACGCGGCTGACCCAGTCGGTCGAGACGGCCGCGCAGCTCGCGGACGGCCTCGTCGGCGTCGACCTCGTCGGCGGTGCCGACGGAGCGGGGGGCGGCGAGAGCCTGCTCTTCTCGGAGAAGTTCGCCTGCCCCGAGCACGGCGTCTCGCTGCCCGAGCTGCAGCCGCGGATCTTCTCGTTCAACTCGCCGCACGGCGCCTGCCCGCGCTGCACCGGGCTCGGCGCCCAGCAGGAGATCGACCCCGACCTGCTCGTGCCCGACCCCTCGCTCTCGATCAACGAGGGGGCGCTCGTGCCCTGGTCGGTCGGCAACTCCGGCTTCTACGAGTCGGTGATCCAGGCGATCGCCGAGCGCTACGAGATCGACCTCGACAAGCCCTGGCAGGAGCTCTCGGAGGAGCGGCAGAACCTCTTCCTCTTCGGCACGAACGGCGACCGCGTCTACGTCCAGTACCGCAACCGGATGGGCCGCCGGCGCGCCTACATGCTCGCCTTCGAGGGGATCGTCCCCAGCCTGCAGCGCCGCTACCGCGAGACCGACTCGGCCTCGCAGCGGGAGCGGATCGAGGAGTACATGTCGTTCCGGCCCTGCCCGGTCTGCGAGGGCGCCCGCCTCAAGCCGGAGGTGCTCGCCGTCACGGTCGGCGAGCGGAACATCCACGCGTTCACGAACTTCTCGATCACGAAGGCGCTCGCCTTCCTCGACGGGCTCGAGCTGACCGAGACCGAGCGGCTGATCGGCGTCCGGATCATCAAGGAGATCCGCGAGCGGCTGCAGTTCCTCGAGGACGTCGGCGTCGGCTACCTGAACCTCGACCGCGCCTCGGCGACGCTCTCCGGCGGCGAGGCGCAGCGGCTGCGGCTCGCGACCCAGATCGGCTCGCAGCTCGTCGGCGTCCTCTACATCCTCGACGAGCCGTCGATCGGGCTGCACCAGCGCGACAACGACAGGCTGATCGCGACGCTCGAGCGGCTGCGCGACCTCGGCAACACCGTCCTCGTGGTCGAGCACGACGAGCAGATGATGCGCACCGCCGACTGGCTCGTCGACATGGGCCCGGGAGCGGGCGAGCACGGCGGCCACGTCGTCGCCGAGGGCAGCGCGCGCGACGTGCAGCGGACGAAGGGCTCGGTCACGGGCCAGTTCCTCTCGGGCAAGCGGCAGATCCCGGTGCCGGACCGGCGCTCGGGCGACGCCGGCGCGTTCGTCGTCCGCGGCGCCGCCCAGCACAACCTCAAGGGCATCGACGTCGAGTTCCCGGTCGGCAAGTTCGTCGCCGTCACCGGCGTCTCCGGCTCGGGCAAGTCGACGCTCGTGAACGAGATCGTCTACAAGGCGCTCGCGAACAGGCTGCACCGCTTCCGGACGAAGCCGGGCGAGCACGCGGGGGTCGAGGGGATCGACTGCTTCGACAAGGTGATCGACATCGACCAGTCGCCGATCGGCCGCACGCCGCGCTCGAACCCCGCCACCTACACGAAGCTCTTCGACCAGATCCGCGAGCTCTACTCGCTGACGCCCGACGCGAAGGTGCGCGGCTACAAGCCGGGGCGGTTCTCGTTCAACGTCAAGGGCGGCCGCTGCGAGACCTGCAAGGGCGACGGGCAGATCAAGATCGAGATGCACTTCCTGCCCGACGTCTACGTCCCCTGCGAGACCTGCAAGGGCAAGCGCTACAACCGCGAGACGCTCGAGGTGCGCTTCAAGGGCAAGTCGATCGCCGACGTGCTCGAGATGTCGGTCGAGGAGGCGCTGACGTTCTTCGCGAAGATCCCGAAGATCCGGCGCCGGCTGCAGACGCTCCACGACGTCGGCCTCGACTACATCAAGCTGGGGCAGCCGGCGACGACGCTCTCGGGCGGCGAGGCGCAGCGCGTCAAGCTCGCGTCCGAGCTCTCGAAGGTCGCGACCGGGCGGACGCTCTACATCCTCGACGAGCCGACGACCGGGCTCCACTTCGCCGACATCGAGAAGCTGCTCGAGACGCTGCAGCGGCTGGTCGACGCGGGCAACACGATGCTCGTGATCGAGCACAACCTCGACGTGATCAAGCAGGCGGACTGGCTGATCGACCTCGGGCCCGAGGGCGGCGACGAGGGCGGCGAGGTCGTCGCCGTCGGCACGCCCGAGCAGGTCGCCGAGGTCGAGGGCTCCTACACCGGGCAGTTCCTGCGCCAGGTGCTGCCGAAGACCGCGGTCGCCGCCTGATGGAGGCCGCCGCGGCCGGGCGCTCGCAGGAGCGCGACTGGTGGCTGCGCGCCGTCTACGTGCTGCAGGCGCCGCGGGCCGTCTTCGGGGCGCTCCGCGACGAGGACGACGAGGCGGCGGCTGCGCGGCAGGAGCCGGCGCTCGCGCTGGCGATCCTCGCCGGGATCGCCGCCGTCCTCGCGAGCGGGGCCGCCGCGCACCTGCTCGACGACCCCGCCTACGACGGGCTGCTGATCGCGGTCTGGGCGTTCGTCGCCGGCGGCCTCTACGGCGCGGCCGCGTACTGGCTCGGCGGGCTCGTGCTCCACTTCGGGCTGCTGCTGCTCGGCTCGCGGCTCGGCTTCCGGACGCACCGCCACCTGCTCGCGCTCGCCGCGGCGCCGGTCGCGCTCTCGCTCGTCGTCTGGGCGCCGCGGCTGGCGCTCTACGGCGGCGACTCGTTCCGCTACGGCGGCGCCGACGAGGGGACGGGCGGCGCCGTCTTCGCCTGGCTGCAGCTCGCCTTCGCGGCCTGGGCGCTCGGCCTGCTCGTCGTCGGGATCCGAGCGCTCGAGCGCTGGAGCTGGGGCCGATCCCTGGCCGCCGCCGCGGCCGCCGCGTTCCTGCCGGCCCTGATCGCGCTCGCCGCCGCCGGCCTCCTCTGAGCTTGCGCCGAGGCGTGTCCGCTTCGACGGTCGGCCTTGATCGGTCGGAAGAGCCGGAGGGGTCGGTTCCAATCGCTGAGCCGCCGGCTCCGGCGAGGAACGCCTCCACCTCGACAGGGGTTCCGAGCCGGATCACGCGATGGGCCGAGAGCCTCAGGGGCCACGTGCGGCGGCGGCGGAAGTGGGATCGGAATGCCCAGACGAGCAACGACTCTCGGCCCCAGACGGCGCCGAGCCGCCGTGCGAGCTCACGCCCGACGGTCGTCTTGCCGTTGCCGTTGCCGCTGGCGCTCGCCACGACGGCGACCTTGCGCATCACCAAGCGGTCGTCCCGGTGGGCACGTCAACGTGCATATCTCTCGAGACTCCGGCCGTTCCGGGGCTCGCGCGTGGGGTCCTGCCTTCGGCTAGGCGCTCAGCCGAGCCGCCGCTCGGCGACCTCCGCCTCGAAGCGCTCGAGCTCCCCGTCCGGGATCGAGTAGGTGTGACGGGCCTCGGGGAAGGCGCCGTGCCGCACCTCGTCGGCGTAGCGGGCGAGCGCGGCCGTGACCTCGGTCGCGAGGTCCGCGTAGCGCTTGACGAAGCGGGGCGCGCGGCCCTCGTAGAGGCCGAGCATGTCGTGCCAGACGAGCACCTGCCCGTCGCAGGCCGCACCGGCGCCGATGCCGATCGTCGGGATCCGCAGCGACTCGCTCACGCGTGCCGCGACCTGGGCGGGCACCGCCTCGAGCACGACCGAGAAGCAGCCGGCCGCCTCGAGGGCCAGCGCGTCCTCGTACAGCTCGGTCGCCTTCGCGGCCGTCCGCCCCTGCGCCTTGAAGCCGCCGAGCGCGGTCGCCGACTGCGGCGTCAGGCCGATGTGCCCCATCACGGGGATGCCTGCGTCGACGATCGCGCGCACGCGCGAGAGCACCTGCCGGCCGCCCTCGAGCTTGACCGCCTCGGCCGCGCCCTCCTTGACGAGGCGCACCGCGTTCTCGACCGCGGCCGCGTCCGAGACCTGGAAGGTCCCGAAGGGCATGTCCGCGACGACGAGCGGCCGCGTCGCCCCCCGGGTCGCCGCGCGCACGAGCACGAGCATCTCGTCGAGCTCCATCGGCACGGTCGACTCGTGCCCGAGCACGACCATCGCCGCCGAGTCGCCCACCAGGATCATGTCGACCCCGGCGGCGTCTGCGAGCCGCGCGCTCGGCGCGTCGTAGGCGGTGACCATGACGATCTTCTCGCCGCGCTCCTTCATCCCGGCGAGCTCGGTGATCGGCAGCTTTCCCGGCGCGGGCGCGTTCGGCCCGGGGTGGGTGGGGCGGGTGCTCACGGCGTCTCTCCTTCCAGCAGGACGTTGTCGATCAGGCGCACGGAACCGATCCGGGCGGCGATCGCGAGGGTGGGGCCGCCGAGGTCCGCGACCTCGACGTAGTCGGGCTCGACGCCGGCCTCGGCGAGGACGGCGCGGGCGCGGGCCGGGTCCTTCGTGGCGAGCGCCCGGGGGATCGCGCGCGCCTGCTCGCGCTCGGCCGGCGAGAGGCGGTCGTTGCGCGAGGAGAGCGCCAGCCCGTCGGCGTCCCGGACGGTCGGGACGACCCGGAGCTCCAGCTCGAGGGCGAGGTCGCGGACGAGCTGCTCGAGGACGGCGACCTGCTGCGCGTCCTTGCGGCCGAAGTAGGCGAGGTCCGGCCGGACGACGGTGAACAGCTTCAGGCAGACGGTGGCGACGCCGCGGAAGTGGCCCGGACGGGCGTCGCCCTCGAGCCCGCGCGAGACGCCCTCGACGTCGACCCAGGTCTGGAAGCCGGGCGGGTAGATCTCCTCCGGCCTGGGCGCGAAGAGCAGGTCGACGCCCGCCTCGGCCGCCACCGCCGCGTCGGCCTCCTCGTCGCACGGGTAGGCGGCGAGGTCGGCGTCGTCGTCGAACTGGGCGGGGTTGACGAACAGGCTCGCGACCACCGTGTCGCACTCCGCGCGGGCCGCCTCGAAGAGTGCGACGTGGCCCGCGTGCAGGGCGCCCATCGTCGGGACGAGCCCGAGGACGCCGCCCTCGCGCGGGCGGGCGCGGACCTCCGCGATCGTGCGGGCGACGTTCACGGCGCGGTCGCCTCCGCCAGCGTCCGGTAGAGCGGCTCGAGGTCGGGCGCCCCGGCGCGGATCGCGGCGACGTGCGCGTCCACCGTCGCCCAGTCGCCCCGGGCGATCGGGCCGGTCAGCTCGAAGCCGTTCTCGATCGTCCGCGTCATCAGCGGCACGAGCGCCTCGGGCGGCGCGCCCGCGGACTCGAAGAGGAGCGCGGCGCTCCGGTAGAGCGTGACCAGGTAGTTGGAGGCGATCGCCGCGCCTGCGTGGTAGAGCGGTCGAGCCGCGTCGGCGAGCTCGAACGCCCGCAGCCCGAGCAGCCGCGCGAGCTCGAGGCCGGCCGCGCGCGCGTCCGCGGACTCCGCGGTCAGCGCCGCCCAGGCGCCGTCGAGCTGCTCGGGCCCGCGGCTCCGCGTGAAGGTCTGCAGCGGGTGCAGCGAGAAGCGTCGCGCGTGCGGCTCGAGCGCGGCGAGCGGCGTCGCCCCCGACACGTGCGCGACCCACGGCCCCGGCTCGAGCCCCGCCGCGACCTCCGCGATCGCGGTGTCGGGGACGCAGAGGAGGACGAGGGCCGCGTCGTCGCGCAGCTCGACGCCGCGCTCGGCGAGGCGGGCGCTGACCGCCGACCCGACCCGGCCGGCGCCGATGACCTTGACGCTCTCGATCACGTGATGGTGCTCCAGTTCCGATGCGGATACCGGGCACGCGCAGCATATCGCGCGGAAGGGGCGGGCCGTGCGCGGCCCGCCCCTTCGACCGGAGCCGATTCCCGTTCGGCGCTACGACGGCAGCGCCGCGTCGCCGTGCCGGCGGGCGCCAAGGAGGAAGAGCCCGCCGGCGACGAGGAGCAGCAGGCCGGAGCCCGAGCCGGCGCCGATCCACGTCCAGTCGGTGCCCGGTCTCGCCGCGACCGTCGCGACCGGCGTGGTCGGCACGACTCCGCGCACGCCCGAGCGGTCGTCCGGGCGCACGTCCGAGCCGGGGCTGCTCGCGTAGGAGGCCGCCATCGCCTGGTAGCGGAGGCCGGCGGCGACGTTCGCCTGCGACTGCGCTGCCGTCGCGAACGACGTGTCGTCGCCGACGCCGATCCCCGACGCCGCCGCGCTCGACCCGGCGGGGCCGAAGTCGCTCACGAACGGGACGTACGCCTGCGACGCGGAGGGATCGAAGTCGCTGACGAACGGGACGTACGCCTGCGACGTGGAGACGGCGGCGCCCTCGTCTCCGGAGAGCGGCATCGCCTGTGCCGCCGGGACGGCGAGCACCGCGAGCGCCGCCGTCGTGCCGATGAGCTGCTTGACCTGCATGTCGACTCCCTTGTCGTCCGGCCGCCCTGTGCTGACCGGTCGACTGCAGGACGACGGGGCGGTTAAGGCTCGACAGCGGCTCGGCAAACGGCCTGGAAGGAACACGTGCCGGGTGTTACGTTCGAGCGGTGCAATACGCCATCCTCGGCCCGCTCGCCGCCCGGGCCGAAGGCCGGGAGCTCGCTCCGGGCGGACGGAAGCAGCGCGCAGTGCTCGCCCTGCTGCTCGTGCATGCGAACGAGCTCGTGCCGACGGCCCGGATCGTCGAGGAGCTCTGGCCGGCAGAGCGGCCGCCCCCGACCGCCGTCAAGACCGTCCAGGTCTACGTCTCGCACCTGCGGAAGCTCCTCGGCGAGACGGCGATCGAGACGCGCGGGCCCGGCTACGTGCTGCCGGTCGGCCCGGACGATCTCGACGCCGCCAGGTTCGAGCGGCTGGTCGGCGAGAGCCGCCGGCTGCTCGATGCCGATCCGGCCGCGGCCGCCGAGGCGGCAGAGCAGGCGCTCGGGCTCTGGCGGGGCCCGGCGCTCGCCGACGTCGCCGACCTCCCGTTCGCGCGCGGCGAGATCGACCGGCTCGAGGAGCTGAGGACGGTCGCGCGGGAGCAGCGGCTCGAGGCCGAGCTCGCGCTCGGCCGCCACGCCCAGGCGGTGCCCGAGCTCGAGCGGCTGGTCGAGCAGCAGCCGTTGCGCGAGCGCCCGCGGGCGCTCCTGATGCTGGCGCTCTACCGCTCCGGGCGGCACGCCGAGGCGCTCGCGGCGTACCAGGACGTCCGCCGGGCGCTCGTCGACGAGCTCGGCCTCGAGCCGGGTCAGGCGCTGCAGCGGCTCGAGAAGGCGATCCTCGTCCAGGACGCCGGGCTCGAGCTGCCGAGCCCGGAGCCGGCCCGCGACGGGAGCGACCGCCCGCCGCCCGGCCGGCGCGGGACGCGCTTCGGTGTCCCGACTGCGGCCGCGCGAACGCCGCCGGCGACCGGTTCTGCGCCGCCTGCGGCGCCGAGCTCGGGTCCGAGCAGCCGATCGAGCTGCGCAAGCTCGTCAGCGTCCTCTTCTGCGACGTCGTCGCCTCGACCGAGCTCGGCGAGCGGCTCGACCCGGAATCGCTCCGGCGGCTGATGACACGGTTCTTCGACGAGGCGGCCGCGGTGCTCCAGCGCCACGGCGGCACGGTCGAGAAGTTCGTCGGCGACGAGGTGATGGCCGTCTTCGGGGTGCCGCTCGTCCGCCAGGACGACGCCCTGAGGGCGGTGCGCGCCGCGTCCGAGCTGCGCGAGCGGATCCCGCAGCTGCGCGTGCCCGAGTGGGACGGCCGGCTCGAGGTGCGGATCGGCGTCAACAGCGGCGACGTCGTCGCGGGCGATCCGTCCGCGGGGCACGGCTTCGTGACCGGCGACGCGGTCAACGTCGGCAAGCGGCTCGAGCAGGCCGCGCAACCGGGCGAGGTCGTGATCGGCGCCGGCACGCACGCGCTCGTCGCCCACGCGGTCGACGCCGAGCCGCTCGGACGCGTCGCCGCGAAGGGGAAGGCCGGCGGCGTCGAGGCGTACCGGCTGCTCGGAGTCGATCGCGACGCGCAGGCGTTCCCGGTCCGCCCGGACGTGCCGCTGGTCGGGCGCGAGGAGGAGCTGCGCCGCCTGCTCGACCGGTACGAGCTCGCCGCCGCGGGACGCGGGGCTCAGCTCGTGACGATCGTCGGCCAGCCGGGCATCGGCAAGTCCCGACTCGCGCGGGAGCTGGTCGACCGCGTCCGCCGCGAGGCGACGACCGCGGTCGGGCGCTGCCGTGCCTACGGCGAGGGCATCACCTTCTGGCCGCTCCGCGAGCTCCTGGGCGCGGCGGGCGCCGACGACCGGGTGCTCGAGGGGGAGGGGCGCGACGTCTTCGCGGCCGTGCGGCGCACCCTGGCCGACCTCGCGGCCGAGCGGCCGCTCGTGGCGGTGATCGAGGACGTCCACTGGGCGGAGCCGACCCTGCTCGACCTGCTCGAGTACCTCGCGGGACGGCTCGCGGCGGCGCGCGTCCTCTTCGTCTGCCTCTCGCGCCCCGAGCTGGAGGAACGCCGGCCGGGCTGGCTCCGCGACGCGATCGTGCTCGAGCCGCTCCCGCTCGAGGCGGCGGAGGAGCTGCTGGCCGCCCACGACTTCGACCCCGCCGTGCGCTCGCGTATCGCCGAGACGGCGGAGGGCAACCCGCTGTTCGCCGAGCAGCTCGCCGCCGTCGCCGACGAGCGCGGGAGCGGCGCGCTGCCCGCGTCGATCCGGGGCGTGATCGCGGAGCGGCTCGACCGTCTCGACCGCGAGGAGCGCGCCGTGCTCGAGCGCGCCGCCGTCGCGGGCCGGGAGTTCTCGCTGGACACCGTCGTGCAGCTGTCGCCGCCGCGGTTGCGCGAGCAGGCGCTCCGGCGGCTGCTCGAGCTCGTGCGCAAGGAGCTCGTCGTCCCGGAGAGCGGCACCGGCGATGCATTCCGCTTCACGCCACGCGCTGATCCGGGACGCCGCCTACGAGGAGATGCCGAAGGTGCTGCGGGCCGATCTGCACGAGCAGCTGACGGCGCGGCTCGCCGCGGCGGGCGACGACCCGGCGCTCCTCGGCTACCACCTCGAGCAGGCTCACCGGCACCGCTCGCAGCTGGGACGCAGCGACGAGGAGACGGTCGCGCTCGGCGCGCGCGCCGCCGAGCAGCTGCGGCGCGCCGCCGCGGCGGCGCTCGCCCGCACGGACGTCCCCGCGGCGGTGTCGCTGCTCGAGCGTGCGCGTGTGCTGCTCCCGGCCTCGCACCCGCAGCATCCGCACGTGCTGACGGAGCTCGGCTACGCCTACAACCGGGCCGGCGACTTCGGCCTCGCCCGCGACGTGCTCGCCGACGCGGAGCGCGAGGCCCGTGCGGCCGGTGCACGGGCGATCGAGCTGCGCGCGCTGATCGAGCGGCAGTTCGCGTCCTCGTTCTCGCAGCCGCGCGCCGCCGCGGAGCGGAACGTCCGGCTCGCGCGCTCGCTGATGCCCGAGCTCGAGCAGCTCGGGCGACGACCTCGGCCTGGCGAAGGCCTGGTGGCTGAAGAGCGAGGGGGACGTGCTCGCCTGCCGCTGGCGCGAGCGCGCCGAGGCGCTCGAGCGGGCGCTCGTGCACGCCCGGCGCGGTGCCGGTCCGGACGTCGTCAGCGCGATCTCGGGGCTGCTCTCCCAGGCGCTGCTCTGGGGGCCGATGCCGGCGCCCGAGGCGCTGGCACGCTGCCGGGAGCTGCTCGACAACGCGCGCAGCGACGCGCTGCGCGCGGACGTGAGCACGAGCCTCGCCGGCCTGCTCGCGATGCGAGGCGCGTTCGACGATGCCCGGGCCGCCTTCGGCCGGGCGCTGGCGGTCTACGACGAGTTCGGGCTCCAGGGGCGCCGCGCGATCTGCAGCCTGATCGGCTCGCAGATCGAGCTGCTCGCGGGACGTCCGCTCGAGGCCGAGCGGGAGCTGCGGGCCGCGCACGCCGTCGCCGCCGGCCTCGGCGCTCCCGGCGTGGCGGCGACGCTCGCGGCCGTGCTCGCCGACGTCGTGCTGCTCCTCGACCGCCTGGACGAGGCCGAGGCGCTGACGGCGGAGGTCGAGGCGACGGCGCCCGACGACGACTTCTTCCCCCAGGTGCTCCGCCGGACCGTGTCCGGACGGCTCCACGCCCGGCGGGGCCGGCTCGACGAGGCGCGCCGACCGATCGCCGAGGCCGTCTCGATGACCGACGACGTCGACTTCCCGGAGCTGCGGGTCTCGGCGCTGCTCGCCGCGGGCGAGGTCGCTGCCGCCGAGGGACGCGACGCAGGCCGCCCGGAGCATGGTCGCCCGCGCCCGCGCCGTGATGCTCGCGAAGGGGAACGACGCCTTCGTCGCCCAGCTCGACGGGGGGCTCGCAGCTCCGACTCTTGGAGCGCGGGCGCCCGCGGAGTAGGCTCGGCTGACCCCAGCTCGGAGGAGGCGCGAATGAGTGATGCCCCGAAGATGACGCGCGAGGAGCTCGCCGAGGAGAGCCGCAGGCAGACGCTCGAGCTCAGGCAGCAGGTCTACGTCGGCGTCAGCCCGCAGAGCTTCGCCGGCGCGGTCGCGAACGCGTGGAACGGCGCGAAGCTGATCTGCGAGGGCGAGCCGATGCCGCCGCGGCTCGACGTCGTCATGCAGTGGGTCGAGGGCACGAACCCGATCTCCTGGTACAAGGTCGTCACGATCGCGGCCGGCCACTGACGAGGCGCCGCCGACCGCGGCGGCTGCGCTCAGGGGTCGAGCGCCAGCCGCCGCGCGCAGCGCCGCGCGCACCCGCGGCCACTCGTCCTCGACGACGCTGTACCAGGCCGAGTCGCGGTTCTCGCCGCCGCGGACGAGCATGTGCCGCCGGTGGACGCCCTCGAACTGCGACGGCAGCGCCGCGAGCGCGGCGCGCGCCCGCCCGTTCAGCGCGTCGGTCTTGAACTCGACGCGCCGCGCTCCGAGCCGCTCGAAGGCGTGCTCGAGCAGCAGGTACTTCGCCTCCGTGTTCGCGCCCGTGCCCCAGCTCGAGGAGACGAGCCAGGTGTTGCCGATCTCGATCCGCCGGTGCTCGGGCACGTGCGTCATCAGCCAGGAGCTGCCGACGAGGCGGCCGCCCGCGCGCTCCCGGGTCGCAAAGGGCAGGTCGGAGCCGGCGAGCGCGCCGTCGAACCAGCGCGAGAACGCGTCCGGCTCGGCCAGGTCCGACGGGAACCAGCGGAAGCTCTCCGGGCTCGACGCCGCCGCGGCCGCGAGCCCGTCGCGGTGCCCCTCGGCCAGCGGCTCGAGCGTGACGACCCGTCCCTCCAGCGGCGTGCGCTCCACCCGCCGATCCTACGGTGGCGAGGAGTCGGCGTTCCGCTGCTAGGCTCCCGGCGATGCCGATCTACGAGTACGTCTGCATGAGCTGCGAGTCGCATTTCGAGGAGCTCGTCCGCGGCGACGACTCCCCGGCCTGCCCCGACTGCGCCGGCACGAAGGTCCAGAAGCAGTTCTCGGTCTTCGCCACGCAGGGCGCCTCGTCCCAGCCGAGCTTCGGCGGCGGCGGGGGCGGGTGCTGCGGCGGCAGCTGCGGCTGCGGGCACTAGGAACGCTGTCCGCACCGCGGCCTAGACTCGCCGAGATGGCGATGCCGGCTCCCGTCTACGACGACCTCGGGGCGCTCGCGGCGGACGTCTCCGGCTGTACCCGCTGCGCGCTCGCCCAGGGCCGCACCCAGGTCGTCTTCGGCAGCGGCAACCCGCACGCCGACCTGATCTTCGTCGGCGAGGCGCCCGGGCTTCCACGAGGACAAGCAAGGGCGTCCCCTTCGTCGGCGCCGCCGGCCAGCTGCTCGAGAAGCTGCTGCAGGGGATCGGCCTCTCGCGCGACGAGGTCTACATCGCCAACGTGCTCAAGTGCCGCCCGCCCGGGAACCGCGACCCGCTGCCGGAGGAGATCGCCGCCTGCGAGGGGCACCTCTGGAAGCAGCTCGAGCTGATCCAGCCGAAGCTCGTCGCGACGCTCGGCAACTTCGCGACCAAGCTCCTCTCCGGCCGGCCCGACGGGATCACCCGCGTCCACGGGCGCGAGCAGTGGCACTCACTCGGCGGCCAGCGCGTCCTCCTCTACCCGATCTTCCATCCCGCGGCCGCCCTCTACACGCCGCGGATGCTGCAGACGCTCGAGGCCGACTTCGCGCGGATCCCCGAGCTGATCGGGCTCGAGCCGGCGCCGGTCCCGGCCCCGCTCGCGGCCGCGCCGGAGCCCGCACCCGAGCCGGCGGCGCCCGTCCAGCTCGGGCTCTTCTGAGGGCCGCCCGCGCGGCGTGATCCGCGAGGCGACCGCGCTCGACCTCGAGGCGTGCGTCGCGCTCGCCCGGCTCGCCGACCCCGGGCGGACGGCGGCCGAATGGCGGCGCGCGCTCCGGGACGACGTCGAGTACGCCGAGCGCCTGCTCCTCGTCGCCGACGAGGACGGGGAGCTCGTCGGCTACGGCCGCGCCCGCCTGCTCGAGCCGGGGACGGACGCTCCCGCGGACGCGGCTCCCGCGGGCTACTACCTCTCCGGCGTCGTCGTCGCGCCCGGGCGGCGGCGAGGGGGCATCGGCTCGGCGCTGACCCGCGCGCGCCTCGACTGGATCGGCGGCCGCGCCGACGACGCCTGGTTCTTCACGAACGCCCGCAACACCGCCTCGATCGGCCTGCACCGGCGGTTCGGCTTCGAGGAGGTCGGGCGGGACTTCTCGGTGGCGGGGGTCGTCTTCGAGGGCGGCGAGGGCATCCTCTTCCGCCTGCGACTCCGGCCGCCGACCTAGCCGGCAGCGAATTCGGGCAGGCTATGCGCGTGCGGATCACGACTGCCTCGCCCGAGGAGACGGAGGCCGTGGCGGCGCGGCTCGCGCGCGCGCTCCGGCCCGGCGACGTCGTCACCGTCTCGGGCGAGCTCGGCTCCGGCAAGACGACGTTCGTCCGCGGCGCGGCGCGCGCGCTCGGCGTCACCCGCGCGGTCACGAGCCCCACCTTCACGATCGGGCACCGCTACGAGTCCGACCCGGACGTGTCCCACCTCGACCTGTACCGGCTGGCGCGCCTCTCGCCCGAGGAGTGGGGCGACCTCGAGCCGTACTTCGCGGGCGCGATCGCCTTCGTCGAGTGGCCCGAGGCGGGGGAGGGCTGGCTGCCGCCCGCACGCGCGACCGTCCGGCTCGGCCACGTCGACCCCCGGCACCGCTCGATCGAGCTCGAGTCGTCCGATCCCGGCCTGCTGGTTAGCATCGGCGCAGGGTGCTGATCCTCGCGTTCGACACCGCCACCCGCGTCGCCACGAGCGCGCTCGTGCGCGACGGCGAGGTGCTGGGCGAGCGCGTCTCGACCGCCGTCCGCGTGCTCGAGGACGTCGACCGGCTGCTCGCCGCCGCCGGCGCCGCGCCCGGCGACCTCGACGCGCTCGCGGTCGGCGTCGGCCCGGGCAGCTTCACCGGCGTCCGCATCGGCGTCTCGACCGCGCGCGGGCTCGCCCGCTCGCTCGGGATCCCGGCCGCCGGGGTCTCGACGCTCGACGCGCTCGCCGCCGGCGCGCCGGGCGCCCTGCCGGTGATCGACGCGCGCCGCCGCGAGGTCTTCGTGCCGCTGCGGCCGGTGAGCCCGGACGAGCTCGACGTCGCCGGCCGCCTGCTCGTCGGCGACGGCGCCGTCCGCTACCGCGAGGCCTTCGAGCGGCGCGGCGCCGAGATCCCGCCGGACGACGACGAGCGCCATCTGCCGCGCGCCCGCTTCCACGCCGCGCTCGCGGAGGGCTTCGGTCCCGCCGAGGCGGTCGAGCCGATCTACCTGCGCGTCCCCGACGCCGAGCGGGCGGTCTCCGGCTGATGGAGGTGAAGCGGCTCCAGCTGCGCGACCTGAGCGCGATCGAGACGATCGAGAAGCGCTCCTACCCGACGCCGTGGTCGCGCTCGATGTTCGCGGGCGAGCTCGCGAAGCCGTCCTCGATCTGCCTCGGCGCCTTCGACGACGACGACCTGATCGGCTACCTGATCGTCTCGCGCTACGTCGACGCCTGGCACGTGATGAACGTCGCCGTCTCGCCCGACCACCGCCGCCGCGGGATCGCGAACACGCTGCTGACGGTGCTGTTCGAGCTGACCGCCGACGACGAGCGGCGCGGCTACACGCTCGAGGTGCGCGTCTCGAACGACGAGGCGATCCGCCTCTACGAGCGGCTCGGCTTCCGCTCGAGCGGCATCCGGCGCGGCTACTACACCGACAACCGCGAGGACGCCCTCGTCATGTGGCGCGACAGCCTTTCCGCTGCGCGGAAAGGCTAGTGGAACGGCCGTGATCCTCGGGATCGAGACCTCCTGCGACGAGACGGCCGCGGCGCTCGTCGGCGAGGACGGCGGGATCTGCGCGAACGTCGTCTCCTCGCAGGCCGAGCTGCACGCCCGCTACGGGGGCGTCGTCCCCGAGGTCGCCTCGCGCCACCACCTGCAGCTGCTCGCGCCGGTGCTCGACGAGACCTTCGCCGAGGCCGGGCTCTCGCTCGACGACGTCGACCGGATCGCGGTCACGGCCGGGCCGGGCCTCGTCGGGGCGCTGCTCGTCGGCGTCTCGGCGGCGAAGGCGCTCGCGTGGGGGCGGCGGCTGCCGCTCGTGCCCGTCGACCACCTGCACGGGCACGTCGCCTCGCTCTACCTGCGCCCCGACCCCGTCGAGCCGCCGTTCACCTGCCTGCTCGCGAGCGGCGGCCACACGCTCCTCCTCGACGTCCGCGACCGGCGCGGCTTCACCGTCCTCGGGACGACGCTCGACGACGCCGCCGGCGAGGCCTTCGACAAGGGCGCCCGCCTGCTCGGGCTCGGCTATCCGGGCGGGCCCGCGCTCGACCGGCTCGCGCGCGAGGGCGACCCCGAGGCGTTCGACTTCCCGGTCGCGCGGGTGCCGGGCCTCGACTTCTCGTTCTCCGGCGTCAAGACGGCGCTCCTCTACGCGGTGCGCGACCTCGCGCCCGGCGAGCTCGAGCGGCGGCGCGCCGACCTCGCCGCCTCCTACCAGCGGGCGATCGTCCGGGCGCTCGTCGACCGCGTCGAGCGCGCCGGCGCCGACCGGGTCGCGGTCGTCGGCGGCGTCGCCGCGAACTCCGAGCTGCGCTCCGCCCTCGCCGGCGCGGCGCTCGCGCCGCTCGCCCTCTGCGGCGACAACGCGGCGATGATCGCCTCGGCCGCCCGGTACGCGGACGCCGTCCCGTATCCGCAGTACCTTGCACTCGATGCCTACGCCCAGGCCATCTAGGATCGCGCTCCTCGGCCTGGTCGCCGCCGCCGCGACCGCCTTCCTGCTCGCGGCGGGCGGCTCCGGCGGCGGCAACACCGTCCAGGTCCGCGGCAGCTGGCGCGGCCTCGTCGGCGGCTCCGAGCCCGAGGCGAGCATCGGCCAGCGGGCGATCGTCGTCCTGAAGGCGCCGTCGCTCGCGGAGCAGGTCGCGAAGGCGGGCGGGATCGCCTCGACGAACGACGAGCGCCGCTGGACGGCGGAGGCCTACGCCGCCCAGCAGCAGCTCGTGACGACGCTGGCGATGAACGGGATCGGCCTCAGGCCCGAGTACAGCTTCGCCCGCGTCCTGAACGGCTTCTCGGCGGCGCTCGACCCGCGGGCGATCGCGATCCTCGAGCGCTCCGACCTCGTCGCCGGCGTCTACCCGGTGCGCGCCGCGTACCCGGCGACGGTCTCGAGCTCGATCCTCGGCGAGCGCGGCTACGGCGCCGGCACGGGCCACCGGCCGGACGTCGTCCTGCCCGGCCGCGACGGCCGCGGCGTCACGATCGCCCTGCTCGACACCGGCGTCGACCGCGCGCAGCCCTCCCTGCGCGGGCGGGTCCGCGAGGGCGTCGACGTCGTCGGCGGCTCGGAGGGCGGGGTCGCGGCCGCCGACCCGGCGGATCCGTCGGCGCTCGAGACGCACGGGACCGAGCTGGCGGGCCTGCTCGTCGGCGCGGGCGGCCCGGCGGGGCTCGCCGGCGTCGCGACCGGGCGCCTCGGTGCTGCCGATCCGCGTCGCGGGCTGGCAGCCCGACACGCGCGGCGACTACGCCGTCTACGCGCGCACCGACCAGATCGTCGCCGGGCTCGAGCGGGCCGTCGACCCGAACGCGGACGGCGACGCCCACGACGCGGCCCGGGTCGCCCTGGTCGGGGTCGCAGCCCGCTTCGCCGGCTTCGCCGACAGCCCGGAGGCGCGCGCCGTCGACGGGGCGCTCGCGCTCGACACGCTCGTCGTCGCCGCCGCCGGGAACGAGGGCGGGGCCGGCCCGGGCTTCGGCAGCGTCGCCTCGCCCGGCGGCGCGCCCGGCGCGCTCACGGTCGGCGCCGTCGACGGCCGCACCTCGGTCGAGCGGGCGCGGGTCGTCGTCCGCCGCGGCCTGAAGGTGCTGCTCGACCGCGACGTGCCCCTGCTCGGCGCCGTCGGCCCGCGGGCGCCCCTCTCGCTCGTACCGGCCGAGCCGCGCGACCCCGCGGGCGGCGTCCTGACCGACTTCTTCGACCTGCGCGGCTTCAGCGTCGTCGCGGGGAAGGCGGCGGTCGTCGCGGCCGGCGACGATCCGGTCGCGGCCGTGCGGCGGGCGGCCGACGCGGGCGCCGCCGCCGTGCTCGTCTACGGCGCCGAGCTGCCGCCGGGCGGCCTCGGCCTCAGCGAGGACGTCCGCGTCCCGGTCGTCGGCGTCCCGGCCGCACCGGCGCTCGCCGCGCTCGCAGCCCGCGACGTCGGCGGCGACGCGGGGATCTCGATCGGCCCGGCCCGCGGCCTGCCGAACCCGGGCGTCGACCACGTCGTGTCCTTCTCCTCGCGCGGCCTCGCCTTCGACGGCCGCGTCAAGCCGGACCTCGTCGCGGCCGGCGTCGGCCTCGCGACCGCCGAGGCGGGGAAGACCGGGGACGGAGGCCCGCGCTACGCGACCGTCAACGGCACGAGCGCCGCCGCCGCGCTCGTCGCGGGCGCCGCGGCCCTGCTCGCCCAGGCCCGGCCGCAGCTCGACGCGCCCTCGCTGAAGAGCCTGCTCGTCGGCAGCGCGGCGCCGCTCGCCGGCGACGCGGTCACCGGCCAGGGGGCCGGCGAGGTGGACGTCGGCGCCGCCGCGGCGGGGGAGCTCGCGGCGCAGCCCTCCTCGCTCGCGCTCGGCGCCTGGACGGGCCGGGGCTGGCGGGCGAAGCAGACGATCACCGTCCGCAACGTCTCGACCCGGCGGCTCCGCGTCTCGCTGACCGCGCGGCCGGAGGGCGGCGAGTCGGAGGTGCTCGCGCTCCGGCTCGAGCCCTCGCAGCTCGTGCTCCGGCAGGGCGCCTCGCGCACGGTCACGCTCACCGCGGCGCTCGCGGCGGCGCCGACCGGCGACGTCGGCGCAGGCTCGATCGAGGTCTCGGCCGACGGCGGCCGCGCGCTGCGCATCCCCTGGGCGATCGACTACCGCCCGGTGCAGGCGCCGCTGCTCGGCGACGCGAGCATCTCCGACCCGAGCTTCGCCCCCGCGGACTCGGCGCCCGTGCGGCTGACCGTGCAGGCCGGGAGCGTCGTCCGGCGCGGCGCCGAGGTCGAGGTGCGGCCCGTCTCGCGCCTCGACGTGCAGCTCTGGAGCGCCGACGGCAAGGGGCTCGGCCTGCTCGCGCGCGTCCGCGACCTGCTCCCGGGCCGCTACACGTTCGGCCTGACCGGACGCGACCCGGACGGCGCGAAACTGCCCGCCGGCCGCTACAGGCTCCGCCTCGTTGCCTGGCCGACGCTGCCGGGAAAGCCCTCCGTGAAGTCGCTGATGTTCACCGTGGAATAGCCCCCTATACTCGCCGCGGGGTCCAACGAGGAAGGAGCTGCGATGGCAACACTCGCGCCCGAGAGCCACCTGAGGGAGAACCCGTTCCAGATCGCCCGCGCGCAGCTGCGCCGCGTCGCGGACACGTTCGGCATCGACGACCGGCTGGTCGCGGTGCTGCAGGAGTGCAAGAAGTCCGTCTCCGTCTCGATCCCGACGACGATGGACGACGGCAGCGTCCGCGCCTTCGAGGGCTTCCGCGTCCAGCACAACATCGCCCGCGGCCCGTCGAAGGGCGGGATCCGCTACCACCCCGACGTCACCCTCGACGAGGTCAAGTCGCTCGCGATGTGGATGACCTGGAAGTGCGCGCTGATGGGGCTGCCGTTCGGCGGCGCCAAGGGCGGCGTCGTCTGCGACCCGAAGCAGCTGTCGCGCGGCGAGCTCGAGCGGATGACGCGCCGCTTCACGAGCGAGATCGTCAACGAGATCGGCCCGGAGAAGGACATCCCCGCGCCCGACGTCGGCACGAACGCGGCGACGATGGCGTGGATCTTCGACACCTACTCGATGAACCGCGGCCATTCGGTGCTCGGCGTCGTCACCGGCAAGCCGCTGACGATCGGCGGCTCGCTCGGCCGCGAGGAGGCGACCGCGCGCGGCTCGCTCTACTGCGTCCAGGAGGCGCTCGGCAAGCTCGGGCGCCCGTTCGAGGGGCTGACCGTCGCCGTCCAGGGCTTCGGCAACGTCGGCAGCTACCTGTCGCTCTTCCTGGAGGAGGCCGGCGCGACCGTGATCGCGGTCTCCGACTCGACCGTCGCCCTGCACAACCCGAAGGGCATCGACGCGCGCAACGCGTTCGTGCACAAGCGCGAGCACGGGACGCTGAGAGGGCTGAAGGAGGCCGAGGAGATCGGGGACGAGGAGCTGCTCGCTGCTCGACTGCGACCTGCTCGCCCCCTGCGCGCTCGAGCAGGTGATCACCGCCGACAACGCCGACCAGGTGCAGGCGACGATCATCTGCGAGGGCGCGAACGGCCCGATCACGCCCGACGCGGACAGGATCCTCGAGGACAAGGGCATCCTGATCCTGCCGGACGTGCTCGCGAACGCCGGCGGCGTCGTCGTCAGCTACTTCGAGTGGGTCCAGGGGCTGCAGGAGTACTTCTGGAAGGAGGACGAGGTCAACGCGCGGCTCTACGACATCGTCTCCCGCGCGTTCCAGGAGACCTGGGAGCTGCAGGGCTCGCGGAAGGTGCCGATGCGGCTCGCGGCGTACGGCCTCGCCGTGCAGCGCGTCGCCGAGGCGACCGTGACCCGGGGCCTCTATCCGTAGCGTCGTCGTCTACCACGCCGAGGGCTGCCACCTCTGCGAGCGGGCGCTCGCGCAGGTGGCGGCCCTGCAGGCGGAGCTGGGGTTCCCGCTCGAGACGGTCGACGTCGGCGGCGACCCCGAGCTCGAGGCTCGCTACCGCGAATGGCTGCCGGTGGTGGAGATCGACGGCGAGCGCGCCTTCACCTACTTCGTCCACGAGGACGCGTTCCGGCGCCGCCTGACGGCACAAAGTCGCCGCTGACGGCGGGGATTGTGGCACCCCGAGCCGCTTGCCGCGGGTTCATGCACAATGGTTTGTGCTTGGTACATGGAGCGACACAAGGAGAGCTCGTGGCGGAACGATTGACGGTCGGCGTCGCAGCGCGTCTGAGCCGGTACCTGCAGGTCCTGACGCAGGCGAAGAAGATGGGGAAGGACCGGATCTCCTCGCAGGAGATCTCGGACTACACCAACATCAACGCGACGCAGATCCGGCGCGACCTCTCGGGCTTCGGCAAGTTCGGCAAGCGCGGCGTCGGCTACACGATCGACTCGCTGCTGCAGGAGATCCGCAAGATCCTGCGCACGCAGGGGCAGCACAACATCGCCGTCGTCGGCGCCGGCCGCCTGGGCGAGGCGATCGGCTCCTCGCCGATCTTCGCCGAGCACGGGATCAACATCGCCGCGGTCTTCGACACAGACCCGGAGAAGGTCGGCCGCCAGGTCGGCGGCGTCACCGTCACCTCCCAGTCCGACCTGAAGGACGTCGTCGGCGACAAGAACATCGTCGTCGGGGTGCTCTCCGTGCCAGCCGGGGCGGCGCAGCAGGCGGCCGACGACCTCGTCGAGGCGGGCGTCCGGATCATCTTCAACTACTCCGAGGCGCTGCTCGACGTGCCGGGGGACGTGACCGTGCACACCTCGAACCCGGCGGTCGAGCTCCTGCACGCGCTCTACTTCCACCTCGCGTAACGGGGTGGCGGCGTGACGGAGCCGTCCGAGAGCGCGGGCGCCGGGGCCGGGCGGGGCGTCGGCGACGCGGACGCGGTCGAGCTGCGGGTGCTCGGCTCGCTGATCGAGAAGCAGCGGACGACCCCGGACGTCTACCCGCTGTCGCTGAACGCGCTCCGGCTGGCCTGCAACCAGGCGACGAACCGCGACCCGGTCGTCGACTACGACGAGGCGCAGATCCGCACCGCCCTCGACCGGCTCGGCCGCAAGGGCTGGACGCGCCTCGCGAGCGGCCCCGGCAGCCGCGTCGCCAAGTACCGGCACCTGCTCGACGAGGCGCTGCGGCTCGACGTCGGCTCGCTGGCGCTGCTCTCGGTGCTGATGCTGCGGGGGCCGCAGACCGCGGCCGAGCTCCGCCTGCGCTCGGAGCGGCTGCACCCGTTCCTCTCCTTCGACGAGGTCGAGCGGGCGCTGCACGAGCTCGAGCAACGTGGGCTCGTCGCCCTGCTCGAGCGCCGGCCGGGCCAGAAGGAGCAGCGCTGGACGCAACTGCTCGGGGCCGCGGACGTGCCAAGTGACGAATCGTCACAAGCTTCCGCGACAGGTGCCTCGCCCCTCGAGGAACGTGTCGCGCGGCTCGAGCAGCAGGTCGGCGAGCTCGAGGCGGCGCTCGACGAGCTGCGCCGCTAG
>CAWIUN010000018.1:0-27714 GCA_963839285.1 uncultured Actinomycetes bacterium
CCCGGGCGGCGGCGAACCAGCATCGGCTCGGCGCTGACCCGCGCGCGCCTCGACTGGATCGGGCGCCGCGCCGGCGACGCCTGGTTCTTCACGAACGCCCGCAACACCGCCTCGATCGACCTGCACCGCCGGTTCGGCTTCGAGGAGTTCGGGCGGGACTTCTCGGTGGCGGGGGTCGTCTTCGAGGGCGGCGAGGGCATCCTCTTCCGCCTGCGACTCCGGCCGCCGACCTAGCCGGGCAGCGAATTCGGGCAGGCTATGCGCGTGCGGATCACGACTGCCTCGCCCGAGGAGACGGAGGCCGTGGCGGCGCGGCTCGCGCGCGCGCTCCGGCCCGGCGACGTCGTCACCGTCTCGGGCGAGCTCGGCTCCGGCAAGACGACGTTCGTCCGCGGCGCGGCCCGCGCGCTCGGCGTCACCCGCGCGGTCACGAGCCCCACCTTCACGATCGGGCACCGCTACGAGGCCGACCCGGACGTGTCCCACCTCGACCTGTACCGGCTGGCCCGCCTCTCGCCCGAGGAGTGGGGCGACCTCGAGCCGTACTTCGCGGGCGCGATCGCCTTCGTCGAGTGGCCCGAGGCGGGGGAGGGCTGGCTGCCGCCCGCACGCGCGACCGTCAGGCTCGGCCACGTCGACCCCCGGCACCGCTCGATCGAGCTCGAGTCGTCCGATCCCGGCCTGCTGGTTAGCATCGGCGCAGGGTGCTGATCCTCGCGTTCGACACCGCGACCCGCGTCGCCACGAGCGCGCTCGTGCGCGACGGCGAGGTGCTGGGCGAGCGCGCCTCGACCGCCGTCCGCGTGCTCGAGGACGTCGACCGGCTGCTCGCCGCCGCCGGCGCCGGGCCCGGCGACCTCGACGCGATCGCGGTCGGCGTCGGCCCGGGCAGCTTCACCGGCGTCCGCATCGGCATCTCGACCGCGCGCGGGCTCGCCCGCTCGCTCGGGATCCCGGCCGCCGGGGTCTCGACGCTCGACGCGCTCGCCGCCGGCGCGCCGGGCGCTCTGCCGGTGATCGACGCGCGCCGCCGCGAGGTCTTCGTGCCGCTGCGGCCGGTGAGCCCGGACGAGCTCGACGTCGCCGGCCGCCTGCTCGTCGGCGACGGCGCCGTCCGCTACCGCGAGCGCTTCGAGCGGCGCGGCGCCGAGATCCCGTCCGACGACGACGAGCGCCACTGCCGCGCGCCCGCTTCCACGCCGCGCTCGCGGAGGGCTTCGGTCCCGCGGAGGCGGTCGAGCCGATCTACCTGCGCGTCCCCGACGCCGAGCGGGCGGTCTCCGGCTGATGGAGGTGAAGAGGCTCCAGCTGCGCGACCTGAGCGCGATCGAGACGATCGAGAAGCGCTCCTACCCGACGCCGTGGTCGCGCTCGATGTTCGCGGGCGAGCTCGCGAAGCCGTCCTCGATCTGCCTCGGCGCCTTCGACGACGACGACCTGATCGGCTACCTGATCGTCTCGCGCTACGTCGACGCCTGGCACGTGATGAACGTCGCCGTCTCGCCCGACCACCGCCGCCGCGGGATCGCGAACACGCTGCTGACGGTGCTGTTCGAGCTGACCGCCGAGGACGAGCGCCGCGGCTACACGCTCGAGGTGCGCGTCTCCAACGACGAGGCGATCCGCCTCTACGAGCGGCTCGGCTTCCGCTCGAGCGGCATCCGGCGCGGCTACTACACCGACAACCGCGAGGACGCCCTCGTCATGTGGCGCGACAGCCTTTCCGCCGCGCGGAAAGGCTAGTGGAACGGCCGTGATCCTCGGGATCGAGACCTCCTGCGACGAGACGGCCGCGGCGCTCGTCGGCGAGGACGGCGGGATCTGCGCGAACGTCGTCTCCTCGCAGGCCGAGCTGCACGCCCGCTACGGGGGCGTCGTCCCCGAGGTCGCCTCGCGCCACCACCTGCAGCTGCTCTCGCCGGTGCTCGACGAGACCTTCGCCGAGGCCGGGCTCTCGCTCGACGACGTCGACCGGATCGCGGTCACGGCCGGGCCGGGTCTCGTCGGGGCGCTGCTCGTCGGCGTCTCGGCGGCGAAGGCGCTCGCGTGGGGGCGGCGGCTGCCGCTCGTGCCCGTCGACCACCTGCACGGGCACGTCGCCTCGCTCTACCTGCGCCCCGATCCGGTCGAGCCGCCGTTCATCTGCCTGCTCGCGAGCGGCGGCCACACGCTCCTCCTCGACGTCCGCGACCGGCGCGGCTTCACCGTCCTCGGGACGACGCTCGACGACGCCGCCGGCGAGGCCTTCGACAAGGGCGCCCGCCTGCTCGGGCTCGGCTATCCGGGCGGGCCCGCGCTCGACCGGCTCGCGCGCGAGGGCGACCCCGAGGCGTTCGACTTCCCCGTCGCGCGGGTGCCGGGCCTCGACTTCTCGTTCTCCGGCGTCAAGACGGCGCTCCTCTACGCGGTGCGCGACCTCGCGCCCGGCGAGCTCGAGCAGCGGCGCGCCGACCTCGCCGCCTCCTACCAGCGGGCGATCGTCCGGGCGCTCGTCGAGCGCGTCGAGCGCGCCGGCGCCGACCGGGTCGCGGTCGTCGGCGGCGTCGCCGCGAACTCCGAGCTGCGCTCCGCACTCGCCGGCGCCGCGCTCGCGCCGCTCGCCCTCTGCGGCGACAACGCGGCGATGATCGCCTCGGCCGCGAGGTACGCGGACGCCGTCCCGTATCCGCAGTACCTTGCACTCGATGCCTACGCCCAGGCCATCTAGGATCGCGCTCCTCGGCCTGGTCGCCGCCGCCGCGACCGCCTTCCTGCTCGCGGCGGGCGGCTCCGGCGGCGGCAACACCGTCCAGGTCCGCGGCAGCTGGCGCGGCCTCGTCGGCGGGTCCGAGCCCGAGGCGAGCATCGGCCAGCGGGCGATCGTCGTCCTGAAGGCGCCGTCGCTCGCGGAGCAGGTCGCGAAGGCGGGCGGGATCGCCTCGACGAACGACGAGCGCCGCTGGACGGCGGAGGCCTACGCCGCCCAGCAGCAGCTCGTGACGACCCTGGCGATGAACGGGATCGGCCTCAGGCCCGAGTACAGCTTCGCCCGCGTCCTGAACGGCTTCTCGGCGGCGCTCGACCCGCGGGCGATCGCGATCCTCGAGCGCTCCGACCTCGTCGCCGGCGTCTACCCGGTGCGCGCCGCCTACCCGGCGACGGTCTCGAGCTCGATCCTCGCCGAGCGGGGCTACGGCGCCGGCACGGGCCACCGGCCGGACGTCGTCCTGCCCGGCCGCGACGGCCGCGGCGTCACGATCGCCCTGCTCGACACCGGCGTCGACCGCGCGCAGCCCTCCCTGCGCGGGCGCGTCCGCGAGGGCGTCGACGTCGTCGGCGGCTCGGAGGGCGGGGTCGCGGCCGCCGACCCGGCGGATCCGTCGGCGCTCGAGACGCACGGGACCGAGCTGGCGGGCCTGCTCGTCGGCGCGGGCGGCCCGGCGGGGCTCGCAGGCGTCGCGACGGGCGCCTCGGTGCTGCCGATCCGCGTCGCGGGCTGGCAGCCCGACGCGCGCGGCGACTACGCCGTCTACGCGCGCACCGACCAGATCGTCGCCGGGCTCGAGCGGGCAGTCGACCCGAACGCGGACGGCGACGCCCACGACGCGGCCCGGGTCGCGCTGATCGGGGTCGCAGCCCGTTTCGCCGGCTTCGCCGACAGCCCGGAGGCGCGCGCCGTCGACGGGGCGCTCGCGCTCGACACGCTCGTCGTCGCCGCCGCCGGGAACGAGGGCGGGGCCGGCCCCGGCTTCGGCAGCGTCGCCTCGCCCGGCGGCGCGCCCGGCGCGCTGACGGTCGGCGCCGTCGACGGCCGCGCCTCGGTCGAGCGGGCGCGGGTCGTCGTCCGCCGCGGCCTGAAGGTGCTGCTCGACCGCGACGTGCCACTGCTCGGCGCCGTCGGCCCGCGGCAGCCCCTCTCGCTCGTGCCGGCGGAGCCGCGCGACGCCGCGGGCGGCGTCCTGACCGACTTCTTCGACCTGCGCGGCTTCAGCGTCGTCGCGGGGAAGGCGGCGGTCGTCGCGGCCGGCGACGACCCGGTCGCGGCCGTGCGGCGGGCGGCCGACGCGGGCGCCGCCGCCGTGCTCGTCTACGGCGCCGAGCTGCCGCCGGGCGGCCTCGGCCTCAGCGAGGACGTCCGCGTCCCGGTCGTCGGCGTGCCGGCCGCACCGGCGCTCGCAGCGCTCGCAGCCCGCGACGTCGGCGCCGACGCGGGGATCTCGATCGGGCCGGCCCGCGGCCTGCCGAACCCGGGCCTCGACCACGTCGTTTCCTTCTCCTCGCGCGGCCTCGCCTTCGACGGCCGCGTCAAGCCCGACCTCGTCGCGGCCGGCGTCGGCCTCGCGACCGCCGAGGCGGGGAAGACCGGGGACGGGGGCCCGCGCTACGCGACCGTCAACGGCACGAGTGCCGCCGCCGCGCTCGTCGCGGGCGCCGCGGCCCTGCTCGCCCAGGCCCGGCCGCAGCTCGACGCGCACTCGCTGAAGAGCCTGCTCGTCGGCAGCGCGGCGCCGCTCGCCGGCGACCCGGTCACCGGCCAGGGGGCCGGCAAGGTGGACGTCGGCGCGGCCGCAGCGGGCGAGCTCGCGGCGCAGCCCTCCTCGCTCGCGCTCGGCGCCTGGACGGGCCCGGACTGGCGTGCGACGCAGACGATCACCGTCCGCAACGTCTCGACGCGGCGGCTCCGCGTCTCGCTGACCGCGCGTCCGGAAGGCGGCGAGTCGGAGGTGCTCGCGCTGCGGCTCGAGCCCTCGCAGCTCGTGCTCCGGCAGGGCGCCTCGCGCACGATCACGCTCACCGCGGCGCTCGCGGCGGCGCCGACCGACGACGTCGGCGCAGGCTCGATCGAGGTCTCCGCCGACGGCGGCCGCGCGCTCCGCATCCCCTGGGTGATCGACTACCGCCCGGTGCAGGCGCCGCTGCTCGGCGACGCGAGCATCTCCGACCCGAGCTTCGCGCCTGCCGACTCGGCGCCCGTGCGGCTGACCGTGCAGGCGGGGAGCGTCGTCCGGCGCGGCGCCGACGTCGAGATCCGGCCCGTCTCGCGCCTCGACGTGCAGCTCTGGAGCGCCGACGGCAAGGGTCTCGGCCTGCTCGCGCGTGTCCGCGACCTGCTCCCGGGCCGCTACACGTTCGGCCTGACGGGACGCGACCCGGACGGCGCGAAGCTGCCCGCCGGCCGCTACAGGCTCCGCCTCGTCGCCTGGCCGACGCTGCCGGGAAAGCCCTCCGTGAAGTCGCTGATGTTCATCGTGGAATAGCCCCCTATACTCGCCGCGGGGTCCACGAGGAAGGAGCTGCGATGGCAACACTCGCGCCCGAGAGCCACCTGAGGGAGAACCCGTTCCAGATCGCCCGCGCGCAGCTGCGCCGCGTCGCGGACACGTTCGGCATCGACGACCGGCTGGTCGCGGTGCTGCAGGAGTGCAAGAAGTCCGTCTCCGTCTCGATCCCGACGACGATGGACGACGGCAGCGTCCGCGCCTTCGAGGGCTTCCGCGTCCAGCACAACATCGCCCGCGGCCCGTCGAAGGGCGGGATCCGCTACCACCCCGACGTCACCCTCGACGAGGTCAAGTCGCTCGCGATGTGGATGACCTGGAAGTGCGCGCTGATGGGGCTGCCGTTCGGCGGCGCCAAGGGCGGCGTCGTCTGCGACCCGAAGCAGCTGTCGCGCGGCGAGCTCGAGCGGATGACGCGCCGCTTCACGAGCGAGATCGTCAACGAGATCGGCCCGGAGAAGGACATCCCGGCACCCGACGTCGGCACGAACGCGGCGACGATGGCGTGGATCTTCGACACCTACTCGATGAACCGCGGCCATTCGGTGCTCGGCGTCGTCACCGGCAAGCCGCTGACGATCGGCGGCTCGCTCGGACGCGAGGAGGCGACCGCGCGCGGCTCGCTCTACTGCGTCCAGGAGGCGCTCGGCAAGCTCGGGCGCCCGTTCGAGGGGCTGACCGTCGCCGTCCAGGGCTTCGGCAACGTCGGCAGCTACCTGTCGCTCTTCCTGGAGGAGGCCGGCGCGACCGTGATCGCGGTCTCCGACTCGACCGTCGCCCTGCACAACCCGAAGGGCATCGACGCGCGCAACGCGTTCGTGCACAAGCGCGAGCACGGGACGCTGAGAGGGCTGAAGGAGACCGAGGAGATCGGGGACGAGGAGCTGCTCTCGCTCGACTGCGACCTGCTCGCCCCCTGCGCGCTCGAGCAGGTGATCACCGCCGACAACGCCGACCAGGTGAAGGCGACGATCATCTGCGAGGGCGCGAACGGCCCGATCACGCCCGACGCGGACAGGATCCTCGAGGACAAGGGCATCCTGATCCTGCCGGACGTGCTCGCGAACGCCGGCGGCGTCGTCGTCAGCTACTTCGAGTGGGTCCAGGGGCTGCAGGAGTACTTCTGGAAGGAGGACGAGGTCAACGCGCGGCTCTACGACATCGTCTCCCGCGCGTTCCAGGAGACCTGGGAGCTGCAGGGCTCGCGGAAGGTGCCGATGCGGCTCGCGGCGTACGGCCTCGCCGTGCAGCGCGTCGCCGAGGCGACCGTGACCCGGGGCCTCTATCCGTAGCGTCGTCGTCTACCACGCCGAGGGCTGCCACCTCTGCGAGCGGGCGCTCGCGCAGGTGGCGGCCCTGCAGGCGGAGCTCGGGTTCCCGCTCGAGACGGTCGACATCGGCGGCGACCCGGAGCTCGAGGCCCGCTACCGCGAATGGCTGCCGGTGGTGGAGATCGACGGCGAGCGCGCCTTCACGTACTTCGTCCACGAGGACGCGTTCCGGCGCCGCCTGACGGCACAAAGTCGCCGCTGACAGCGGGGATTGTGGCACCCCGAGCCGCTTGCCGCGGGTTCATGCACAATGGTTTGTGCTTGGTACATGGAGCGACACAAGGAGAGCTCGTGGCGGAACGATTGACGGTCGGCGTCGCAGCACGTCTGAGCCGGTACCTGCAGGTCCTGACGCAGGCGAAGAAGATGGGGAAGGACCGGATCTCCTCGCAGGAGATCTCGGACTACACCAACATCAACGCGACGCAGATCCGGCGCGATCTCTCGGGCTTCGGCAAGTTCGGCAAGCGCGGCGTCGGCTACACGATCGACTCGCTGCTGCAGGAGATCCGCAAGATCCTGCGCACGCAGGGGCAGCACAACATCGCCGTCGTCGGCGCCGGCCGCCTGGGCGAGGCGATCGGCTCCTCGCCGATCTTCGCCGAGCACGGGATCAACATCGCCGCGGTCTTCGACACCGACCCGGAGAAGGTCGGCCGCCAGGTCGGCGGCGTCACCGTCACCTCCCAGTCCGACCTGAAGGACGTCGTCGGCGACAAGAACATCGTCGTCGGGGTGCTCGCCGTGCCCGCCGGGGCGGCGCAGCAGGCGGCCGACGACCTCGTCGAGGCGGGCGTCCGGATCATCTTCAACTACTCCGAGGCGCTGCTCGACGTGCCGGGGGACGTGACCGTGCACACCTCGAACCCGGCGGTCGAGCTCCTGCACGCGCTCTACTTCCACCTCGCGTAACGGGGCGGCGGCGTGACGGAGCCGTCCGAGAGCGTGGGCGCCGGGCCGGGCGGGGCGTCGGCGACGCGGACGCGGTCGAGCTGCGGGTGCTCGGCTCGCTGATCGAGAAGCAGCGGACGACCCCGGACGTCTACCCGCTGTCGCTGAACGCGCTCCGGCTCGCCTGCAACCAGGCGACGAACCGCGACCCCGTCGTCGACTACGACGAGGCGCAGATCCGCACCGCCCTCGACCGGCTCGGCCGCAAGGGCTGGACGCGCCTCGCGAGCGGCCCCGGCAGCCGCGTCGCCAAGTACCGGCACCTGCTCGACGAGGCGCTGCGGCTCGACGTCGGCTCGCTGGCGCTGCTCTCGGTGCTGATGCTGCGAGGGCCGCAGACCGCGGCCGAGCTCCGCCTGCGCTCGGAGCGGCTGCACCCGTTCCTCTCCTTCGACGAGGTCGAGCGGGCGCTGCACGAGCTCGAGCAGCGCGGGCTCGTCGCCCTGCTCGAGCGCCGGCCGGGGCAGAAGGAGCAGCGCTGGACGCAACTGCTCGGGGCCGTGGACGTGCCAAGTGACGAATCGTCACAAGCTTCCGCGACAGGCGCCTCGCCCCTCGAGGAGCGTGTCGCGCGGCTCGAGCAGCAGGTCGCCGAGCTCGAGGCGGCGCTCGACGAGCTGCGCCGCTAGCCGACGCCCGCTCCGAGGCCCGCGCGCGGTCGCGCCGGACGGGTGCAGGGCCGGGCGCAGCGGCCCTGCGGTTTACTGCAGCCGGTGCGGATCCTGCTCTGGCACGGCTACCTGCTCGGCGGCACCGGCTCGAACGTCTACACGCGCGCGATCGCCCGCGAGTGGACGCGCGCCGGCCACGAGGTCGTCGTCTGCTGCCAGGAGCGGCACCCGGAGCTGTACGACCTCGGCGGCGCGGAGGTCGTGCGCCCGGAGCTGCCGGGCGGGCTGCTGCCGGTCTTCGTGCTCGACCGCTACGAGGGCCTGCGAGGCGCGGCGGCTGCCGGAGCTCTCGCCCGCGGAGCGGCAGGCCTTCGTCGACGCGAACGCGGCGGCGCTGCGGGAGCTCGGCCCGGCCGACCTCGTCTTCGCCAACCACGTCCTCCTCGGCGGGCCCGTCGGCGCGGCGAGCGGCCTCCCGTTCGCGGTCAAGGCGCACGGGTCCGAGCTCGAGTACTCGCTGCGGGGGAACGAGGAGCTGCAGGCGTGGGGGCGGCGGTCGCTCGCGGAGGCGCGGGCGGTCTTCGTCGGCTCGGCGCACATCCGCGAGGTGCTGGAGGAGGTCGTCGGCCACGTCGAGCGCGTGCACGAGGTCCCGCCCGGCGTCGACGTCGACGCGTTCCGCCCGCGCCGGCGCGCCGAGGCGCTCGGGGAGCTGATCGAGCAGGCGCGGCAGGACCCGCCGAACCCCGGCAACGCGAACGAGCGGCTCCCGGACGAGGGCAACGCCGCGCGGCTCGCCGCGTTCCTCGCCGGCGACGAGCCCACGGTCGTCTACTTCGGCAAGCTGATCCCGCAGAAGGGCGTGCAGCTGCTGCTCGAGGCGCTGCGCGGCCTCGACGCGCGGGCGGTGATCGTCGGCTTCGGCGACCACCGGGCCGAGCTCGAGGCGCTGGCGCCGGAGCGGACGCTCTTCACCGGCCCGCTCGAGCACCGGCACCTCGTGCGGCTGCTGCCGCTCGCGGACGCCGTCGTCGTCCCCTCGATCTTCCCCGAGGCGTTCGGGATGGTCGCCGCCGAGGCCGCCGCCGCGGGGACGCCGCCGCTGCTCGCGCGCCACTCCGGGCTGGCCGAGGTCGCGGCGGGCATCGAGGCGGAGTACCCGGAGGGCCGCCGCACGCTCGTCGCCTTCGAGCCGGGCAGCGTCGACGACCTGCGCGAGCGGCTCGCGGCGCTGCTCGCGCTGGCGCCGGCCGAGCGGGAGGAGCTCGGCGCCGCCGCCCGCCGGGCGGTCGAGCGGCGCTGGAGCTGGAGCCGCGTCGCGGCGCAGCTGCTCGAGCTCTCGCGGCCCTGACCGGCCGCCGCGCCGCAGGCCTGGCCGCCGCGTCTGCGGCTCGCCGTCGCTTCCCTCCCCGTCGGGGCTACCCTCTGCAGGATGGGCGACACCCAGACCCTCCCCTGGCAGGACCTGCTGCCGCTCGCGCGCGAGCGCTTCGACGCGGCCGCCGACCTGACCGTCGCCGTCGAGGAGGAGTTCGCGATCCTCGAGCCGGCGACGCTCGCATCTGACGAACCGCTTCGAGGAGCTGCAGGCGGGCGCCCGCGGCAGCGAGCTCGAGGAGCACCTCGTCGGCGAGCTGATCGCCTCCGAGGTCGAGGTGCGCACCGGCCGCTGCGACGGCTTCGGCGAGGCCGCCGCGCGCCTGCGCGAGCGCCGCGCCCAGCTCTACGCGCTCGCCTCCTCGCTCGGGCTCGCGCTCGGCGCGACGGGCACGCACCCGACCGCGCGCTGGCAGGACCAGCGGATCATCGACACGCCGCACTACCGCCGCAACGACGAGCTCCTCCGCTACGTCGTCTGGCGCAACAACAGCTTCGGCCTGCACGTGCACGTCGGCGTCAACGGCGCCGACCGCGCGATCGCGGTCTGCAACGCGCTCCGCAACTACCTGCCCGAGCTGCTCGCGCTCTCGGCCAGCTCGCCCTTCGTCGAGGACGTCTGCACCTGGCTGCACTCGGCCCGCACGCAGATCTTCACCCGCGCCTTCCCGCGCTGCGGGATCCCGGACGCCTACGACGGCTGGGCCGGCTTCGAGGACTACGTCGCCTTCCTCTACCGCACCGGCTCGATCGACGAGCACACCCAGCTCTGGTGGAGCGTGCGGCCGCACCTCGCCTTCCCGACGGTCGAGGTGCGCATCTGCGACGCGCAGCCGGACGTCGCGGAGGCCGAGTCGCTCGCGGCGCTGATCCACGCGCTCGTCGCGCGGATCGCGCGCGCGCTCGACGAGGGCGAGCCGCTCCCCGACCGCCCGAACCGGCTCCTCGAGGAGAACCTCTGGCGCGCGATCCGCCACGGCCTCTCCGGCGAGCTGATCGACTTCGACGCGGGCGCGCCGGTGCCGGCCCGGGCCCGGCTCGAGCGGCTGCTCGAGTGGGTGCTCCCGGTCGCCGACGAGATCGGCGCCGCCCCGTACCTGGCGATCCCGGAGCAGAACGCGGCCGAGCGCCAGCTGCAGCGGTTCGAGGAAGGCGCTAGCCTGCTCGATGTCTACGCGGAGCAGGTCGCCGCGGGAGAGGTGGTCGTGTGACGGAGCTCTCGCAGGAGGAGATCGCGGCCGAGATCGAGGTGGAGCTGGCGAAGCTGCAGGTCTCCGACGTGCTCCTGCACACGATCTCGACGGTCGCCTCGCTCGCCTACCGGCGGCTGTCCGAGCTCGACCGCGACCACGAGCAGGTGCGGCTCGCGATCGAGGCGCTGAAGGCGATCGTGCCGCTGCTCGAGGCGTCGGTGCCGGACGAGGTGCTGCGCGACTTCCGGCAGGTGATCGCGAACCTGCAGCTCGCGTACGCGGACTCGCTCGCCGAGCGCGCCTCGACGGCGTAGCCCGCCGGTCGATGCCGTAGACTGCGCCCGCTCGACTTTGTGATAGAAACTCGCCCGCGCCGAGGCCCCTCGGCGCTGACTTTGTGAGGGGAGACCGACCAGGATGGATTGGTTCAATCAGCACCCTGTGCTCTTCGCGATCGTCTGCGCGCTCGTGGGCACGGGGTACGGCCTCTGGCTGACCTACTGGCTGATGAGCAGGCCGGCAGGCAGCGAGCGGATGCAGGAGATCGCGCGGGCGGTCCAGGAGGGCGCCGCTGCCTACCTGCGCAAGCAGTACACGACGATCGCGATCGTCGCGATCGTGCCGTTCTTCCTGCTCGGGTTCTACAAGGACCTCGGCTGGGGGACGGCGTTCGGCTTCCTGATCGGCGCCGATCCTGTCCTCGGCGGCGGGCTTCATCGGCATGAACGTGGCCGTGCGCTCGAACGTCCGCACCGCCGAGGCCGCCAAGAGCGGCCTGCGCCCGGCGCTCGACGTCGCCTTCCGCGCCGGCTCGGTGACGGGGCTGCTCGTCGTCGGCCTCGGCCTGCTCGGGGTCGCCGGCTACTACTGGATCCTGACCGCCGGCTTCGACTTCGGGCAGACGGAGGCGATCACCGCGCTCGTCGGGCTCGCCTTCGGCGGCTCGCTGATCTCCGTCTTCGCCCGGCTCGGCGGCGGCATCTTCACCAAGGCCGCCGACGTCGGCGCCGACCTCGTCGGCAAGATCGAGGCGGGGATCCCGGAGGACGACCCGCGCAACCCGGCCGTGATCGCCGACAACGTCGGCGACAACGTCGGCGACTGCGCCGGCATGGCGGCCGACCTGTTCGAGACCTACGCGGTCACCGCCGTCGCCGTGATGCTGATCGGGACGCGCTTCCCGGCCGGCAACATCCCGCTCTACCCGCTCGCGATCGGCGCCGTCTCGATCATCGCCTCGGTGATCGGCACCTGGTTCGTCCGGGTCGGCCGCGGCGGCTCGATCATGAACGCGCTCTACAAGGCGGTGTTCGTCTCGACGCTCGTCTCGGCGATCGGCTTCGTGCCGATCACGATGGCCTTCGACGGCGGCCGCTTCGGCTTCTCCGACCTCTACATCTCGGCGATCGTCGGCCTCTGCGTCACCTTCGCCCTGGTCGCGATCACCGAGTACTACACGGGGACGCGCTGGGGCCCGGTCAAGTCGATCTCGCGCGCCTCGCAGACGGGCCACGCGACCAACATCATCGAGGGGCTCGCGGTCGGGATGCAGGCCACGGCCGCGCCGGTGATCGCGATCGTGGTCGGGATCCTCGTCGCCAACCACTTCGCCGGCCTCTACGGCGTCGGCGTCGCCGTGATGGCGCAGCTGTCGATGACGGGCATGATCGTCGCGCTCGACGCGTACGGCCCGGTCACCGACAACGCCGGCGGCATCGCCGAGATGGCCGACCTGGACGAGTCCGTGCGGGCGATCACCGACCCGCTCGACGCGGTCGGCAACACGACGAAGGCGGTCACGAAGGGCTACGCGATCGGCTCGGCCGCGCTCGCCGCCCTCGTCCTCTTCGACAGCTACACGACCGGGCTCAGCGACCAGGGCCTGACGACCGTGTTCTCGCTCTCGGACGCCTGGGTCGTCGCCGGCCTCTTCATCGGCGGCCTGATGCCGTTCCTCTTCGCCTCGCTGGCGATGCAGGCGGTCGGCCGGGTCGGCGGCGAGGTCGTCGAGGAGGTGCGCCGGCAGTTCCGCGAGATCCCGGGGATCCTCGAGGGCACCGGCCGCCCCGAGTACGGCCCGGCGATCGAAATCGTCACCGCGTCCGCGATCCGCGCGATGCTGCTGCCGGCGCTGATCCCGATCGCCTTCCCGATCGTCGTCGGGATCATCAACGTCAAGATGCTCGGCGGCCTCCTGATCGGCACGATCGTCACCGGCCTCTTCCTCGCGATCGCGATGACCTCGGGCGGCGGCGCCTGGGACAACGCGAAGAAGCTGATCGAGGACGGCGAGTACGGCGGCAAGGGCTCGGAGGCGCACGCGGCCTCGGTCACGGGCGACACCGTCGGCGACCCGTACAAGGACACCGCCGGACCGGCGATCAACCCGATGATCAAGATCGCCAACGTCGTCGCGATCCTGATCATCCCGCTGCTCGGCTCGATCCACGGCTAACAGAGACATGTCCCGGTGCCAGGTACGTGCCAGGCGCGTGCCTGGCACCGGCTAGATTCCTCCGATGCCACGCCGCCGCCGGGAGCACGGCCTCGAGCGCGTCCTCGGCGCGAACGCCCTCTTCGCGACCGCCTACGGCAACGTCGGCTCCTCGATCTACTACGCGCTGGGCGTCACCGCGGCCTTCGCGCTCGGGCTGACGCCGCTCGTCTTCTTCATCACCGGGATCTTCTTCGCGGCGACCGCGTCGACCTACGCCGAGGGCACGGTGCGCTATCCGGAGGCGGGCGGCTCCTCGAGCTTCGCCCGGCACGCCTTCGACGAGCTCGTCTCGTTCGGCGCCGCCTGGGCGCAGATGCTCAACTACATCATCACGATCGCCATCTCGGCGTTCTTCGTCCCGCACTACCTCTCGATCTTCTGGGAGCCGCTGCGGACGAACCCGTGGGACATCATCGGCGGCGCGGTCGTGATCGCGATCCTCGTCGGGCTCAACATCGTCGGCATCCAGGAGTCGGCGCGGATCAACATCGTCCTCGCCGCGATCGACTTCGGCACCCAGGTGCTGCTCGTCGCGCTCGGCTTCTACCTCGTCTTCGACTTCGAGGTGATCCAGTCGAACGTGCACTTCGGCGTCGCCCCGACCTGGTCGAACTTCCTGCTCGCGATCCCGGTCGGGATGATCGCCTACACGGGGATCGAGACCGTCTCCAACCTCTCCGAGGAGGCCCGCGACCCCGTCCGCTCGGTCCCGCGCGCGATCTCGATGGTCGCCGTCGCCGTCTTCACGATCTACTTCACGCTGCCGCTCGTCGCGCTCTCGGCGATGCCCGTGCGCCTGGTCGACGGCCAGTACCAGACGACGCTCGGGCTCGGGCCGGAGGACGGCGGCTACTCGAACGACCCGGTCCTCGGCCTCGTCCGGAACCTCGGCGTGCACGGGACGCTGCTGAGCGTGCTCGAGGTCTACGTCGGCATCCTCGCGGCCACGATCCTCTTCGTCGCCACGAACGCCGGCGTCATCGGCGCCTCGCGCATCACCTACGCGATGGCCGGCTACCGGCAGCTGCCGGAGGTCTTCCGGCGCCTGCACCCGCGCTTCAAGACGCCGTGGCTGTCGCTGATCGTCTTCGCCGGGATCCTCTCGATCGTCGTCCTGCTGCCGGGCAAGCTCGACTTCCTCTCGACCATGTACTCGTTCGGCGCCATGCTCTCGTTCAGCGTCGCCCACGCGGCGATCATCCAGCTGCGGCGCAAGGGCCGTGACGAGGAGGTCGCCTTCCGCGCACGGCCGAACTGGCACTTCCGCGGCGTCGACTGGCCGCTCTTCGCCTTCTTCGGGCTGCTCGGCACCTCGCTCGCCTGGCTCGACGTCGTCATCCAGTACCCGTCGACGCGCTACGCCGGCCTCGCCTGGCTCGCGATCGGCTTCGCCGTCTACGTCGTCTACCGGCGGCGCGTCCTGCACGTGCCGCTGCGCGAGACGGTCCGCGCCCCCGTGGAGCTCGGCGCCGCGATCGCGCTCGAGTACCGGAACATCCTCGTGCCGGTGGTCGAGGGGCGCGAGTCGGAGGAGGCCGTCGACCTCGCCTGCCGGCTCGCCGCCGAGCGCCGGGCCACGATCGTCGCGCTGCGCGTGCTCGTCGTCCCGCTCGACCTGACGCTCGACGCCGACCTCGGCGACGAGTGGTTCCGCGCGGACGAGCTGCTCGACCAGGCCCGCGACCTCGGCGAGCTCTACGGCGTCCGCGTGATCGGCCGCATCGTCCGCGCCCGGCACGCCGGCAAGGCGATCGTCGAGGAGGCCGAGCGGCGCCAGTCCGAGGTGGTCGTGCTCGGCGCCCCGCGCGCGACCCGGCCCCGGCGCGCCGTCTTCGGGACGACCGTCGACTACGTGCTCCGGAACGCCCCGACGCGGGTGATGGTCGCCGCCGGCGGCAGGGTGGCCGTCTGATGCGCTGGTACCGGGGCTCCGTCGTCGTCACCGGCTCGCTGCTCGTCGTGCTCGGCTTCGCGCTGCTGCTCCGGGGCGCGCTCGACTCGAAGCCGATCGGGCTGCTGCTCGGGGCGCTCTTCGTCGCCGTCGGCGCGGGCCGGCTCTACCTCCTGCGCCGCCCCCGTCGTTAACCTCCGACCGTGGCACGGAAGCTGCCCGCCCTCCAGCGCGTGCTCGACGCGCCTTCGCTCTACTCGGTCGCCTACGGCGAGATCGCCTCGTCGATCTACTTCGCGCTCGGGATCATCGCCTTCTACGCGCTCGGGCTGACGCCGCTCGTCCTGCTCGCGGCCGGCGGCCTCTTCCTGCTCGTCGCGCTCTCCTATGCGGAGGGCACCTCGGCGATCCCGGAGACCGGCGGCGCCGCGACCTTCGTCCGCCGCGCCTTCAACGACCTGGCGGGCTTCGCGACCGGCTGGGTGCTCTTCCTCGACTACCTGATCGTGATCGCGCTCTCGGCGCTCTTCTTCCCGCACTACCTCGGCGTCGCCTTCTCGCTCGACATGCTCGACCGCAACCCGCTGGACGTCGTCGTCGGCTGCTTCGTGATCCTCTTCGTCAGCCTGCTGCGCGCCGGGCGGCGGCCCTCGTTCTACCGGCTCGGGATCCTCGTGCCGGCGCTCGACCTCGTCACCCAGCTCGTGCTCGTCGTCATGGGCTTCGCCCTCGTCTTCTCGTGGGACTCCCTGACGAGCGGGATCTCGATCGGCACCTCGCCGAGCTGGCGCGACCTCGCCTTCGCCGTGCCGCTCGCGATGCTGGCCTACACCGGCCTCGAGACGGTCGCCAACTACGCGGAGGAGGTGCGGCAGCCGGGCGTCGTCCTGCCGCGCAGCCTCTTCGCGGCGATCGGGACCGTCGTCGCCGTCTACGTGCTGATCGCCCTCGTCGGCCTGAGCGCCTTCCCGGCCGTCGACGGCCAGACCGCACTCGGCACGCGCTGGGAGAAGGCGCCGCTGATGGGGATCGTCGAGCAGGTGAACACGCACCTGCCGTCCTGGGCCGCGCACACCCTGCGCGTCTACGTCGGCCTCTCCGGCTCGCTGATCCTGCTCGCCTCGATCACGACCTCGATCTCCGGCTTCTCGCGGCTCGCCTACTCGCTCGGCGAGCACGGGATGCTGCCCGCGCGGTTCGGCCGCCTGCACCGGCGCACGCTCGTCTCGCCGCAGGCGATCGCGGCCGCGGCGACGATCTCGATCGGGCTGCTCGTCTTCACCGCGTTCGAGAGCGACGACGTCGCCTTCCTCGCCAGCCTCTTCTCGTTCGGCGTCCTGCTCGCGTTCACCGCGGCGCAGCTCGCCGTCGTGCGGCTGCGCTTCACCGAGCCCGCGCTCGAGCGGCCCTACCGGGCGCCGTTCGGGATCGGGATCGGGGGCTTCAGCGTGCCGCTGCCCGCGCTCGTCGGCGCCGTACTGACCTTCGCCGCCTGGGTGACGGCGATGGTCACCCACCCGGGCGCCCGCTACGGGGGCCTCGCCTGGCTCGTGCTCGGCCTCGTCGTCTACGCGCTCGTCCGCCGCGGCCGCGGCGAGGCGCTGACCGAGCGCGTCCTCTCGCCCGACGAGCAGGCGCTGCCGCAGGTCGTCTACTCGCGGGTGCTCGTGCCGATGAAGCTGGGGCTGATCGGGGAGGAGATGGTCGCGACCGCGGTCCGGCTCGCGGAGGACCACGCGGCCGCGGTCGACGCGCTGCACGTCGTCAAGGTGCCGCTCGACCTGCCCATCGACGCGCCGATGCTCGACGAGGAGGAGCGGGCGCAGGCCTCGATCGCCGAGGCGAAGCTGCTCGGCGCCGACTGGGGCGTCACCGTCGAGGGCCACATCGTCCGCTCGCGGGCGATCGGGAGCGCGATCGTCGAGCAGGCGGCCGAGCTCGGCGCCGACCTGATCGTCCTCGGCTCGGCGCCCCGCTGGCGGCGGCAGTCCCGCTTCTTCTCGCCGACGGTCGAGTACGTGCTCAAGAAGGCTCCCTGCGAGGTGCTGATCGTCGCGTTCCCGCAGGGCGTGATCGAGGCCGAGACGGCGGCGACGTGATCCGGCTCCGAACGGCTACGCTGGCCGCATGAAGGCACTCGTGATCGGCTGCGGCAGGGTCGGCTCGGCGCTCGCGCTCGAGCTCGACCGGGCGGAGTGGGAGGTGACCGCGATCGACGAGCGCGAGGAGGCGCTCTCGCGGCTCGGCACCGACTGGGCCGGCGGCTTCGTCGTCGGTCACGGCATGGACGCGCAGCTGCTGCGCGAGGCCGGGATCGAGGACGCGGACGCCGTCGTCGTCTCCACGAACGGCGACAACACGAACATCGTCGTCGCCCAGGTCGCCCAGAAGATGTTCGGGATCGACTGCGTCGTCTGCAGGATCCTCGACCCCGCGCGCGCCGAGTTCTACGCCTCGCGGGGCCTCCGCACCGTCTGCCCGACCTCGAGCGCGGTCGCCGTCCTCAGCGAGGCGGTCCGCGCGTGCGAGGTGCGGCCGCGCGCGCAGGTGGCCGACTGATGTACGTCGTCGTCGCGGGCGGCGGCAAGGTCGGCGCGAACGTCGCCCGCTCGCTGCTGCGGATGAGCCACGAGGTGACGCTGATCGAGCAGCGGCCCGACCGCTTCGAGATCCTCGAGCAGGAGTTCGAGCACCAGGTGCACAAGGGCGACGCGACCGAGCTGTACGTGCTCGAGGCCGCCGGGCTCGAGCGGCCGCCGAACCTCGTGATCGCGGTCACCGGCGACGACGAGGACAACCTGGTCATCTGCCAGCTGGCGCGCGAGAAGTACGGCGTCCAGAAGGTGATCGCGCGCGTCAACGATCCGCGCAACCAGAGCTACTTCGACCTGCTCGGGATCTCGCCGACGGTCTGCGCGACCTCGGGGATCCTGGCGCTCGTCGAGCACGAGGTGCCCGAGCACGACGTCATCCACCTGCTCGAGCTGCGCAAGGAGAACCTCGAGATCGTCGAGGTGCTGATCGACAAGGACTCGCCCTCGGCCGGGAAGCGGATCGAGCGGCTGCGGCTGCCCGAGGGCGCCCGGCTGATCTCGGTCATGCGCGAGGGTGCCGCCGAGATCGCCGACGGGGAGACCGAGCTGCGCGCCGGCGACCAGGTGCTCGCGATCCTCGAGCCGGGTAAGGAGGACGAGCTACGCCGCGTCCTCCTCAAACACGCCTGATGGCCCTCCGGGCCGCCGCCGTCGCGCTCGTCGCGCTGACGGCCGCCGCCTGTGCGTCCGGCGACGACTCGCAGGCGACGACGACCTCCGGCGCGGCCGCGCCGGCGACGACGGCCGGGGTCGCGGGGGCGCAGAAGACGACACGGACGGCGTTCGGGATCCAGCGCGTCGCCGCCGGGCTCGACGAGCCGACCTACCTGACCTCGGCGCCGGGCGACGCGACGACGCTCTACGTGGTCGAGCAGCCGGGCCGGATCCTGGCGCTCGCCGGCGGCAAGCGCCGCGTCTTCCTCGACATCCGCTCGAAGGTGCGAAGCGGCGGCGAGCAGGGTCTGCTCTCGGTCGCGTTCCACCCGGACTACGCGTCCAACCACCGCTTCTACGTCGACTACACCGACACGGAACGGGAACACGCGCGTCGTCGAGTACCGCTCGAACGGGAAGACCGCCCGGCCCGGGCACGGCGCGGCAGCTGCTGTTCGTCGAGCAGCCGTACGCGAACCACAACGGCGGCCAGCTCGAGTTCGGGCCGGACGGCCTGCTCTACGTCGGCATGGGCGACGGCGGCTCGGGCGGCGACCCCGGAAACCGCGCGCAGGACCTCTCCTCGCAGCTCGGCAAGCTGCTGCGCACCGACCCGCTGAAGCAGGGCGGCTGGAAGATCGCGGGCTACGGGCTGCGCAACCCGTGGCGCTTCTCGTTCGACCGCGCCACGGGCGACCTCTGGCTCGGCGACGTCGGCCAGGGCTCCTGGGAGGAGGTCGACCACCGCACCCGCGCGCAGCTCTCGAAGCGCTGGAACTACGGCTGGTCGGTCTACGAGGGCAGGCACACGTTCAAGAGCGAGCAGCTGAACCGCAATGCGCCGCTCGTGCGCCCGGTGGCCGAGTACTCGCACGCGGGAGGCCGCTGCTCGATCACGGGCGGGTACGTCTACCGCGGCTCGAAGGTGCCGGCCGCGCGGGGGCGCTACTTCTACGGCGACTTCTGCACCGGCGAGGTCTGGAGCCGCGCCGGCTCGCAGACGGCGAAGCAGCCCTTCGAGGTGGGCTCGCTCGCCTCCTTCGGCGAGGACGGGCACGGCGAGCTCTACCTCGTCTCCCTGAGCGGCACGATCTACCGTCTGAAGCCGTAGCGGCGGTCGCGGGTCGTCGGCTGCCGCGGCTGCCGCTCGAGGCGCGGCGCCGTGGTCGCATCGGCGACGTCGCTCGTGCGACCGCAGCAGGGCGACCGCCGGCGCGCCCCGACTCGGCCCGGTGCGGCGACCGCAGCAGGGCGACCGCCGGCGCGCCCCGACTCGGCCCGGTGCGGCGACCGCAGCAGGGCGACCGCCGGCGCGCCCCGACTCGGCCCGGAGCGGCGACCGCAGCAGGGCGACCGCCGGCGCGCTCCGGCTCGGCCCGGTGCGGCCCCTCCTGCGGACGGACACCATGCGCCGAGCCTCTGGATCGCAGCAGCGCCCGGCTCCTTGTGACGAAGTGTCACGAACCGGGACGTCGACCCGGTTCGCGTCGTCTCGTACGAGGACGAGCATGGCGAGTGTCTCGGGCGATCGTGCGGGCATGCCGGTCGCCCGCGAGGAAGCGGCTTCGGCGGGCTCCTTGTGACGAAGTGTCACGAGATCGGGGTGTCGCGGTCCGGGCGGCGCCTCTTGTAGCGAACTGCCACAAGACGAGGGGCGGCCACTCGAGTCGTACGGCATCGAGCCACCCCGCTCGGCTTCTGAACCTGCCCGGCCCCAGCCATCGTGACGAAATGTCACTTGGGCGGCAGCGTGCCCGCCAACTGGTCGAGGACGGCCTCGGGAGGCCGTACCTGGAAGGCGACGTCGAGGGCCACCTCGGTCAGGGTCGGATAGCGCGGGGCGGCCCGGTGCTCGGCGACGAGCCGCCGGACGGTCTCGTAGCTCGGTTGGGCCAGGCCCAGCCGCTCGGCCTCGACGCCGACGCGGCGCCTGATCTCGGCCGTGCTCAGGCTCTGTCCGGCCAGCCGCTCGACGAGCGCGACCAGCCGCGGGGAGATCCGGGGCGAGAACTGCCTCACCCTGCCAGCATCGCGCGACGGGTGTGACGAGATCGTGCCGAGAGCGTGGAGATTCGCGAGACCAGCCGGCGCCTTGTGACGAAGTGTCACTTGGCCGGACCCGCGCCCGGCCCCGCGCCCTAGCCGGTGCGGCGGCGGCGCACCTGCGGGCCCTGGTGGCCGAGGGCGGCGTAGGCGAGCGCCTGCAGCGACTCGTTCAGGTTCCGCAGCTCGTGCGAGATCACCGACAGCTCCTCGCGGCTGTCGAGCCGGCGGTTGAGGCCCTCGAGCTCGCCGGCGATCCGGTCGAGCCGCTCGAGCAGCGCGTCGAGCTGGCGGTCGGCGACGTCCTTGGGGGCGTCCATGTCTCGATTCTACGCGGCCGCGACGGGGGGGCCGGGTGCGGTGGTAGGCTCCCGCGCACAGACCGGAGGGCGGAAAGGGAACCCGGTGCAAGTCCGGGACGGTCCCGCCGCTGTGAGGGGAGACGCTCCTCGCCGAGATGCCACTGGCCGCGAGGCCGGGAAGGCGGCGAGGGGGGAGCCCCGAGTCAGAAGACCTGCCTCCCTCCGCAGAGATCGAACCCCTCGCGGAAGGAGGATTCGTGCTTCGCAGACCCTTCGTGCTCGTGCTCCCGGCGCTGCTCGCGCTCGCCGTCCTGCTCGGTTCCGGGCAGGAGCCCGCCCGCGCGGCGGCGATCCCGCACCGGATCGTCTCGCTCTCGCCGACCGCCACCGAGTCGCTCTTCGCGATCGGCGCCGGCGCGCAGGTCGTCGCCGTCGACTCGCAGTCGACCTATCCGAAGCAGGCGCCGCGGACGAAGCTCTCCGGCCTGACCCCGAACGTCGAGGCGATCCTCGCCTACCGGCCGGACCTCGTCGTGATCGCCTACGACCCGGGTGGGCTCAGGGACGCCCTGACGAAGCTCCACGTCCGCGTGCTCCAGCAGAACGCGGTGCAGACGCTGCCCGGCGCCTACGCGCAGATCCGGCAGCTCGGCGGCGTCACCGGGCACCGGGCCCGCGCCGGCCGCCTCGTCGCCTCGATGCAGAAGCGGATCGCCGGGCTCGTCGCGGGCGCCCGCGGCCGTGGCAAGGGCCTGACCGTCTACCACGAGCTCGACCCGACGCTCTACTCGGTCACGTCGACGACGTTCATCGGCCGCGTCTACGCGCTCTTCGGCCTCGGGAACATCGCCGACGCGGCCGACAAGACCGGCTCCGGCTACCCGCAGCTCTCCTCGGAGTACGTCGTCTCGGAGAGCCCGGACCTGATGGTGCTCGCCGACACGGTCTGCTGCGGCCAGAGCCGGGCGACCGTGGCCGCGAGACCGGGCTGGTCGAGCATCGCCGCCGTCCGGAGCGGCCGGGTCGTCCGGCTCGACGACTCGATCGCCTCGCGCTGGGGGCCGCGGATCGTCAACTTCGTCCGCGCCGTCGCGAGCGCGCTCTCCCGCGTCGACCGGTGAGCGAGCTGAGCGCCGCCGTCGTCCTCGCCCGCGCGTCGCAGCGCCGGCGGGTGCCGCTCTGGGCGGCCGCGGCGGCGGCGCTCCTGCTCGGCTCGCTGCTCCTCGGCGCGCTCGTCGGCCCGGCGCGCCTCGGCGTCGGCGACGTCCTCCGCTCGCTGCTCGCGCACGCGGGCCTGCCGGTCGACTCGCACCTGAGCCCGACCGAGGAGACGATCCTCTGGCAGATCCGCCTGCCGCGGGTCGCGCTCGGCGCGCTCGTCGGCGCGACGCTCGCGACCGCGGGCGCCTCCTACCAGGGTGTCTTCCGCAACCCGCTCGCCGACCCGTACCTGCTCGGCGTCGCAGCCGGCGCCGGCCTCGGCGCGACCCTCGCCGTCGCCTACGTCCCCTCCCGCGAGCTGCTGCCGCCGGCGGCGTTCGCGGGCGGGATGGTCGCGGTCGGCCTCACCTACGCGATCGGCCGGACGGCGGGCGGGGAGCGCTCCGGAACGACGCTCGTGCTCGCCGGCGTCACCGTCGTCTCCTTCTTCACCGCGCTGCAGACGTTCGTCCAGCAGCAGCACGCGGACACGCTGCAGCAGGTCTACTCGTGGATCCTCGGCAGCCTGCCGAGCTCGGGCTGGCACGACGTCTGGCTGCTGCTCCCGTACGTCGGCTTCGCGCTGACGGCGCTGCTCCTGCACCGGCGGCTGCTCGACGTGCTCAGCCTCGGCGACGACGAGGCGTCCACGCTCGGCGTCGAGGTCGGGCGGGTGCGGCTGATCGTCGTCGTCGCGGCCACCGTCGGCACGGCCGGCGCCGTCGCGGTCAGCGGCCTGATCGGCTTCGTCGGGATCATCGTCCCGCACGCGCTCCGGCTCGTCGTCGGCGCGAGCTACCGCGTCCTGCTGCCGCTCTCGATCCTCGTCGGCGCCGCCTTCCTCGTGCTCGCGGACGTGGTCGCCCGCACGGCGCTCTCGCCCGCCGAGCTGCCGATCGGCGTCGTCACCGCCTTCTGCGGCGCGCCGTTCTTCGCCGTCGTCCTGCGTACGAGCCGGCGGCTGCTGGGATGATCGAGCTCGACCGCGTCTCGGTGCTGCTCGGCGGCGCCCGCGTCGTCGACGGGGTCTCTGCCACGGTCGCGCGGGGCGAGTGGGTGACGCTGCTCGGCCCGAACGGCGCCGGCAAGTCGACGCTGCTCCGCGCCGTCGCCGGCCTCGTCCGCGCCGAGGGCACGATCCGCGTCGGCGGGACGCCGCTGCGCGAGCTCGACCGGAAGGCGCTCGCCCGCCGGATCGCGGTCGTGCCGCAGCTGCCCCGGCTCCCGGGCGCGCTCGCGGTCGAGGACTACGTGCTGCTCGGCCGGACGCCGTACCTGCACTACCTCGGACGGGAGAGCGGGGAGGACCGGGCCGCGGCGCGGCGCGCTCTCGAGCGGCTCGATCTCGTCCGCTTCGCCGGCCGGAGCCTCGGCTCGCTCAGCGGCGGCGAGCGGCAGCGGGCCGTCCTGGCGCGGGCGCTCGCCCAGCAGGCGCCGGTGCTGCTGCTCGACGAGCCGACGACGGCGCTCGACGCGGGCCGCCAGCAGGACGTGCTCGAGCTCGTCGACGAGATCCGGCTCGAGTCGGGCCTGACGGTGCTGAGCGCGATGCACGACCTGACCCTGGCGGGCCAGTACGCGCAGTGGCTGGTGCTCCTCGACGACGGCCGCGTCGTCGCCGCAGGCGCCGCCGACGAGGTGCTGACGGAGGAGCTGATCGCCGAGCACTACGGCGCGGCGGTGCGCGTGGTCGACGGCGCCGTCGTCCCCGTCCGGCGCGGATGAGCGTCGCGCTCTCGTGGAGCGGCGGCAAGGACTCGGCGCTCGCGCTGCAGGCGCTGCGGGCCGGCGGCGTCGAGCCCGAGGCGCTGCTGACGACGGTGACGGAGGGGTTCGAGCGCGTCAGCATGCACGGCGTCCGCGTCGAGCTGCTCGCAGCGCAGGCGCGCGCCGCCGGCCTCTCCCTCGTCGAGGTGCGGATCCCCGAGCGGTGCCCGGACGCGGTCTACGAGGCGCGGCTGCGGCAGGCGCTCGCGGCCCCGCCGCTCGACCGCGTCGACACCTTCGCGTTCGGCGACCTCTTCCTCGAGGACGTGCGCGCGTACCGGGAGGAGCGTCTCGCCGCCGCAGGCAGGCAGGCGGTCTTCCCGCTCTGGAGGAGCGACACGGCCGCGCTGGCCCGGCGCTTCGTCGAGGAGGGCTTCCGCGCCACCCTGGTGTGCGTCGATCCGCGCAGCCTCGAAGCGTCCTTCGCCGGCCGCGCCTTCGACGAGGCGCTGCTCGCCGCGCTCCCGGAGGGTGTCGACCCGTGCGGCGAGAACGGCGAGTTCCACACGTTCGTGCACGCGGGACCCGTCCTCGGAGAGGCCGTGCCGGTCGAGGTCGGCGGCGCGGTCGAACGTGACGGCTTCGTCTTCTGCGACCTCCGCCTCGCCGGCGCGACGCGACTCCGGGACGCCGCGGGCGCGTAGCCCGGGCCTCGCCCGCGCGAGCGGGCATACTCACGCCGATGGCGGCGGCGATCCTGACGATCGGCAACGAGCTCGTCTCCGGCGACGTCCCGAACACGAACGGCTCCTGGCTCGCGAAGCGGCTCGAGGCGCTCGGGGTGCCGGTGACGCTGATCGCCGCCGTGCCCGACGAGATCGACCGGATCGCCGACTGGATCCGCCGGGAGGCGCCGCTCGTCGACCACCTCGTCGTCACCGGCGGCCTCGGCGGCACGCCCGACGACCTGACCCGCGAGGCGGTCGCGGCGGCGTTCGGCGTCGGCCGGCGCGAGGTGTCGGAGCTCGCCGCCGAGCTGCGCGGCCGCTTCAGCGCCGATCCCGAGTACGTCGGACGCTGGGCGCAGCTGCCGGTCGGGAGCCGCCCGCTCGCGAACCCGCTCGGCGGCGCCCCCGGCTTCGCGATCGGGAACGTCTACGTGCTCCCGGGCCTGCCCGCCGAGATGGAGGCGATGTTCGACACGCTCGTCGAGGAGCTGCGCGCGGGCGGCCCGATCGACAGCTGGCGGGCCGCCTACCGGACGACCGAGAGCCGGATCGTCGGCGTGCTCGAGGAGGCGGTCTCGCTGCACCCGGCCGTGCTCGTCGGCTCGTACCCGAGCTTCCCCGCCTCCGGCAGCGTCGTCGAGATCGTGCTCAAGTCGCCGGACGCGGCTGCGCTCGCGGCTGCGCGGGCGTTCGTCGAGGACGCCCTGGACGGGTTGGCGGGCAGGGCTACGTCGCGGTCAGGTTGACGGGCGCGTGCGGGAAGCCGCCGACGCGCTTCCCGCGGACGGTCACGTCGGCGTTCCACGGCGCGCCGAGCCGGACCCAGAGCGCCTGCGAGAGCCCGAAGCGGACGGTCAGCCCCGCGGCGACGGTCCGTTCGAAGACGAGCCTGCCGCCGGCGGAGCCGACCCGCACGGCGACCCAGCACGGGCCCCGCGTCGCCCGGATCACGAGCGTCCGGGGCGCCGTTGCAGGTGTCGGAGTCGCGGCGGACGCGCGCGTCTGCGCCGCGGCCCTCGGCGCCGCGGCCGCCGCCGACTCGCTCGGGGTCGGCGTCTCGACCCGCCGCGGCGAGGCCGAGGTGAACCCCAGCTGCCAGACGGCGAGCGTCGCCGCCGCGAGGACCGCGGGGAGCACGGCGAGGCCCGGGCGGAAGGCGTGCGCGCGGGCGTACCCGATCCCGGCGGGGGCGATCGGCTGCGGCTCCTCGTCCTCGCGCGGGGCGAAGTGCTCGTTGTACTCGTCCACGAGCAGGCTGCCGTCGAGGCCGAGGAACTCGGCGTAGGTCCGCAGGAACCCGCGCACGTACGCGGGGGCGGGGAGCAGGTCGAAGCGGTCGTCCTCGAGCGCCCCCAGGTACTTGGCGCGGACGTTCGTCGCGCGCTCCACGTCCGCCGGCTCCAGTCCCCGGTGCTGGCGCGCCTGCCGCAGGCTGCTGCCGATCTCGAACATGGCTGCTCCTCGATGCAGGTGGACCGATTGTGATCGGTATTTGACGTGCTGTCCATCAGTGCCTAAGCTGACCAAAGCTATGCAACGCGAGGTATTGAAGGGACATCTCGACCTGCTCCTGCTGGCGACGCTCGCCGAGGAGCCGGCGCACGGCTACCTCGTCGTCGAGCGGCTGAAGCAGCGGTCGAGCGGCGCCTTCGAGCTCGGGGAGGGAACCGTCTACCCGGCGCTCTACCGGCTCGAGCGGGCGGGGCTGCTCGCGAGCTCGTGGTCGAGCGTGGGCGGCCGCCGCCGGCGCGTCTACGAGCTGACCGCGAAGGGCCGGGCGATGCTGGGGGAGAAGCGCAGCGAGTGGAACGCGTTCTCCGGCGCGGTGCGGGCGGTGATCGCGTGATCGGAGAGCTCTCGCGCGAGCTCGCCGCCGTCGGCATCCGCGGGCGGCTGCGGCGGCGGATCCTCGCCGAGGCGGCCGAGCACCTGCGCGACGGCTCGGCCGAGGAGTTCGGCGACCCGCGCGTCATCGCGCGGCAGTTCGCCGAGGTGCTCGGCGCGTCGATGGCGCGCCGCGCGGCGTTGCTCTCCTTCGGCGCCCTCGCGATCGTGGGCGTGGCGTACGCCGTCGTCGTCGTCTCGATCTCCCGGGCAGGCTCGCCGCGCGACATCTGGGGAGGCGTCGACCCGCCGCTCGGCTTCCTCGCGGCGCTCGGCCTGATCGTCCTGCCGCAGGTCTCGTTCGTCGGCGGCGTGCTCGCGCCGCTCGCGCGAACGCCCAGGCACGCCGTCCGGCGGGCGGCGCTCGGCCTCGCCGCGGGCGCGGCGAGCCTCGTCTGCGCAGTCGTCTTCACCGTCCAGTTCTCCCTGCACGTCCCGTTGCTCTGGGCGGTCGCGCCCGGTCTCGCCGCGGCCGCCGTCGCCGCCGGCTACGCGGCGCGCGCGGCGCGGATCCGGACGACCGCGGCCGCGATCGAGCTCGCGCTCACCTGGCGGCAGGCGCTCGGCGTCGCGATCCTGGCCGCGCTCGCGGTCGGCCTCGCGGGCGCGTCCGGCGGCGATCCCGCCGAGGGCGTCCGCAACTTCATCGGCGAGTCCGTTGCGTGCATGTCCGGTTTCGCCCTGTTCGGCAGAGCCATGGGCATCCGCCGCTAGCATCGGACGGGTGAGCCTCGCCTCGCCCGAGACCTACCTCGAGGGACTGAATCCCGCCCAGCGCGAGGCAGTGCTCACCACCGACGGGCCGCTGCTCGTCGTCGCCGGCGCCGGCTCGGGCAAGACCCGCGTCCTCACGCACCGGATCGCGCACCTGCTCGCGGCGGCCGGCGCGCGCCCGAGCGAGATCCTCGCGATCACCTTCACGAACAAGGCCGCCGGCGAGATGCGCGAGCGGATCGAGGAGATGCTCGGCGCGGCCGCCCGCGGCGCGTGGATCATGACCTTCCACGCGGCCTGCGGCCGGATCCTGCGCAGCGAGGCCGAGCGGCTCGGCTACCGCTCCAACTTCACGATCTACGACTCCGCCGACCAGGTGCGCGTCGTCAAGTCCTGCCTCGAGGAGCTCGAGCGCGACCCGAAGCGCTTCGTCCCGCGCGGCATCCACGCCCAGATCTCGAATGCGAAGAACCAGCTGATCGGCCCCGACGACTACGCCGCCCGGGTCTCGTCCTTCTACGACCAGACCGTCGCGGACGTCTACGGGCTCTACCAGCGCCGGCTCTTCGCCTCGAACGCCGTCGACTTCGACGACATGCTGATGCTGACGGTCGAGGTGCTCGAGCGCTTCCCCGAGGCCCGCGAGCGCTGGCAGAAGCGCTTCCGCTGGATCCTCGTCGACGAGTACCAGGACACGAACCACGCCCAGTACCGGCTGCTCCAGCTCCTGGCCGAGAAGCACCTGAACCTGATGGCCGTGGGCGATCCGGACCAGTCGA
>CAWIUN010000019.1:0-74813 GCA_963839285.1 uncultured Actinomycetes bacterium
AACGCGTCCCAGGCGCAGTTCGCGTACCAGCGGCGGCCACCCGCCTCGACCCGGTGCGCGGTCGGCACGGCCGAGAACGGGTTGAGCATGCGCGAGCTCGTCGGTATCGGGCTCGAGCACGAGCGCGTGCTCGGCGTGCAGCCGCCGCCAGCCGGCGACGACCTGCTCCGGGTCGTCTAGCTCGTCCGCCCGCGGCGCGCGCCCACGCCCGACGAGGAAGGCGTAGGTCCGGTTCCGGAGGGCGCGGTCTGCCTCGTCCATCAGTGCCGGAAGTGCCGCCGGTGCGTGAAGACCATCGCCGCACCGGCCGACTCGACCGCGTCGACGACGTCCTGGTCGCGCCTGGAGCCGCCCGGCTGCACGATCGAGACGACGCCCGCCTCGAGCGCGAGCCGCGGCCCGTCCGGGAAGGGGAAGAACGCGTCCGAGGCGAGCGCCGCGCCCTCGAGGTCGTGCCCGTGCGCGGCCGCCTTCTCGACCGCGATCCGCACCGCGTCGACGCGGCTCATCTGGCCGGCGCCGATCCCGATCGTCTGCAGCCCCTTCGCGAGCACGATCGCGTTCGAGGTGACGTGCTTGCAGACGCGCCAGGCGAAGAGCAGGTCGCCCCAGTCCTCCTCGCTCGGCGCGCCGCAGACGACCTCCATGCCGTCGCGGGGCTCGACGTCGCCGTCGCGGTCCTGGACGAGCAGGCCGCCGAGCACCCGCCTGTAGTCGCGCTCGCCCGGGGTCTCGGCGCGCCGCTCGCGGTCGTCGAGGATGCGGGTGGCCGGCTTGCGCTGCAGGGCGGCGAGCGCGTCCGGCTCGTACCCGGGCGCGAGCAGCACCTCGACGAACTGCTCGGCGAGCCGCTCGCCGAGCGCGCCCGGAGACGGGGCGGTTGAGGACGACGACGCCGCCGTAGGCAGACAGCGGGTCGCTCGCGAGCGCGAGCTCGTAGGCCTCCTCGATCGAGCCCGCGACGCCGACGCCGCACGGGTTCGCGTGCTTGACGATCACGCAGGCGGGCAGCGTGAACTCGCGCGCCAGCCGGCGGGCGCCGTCGAGGTCGTTCAGGTTGTTGTACGAGAGGTCGCGCCCGTGCAGCTGCTCGACGCGGGAGAGCAGGTGGCGGCGCGAGCCCGCCTCGGCGTAGAAGGCGGCGCGCTGGTGCGGGTTCTCGCCGTAGGCGAGGTCGCGCACCTTCTCGAAGGCGGGGACGAGCGTCTGCGGGAAGTCCTCGCGCTGGGCGAACCAGGCGGCGATCGCGGCCTCGTAGGCGGCGGTGACGCCGAAGGTCTCGGCGGCGAGCGTGCGCCGCGTCTCGGGCGAGAGCGAGCCCCGCTCCTGCAGCTCCGCCAGCACCGAGGGGTAGAGCCCCGGCCGCGGCACCGGCGCCACGTGCGCGAAGTTCTTCGCGGCGGCGCGCAGGAGCGAGGGCCCGCCGATGTCGATCATCTCGACCGCCTCCTCCTCGGCGACCCCGCGCCGGCCGGCGACCTCGACGAAGGGGTAGAGGTTGACGACGACGAGGTCGAAGGGCTCGATCGCCTGGGCCTCGAGCGAGGCGAGGTCGTCCTCCCGGTCGAGCCGGGCGAGGATGCCGCCGTGGATGCGCGGGTGCAGCGTCTTGACGCGCCCGCCGAGCATCTCCGGCGCCGAGGTGACCGACTCGACCGTCGTCACCTCGAGCCCCGCCTCGGCGAGCGCGGCCGCGGTGCCGCCGGAGGCGACGAGCTCGCAGCCGAGCGCCGCCAGGCCGCGGGCGAGCTCCTCGAGCCCGTCCTTGTCGTAGACGGAGATCAGTGCGCGCACAGCTCTCTCACCACCTTCGGCAGCAGCCGGTGCTCGACGGCGTGGATCCGCTCCTCGAGCGTGTCGGGGGGTTCGACCGGCACCGGCTCCTGCGCCAGCACCGGCCCGGAGTCGAGGCCCTCGTCGACGAGGTGGACGGTGACACCGGTCACCTCCGCGCCGGCCGCGAGCGCCTCCTCGATCGCGCGGGCGCCGGGGAAGGCGGGCAGGAGCGAGGGGTGGACGTTGACGATCCGCTGCGGGAAGCGGTCGAGGAAGGCGGGCGTCAGCAGGTGCATGTACCCGGCGCAGACGACGAGCGAGACGCCGTGCTCCTCGAGCCACGCGGCCATCGCGGCGTCGCGCGCCTCGCGCGTCTCGTGGTCGCCGAGCTCGAAGACGGCCGCCGGGATCCCCGCCGCCCCGGCCCGCTCGAGCGCCCGCACCCCGGCCCTGTTCGAGGCGACCGCGGCGACCGGCAGCCCCTCGTCCAGCAGCGCCTGCAGGTTCGAGCCCGAGCCGCTGACGAGGACGCCGATCACGCCACCTCGCCGATCACGAGCCGCTCGCCCGGGTCGGGCAGCACGGCGCAGTAGCCGATCCCGAGGTTGAAGACGCGGCGCAGCTCCTCCTCGGCGACGTGGCGGGCGAGCCACGCGAACACCGGCGGGCGCTCCCACGCCTCCCAGTCGAGCTCGGCGCGGAGGCCGTCCGGGAGCACCCGCGCGAGGTTGCCCCCGATGCCGCCGCCGGTGACGTGCGCGAAGGCGTGCGCCTCGTCGCGCAGCGCCCGCACCTCGTCGAGGTAGAGCCGCGTCGGCGCCAGCAGGTCGTCGCCGCGGTAGTCCTCGTCGGCGAGCACGCGGCGGACGAGCGTGAAGCCGTTCGCGTGCACCCCCGCCGAGGGGAGGCCGACGATCGCGTCGCCGCGGCGGACGCGCGAGCCGTCGAGGTGGCGCTCGCGGTCGACGATGCCGACGCAGGTGCCGGCGAAGTCGAGCTCGCCCTCGCGGTAGGTGCCGGGCAGCTCCGCCGTCTCGCCGCCGACGAGCGCGACCCCGGCCGCGCGGCAGACCTCGGCGGCGCCCTCGACGAGGTCGGCGACCTGCTCGAGGTCGATCCGGTTCGCGGCGACGTAGTCGAGCAGCAGCAGCGGCTCGGCGCCGGTCGTGATCACGTCGTTGACGCAGTGGGCGGCGAGGTCGGCGCCGCAGGCGCGCAGGGCGCCGCGCTCGCGCGCGAGCATCAGCTTCGTGCCGACGCCGTCGGTCGAGGCCGCGAGCAGCCGGCGGTCGTCGAGCGGGTGGACGCCTGCGAAGGCGCCGAAGCCGCGCGCGCCGGTGGACTCGACCGCCGCCCGCAGCCTGCCGACGACGGCCTCGGCGACGCCGAGCGAGACGCCCGCGGCGGCGTAGGTCCTCTCCACGGGCCGAGTCTAAAGCCGCGGCGGGACGGCCTCGGCGTCCGCCGTCGCGGGCCTGCAGCCGCGGCAACGGCCACCGCGCATCGGGCCTCTAGTCGAAGAGCTCGCCGTGCAGCTCCGGCCGACCCTCGGGGCCGCCGGGCACGAAGCGGATCAACGTCCCCTCGACCTCGAGCTCGGTGCCGTCGACCTCGACGTCGAGCAGCGCTCCCATCGCCTCCGCCTTCTCGCGCGGGTCGTCGGCGCGGAGGTGCAGCTCGGTCAGGCGCAGCTCGTCCTCGTCGGCGATCAGCTCCTCGATCCACTCCCGGGGCGGGTGCACCTCGAGCCGGTAGCCCGCGTTCGTCGCCACGAAGGTGCGCCGGCCGGCGTGCTCCTGGACGCGCAGCTTCCACTCGGTCGCGCGCGCGAGCACCTCCTCGAACTCGTCCTCGTCGAGCGAGAGCCCGATGTGGTCGATCCGCGGGATCCGCCAGTGCCCCGGCTGGACGACGACGTTGACCGCGCCCCGCTCGATCTCGGACAGCCGCAGCTTGAAGCCGGCCTTGTCGAGCTCCTCCCAGGACGTCCCGGACTCGAACGAGCGGTGGTTCTCGCCGATGCGTCCGTGGCGGGCGACGAGGTGAAAGCCGAGCCGTCCCAGATACCGAGCCTCGACGTCCCGCAGCTGGCTCGTGACCAGGTGGTAGTGGAACACACGCACCGCCGAGGCAGTGTAGAGGGGGATCTACACTGGTCGCCGTGGCAGCCGACGCCGCCGTCACCTGGCAGCTCGACCCGCTGCAGGTCTTCCCGATCGTCGTCTTCGCCGTCCTCTACTGGCGCCGCGCCCGCACGCTCGCCCGCCGGGGCAGCCCGGTCCCGGGGCGGCGGCAGGCGCTCTTCGCGACCGGCCTCGCGCTGATCGTCGTCGCGCTCGTCTCGCCGATCGACTCGCTCGGCGAGGAGAGCTTCCTCTGGGTGCACATGGTGCAGCACGTGCTGCTCGGCGACCTGGCGCCGCTCTGCGTCGTCGCCGGCCTGAACGGCCAGCTGCTCCGGCCGATCCTGGCGATCCGCCTCTTCGACCGGCTGCGCGTGCTCGCCCATCCGCTCGTGGCGCTGCCGCTCTGGGCCGTCAACCTCTACGCCTGGCACGTGCCGTTCGCCTACGAGGCGGCGCTCCACCACGACGCCGTCCACGCGCTCGAGCACGTCTGCTTCTTCGTCTTCGGCGCGCTGATGTGGGCGGCGGTGATCGAGGTGCTGCCCGGGCCGGAGTGGTTCGGCACCGGCGCCAAGCTCGGCTACGTCGCGGGCGTCCGCCTGCTCGAGACGATCCTCGGCAACGTCTTCCTCTGGTCGAGCGGCTCCTTCTACGCGACCTACCGGCACCCGCCGATCTGGGGGATCACGCCCGGCGCCGACCAGAGCTTCGCCGGCGCGGTGATGATGGGCGAGGGCGGCCTCGTCACCCTGATCGCGCTCGCCTGGCTCTTCCTGCGCCTCGCGAGCGAGGGCGAGCTGCGCCAGCAGCTGCTCGACCGCGGGCTCGACCCCCGCTCGGTGCGCCGCGCCGTGCGCTACGGCCGCGCGGAGGAGCTTCTCGAGCCGCGCTGAACTCGGGTGCGTGCGCAGCAGCGGCGTGCACCACGTCGACCTGGTCGTCGCGTCGATCGAGCGGAGCCTGCCCTTCTACCGGGACCTGCTCGGCCCGCTCGGCTGGCACGGGCTCTCGGAGGTCGAGGGAGAGCGCGGCGAGACGATCTTCTACCTGACCGGCCCGGGCACCTCGATCGGGCTGCGCGAGGCGAAGGCCCGCGACCTCGACCGCGTCGACCGCTACCGCGTCGGCCTGCACCACCTCTGCTTCGAGGCCTTCTCGCGGGCCGACGTGGAGGAGCGCGCCGCCTGGCTGCGGGAGCTCGGCGCCGAGATCGAGTCCGGGCCCGAGGAGTACGGGTACGAGCCCGGCTACTACGCCGTCTTCTTCTACGACCCGGACGGGCTCAAGCTCGAGATCGTCCACGTCCCCGGCCGGGCCGCCTAGGAAAGGAGCGAGATGGAGTCACCGCAGAGAGAGCAGGGCCAGGGCCACACCTTCACCGTGCCGGCGCGGATGCCGGTGCCGGGGAACGCGGAGTTCCTGCTCTGGCTCGCAGTCGAGGTCGTCTTCGCGATCATCTGGGCGGCGAGCGACGCCGTCGACGCGGGCGCGTTCGTCACCGTCACGGCCGCGATCACGTTCGCGTACCTGATCAGCCGCGGGATCGCGAAGGCGAGCCGCGTGCTCGAGCACTAGCGGTCTGCCGTCAGCCCGAGGGCCGCGTGCGCCGGAGCGGCCGCGCGGCCCTCGCCCGTCCCCGGCTCGAAGCGCAGCTTCGCGAGCAGCCGGTCGTCGGGGACGCGCGTCGGGTAGCGGCCGGTCAGGCAGGCGCGGCAGAGCGACTCCGGCGGCCGCGAGGTCGCCCACTCGAGCCCCTCGAGCGAGATGTGGGCGAGGCTGTCGGCGCCGATCAGCTCCCGCACCTCGGCGACCGAGTGGCTGGAGGCGATCAGCTCCTGCGGGTCGGCGAGGTCGATCCCGTAGAAGCACTGGCCGACGACCGGCGGCGAGGAGATGCGGACGTGCACCTCGGCGGCGCCCGCGTCGCGCAGCATCGAGACGATCTGGCGGGTCGTGTTGCCGCGGACGATCGAGTCGTCGACGACGACGACGCGGCGGCCGGCGACCTCGGCCAGCGGGTTGAACTTGAGCTTGACGCCGAGCTGGCGCAGGCCCTGGTCGGGCTGGATGAAGGTGCGGCCGACGTAGCGGTTCTTGATCAGGCCCTCGCTGAACGGGATCCCGGTCGCGCGGGCGAAGCCGATCGCGGCGGGCGTGCCCGAGTCGGGGATCGGCAGCACGAGGTCGGCCTCGACGGGGGCCTCGGCGGCGAGCCGCTCGCCCATCCGCACGCGGGCGGCGTGCACCTCGACGCCGGCGAGGCGGGAGTCCGGCCGGGCGAGGTAGAAGAACTCGAAGATGCAGAGCGCGCCGGCGTCGGCGGCCGGCACCGCCTGGAGCGCGCGGACGCCGTCGTCGTCGACGAGGACGAGCTCGCCCGGCGCGAGCTCCCGCACGAGCTCGGCGCCGACGAGGTCGAGCGCGCAGGTCTCGGAGGCGACGACGGGGTCGCCCTCTGCGTCGCCGAGCACGAGCGGCCGGAAGCCGTGCGGGTCGCGGAAGGCGAACAGCGTCCCCTCGGCGATCCCGGCGACCGAGTAGGCGCCCTCGAGCAGGGCCATCGTGCCGGCGATCGCGTCCGCGAGCGGCCGCTGGTCGCGGGCGAGCAGCGCCGCGATCGTCTCGGAGTCCGAGGTCGAGCCGAGCCTGGCGCCGTCGGCGGCGAGCCGCTCGCGCAGCGCCGCGGTGTTCGTCAGGTTGCCGTTGTGGCCGAGCGCGACGGTGCGGGCGCGCCCGTGCTGGACGAGCGGCTGCGCGTTCGACCACTGCGCCGAGCCGGTCGTCGAGTAGCGGGTGTGGCCGACCGCGATGTCGCCCTGCAGCCCGGAGAGGGTCCGCTCGCTGAAGACCTGGGTCACGAGCCCCATGTCGCGGAGCACGGTCAGGCGGCCCTGGTCGGAGACGGCGATCCCGGCCGACTCCTGGCCGCGGTGCTGCAGCGCGTGCAGGCCGAAGTAGGCGAGCCGCGCGACGTCGCGGTCGGCCGAGCGGATGCCGAAGACGCCGCACATCAGGTCGCGTGCTCCGCCTCGAGCTCGGCGACCCGGCGGCCGAGCAGCCTGCCGCCGCCGGCGCTGCCGAGCCGCCGCAGCGGCAGCAGGCCCTCGAGCGCGGCGACCTGCTCGGGCGGGCAGGCGAGGATCGCGGCGCCGCCGAGCGGCTCGTCCTCGGGCAGGTCGACGTCGGCGCCGAGCCCGCTCCAGATCGCCGCCTCGGCGAGCGCGACGCCGAGCCCGCCGTCCGAGACGTCGTGCGCGAGCGAGAGCCGCGGCGCCGCGCGCCAGAGCAGCTCGACGAGCGCGGCCTCGGCCACGAGGTCGAGCGAGTCGGCGGCGGCGGCGAGCAGGATCGCGTCGCCCTGCCGCCAGCCGCGCGGCACCCGGCGCACGTCCGCGACGAGGCCGACGCAGCCGATCACCGGCGTCGGCGGGATCGCGCGGCCGTCCGACTCGTTGTAGAGCGAGACGTTGCCGGAGACGACCGGGATCCCGAGCGCGTCCGCGGCGTCCGCGATCCCCGCGATCGCGCGCTCGAGCTCCCAGGCGATCTCGGGCTTCTCGGGGTTGCCGAAGTTGAGGCAGTCGGTCAGCGCGAGCGGCTCGCCGCCGGCGCAGGCGACGTTGCGCGCCGCGTCGAGCACGGCGAGCGCGCCGGCGCGGTAGGGGTCGCGCTCCCCGACCGGCGGGCCGTCGAGCGAGACGGCGAGCCCGCGCATCGACGGGCGCAGGCGCAGGACGGCGGCGTCGAAGCCGGGCCGGCGGACGGTCCGCGAGCCGACGAGGTGGTCGTAGCGGCGGTAGACCGAGGCGCGGCTGCGCAGGTTCGGGTCGGAGAGGCTCGGCTCCGGGCGCGGCGGCGCGTGCTGCGGCCGCGGCGTGCCCCGGATCCGGTAGCGGGGGCACTCGTCCGTGAGCAGGCGCGCCTCGATCTCGCCGACGACCTCGCCCTCCCAGAGCGCGCGCAGCCGCCCGTCGCCCGTCACCTCGCCGATCGTCGCCGCGTGCAGCTCCCAGCGGGCGCAGACGGCCTCGACCTCGGGCACGAGCTCCGGGCTGACGACGGCGACCATCCGCTCCTGGCTCTCGGAGATCATCACCTCCCACGGCTCCATCTCCTCCTCGCGGAGCGGCACGCGGTCGAGGTGGACGTCGATGCCGGCGCTCCGGGCCATCTCGGAGAGCGAGGAGGCGAGGCCGGCGGCGCCGCAGTCCTGGAGCGCGACGACGAGCCCGCGCTCGACGAGCTCGAGCGACACCTCGATCAGGCGCTTGCCGGTGAACGGGTCGCCGACCTGCACCGAGGGGCGCTTCTCCGCCGCCCCCTCGCCGAGCTCCTGGCTCGCGAGCACGGAGGCGCCGCCGATCCCGTCGCGGCCGGTGGTGGCGCCGAAGAGGACGATCGCGTTGCCGGGGCCGGTCGCCTGGGCGCTGAGGACGCGCTCGGTCGGGAGCAGGCCGACGCACATCGCGTTGACGAGGCAGTTCTCGCGGTAGGCGCCGTCGAAGACGACCTCGCCGCCGACGTTCGGGACGCCGACGCAGTTGCCGTAGTGGCCGACGCCGGCGACGGCGCGGTCGAAGTGCCAGTCGGGCGCGCCGAAGCGGAGCCCGTCGAGCAGCGCCACCGGGCGGGCGCCCATCGCGATGATGTCGCGGAGGATGCCGCCGACCCCCGTCGCCGCGCCCTGGAACGGCTCGACCGCCGACGGGTGGTTGTGCGACTCGACCTTGAACGCGACCGCCTCGCCGTCGCCGAGGTCGATCACGCCCGCGTTCTCGCCGGGGCCCTGGAGCACGCGCGCGCCCGCGCTCGGCAGCCGTTTCAGCAGCGGCGCCGAGTGCTTGTAGCCGCAGTGCTCCGACCAGAGCAGCGAGAAGACGGCGAGCTCGAAGTGGTTCGGCTCCCGCCCGAGCAGACCGCGGATACGGTCGAACTCCCCGTCGGTCAACCCGAGGGCCCGGTGGAGCGGCTGATCGGCCACCTGCGCCAGAGGGCCAGTGTATCCGGCTCGTCGGCGGCCCTCCGGCGCGCACCTGTGGAGCGATGTTTTCGATTTCGGCACACCCCCGGCACAGACACGCGCGCCGATCGCCGCTATCGTCGGACTCAGAAGGGTGGCGGGTTGCTTCCCCACCCAGGGTGGGGGTCTGGCGGTCTGACCTGTCCCCCGCAGCCATGTCCCCGAGCAGAGGGCGTGGCGCCCGGGCCGGGGAAGCAGCAGCTGCGCCCGCACGTTCCATCTCACGTGAGGTCTCCCTCGCCCGTTCAACTCGCATGAGCCGCCGCCACGCCGTGATGCTCGGAGTGCTCGCCCTGATCTGGGGCGCCTCCTTCATGTTCATCAAGGTCGCCGTCCGCGAGCTCGATCCCGCGACCCTGATCGCGGGCCGGATCGGCCTCGGCGCGATCACGCTCGCGCTGATCGTCCCGCGCAGCGTCGGCGGCCGCCGCACCCTCGACGAGCTGCGCCGCCACTGGCTCGTCTTCGCGCTCGTCGGCCTCGTCAACACCGCGCTGCCGTTCTGGCTCCTCTCCTGGGGCGAGACGCGGATCGACTCGGGCCTGGCGGCGATCCTCCAGGGCGCGGTGCCGATCTTCGGCGCCCTGATCGCCTTCGGCTTCTTCCCCGCCCAGCGCGTCACCGGCATCCGGCTCGCCGGCCTCGGCGTCGGCTTCGTCGGCGTCGCGCTGATCGTCGGCGGCCGGCCGGAGGGGGAGCTGCTCGGCGCGCTCGCCGTCGTCGGGATGGCGACCTGCTACGCGATCGGCGGCCTGATCACCGGCCACCGGCTCTCGGAGGCCTCGCCGCAGGTGGTCACGCTCGGCACGACCATGGCCGCGACGCTGCTCGTCGTCGGGCCGGGCGCCGCCCTGGCGCCGCACCACGTCCCCGGCTGGAAGGCGATCGGCTCGGTCGTCGTCCTGGCCGTGCTCGGCACGGCCGTCGCCTACCTGCTCTTCTTCGCGTTGATCCAGGGCGCCGGCTTCTCCCGGGCCGCCCTCGTCACCTACCTCGTGCCGCCGATCGCGCTCGCGTACGGCGCCATCTTCCTCGGCGAGTCGATCGGCCTGGCCGCGATCGGCGGGCTCGCGCTGATCCTCGGCGGCGTCGCGCTCGCCTCCGGGCGCGGCCGCCTCCCCCTTCGCCGCGCCGAGCCGCTCGAGTCGCCCGGCGCGTGAGCCCGGTCGAGATCCGCCCGGCCCGTGCGGGCGACGTCGACTTCCTGGTCGGGCTGCTGGGCGACGAGGACGTGGAGCCCTTCCTCGCCGGCGGGCGGCCTCGCGACCGTGAGGCGCTCCTCGCGGAGATCCGCCGGATGGAGGAGGACCCCGTCGCCTCGGGCAGGCTCGTGATCGAGCTCGACGGCGAGCCGGTCGGCGCGATGGCGTACGACCGCGTCAACGAGCGGAACCGGATCGCGCACCTGCACGGACTCGCCGTCAGCCCGGCCGCCCGCGGTCGCGGCGTCGCCGACGACGCGGCCCGGCAGCTGCAGCGGCGGCTGCTCGGCGAGCTCGGCTACCACCGGCTCCAGCTCGAGTGCTACGGCTTCAACGAGCGCGCGATCCGCCACGCGGAGCGGGTCGGCTTCGTCCGCGAAGGCGTCAAGCGGCAGGCGTACCTGCGCCACGGCGACTGGGTCGACGGGATCATGTTCGGCCTGCTCGCCGAGGATCTCGGGTCGCGCTGACCGCCGGCACGAGCCGGAACGAGAGCGCCGAGCCGACGGCGAGGATGCAGGCGGCCTCGAGCGCGACGAGCCAGGTCGTGCCGCGGTCGGTGCCGCCGGCGACCGTGTGCAGCGTCGCCGCGCCCCAGACCGCGAAGTTGAGGTAGTGCGCCCGCCGCCAGACGCGGTAGCGGCAGCCGCGACCTGAGCCGGTTCGTGACCCCGAGCGCGAGCAGGAGCTCGACGGCGACGACGCCGAGCCCGGTCCAGAACGGACGGAACGAGGCCGTGAACGGGACGACCAGCTGCCCGAGCGAGAACGGCACCACCGCGTCGAGCGCGATCGTCAGCACGTGGACGCCGATGAACGTCCCGGCGAGCAGCCCGGCGAAGCGGTGGACGTCCTCGAGCGCGAACGCCGGGAAGAGCCGGAAGCGCGTCCTCGTCGAGAGCAGCATCCCGACGACGACGACGAGGGTCAGCAGCAGGTAGGCGACGACGCCGCCGGCCCGGGCGGCGTACCAGTCGACCGGTGCCGTCGTCATGCCGCGCGGCGCTCGAGGCTGCGGTTCCAGCAGCCGTTCTGGAGGACGACGCCGTCCTCGGCGACGAAGCGCGCGGCGATCCCGCGCTCGTCGAGCCAGGCGGGCCCGTCGTCGCCGTGCAGGAAGCCCGCCTTCGCGGCGACGTCGGCGGCGCGGCAGCTGCGGCCGACCGCGGTCACGTAGAGCCACTGCGAGGCCGACGGCCGGCCCGTGCGCGGGTCGATCAGGTGGTGCAGCCGCTCGCCGCCGCGCCGCCAGGAGCGCGTCAGGATCCCGCTCGTCGCGACGGCTCCGTGCTCGAGCGTGACCCGCTCGCCGTCCGGCAGCTCGACCGAGACCGGGGTGCCGCGGGCGGCGAGGTCGCCGCCCGCGGACACCGCTCCCCGGCCCGGCAGGAGGGCCAGCGCGTCGTCGACCGCCATCCCCTTGACGACGCCGTTCAGGTCGAGCCGGAGCCCCGGTGGACGGCGGAGGATGCGGTCGCCGACGAGGATCTGCGCCGGATCGGCGGAGCGGGGAGGGCGATACGCGCCCCCGTCGTCCGGCGCGAGCAGGGAGAAGTCGCGGTCGTAGCCGGCCGCCTCGAGGGCGGCGCCGACCGTCGGCGTCACCAGCCCGTCCGTGAAGCGGGCGGCGCCGAGGGCGGCGCGGAGCGCGCGTCCGAACTCGGCCGAGATCGGCACGAGCGGGCCCTCTGCGCGGTTGACCCGCGAGAGCTCGCTGCCCGGGCGGAAGCGGCTGAAGATCGCCTCTCGCTCCTCGAAGAGGGCCTGGATCGCGGCGAGGCTCGCGTCGTCGGCCCCCGAGACGACGACGTCGCAGCCCATCGCGCGGAACGCGCTCACGAGGTGCCGCTCCGCAGCGACGGGCCGGAGAAGCCGTCGTCCTGGCTCGGCGCGATCGAGCCGCCGCCGTACTCGTCGCCCTGGGAGTCGTAGCTCTCGGCGGCGGGCGGCGCGGTGTTCGAGGCCTGGCTCGGCACGACCGCCTGCGGGGCCTGGGCCGCCGCGGGGTGCGAGAGCCGCGCCAGCGCGAGGAGGACGCCGAAGGCGCCGACCGCGCCGCCGGCCAGGAGCACCTTGACGGCGTCGGCGCGCTCGCGGGCCGCGGCGATGCGGGTCTGGGCCTGCTCGGTCATGGCTCCAGGGAACCGCACCGGCATGAGAAGCGGTTGAAGAGCGGCTAAGAAGCGCTCTAAGAATGCCGTCGCCCGCGCGCTCGAGGCTGCCGGGAGGACCCGCGCGGCAGGCGGCGAAAGGCGACCGGCCACGACCTTCGAGCTCCCCGCCCACGCGCGTCTGCCGCTCCGTCCGATCGCGGTCAAGGTCCTGCCGGCCTTCGTGCTGGCGGCGCTCGTCGCGGGGTTCCTCCCCGGCGGCGACGGGGGCTCCTCGCCGCCGGCGCGGACGCTGCTCGTCGCGGCCGCCCTCGTGACGCTGCTGACGACCACGGCGCTCTACCTGGTGCTGCGGCTCGACCTGCGGCTGCCGCTCGGCGTCGCCCTGACGGCCGTCGCCTACAACGCGCTCGTCGTCGCGCTCAAGTTCGTCCTCGGCCCGCTCGGCCTCTACGAGGAGAACCGGGTGCGCGACTTCGACTCGGTCTTCGCTCCCGACAGCCTCGGAGCCGCGCTCCTCGCCGCGGCGCTCGTCTTCGGCCTCTACCTCGGCGCCTTCGTCCTCCTCTACCTGCTCGTCCGCGGGCGGCTGCGGGCGCCGCGGCTGACCGGCCGCCGCGCCGGCCGGATCGCGGTCGCGGTGGTCGTCGGGGCGCTCCTGCTCGCGACCGGCGGCGCGGGCCTGCTGCTGCTGCCGCTCGCCGTCGCCGGCGCCGGGCTCGGCTACCTCGGGTTCGTGCTGTCGTCGGGCTGGGCGCTCCTGATCGGGATCGCGGTCGCCGGCGCCGCCTCGCTCGCCGGCCTCGCGCTCCAGGGCGCCCGCGAGCGGGCGGAGGCGGTCGGGGACGCCGCGCTGCTCGTCACCTTCTTCTGGATCGGCGTCGCCTTCCTCGCGCTCTACCACGTGCTCTGGGTCGTCTACATCCTCGTCCTCACCTCGATCTGGCCGCTGAAGACGGTGACGCCGAAGTGAGGCTCGCGGCGCTGCTCGTGCGGATGGTGCGCTACCGCGTCGCCGCGATGATCTGGCTCTTCTTCCTGCTCGGCGGCGCGGGCGCCGGCATCCTCGAGCGACCCGGGCGCACGTTCGCGCTCGCGCTCGCGGCGCTCGCGTGCCTCTACGCGTCGGCGACGAGCGTCAACGACCTGGCGGACGAGGACGTCGACCGCATCAACCATCCGGGCGACCCCGGACGCCCGCTCGTCGTCGGCGGCGCGAGCCGGCGCGACCTGTGGCTCGTGCACGCGCTCGCGGGCGCCGGCGCGCTCCTGCTCACGGCGCCGATCGGCGGCGCCGCAGTCGCGCTGGCCGCCGCCTCGCTGGTCGTCTCGTGGGCGTACTCGCTGCCGCCGCTGCGGCTCTCCTACCGCACCTGGCTCTGCCCGCTCGCCCTCGCGCTCGCCTACGTCGCGATCCCCTACGGGCTCGGGCTCGCGGTCGCCGGCGAGCGGCCGCGCGGCCACGACCTCGTCCTCGGCGGCGCGCTCGGCTGCCTCTTCCTCGCCCGCATCGTGCTCAAGGACTTCCGCGACCGGGAGGGCGACGCCGCCTACGCCAAGCCGACGGCGCTGCTGCGCTTCGGCGAGGGCGCCGTCTGCGCGGCGAGCGCGGCCGCGCTCCTCGCCGGCGACGCGCTCCTGCTCGTCGCGCTGCACGCGCCGCTCGCGCTCGCCCTGCTCGTCCAGGCGCACGTGCTCGCGATCGCCGCGATGCTCGTCCGCCTCCGCCGCGCCCGCGACGGCCGCACCGAGCAGCTCGCGATCGGCACCGGCGCCAAGGTCGGCAACGGCCTGCTCCTCTGCGTCCTCGCCTGGATCGCGCTCGAGGCGCACGGGACGCCGGCGGCCGACCGCACGGTCGTCGTCGCCGCCCTCGCCGCGCTCGTCGGAGCCGCCTTCGCCGCCCTCGTCGCCGACCCGGAGCGGGCCGCGATCGCCTACAAGGGCTAGAGGCTTGATGCGCATCGGCCGTGGCCGCGGACGTACCGCCCCAGGCGCGGCGCCAGGCCGCACCGGCGTCCTCACACGTGCAACCAGCAGGCGCCACGGACGCCGGCGCGCCCTGGCTTGGCCTGGAACGGCCCCGCTGGGGACGCCCAATACGCATCAAGCCTCTAGGACGGCAGCCCGTAGACGGTGCTCGCGTCGAAGAAGCTGACCCAGGCGCGGCCGTCCGCGACGACGACGTCGGTGTTCGCGTCGGAGAGCACGCCCGCCTCCGCGACCTGGCGCGTGCTCGGGTCGCGCGGCGAGCCCGTGTCGAAGACGGTCAGCGTCGGCCCGTCGTCGTTCGCGACGTAGAGCCGGCCCCCGGCGAGCGTCAGCCCGTCCGGCCCGCCCTCGACGGGCACCCGCGCGGTCACCTTCCCCGTCGCGGTGTCGAGGCGCACGACCTCGCCGCCCGTCGTGCACGCGACCCAGATCGCCCGTCCGTCCGGCGCCATCGCCTGCGCGCCGCCGCAGGCCTCGAGCGCCCGCCCGACCGCGCCGGTCGCGGGATCGACCGGGATCAGGCGCCCGCCCGCGTAGTCGCTGACCCAGAGCCGCCCGTCCGCGACGGCGACGAGCCGCGGCTCGAAGGCCTCGCGCAGCTCGACCCGGCGCACGACCCGCGCCCGCCGCGGGTCGACGGCGACGAGCTCGTGCGGCCGCTGCAGCACCACCCAGACGAGCCCGCCCGCGACGGCGATCCCCTCCGGCTCCTCGCCGACCCGCACCCGCGCCGTCACCTGCATCCGCGCCGTGTCGATCCGGGCGACCGAGCCGGCGCCGAACTCGCTCACCCAGAGGTCGCCGCCGTCGAGCGCGAGCCGCAGCGGGATCGCGGCGGTCGCCGCCGAGCCGACGAGCTTGCCGCTCCGCGCGTCGAGCGCGACGACGCCGACCGCGCCGCTCGTCACCGTCGCGTAGACGCGGCCTCCGTCCGCCGCGAGCCCGACCGGCGTCCCCGGCAGCCTGGTCGTGGTCGCGCCGGGGCCGCCGCCGCCGCAGCCGGCGAGCAGCGCGACGGCGAGGGCCGCAGGCAGTCGGCGCACGACCGCAGCATCGCCGCGGCGCCCTGCCCGGGGCCAATACGATCTCTGCATGACCCGCTACCTGCACACGATGCTCCGCATCACCGACCCCGACAGGAGCCGCGCCTTCTACGAGGCGCTCGGCCTCGAGTTCCGCCGCGACATGGACATCGTCCGGAACGGCGAGAAGGAGGCGACGAACTACTTCTTCGGCGTCCCCGGCCAGGAGGAGGAGCTCGAGCTCACCTACAACCACGACGGCCGCTCCTACGAGCTCGGAACCGCCTACGGCCACGTCGCCTTCGCGGTCGACGACCTCGCCGCGACGCTCGAGCAGCTCGGAAGCCAGGGCATCCAGCCCGAGCGCGAGCCCTACCGCGTCCGCGAGGGCGGCTCGCTGCTCTGCTTCGTCCAGGACCCGGACGGCTACCGGATCGAGCTGATCGACCGCAGCGGGAAGTAGCCGCAGGAGTCGAATCGGCGAGGCGAGAATCTCGATTTCGCATTCCGCCTTTCAGAAGCGTAGAGGCGCGTGTCTCAGCCGGACGGTGAATTGCGGGCGCTGCCAGCCGTATGGTGGCCTCCAGCTCTCCCAGCCTGTCGGCCAGCGTCGCTCAGCAATCACTCGTGCATCCTCCGTACGGAGTAGCTCAGCGTCTTCAGGCCTGAGGCGCCCGACCGGCACAGCCATCTCGAACTCGTCCGGGTCCGGCCGATGGGTTCGCCCGTATCGGCTGGAATCCAGATGTCGAGGATGCCGTCACTCGTCGTGACGGTCGTCTTGCCGAAGACGTGCGGGGTTTCGAGATTCACGTACTACCCAGATGGTCGTCCCGCTTCGAGCAGGATGGAGAAAGAGTGTTGGTCGCCGCCGGTGGAGAGTCATCACGAAGTCGGTGGTTCGCTATTTCCGCAGTACGGTCGCTTGGCGGGTGCGCTCGGCGTTCTTCGAGTGGGACGGCACGGAGCTCGCGTCCGTCTGCGAGCGCCGGACGAGCCGCTCGGTTCCCTCGGCGTACGATACGTCACGGCTGATCTTCCGTGTTCCGATCACGTAGAGCGGCATGCGTTCTACTGAACTCGCCGGTCTCCGCCAGGTGGCGTTCGACGGCAGTCACGCCGCCGCCTAGGAGCTCAGACTTACGGGATTAGCGGGATGGCCAATCTCGGCGACGATCGCAACATCCAGTGACGGTGGGAACGAGAACCGCCGTTCGCGGTCGCCGTGCGAGCTAGCGCCGAGAAGCGTCTGCGTCCAGCTTCGCCTGTGCGCGTTCCGCGAGTTCGCGTGTCCGGGCCGCGTTCGCGAGCGTGCGTTGCCGCGCCGCCTTCGATTCAGCCCGCTCAGCCTCCGTTAGCTTCTTCTTCGCCATCGTCTTCCTCCTCGAGCAGCCGTTCGATCCGCGACACGGTTGCTGCGATGTCGCTCACGTTGAAGAGTAGGGCAACGACCTCTACGCGCTCGATTACCGGCTCGGCCACGCCAGGAGCATCCTTCGCTCGGTTTCGTGGCGCAAGTGCCGGATCCAGGCGTGTCCGCCTCGTTCATCTCCACTCTCGCGCCTACTCGGACGGCTACCGCGTCGAGCTGATCGACCGCAGCGGGAAGTAGCCGCAGGAGTCGAATCGGCGAGGCGAGAATCTCGGCTATGAGCCGGACAAGCGCACGCTGCGGCCGGCCGAGGCTGCGATCGTCAGGGAGTGCGTGCGCCGCTTCCGCGCCGGGCAGTCGCTGCGCTCGATCGTGACCGGACGACGCTGACCGCCGGCCCTCCGAACGCGTCACCGCCGAAGCGACCCCGAGTTACGTTGCTAGTTCAATAAAGAGAACCACCCCACCCGGCAGCCAGGCACCCGGCCGCGGCGGGCGGGCCGCCCTCCGGGCGGGACCGCCCCGCCGCCAGCCGCACGCCCCATCACCCGTCAGGCGTCAGCTCACGCACTCGCACAGGGACGGCGCAAGCTCGCGGCGCGGTATCGTATCGCGATGATTCTTCACCGCTACCTCGACTGGCGTAGGCGTCGGAACGAGAAGCGTGCCGAGCAGTACGCGTCCCTGAGCGACCCTGAGCGGGCGGAGATCGCGCGGTTGCGAGAGGAACACAACCCGCTCAAAGAGATGGGCAGGCGGCGTGTGCCGCCACAGACGCGCGGCCGCTGGTGATCGAGTCCCCAGCGGGCGGATGCTCATGTGACATTTCCTGAGCGCTCGCGCAGGCCATCATCGGCCTGGTGGAGACGGGATCCCGAGCTGCCGGCAGATTGCGCGCGAGGTGCCGAGCGGAACTTCGCGATGGCGCGGCACCGGGGCGCGAAGATCGCGCGCGCGGTTCGACCAGATCGTGTGGCGGGCGCCCTCGCGAATGATCTCACAGCCGTGCTCGGACAGGTGTCGCTCGAGTTCCTGGCGTCTCAAGCAGCGGCCAGATCGATCGTGACCTGCTCCGCATGGCCTCCACCGATCGGCGGCTCGCGCCCTTCATCCCGATACGAAGCGATCATCTCGCGGGCCGCGTCCAGCAGCAGCTCGCGCGCTTCCTCGACGGTGCGTCCGCAGGTGACTACCGCAGGCCACTCGGCAAGCTGCGCCATCGTCCAACCGTTCTCGTCTGGCGTGAAGACGGCCGTGAGGGTGAGCGTCTCTGGCACAGGTTCAGTATGCCCCCGTGAGGTGGTTCTGTCAGGCCCGGCGGGCCGGTCGCCGGGTGGATGGTTGCCGCGGTTCTTTCGCTGTTCGTGTTGCTCGCCGTCGCGGAGGCGGGCAACCTCGGCGGCTGGCTTCGGAGTTCGTGCGTCATTGCTGGGCACTGGCGCAACCGACTGCATATGTCTGCTGCTGCGCGGGCGCGCGTTAGCCCGCGAAGATCGCGTTCCAGGCGGCGGCGTCGTCGGGGTAGAGCCAGCGCTCGATCTGCCGTCCATCGCGATACCGAAAGACGCTGATCACGCGGGTGTGCGCATCGACGCCGTCGCGGCGAGCGCCCATCGTGCTGACAGCGCAGACGTGACGGTCGCTTGCAAACACGTCGTCCTCGACAAGCCAGAATCCAAGAGTCTTGAGCTGCGTCAGCCAGGTAAGAACTGCATCGCGCCCTCGAATGGTTCCCGCCATCGGGTGCTCGCCGGGAACGTGCCATACGACCTCGGGCGCGATCACGCTCTCGACCCTGTCCAGATCCCCGGATCGGAAGGCATCAGCAGTACGCCTGTACGCGAGAGCGTCGGGGTGTTCCTGCGCCACCGAGAGACCTTAGCCCGGGCGTCATCCCGGAACTGTGAGACCGTCTCGGGTGTACACCCGCACAGTGGCCCAGCCGACGCACCTACTCCCGCTGCCCGACGGGAAGGTGCGGGTTCTTGTCGTCAGGCCGAACGCGGAGGAACTCGACGCTCTGATCGTTATCGACCACCCCGACCTCGGCAGCTCGGAGCTCCCACGCCCACGACGAGTCGTCGCGCACCACCGCCACCGCCTGTTCAGGAGTGAGGCGCGCATCGCGGTCGAGCACGTCCAGCGCGCCCACCTCAACGAGATCGAGAAGCGCCGCCTCTGTCTCCGCCCGACTCGTCGCCGGTACGACGCTGTCGCCACCGGCGGATGCAACGAACTTGTGCTCAAGCGTCAGCTCCGGCAGATGGGAGCAATCGAAGGCGAATTCCAAGACCTTGTAGTGCACCCACGTCCACCCCGAAGGCGCGTCCATACCGCCAGCGTAACTGGCCGCTCGGGCTTCATTCGTGAACTCGCGCAGGGCGGTGTGACTGCCTATGAGCCGAGGTATGCGCCAACGACGACCACCGCCCAGAAGGCCGCGACCACGAGGTTGGCGACGAGAGCGGGCAGTCCTAGCCGCAGATCACGGCGGTTGGATCCTGCGGCCTCGGCCGTGATCGCAAGTCCGAAACCGACGAGGCAGGCCACGACGCTCACAACGAGTCCCGGCCCGGGGCTGCCGCTGCTCCATTGCGCCAAGGCGAGGAGCGCACCTGCCACAGCAAGTGCCGCGGATGCGATCGAGACGTATGCGAGACGTCGGACGAGCATCTCTCACATGGTGGTCGCTGAAGCCCCGGCGTCAACCGCATCGTCGGGCTTCATAGCTGAGCACTGGCGCATGTGGGCGCCTGGCGCTCGTGGCCTTCGAGGAGCACGAGACGCCGCAGCCATAACCGGCTACGTCGGAACCGAGCACGTCCTCCTGACGCTAATGGTTGTGAAGGCGGTCTCTGCGTCGTCGTCCGAGCCAGGGGTTCTGCGCAACTTCTGCTCGAGCTCGAAGACCGTTCTCCGGCGGTGGGCGGATCGAGGGTTCAACGCTCCGCCCCTCGCTCAGCGCGCCTCGTGGATCTGCTTGCGGAGCGTGCTGACCACGGCGGCCCAAGCGCCGTCTCCGACCTCGCCCCAGAGGTCGAGGAGTTCGGATTCCGCCATGACTCGGTCGAGCGCCATGACGGCCTCCTGGGCGATCGAGGGCCACACGGCAGCGTCGACTCCGGAGAGCCACTCCGTCACGTCGCCCGGGAGATCGACATCCGTGACGCCGAGACCCGCGGCTACCACGGCAGCGGCGCCGACGGCGCTCGAGGCCGCCCGGCTTCGGGGAGGCTCGCCGCCGATCACGGTCCGCAGCGCGGTGGCGACGACCTCCGGCCCGCCGCCGTCGACGAGGTCGTAGCTCCAGTCGCACGCGTCGTCGTTCTCGAACGGCCCACTGCCCCAGGCGCCCATCAACGCACCGCCAGACGGCTCCACTCGAGGCGCGGGGGTCGTCACGCGGCACGTCGTGGAGGTACGGCAACTCGTGCACATCCCGGTTCCAGCGGTAGCTACCGGTGTTGAAGAGCTTGAGGTTGGGGATGGTGAGCAGCGGGTCCAGGTCGAGGTCGGCGGTCTTGCCGAATCCTATGAACTCGAGTGTCGGGTGGCCGTTGAGCGGCGCAAGGCTCTCGACCTTCTTCAGGTCGAAGATGTCGAGGAAGCGCAGCCGCGGCAGCTTGGCGACCGGCTCGAGGGACGTGATGTGCCGCAGGCCCTCAAGGCGTAGCACCTCCAACCGCTCGAGCGACTCGAACCCCTCGAGCGATGCGACCTGCCGCAGGCCGTCGAGGTCGAGCACCTCCAACCGCTCGAGCGACGCGAGTCCGTCGAGCGACTCGAGAGACGGCAGCCACCAGAGCGAGAGGCGGAGGAGTCTCGAGGCATGTTGCTCGATTCCGGCGAGCGTCTCGAAGCTCGACGTCTGCCCGATGCCGAGCGACTCGAGGCGCGGCGCTTCAATCGGGCGAACGTCGGTGAGCCGTGGGCGCGTCAGGCCGAGACTCCGTACCGAGCGATGGGCGAACAGCGTCTCGACTCCGCCGCCGTCCTTCGGAATCTCGGTCGCGCTGAATCGCCTGAGCTTGGGCCAGGCCGAGCCGTCGATCATTCCGTCCCACGATCCGGGAAAGGACAGGGCCTGCAGTTTCGATAGCACGTGGATCGGAGCCACGTCCTTGGGGTCGTGGACGGTGAGGAACTCGAGGTCAGGCAGTTCGGAAAGGAATGAAACGTCTCCGAATACGTCGAGGGCTCGGATACCCAGTTCGCGCGCCTCCGCGACGGCTTCGGCGCGGGGAGTCGAGGAATCCACGCGCCAGAGGCCGCCGGCCGCCGCTATTTCCTGTTGCGACACCATGTGGGGGTGGAGTGAGCGCGGCTCGAGAACGGTCACGGGCCGAGTAGCTTTACACCGGGGGTAGAGCCCGGCCGAGGCGGGCTTTCCTTCGGATCAGGCCGGTAAGCCCGGAGCGTGCAGGTCAGGCCCTGCTTCGGCACCGCGCGCGCCTGCGCTTGAGCGGACGAACCTTCACGGCCGTTCCGGAACGCCGGCCCAGTCGGGGACGGGGCTACTTGGCGATCTCCCATATGTGCCCGCCGGGATCGCGGAAGCTCGCAGTACGGATGCCCCACGGCCGGTCGATCGGCCCGTTGAGGATCCCGACGCCGCGGCCCCTCAGGTTCTCGCAGATTGCGTCGACATCATCGACTCCGAGCGTGAACTGGAACCGAACACCCGACTCCCGCGCGGCGACGTTCGCCGGCGCCACTAGCGCTGGCGCCTCAGGCGCCGCCAGCAGATTCACGAGCGTCTCGCCGAACGTGAAGACGGCAGAATGCTCGTCCTCGAAGTGGACGGGAAGTCCGAAGATCTCTTCATAGAAGCGCCTCGCCGCCGCCAGATCCTCTTGAAACAGCGTGATCGCGGCGATTGCTCCTGGCCACGTCGTCTTCTCGCTCCCAGCCGATTCGGTCATCTGCAGGCTCCTGTTCTCACTGGCTTCGGACGCAGAGGCGCGCAGCCGCCTCTTCACCAAACAGACTCAGTTTGGCTGTCGAACTCATCGGCGGCCGCCTTTGATGCAGGTGAAGACGAAGGACGTCAGGCTGTTGCGGCACGCCGCTCGTGGCGATACGTACTGAGGAGATTCGCCTGCGCCGCAGATCAGGCGAGGGCGCGCTCGAGCGCCAGGCGGTCGGTCGGCTCGCCGTGCGTGGGCAGCACGAGCTCGACCGGTCTGTCGAGCAGCGGCCGCAGCCCCGCCTTCACCTGGTCGACGGTGACCCCCTCCGGCAGCCATTTCTCCGGGACCTGGAGGCCGTCGCCGAGGTCGACCAGGGTGTCGCCCGGGATCACGGCGCGGATCCGTTCGTTCCAGAGCACCAGGTCGAGCTGACCCTCGCGGCCGGGATACGCCTCCATCCCGAGCACCGTGTCGCCGATCCCGTACCGCGACGCCGGCACGAGCTTCTCCACAGGGCGATCGGGCGCCGGCGCCCAGACCGGGAAGCCGAGCGATGCGGCATCCCGCTCGTGCCAGGCGCAGGTCAAGAGTGTGACTACCTCGCGCGAAGCGAACAGGTCACGCACGTCGTCCGGCACGGTGAGCGGGTCGACGAGCACCAGCATCGCTCCGTCGTCGATCGCGTACGCGGAGACCGGCCCCTCCCACTCGGGATGCTTCGCCGTCCAGTGGTGCACGCCTGCGGGGAGCATCATCGGATCCTCGTTATCGGGTGCCGAAGCGGGCATCGACGTCTGGCAGGGCGTCGAACCGCGAGAACGTCCCTTCGTCCGCGATCTCCTGTGCGGCCGCAAGGAATCCAGCCCAGGCCGTGCGTGCGAGCGTGCCGCCGACGCTGATCCTGCGGACTCCGATGGAGGCAGCTTCCGCGACGGTGATGAAGGGTGCGTTGGCGAGAACGTTCACCGGCTTCGGCGACACTGCGGCAACGATCGACGACATCTGTTCGGTCGTCGTGAGCCTCGGAGCGTAGAGGCAGTCGGCGCCGGCCTCGGCGTACGCTTTCAGCCTGCGGATCGTCTCGGCCGTGTCGGGCCGCCCGACCACGAAGCCCTCGGATCGCGCGGTGAGAACGATTCCGGTGCCGCTCTCGTCGATCGCCCGGCGCGCCGCGCGAACCCGCTCGACGGCGAGGTCGAAGGCATACAGCGGGGCCGTCGCGTCGCGTGTCGAGTCCTCGATCGAAAGTCCGGCGATCCCGGTCGCTGCGGCGAGCTTCACGTTCGTCGCGACCTGGTCCGGATCGTCGGCGAAGCCGCCCTCGAAGTCCGCGTTCACCGGCAGGTCGACGGAGGCAGCGATGACACGAAGATGTTCCAGCGTCTCGGCCAGCGGGAGGTGATTGTCGGCCCGACCCGACGACCACGCGGAGCCGGCGCTCGTCGTCGCCAAGGCCTGAAAGCCGAGCTGCTGGAGCGCCACAGCCGTGCCGATGTCCCACGGGTTCGGCATCACAAAACAGCCGGCGGCATGCAGCCGGCGAAACACCTCGACGCGATCGTCCTGCAGCGTCATGCACACCTCATCAGCTGGAACGACAGGTCGTGGAGACACTAACCGAGCCCGTCGCGCCCGTCACGACAGCTCGGCTCGCGCGCACGCGGGCAGTCCACGAGCGCGGAGAAGCTGCGGTTCGGCTCAGGCGTCGCTCGCGAACGCGAGACCGCATGCGAGGCCGCGTTACGGTGTCGTCGATGGCCTTGCGTCCCACTGAAGGGCTGGCTCCGGAACGCTACGAGCGCGAGGCGGGTGAGGCGCGGTCCCGAGTCATCGCGAGAGTCGATCCGAGCCACGAGTTCTTCACCGACGCGGCGTCGGCCCGCGCCATCTTGTTCCCCGTCCCGTATGCGCTCGACCAAGGCCAGTTCGAGGCCTTCCGTCAAGCCGCTGCGACGGTCGGCGACACAGATGGCTTCTACCTTCATTCCGTTGAACGCCACGCGCCGCGACCCGACGAGCCTCAGGACTGGTGGATCTCCTTCGACGACTACGAGAGCTATGTCAGGGCCGTGTCGTTGGAGAACGTGCTCCACTCTGCGTCGGGCCGCTGGGGCATCCTTGCACTGCAGAGCAACGAGGTAGTGGTTGGCGGTCTGGGCGCGTTCACGGACGCACTGCTCGACGGATGGCCCTCGCATGCCGAAGGCGCGGAGATCTACGGGGCCAGGAGGCAGGTCGAGGCGTACCTCGCCGACCTTGCGCGCATCGGCCGGCGAGACACCGTCGAGCGGTGGCTCCCGTCGCTCTTGACGCATACGTACGGCTCGGAGGAAGCCGCGCGCCTCCTTTCGATCTACCAGCGGCTTCCGAGCGCGTAGCTCTGCCGCTTGGACGTACAGCGCAGGTCGCAGCGCGGTTCGGTCGCGCCTGGCCTCTCAGGGCGTCGCTCCCGGAACCCGTTGCGTGTGGAGCCCGTTCCCACCGCGGGCCAATCCGGATGCCCCGGACGACCGACCGAAAGGCGGAAGCCGAGCCGTCACTCGTCAGGCGGCCGTGGTCTCGGGTGATCCGTACGAGAATCTGCGCGAACGGAAACCACGACAGGACGATCAGCACAATCCCGAGGCGCGGCCGGAGCAGGTGTGACTGCATCCGTTCGTCCAACCCAACGGCCGACGCAGCATCGCGTCCGGATCTCGCTCCGTGCCGAGGCCCGACGCCGTGTACGGCAGCCAGGCGTCTCCGTATCATCTCGCCTCGGCTCGGCAAACCGATGACCCGGGAGGGATACCGGTGCGAGGCGATCGACCGGAGCAGGGTGTGACTGCAGGGGCGACCCCGGCCGCGGCGTCGGACGCCGACCGGTTGGCGGCGATCCGCGTCGTCGAGCGCTGGCTCGAGGCGTTCGACCGTCGCTGGCCGGAGCCGGAGGAGCTCGACGAGCTCGTCACCGACGACGTCGAGCTCGTCGAGCGGCCGAACCTGGTCTCGCCGCACGGCGGCAGGCGCGATCACGCCGCGATGCTCGCCGGCGTCGAGGCCGGGCGGGCGCTGCTCGCCTGGCAGTCCTACGAGGTCGGGCGGCACGTCGTCGAGGGCGACGAGGTCGTGACGACGTTCCGCTGGGAGGGCGAGCTCGCGATCGACGTCGGCGCCTGGACCGCCGGTACGAGGCTCGGCGCCTGGTGCTGCGCGGCCTACCGGCTCCGGGACGGCAGGATCGCCCGGATCGAGCAGTACGACTGCTACGACCCGCTGCCCTGACGCCTCGGCCGCGCGGGCGGTAGCGTCCGCCGCAGTGGAGCAGCGCCTCACCCTCGTCACGCTCGGGGTCGTCGACCTCGGCCGCGCCCGGGCCTTCTACGAGCGGCTCGGCTGGGCGCCCGCCCTCGCCCTCGACGACGTCGTCTTCTTCCAGGTGGGCTGCCTCGGCGTCTCCCTCTGGAGCCGCGCGAGCCTGGCCGCCGACAGCGGCGTCGAGGACGGCGGCGGCTGGGGCGGGATCACGCTCGCCCACAACGTCCGCTCGTCGGCCGAGGTCGACGCGGTGGTCGAGGAGGCGCGCGCCGCCGGGGCGCGGATCGCGCGCGAGCCCACCGAGACGTTCTGGGGCGGCTATTCGGGCGTCTTCGTCGATCCCGACGGGCACCCGTGGGAGGTCGCCCACAATCCCGGGATGCCGCTCGCCGACGACGGCTCGCTGACCGTCGCCCCGTCGTGAGGATCGCCGTCCTCGACGACCACCAGGACGTCGTCCGCGGGCTCGACTGCTTCGACCTCCTCGCCGGCCACGACGTCGTCGTCTGCCCGCACGGGCAGCCGCCCGCGGACGTGGAGGCCGTCGTGCTGATCCGCGAGCGGACGCGCGTCGACGCGGGCTTCCTCGAGCGGCTGCCGCGGCTGCGCGCGATCTCGCAGACCGGCCTCGCCGGCGCCCACGTCGACCGCGAGGCCTGCCGCGAGCGCGGGATCGCGGTGCTCGAGGGCTCCGGCGACCCGGTCGCGACCGCCGAGCTGACCTGGGCGCTCGTGCTCGCCGCCTCGCGGCGCCTGCCGCAGTACGCCGAGCGTCTCCGCCGCGGCGAGTGGCAGCGAAACGGGCTCGAGGGGACGCCGGGCGCGCTCGGCACGGTGCTGCGCGGACGCACGCTCGGGATCCTCGGGCACGGCCGGATCGGCGCCCTCGTCGCCGGCTACGGCGCCGCGTTCGGCATGGAGGTGCTCGCCTTCGGCCGCGAGGGCTCTCGGAGCTCGGCGCGCGCCGCCGGCCACGCGGTCGCTGCCTCGCAGCGCGACCTCTTCGAGCGCGCAGACGTGCTGTCGCTGCACCTGCGCCTGACCCCGGAGACGCGTGGCGCCGTCACGGCCGGCGACCTGGAGGCGATGAGGCCCGGCGCGCTCCTCGTCAACACCGCTCGCGCCGCCCTCGTCGAGCCGCGAGCGCTCCTCGCCGGCCTGCGGCGCGGCCGCCCGGGCTTCGCCGCGCTCGACGTCTTCGAGACCGAGCCGGCGCCCGCGGACGAGCCGCTGCTCGCGCTCCCGAACGTCGTCGCGACCCCGCACCTCGGCTACGTCGAGCGCGCGAGCTACGAGCTCACCCTCGGCGAGGCGTTCCGGAACCTGCTCGCCCTCTGACCGCGGGCGCGCGGAATGCGCGGGGCCACGCGGCCGTTGCCAGGATGCATGCTCCTCTACGACAGCCCCGTCTCGGGGAACTGCTACAAGGTGCGCCTGCTGCTCGCGTTGCTCGGGATCGCGTACGAGCGCCGCACCGTCGACGTCGTCGACCGCTCCGACCGGCCCGAGCTGCTCGGCGGGCTCAACCCGGCGCTGCGCGTGCCGACGCTCGTCCTCGACGACGGCCGCCCGCTCGCCGAGTCCGGCGCGATCCTCTGGTACTTCGGCGAGGACGGCCGCTTCGTCCCCCGCGACCGCTACCTGCGCGCGCAGGTGCTGCAGTGGATGTTCTTCGAGCAGTACGAGCACGAGCCCGCGATCGCGGTCGTCCGCTTCCTCGTCGCCTTCTCCGGGCGGGCCGACGAGCACGCCGAGCTGATCGCGCAGAAGCGGAAGCAGGGCTACCGCGCGCTCGACGCGATGGAGCGGCAGCTCGAGAGCCGCGCCTGGCTCGTCGGCGACGCGGTCACGCTCGCCGACATCGCCCTCTACGCCTACACGCACGTCGCCGGCGAGGGCGGCTTCGAGCTCGAGCGCTACCCCGCGATCCGCGCCTGGCTCGACCGGGTCGCCGCCGAGCCGGGGCACGTTCCCATCGACGCGTAGACCAGAGGCTTGATGCGCATCGGACGTCCGCGGCCGCGGACGATGCGCATCAAGCCTCCAGGTCCCATCCCGCCGGGACCGAAGTGCCCATTGCGGCTCCGGTGAACCCGCGTTACAACGGCGAGACCGAGGATGGGGTCTTCGAGGGCACGTCTCACTCTGCTCGCCGCGACGGCGCTGGCGCTCGTCGCGGCCGCCGACGCGGGCGCGCTCAGCCGGCAGCGGGTCGGCGTCGTCCCGTCCGCGAGCTTCACGCCGGCGGTGCGCCCGGCCTCCGCGATCGACAGGATCGTCATCCACGTCGGCGAGGGCTCCTTCTGGGGCACCGTGCGCACGCTGCGCGACCCGCTGCGCCAGGCCTCCGCGCACTTCGTCGTCTCGCGCGAGGGGGAGATCGTCCAGCTCGTCAGCCCGACGCACGCCGCCTGGCACGCCGGCAACCGCGCCACCAACCTGGAGTCGATCGGGATCGAGCACGAGGGCTTCACCTACGAGCCCGGCTCGGTCACGGAGCGCGAGCTCGACGCCTCCGCGCGGCTCGTCGCCTTCCTCGCCGCCCGCTGGGGGATCCCGCTCGACCGCAGGCACGTGATCGGCCACGACGAGGTGCCCGACCCGAACCACCGCGGCCTCCACGGCGGCGCCGACCACCACACGGACCCCGGCCCCGACTGGCCCTGGGACGCCTACATGGCGCGCGTCCGCTTCTACGCCGAGCACCCGCCGCAGCAGCCGCGCTTCCAGGCCGTCGGCGAGTCGCTGCCCGCCCGCGTGCGCGAGCGGCACGTCGCCTGCTTCCGGCGCAGCATCCACTCGACGACGCTGCGGCAGGGCCAGCACGTCTCGAGCCTCGTCGACTGGCGCGCCCGCGCCTGCGGCCGCAGCCTCGTCCGCGTCGACTTCCTCGTCGACGGCAGGCTGCTCGCGAGCGACGGCACGCGGCCCTTCGGCGTCGACTGGAACACCGTCCGCGTCCCCGACGGCTGGCACCGGCTGACCGTGCGCGCGTACGGGCCGCGCGGCTACCGGCTACGCCGCGACCTCCGCGTCCGCGTCGAGAACCCCGAGTTCGCGCTCGGCGTCGGCGGGGTCGAGAACGGCCAGGTCGTCACCGACGCGCTCTCGCTGACCGTCGCCCCGACCGCGTCCGCCCGCCGCGTCGAGCTGCTCGTCGACGGGCGCCCGGTCGCCGTCCAGACGGCGACGCCGTTCCGGTTCGACTGGGACTCGTTCGAGGTCTCCTCCGGCGGGCACGAGCTCGAGCTCCGCGCCGAGGCCTGGGACGGCCGCACGACGGCGACGACGATCCCGGTCGAGGTCGTGCACCCGCTGACGCCGCCGGCCGTGGCGACGCCTGCTCGCCGAACTAGTCCGCTAGAACCAGGGGCAGGTCGCCAGCTCGATCGCGAGCGAGACGGCCAGCAGCCCTGCCAGCGCGAACCGGAAGCTGCTCGCGCTCTCGCCGCAGCGCGAGGGCGAGCGGGAGCGCCGCCGCGAGGGTGAGCGCGAGCGGCACCGTCCAGAGCCGGTCGAAGAGCGGCCCCGCGGCCCGAGGCGTCGCCGACGACCGCGATCAGCGTCCACATCGGGCCGACCGCGAGCATCGCGAGGCTGAGGAGCGCGGCCGCGGCCGTCAGCAGCGAGCTCGTCGTGTCCTGCTCCGTCAGGCTCGAGCGCCGCAGCTCGTCCTCGCGCCGATCCGCCGCCACGTCTCGGCGGCGACGACGTCCGTGTCTCGGACCGCCTGCTCATGGCCCGAGCGTAGGCGCTCGCGACGATTCGCACGTCCGCGGCCTCGCCGCGCGCGGTTGCGGGTTCTCCGTAGAATCGCCGCGTGGCCGCCGCAGCCGAGCGGGAGTGGATGAGCTGGGACGACCTCGGCCTCGGCTCGCGCGAGCTCGCCCGTGCGATCCACGACGACGGCTACCGGCCCGACATGGTGCTCGCGATCGCCCGCGGCGGCCTGCTCGTCGCCGGCGCGATCGCCTACGCGCTCGGGGTCAAGAACACCTTCACGATGAACGTCGAGTTCTACACCGGCGTCGACGAGCGGCTCGAGCTGCCGATGCTCCTGCCGCCCGTCCCCGACCTCGTCGACTTCGAGGAGACGCGCGTGCTGATCGCCGACGACGTCGCGGACACCGGCGCGACCCTCGCGCTCGTCCAGGAGTTCTGCGCGGGCAAGGTCGCGGAGGTGCGCTGCGCCGTCCTCTACGAGAAGCCGCGCTCGACCGTGCGCTGCGAGTACGTCTGGCGCCGCACGGACCGCTGGATCACGTTCCCGTGGAGCGCGGACGAGCCCGTGGGCGATAGGACCTTCATTAGTTGAAAATAGGCCTGTTCGCCGTCCGGATCCTGACCTATAGTCGGCCATCTGCCGCGTCTGCGGCGACCGGGTACGGACGTCAGGAGAGGAAGACAGATGATCAGGAACAGCAAGCTGGCGCTGGGCGCGCTGCTCGCGGTGGGCGCTGCGGCGCTCGTCCTCGTGAGCGGCATCTCGGCACGGACGGACACGCACGCGGCGGCGTTCAAGGCCGCCTGGATCTACGTCGGGCCGCACAACGACGGCGGCTGGTCGCAGGCCCACGACGAGGGCCGGCTGGCCGTGCAGAAGGCGCTCGGCTCGAAGGTGCAGACGACCTTCAAGGAGAACGTGCCGGAGGGCCCGCAGGTCTCGCAGGTGATCGACAGCCTCGTCCGCGACGGCAACAAGATCATCTTCGCCACCTCGTTCGGGTTCCAGGGCGCGATGAAGGCGGCCGCGGCCAAGTACCCGGACGTCAAGTTCGAGATGGCGACGGGCACGTACACCTCGAAGAACATGGCCGAGTACTTCGGCGCGGGCGAGGACGCGATCTACCTGTCCGGGATGGCCGCCGGCGCGGCGACCAAGAAGGGCACGATCGGCTACGTCGTGCCGTTCGCGATCCCCGAGGTGATCCGCCACGCGAACGCGTTCGCGCTCGGCGTGCAGGCGGTCAACCCGAAGGCGAAGGTCAAGCTCGTCTGGACGAACTCGTGGTTCGACCCCGCCAAGGAGAAGAAGGCGGCCGAGTCGCTCGTCGCCGCGGGCGCCGACGTGATCGGCCAGAACGTCGACTCCCCGGCGGCCGGCCAGTACGCGCAGTCGAAGAAGATCCCGTGGGTCGGCTACGACTCGAACGCGAAGAAGTTCGCGCCGACCTCGTGGCTGACGGCGGCGGTCTACAACTGGGCGCCGTACTACACGAAGCGGGTCAAGGCGGCGATGAACGGCACCTGGAAGACCGGCTTCTACTACGGCTCGATCAAGGACGGGATGATCGCGCTCGCCCCGTACGGGCCGAGGGTCACGGCCGAGACGAAGAAGCTGATCGCGGCGAAGAAGGCGCAGCTCGTCAAGGGCACGTTCTACGAGTTCGCCGGCCCGCTCTACGACCAGAGCGGCAAGCTGCGGGTCCCCAAGGGCAAGAAGATGACCGTCAAGGACCTGTACGCGATGAACTGGCTCGTCAAGGGCGTCGTCGGGAGCGCCAAGGGCTAGCCATTTCGCCGAGACGAAATGGCTAGTGGAACAGAGCATCTGACCACGGCCGCCTCCTCGGGGGCGGCCGTGGTCCTGCGCGGGATCACGAAGCGGTTCCCGGGCGTCGTCGCCAACGACGGCGTCGACTTCGACGCGGCCGAGGGGGAGGTGCACGCGCTCCTGGGCGAGAACGGCGCCGGCAAGTCGACGCTCTCGCACATCCTGACCGGCCTCTACCGGCCCGACGCGGGCGAGATCGCGCTCTACGGCAGGCCGGTCGAGTTCCGGACGCCGCGCGAGGCGATCGACGCCGGGGTCGGGATGGTGCACCAGCACTTCCGGCTCGTGGCGCCGTTCACCGTCGCCGAGAACGTGATCCTCGGCGACCACCGCGGCGAGGGGAAGAGCTTCCGGATCAACCCGCGGCGGGTCGAGCGGCGCGTCGCCGAGCTGGGCGAGCGCTACGGGATCGCGGTCGACCCGCGCGCCCGGGTCTGGCAGCTCTCGCTCGGCGAGCAGCAGCGGGTCGAGATCCTGAAGGCGCTCTACCGCGAGGCGCGGATCCTGATCCTCGACGAGCCGACCGCGGTGCTGACCCCGCAGGAGGCGGACGCGCTCTTCGAGACCCTGCGGCGGATGGCGGCCGAGGGACGGACCGTGATCTTCATCTCGCACAAGCTGCACGAGGTGATGGCGGTCGCCGACCGCGTCACCGTGCTCCGCGCCGGCCGCACGGTCGCGACGGTGCCGACCGACGGCGCGACGCCTCGCTCGCTCGCCGCGCTGATGGTCGGTCGCGAGGTCGAGACCGTGCGCCGCCGCCGCGACGCGGGCCCGGCGGAGGAGGTCGTGCTCGAGCTCGACGAGCTCTTCGCCGACGGCGACCGCGGCGCCCCGGCGGTCAAGGGCGTCTCGCTGCAGCTCCGCGCGGGCGAGATCGTCGCGGTCGCGGGAGTCGCCGGCAACGGGCAGCGCGAGCTCGCCGAGGCGATCACCGGCCTGCGCCCGCCGACGGGCGGCTCGATCGCGGTCGGGGGCAGGCGCCTGCGCGGCGGCAGCCCCCGCGAGGCGATCGAGGCGCGGATCGCGCACGTCCCCGAGGACCGGCTCGGCACCGGCGTCGCGCCCGGCCTCTCGATCGCGATCAACGTCGCGCTGAAGTCGTACCGGCAGCGCTCGCGCGGGCCGCTGCTCGCGCTCGGGCGGATGCGCGAGCACGCCGCCGAGCTGATCCACCGCTACGACGTCAAGGCGCCCGGCCCGCACGTCGAGGCGCGCAAGCTCTCGGGCGGCAACCTGCAGAAGGTCGTGCTCGCGCGCGAGTTCGCGGGCGACCCGCGGGTGCTGATCGCGGCCTCGCCGACGCGCGGGCTCGACGTCGCCGCGATCGAGACCGTGCACACGTTCGTCGTCGAGGCCGCCGAGCGCGGCGTCGCGGTGCTGCTGATCAGCGAGGACCTCGACGAGATCCTGGCGCTCGCCGACCGCGTCGTCGTCATGTACGAGGGCCGCGCCGCCGAGGCGCGCACGCTCGACGTCGAGGAGATCGGCCTGCTGATGGCGGGGGAGACGGTGGCCGCGTGAGGATCCGGATCGAGCGGCGGCTGACCCAGCCGCGTCTCGGCCAGGTGACGGTGCCGCTCGGCTCGCTGGCGGTCGCGTTCGCGCTGATGGCGCTGATGCTGCTCGCGACGGGCCACGCGCCGGGCCACACCTACCGGCGCCTCTTCGACGCGGCCTTCTTCGCGAACGGGGCGCTCTCGGCGACCTTCACCTCGGCGACGCCGCTCGCGTTCACCGGCCTCGCGGCCGCCGTCGCCTTCCGGATGCAGCTCTTCAACATCGGCGGCGAGGGCCAGCTCTACTTCGGCGCGATCGGCGCGGCGGCGGGCGCGCTGGTCGTCGGCAACACCTCGACGACCGTGCTCGTGGTCGTGATGGTCGTCTCGGGGGCGATCTCGGGCGCCTTCTGGGCGGCGATCCCGGGCCTCCTGCGGGCGTACCTCTCGACCAACGAGATCATCACGAGCCTGATGCTCAACTACGTCGCCGCGCTGATCCTCACCTACCTGATCTTCGACAGCCACAGCTACTGGCGCGACGAGTCGGGCTTCGAGGCGAAGGTGTTCCCGCAGGGCAAGCCGCTGCCCGACAACGCGCTCTGGCCGACGGTCTCGCTGCACGGCGCCGTCGTCCCGCTCGGCTTCGTGATCGCGGTCGCCGTGGCCGCCTGCCTCTGGGTGCTCTTCGCGCGCACCCGCTTCGGCTTCGAGGTGAAGGTGATCGGCGACTCCTGGCGCGCCGCCCGCTACGCCGGCATGCGCACGAGCCGGAAGATCGTCGCGGTCATGTGCCTCTCGGGCGCGGTCGCCGGGATCGGCGGCGCGAGCCAGGACGGCGACTTCCGCCACCTGCTCGACCCGCGCGGGCTGACGCAGTCCGGCTACGGCTACGCGGGGATCGTGATCGCGGCGCTCGCCCGCTACAACCCGTTCGCGACCGTGCTCGATCGCCTTCCTGCTCGGCGGCCTCCAGAACGCGGGCTACACGCTGCAGGGGCCCGACTTCCCCGCCGGCCTCGTCGGGGTGATGCAGGGGCTGATCCTCTTCTCGGCGCTCGGCGGCGAGCTGCTCGTCCGCTACCGCGTGCGGATCTCGCGCGGGCCGCGCGGCGAGCCGGTCGCCTCGGTGCCCCGGAAGGGCGAGGTGCCCGCGTGAACGGCACGCTCGTCGTCGTCGTGCTCGCCTCGGCGGTCGTCTACGGGACGCCGCTCCTCTTCGCCGCGCTCGGCGAGCTCCTGACCGAGCGCTCCGGCGTCCTCAACCTCGGCGTCGAGGGGATGATGCTCGTCGGCGCGGTCATGGGCTTCTGGGCCGTCCAGCGCGTGCACGGCTCCACCTCCGCGGTGCTGGCGGCGGCGATCGGGGTCGCGGCGCTCGCGGGGACGGCGATGGCGGCGATCCACGCCTTCCTCGTGATCAGCCTGCGCGCGAACCAGATCGTCTCCGGCCTGGCGCTGACGATCTTCGCGGGAGCCGCCGGGCTCTCGTCCTACCTCGGCAACGACCTCGAGCTCGCGGACTCGCCCGCGAAGCACTCGTTCAACGCGGTCGCGCCGCAGCGGCTCCAGGACCTGCCGGTGGTCGGGCCGATCGTCTTCGGGCAGTCGGTGCTCGTCTACGCCTCCTGGGCCTGCGTGCTGCTCGTCGCGCTCTACCTCTCGCGGACGCGGCCCGGCCTGAACGTCCGCTCGGTCGGCGAGGCGCCGGCCGCGGCCGACGCGATGGGCGTCAACGTGACCGCCTACCGCTACGCGCACACGCTCGTCGGCGGCGCGCTCGCCGGCGTCGGCGGCGCCTGCTTCTCGCTCTCGATCACGCCCCAGTGGGTCGACGGGCTCACCTCGGGCGCCGGCTGGATCGCGATCGCGCTCGTCATCTTCGCCTTCTGGCGGCCGGGCCTCGTCCTCGTCGGCGCCTACTTCTTCGGCGCCTTCCAGACGCTGCCGCCGACCCTGCAGGCGCGCGGCGTCACCGTGGCTCCCGAGCTCGTCGACGCGCTCCCGTACGTGATGACCGTCGTCGTGCTCGTGCTCGTCTCCTCGAGCGGCGCGCGGAGGCGCCTGGGCGCCCCCGGAGGTTTGGGCGTGCCCTACGTTCGAGAAGAGCACTAGTCGGGCTCCGTCCGTGCCGGAGGCGGCTGCTAGGCTCGACCCGCTTCGCGATCGAGCAGGTTTCCGGCGCAGGTGCACGACGTTTCGAGCAGGAAAGTTGAGGTATGGCGGACGAGCTGAAGCAGGCCCTGACCGAGATCGCGCACGACTTCGCGTTCACCTGGCATCCCGAGGCCCGCACGCTCTTCCAGCGGCTCGACCCCGAGCTCTACCGGCGGGTGGAGCGCAACCCCGTCGCGCTGGTCGAGGGCCTCTCCCCGGCCGCGCTCGAGCGCGCCGCCGCCGACGAGGGCCTGCGCGCCGACGTCGAGCGCGTCCGGGCGGCGATCGCAGCCGAGCGCGAGGCGCCGGTGCGCGTCCCCGTCGACGACGACCTCCAGGTCGCCTACTTCTCGCTCGAGTTCGGGCTCGACGACTCCCTGCGCATCTACTCCGGCGGCCTCGGCGTCCTCGCCGGCGACCACCTCAAGTCGGCCTCCGAGCTCGGCGTGCCGCTGGCCGGAGTCGGGCTCTTCTACGGCCACGGCTACTTCCGCCAGGGCCTCGACGACAGCGGCTGGCAGCACGAGCGCTATCCCGCCGTCGACCCGGCGCTGCTGCCGCTGACGCTCGAGCGCGACGACGAGGGTCGGCCGCAGCTCGTGCACGTCCAGCTCGCGGGCGAGCCGGTCGCGGCGCAGATCTGGCGCGCCGACGTCGGCCGCGTGCCGCTCTACCTGCTCGACGCCGACGTCGAGCAGAACGCGCCCGAGACGCGCCTCGTCACGAGCGCGCTCTACGGCGGCGACCGCGAGCTGCGGATCCGCCAGGAGCTCCTGCTCGGGGTCGGCGGCGTCCGCGCGCTCGAGCTGCTCGGCGTCCGCCCGACCGTCTTCCACATGAACGAGGGCCACGCCGCCTTCCTGGCGCTCGAGCGGATCCGCGCGCTCGTCGAGGCCGGCGTCGCGCTCGCCGACGCCTTCGCGCTCGTCCGCGCGTCGACCGTCTTCACGACGCACACCCCCGTCCCGGCCGGCAACGAGGTCTTCGACCAGGAGCTCGTCCGCGCCTATCTGGCGCCGATCGTCGCCGCCTGCGGGCTCGAGTGGGACGCCTTCGCGGGCCTCGGCCGCTCCGGCGACGACGATCGCGGCTTCGGCCTGACGCCGCTCGCGCTCCGCACCTCCGGCCGCGCGAACGGCGTCGCCGCCCTCCACGGCGAGGTCTCGCGCCGGATGTGGGCCCCGATCTGGCCCTCGCGCCCCGCGCAGGATGTCCCGATCGGCCACGTCACGAACGGCGTCCACGCTCGCACCTGGATCTCGGCGGAGCTGCAGGCGCTGCTCGACGCGAACGGCGTCCGGCCGGCCGAGGCGCCCGACGACCAGGGCTGGGAGCGCGCGCTCGGCCTGGCCGACGCCGACCTCTGGGCCGTCCACCTCGCGCGCAAGCGCGCGCTCGGAGAGGCCGTCGCGGCGCGGGCGTCGCGGTTCCTCGACCCGGAGGCGCTGACGATCGGCTTCGCGCGCCGCTTCGCGACCTACAAGCGGGCCGGACTGCTCTTCTCGCAGCCGCAGCGGCTCGCGCAGCTGCTCGGCGACCCCGAGCGGCCCCTGCAGCTCGTCGTCGCCGGCAAGGCGCATCCCGCCGACGAGGGCGGCAAGGCGCTGATCCGGCGGATCGTCGAGGCGACCCGCGAGCTGCGCGCCGACGGCCGGATCGTCTTCGTCGAGGACTACGACATGGACGTCGCCCGCCACCTCGTCTCGGGCGTCGACGTCTGGCTGAACACGCCGCGCCGACCGCTCGAGGCCTCCGGGACGAGCGGGATGAAGGCGGGCATGAACGGCGTCCTCAACGCCTCGATCCTCGACGGCTGGTGGCCCGAGGGCTACGCGCCCGAGCTCGGCTGGGCGATCGGCGAGGGCTTCGAGGCAGACAGCGAGGAGCAGCAGGACGCGCACGACCGCGAGTCGCTCTACCGGATCCTCGAGGAGGAGATCGTCCCCTGCTTCTACGAGCGCGGCGCCGGCGGGCTGCCGGAGCGCTGGCTGGCGATGATGAAGGCGTCGATCGCCGGGGTCGGCGCCCGCTTCACGACCCACCGGATGGTCGCCGAGTACACCGCCGCGTACTACCTGCCGGCGCACCGCGAGGCGGCCGAGCTCGCCGGCGAGAAGCTCGACAGCCTCGGCTAGAGCGTCTTGCGGACGCCGGGGCTGTTCGCGACCGACTCGAGCTGCTGCTCGAGCGAGCCGGTCCGCGCGATCTTCCCGTGCCGGAGCGGCACGACCGGGCATGACCTCGCGGCCGAGCGTGTTCTCGAGCTCGAGCGCGAGCGCGCCGTAGAGGGCGGCGGCGGCGACGACGATGCCCGCCCAGCCGGAGGCGGTCTGCCAGCCGCCGCCCCCGCCGAGCTCGTAGACCGCGCTGATCCCGAAGCGGGCCGCGGCCGCGAAGAGGACGAGCGCCGGGACGAGCGCGCTCGCCAGCTCCGCGGCGGCCGGGACGAGCAGCGCGGCGGCGGCCGCGGCGAGCATCATCCCGAGCGCCGGGTGGTTGCCGCTGCCTGCGTTGACGAGCACGAGCCCGTAGCCGAGCCAGGTGCCGGCGAGGACGGCCGAGCCCGTGGCGGCGCCGGCGCTCCGGGCGGGGAAGGCCCAGAGCGCGGCGAGGATCTGCAGCGGGAACGGGACGCCGAGCACCGCCCAGCCCGCGAGGTGCCCGTCGGTCGCGGGCACCCAGCCGAGCTCGCTGCCGCTGACGATCGTCGAGGCGATCATCAGCCCGAGGAAGGTGAGCGGCACGGGCGAGGCGATCGGTCGGAGGTTGACCCGGGCCACGTCCATCTCCGTCCTGATCGCCGGGTCGGCGGCGCCGAAACGTCAGTGGATGCGGAGCGGAGCCCCCGCGTGACCCGCTGCGACGAGCCGCACGAGGCTGCCGCGCGCGACCCTGCCGCTCCAGCCGAGGACGCCGTTTCTCCCGGTGCGCCGCAGCGGCGTCAGCGACCGCCAGCCGTGGCGGTAGACCTGGAGCCGGTACCGCCTCGTCCGCGGCCGCCGCACCATCCCCCAGAGCGTCACGCGCGAGCCGCTCCGGGAGCGCTGCGCGAGCGGCAGCACGAAGGCGCGGAGCGCGGGCTTCGCCCGGTCGTCGACCCAGCGCAGGCCGCTCTGGAAGCCGCCCTCGTCGGGCTCGTCGCGGTAGAGGAAGTTGACCAGCACGTCGACGCGCGAGGCCAGGTAGGCGCGCATCAGGCCCTCGCTCAGGTACCGGGCCTGCTTCGCGGGCGCGACGCCGAGCCAGGGGTCGGGCGGCCGGGTCTGGTAGCCGTACTCGGTCAGCCAGATCCTGACCGGGCCGAACCTGCTGCGCACGAGCCGCAGCAGCCGCGGCAGCGTCGCCATCGTCAGCGTGTAGCAGCTCGTGCAGCCGCCGCGGAGCGGTGTCTCGCGGGTGGGGACGAGCGGGTACGGGTTGTGCGCGTAGGCGTCGAGGTGCGCCTTCGCCTTCTTCATGCCGTAGATCCAGGCGACGGGCGAGACGCCGCCGACGCCGCCGCGCGGTGCGCTGACGCCGCCGCCCACCTCGGCCCTGGGGATCACCTCGTGGATCGCGGCGTAGGCCGGGTTGAGCAGCTTGGCGACGTAGACGCTCGGGCGGGTCGGCCGCAGCCAGCGCGGCTGGTTCGGCTCGTTCCAGATCAGCCAGCGCCGCACCCACGGGTAGCGTTTCGCGGCGACGTGGGCGAACTGGGCCGTCCGCACGCCCGCGGTCGGGGCGTAGTTCGGCGCCCGCCCCTTGTTCGCCCACAGCGGCGTGCCCCAGATGCCGACGATCGCCTCGATCCCGTGGCGGTGCAGGCCGCGCAGGACGGCGTCGTAGCCGTCCCAGCGGTAGGCGCCGTCGTGCTGGTCCCAGGGCCGCTTCGGCCGCCAGGTCGCGATCTTGTCCCAGCGGAGGTCGAAGCGCACGACCTGGACGCCGAGCCGCTGCAGCGTCGCCAGCCGCTCGTCGAGCGTGCCCTCGCCGTGGAGCAGCCAGGCGTCGTCCTTGAGCCCGAAGCGCAGCTTCGGGGACGCCGCGGCCGGCGGGGCGAGGCTCAGCGCGGTCGGTGCGCCGGCGGCGAGAGCGAGGACGACCACGCAGGCCGCTCGGCGGAGAAGGCTCATCCTTGACTGGTTTCTCGGTCGAAAGCCGGCTTCAAACCCGGGAAGTCGCGATTTCGGCACACATCCGGCACACAGGCGTGCGGATTTCCGGCGTACCGTCAGGGCATGGCCAAGCGCGAACAGGCAGAGGGCGGAGCAGGCGGAGCGGGCGGAGGGGACGGCGGGGGTGCCGCCGGCCGTGCGGAGCGCCGGGCGAAGCAGGTGGCGACGCCGTGGGGGCCCGCCGAGCTCGTCGAGGAGGTGTCGGTGCGCCAGCAGGCCGGCGAGCGGCGCTTCGCCTCCCACGTGCAGCTGCTCGAGGGTCGCGACGGCAGCCGGCTCGTCCGCTTCGCCTACTCGACCGGCGGGACCGCGCGCCGGGGGCCCGTGACGCTGCGGGCGCGCGAGCTCGAGCGGCTGGTCGCGGCGCTCGCGGACCGGCCGCAGCTGGCGGCGCTGCTCGGCCTGGGAGGTGGTGGGGCCTAGACGGAAGCGGCGGCCGACAACCGAACCGCGTCGATCAGGGAGGCGAGCAGCAGCGCGCCGTCGCCCGGTCCGAGCAGCGGGTCGACGGCGTGCTCCGGGATGGGGCATCAGGCCGAAGACGTTCCCGTCGGCGTTGACGACCCCGGCGACGTCGGCGACGGAGCCGTTCAGGTTCTCGCCTGCCGCGTAGCGGAGCACGACCTGGTCGTTCGCCTCGACCTCGGCGAGCAGGTCCGGGTCGGCGAACCAGCAGCCCTCGCCGTGCTTGACCGGGATCGTCAGCGCCTGCCCGTGCCCGCAGCGCGAGGTGAACGGCGTGTCCGTCCGCTCGACGACGAGTGCGGCGTCGCGGCAGACGAAGCTCAGCGACGCGTTCGGGCGCAGCACGCCCGGGAGCAGTCGCGCCTCGCAGAGGATCTGGAAGCCGTTGCAGATCCCGAGCACGAGCCCGCCCTCGGCGGCGAAGCGGGTGACCGCCGCCATCACGGGCGAGAAGCGGGCGATCGCGCCGCAGCGCAGGTAGTCGCCGAAGGAGAAGCCGCCCGGCAGCAGGACGGCGCCGACGTCGGGGAGCTCCGGCTCGGCGTGCCAGACCCGGACGGGCTCGCCGCCGAGAGCGTTCAGCGCCCAGACCGCGTCGTGGTCGTCGTTGGAGCCCGGGAAGCTGACGACGGCGATCCGCTCGCTCACGACCGCTCCCCGAGCACGATCTCGTAGCTCTCGATCAGCGGGTTCGCGAGCAGCTGCTCGCACATCGCCTCGACCTGCTCGCGGGCGCGGGCGCCGTCCGCCTCGTCGACCTCGAGGTCGATCACGCGGCCGACGCGGGCGCCGCCGACCTCGAAGCCGAGGTGGCGGAGCGAGGTCTCGACCGCCTCGCCCTGCGGGTCGAGGATGCCTGCCTTCGGGCGGACGAGCACGGTCGCCCTCACCGGAGCACGACCTCGGGGTCGGCGAGATAGGCGTCGAACTCGATCCCCGTCAGCGTCTCGAACGCCTCGACGTAGCGGGCGCGCGTCCCGGCGACGACCTCGTCCGGAAGCTCCGGGCCCGGGCGGCGTCTTCTCCCAGCCGAGCGACTCGCAGTAGTCGCGGACGAACTGCTTGTCGAACGACGGCTGCGGGCCGCCGGGCGTGTACTCCTCGGCGGGCCAGAAGCGCGAGGAGTCGGGCGTGAAGGCCTCGTCGGCGAGCACGAGCGTGCCGTCGGCGTCGACGCCGAACTCGAGCTTCGTGTCGGCGAGGACGATCCCGCGCGCGGCCGCGTAGTCGGAGGCGAAGCGGTAGAGCTCGAGCGAGACGCGCTCGACCTCCTCGAAGCGCTCCTCGCCGACGAGCTCGACCGCCCTCGCGCGGTCGATGTTCTCGTCGTGCCCCTCCTGCGCCTTGGTCGAGGGCGTGAAGATCGGCTCCGGCAGCTGCGCCGACTCGACCAGGCCGGCCGGCAGCGCGTGCCCGCAGACGGCCCCGGTCGCGCGGTAGTCCTTCCAGCCGGAGCCGGAGAGGTAGCCGCGGACGACGCACTCGATCGGCAGCATCGCGAGGCGCCTGCACTCGGTCGAGCGGCCGTCCGCGCGCAGCCCGAGCAGGTGGTTGGCGACGAGCGGCCTCGTGCGGGCGAACCAGAAGCCGGAGAGGCCGGTCAGGACGCGGCCCTTGTCCGGGATCTCGGTCGGGAGCACGACGTCGAAGGTCGAGATCCGGTCGGAGGCGACGAGCAGCAGGCGCTCGTCGTCGAGGGCGTAGATCTCGCGGACCTTCCCGCTGGCGACGTGGGCCGCGGCCTCAGGCATGGGCGGGTTCCTCCTTCCCGACGAGCGCGCGGAGGCGCCCGAAGACGGTGTCGACGTGTCGGACGGTGGCGTCGAGGTCGAAGACCTCGTCCAGTGCTGCCGCGTCGAGGCGGGCCGCGATCGCCGGGTCGGCGCGCACGAGCTCGACGAAGTCGCGCTCCTCGTCCCAGGCGCGCATCGCGTGCGCCTGCACGAGCCGGTAGGCCTCGTCGCGGGCGAGCCCCGCCTCGACGAGCGCGAGCAGCAGCCGGTGGCTGAAGAAGAGGTTGTGGCTCGCCTGCAGGTTCCGCCGCATCCGCTCCGGGTAGACGACGAGCCCCTCGACGATCCAGGCGAAGCGGTCGAGCATGTAGTCGAGCGCCAGGAACGCGTCGGGAAGCACGACCCGCTCGGCCGACGACTGCGAGATGTCGCGCTCGTGCCAGAGCGGCACGTTCTCGAGCCCGACGAGCGCGGCCGCGCGGACGACGCGCGCGAGGCCGCAGATCCGCTCCGCGACCTTCGGGTTGCGCTTGTGCGGCATCGCCGACGACCCCTTCATGCCGCTCCCGAACGGCTCCTCGACCTCGCGCACCTCGGTGCGGGCGAGGTGGCGGATCTCGACCGCGAACCGCTCGAGCGAGGTCGCGCAGAGCGCGAGCGCGTTCAGCAGCTCGGCGTGCCGGTCGCGCGCGACCACCTGCGTCGAGAGCGGGTCCGGCTCGAGCCCGAGACGCTCGCAGGCGACCCGCTCGACCTCGGGGTCGATGCCGGCGTAGGTCCCGACCGTGCCCGAGAGCTGCCCGACGCGGTTCGCCTCGAGCGCGGCCCGCAGGCGCGTGCGCGACCGGTCGAGCTCGAAGACCCAGCCCGCGAGCTTCCAGCCGAAGGTGATCGGCTCGGCGTGGATGCCGTGGGAGCGCCCGATCTGGATCGTCGTCCGGTGCTCCTCCGCGCGGCGGGCGACGGCGTCGACCGCGCGGTCGACCCCCTCGAGCACGAGCCGGCCGGCCTCGCCGATCTGGAGCGAGAGCGCCGTGTCGACGACGTCGGAGGAGGTGAGCCCGAAGTGCACCCAGCGGCCCTCGGGCCCGAGCTGCTCGGCGACCGCGTCGACGAAGGCCGCCGTGTCGTGGTCGGTCGTCCGCTCGATCTCCGCGACGCGCGCCGGCGTCGGCGGCACGGCGCCGGCCCTGATCGCCGCGACGTCCTCGGCGGGGACGGCGCCGACCTCGGCCCAGCCGTCGAGGGCCGCCAGCTCCACCTCCAGCCAGTGCCGCAGCTTGCCCTCGTCCGACCAGACAGCGGCCATGGCGGGACGGGAGTAGCGCGCGATCACTGCCGTGCAGTCTAGTGAGGGCTCAGGAGGGCGCCCCGCAGAAGCCGCGGGCGACCTCGACGAGCACGTCGAGCACCCGCTGCACCGACGGCAGGTCGACCCACTCGACCTCGGCGTGGGCGCCGTCGCCCGAGGGCCCGAAGAGCACCGTCGGGATGCCTGCGGCGCCGAGCAGCGCCGCGTCCGTCCAGAACGGCGCCCCGGCCGGCTCGGTCCCCGCGGCGGCCGTCAGCAGTCGGACGACGTCGGCGTCCGGGTCGCACTCGTAGGCCTCGCGCGCGATCCCGACGCGCACGTCGGCGTCGCAGCCCGAGAGCGCGGCGGCGAGGTCGCGCTCGACGTCGGCGCGCGTCTCGCCGGGCAGCGTCCGCCGCTCGCCCGCGAGCAGGCAGCGGGCCGGGTAGCTCGAGAGCTCCTGGCCGCCCTCGACGAGCGAGCAGTGCATCGTGCCCGGCCCGAGCAGCGGGTGGGCAGGCGCCCCGGCCACCCGCTCCGCCTCGTCCGCCAGCGCGACGATCGCCGGTCCCATCTTCGCGATCGCGTCGACGCCGAGGTCGGGACGCGAGCCGTGCGCGGCGACGCCGCTCGTCTCGACCTCGAAGCCGACGAAGCCGCGGTGGGCGACGGCGACGGCCAGGTCGGTCGGCTCCGGGATCACGGCCGCGTCGGCCCGCACCTCCCGCACGAGCGCCTCCGTGCCGAGGCTCCCGAGCTCCTCGTCGGCCACCGCCGCGACGACCACGTCGCCGGCGAGCCCCGCCTGGAGCGCGGCCCGCCCGGCGAGCATGATCGCCGCGAGCCCCGCCTTCATGTCGTAGGCGCCGCGGCCGTAGAGCCGGTCGCCCTCGATCCGGGGCTCGAACGGCCGCTCCATGCCGGCGACGCCGACGGTGTCGAGGTGCGCGTTCAGGAGCAGCGTCCTGCCGCCGCCGCTTCCCCGGGCGACGCCGACGACGTTCGGACGCCCGGGCGCCGCCTCGCTCAGCCGCGTCTCGAGCCCCGCCGCGTGCAGCCAGCGCTCGACGAGGCGGGCGACCGCCCGCTCGCCGGCCCCGCCCGGGACGAGGTCGGGGTTGACGGAGTCGATCGCGACGAGCTCCTCGACGAGGGAGACGAGCTCGCGGTCAGGCACCGAGGATGCGGGCCGCGAGGACGGCGGCGTTCTTGGCGTTGTCGACGCCCACGGTCGCGACGGGCACGCCCGGCGGCATCTGCACGATCGAGAGCAGCGCGTCGAGCCCGTCGAGCACGGACTTCGAGGAGCGGAGCGGGACGCCGACCACCGGCAGGTCCGTGTGCGCGGCGACGACGCCGGGCAGCGCGGCGGCGAGCCCGGCCCCGCAGACGAGCACCCGCAGCCCGCGCCCGCGGGCGGTCCGCGCGTACTCGGCGACCGCGTCGGGATCCCGGTGCGCCGACCGCACCTCGAACTCCCAGTCGATCCCGCGCGCGTCGAGCTCGTCGAGCGCGGCCTGCATCCGCTCCCGGTCGGATTCCGAGCCGACCAGGATCCCCACCTCAGGCATGCACCACCTCCGCGATGTCGGTTCGATGGCGGGCGCCGGCGAACCCGATCGACCCGACGCCCGCGTAGGCGCGCTCCCGCGCCGCCGCGAGGTCGGGCCCGACGCCCGTGACGTTGAGCACGCGGCCGCCGTTCGTGACCAGCCGGCCTTCGTAGAGCGCCGTGCCCGCGTGGAAGACGAGCGCGCCCGCGGCCTCCGCCGCCTCGATGCCGGTGATCGGCGTCCCGCGGTCGCCGGCGGCCGGGTAGCCGCCCGCGGCGATCGTGACCGTGACGGCGGCGTCGTCGCCGGCGGCGAGCTCGGTCTCGCGCAGGTCGCCGGTCGCGGCCGCCCAGAGCGCCGTCAGCAGGTCGCCCTCGAGCCGCGGCAGGATCGACTGCGTCTCGGGATCGCCGAAGCGGCAGTTGAACTCGAGCACCTTCGGCCCGTCGGCGGTCAGCATCAGGCCGGCGTAGAGCAGCCCGACGAAGGGGCTGCCGCGCTCCGCGAGCTCCGCCAGCACCGGCTCGTGCACCTGCTCGACGAGCGCCTGCGCCTCGGCCGCGCCGACCCCGGGCACGGGCGAGAAGGAGCCCATGCCGCCCGTGTTCGGCCCGCGGTCGCCGTCCTCGAGCCGCTTGTAGTCCTGGGCCGGGGCGAGCGGCACGGCCCGGCTGCCGTCGCAGAGCGCGAAGACCGAGAGCTCGTCTCCCTCGAGCAGCTCTTCGATCACGTACGGCCCGCCGAGCGCGGCGACCGCCCGCAGCCCTGCGTCGAGCTCCTCGGCGGTCGTGCAGACGAAGACGCCCTTGCCGGCGGCGAGCCCGTCGGCCTTGAGCACGCAGGGCACGCGTGCGACCGCGAGCGTCTCCGCGGTCGGGACGCCGGTCGAGCGCAGCACCTCCTTCGCGAAGAGCTTCGACCCCTCGATCGCGGCTGCGTCGCGGCCGGGGCCGAAGACCGCGATCCCGGCACGCCGGAGCAGGTCGGCGACGCCGAGGACGAGCGGCCCCTCCGGCCCGACGACGACGAGGTCGATCCGCGTCTCCTGGCAGAGCGCGAGCAGGCCCTCGCCGTCCTCCGCCCGGACGAGATGGCAGTCCCCGAGCCGCGCGATCCCCGGGTTGCCCGGCGCCGCGTGCAGCTCGCTCAGGCGCGGGCTCGACGCGAGGCTCCGGGCGAGTGCGTGCTCGCGCCCGCCGGAGCCGACCAGGAGGACCTTCACCCGCGCGAGTCTACTCGGCGCTGCGGCGGGATCCCGCGGCGCGGCTACGCTGGGCGGGTGACGCTCCCGCTGCTCCTGCTCTCGCTCCTCGCCGGCCTCGCCCTGCAGCGGCTCGCCGCCGGCACGGCGGTCCGGAACGCCGTCTGGGGCGTCTTCTTCTGGGCCGTCTCGCCGGCGCTCGTGCTCGTCACCTTCCTGGAGCTCCAGCTCGGCCGCCGCATCCTGCTCGCGCTCGCCGCCGCGGTGCTCGCGACCTGGCTCGTCGTGGCGGCGGGCTACGTCTACGCCCGGCTCGTCGCCCGCGAGCGGGACGAGCGCGGCGCGCTGATGCTCGCGGCGGGCTGGGCCAACACCGGCTACGTCGGCTACCCGCTCGCGCTGCTCGCGTTCGGCCCGCACGGGCTCGCGCTCGCCGTCCTCTACGACCGGCTGGCGTGGCTCGTCCCGGCGAGCTCGATCTCGGTCACCGTCGGCAGGCTCTTCGGCCGCCGCGCGACCGCCGAGCCCGACGGCCCGGTCGCGGCTCCGCGCCCTGCTCCTGAATCCGCCGCTGCTCGCGCTCGTCGCGGCGCTCGTGCTGCGCTCGCGCGGGGTCGAGCTGCCGGCGGCGGCGACCGATCCGCGACGTCTCCGCGGCGCTCGTCGGGCCGTTCGGGTTCCTGCTGCTCGGGCTCTCGCTCTCCTTCGAGCCCGTCGTCCACGCGGCCGACGAGGTGCGGCGCGCGCTCGGGGCGCTCGCGATCCGCTTCGCCGGCGGGCCGCTGGCGCTGCTCGCGACCGGCTCCCTGCTCGGCGCGCAGGTGCCGCACGTCTGGTTCATGCTCGCGGCGATGCCGCCCGCCTTCAACATCCTCGTCGTCGCCCGGGTCTACGACGTCAGGCCGGCGCTGGCGCGGCTGCTCGTCGTCGGCGCGACCCTGCCGGCGGTCGCCGTCGTCGCGCTCGTCTCGGCGCTCCACTAGCCTCCGCGCATGGGTGAGGCGCCGCCGCCGTACGCGACCGCCCGGGTCGACGTCCTGCGCGTCCCGGGCGGCGAGGAGCGGGACGTCGTCGCGGTCGAGGAGCCGCTCGAGATCCGGATCGGCGGCCGGCCCGTGGCGGTGACGATGCGGACGCCGGGCCACGACGAGGAGCTGGCGCTCGGCTTCTGCCTCTCGGAGGGGCTCGAGCCGCGAACGGCCCGGCTTCCCGACGACCTGGCGGCGAACACGGTCGAGGTCGACGCGCCCGGCTTCGACCCCGGGCGGCTGCAGCGCAGCTTCTACACGACCTCGTCGTGCGGCGTCTGCGGCAAGGGCGCGCTCGAGGCGGTCGCCGTCGAGTCGGAGCGGGTCGAGGCCGACCTGCGCGTGCCGGCCGCGCTCGTGGCGGGCCTGCCCGAGCGGCTCCGCGAGGCGCAGGCGGGGTTCGCGGCGACCGGCGGCCTGCACGCGACGGGGCTGTTCGCCCGCGACGGCCGCCTGCTCTGCCTGCGCGAGGACGTCGGCCGCCACAACGCGATGGACAAGGTCGTCGGCTGGGCGTTCGGGGCGGGGCTGCTGCCGCTCGGGGACGCGATCCTCTGCGTCAGCGGCAGGCTCTCGTTCGAGCTCGTCCAGAAGGCGGCCGTCGCCGGCTGCCCGCTGCTCGTCGCCGTCGGCGCGCCGTCGAGCCTCGCCGTCGACCTGGCGCGCGACCGGGGAGTCACCCTCTGCGGCTTCGTCCGCGGCGGCCGCGTCAACGTCTACTCGGAGCCGTGGCGGATCGAGGGCTGACCGGCGTCCTGCTCGTCGGCGGGGCGAGCCGGCGCTTCGGCAGCGCGAAGGCCCTCGCCCTGCTTCGACGGCGAGACGCTGGCCGAGCGCGGCTGGCGCCTGCTCGGCGAGGCCTGCGACGAGCGGCTCGCGGTCGGGAAGGCGGCGGACGGGCTGGCGCTTCCCTTCCCGCTGCTCGACGACGGCACCGACGTGCGCCACCCGGCGGCCGGCATCGTCGCCGCCCTGCGCGCGGCCGCGCACGAGGTCTGCGTCGTCCTTCCCGTCGACTGCCCGCTGATGACGCCGCTGGCGCTGCGCGCGCTCGGGGAGGCCTGCGCCGACGCGTCCCGCCCGGCCGGAGACGCGGGGCCGATCCCGGGAGCCTTCCGGCGCACCGTCCTGCCCGTCCTCGAGCGCTGCCTCGCAGAGCAGGCATCGATCGGCAGGGCCCTGGCCGGCTGCGACGTGCGGCTCGTCCCGCTCGACCCGCTGCTCTACGCCGACGCCGACACCGCGGCGGAGCTCGCCGCGCTGGCGGCCGAGCGCCCGGACGGAGCGACGCCGCCTTCCCGTTCCCCACCCTCCCGAGGGGGACCGCCTCCAGGGTAGGCGGCCGCGGCGCACGCAGGTGTGCCGACTTCGTGCCGATTTCGCGGACGTCCGCGGCAGGCCGCGTGCGGGTCGCTGCGACCCGAACGAGGCCCGTCGACGGGCGCTCAGCCGAGCGGCGCGCCCGCGCCGCGGGCGATCACCTGCTCGCGGCCGGCGCCGATGCCGATCAGCGCCACCTCGACGTCGAGCTCCCGCTCGACGAACGCGACGTAGGCCTCCGCGGCGGGCGGCAGCTCGCCGCCGTCGAGGTCGGACTGCTAGCCGGCCAGCGTCTCGTAGACGGGACGGCAGTGGTAGAAGTCGCTCTGGTGCGCGGGGAACTCGTCGGTCTCGGAGCCGTCGGGCAGGGCGTAGAGGACGCAGACCGGACCTCGGCGATCGGCGAGAGCACATCGAGCTCGTCAGCGCCAGGCGGGTGATGCCGTTCAGACCGACGGCGTAGCGCAGCGCGACCAGGTCGAGCCAGCCGGAGAGGAGGTCGCGGCCGATGTACGGGCCGTATGCCTGCACCAGGGCCTCAACTGAGCGAGGCTCGGTACGCCGGTCCTCGAAGACGCCGGCGCTGCCTTCGCGGCGAGACGTTCGGAGAGCGGTGCACGGGGCTTCGGCTTCGGCGGCTCATACACTGTGAGCGCGCGGCCGTGGTCACGATCTTCGCCGATACCGAAGCCGTTCCTGAGGACGCATCGGCATCCTCCAACGGAACGCGCTGCGAAGCTGGCGGCGACTCGAGGGCGACTGGCAGATCGTGCTCTGCGGCGACGGCCCGGAGAATTGCCGCGGCCGCGGCCGATTTCGGCGCCGATCACGTCGGCGGCATCTCGAGGAACCGTTACGGGACCCCTCGTCAACTCCGCGTTCGAGATCGTCCAGCGCGAAGCGGCTCGCCACGACCTCATCTGCTACGCGAATGCCGATCTCCTCTTCTTCCAGGATTTCGCCCGAGCGGTGACGGTGGTCGCGGGCGAGACGGCAGCATTCATGGCGGTCGGGCAGACCCTCAACCTCCGGGTCAGCCGGGACCTTGCCGATGTGGACTGGGAGAGCCTTCGTGAGCTGACCGCTGCGGAGGGAGTGCCGCGCGGCGACGAGTGGATCGACTACTTCGTCTTCCGCCGGGGTCAACTCGGGCCTTTGCCGCCGTTCGCGGTCGGTCGTCCCGGATGGGACAATTGGATGATCTGGAGGGCCCGCAAGCTTCGGCTCCCGCTCGTGGACATGTCTCACTCGGTCGTCGTCGCCCATCAGGACCACGGGTACGCCCACGTGCGCGGCTGCCAGGGGACCGAGTGGGACGGCCCGGAAGGCGACGCGAATCGTGGCCTGACGCGGGTTGGACAGGCGCTCACCCTCGAGTGTGCGACGCACAGGCTCGAGCACGGGCTCGTCGTGCGTCAGCGCGCGACCGTGCTCGAGCGTGTCAAGACGGAGCTGTCCTGCACGCCGCTACCGCGTCGTCTTCTCCGCAGGCTGGACCGCGGTGAGTGACGAATGCCTGCGGCGCTGGCGCGTCGGCGTCGTCTGCTCGTCCCTTCACTCTGGCATCACGCTTGACGGGCGGTTCTGGCCCGCATCGCCTCTCGTCGGCGAGACCGCGATGCAATCGTGAGCCACCCCTTGCCGGGATACCCGGGCGGCGCTCGGCCGAACGGGCGCTCAGCCGAGCGGCGCGCCCGCGCCGCGGGCGATCACCTGCTCGCGGCCGGCGCCGACCCCGATCAGCGCCACTTCGACCTCGAGCTCCCGCTCGACGAAGGCGACGTAGGCCTCCGCGGCGGCGGGCAGCTCGCCGCCGCGGAGGTCGGACTGCCAGCCGGCCAGCGTCTCGTAGACGGGGCGGCAGTGGTGGAAGTCGCTCTGGTGCGCGGGGAACTCCTCGGTCTCGGAGCCGTCGGGCAGGGCGTAGCGGACGCAGACCGGTACCTCGGCGAACGGCGAGAGGACGTCGAGCTTCGTCAGCGCCAGGCGGGTGATGCCGTTCAGGCGGACGGCGTAGCGCAGCGCGACGAGGTCGAGCCAGCCGCAGCGGCGCTCGCGGCCGGTGACGGTGCCGTATTCCTGCCCGAGCTCGCGGACGCGCTCCTGGTCGGCGCCCTCGATCTCGCTCGGGAACGGCCCCTCGCCGACGCGGGTGACGTAGGCCTTGGTGACGCCGAGGACGTCGTCGATCCGGGTCGGCCCGATCCCGACCGACGTCGCCGCCGCCGCCGCGAGCGGGTTCGACGAGGTCACGAACGGATAGGTGCCGTGGTCGAGGTCGAGCAGCGTCCCCTGGGCGCCCTCGAAGAGCACGCGCCTGCCCTCGCGGAGCGACCGGTCGACGAGCAGCGAGGTGTCGGCGACGTACGACCGCAGCCGCCGGGCGTGCCCCTCGTAGGCGGCGGCGACCTCCTCGAGCTCGAACGGCTCCGACTCGTAGACGCGCTCGAGCCAGACGTTCTTCTCCGCGAGCGCGGTCTCGATCTTCTGGCGCAGGATCTTCGGGTCGAGCAGGTCCTGGACGCGGATCCCGATCCGGGCCGCCTTGTCGGCGTACGCCGGGCCGATCCCGCGCCGGGTCGTCCCGATCTGCAGCCGGCCGAGCCGCCGCTCCGTCGCCTGGTCGATCGCGACGTGCCAGGGCATGATCAGGTGCGCGTTCCCGGACAGGTGGATGCGGTCGGTGGGGTGCCCGCGCGCCTCGAGGTCGTCGAGCTCGGCGATGAAGACCGCGGGGTCGACGACGCAGCCGGCGCCGACGACGCAGGTCTTGCCGGAGACGACGCCGCTCGGCAGCTGGCGGATCTTGAAGGTCTCGCCGTCGGCGACGATCGTGTGTCCCGCGTTCGGCCCGCCCTGGTAGCGGCAGACGACGTCCGACTCCTGCGCCAGCAGGTCGACGATCTTGCCCTTGCCCTCGTCGCCCCACTGCGCCCCGACTACGACCGTTGCGGGCACCCCGGGGAGTCTGCCTGACCCGCCGGTCGGCCGCCCCGGCAGCTCTCAGCAAACGCTTAGGCTCATCTCATCGGCCTCTCACGGCGCCCGGCTACCGTCGGGTGCAGAAAGGAGGTCACCCCATGAGAAACCACCGTCACCGCACCGTTCCCGCCTCGCGCGCCGAGTCCGCCGCCGCCGGCGGCCGCTGGCAGCGGCGCGGCCCGCTCGGCCGCCTCGTCCGGCTCGAGCCCGATGCCGCCCGCTCGCTCGAGCGCGACTACCGGCGCGCCGCGTAGTCCGGCGCGCCGGCCGGCTCGGCCGCGAAGCCGGGCAGCACGAGCGTGAAGCGGGCGCCGGCCTCGCCGTTGGCGACCCGGCAGCCGCCGCCGTGCCGCCCGGCGATCGCCGCCACGATCGAGAGCCCGAGCCCGACCCCGCCGCGGCTCCTCGTCCGCGCCTCGTCCGCGCGCGCGAAGCGGTCGAAGATGCGCTCGAGCGCGTCGGCCGGGACTCCCGGGCCCGTGTCGGCGACCTCGATCGAGAGCGTCCGGCCCTCGGCCGCGGCGCTCAGCTCGATCCCGTCGCCGTCCCCGGTGTGCTGGACCGCGTTCTCGAGCAGCGCGTCGAGGGCGATCCGGATCGCGTCGGGATCGGCATGGAGGACGCCGTCCGGGACGGAGCCGAGCCGCCAGACGCGCGGCACCGCGCCCGACCAGCGGACGAAGACGTCGGCGAGGAAGTCCTCGACCGCGATCGCCTCCGCCGCGATGAAGTCCGGCCGGTCGCTGCGCGCGAGCAGGAGCAGCCGCTCGACGATCCGCTCGACCCGGCCGAGCTCGTCGAGCGCGACGTCCACCTCCGCGGACGGCCCCTCCAGCCGCGCGAGCAGCTCGAGGTGGCCGCGCGCGATCGTCACGGGCGTCCGCAGCTCGTGCGAGACGTCGTGCAGGAACGACTCCTGGCCCTCGAGCAGTCGCGCGCGCTCGTCCGCCAGGCCCTCGGCGATCCGCAGTGCCTGCTGGCGCCGGCGCGCGTGCCACATCATCGCCAGGAACATCGTCGACATCAGCGGCACCTCGGTCAGCTCGCCCCATTCCTGCGTCCCGTGCGAGACGTCCCGGAGGATCAGGCCGCCGGTGACGACGACGACCCCGCCGAGGACGCCGAGCGTCGGCGCGTCCGCCCAGATCCGCAGGCCGTAGACGATCGTCAGGCTGACCCAGATGAAGTGGAAGGGGATCGTCTCCCAGCTCTCCCACTCGAGCATGGCGACGACGTTGCCCGCCGCGAACGCGAGCCAGGCCGCCTCGGGCCAGCGGGCCCGGACGCTGCTAGGCGGCCAGGCGGTAGCCGACATGCCGTACCGTCTCGATCGGTGCGCCCGGCCCGAGCTTCTTGCGCAGCCGCCCGACGCACACCTCGACCACGTTCGAGCCCGGGTCGAACTGGTAGCCCCAGACCTCGCTGAGGATGCTCTCGCGGCTGACCGCCTCGCCCGCGTGCAGGACGAGGTGGTGGAGCAGCCGGAACTCGCGGTCGGTCAGCGGCACCGCCGCCTCGCCGACCCGGACCTGCCGCCGCGGGACGTCGAGCGTCAGCGAGCCCGCGAGCAGCACATGACCCTCGCCGGCGTCGAGCGGCCGCCGCAGGCGGGCGCGGATCCGGGCGACGAGCTCGTCGAACGAGAACGGCTTCGTCACGTAGTCGTGGGCGCCGAGCCCGAACGCGCGCAGCTTCGTCGGCATGTCGGCGCGCGCCGACACGACGACGACCGGCAGGTCGGGGCGCTGCCGCTGCAGCTCGCGCAGCAGCGAGAGCCCGTCGAGCCGCGGCAGCAGGAGGTCGAGGACGAGCAGGTCGTACGTGCGCTCGAGCGCGAGCCGCAGACCCTCGACGCCGTCGCGGGCGGCGTGGACCGTGAACCCCTCCGCCTCGAGGCCCCGGCTGAGGAACGCCAGGATACGAGGCTCGTCCTCGATCACCAGGATCCGCATGCAACGGCGGACGATACGCCTGCTGACACGAACCTGACAAGCGCATGACACTTTCGTCATTTGCGCCCACGGAGCGGACTCCGATGTGTTTGCTACCGCCGTGGCGGAGGAGCAGGCTCCCGGGGCGGCGGTCCTGGCGGCGCCCGAGCGCAGGCTCGGTGTCCGTGGGCGTACGCGGATGCCGTTCCCGGACGGCGCGGCGCTGCACTGGATCCTCTCCTCGATCTTCTGGCTGACGGTCGTCGACCTCTTCGGCCTCGTGCTCGCGATCGAGTTCGTGACGCCCGAGGCCTTCAGCCACTTCTCGTGGCTGGCGTTCAGCCGGATCCGGCCGTCGCACGTCAACGGCGTCATCCTCGCCTGGCTCTCGATGATGTACTTCGGCGCGCTCTTCTACATGCTGCCGCGGCTCACCGGCACGCGCGGGATGTGGAGCGAGCGGCTCGGGATCTGGTGCGCCTGGGCCTGGAACCTGATGTTCCTCGGCGGCATCATCGGCCTGCTGACCGGCCACAGCCAGGGCCGCGAGTACGCGGAGTTCGTCTTCCCGGTCGACATCGCGCTGCTCGTGATCTGGCTCGCGAACATCGTCAACATCCTCGCGACGGTCCGGCTGCGGACGATCAAGTCGATCTACGTCTCCGTCTGGTTCTTCATCGCGAGCCCGATCTGGCTCGCCGTCGACTACGCGATCGGCAACGTGATCTGGAGGCCCGGCCACGTGCTCGGGGCGCCCTCCGGCGCGCTCGCGAACAGCCTCGCCGACGCGATCCTGAACTGGTGGTACGCGCACAACCTGTTCGGCCTCTGGCTGACGCCGATGCTGATCGCGCTCACCTACTACATCGTCCCGCGCGTCACGAACACGCCGCTCTACAGCTACTCGCTGTCGCTCGTCAGCTTCTGGGGGATGGCCTTCTTCTACACGGGCGTCGGCGACCACCACATCCTGCAGTCGCCGACCCCCTCCTGGCTGAAGACGATCGCCGAGGTCTCGTCCGTCTCGCTGCTGATCCCCGTCTTCGCCTTCACGATCAACATCATGGGCACGATGAAGGGCAACTGGGACAAGTTCTTCACGAACTTGCCCATGCGGTTCACCATGACCGCGTTCTTCTTCTACTTCCTCGTCAACATCCAGGGCGCGTTCGAGGCGCTGCAGCCGTTCAACCGGCTGACCCACTTCACCAACTTCGTCGTCGCGCACGCCCACCTGGCGCTGCTCGGCGCCTTCACGATCCTGGGCATGGGGGTGATCGACTACATGATCGCCCAGATCTGGGCGAAACCCCTGTTCTCGCGCAGCCTGACCGAGTGGCAGTACTGGCTCGTCACGATCGGCTTCACCGGCTTCTTCAGCGCGCTGACGCTCGCCGGCTTCCAGCAGGGCTTCTCCTGGGAGAACGGCGTGCCGGAGATCAACGTGCTTCCCGAGCTGCACGCGTACTACATCGCCCGCGCGATCTTCGGGGCGATGATCGTCCTCTCGGGGATCGTCCAGATGGTCAACATCGGCCTGACCGCGTTCGTGAACACCCACGACCGGCTGGCGCGGGAGACGGCGCGCGTGGCGCAGAGCGTCGCCCCGCCGGCGGCGAGCACCACCACCTAGCCGATGGCCGACGAGCGCCCCACCTCTGGCGACGGCGGCTCCCGCAGCCCGCGCGGCTGGTCTCCCCACCCGCCCGAGCGGATGCTGATCACCCCGCTCGTCGCCGGGATCGGCGGCCTGATCGCGTTCTTCGTCGTCGTCATGATCGTGGTCTGGCTGCCGATCCACACCTTCGACCCGCCGCCGTCCGACGACTGGGCCCCGCTCACCGACCAGGCGGCGGCGGGCCGGCAGGTGTTCGTGCAGAACAACTGCTACGTCTGCCATTCCGGCTACACGCGGCCGCAGGACGTCCGCTACCAGGCCTACTACCTCTACCCGAAGGTCTCGCAGCCGGGCGACTTCTACGGCACCGACCAGTCGCCGAACGTCTTCGGCACCGAGCGCACCGGGCCGGACCTCTCGCAGGAGGCGGGCTGGCACCCGGACGACTGGCAGCGGGCCCACCTCTGGGACGCGCGCTGGGTGACGCCGTACTCGCTGATGCCGCCGATGAAGGCGCTCTTCGGCACGACCCAGGTCGAGGACCTGCTCACCTTCCTGCAGACGCGCAGCGGCAAGTCCGGCCTGCTCCGCTACGCCGGCCAGCTCTACTCCAAGCACGTCGTCCTGACGGTGCAGGGCTTCGCCGACCCGTATCCGGGCTTCGAGGCGATCAAGAAGGGCCCGGCCAAGCAGACCGAGGGCGAGCCGCCGCCGAACCAGCTCGAGGAGGCGCCGAACCTCTCGCAGATCGACCGCAGCTACTGGCTCTCGGCCGACCCGCTGCCGGTGACCCAGGAGAACCTGCTCCGCGGCAAGGAGGTCTTCCTCCAGCGCTGCGTCAGCTGCCACGGCCTCGCCGGCGACGGCGAGGGGCCCGCCGCGAAGTTCCTCTCGCCGACGCCGGCCGACTTCACCGACAAGGACGACGCCTGCTGCGGCGGCGACACCGGGCCCGGCGACTTCTACTACCGGATCCTGCGCGGCTGGCCCGGCACCGGGATGGAGAACTTCGGCGACCGGCTCAGCGTCAACGACATCTGGCGGCTCGTGCTCTTCATCAAGACGATCCCGAACGGGACGCTCGACCCGGGCCGGGTGCCGACGCCGGCCGACTACATCGTCTGGCAGCCGTCCGACGAGCTGAAGGCGTGGATCGCCGACCACCAGCCGCTGACGAAGAACGACTCGTTCTCGAAGGCCGCCGCCGCCGACCCGTTCATGCAGATGGCGCAGCGGATGTTCTCGGGGCTGGCGCCCGGCGACGTCGTCCGCGTCAACGGCCTCGAGACGACGCTGACGCTCGACAACGCGGCCGCGGGGATCAAGAAGTTCTACGACCAGCTGCTCGACCAGGCCTGGAGCGAGGCCGCCGCGCGCGGCGAGAAGCTGCCGGACGCCGCGCAGAAGTCGATCCCGCCGACGGTGCCGGGCGAATGAGGCGCCGCCTGACCGCGTTCGCGCTCGTCTCGCTCGCCGCGCTCGCGGCGCCGGCGGCCGCGCTCGCGCACGACGCGCCGGAGAGCGACCAGTCGAAGTGGGTGATGGCCGACTGGATGATCGAGACCTTCTTCGTCTTCTCCGGCTTCGCGCTGCTCGTCTTCCTCTGGGCCTGGAAGGCGGGGCACTTCCACGACCTCGAGGAGCAGGCGCGGATCCCGCTCCTGGTCGAGGAGGACGACTGGTACACGCCGCCGTGGGCGCTCGACGACGAGGAATGGAGCTGACCGATGCCGACCGGTGACACCCCCGACAAGGTGAACGGCTACATCCACTACCTGCAGTCGCACCACGAGACGAACGGGCCGCTCGTCACCTGGCACATCCTCTGGAACTCGCTCGGCTGGGTCTGGGGGATCTGGGCGATGATCGTGTTCGCGCTGATCCTCTGGGTCTGGCAGTACCGCTCGACCCACCGGCGCCGCTTCCTCTACCCGGTCGACGCCTGGGGCGGCTACACGACCGAGTCGGCGCGGCCGGCGAGGACGCACTTCTTCGTCTACGTGGTGCTGCTGACGCTCGGGATGGACGTCGTCCTGATCGTCGGCCACCTGCTCTGGGGGCAGACGTACTGATGGGCGCCGCGCCTCCCTTCGTCGCCTACTCGACCGCCAGCATCGCCGAGATCCCGGCTGCGGCCTGGCCCGAGGTCTACGCCTCGCTGCAGGCGCTGAAGGCGCACGTGCAGGAGTACCCCGGCTGCCAGCGGCTCGACGTCTTCGCCGCCGTCCACGAGGACGGCGCCCGCGTCCACTGCTACACGACCTGGGACTCGCCGGAGCAGCTCGAGGTCTACGTCGACCAGGGCTACACGTTCGAGCGGATGCTGGACGACGTCGCCGACCTCGCCGTCGAGCGCAGGGGCGTGATGGAGAAGATCTTCTGATGAGCGACCACGAGCAGCAGAGCGGGCCCGCGCGTCCGCTGACGGGCTACCGGGACGTCGGCGCCGACCTCCGCCACTCGCGGGGAGCGCACCTCCGATCCTGGGTGCTCCTCGGGATCATGGTCGTCCTCTACCTGGCGCTGATGCTGCCGGTCTACTTCCTCGAGCCCGGCCTGCGCTAGCGCCGGGCCATGTGGATCCAGCACTTCACCTCGCTGCAGTTCCTGACCTACTGCGCGTTCGCGGCGGTCGTGCTGCTCGCGCTCCTCCGCTTCCTCCCGGGCGCGGCGCCGCCCGTCCGCACCGAGCCGTACTCCGACGAGGAGCTCCACGCGCACGACGCGAAGCTCGCCAAGTACGTGCTCGCCGGCGCGCTCTTCCTCGTCCTCGGCGCCGTCCACACGACGGTCAAGAACCTGCCCTGGCCGGCCGAGTGGCTCGCCCGCGGCGGCTACGGGGGCCACCTGGTCCGCGACCTCTCGAACACGCACCTGATCATCGTCGGCGGCGGCACGCTGATCGCGACCGGGCTCTGCTGGTACGCGCTGCCGCGGATCGTCGGCCGGCCGCTCGCCTCGAACGGCCTCGCGCAGGCGGCCTTCTGGTGCACCGCGGGCGGCCTGGTCGTCTTCTACGTCGCGCTCGTCGGCAACGGGATCGCGATCTCGCGGCTCGTCCAGCACGGCTGGGAGTACCGGGCGGCGAAGGCGCACATGGGCAAGTGGTACTCGGCGCCGGTCGGGATGGGCGCGGGCGTGATGGGCGTCGGCTACTGGTGCTTCGCCGCGAACGTGCTCCTGACCGTCTTCCAGTCGCGGCTCGTCCGCGTCGCCAAGCCGCACGGCCACCTCTGGAAGTACCTCGTCACGGGCGCGCTGGCGCTGACCGTGGGGACGGTGCAGGGCGTGATCCAGGTGCAGCCGTCGAACGCGGACTGGCTCTACACGGCCGGCCATGCGGGCGAGTGGATCGACCCGATCAGCCATGCCCACATCAACCTCGTCACCGGGCTGACGATGCTCGTCGCGGGCAGCTTCTTCCTGCTCGTGCCCGCGCTCGGCGGCCGCGCGCCGGCGCGCGAGGTCGCGGACGCCTGCTTCTACGCGCTGCTCTTCGCGTCCCTCTCCTTCTACTTCGCGACGCTCTTCCTCGGGCTCCACGAGGGCCGGCTCGTCGTCAACGCGCATCTGACGCCGGAGGAGGCCGAGCAGGCGACGCGCGTCCACCCGTTCCTGATCATGACCGCCGGCATCGCGATGTTCGCCGCGTTCTGGTTCCTGCTGGCGGTCGTCGTCCGCTCGCTGCGCGGTGCGCGGGGGCCGCTGCGCGCGCTCGTCCTCGCGGGCTGCGGCGCGCTCGCGCTCGGGACGCTGCAGGGGCCGGTGCAGGCCGTGCCGGCGGTGAACGAGCTGCTCGACCGCGGCGGCGACGCCGGCGACCTCGTCGTCAACCTGCACGCACAGCTGAACATGGTCGGCGGCCTCTTGATGATCCTCGCGGCGCTCGCGCTGGCCGTGCTCGCGCGGCTCGGCGCGGCCCTGCCTGCGCGGGCGGCGCGGGGCACGCTCTACGGCGTCCCGGCCGGGATGCTCGTCTACTACGCGGGCGGGATCGCCTTCGCGGCGCTCGAGGCGCACCGGGTCTCGGGCGGCGGCAGCTTCGGGGGCGCCGTCACCGCCTTCGAGCCGTGGCAGGCGCTCGTGCTCGTGCCCGCCGGCGCCGCCGTGCTCGCGGGGTTCTCGTCGTTCGCCGTCGGCGTCTGGGGCGCGACGGCCGTGCAGCGGGCGGCGGCGCGCGAGGCGATCCGGCTCGCGCCGGGCCGCTTCACCGGGCCGATCCCGAAGCGGGTGCAGCGGCGGCGGCCGATCGCGCTCGCGGGCTACGAGCTGCCGATGGGGCTGATGGGCTTCCCCGGCATCGGCTGGATCTTCGCGGGCTTCCCCTTCACGGGCACGCTGCTCCTGCTCGGCGGCCCGGCGATGGCGTGGGCGGTCGTGCCGATCGCCTTCTCGCCCTACGGAGAGGGGCCGCTCGTCTCGTTCGGCTGGAAGGTCGAGTTCGTCTGGCTGGCGGGCAGCTCGCTCGTCTCCTCGGCCGCGCTCTACCGGGCGCACGCCCGCCGGCGGGCCCGGCTCGACGGTCGGCCGCCGGGCGGGCTGCGCCTGCGGCGGCGGCGGAAGAGCCTCGCGCGCACCCGGGCCAGGATCGCGGTCACGCTCGGGATCGTCGCGCTCGTCCTCGTCTCGCTGCCGTTCGTCCCGGCGGTCGCCGGCGTCGGCTCGAGCAGCGTCCGCTACAGCTACCAGCCCGGTTTCACGCCGGAGATCACGGGGCCGTTCCTGCGGACGAGCCGCGGCACCGTCAAGCTCTTCGCCTGGAGCGACCCGCAGTGGCCGCCGCCGCGGGACGCGCTCCGCCTGCACGCGGGCGAGGTCGACGCCTTCGTCTTCCGCGCCGCCGCCGTCGACCGCCCCGCCGCCTACGCGCTCTTCGACGTCGACCGGCGGACGCGGCTGCCGCTCGTCGTGCGCGCGTCGACGCCGACCTCGCTGACGCTCGCACCGGCGCGGCCGCTGCCGGCGGGGCGCTACGCGTTCGTGCCGACGCACGAGGGGATGTTCGGCGGCAAGGACTTCGCCTACCTCGAGGTGGTGCCGCCCGGCGCGCCGGTGACGACGATCTACGCGAACGGGACGCGTGCCGTTCCGGCGGTCGCGGAGGCGCTGCCGCCGATCGCGGCGACGCTGGTCGCGCTGCTCTTCGCGCTGATGCTGCTCCGCTCGTTCCTGCGCCGGCCGGCGGGTCAGACGGCGCTCTGGGGCGCGGGCTTCCTGCTCTTCGCGGTCGCGGCCGCCTGCGAGACGACCGCCCAGCGGACCGGCTGGACGCCGGGGCTCTTCCGCGCCTACTACCTGGCGGGCGGGGTACTCACCGTCGCCCTGCTCGGCTCCGGCTCCGCGTGGCTGCTCGTGCCCGCCCGGGCGCGCGACGCGCTGCTCGGGGCGCTCGGCGTCGCGGTCGTCGCGGCCGCCGCGACGGTCGCGCTCGCTCCTGTCGACGCGGCGGCGCTCGCGCACGCGGTCGCCGAGCGGCCGCCGCCGAACGCCGTGCTGGGCGGGCATGCGGCGATCTGGGCGATCGGCCTCAACGTCTACGGGACGGCGTTCCTGCTCGGCGGCTCGCTCTGGTCGATCGCGCGCCGCCGCCGGGTGGCCCCGAACGCCTGGATCGCGGCGGGCGCGGCGGCGGTCGCGCTCGCGACGGGTCTCTCCCGGGCGGACACCTACGCGTTCGTCTACGTGGGTCAGCTGCTCGGGATCGCGCTGATGTTCTACGGCTTCGCGTTCGCCGGCCGGGCGCCGCGGCGGCGGCCGGCGGCGGCACCGCACGCGGCGGCCGCGCGGGCGGCGGCGTCGTGACCGCGCCGCTCGAGCGCCAGGCGGCCTCGGTCGCCGAGCAGGTGCTGCAGCGGACACGCGGGCTCGACCCGGCGGCGCGGCGAGCGGCCGAGGAGCCCGCGCGCGCGGTGGCGCGCGGGGTGCTCGAGCTGCTCGCCGAGGTCGCGCGGGCCGACCCGGTCGTCGCCGCCGCGCTGCGCGAGATGGAGGGGTAGAGGCCCGGGCGCGTCGCCCGCGGTGCCGGGCGGCTGCGGTCTCGCACCTGCGGCCCGCCGGCCCGCGTCCCGCCGGCGAGAGAACCCTGCAGGACGCGCGGACTCGTTCTCTCTCCTGGCGGATGCGCACGAGCGAGCCGTGATATCGCACCGGACGGCGAAGCGGCCAGAGCCCCGCGGCATCCGCACCCGTCGTCCGTTCAGCGGACGGCGACGAGCGGCCGAGAGACAGCGCGCCGGACGACGAGCCGATGGCCGCGGCGGCAGGTCGTGAACCCGACGTCGGCCTCGGCCCGGAGACTGCCTTCGACGATCGTCGAGCGGAGCCCGACCGACCAGTCCCGGCGCGTCCATGCGTCCCGTGCGCGGGCGAGATCCGAACGGCAGGCCTCGCAGGGCGCCTGGTACCGGGTCTCGTCCGAGGAGAGCCAGAGTGTCTGTCGCACGCTCGTTTGCTCCGCCGTCCTCTCCGCGCCCCTCGTGGCCTAGTGCGCCGACTGCAGGTCGGTGAACTTCGCGAACCGCTTCAGGAAGGCGAGCTTCTCGCCTCCCGTCGGACCGTTGCGGTTCTTGGCGAGGATCACCTCGGCCAGCCCCTGCTGGTCGGTGTCCTCGTTGTAGTACTCGTCGCGGTAGACGAACATGACCATGTCCGCGTCCTGCTCGATCGCGCCGGACTCGCGCAGGTCGGAGAGGAGCGGCCGCTTGTCGGTGCGCTGCTCGACCGCGCGCGAGAGCTGCGACATCGCCAGGATCGGCACCTCGAGGTCGCGCGCCAGCACCTTCAGCTGCCGCGAGATCTGCGAGACCTCCTGGACGCGGTTCTCGGCCGTGCCGCCCGAGGTCATCAGCTGCAGGTAGTCGACGATGACGAGGCCGAGGGTCGGCTCCTTCGACTTCAGGCGCCGCGCCTTCGAGCGGAGCTCCATCATCGTGATCGAGCCGGTGTCGTCGACGTAGATCGGCGCCTTCGCCAGCTTGTCGCAGGCGGCGGTCAGCCGCGGCCAGTCGTCGGCGGCGAGCTTCCCGGAGCGCAGCCGCTGCGACTCGACCTTGCCCTCCGAGCACATCAGCCGCTGCGTCACCTCCGCCTTCGACATCTCGAGCGTGAAGAGGGCGACCGGCGTCTCGGAGCGGACGGCGATGTTGGCGGCCATGCAGAGCCCGAGCGCCGACTTCCCCATCGACGGGCGGGCGGCGAGGATGATCAGCTGGCCCGGCTGGAAGCCCGACGTCAGCTTGTCGAGGTCGCGGAAGCCGGCCGGGGTGCCGGTGATGTCGATGCCCGCCTCGTAGAGCTGCGTGATCCGCTCGAAGCTCTCCTTCAGCAGCGCCTCGATGTGCGAGAACTCGCGTCGTCACGCGCGCCTGGGCGATCTCGAAGACGAGCTGCTCGGAGCGGTCGACGAGGTCGGTGGTCTCGCCGGGACGGTCGTAGCCGAGCCGCTGGATCTCGGAGCCGACCCGGATCAGGCCGCGCAGGGTCGCCATCTCGCGGACGATCCGCGCGTAGTGGGCCGCGTTCGAGGTGGCGGGGACGAGCGCGGCGAGCTCGTGGACGCGGCTGCGGCCGCCGACGCCCTCGAGCTCGCCGCGCTCCTCGAGCTCGTCGACGAGCGTGATCGCGTCGACGGGCTCGCCCTTGGCGTACAGCGCGAGAGCCGCGCGATAGATCTTCGCGTGGCTCTCGCGGTAGAAGTCGCCCGCGTCGAGTACCTCCGAGACGGCTCCGATCGCGCCGGGGGAGAGCATCATCGCCCCGAGGACCGACTCCTCGGCCTCGAGGTTCTGAGGGGGGACCGGCGCAGCCGACTGGGGGAGGCGGGCGACCTCGGCCATGGCCCCTAGTGAATCGTCCTCAGGGCCCGGCTGCCAGGCTGGGGGTAACCCGGTTCCGAACAGGCGATGAGCGTCGCGATCAGCGTGATATGCAGCCATGACAGAACACATGTTCGCACAAATCACGGTCTGCGGTCGGGTGAATCTGTGGAGAGTTCGTGCCGTCTTTGCGGCAACTCCGTCACGTCTCCACAAGGCCGTGGACAAGCCTGTGCATCGTTCTCCACGGGAGTTTCCACAGACAGCCGGAGGCACCCGCCGGGGCGGGCGCCTCTCGCCTGGCCCTGGTGCTGCGGCTCTAGGCGGGCTCGGTCTCGTCGGCCTCGGCGGCGGGTAGCTCGTCGTCGGCCTCGGCGGCCGGGAGCTCGTCGGTCTCGACCGCCGGCTCGAGCGCGGCGCCCTCGTCCGCCTCGATCGCGGCGACCGCGGCGTCGATCCCGGCGGCCTCCGCCTCGGCGTCGAAGGCGTCGACGTCGAAGGCCGGCTCGGCGGTCTCTGCCGGCGCGTTCGCGGCCTCCTCGGCGGCGGCCATCGCCGCCAGCTCCTCCTCGGAGGGCAGCTCGCCGCCCTCCGGGACGACCAGCGTCTTCACCTCGACCGAGACGTCGGCGAAGACCTCGATCGGGATCTCGTAGCGCCCGATCCGCTTGAGCGGGTCGATCCCGATCTTGCGCCGATCGACGCGGATCTTGCGCGTGCGCCAGATCTCGTCGGCGATCTGCGACGGGGTGACCGAGCCGAAGAGCGCGCCGGTCTCCTCGTTGGCGCGGACCTCGAAGCGGAGCACCGTCTTGCGGAGCTCGCCGGCGATCTGCTCGGCCTGCTCGGCGGTGCGCGCTTCGTGCCGGGCCCGCTCCTCCTCGCGCCGGCGGATGTCTTCGAGCGCGCCCTTCGTCGCCGGCTGGGCCAGCTTCCGCGGCAGCAGGAAGTTGCGCGCGTAGCCGGGCGCGACCTCGACGACGTCGCCGCGGAGGCCGAGCTTCTCGATGTCGCTGTTCAGGATCACCTGCACGCGATCACCCGGCCACGTAGGGCAGGAGCGCCATCTCGCGCGCCCGCTTGATCGCGCGGGAGACCTGGTTCTGGTGCCGCCGGCAGGCCCCGGTGATGCGGCGCGAGCGGATCTTGCCCTTCTCGGAGATGTAGCGGCGGAGCAGGTTGATGTCCTTGTAGTCGACATCCTCGAGCTTCGCCTTGCAGAACTGGCAGCTCTTGCGCCGCGCCGGGCCCGTCTGGGCCCCGGGGCGCTTGCGGCCGCGGTCCTTGGTCTGCTGAGCCACGGTCGTCCTCCTCAGAATGGAATGTCGTCGTCTGCCGGCGAGGACGCGAAGTCGTCCGCACCCGCCTGGCCGCCTGTCTGCTGCGGGATGAACTGCGCCCCGCCTCCGCCGCCGCCGCGCGTCGTCGCGGCTGTCCAGGAACTGGACGTTATGTGCGATCACCTCGACCTTGCTGCGCTTGCCGCTGCCGTCGGATGCCTCCCAGGACTGCCAGTCGAGGCGTCCGTCGATGCCGACTCGTCGACCCTTGGAGAGGTGGTTGGCGAGCATCTCGGCCTGGTTGCCGAACACCTTGACGTCGAAGAAGTTCGGCTTGTCCGTCCAGTTGCCGCCTTCGTCGCGCTGACGGCCGTTGACCGCCAGGCCCAGCGAGAGGACGCCTCCGCCGCTCGGCGAGATGCCGAAGCTCCGGGTCCCGCGTCAGCCGCCCAACGAGCACGACGTGATTGATGTCGCCGGCCATCGCTATTCCTCCTCGTCGTCCGAACGTCTGTTCGAGCCAGCGTAGCCGCCGCTCGAGACGGACTCGCTCGGCGCGGGCGGAGGCGGCGGCGGCGTCTTCGTGCCGCCCTCGATCCGCCGGGTCGCGAGGTGGCGCATGACGCCGTCGCTGATCCGCAGCACGCGCGCGACCTCGTCCAGCGTCCCGGCCTCGGCCGTGAAGCTGAGCAGGTGGTAGAAGGCGTCGCTCTTGTGTGCGATCTCGTACGCGAGCCGGCGGCGGCCCCAGGGCTGATGGGCGTCCCAGCTGCCTCCGTCGGTCTCCACCTGCTGGCGCACGCGGGTGACGATCTCGCCCTGGCGGTCCTCGTCGAGCTCGGGGTCGAGCATGAGCAGGACTTCGTAGTCGGTCACGATCCCGATTCCTCCTTCCCTCGGTCTGAATCGGCCTCGCCGGCTGTGTCGCGGACGACGGGGACGCTCGGGAAGGGGCGGCCCGTGGCGAGGCAGGAAGTCGCGCCAGTGTAGCATCGGCTCATGCGCCGAACCCTCGCCTGGATCGCCGGTGCGCTCGGCCTCGCGGGGGCCTACCGGGCGCTGAAGCGGCAGCAGGCGGCCGCGCCGGCGGAGGGCCCGGACCCGCGCGCCGAGGAGCTCCGGCGTCGACTCGCCGACGCGGAGCCGCCCGAGCCGGCGCCGGATCCCGCGCCCGAGCCGCCCTCCGAGCCCGTGCCGGACCCGTTGCCGGAGCCTGCGCCGGCCGGCGGCCGCAGACCCGCTGCCGGAGGCGGTGCCGCAGGCGGACGCCGACCCGGAGTCGAAGCGCCGCGACGTGCACGAGCGCGCGCGGGCCGCGATCGACGAGATGCGCCGGCCGGACTAGCTAGGCGGCGGGTCGCAGCGGCGGCCGCACGTCGGGGCGCATCAGGCCGCGGCGGGCGAGCTCGGCCTTGCCGTTCGGGATCACCGGCTCGAGCCGGGCGCGCAGCGCGTCGACCTCGCGGGCGCCCTGCTCGGAGGGATTGCGCACGAGCTCGGAGATCACGTCCGGGTGCACGGACGCGACCGCGGAGACCGAGCCGACCGCCCCGGCCGCGAGCCCTTCCGGGATCAGCGGCTCGAAGCCGATGAAGAGGTCGAGGCCCTCGAGCAGGTACGGCTGGACGGCCGAGAACGGCTTGTCCGAGACCTTCATCCCCGCCAGGTTCGGCGCCCGACCACGGAGCAGCTCGACCACCGAGGGCGGGATCGCGTAGCCGGTGCGGGCGGCGATCTCGTAGACGTAGAAGGGAAGCGGGGCGCAGGCGGCGGCCGCGGCCGCGAAGTGCTCGAGCAGCGCCTCGGCGTCGTAGGGGTAGTACGGCGGGGCGACGACGGCGACGGCGTCGGCGCCGATCGCCCGCGCGTGCTCCGCGAGGGCGACGGTGCCCGCGGTCGTCATCGCGCCGGCCTGGATCGCGAGGTCGAGCCTGCCCGCGGTCGCCTCGCGGAAGCCCTCCGCGGCGAGCCGGCGCTCCGCGGGCTCGAGCAGGAGCCCCTCGCCCGTCGAGCCGAGGGCGAAGACGCCGTCGACGCCGCCGGCGGCGAGGAAGTCGACGTAGGGGCCGATCGCGTCCGTGTCGACGGCGGAGCCGTCGTCGCGCAGGGGCGTCAACGCCGCAGCCAGCGTGCCTCGGATCACGGCGCCATCGTACGCGGCGCGCCGGTCGCCGCCGCGGCTGCCGCGCCGGGCCGCACCGGCGTCGGCGCGCGTCCGACCTGCAGGCGCCGGGGACGCCGGCCTCGGCCTGGATCGGCTCCGTCAGAGCGGACGCGTCGAGGCCTCTAGCTCGCGGGCGCGAGCTCCAGACGCCACTTCCGCCAGGTCCAGAACCAGGTCGGCACGTGGGCCGGCGCCGCCTTCGGCCGGGCACCGCGCTGGTCGGGCGAGGTCGCGAGCCACTTGTGCAGGTCCCAGGCCCAGGGCGGGATCCGGGCAGGGATCCCCGTCGGCCGGGCGGGCACCGTCTGCGCGGGCGTCTCGGCGGCGTTCGCGTTGTCACCTTCGGCCCCCGAGCCGCCGGTCGGGATCGGCAGGAGCGGCCAGAGGATGAAGACGAGCGCCCCGATCGCGGCGCCGTAGGCGGCGAAGGCGAGGAGGCGGCGGAAGAACCTGAACGCAAAGGCCATGTCTTCGGGCTCCCCCGGAGGCGCCGACGTGAAACGGAGGCAGGAGCGTAGCCGAGCCGCGCCGGGCGAGGTGCGAGCGAGGCCCGTCGCCCGCGCCGCGCGGGAAGCCCGGCGTCGTTCGAGCGCCGGCCGGGCCGGAGGGCTCCCGTTGCGCCCGCGTCGCTGCTTCCACGGAGCGGCGCCGGAGTCGAACCGACCCAGCGTGGGGCTGCCACGCCTCAACGGTTTTGAAGACCGCCTGGGCCACCGGGCCCATGCCGCTCCCTGCTGGGATCCAGCTGGGGCCATTCAAGCTGATCGGCTCCTCGAGGCGCGGCGTGCGCGGTCCGGGTCGTCTTGGTCCGCCCGTGCGGGTACGTGCTCGCCGCGCGCGGCCGGTCGCGGCCCGGCGGGTTCAGGCGCCGCGGCCGGCGCGGCGGAGGACGCGCTCCTCGCCGACGCGGCGCGTCAGCCCGTCGGCGTCGAAGCGCTCGAGCAGGAGCTGCGCGGTGCGCCGGGAGACCGCCATCGCGTCGCGGAAGCGTGCGAGCGTGACGGGCGCCTCGGCCCGGACGGTCTCGACGCCGCGCTCGTAGAGGGCCGCCGAGACGGCGAAGCCGTCGCCGACGCGGCGCAGCCGGCCCTGCTCCTCGAGGAAGGCGGCGAGCGCGCGGTCGGCGACCTTGACGGCGTCGCCGGCCGCGAGCTCCGCCTCGAGCCGGCGGGCGGCCTCCTCGCGGTCGCCGAGCGAGGCGGCGGCGCCGGGCAGGTAGAGCTTCGCGCCGCGGCGCTCGACCTCGAGCCGGGCCGCGACCGCCGGCGCCCACGGCTCCGCGGGCAGGAGCTCGGCGAGCGGCACGCCCGGGTCGAGCGGGGAGCGCTCCGCCTGCTCGGCGAGCCGGGCGCGGACGCGCGCGCGCAGCTCGTCGAGCCAGGCACGGGCGAAGAAGTGGACGTCCCGCCGCCCTCGACCGCGGCGAGGCCCGCGCGCGAGCTCGGCGGGCGCGAGCAGGCCGCGGGCCTGCAGCGCCGCGCCCGTCACGGGCGCGTGGACGACCGCGCGGACGATCGCCTCCGGGTCGCCGCCGTCGAGCAGGCGGAGCGCGGTCGAGGTCGAGGCCGCGGGGCGGCGACGGGTCGAGCACGGCGCCGCCGCCGACGGTCGCGTCGGTGCGGAGGACGACGCGGTCGCCGCGGGCGGCGAGCAGCGGCCGCTCGAGCCGGAGCTGGGCGTACGAGTCGCGGCGGGCGACGCGGGCCGGGGTCTCGGCCGTGCCGAGGTGGACGGTGACGGCGGCGGGGATCTCCGCGAGCGGCTCGAGGCGGACGTCGAGCCGGTAGGTGACGGGATAGAAGCCGGGCTCGACGAGGACGTCGCCGCGCTCGAGCTCCGAGCGCTCGATCCCGGGCAGGTTGACGGCGACGCGCTGCCCGGCCTCGGCCCGCTCGACCGGCGTGTCGTGCACCTGCACCGAGCGGACGCGGACCGGCAGGCCGCGGGGCTCGACCCGGAGCTCGTCGCCCTCGCCGATCGAGCCCGCCCAGAGCGTGCCGGTGACGACCGTGCCGATCCCGCGCAAGCGTGAAGACGCGGTCGACGTGGAGCCGCGTGCCGCCCGTGGAGGCCCGGCGCTCGACGGCGTCCGCGGCGCGGGCGAGCGCGGCGCGCAGCTCGTCGAGCCCCTGCCCGGTCGCGGCGCTGACGGGCACGACCTCGGCCTCGGGCACGAGCTCCCGCGCCTCCTCGACCGCGAGCTCGAGCGTCTCCGCGTCGACCGTGTCTGCCTTCGTGACCGCGACGACGCCGTGCCGGATCCCGAGCAGCCGCACGATCTGCAGGTGCTCGAGCGTCTGCGGCCGCGCGCCCTCCGCCGCGTCGATCACGAGCAGGAAGACGTCGATCCCGGTCGCGCCGGCGACCATCGTGCGGACGAAGCGCTCGTGGCCGGGCACGTCGACGAGCGAGAGGCGGCGCCCGTCGGGGAGCTCGAGCGGCGCGTAGCCGAGGTCGATCGAGATCCCGCGTGCCTGCTCCTCGGGCAGCCGGTCGGTGTCCCTGCCGGTCAGCGCCCGGACGAGCCAGGTCTTGCCGTGGTCGATGTGGCCGGCGGTGCCGACGGTCAGCGGCATGCCGCTGTTCTACCGCCTGGGGCCGGGCCGGCGGCGGCCGGCTCGCCCGCCTTCCCGGCGTCAGGCGCCCGCGGCCGGCTCGGCCCGCACGCGGACGGCGCCGACGGCGGCGGCGACCTCGTCGAGCTCGTCGTCGCGGAGGGTGCGGCAGTCGAGCAGCAGGCGGCCCTCGCGGACGACGCCGACGACCGGCGGCTCGTGGGCCCGCAGCGGCGCGGCGAGCTCCTGCTCGACCGCGCAGGCGAAGCTCGGCAGCTCCGCGAGCGGCAGCGCGCCCCCGCCGACGCGGCCGACGGTCTCCTCGACCTGGCCGCCGACGAGCTCCGCGAGCCGCTCGGCGCGGGCGCGGACGGAGCCCGCGGGCTCCCGCAGCAGCGCGAGCACCGGGATCTCCCGCGCGGCGCGCTCGGGGTCGAGGTAGAGCGCGAGCGTCCCCTCGAGCGCGGCGAGGGTCAGCTTGTCGGCGCGCAGCGCCCGCTGCAGCGGGTGGCGCCGCAGCTGCTCGACGAGGTCGGCGCGGCCGACGACGATGCCCGCCTGCGGCCCGCCGAGCAGCTTGTCGCCGGAGAAGCAGACGAGGTCGGCGCCGGCGGCGAGGCTCTCGCGCGGGGAGGGCTCGTCCTCGAACGGCGCGAACGCGCCCGAGCCGAGGTCGTCGACGAGCGGCAGCCCGGCTGCGCGCGCGACGGCCGCCAGCTCGCCGAGGCCCGGTAGCTCCGTGAAGCCGACGACGCGGAAGTTCGACTGGTGCACGCGCAGGAGCAGCGCCGTCTCGGGGCCGATCGCCCGCTCGTAGTCGGCCGCGCGCGTGCGGTTCGTCGTCCCGACCTCGCGCAGGCGCGCGCCCGAGCGCACGAGCACGTCGGGGATCCGGAACCCGTCGCCGATCTCGATCAGCTCGCCGCGCGAGACGAGCACCTCGCGCCCCTCTGCCAGCGCCGCCAGTGCCAGCATCACCGCCGCCGCGTTGTTGTTGACGACGAGCGCCTCCTCGGCGCCGGTCAGCCGCCGCAGGATCGCGGTCGCGTGTACCTGCCGTGAGCCGCGCGCGCCCGCCTCCAGGTCGTACTCGAGGTTCGAGTAGGAGCCGCCGACCTCGAGGACCCGCTCGAGCGCTGCGGCGCGGCAGCGGCGCACGGCCGAGGTTCGTGTGCACGACGACGCCGGTCGCGTTCAGCGCCCGGCGCAGCGACGGCCGCCGGGCCGCGGCCAGCTCGGCGAGCACGAGCTGCGCGGGGTCGCCCGGCTCGACGCCCGCGCGGATCAGCTCGCGGGCCCGCTCGAGCACCGTCCGTGCGGCCTCGACGACGAGCGCGCGCGGCTCGGTCGCGAGCCGTTCGTCGCGGGCGAGCTCGTCCACCGAGGGAAGGTCGCGCAGCCTCATCGGCGGTACGAGTCTACGGCCGCGGGGGTGGTTGACAACGTCCAGCCGGGGCCGGAGACTTGCGGCAATCGTTACGAGTCGTGGAGGAGGACGCCATGCGGGTCTCGGCTTCGGTCACGTCGATCTCGTGGATTCCGTCGGGGGCGATCGACGCCCTTCCCCGGGGTGCCTTCCGGCTCGGCGGCACGCTCCACGACGACCCGCCGCCCGATCTCCTGGCCGACCTGGAGTCGGTGCGGACGACCACGGGCTTCCAGCATGCGAACGAGCTGCGCGCCTGGATCGAGGTCGAGGACGGGCGGATCGTCGGGCACGGCTTCGACGGGCACGGCTACGGCGGTGGTCTCGACCTCGCTCTCACCCCCGACGACCTGGCCGTGCCGGCGGTCGAGCTGCCGACGCTGCAACCGGAGCCGGAGGTGCAGGACGGCGCCGTCCGCTTCGTCCAGAGTGCGGGCGGCCCGACCTCGGTGCCGGCGCCGCTGACCGTGCCGGGTCGACCGCTGACGCGTCTCGGCGCCGTCTTCTCGTGGACGACGCTCGCCCTGACGATCCGCGCCGACGGCAGCTCCGCGCACGAGCTCGTCGGGGCGAGCCCCTTCCCGCGCCACTGGATCTACGACTCGGCCGGCCGCCTCGTCGAGAAGACGGGCGTCCTCGACGAGAAGGGCTGGTACCGCGCGCTCGCGGCCGAGAGCACGCCCTGGGGCGGCTCCGACTCGCAGGCGGTGACGACCGCGGTCGAGTCGGCGTTCGAGCGCACCCTCTCGGCCGGGATCCTCGGCGGCGACTGGGTGGCGCGGCCCTGGACGCTGAAGCCGGGAGAGGAGCTGGTGCGGCAGGGCGACCGGCCGGGCGAGGTGGTCGGGCTCGTCTTCCTCGTCGTCGACGGCGTGCTCGCGGCGGAGGTCGACGGCGAGGTGGTCGCCGAGATCGGGCCCGGCGCGATCGTCGGCGAGCGGGCGTTCGTGGAGGGCGGACCGGCCGCGGCCCGCACGGCGACGCTGCGGGCGACGACGAAGACGAAGGTGGTCGGCGTCCCGGCGGGCGAGCTCGGCCGGGACACGCTCGCGACGCTCGCCGCCTCGCGCCGCCGCATGGAGCGGTGAGCGTCCGCCCGACCGGGCGGGCTACTGCGCGTCCTCCTTCTCCGGCGCGGGCCCGCCGGTGCGCGCGGTGTGGTGCGCGTAGCCGTCGAGCACGATCGCCACGGCCTCCTCGGGCGAGTCGGTCGTGTGCAGCAGCGCCACGTCCTCGGGCGAGATCATCCCTTCCTCGAGCACCCGCCGGCGGATCCAGTCGAGCATCTCCGTCCAGTACGCGGTGTCGAAGAGGACGACCGGGAAGTCGAGCACCTTGCCGGTCTGGATCAGGGTCAGCGACTCGTAGAGCTCGTCGAGCGTGCCGAAGCCGCCGGGGAAGATCACGAAGCCGGTCGACGGCTTCACGAAGCAGACCTTGCGCGCGTAGAAGTGGCGGAAGGTGTAGGAGATGTCGCAGTAGCGGTTCGGCGCCTGCTCGTGCGGCAGCTCGATGTTGAAGCCGACCGAGAGGCCGCCGCCCTCGCGCGCGCCGCGGTTGCCGCCCTCCATGACGCCGCCGCCGCCGCCCGTGATCACCGACCAGCCGGCCCCGGCGAAGCCGCGGCCGACCGCGCGCGCCGCCTCGTAGGCGGGATGGCCGGCCTCGACCCGCGCCGAGCCGAACAGCGCCACCGCGGGCCGCGGGATCCGCGCGACCTGGCGGAAGCCCTCGTGGAACTCCCGCCGGATCGCCTCCGCCGACGCCTCGCTGTCGTCGAGGTCCTCGAGGATGTGGCGTTCGTCGATCGCCATCAGAGCCGGGTCTGGTGCACGTGCGCCGCGTACATGCCGAGCGCGAGCGCCGCAGCGGTGCCGAAGTAGACGCCGTAGACGTAGAGCGCCTTCGCGCCGCCGCCGCCGTACCGCAGGAACCTCGCCGAGCGCCAGGCGACGCCGCCGTCGAGGAAGCCGACCGGGATCAGGTTGATCAGGTTGATCAGGAAGCCCGCGTAGCCGAGCGCCTGCATGAGCGGCGAGTCGATCCGCTCGCCGACCCCCCAGAAGACGGTCGCCCCGACGCCTCCGACCAGCGGGCCGGCGAGCGCCACCTGCGCGTTCGTCCACGGGTTCAGCCCGCGGCCCTGGATCGTCACGTAGGCGCCGAGGAAGGGGATGAACGTCGGCCAGGAGGCATGCAGCCCCTGTCGCCGCGCCTCGAAGAAGTGGCCCATCTCGTGGATGAAGATCAGCGCGACGAAGCCGACGCCGAACTTCCAGCCCCAGAGGAGCGCGTAGCCGCCGATCGCGATGAAGATCGACGCGAACTTGAGGCCGACGAAGCCGAACTTGAGCAGGAGGCCGACGATCGCCGCGATCGGCGCCCAGATCCGGCGCAGCCAGTCGCGGAGGGAGGGCCCGCGCGGCTGGATCGGCTCGTAGTCGCGCAGCTCCCCGGTCGGCTCCATCGGGCTCACGGTAGCTGTATCGGCCGACCGTCCGCCCGAATCAAGGGCTGCGAGGATGCGGTCGACGGTGCGCCGGGGCGACGAGGCGGAGGACGAGCTCCCGGCGCGGCTCACGACCCGCGCCCGATCCATTCCTCGCCGCCCTCGTACACCTCCTTCTTCCAGAGCGGCACCGTCTGCTTGAGCGTGTCGATCGCCTCGCGACAGGCGGCGAGCGCGGCGGCGCGGTGGGCGGCGGCGACGGCGATCACGACCGAGGGCTCGCCGATCTCGACCCGGCCGACGCGGTGGTGGATCGCGACCTCGAGCAGGTCGTGCCGAGCCTGCAGCTCCTCGGCCAGCGCGGCCATCGTCTGCTCGGCCATGCCCTCGTAGGCCTCGTACTCGAGGTACTGGACGTGGCGGCCGCGCGAGGCGCGGCGGACGGTGCCGGTGAAGGTCGCGATCGCGCCGGCGTCGGCCGAGGCGACCTCGGCGACGGCGGCGTCGAGCGAGAGCGGCCCGTCCGAGAGCAGGAAGGCGCCGCCCGAGACGGGCGGGATCAGCGCCACCTCGTCGCCGTCCGCGAGCGCGCGGTCCCGCTCGGCGTACTCCTTGTTGACCGCGTAGAGGAGGCCCTCGGGCTCGTCGCCGAGGTCGAGGGCGGCCCAGACGTCCGCGACGCTCGCCGCCTCGAGCTCGCGCGACGACCAGCCCGCCCGCTCGCGGAGGCCTGCGAAGAGCCGCACGGTCACCTTCATCCCGGGAAGCCTACGGTCCAGAAGCTCGCTGCGCAGTGCTGGTGGCGTCCACTGCCCGTCAACTCTAGGCTCTCTCGTGTGGCGCACTACTCCGCCTCCTTCGCGACCACGATCCGCGTCCGCCTCGCGGACCGGCCCGGCTCGTTCGCGGACCTGGCACGGGCGATCGCCGACGCGGGCGGCCTGCTCGACGCGATCGACCTCGTCCGGATCGAGGGCGGCACGAAGGTGCGCGACGTCACGGTCCAGGCGACCGACGCAGGTCACGCGCAGCGGATCGTCGAGGTCGTCTCGGGGCTCCCAGGGATCGAGGTCGAGCACAGCTCCGACCGCACCTTCCTGCTCCACCTCGGCGGCAAGATCCACATGGAGGGCAACCTGCCGCTGAAGACGCGCGACGACCTCTCGATGGCCTACACGCCCGGCGTCGCGCGCGTCTGCCAGGCGATCGCCGCCGACCGCGACGCGGCCTGGAACCTGACGATCAAGCGCAACACGGTCGCGGTCGTCTCCGACGGGAGCGCCGTGCTCGGGCTCGGCAACATCGGCCCGGAGGCGGCGATGCCGGTGATGGAGGGGAAGGCGCTGCTCTTCAAGGAGTTCGGCGGCGTCGACGCCTGGCCGATCTGCCTGGCGACCCAGGACGCGGACGCGATCGTGGCCGCCGTCGAGGCGCTCGCGCCCGGGTTCGGCGGCATCAACCTCGAGGACATCTCGGCGCCCCGCTGCTTCGAGATCGAGCAGCGGCTGCGCTCCTCGCTCGAGATCCCGGTCTTCCACGACGACCAGCACGGCACCGCGGTCGTCGTCCTCGCCGCCTTCCTGAACGCGCTCCGCCTGACCGGCAAGCGGATCGAGGACGTCAAGGTCGTCGTCACCGGCGTCGGCGCGGCCGGGGTCGCGGTCTCGCGGATGCTGACGGCCGCGGGCGTCGAGACGCTCGTCGGCTGCGACAGCAGGGGCGCCGTCCACCGCGGGCGCGAGGGCCTCGACCCGGCGAAGGCGCGCTTCGCGGAGGAGTCGAACCCGGGCAACGAGGCGGGCCCGGCCGACGAGATCCTGCGCGGCGCCGACGTCTTCATCGGGCTGTCGGCGCCCGGGGCCGTGTCGGCCGAGGGGATCCGCTCGATGGCCGCCGACCCGATCGTCTTCGCGATGGCCAACCCGACGCCCGAGGTCCCGCCCGAGGAGATCGCCGACGTCGCCGCCGTGATCGCGACCGGCCGCTCCGACTACCCGAACCAGATCAACAACGTGCTCGCGTTCCCCGGCATCTTCCGCGGCGCCCTCGACGTGCGCGCCTCCGCGATCAGCGAGGGGATGAAGCTCGCGGCAGGGCACGCGCTGGCGGAGATCGTCGGCGACGACCTGGCACCGGACTACATCGTCCCGAGCGTCTTCAACCGCGACGTCGCCCCGGCCGTCGCCGCCGCCGTCGCGGCCGCGGCAGAGGCGGACGGCGTCGCGCGCAAGGCCCGCGACGCGGCCGAGGCGCAGTACTGAGGCGGTGACGGACGGGCGGCCGGCTCGATCCCGGGATCGGGCGGAGTCGCGAGGATCGGCCCGGGCCGGACCAGCGTGGCGGAGACCCGACGGGGATACGATCCCGGCCATGGCCGCGACCGACCGCCGCGAGACCGACTCGGGGATCGAGATCAAGCCCGTCTACGGTCCGGACGCCGCGCCCGGCCCGCTCGAGCCGCCGGGCGAGTACCCGTACACGCGCGGGCCCTACCCGGACATGTATCGCGGGCGGCCGTGGACGATCCGCCAGTACGCCGGCTTCGCCTCCGCCGAGGAGACGAACGAGCGCTTCCGCTACCTGCTCGAGCGCGGCCAGACGGGGCTCTCCGTCGCCTTCGACCTGCCGACCCAGCTCGGCTACGACTCGGACGACCCCCGCGCGCTCGGCGAGGTCGGGCGCACCGGCGTCGCGATCGACTCGCTCGCCGACATGGAGCTGCTCTTCCGCGAGATCCCGCTCGGCGAGGTCTCGACCTCGATGACGATCAACGCGCCCGCCGGCCTGCTGCTGCTCCTCTACGAGCTCGTCGCCGAGGAGCAGGGCGTCGAGCCCGCGGCGCTGCGCGGCACCGTCCAGAACGACATCCTCAAGGAGTACATCGCCCGCGGGAACTACATCTTCCCGCCGCGGCCGTCGATGCGGCTGACGACCGACCTCTTCGCCTACTGCGCCGAGCGGATCCCGCGCTGGAACACGATCTCGATCTCCGGCTACCACATCCGCGAGGCCGGCTCGACCGCGGTCCAGGAGATCGCCTTCACGCTCGCGAACGGGATCGCCTACTGCGAGGCGGCCGTGGCCGCCGGCCTCTCGCCGGACGACTTCGGCGCCCGCCTCTCCTTCTTCTTCAACGCCCACAACCACTTCTTCCAGGAGGTGGCGAAGTTCCGCGCCGCGCGCCGGCTCTGGGCGCAGATCATGAAGGAGCGGTTCGGCGCCACCAACCCGAAGGCGCTCGCGCTCCGCTTCCACGCCCAGACCGGCGGGTCGACGCTGACCGCGCAGCAGCCGGAGTCGAACGTCGTCAGGGTCGCGATCCAGGCGCTCTCCGCCGTCTGCGGCGGCGCCCAGAGCCTGCACACGAACGGCTTCGACGAGGCGCTCGCGCTCCCGACCGAGCACTCGGCGCGGATCGCCCTCCGGACCCAGCAGCTGCTCGCGCACGAGGCGGGCGGCACCGACACGGCCGACCCGCTCGGCGGCGCCTACTTCATCGAGGAGCTGACCCGCGAGCTCGAGGAGCGCGCCCGCGAGCTGATCGCCCGCGTCGACGAGCTCGGCGGCGCGGTCGCGGCGGTCGAGCAGGGCTTCGTCCAGGGCGAGATCGAGGAGGCCGCCTACCGCTTCCAGCAGCAGGTCGAGACGGGCGAGCGCGTGCTCGTCGGCGTCAACCGCTTCGTCGAGGAGCAGGCGGAGGAGATCGAGCTACACCGGCTCGACCCGGCCGCCGAGCAGCGCCAGCTCGAGCGCACCGCCCGCGTCCGCGCCGAGCGGAGCGCGGCCGGGGCCGAGGAGGCGCTCGCGCGCG
>CAWIUN010000020.1:0-315000 GCA_963839285.1 uncultured Actinomycetes bacterium
GGCGACGGCACGCTCGCGAATCGCTCGACGGCCGCGTCGATCAGCCCCGTCGTCGAGGCCGTCGGTGAAGCTCGACAGCCAGTAGTTGAGCGCGCCGGCGGGGAAGCCGTCGTCGAGCAGCGTGTTCATCACGGGATAGGGCATCGGCGCCGACCTGCGACGACCAGCGGGGATCCCCAACACCTTGAACGGCGCGAGCTCCCCCTCGGCCTCCTCGGGCGTCCCCGGGGTGGAAGACGATGAACGCGGCGAGCTTGAGGCCGGAGCCGTCCGGCGCGTGACGCGTCCGGCGAAGACCGTCAGGTCGTCGGACGCCGCGGCACCGCGTCGCGGTAGAAGCGGAGCAGGTCGCCGGCGCCGCGTCGATCGGGTGGGCGATCAGGCCGCCGACGATGGTGCCGAGGGGATGCAGCCGGTACTCGATCGAGGCCGCGATCCCGAAGTTGCCGCCGCCGCCGCGCAGCGCCCAGAACAGATCCGGGTCGGAGTCGGCGGTGACGTCGAGCATCCGCCCCTCGGCGGTGACGACCTCCGCCGAGAGCACGTTGTCTGCCGCGAGGCCGAACTTCGCCATCAGCCAGCCGAGGCCGCCGCCGAGCGTGAGTCCGGCGATCCCGGTGGTCGAGATCGCGCCGCCCGTCGTCCGCGAGGCCGTGCGCGGCCGCCTCGCGGTTGAGCTCGCTTCCAGAGCACGCCGCCCTGCGCCCGCAAGGTTCTCGCGGCCGGGTCGACGCGGATGCCCTTCATCGGCGCGAGGTCGATCATCAGCCGCCGTCGGCGACCGCGCGCCCGGCGACGCTGTGGCCGCCTCCGCGCACGCAGATCTCCACCCCGACTGCCGTGCGAACCGCACGGCGTCCGCGATGTCGGCCGTGTGCGGCACTGCGCGATCAGCGCCGGCCGGCGGTCGATCAGCCCGTTGTGCACTCCGAGCTTCGTCGTAGCCCTCGTCTCCCGGCGCGAGCACGTCTCCTGAACACGTTCCGCGCCAGCTGCTCGAGGCGCTCCGCAGCGATCCCGGCCGTGGCCATGACCAGCCCTCCTCGGTTGTGGTTCGGTCAGCGTATTACCTCGCTGTATGCGTCACAAGCGCCCGCCGGCGCGCGCGACGGGCCGTAGCGGTCGAAGACGACTCGAGCAGCCTTCGCCGCGGGTGAGACCCGGCAGCTGCCGCTGCAGGTCCTGCGCCCGCGCGGCGGGGGAGGACCGCCTCGATCGTCGCGAGCCTCCCCGCGGCGACGGGCGGCTCGACTGCGGCCCGAGCCGGCCCAGCGCGGCCAGGACGGCGCCGATCGCGTCCGCCGGCAGCTCGAGATGGCGCGGACGATCGGCTCGCAGACGACCGTCCCGGCCCGCCGAGCGCCTCCGAGGACGAGCGGCGTGAGCTTCCGGAAGTCGGCGGCGGTGCTGACGGGCCCCGGCTCGACGGCGGGCCGTCAGGGTGACGCGTAGTCGCACTGGTCACGTCACGGCGCAGTCGACGACCTGCCAGCCGAGGGCCCCTCGCTGCAGCGCGTCGCGGACGTAGCGTCCACGCCTCCGTGAACGGTCGAGCGATCTTGTAGAGGTAGAGCGGCGCTCGAGCCGGGCGCGACGTCGAGGCGGAACGCGAGCCCGAACGTCGGAGAAACGGGGTCGATCCGCAGGCCGAGTCGTGGCGAGATACGGGTTCGACTTCGTCTTCGCGTGGAGGATCTCGAGCGCGTCGCCGCTGCCGGCCGGCCGCTCGACGCAGATCGTCGTCGTCTCGCGGAAGGCGACGTCGATGCCGAAGTCGTCGGCGAGCGTCGCCTGGATCACCTCCTTCTGCACCTCGCCGTAGAGCGAGACGGAGATCTCCCGCCGCACGTCGTCCTGCCGGACGTTGATCAGCGGGTCCTGCTCGGCGAGCTGGGCGAGCGCGGCGCAGGCGCGCCCGGTCCGCCGGGCGCGCGGGAACGACGACGGTCTCCAGCGTCGGCGGGGCGAAGTGGTGCGCGCTGCGCGCCGGGCGCGTCGCCGATCGCGTCGCCGATCTGGACGTCCGCGCAGCCCCCACAGCTTGCCGATCTCCCCGGCCGCGGCGACGCTCGCGCTGCGCGGCGGCGGCCGCGGTCGAAGACTGCGATCGCCGTCACCTTTCCTCGCCGTCGCCGAAGCGCACCCGGTCGCGGGCCGCATCGTGCCCGAGAACATGCGGACGTAGGCGATCTTCTCGCCGGCGGGGCCGCGTTCGATCTTGAAGACCGTGCCCGAGACGGGCCCTTCGGCGTCGCCCGCGGCGGCCGGCAGCAGCTCGGCGATCCCGGCGCGTCAGCGCGTCGACGCCGGCGCCGGTGAGCGCCGAGCCGAAGAAGACCGGGTGCACGAGCGCCCGCCTCGTCTGCGCCGCGAGCGCCTCGCGGAGCCGCGCGTACGGGACGCCGCCGTCCGTCGACGTACGCGGCGAGCATGCGCGTCGTCCTGCTCGGCGAGCGCGTCGACGAAGCCGGGTCCGGAAGCGGCGTCGTCGCCCGAGCGGCGTGAACCCGCGGCGCGCGTCCCGAGGCCGCGCACCGAGCCCATCGGCGACGATCGCCGGCGTCAGCCGCTCGCGCGATCGCCGCGAGCACGCGCTCGTCGTCCGCGCCGGCCCGGTCGATCTTGTTCACGAACAGGAGCGTCGGCACGCGCAGCCGCTGCAGCGCCCGCATCAGCATCCGCGTCTGCGGCTGCACGCCCTCGACGGCCGAGACGACGAGCACGGCGCCGTCGAGCACGCTGAGCACCCGCTCCACCTCGGCGATGAAGTCCGGGTGGCCGGGCGTGTCGATCAGGTTGACGGTGACGTCGTCGATCGCGAACGAGACGACCGCGGAGTTGATCGTGATCCCGCGCTGCCGCTCGAGCGCGAGCGTGTCGGTCTGCGTCGTGCCGTCGTCGACACTGCCGATCTCGTCGATGACGCCGGCGGCGTAGAGCAGCCGCTCGGTGAGTGTCGTCTTACCGGCGTCTACATGCGCCAGGATCCCCAGGTTGAGCGTTCGTCCCACCACGCGTCATACCCTCCGAATAGGTCATAAAGCCCTTTTCGATGGACATGAACGTGGCGCGCATCTCCGCTCCCTTCGGGTCGACGGCGCGTGTCAGCCGAGTATAGCAGAGGCGGACTCGAGCACGCGCACGACCTCGAGGCCGAAGTGCGCGTCGAACGGCGTCCCGCCGGCGAGCAGCGCGTCGATCGCGGCGGCGTAGGCTGCCGCGACGTCGATCTCGTCCGGCATGCGCGCGAGGCCGTCTTCGCCCCAGAAGACGGTCTCGCTGATCCCGGCCGGCGCGGTCAGGCTGAGCGAGACGCTGCTCGCGGCGCCGCTCTCGTGGCGGAGCGCCAGGTGCACCTCGTCGCGCGGGCCGCGGACGGCGGCGACGTGCTCGACCGCGCCGAGCGTCGGCAGCAGCGCCGAGAGCGCGTGCGGGCCGACGTCCCAGAGGCCGCCGTGCTCGCGCCGCCACGGCGAGGCGCCGAACGGGTTGCCGGGCTCGAAGATCGACGCGAGCCGGAGCGCGCTCGCCCCGTCCCAGCTGCGGCCGTCGACCTCGCCCCGGTACCACGCGGCGACGCCGGGGTCGAAGCGCGACGTGAAGAAGACGGCCGTCGGCGCGCCGGCCGCCTCGACCACCCGCTCGGCCGCCTCGACCGTCAAGGCCAGCGGCTTCTCGAGCAGGAGCGCCCGGCCGGACTCGCCCGCGCGGACGGCCAGCTCGGCCTGCACGTCCGGCGGCGCCGAGAACGCGACCGCGTCGACCTCGTCGATCAGCGCGTCGACCTCGTCGAAGGCGCGGCCGCCGTGCTTCGCGGCGAGCGCCGACGCCTTGGCCGGGTCGCGGCCCCAGACGCCGGCGAGCTCGCCCGCGGGTGCGCGGCGATCCCGGCGGCGTGCACCGCGTCCGCCCAGTAGCCGGTTCCGATCAGTCCGAAGCGCATCGTCGGCATCAGTCTGGGAGCAGCGGCACGTGAAGCCCCGGGTCGCGGCCGAGAAGGACGGCGCGGGTGACGGACGTCGAGCCGAAGCGGTCGCGCACCGCGTCGAGCGGCGGCGTCGAGCGCGTCGTCGTCGCGCCCGTCGAACGGCAGCGACGAGCTGGACCGCGTCTGCGTCGGTCGAGGTTGGCGACCGCGATGCCGACGAGCGTGAGCCCGCCGCTGCTCGATCAGCGGCATGCGCCGCGGCGAGGAGCGCGCGGGCCGCGCGAGGATCGTGTGCGTGCTCGCCGTCGCGCGGGGCAGCGTGTGCGAGCGGGTCGCGCGCGTGAAGTCGGCGAAGCGCAGCCGCAGCACGACCGTGCGGCCGACCCGGCCGGCCGCGCGCAGCCGGCGCGGTGACGCGGTCGACGAGCGCGACGAGCGTCCGCGTCGACGTCCTCGCCGACGCAGCGGCCTGCGGCCGCGCGCCCGCTGCGAGCCGATCGAACCGCGCCGGCGCCGCGCCTGCACCGGGCGCGGGTCGCGGTTGTGCGCGAGCGCGTGCAGGTGGCGCCCGGCGCGCGGCCGAGGATCGACGACGAGCCGACTCTCGGCAGGCGCGCGACCTGCCCGACGGTGCGCGATCCCGCGCTCGTGGAGCTTCGCGGCGGTGACCGCGCCGACGCCCCAGAGCCGCTCGACGGGCAGCGGGTGCAGGAACGCGAGCTCGCGGTCGGGCGGCACCGAGCAGGAGCCCGTCCGGCTTCGCGACGCCGCTCGCGACCTTGGCCAGGAACTTCGTCCGCGCGACGCCGACCGTGATCGGCAGCCCGACCCGCTCGCGGACGTCGCGCCGCAGCCGCACCGCGATCTCGGCCGGCGTACCCGACGATCCGCTCCATCCCGCGGACGTCGAGGAACGCCTCGTCGATCGACAGCCCCTCGACGAGCGGCGAGGCGTCCTCGAAGACGCGGAAGACGGCCTTGCTCGCCTCCGAGTAGGCGGCCATGCGCGGCGGCACGACGACCGCCTCCGGGCAGAGCCGCCGCGCCCGCGCACCGCCCATCGCCGTGCGCACGCCGCACGCCTTCGCCTCGTAGCTGGCCGCCAGCACGACGCCGGCGCCGACGATGACCGGCCGCCCGCGCAGGCGCGGGTCGTCCCGCTGCTCGACCGACGCGTAGAACGCGTCGAGGTCGGCGTGCAGGATCGTCGCCTCGCCCGCACGAACACATGTTCGCACCGGCGGGGCGCTCTCGCTAGCCTGCGGCCGTCGGCTCGCGCCGGCGCAGGGCGGCCGCGAGCGCGGCGACCGCGGTCGCGACGAGGAAGACCAGCCCGGCGTCGTAGCTGCCGGTCGCGGCGAGCGAGAGCGCGAGCGGCAGCGGCCCGGCCGCGGCGGCGGCGATCGTCGCGGCCGAGTTGAGCCCCTGGAGCCTGCCGATCGCAGCGAGGCCGTACGTGCGCGCCCAGGCGATCCCGGAGACGACGCCCCAGACGCCGTTCGAGAGGCCGATGACCGCGAAGGCGAGGTACGAGACGGGCCCGCTCGGGACGAGGAAGACGGCGATGCCGGCGGCGAGGACACCGCTGAGCAGGGTGAGCAGCGTGCGCGTCGAGAGCCGGTCCGCGATCGCCCCTGCGGCGACCGTTCCGCCGGCGCTCGCGAGGCCGAGGACGGAGAGCGCGGCCGCGGCGGCGGGCTCGCCGAGGCCGCGGCCGCCGAGGATCGAGATCGCGTGGAAGGTGATCGCGGTCGTGATCAGCGCCGGGGCGGCGAGCACGAAGAGCAGGAGCCCGGCGCTCCGCTCCGGCACCGGCACCTGTCTGCGCCCGATCCGGCGGACGACGGAGGGCGGCGCGACCAGGTCCGGCGGCGGCGCCGCGGCCGGCCCTCCGTCCGACGCCGCCGTGGGAGGCCGGCGGACGAGCAGGCCGAGCGGCAGCACGCCGGCCGCGACGACGACGGCGATCGCCCGGTAGGCGACCCGCCAGCCGACCTCGTCGATCAGGAGCGCGACGAGCGGCGGCAGCGCGATCGCCGCCGTCGTCAGGCCGAAGCTGGCGATCGCCATCGCGGCGCCTCGGCGGGCCGGGAACCAGTGGTTGACGACGAGGGTGCCGAGCAGCGGGAACGATCCCTGGCCGAAGGCGCGCAGGAGCGCGAGCCCGATCGCGGCGAGCAGGATCCCGTGGGCGAGGCTCTCGAGCGCGCAGGCCGCGGCGAGCCCGGCGGCGACCGTCAGCCAGACGGCCCGGAGGCCGGCGCGGTCGGCCGCGCGGCCGAGCGTGAAGCTGAGCGTGGCCGACACGACGGTCGCCGCGGCGTAGAGGCCGGCGAAGGCGGTGCGCGAGAGTCCGGTGCCCTCGAGGATCCGGTCGACGAAAACGGCGATCAGGAACGACTGGCCGGGCGCCGATGCGAACATCGCCGTGAACGCGAGCCCGAGGGGCAGCGCGCGTCGCAGGCGGGAGCTGGAGAGCAGCGTCGGTCGCATCGAGGTCTCGGCGCCACCGTCGACGGCGACCACGCGCCCGCATCGCGGAACGCGCGCCCGCGGACCCGGGCCGCGGCGTGACGCGCGTCCGGATCCTACGCGCGCGGCGGGCGGCTGCTCGACCGGAAACGGCGAGGGGCCGCCGGAGCGGCCCCTCGCCGGGCCCACGGAGACGGGGAGGGTCAGCGGGTCTCGACCGAGACGACCGCGTACGACTCGTCGACGTAGACCGTCGCGGGAGTCCCGTCCGTCTTCGTCAGGTGCACCTCGTGGGCCGCGTGGCCGTCGGCGTCGGTCTCGACGCGGATCACGGTGGCGTCGCCGCCGACCTTCGCGAGCGCCGCCGCCTGCACCTTCGCGGCGGTATCGCCGGTGAGCAGCGTCTCGTCGCTGCGCTGCATGCCCCAGGGGTTCTGCGCGGTGGCGCCTTGGGGCGCCGGCGTCGTGGTGGTCGAGCCGGAGCCCGAGCCGCCGTAGGCCGCGGCGGCGACCCCGTAGCTGCCGAACACGATCCCGAGCACCATCGCGCCGAGGACGAGCGGGCGGGAGAGGGAGCCTAGGCGAGCGGCAGCGAGACGCGGAAGGTCGCGCCATCGCCCGGCTCGGAGCTCGCCGAGACGGCGCCGCCGTGCGCCTCGGCGACGGCCGCGACGATCGAGAGGCCGAGCCCGACGCCGCCGCTCGCGCGCGAGCGCGACTCGTCGGCGCGGTAGAAGCGCTCGAAGACGCGCTCGGCGGCCTCCGCGCCCAGGCCCGGGCCCGAGTCGGCAACCTCGAGCACCGCCTCGCCGCCCGCCGGCCCGACCGAGACGCGCACCGGCGCGGCCGGCGGGGTGTGCGCGCGGACGTTGGCGAGCAGGTTGTCCACGACCTGCCGGAGCCGGTCCCGGTCGCCGAGGACGCGCGCCGGGCGGGCGTGGGAGCTCGATCGGACGCTCGGGATCGACGGTCTGCGCGGTCTCGACCGCCTCACGGACGACCTCGTCGAGATCGACGGGCTCGCGCTCGAGCGGGCGGCCCTCGTCGAGCCGCGCGAGCAGGAGCAGATCCTCGACCAGCAGGCTCATCCGTTCCGACTCGCGGCCGATGCCCGACATCGAGCGGGCGAGATCCTCGGGCCGGGCGGAGGCGCCGCGGTCGAAGAGCTCCGCGTAGGCGCGAACCGCGGCGAGCGGCGTCCGCAGCTCGTGCGAGGCGTCGGCCACGAACCGGCGCAGCTTCCGCTCCGAGGCCTCCCGCGCCCGGAAGGCCGTCTCGATCTGGCTCAGCATCGCGTTGAGGGCCAGCCCGAGCCGGCCCACCTCGGTCGCCTCGTCGGCCCGCTCGACGCGGTGCGAGAGGTCGCCGCCGGCGATCTGCCCGGCCGTCCGCTCGATCGCGACCAGCGGCCGGAGCCCGAGGCGGACGACCCAGAGGCCGAGCGCGCTCATCGCGGCGAGCACGGCCGCGGCCACGATCGCCTCGATCAGGAGCAGCCGGTGCAGCGTGCCCTGGACGCTGCCGAGCGGCTGCGCGACGACGAGGACGTAGCTCGGGTTCTGCGGCTCGACCGACGCGCGGACGCGGTAGTCGCCGCTGCCGTCCCGCGGCGTCCGTCGTGAAGTAGCGGACCCGCTCGCCGTGCCGGTCCGCGCGCGAGGGGAGCCCGAGCTGCTCCGGCAGCTCCGGCGGCGAGGGCGTGTCGCCGCCCGGGACGGCCGGGACCGCCTGTGACTCGACGACCGTTCCACTCGTCGTCAGCAGCGCCACGTAGCCGCCGGGCTGGATGCCGGGGGCCGGGCCACGGCCTCCCTCGCCGTCGCCGTGCTCGTCGTCGTGGAAGAGCAACGGCTCGACGCCGGCGTGGGTCGACTCGAGCGTCGCGTCGACGCGGTCGAGCAGGAACGAGCGCAGCGACGCGTAGGTGAATACGCAAGCGATGCTGAGACCCAGCGCGGCCAGGACGATCAGCCCGAGCACGAGCCGTGCCCGCAGCGAGACCGGCCGGCGCACTAGCGCTGCTCTTCGAGCATGTAGCCCACCTGGCGCACGGTCTTGATCAACGGCGGGCCGTGCCTGTCGAGCTTGCGGCGCAGGTAGCTGACGTAGGTCTCGATGACGTTTGCGTTGCCGCCGAAGTCGTAGCGCCAGACGTTCTGCAGGATCTGCACCTTCGAGAGCACCCGGCGCGGGTTCAGCATCAGGTAGCGCAGCAGCTCGTACTCGGTGGCGGTCAGCTCGATCGTCTGCTCGCCGCGGCGCACCTCGTGCCGGTCGTCGTCGAGGACGAGGTCGGCGTAGCGGAGGATCGTGCCGTCGCGGTCGCCGGCGGTCCGGCGCAGGATCGCCTGGATCCGCGCGACGATCTCGGCGAGGCTGAACGGCTTCGTCACGTAGTCGTCGCCGCCGGCGCGCAGGGCCTCGACCTTGTTCTCGGTCGCGTCCTTCGCGGTCAGGAAGAGGATCCCCGCCCGCGAGCCCTCGGCGCGGAGCCGGCGGCCGACCTCGGTCCCGTCGATGTCCGGGAGCATCCAGTCGAGCACGATCAGGTGCGGCTCGCGCCGGGCGACCGCCTCGAGCGCGGCGCGGCCGGTGGCGGCCTCTTCGACCTCGAAGCCCTCGTAGCGGAGCGCGGTCGCGACCGCGTCGACGATCGAAGGCTCGTCGTCGACGACGAGGATCCGCTGTCCGTTGCCGGGGCTCATAGTGACAAAGTGTCACGAATTCCTGTGAGCCGGCTGTGAATCGGCTCAGGGCACGTCCATGCGCCGGAGGCGGCGCACGGCGAGGAGCGTGAAGCCGACGGCCACGACCGGCGCGCCGACGATCGACGCGGTGCCGCCGAGCACGTCCTGGTCGGGCCCGGAGAAGCGCGAGCCGTCGACGACCGTGGCGATCCCGAGCGCGTACTGGCGGATGCTGAGGTACTTGATCCCGTTCACGAACGTGCCGAACAGGCCCTCCCAGACGAAGACGTAGAGGAGGCCGAGCGCCAGCGGGTGCGACGTGACGAGCCCGGCCCAGAGGAAGAGGGCGCGAGTAGAGGACGACGCCGGCGCCGATCGCGACCGCCGCGGCGGCCGCCGCCCGGCCGGCGCCCTCGTAGGACGCGAGCCGGAAGACGAGCAGACGCTGCCGCCCGCGCCGGCGAGAGCGGCGGCAGGCCGATCGTGATCGCGGCGAGCGAGCTTCGGCAGCACGATCCGCCAGTGCGGCAGCGGCGTCAGGGTCAGGTTGCGCGAGCGTCCGGTCGCGAGAGCTCGTTGCCGAACGCGGCCGTCGCGACGGCGAGCGCGACGAGCGGCAGCACCGCGGAGGCGAGCAGCCCGTTCAGGAGCACGTCGTCGAGGTGCGGACGGGCGTCGGCGGGTCGGCGCGGCGCCGGCGGCCGCCGCGACCGCGAACGGCACGCGCGCAGAGCGCCGAGCAGGATCAGCAGCCGCCAGCTTCCCGGCGAGCTGGCGCAGCGAGAGGACGTAGACGTCGCGCTCATCGCTCCACCAGGTACTCGAAGACGCTCTCGAGCGAGTCGTCGAGCGGCTCGACGCGCAGCAGCCTGATCGCGAGGTCGCGCGCCAGCGCCGGCAGCGACAGCTGGACGGCGCCGACGTTGCGGCTGAGCAGCGACGACGTCGCCGTCCGCCGACCTGCGACCGAGTCGACGGCGTCGAGCCCGACGAGCGCGGCGGCGAGCTCGCGCGGCGCGTCGCAGACGACTCGCACGTGGTACGGCCGCTGGTCGAGCGCCGCCCGGATCGCGTGGTGGTCGCCCTCGGCGGCGAGCTTGCCGTTGACGACGAGCAGGACGCGGCTCGCGAGCGCCTCGACCTCCTCGAGGATGTGCGAGGAGACGAGGATCGTCCGGCCCTCGTCGGCGAGCCGGTGCAGGAGCTCCTGGAACTCGACCCGGTGCCGCGGGTCGGCGCCGTTCAGCGGCTCGTCGAGGATCAGCAGCTCGGGGTCGTGGACGAGCGTCGCCGCGAGCTTGATCCGCTGCTTCATCCCGCGCGAGTACGTGCGCGACGCGCCGGCCGGCCGCGTCGGCCATGTCGACCTGCGCGATCGCCCGGCGCGCGGCCGCGCGCCGGGTCGGCGACGCTCGTGCAGGCGCGCGGCGAGCTCGACGAGCTGGCGGCCGGTGAGGATGTCGTAGGTCGACTCGTGCTCGGACATGACGCCGATGCGGCGGTAGACGTCGCGGTCGCGCCGCGGGTCGACGCCGAGCACGCGCACGCGCCCCTGCGACGGCGCCGCGAGCCCGCAGATCAGCCGCAGCAGCGTCGTCTTGCCGGCGCCGTTCGGGCCGAGCAGGCCGGTGATCCCGGGACGCACCTCGAAGGAGACGTCGTTGACGGCGACGACGCTGCCGAACCACTTCGAGACGGCGTCGACGACGATGCGAGCCTCGCTCACGGCGTCCAGCCTCCGGTAGCGCTGCGAGCGCCGCGACCGCGGCCAGGCAGACGACGAGCAGGAACCAGCCGACCTGGATCGCGGCCGGCAGGCTGCTCGGCGGCGGCCGTGCCCGCGGTCGGCTCTGCCGCCGAAGACGAGGTCGTTCACGTAGAGCGGCAGGTTCGGCAGGCTGAGCAGCGCGAGCCAGCGCGCCGGTGCCGACGAGAGGACGTCGACGACGCTGCCGATCACCGCGGCGCGTGACGACGAACGCGCCGACGAAGAACGCCGCCGCGTAGGCGCGCCGCGTCGTGTAGGCGGAGACGAGCGTCGCGAGCGTCGCGTAGTAGAGCGGCGAGCGCGGCGCCCGCGAGCAGGAAGCGCGGGACGTCGAGCCAGTGTGTCGGCGAGGTAGGCGCCCGGGTCGGCTGCGCCGAGCGCGAGGCCGGCGAGCAGGACGAACTGCGGGATCCAGGCCGCCGCGAGCGATGACCGTGACGAGCGCGGCCCAGCGCGCGACCGCGTAGTCGGTCGCCCGCAGCGGCCGCACGAGGTAGAGGCTGATCGTGCCGTTGCGCCGGTCGGGGCAGAAGAGCTCGGCGCCGATCACCGCCGCGAAGAGCAGCAGCACGATCGACGCGATCGAGTAGTAGTCCGGCGTGCGACGGCAGGTCGGCCGCCGCGTCGAAGCCGGGCGCGGCGCGGTCGACGGCGCCGGCGACGAGCGCGAGCACCGATCGCCGGGATCAGCGAGGCGGCGAGGAAGAGCCAGGGCACGATCTTCGCCCTGCCGCCGCGGCCGAGCCCGCGCGGCCGCGCAGCCCGTCCTTGTAGACCGCGAGCACGGCGCGCCGGCGGCCCTCGCGCGGCCCCTCGTAGCGGCGGAAGCCGAGGTCGTAGACCCGTCCCGGGCGGCGCTCGGCTCACGCGCGGCCTCCTCCCGGCCGTCGCCGGAAGAGCTCGGCGAGCGTCCGCCGGTGCGGCGCCAGCCGGCGCAGCGGCGCGCCGGAGGCGACGAGCGCGTCGCGGATCAGGTCGTAGCGCTCGTCGACGACGTCCGGCACGACGACCGTCGTCGCCCTCGATGCTGCGCCTCGACGCTGCCGCTCGCGCAGCGCGGCGAGGAACTCGTCCCGTCGCGCCGGTCACCTCGACGTAGACGCGTCTCGGTCTCGCTCGTGAACGACGAGACCTCGCCCTGGTGGACGACCTTGCCGCTGTCGAGCACGAGGATCCGGTCGCAGGTCCGCTCGACGTCGCCCATGATGTGCGAGGAGAAGAGCGACGTTGATCCCGAACTCGCGGTGCGTCTTCCGGATCAGCGCGAGCATCTCCTCGCGCCCGGTCGGGTCGAGCCCGGCGGCGGGCTCGTCGAGGAAGACGAGCACGGGGTCGTGGACGAGCGCCTGCGCGAGCTTCACGCGCTGCTTCATCCCGGTCGAGTAGCCGCCGATCGGCCGGTAGCGCTCCTCGAAGAGGCCGACGTGGCGCAGCGTGTCGGCGGCGCGGGAGCGCGCGTGCGCCGCGCGGCAGGCCGCTGACCTCGGCCATGTGCGCGAGGAACTCGGCCGCCGAGACGCTCCCGGGCAGGCAGTCGTGCTCGGGCATGTAGCCGAGCCGCGCCCGGACGCGAGACGTTGCGCGGCGGCGGTCTCGCCCAGCACCTCGGCGACGCCCTCCGTCGGCTCGATCAGGCCGAGGAAGAGCTTGATCGCGGTGCTCTTGCCGGCGCCGTTCGGGCCGAGCAGCCCGGTGACCGCCTCCTCGATCTCGAAGTCGGCGCCGTCGAGCGCCACGACCCTGCCGTAGCGCTTGGTCAGTCCGCGGGCGCGGAGCAGCACCTCCACGCTCCCCATCCTAGGAGGGTGCCGTGGGCGCGGGGTACGCTGCCGCGCGATGCCGGCGCTCGCGCTCCGCCCGCTGCTGCTCGCCGTCGCCGCGAAGTGCGCGCTCCAGCTCCCGTTCGCCGGTCGCTACGGCTGGCAGCGCGACGAGCTCTACTACGCCGTCGCCGGGACGCACCTGCAGGGCGGCTACGTCGAGTTCCCGCCGGTGACGGCGGTCTTCTCCGCGCTCGCGCGGCTCTCTCTTCGGCTACTCGCTCGTCGGCTTCCGCCTCTTCGCGATCCTCGCCGGCGTGGCGACGATGCTCGTCGCGGCGCTCGTCGCGCGGGAGCTCGGCGGCGGCGCGCGGGCGCAGGTGCTCGCCGCCGTCCTGGTCGGCTTCTCGCCGCTGCTCGTGGCGACGAACGGGCTCTTCCAGCCGGTGTCGTTCGACCAGCTGGCGACCATGGTCGTGCTCTGGCTGGCGCTGCGGCTCGCGGTCGGCAGCGGCTCGTGGCCGGCGCTCGGGGTCGCCGCCGGGATCGGGCTCGAGACGAAGTACACGCTCGCCGTCGTGCTCGTCCTGCTCGTGGCGACGTTCGCCGTCTGGCGCCGCGACCTGCTCCGCTCGCGCGGCTTCCCGCTCGCGATCGGGATCGCGGCGGCGCTGCTCGTCCCGAACCTCGTCTGGGAGGCGCGCCACGGCTGGGCGAGCATCGACTGGTTCCTGCACCCGGCGGCGAGCGCGACGGACGAGTCGCGCCCGCTCTACGTGGCAAACGTGCTCCTGCTCGTCCATCCCGTTGCGGTGCCGGTCGCGGTCGCCGGGATCGTCGCGCTCGTCCGCGACCGCACGCTGAGGCCGCTCGGCTGGACGGTCGTCGGAACCGTCGTCGCCTACCTCGTCCTCGGCGGGAAGTCCTACTACGCCCTGCCCGCCGTGCTGTTCGCGCTCGCGGCCGGCGCGCTGCCGCTCGACCGCTGGGCGACCGCGCGGCGCCTGCGTCGCGCCGGGATCGCGTGGGCCGGCCTGCTCGTCCTGCTGCTGCCGATCGGGCTGCCGGTGCTGCCGCTCCGGACGGCCGACCGCTACGGGGTGCTCGACGCGCGCAGCGACTTCGAGGACGAGGTCGGCTGGCATGCGCTGGCGCGGCAGGTCGAGGGCCTCGCGGTCGGCTCCGACGTGGTGCTCGCGCTGAACTACGGCGAGGCCGGCGCGCTCGAGCTCTTCGGCCGCGGCCTGCCGCCGATCGCGTCCGGTCACGTCACGTTCCGCTACTGGCGTCCCGACGTCACCGGGCGCCGCGTGTTGCTGGTCGGCATCCGAGAGCTCGACGCCCGCTTCTGCAGCGGGTACCGGCTCGTCGGCCGGATCGCGATGCCGGTCGAGAACGAGGAGCGGGGGAGGCCGATCGCCCGCTGCACGCTCGCTGGGCCGCTCGAGCAGGTGTGGCCGCAGGTGCTCGACCTGTACGGGTAGCCGTTCGCTATCGTCGGGCCTCCCGTTCCTTCGCCCAGGGGGACGTCGGAGATGCCGCAGTCGAGAGCCCTCGCGGACCAGCAGCGCTCGTTCCTGTTCGTCGTGCGTCCAGCCGCGTCGGCGGTCGCCGCGGCGGGCCTCTGCGCGGCCGCCCTGACGGCGCCGGGCGACCGGCAGGGGATGCTCTTCGGGGTCGCAGCAGCCGTGGCGGGGATCGCGGCGCTGTCCGCGCTCGCCGGCCTGCGGCTGCCGCCGGCGTGGCTGATCCGCGCCGGGCTCGTGCTCGACGCCGCGCTCGTCTCGGCCGCGTCGGCGCAGCTGGACGAGCCGTACCGGTTCCTGCTCGCCTACGCCTGGCCCGTCGGGGTCGCGGCGGTCGTGCTCGGCGTCCCGGACACGCTGCTCCTCGTCGGCGTCTCGCTCGCCGCCGCCGCCGCGGCACCGGCGGCGGCCGGCCGCGCGCTCGAGCCGCGGCTGCTCGCGGCGACCGAGCTCGGTCTGGCCGTCTTCGGCTGCGCGCTCGCCGCTCGCCGCCCGCCCGGCCAGGCGCGCCCAGGCGGCGCTGGCCGAGCGGAGCGCCCAGGATGCCGCAGCGCTCGAGATCAGCGAGCGGATCCGGGCCTCCCTGGATCTCGACGCGGTCCTGCGCACCGCGGTCGCCGAGCTCGCCCGCAGCCTCGGGGCCGATGCCTGTTCGCTGCGAACGCCCGCCGCGGCGGACGAGGAGCCGTCCGTCTACCGCTGGACGCGTGCGGCCGACTCTTCCTCGGGCGCCGCCGACGAGCTCGCGCTCGCGGCCTTCGAGGGATCTGTCCCGCTCGCGATCGACGACAGCGAGGCGGAGGAGGGCGTGCACGTCGTCCTGCGCCGCCGCCTCGCCGGGCGCGGAGTCCGCGCGGCGGTCGGCTATCCGATCGTCTGGCGCGACCGGACGGTAGCGGCGCTCGGCCTTGCGAGCGAAGAGATCCGCGCGTGGGAGCGGGAGGCGCTCCCGCTGCTCGATCGGCTGGCGCCGCAGCTGTCCGCCGCCCTCGCCCAGGCGGAGGCCTACGAGCAGCAGCAGCGCACGATCGCCACGCTCGAGGAATTCGGCGAGCAGCGGCAGCAGCTCGTCGCGGCGGTGTCGCACGAGCTGCGGACGCCGGTGACCGCCACGCTCGGCTTCCTCGAGACGCTGCTGCTGCGGCCGGGGCTCGGCGACGACGACCGCCGCCGCTTCCTGCACGAGGCTGCGTCCGGCGCGCGGCGGCTCGCCCGGCTCGTCGACGACCTGCTCGTCCTCACCCGCACCGAGCGGCGGACGCTGCCGCTGGTCGCGAGCGGGTCGAGCCGGGACGGCTGCTGGAGCAGGCGCTCAGCGGCCTGATCGTCCCGGACGGCCGCGAGGTCAGGTTCGACGCGCGCGGCACGTGCGCGGTGGCCGGCGACCCCGACCGGCTGCTGCAGGTCGTGGTCAACCTGGTCGCGAACGCGATCGCCCACGGCGCGCGGCACGGTGACCGTGTCGTGCCGGCAGCGCCGCGACCGCGTCGTGGTCGAGGTCTCCGACGAGGGCCGCGGCGTCCCCGCGGCGGTGCTCGACCAGATCTTCGTCCCGTTCGCCCGCTTCGGCGAGAACGAGGGAACCGGGCTCGGGCTCGCGATCTCGCGCGAGCCTCGTCGAGGCGCACGGCGGCAGCCTCCGCTACCGGCCGCCGGGGCCGGGACCGGCGCACGCGTTCGTGCTCGACCTGCCGGCCGCCGACAGCCACGTGCCGGCGGCCGTCGGCGCGCGCTAGTGCGGCGGGAGGAAATCGTTTCCTCCTTCGTCGCGGGCTCAGCGCGCGCCGCGGAGCCGAGCGGCCTCGCGCTCGATCTGCTCGGCGGTGAACGGCCTGCGCCCGTACGCGTCCCAGGCGTGGAAGCCGAGGCCGATCCCCCAGCCCACGAGCGGGAAGACCGCCCACGGGAACCAGACGCCGGTGGACACGTAAACGATCGCCCAGATCGCCCAGATCGTCGCGTTGACGACCAGGTACACGGCGAGATGCACGCGGAATCCGCGCTTCTTCTCGAGCCGTCGCAGCGCCTCGTCGTGGAGGTCGTCGACAGGGGCGGTCCCGTCGTGCCGGGCTGGCGGACGCTCCAGGAGCTCGGACATGGCTGCTGCCCCTCCTTCTGTCGCTTTGAGTCGATCCTCGCCCCGCCGCGCGGGCGCGCATCGGCAGGAATTACGGACCGGCGGCCGCGTGAACCGGTCGGGGCTCCTGTCCGTACATCTCCGACCAGGGGCGACAGTCGCCCGGACCCGATCACAGACGGAGGTCGATGCCGATGCGGAAGAGCTCGAAGCGAGTCGTGTTCTGGACGATGCTGGCCGCGGGCGCGCTGATCCTGGCGCTTGCCGGGGCGGTCGGCGCGAGCGCGCGGGACGGCCACGGACGCGACGACGGCTCAAGGGCGGTAGAGGCGCGAGGGCACGACCAGGAGAACGAGGGCGCGCGCCAGGAGGACCGGGGCAAGGACGACGCGGGCGACGACGGAATCGCGGCGGGGAAGCCGGTCTTCGTCTCGTCGCTCGCGCCGAGCGTCCCGAGCGATCCCGCGATCCACGGCGTTGCCGCCGGCGGCGCTCCGTGGGTGCTCGACGAGGGCAGCGTCCGGCTCCGCGCCGACGGGCGCATCCACGTCGAGGTCGAAGGGCTCGTGATTCCGGTCGCGCACGGCACGTTCCCGGCCGGCACGGCGCGTCCGGTGACGACGGTGTCCGCGTCGCTCTACTGCGCGCCCGACGCTCGCCGGCGGCCGCGACGACGGCTCGGCGCCGATCTCGGAGTCGGGCGACGCGGAGATCGAGGACACGATCGCCGTGCCCGCTACCTGCCTCGCGCCGGTCGTCCTCGTCCATCCGAACGGCAACGGCGGCGCCTATATCGCCGTCACGGGCCGGCGGCCGTAAGGCGGAAGCCGGTGGGAGGCCCGGGTCGGCCGGGCCTCCCACCGTCAGACTTCGCGCAGGCTCTGGAAAGTGAACCGGTGTGCGCTCGACGATTCCCCGGGCGACTGTGAATCGGTGTAGCGTCCGCGCGCGTGAATCCGTACTGGCTCGAGGATCCTGTCCCTCCGCGTACGGCTCCGCGGCACGACGGGCGCGTCGACGTGGCGATCGTCGGCGCCGGGATCACGGGCTGCTCGGCGGCGCTGCGGCTCGCGGAGGCGGGATTGCGCGTACGCGTGCACGACGCTCGCGGGGTGGCGGAGGGTGCGAGCGGGCGCAACGGCGGCTTCGCGCTGCGCGGCGGGGCGGCGGCCTACGACGTCGCGCGGGAGACCTACGGGGCGGAGCAAGCGCGCAGGCTCTGGGCGTGGACGGAGGCGGAGCTCGACCGGATGGCCGAGATCGCCGGCGACGCGCTCGCTCGGGTGGGGAGCCTGCGGCTGGCGGCGGACGAGGAGGAGCGCGACCGGATCCGGGGCGAGTTCGAGGCGATGCGCGGCGACGGGATCGAGGCGGAGTGGCTCGACGAGCTGCCGCCGCAGCTTGCGGGCCGGTTCCACGGGGCGATCCTCCATCCCGGCGACGGCGCGCTGCAGCCGGCGCGGTTCGTGCGGCGGCTCGCGGCGGGCGCGGCGGAGGCAGGCGCCGAGATCCGCGAGCACGACCCGGTCACGGACGTCGAGGCGCTCGACGCCGACCGCGTCCTCGTCGCGACCGACGGCTACGGCCACGGGCTCGTGCCCGAGCTCGCGGATGCGATCTGGCCGACGCGCGGGCAGGTCGTCGTCAGCGCGCCGCTGCCGGAGCGGCTCTACGACCGGCCCCACTACGCCCGCCAGGGCTTCGACTACTGGCAGCAGCTGCCGGACGGGCGCGTGCTGCTCGGCGGCTTCCGCGACGTCTCGATCCTCGACGAGCTGACCGACGTCGAGGAGACGACGCCGACGATCCAGGCCTCGCTCGAGTCGTTCCTCGGCGAGCTGATCGGCCGGCCGCCCGAGATCACGCACCGCTGGGCGGGCATCTTCGGGCTGACGCAGGACATGCTGCCGCTCGTCGGACCCGTGCCGGGCCGCGACCGTGTCTGGGTAGCGGCCGGCTACTCGGGCCACGGGAACGTGCTCGGCTTCGCGTGCGGCCGCCTCGTCGCCGCGGCGCTCCTGGGCGAGGCCGAGTCGCCGCTGCTGCGGCTCTTCGATCCGGCCCGTCTGGCGTCGGGCTGACGCGTCCGCAAGCTTCGGTATCCGAAGTGAAGTAATTCGGTATCCTCCTTGAACCGTGCGGCGGCTCTTCTCCTTCCCGAACCCCGTCAACGAGACCTCGGCGCGGCTCGTCGCCGGGTCGGTCACCCTGCTGGCCGTCGCTGCGATCGCGTGGCGACAGGGGTGGCTGCTGCCGGTGCTCGCCTACGGCTTCCTCGCCCGCGCGCTGACGGGGCCGACGCTGAGCCCGCTCGGACTGCTTGCGACGCGGGTCGTGACGCCGCGCCTGCGGCTGCGCCACCGCTACGCGCCCGGGCCGGCGAAGCGGTTCGCGCAGACGATCGGCGCCGTCTTCACCGTGACGGCGACGCTGCTCTACTACGTCGCCGGCGCCGAGACGGCGGCGTTCGCGCTCGTCGGTGTGCTGGCGGCGTTCGCGTCGCTCGAGGCGGCGTTCGGGATCTGCGTCGGCTGCCGGGTGTTCGCGCTGGCGATGCGGGTCGGGCTCGTGCCCGCCGGCGTCTGCGCGGAGTGCGCCCGCGTCTCGTACGCGGCCGCGGAAGGGTGAGCCGCGGGCGGCGTCGGGCGCCGCCCGCAGCGTCGTGGCTAGGCGACCGGGTTCGGCGCGGACGAGTCGTTCTGCCAGAGTCCGAACTCGTTGCCGTGCGGGTCGCGGCAGGTGGCGAACCAGCCCATGCCGGGGACGGGCATCGGGGTCGTCGGCCTCGCCGCCGAGCTCGCGGACGCGCGCGGCGCCGGCGTTGATGTCGTCGACGTCGAAGTAGGAGCGGGTGCCCTTCTTGCCGGGCTCCATGTTGCTGATCGCGGCGCCCGTCGTCTCCGCGATGCGGGTCATGTGGTACTCGGACGGGCCCCGGGATACGACTCGAACTGCCAGCCGAACAGCGAGCCCCAGAACTCGCGGCTGGCGGCGGTGTCGTCGGCGGGGATCTCGATGTGGACGATCTGACCGGGCATTGAGCCTCCTTCTCGGTGTCGTCGTTTGGACGCCTCGACGGCCCAGAACTCATCGGTGCCGCTCGCAAGATCAGATGTGATACATTGTGATCAAAATGACCGAGAGGAGGGATCGAACGGGCCACAGGCAGTTCTCGGTCCGGATCGCAACGCCGACCTTCGAGGAGCTCGACCGCCGGGCGCGCGAGCGCGGCGTCACGCGCAACGCTTTGACCGAGCGGTACATCGCCGAGGGCGTGAAGATGGACGAGCACCCCGAGATCGGCTTCCGCGAGGGAGCGCTCGGGCGGCGGGCGATTCTCGCCGGCAGCCGTCTGGACGTCTGGCAGGTGATCGAGACCGTCCGCAACTCCGGCAACTCCGTCCAGGAGACGGCCGACTACCTCGGGCTGCCGCCGTCGCGCGTACAGGCCGCCGTCAACTACTACGCCGTCTACCGCGACGAGGTCGAGGAGATCGCCGAGCGCGAGCGCGCGGTCGCCGACCGTGCCGAGGCCACCTGGCGCGCCGGCCGGGAGCTGCTTGCTTGAAGCTCGTCCTCGACGAGCTCTACAGCCAGACGATCGCAGTGGGACTTCGCGAACGTGGGCACGACGTCGTCTCCGTCCACGAGCGTCCCGGTCTCGACGGCTTGAAGGACGAGCAGCTCTTCGCCCTCGTCGCCGCCGAGCGCCGAGCGCTCGTGACCGAGAACTGGCCCGACTTCGACGCGGAGATGCGCAAGGCTGCCGACGCCGGGCGAGACCACTACGGCGTGCTCTTCACCTCGCGCAAGCAGCTGCCCCGGGGGAAGCACACGATCGGCCTCTACATCCGCGTCCTCGACGACTTCCTCGAGCGCCATTCCGCCGAGGACGCCCTCCTGAACAGCTACCGCTGGCTGCCCGAGCCCGGACAGGCCGGGCTGCTCGAGTAGCCGGCGATCAGCCGCCGCTGATCGCGGCGATCACGTCGACCCGCGAGCGGTCGTTGAGCGCGGTACTGACCTGCGCACTGAGCGTGGCCGCAAATCGCTCAGACGAAACCGAGATAACGTTCGAGGCGATGGAGCGGGAACTCGGGGCCAGGGTGCAGGAAGCAATGTCGCACGTCGTGGTCGAACTCGATCCGACCAGGCCTGTCTTCGCCGACCACCTCGACGCAGTTACCGTGCTCTATCCCGTCTTCTACGCGCTCGATGACGAGTGGCTCGATGCACTCGTCGCCGCTGCACGTTCTGTCGGCGACGACGAGATGTACGTGTACCGCATCGAGGTTCCGGAGGGCGAGGATGAATTCGTTCGGATCCCGTTTGTCGACCTGGGCGGATACTTGGATGCGGTTCCGCTCCAGAACGCGTGCATTTCGCCTTCGGGCCAGTGGGTGCTCGTCGCCAACGAGATGGGCTACGCCGTTGTGGGAAGCACCGCGAAGTTCATGAACGCCTTCGAGGTGGTCGCACCAACCCCGCTGTCCGCGCAGGTGGACGCGTTTCGCGCCTATGCGGCCGATCTCCGCATCGAGGATCCAGATCGGCTTCGCGAGCTGCTCGAGACGCTCGACCGGCCGATCTCCGGCGGCGCGTCCTAGCCGCCGCTGATCGCGGCGATCACGTCGACCCGCGAGCGCGGCCTCGAGCGCGGTGTCGAGCTCGGCGCGCTCGCGGTCGACGTAGACGTGGATGTGCCGGCGCAGCGCCGGGCCCCGGCTCGCAGAGGCGGTCGCGCAGGCCGGGCCAGCGCGCGTCGAGCCGCTCGATCGCCTCGGCGACCGTCGCGGCGTCGACCTCGAGCCGGCGCGGCAGGCCGGGGAAGAGCGGCGGCAGCGTCGAGGGAAGGTGCAGCTCGGCCATGCTAGTCGACGACCGCGACCTCGACCGAGGCGATCGCCGGGCAGGTAGCTCGGCGATCTCGCTCCAGCTCTCGCCCTCGTCGGCGCTCGCGAACACCTGGCCGGTGCTCGTGCCGAAGTAGAGGCCGGGCTCGTCGTGCGAGTCGATCGCCATCCCCTCGCGCAGGACGCCGAGGTAGGCGCCCTCCTGCGGCAGGCCGCGGTCGAGCCGCTCCCAGCTCGAGCCGGCGTCGCGGGTGCGCCAGACGGCGGCCTTGCCGTCCGGCATCGTCGCGGCCGTGGCCCGGGTCGAGCGGGATCACGTAGAAGGTGTCGCGGTCGTGCGGGTGCGCGGCGGCGGCGAAGCCGAACTCGGTCGGCAGGCCCTCGGTGATCTCCGTCCACGACTGGCCGCCGTCGTCGCTGCGGTGCATGCCGACGTGGTTCTGCTGGTAGAGCCGCGTCGTGGTCGGCCGGCGACATCACGAGCTTGTGGACGCAGTAGCCGACCTCCGGGTTCTCGAGCGGCCAGTCGGCGCGCAGGCCGCTGGTTGCGCGGCGTCCACGGCGGCGCCGTCGTCGGTCGTCTCGAAGATGCCGAACCCCTGCACGATCGCCCAGAAGCGGGACGCGTCGTCGGGGTCGGGCAGGATCGCCGGCACGCCGAGGTGGCCCGGCGGCTGCTTCGAGGGGTCGTTCCAGGCGTCGCGGCCCGGCTGGCCCTCGAGCGTCGTCAGCAGCGACCAGGTCTCGCCGCCGTCGCGGCTCTCGAAGACGCCCGCGGCCTCGGCGCCGGCGAGCAGCGCGGCCGTGCGCCGCCGTCAGGCCCGAGACCTTCGACAGCTTCTGGCCGCCGTCGGCGTAGCGCGAGCCCCTCGCTCGAGTGCTCCCAGGTCTCGCCGAGGTCGGCGCTGCGCCAGACGGCGGCGCCGTGCCACTCGCTCGCCGGCGGCGGCGTAGATCGCGCCGGAGTCGGGGTCGTGGACGGCGTGGTAGATCGGCCAGCTCTCGCAGTACGGGCCGCGCAGGCTCCAGTCGCGGCGGTCCGTCGCTCTCGAGCACGAACAGCCCTTGCGGGTGCCGACCAGCAGGACGGTCTTCGGCATGTGGTGTCACCTCCGGTCGCGGTCAACGTCGAGTGTGGCGGTCCGGCCGCCCGACGTAAAGACCGAACTCCGAATCGAAACTCATCGGCGGCACCCTCGGCCTGCGTCACCTTCCGCGGCGTAACATCGGGACCGGTGCGCGACGCGACCGTCACCCGTCCCCGGGCGGACGAGCTCGAGCAGTACCGCCGCGAGCTCACGGCCCACTGCTACCGCATGCTCGGCTCGCCGTTCGAGGCCGAGGACGCCGTGCAGGAGACGATGGTGCGCGCCTGGCGGGCGCTCGACCGCTTCGAGGGCCGGGCGGCGCTCGAGTCGTGGCTCTACCGGATCGCGACGAACGTCTGCCTCGACATGCTGAACGGCAGGGAGCGGCGCGCGCGGCCGATGGACCTCGGGCCGGCGCGCGAGCCGGTGCTGGAGAACCTGAACGCGCTGCCGGAGGCGACCTGGATCCAGCCGATCCCGGACGCGCTCGTCGGCGACCCGGCCGACCTCGCGGTCGAGCACGAGTCGATCCGGCTCGCGTTCGTCGCCGCGCTCCAGTTCCTGCCGCCGCGGCAGCGCGCCGCGCTGATCCTCTGCGAGGTGCTGCGCTGGCAGGCCTCCGAAGCCGCGGAGCTGCTCGAGACGTCGGTCGCCTCGGTGAACAGGGCGCTCCAGCGGGCGCGGGCGACGCTGGCCGAGCGCGACGTCGCGGCGGGCACGGCGCCGGCCGAGCCTCGACGCCGCCGAACGCGAGCTGCTCGACCGCTTCGTCGACGCGTTCCAGCGCTACGACATCGAGGCGCTGACCTCGCTCATCCACGAGGACGCGACGCAGTCGATGCCGCCGTTCGACCTCTGGCTGCGCGGCCGCGACGACATCTTCGCCTGGTGGTTCGGCCCGGGGATCGGCTGCCAGGGCTCGCGCGTGATCCCGACCGTGGCCGCGAACGGCTCGCCGGCGTTCGGCCAGTACAAGCCCGACCCGGACGGCGGCTACGCGCCCTGGGCGCTGCAGGTGCTCGAGCTACGCGACGGGCGGATCGGGGAGCTGACCTTCTTCCTCGAGACCGAGACGCTCTTCCCGCTCTTCGGGCTGCCGCCGCACCTCGACGCGTAGCACCGCGTCCAGGCCGGCGAACGCGATCAGCTCGGCCAGCTCCGGCGCGGCGCGCCGAAGCCGGAGCTCGAGCCCGGCCCGGCGCGCCGCCAGCTGCAGCCGCGCCAGCGCGTCGAGCGTCTCCACGTCTGCGGCCGCAGGGCTCACGTCGAGCACGATCGTCGGTCGGGGCCATCTGCGGATTGGACCGCCACGGCGCGCCGGAACTCATCGACGGCCGACCGATGAGTTCCGCGGGCCGGAGCCCGTCGAAGGGGACATGACCATCACCGACACCCGCACCCGTTGGCTCGCGCTCTACGTGCTCTGCCTCGGCGACCTGATGATCGTGCTCGACTCGACGATCGTGACCGTCGCCCTGCCGTCGATCCGCGCCGACCTCGGCTTCTCGCAGGCCTCGCTCGCGTGGGTCGTGAACGCCTACATGCTCACCTTCGGCGGCTTCCTGCTGCTCGGCGGCCGCCTCGGCGACCTCTTCGGCCACCGGCGGCTCTTCCTCGCCGGGCTCGTCGCTCTTCACGGCGGCGTCGCTCGGCGTGCGGCCTCGCCGACGACGCAGTGGCTGCTCGTCTCGGCGCGCGCCGTCCAGGGCGTCGGCGGCGCCGTCGTCTCGGCGGTCGCGCTGTCGCTGATCATGACCCTGTTCACGAGCCGCGCGGAGCGGACGAAGGCGATGGGCGTCTTCGGCTTCGTGATGGCGGGCGGCGGCAGCATCGGCGTCCTGCTCGGCGGCGTCCTCACCGACGCGCTCAGCTGGCACTGGGTCTTCCTCGTCAACCTGCCCGTCGGCGTCGCGGTCTTCGGCTCACGCTCGCGCTGATCCCCCGGGCGGCGGCCGGGCGCGACGTGCGGCTCGACGTCCCGGGCGCGGTGACGATCACGGCCGCGCTGCTGCTCGCGGTCTACGCGGTCGTGAACGGCAACGAGAGGTGGACGTGGGCGCAGATGCTCGGCCTGCTCGGCGGCCGCGCGCTGCTCGGCGCGTTCCTCGCGATCGAGTCGCGCGTCGCGGCGCCGCTCGTCCCGCTCGCGGCTCTTCCGGCTGCGGAACGTGGCGACGGCGAACGCGGTCGGGATGCTCTGGTCGGCGGCGATGTTCGCGTGGTTCTTCCTCGTCCGCGCTCTACCTGCAGCTCGTGCTCGGCTACAGCCCGCTCGAGGTCGGGCTCGCCTTCCTGCCCGCGAACCTGATCATGGGCGCGTTCTCGCTCGGGCTCTCGGCGCAGGATCGTGATGCGCTTCGGGATCCGGACGCCGCTCTCGCTCGGGATGCTGCTCGTCGCGGCGGGCTCGCGCTGTTCGCGCGGGCGCCGGTCGACGGCGACTTCCTCGTCGACGTGCTGCCGGCGACGATCCTGCTCGGGCTCGGCGTCGGGCTCGCCTTCAACCCGGTGCTGCTCGCCGCGACGAGCGGGGTGCGCCCGAGCGAGGCCGGGCTCGTCTCGGGCGTCGTCAACACCGGCTTCATGATGGGCGGCGCGCTCGGGCTCGCCGTGCTCGCGGGCATCGCCTCGTCGCGCACCGGACGCGCTCGCCGGGCGACGGCCGGCTCGCCGCGCTGACCGGCGGCTACCACCTCGCGTTCGTGGCCGGAGCGGCGTTCGCGCTCGTCGCCGCCGTGCTCGCCCGGACGCTGCTGCGCGACTCCGAGCCGGCGCCCGCGGCAGAGGTCGCCGACGCCGTATCGTAGGGCCGATGGCGAGCGCGATCTCGATTCGCGGCGCGGTCAAGCGCTACGGCCCGATCACCGCCGTCGACGGGCTCGACCTCGACGTGCCCGAGGGCACCTGCGTCGGCCTGCTCGGCCCGAACGGCGCCGGCAAGTCGACGACGATGCGCTCCTGACCGCGCAGTCGATCGCCGACGAGGGCGAGCTCGAGCTGCTCGGCTTCCGCCTGCCGCGACGAGTCGAAGCAGGCGCGCGCCGCAGCTGCGGCGTCGTGCCGCAGCTCGACAACCTCGACGTGACGCTGACCGTCGAGCAGAACCTGCTCGTCTTCGCGCACCTCTACCGGATCGGCCGCGCGCGAGCGGCGCGCGGCGGTCGAGCGCGCGCTCGAGCTCGCGCAGCTCGGCGACCGCCGCGACACGCGCGTCGACGAGCTCTCCGGCGGGATGCGGCGGCGGCTGCTGATCGCCCGCGCGCTCGTGCACCGGCCGCGGCTCGTGCTGCTCGACGAGCCGACCGTCGGGCTCGACCCGCAGGTGCGCCAGGAGCTGTGGGCGCTCATCGACGCGCTGCGCAGCGAGGGCGACGACGCTCCTGATGTCGACGCACTACATCGAGGAGGCCGAGCGGCTCGCCGACACGGTGACGATCATGTCGCACGGCAAGGCGGTCGCCGCCGGGCCGCCGCGCGAGCTCGTCGCGCGAGCACGCGGGCGGCGAGGCGGTCGAGGTCTACGGGCCGCCGCGCGCGGCTGGCCGAGGTCGAGGCGCGAGGCGCTGGCGGCCGGGCCTGCGCACGCGCCGCACCGGCACGAGCGTCTCGATCCTGCGGCGACGAACGGCCGACGGCGGCTTCCCGAGGGCGAGCGGCGGCCGGCGAACCTCGAGGACGTGTTCGTGCTGCTGACCGGGGAGGAGATCGGCTGATGGCGACCGACGTCTGCGAGCGCCTTCGGCGCGGCCGCGAGCTCGGCCGGCTCGAGCGGCCGGCGCTGACCGGCGTGCTCGTGCGCGAGGTCGTCAACTTCTCGCTCGTTCTGGCGCTCGACGACCTTCTCGTCGACCGTCGAGCCGACGATCTACCTGCTCGCGTTCGGGTTCGGCTTCGGCTCGCTCGTGCGCGACGGTCGGCGGCTACGACTACGTCGAGTTCGTCGGCACCGGGACGGTCGCCACCGCGGTGCTGTTCTCGAGCGCGTTCCCGGCGATGTTCGGGACGTTCGTCAAGTACAAGTTCCAGCGCACCTACGACGCGATCCTCGCCGCGCCCGTCGACACCGAGGAGCTCGTGACCGCCGAGGCGCTCTGGATCGCGACGCGCGCCGGCGTCTACGGCTGCGCGCCGCTGCTCGTCGCGATCGCGTTCGGGCTCGACCCGGCGTGGGGGATGCTGCTCGTGCCGCTCATCGCGTGCATCGCCGGCTTCGGCTGGGCGCTGCTTCGGGATCGCGATCGCCGGGCTGGGCGAAGGCGATCGAGAACTTCAACTACATCGTCAGCGCCGTGCTGACGCCGCTCTTCCTCGTCGCGGGCACGTTCTTCCCGATCGACCAGCTGCCCGCGCTGGGCGCAGGTCCTCGGCGAGCTGAACCCGCTCTACCACTGCGTCGAGCTCGTCCGCGGACGCGGCGTTCGGCTTCGAGGGCTGGGTCGACGCTCGCGCGGGTCGGCGCGCTCGCGCTGTTCGGGCTGCTCGTCTGGCGCGTCGCGATCCGCGCGATGACGCGCAAGCTGATCGACTAGCGCGCCGCAGCCGACCGAAGGTCGCCGGAGCGGCGCGCCTGGCGGACGAGCTCGGCGACCGAGCCCCTACTGCCTCCGCCCGGAGAGGCGAACCGCTTCTGGTAGCTCGGCGACGGCGGCCCGTCGTTCCGGACGCAGAAGACCGGCACGGGCGCGCACCCCGCGCGGCCCCAGTTGCCGTCGAACGCGTCCCAGAGCGCCCCTCGTCCCGACGGCGCGACCGGCAGCGGGAGGACGCAGTGATCGCGGTGGCAGCCCGCGTCCTCGTTGCCCTGCCAGGGCCGGGCGCCGTCGTGGTCGCCGTCCGCGACCCGGATCTTCAGCCAGAGCGCGTCGGCGCGGAAGTCGAGCTGGTCGCAGCTGTGCGTGCACCTCGTCGGGTACGACGCGTGGCTGCCGTATGCGACGAAGACCTTCGCGTGGGTGCCGGAGACGGCGCCGAAGCGCTCGAGCGTCGAGAGGTCGTACCGGTATCCCGGCCAGTGGTGGCCGCTGTAGGTGACCGAGGCGATCTTCCTCCGGCGGGTGTCCACGCGGACGGTGACGCCCTCCCAGTCGCCCTCGTGGTCGAAGCACGTCACGTCGGCCAGCGAGAGGCCCGCGAGGCACATCGCATGGGCGTGGACGGGGGAGACGTTGTAGCGGAAGAACCACCAGTACTCGAGGAAGACGTGGGTCGCGTCGTCACGAACGAGGTGGTAGTAGAGCCGCTGCGGGGTACCGACCCGGTCGTGGCGCTCCCAGCCCTGCTCGCCGAGGTCGAGGTAGGAGCGGTCCGGCGAGGTGATGAACGGGTAGAGGTCGCTGCTGCGCGTGACGGCGGAGCACGGATCCGGCTTCTGACCGACCCTCGTGCAGGCGTGCACGACCGGTCGCCCTCGCGCGTCGCGCTCGGCGAGGAACGCGTCCACGTCGAGGGGCCGCAGCACCTCCCGGCTGTCGAGGAAGAGCAGGGGCCGGAAGCGCCCGGCGAGGGCGTCGTCGGCGGCCGAGGCTTCGGCGGCCGTCGCGAAGTCCGCATTCACCCCGTCCGAGAAGAGCAGGCTCGACATCTTCGACTCGGTTCCCGGCGGCGTGCTCGCGACGAACCCGACGATCATCAGCACGACGGCTGCCGCGGTGGCGGCGAAGGGCAGCCAGGTGTCGCGGCCGAGCGCGTGCAGGATCGCCCAGACGAACGCGGCGACGACGGCTCCCAGCACCAGGAGCCCCAGCGCCATGCCCGCGGTCGCCCAGGCCACCGCGGGCACGCGACCCCCGAACTCGCGCACCAGGAAGCCGAAGAGGGCGACGAGCCCGAGCCCGCCGGCGGCCGAGAGGACGAGCACGACGGCCACGAACCGGACCCGCTTCGGCCAGGGAGCAGCGGCAACGTCGGCCAGGTTCACCCTCGTCGCCCCGCGTGCTCGAACCCGACGGGCGGCGGCATGAGGGCAGCTTCCGACTGCCATCGCCCGATGTCAACCGCCGGTCGCGAGGGCGTGCGCCCGAGCTGCGGGGAAGTCCTCGCGCCGCGCGCGGGCCAGGCTCGAGCGACGAGCGTCGCGCAGACGGGCGCGGCCCGGGTTCGCCGGGCCGCGCCGTCCGGCGGCTCAGCGGACGCGGTAGCCCAGTTCCGTGTCCCAGTGCAGCGGTCGCCGTACCTCGGCAGCGGCGCGTCGCGGCCCGAGATCGCGCGCCCTTCGCCGCGTCGGCGCGGGCAGATCGCGACGTAGCGCGCGTAGCCGCCGAGGCCGCCCTTGAACTTCGGGTAGCCGATCGCGACCAGGCAGCCGTCGCCGGGCACCCGTCGAGGTTGGCGACGCCCTCGGCCTGCGTGTAGCCGTGGTGCATCAGCCAGGACTCGCCCTCGAGCGTCGGCGTCGTGTCCGTGTCGAGCGGCTCGTGGCCGTGGAACAGGATGTGGCGCTTCAGGTGCAGGAACTTCAGCGCGTCGAGCGACACGCCCGGGAAGACCGGGTCGGCTGCGAGGCTTCGCCTTCGCGGGTCGTCGGTCCAGCGCTTCGACCAGTCCGAGCGCACCATCACGACCGAGCCCGCGCGGGATCGTGCCGTGCTGCCGCTCCCAAGCCTCGATGTCGGACACCTGCAGCGCGTAGTCCGGCTGCTGCTGCGACCTGCGGCGACGATCGAGATCACGACGAGCGGCCGCACCGCGTAGGTCGGCGGCAGCTCGTCGATCGCCGGGTACTCGGGCGCCCAGTGCGCCGGCGGGTCGAGCTGCGTGCCGAACTGGTCGGTCGACGAGCGGGTACGCGGTCGCCTCGAAGCCGTCATGCGCGTACGTGTACGGAGCGCCGGTCGCCGGGTTGACGCGTCGGCGCGAACTTCGCCGGGCCGAAGCCCTTCCAGACCGGCATGTTCGGCGTGATCGCGTGCGTGAGGTCGATGTAGCGCGCCTTCGAGAGCGCTCGTCGTAGACCTGCCACAGGCCCGGGCCCTTGGCCGTGGCGTGCGCCGCAGAGGGGCCCGCGACGACGAGTGCGACCGCCGCTGCGGCGGCCGCGGTCGCGGCTGCGAGTACGACGGCCGACACGGCCAGCGTCGTCTTGCGCATGGATGCCTCCTCCGGTGGTGGACGATGTGTGCCGATCGTCGCATACGCTGACGGCCAGATGACCGAGCCCGTCTACTTCGGCCGCACGGCCTGGGCGCGGAGCCTCGAGACGCCGCTGCGCGAGTTCCTGCGCACCGAGACGGGCGGCGCCGCCGTCCTGCTCGCCGCCGACGGTCGCCGCGCTCGTCTGGGTCGAACGTCGACGCCGGCCTCCTACGACGACGTCTGGGCGACGACGCTCTCGATCGGCGTCGGCGGCGCCGGTCGCTCGCGCTCGACCTGCGCGACTGGGTCAACAGCGGCCTGATGACGTTCTTCTTCTTCGTCGTCGGCCTCGAGGCGCGGCGCGAGTTCGACCTCGGCGAGCTGCGCGAGCGGCGCCGGGTCGCGCTGCCGCTGCTCGCCGGGATCGGCGGATGGCCGTGCCGGTCGCGGATCTACCTCGCCTTCAACGCCGGGCACGCCGTCGGCGCACGGCTGGGGCGTCGCGATGTCGACGGACACCGCGCTTCGCGCTCGGCCTGCTCGCGCTCGTCGGGCCGCGCTTCCCGACCGGCTGCGGGCGTTCATGCTGACCGTGGTCGTCGTCGACGACCTGCGTCGCGCTGCGTCGTGATCGCGACCGTCTACACGGGCAGCTCGCGCTGCGGCCGCTGCTCGTCGCCGTCGGGCTCTTCGCCGCCGTCCTCGCTCGTCCGCGCGCTCGGCGTGCGCCACGGCGCCGGTCTACGCGGTGCTCGGCGTCGGCGACTGGGTCGGCGCTGCTCGCAGTCGGGCGTCGAGCCGGTCGTGCTCGGCCTCGCGATGGGCCTGCTCGCCTACGCCTACCCGGCGGCGCGCGCCGACCTCGAGCGGGCGAGCGAGCTGCTTCCGCCGGTTCCGCGAGCAGCCGACGCCCGAGCTCGCGCGCTCGCGCCAGCGCGGGCCTGCGCGTCGGCGATCTCGCCCAACGAGCGGCTGCAGCAGCTCTTCCACCCGTGGACGAGCTACGTGATCGTGCCGCTGTTCGCGCTCGCGAACGCCGGCATCGCGATCGACGGCGGCTTCCTCGCGCGACGCGTTCGCGTCGCCGATCACGCTCGGGATCCTCTTCGGCTACGTGGTCGGCAAGCCGGTCGGCGATCCTCGGCGTCTCGTGGCTCGTCACGCGGCTCAGCCGCGGCCGGCTGCGGCCGCCGGTCGGCTGGGCCGCGGTCGCCGGCGGCGGCACGATCGCCGGGATCGGCTTCACCGTCTCGCTGCTCGATCGCGACCCTCGCCTTCGACGGCGTCGCAGCTCGAGGAGGCGAAGCTCGGCATCCTCACCGCGGCGTCGTGCGCGGCGCTCGTCACGTGGCTGCTCTTCCGCGCGACCGCGCTGCTGCCCGCGGCGGCTGCGAGCTGCGCGCGCTGCTCGGCACGGCCGAGCCGCTCGTCGACCTCTTCGTCGCGGTCGACCCGGAGCGCGACCACGTCCGCGGGCCCGCTCGAGGCGCCCGTGACGATCGTCGAGTACGGCGACTTCGAGTGCCCGTACTGCGGCCGGGCCGAGCCGGTCGTGCGCGAGCTGCTCGCGCGACTTCGGCGACGTCCGCTACGTCTGGCGGCACCTGCCGCTGCACCGACGTCCACCCGCACGCGCAGCTCGCCGCCGAGGCCGCCGAGGCCGCCGCCGCGCAGGGCGCGCTTCTGGGCGATGCACGACCTGCTGCTCGCCCACCAGGACGCGCTCGACGCCGGACGACCTGCTCGGCTACGCCGAGCGAGCTCGGGCTCGACGTCGAGCGGTTCGCCGACGACCTGCGCGACGCACGCCGGCGCGGCGCGGGTCGCCGAGGACGTCGAGCGGCGCCGACCTCAGCGGCGTCTCCGGCACGCCGACCTTCTTCGTCAACGGCCGCCGCCACCACGGCGCCTACGACATCGGGTCGCTGTCGGCCGCCGTGCGCGCGGCGGGGGCGCGGGCCGAGCTGGCCTCGGCAGCGGATTAGCATGGACCATGGTGTTCCGCCTCTTCGCCGGGGCGGTCGGGCTGCTCGCGCTGCACGCCGCCGCCGACTCGTTCCTCGCGCCGGAGCGCGGGACGGGCCCCGGCGACCACCTGCTCCGCGGCGGCGTCACGCTCGCGCTGCTCGCGCTCGCCGTCGCCGCGTTCCCGCGCCTGCGCGCCGGCGGGCAGGCCGCGCTCGCCGGGGTGCTCGGGGTGCTGGCGCTCGAGGGCTTCGGGCTCGCGGTCGCGGGCGCCCGGGCGGTCGGGGCGCGCGGCGACGACTGGACGGGCTTCCTGCTCGCGCCCGCCGGCGCCGTCCTGCTCGGGCTCGCGGTCGCGCTCCTCTGGCGCTCGCGCAAGCCGGGCCGGTTCCGCTGGCTGCGGCGCGCGGGGATCGCAGCCGCCGTCTTCGTCGTCGTCGAGACGATCGTGCTGCCGCTGGCGGTCGCGATCGGCACGACGCACCGGCCACGGGCCCGGGTCGACCCGGTCGACCTCGGTCGCCCGTACGAGCGGGCGACGCTCCGCACCGCAGACGGCCTCGACCTCGCCGCCTGGTACGTGCCCTCGCGGAACGGCGCCGCCGTGATCTCGTTCCCGACGCGCGAGGGGCAAGCCCGCCCGGGCCCGGATGCTCGCGCGGCACGGCTACGGCGTCCTGCTCCTCGACACGCGCGGCTACGACGGCTCCGAGGGCGACCCGAACATGTTCGGCTGGGGCGACGACGAAGGACCTCGACGCGGCGGTCGCCTGGCTGCAGCGGCGGCCCGACGTCCGCGGCGGCCGGATCGGCGGGATCGGCTTCTCGGTCGGCGGCGAGATGATGATCGAGGCGGCGGCGTCCAATCGCGGCCTGCGGGCGGTCGTCTCCGAGGGGGCCGGCGAGCGCTCGGTGCGGGAGCGGCTCCTCTACGGGCCGAAGGGCTGGCTCGGCGTGCCGACGATGGCCGTGCAGACGGCGGCGGTGGCGATCCTGAGCGGGACCGCGCCGCCCCCGGCACTGGACGACCTCGCCGCCCGGATCGCGCCGCGCGCCCTCATGCTGATCGAAGCCGGCCGCGGCGTCGGCGGCGAGGACCTGAACGCCCGCTACTTCCGGGCCGCGGGCGAGCCGAAGGAGCACTGGCGGATCCCGGAGTCCGGGCACGTCGGCGGCCTCGACGCGCGCCCGGCGGAGTACGAGCGCCGGGTCGTCGGGTTCTTCGACCGCTATCTCCTGCGCTGAGCCCGGCGGAGAGCCTCGAGCCGCCGCCGGTCCTGCTTGGTCGGCCGAGCTCCGAGGTCGGCGCCGAGCGGCCGCGCTGCCTTGCGCTCGACCGCGAGCCGCTCGCGCTCGGCGAGCGACTCGGGCGTCTCCTCGTAGAGCGCCTGCGCGACGCTCGCGGGGCCGCGCCGCTCGCTGACGGCCCGGACGACGACTGTCCGCCGCACGGCTCCCTGCGTCACCTCGACGGTGTCGCCGGCGCGCACCTCCTTCGCCGGCTTCACGCGCCCCGCGTTCAGGTGCACGCGCCCGCCGAGGACGGCTTCCGTCGCGAGCGCGCGGCTCTTGAAGAAGCGCGCAGCCCAGAGCCACCTGTCGATCCGCACCTGCTCGGGCATCGCACCATGATCGCAGCCGCGGCGTTTGCACGAACGCCGCCGTGACGCAGCTGCGCCGACTGCCTAGGCGAGGACGCGGGGCTCGAGGCCACGCTCGCGGGCCCAGAGTGCGACCTCGTCCGGGACCTTCTCCTCGGGCGTCTCGACGTGCACGTCCCAGCGGGACTCGTCGATCTCGACCAGGAACCAGCGGCGGCGGTCGAGCCGGCGGGTGAGGTCGAGCGCTGCCCAGCGGCTGGGCGCCTCGACGAGGACCTCGTGGCGACGGCGGGCGGTTTCGGGGTGCGGGCGGCGCACGAGCCCTCTCCTTCCGGTCGGGTGAGCACCGATGGTAGCGCTGCATCTTCCGGCCGCGTTTCGGAGAACTACGGAGACCGCTGGAGGGTCGCTACCCGCTGGAGGCCGCGACGGCCGCCTGGCCGTAGCTGATGCCGCCGTCGTTCGGCGGCACGAGCCGGTGCGTGAGCACGCGGAAGCCGTCGCGCCTCGAGCCGCGCGCGCGTCGAGGCGAGCAGGCGCAGGTTCTGGAAGCTGCCGCCGGAGAGGACGACCGTCCGCGGCTCGGCGGCCTCGGCGCAGGCGGCCGCGGCGCCGGCGGCGACCGTCTCGTGGAACGCGGCCGCGATCTCCGCGCCGGGCGCGCCCCGCCTGCGAGCTCGTCGTGACACGTCGCCACGAGCGCGGGCGCGTCGCCGAACCGCCACGCCCACGGCTCCGCCGTCGACGCCGCCGGCGAGCTGCTCGAGCTCGATCGCCGCCTGGCCCTCGTAGGTGACCTCGTCGCGCACGCCGAGCAGCGCCGCGACGGCGTCGAAGAGGCGGCCCATCCCGGACGAGAGCGGCGCGTTCGCGGCCGAGGCTCGCGCGCACCTCGGCCCAGCGCGCCCACGGCACCGGGCAGGCCGGCGCGCTCGAGGTGCGACGGCGGCGGTGCGCCACGGCTGCGCGGATCGCCGCCTCGCCGCCCGGGCAGCGGCACCGGGTCGAGCTACGCGAGCCGCTCGAAGCCGGCGAGGTCGCAGCGGAGGAGCTCGCCGCCCCAGAGCGTGCCGTCGGTGCCGAAGCCGGTGCCGTCGAAGACGAGCGCGAGCGCCGGGCCCGGTCTCGCCGTGCTCGGCGAGGCAGGCGGCGGCGTGCGCGTGGTGGTGCTGGACGCCGACGAGCTCGGCGTCCTGCTCGAGCGCCCACTTCGTCGCCAGGTACTCCGGGTGCAGGTCGTGGGCGACCACCTCGGGCCGGACGCCGAGCATCGCGAGGTAGAGCTCGAGGTCGGCGCGGAAGGCGAGGTAGGCCTCCTCGCTGTCGAGGTCGCCGAGGTGCGGCGAGAGGAACGCCTCCGCGGCCGCGCGCGACGCAGAAGGTCGCCTTCAGCTCCGGCGCCGGCGGCGACGATCGGGCGTCGCGCCGCGACCGGCAGCGGCAGCGGCGCCGGGCACGAAGCCGCGCGAGCGGCGGATCGGGAACGCGCGCCGCACGACCGAGTCCTCGCAGCGGCGGTGGATCGGCCGGTCGTGCGCGAGGAAGGCGTCGGCGATCCCGCCGAGCCGCTCGCGCGCCTCGTCGTCGTCGAAGGCGATCGGCTCGTCGGAGCGGTTCCCGCTCGTCATCACGAGCGGCGCCGCCGAAGTCGTGCGAGCAGCAGGTGGTGGAGCGGCGTGTAGGGCAGCATCACGCCCGAGCCACGGCGTCCCGGGCGCGACCGAGGGCGCGACCGGCGCGTCCGGCGCGCCGGCGCGCGAGCACGATCGGCCGCTCGCGCGAGCGGAGCAGCGCCGTCCTCCTCGGCGTCGAGCTCCACGAGCGAGCTCGGCGGGTCGGCGCGTCATGACCGCGAACGGCTTGTCCTCGCGCACCTTGCGCGCGCGCAGCCGCGCGACGGCGTCCTCGTCGGCGGCGTCGCAGGCGAGGTGGTAGCCGCCGAGCCCCTTGACCGCGAGGATCCGCCCCGCGCGCGAGCAGCGCGACCGCCTCGCTCGAGCGGCATCGAGAGCTGCGGCCCGCAGACGGGGCAGGCGATCGGCTCGGCGTGGAAGCGGCGGTCGGCCGGGTCCTCGTACTCGCGGCGGCAGTCGGCGCAGAGCGGGAAGCCGGCCATCGTCGTCAGCGGCCGGTCGTAGGGGACGCCGGTCACGATCGTGAAGCGCGGCCCGCACTGGGTGCAGTTGACGAACGGGTAGCGGTAGCGGCGGTCGGCCGGGTCGAAGAGCTCGCGCAGGCAGTCGTCGCAGGTGGCGACGTCCGCGCGGGATCAGCGCGCGTGCGCGCCGGTCGCGGCGCTCGCCGCGATCCGGAACGCGCGCTCGCCGAGCGGCTGCGACCGCCTCGGCCGCGACCGACGTCGACCCGCGCGAGCGGCGGCGCCTCCTCGCTGCAGGCCGGCGCGCGAACGCGTCGAGCGCCTCGGCCGGCCCCTCCGCCTCGACGACGACGCCGTCGCCGTCGTTGAGGACGAAGCCGCCGAGCCCGTGCCGCCGCGCCAGCCCGTAGACGAACGGGCGGAAGCCGACGCCCTGCACGACGCCGGTGACCCGGTAGCGGCGGCGCTCCACGCGCCCATCATCGCTGGTCGCCGCGCCATCGCCGCCGCCAGCTCCTCGCGCGAGCGAGATCGCGAGCTTGCGGTAGACGTTGCGCAGGTGGTACTCGATCGTCTTCGGGCTGAGGAAGAGCGCCGCCGCAGCCTCGCGCGTCGTCCGGCCCTCCGCGAGCAGCAGCGAGATCTGGAGCTCCTGCGGCGTCAGCTCGTCGAGCGTGCTCGGGTCGCGGCGGCGGGCCGTCTCGCCGGTCGCCGCCAGCTCGGTCCGCGCGAGCTCCGCCCACGGGCGCGGCGCCGAGGTCGTCGAAGAGCTCGATCGCCGCGCGGAGCCGCTCGCGCGCCTCGACCCGCTGCCGCGCGCGGCGCAGCCGCGCGCCGTAGGCGAGCTCCGTCCGGGCCGTCTCGAAGACGTCGGGCGTGCGCGCGTGCAGGGCGAGCGCCTCGCTCGAAGCGCGGCGTCGAAGCGTCGTCGTCGGCAGCAGCGCGCGGCAGCGAGCGGCGCGCGCGAGCGCCCACGGCTGGCCCTTCGCCGCGGCGGCGCGCGCGAACGGCTCCGCCGCGGCCGTCGGCCGCGTCACGGTCCGGCCGAGCCGCAGGTGCAGCTCGACGAGCTCCGGCGCGGGGGAGAGGTCGACGTCGGCGATTCCGCGCCGCTCGAGCACCGCCTGCTGCTCCTCGAAGCGCGCGAGCGCGGCCTCGCGTTCGCCGAGCGCGAGCTCGAGCTCGCCGAGCGCCGCGAGCGCCCAGATCTCGCAGACGCCGACGCCGAGCTCGCGCGCGAGCGCGAGCGCCTCCTCGGCGTGCGCGCGGCAGGCTCGCTCGCGGCCGAGCCGCGCCTCGAGCCAGGCGAGCCGCGAGAGCGCGCCGGCGAGCACGGTCCGCTGGCCGGTCTCGCGGGCGAGCCGCGATCGCCTCCTCGAAGCCGGCCTGCGCCTCGACCCAGCGGTCGGTCGCGGCGTGCTCGATCGCGACGTGCGTCAGCAGGTTCGGGAGCACGCCGACCGCGGAGCGCGCGCGGGCGGTGGCGACGCGCGCGGTCGATCAGCTCGTGCGCCGCCGCCCTCGCGCAGCCAGAGCGGGCCCATCGCGGCCCAGACGAGCAGGCGCGGCTCGTCGCGAGCTCGTCCGAGCGCTCGAGCACGGCGGCGGCCTCGCGGATCTCGGCGGCGCCGGCCTCGCCCTCGCCGGAGAGCACGCGCGCCATGCCGCCGGTGATCCGGGCGAAGAACGCGGCCGGCGCTCGCCGCGCGCCGGCCGCGAGCGTCGCCGGCCCGCTCGCCGCACTCGCGCATGCCGGCTGCGTCGCCGGCGTAGAACGCGCCCTGCGCCGCGTCGGCGAGCATCTCGATCGCGCGGGCCGGGTCGCGCTGCCGCGGCGCGCTCGGCCGCCGCGCGCAGGATCGCGCGGCCGTCGTCGAGCGGCCCCCGCCGGAGCGCGATGCCGCCGCGGAGGTGCTCGATCGCCGACCGCGACGGCCTCGGCGGGCGCCTGCCGCGCCGCCTCGTCGAGGAGCGCGTGCGCGCGGTCGGCGAGGCCGCCGAGCCAGGCGGCGTCGGCGGCGGCGTGCGAGCAGCCGGGCGCGCCGCGTCGTCGTCCGGCGCGAGCCGCGCCGCCCGCTCGAACGCGCGCGAGGAGACGTCGTAGGCGCTGCGCTCGTGCGCCCGCCGGCCCGCCTGCTCGAGCGCCGACGACGCCGTCTCGTCCGGCCCGACCGCCGCGAGCGCGAGGTGCCAGGCGCGGCGGTCGGCCTCGGCGTCGGGCAGCGCGTCCGCGAGCGCCCGGTGCGCCGCGCCGCCGCTCGGTCCGGGAGGCGCCGCCGTAGATCGCGGAGCGCGCGAGCGGATGGCGGAACTCGAGCCGCCCTCGCGCACCGCGACGAGGCCCGCCTCCTCCGCCGGCGCGAGCTCGTCCGGTCGTCCCAGCGCCCGGCGGCGCGCGCGAGCAGCGCCAGGTCGCCGCCGTCGCTCGCCGCCGCGAGCACGAGCGCGCGCCTGCGTCCGCGTCCGGCAGCGCGCGCGCCCGCTGCAGGTAGGCCGACGCGACGCTCGTGACCACCGGCACGGGCGCGTCGAGCGGCAGCGCGGGCAGCGGCCGCGTCCGCGAGCTCGAGCAGCGCGAGCGGGTTCCCGCCGGTCTCCCGGTGCAGGCGCGCGGCGACGCTCGCGCCGGCCGCCGGAGCACGCCCGCGGACGAGCTCGGCCGCGGCCTCCGCGTCGAGCCCCTCGAGCCGCAGCGTCGGGCAGGTCGGCGCCGTCGAGCAGCGACGACTCGCCCTCGCGGACGGTGAGGACGACCGCGATCGGGTCGGCGACGAGGCGGCGCGCCGCGAACAGGAGCGCGTCGGCGCTCGAGCCGTCGAGCCAGTGCGCGTCGTCGACGAGCACGGCGAGCGGCTCCGGGTCTCGCGTACGCGGCGAGCAGGCTGAGCGTCGCCGCGCCGACGGCGAACCGGTCCTGGCCGCGCGCCGGCCGCAGCGCCAGCGCGCTCTCGAGCGCCGCCGCCTGCGGGCGCGGGATCCCGTCGAGACAGTCGAGCGCGGGCCGGAGCAGCTCGAACAGGCCCGCGAACGGGATCTGCGCTTCGGACTGGACGCCGCGGGCGCGCAGGACGCGCATGCCGTCGGCATCGGCCGCGGCCCAGTCGAGCAGCGCCGACTTGCCGATCCCGGCCTCGCCGACGAGAGCGAGGACGCCGCTCCGCCCGGCGCGCGCGTCCGCGAGCAGGGCGTCGAGCGCCTGCCGCTCACGGTGGCGGCCGAGCAGCATGCGGCGATTGTAGAACTAGGTGGGGCCCCGGAAGCGACGCCCGGCGTGCGCCGTCTAGCGTCGTGGCATGGCGGAGCGAACCGTCACCCCGCGGCTCGCGCCGCTCGTGCTCGCGACGATGGCCTCGCAGGCGCTCCTCGTCCTGCTCGCGCCCACGATCCCTGCGATCGCCCGCGACCTCGGCGCCTCGGTCGGCGAGGTCGGACAGGCCCGCTCGATCACGGCCGTCGCGGCGATGGCCGCGGCGCTCATGCTCGCCCGCGCGAACCTCGCGCTGCCGCGCCTGCTCGCGGCCGGCTCCGTCCTCGCGCTCGCGGCGCTCGCCGCTGTCGCCGCGTCGCCGTCGCTCCCCGTCTTTCTCGGCGCCCACGTACTGCTCGGCCTCGGCTTCGCGTGCCTGCTCACCGCCGGTTTCGCCGGCGTCGCCGCCTTCCCGCCGGGGCGGCGCGCCTGGGCGATGGGTCACGTCGCCGGGGCGAACGGGCTCGCGTGGATCGTCGTCAACCCCGCCGTGGGCGCCGCGACCGAGTGGATCTCGTGGCGGGTGGCCGTGGCCGTGCCCGGAGCCGTCGTCGTGGCCGCGCTCGCCGCGGCGCCGCGCGCGTCCTGCGTCGCCTGCTCCGCCGACGCCGTGCCGCTGCGCGTCGTCGTCCGCGAGGCCTCGGCTCGGCGCTGGATGGCCGCCGAGTTGATCGCGTACGCCGGCTGGGCGGGCCTGCTCACCTTCGTCGGGGCCTACTTCGTGGACGGGCTCGGGTTGCGCGAAGGCGTCGCCGGATGGCTCCTCGCAGCGGGTGCCGCAGCCTACGTGCTCGCCGCGGGCCGAAGCGGCCGCCTTGCCGAGCGCTTCGGCCGGCGCCGGCTCGTCGCGGTGGCGGGACTGGCGCTCGCGGCGCTGTCGGTCGCGCTCCTCCGCGCCGATGCCGCGCCGGCGGCAGCGATCTTCTGCCTCGCCGGGCTCGCCGCCGGTCTCCGCACTCCCGCCTCGGGGTCGTTGGGTCTCGACCAGCTGCCCGGCAGCGGCGCGGCGATGATGGCCGTCCGCAGCGCCGTCACGCAGCTCGGCTACCTGGTGGGAGCGCTCGGCGGCGGCGTCGTGCTCGCGGTCGGCGGCTACGGCGCCGTCGGCCTCGCCCTCGGAGCCGCCACCGCCGCGTCCGCCGCGCTCGTCCTTCGCGTTCGCGACCCCCGCGAGGCCGCGGCGCACGGACCAGGGGGGTCCCCCGAGGCGAAACGAGCCCGTCCCGTCCTACGGTCGTTCGCAAGCAACGTCGAGTCGAGGCGCCGCGCCGTGCTCGGTGCGTACGTCCGGCAAGAGGAGGGAACATGAGCGTCACAGCAGCACATGCCGCGCGGGAGGAGCTCGGCGACTTCGAGGGCCGGTTGATCACGCCGGACGACTCCGACTACGAGCAGGCGCGCGCGGTCTACAACGCGATGATCGACCGGCGGCCGGCGCTGATCGCGCAGGTGCGCCGACGCCGCACGACGTGGCGCGCGGCGATCGGCTTCGCGCGCGACGCACGACCTGCTCGTCGCCGTCCGCGGCGGCGGCCACAACGGCGCCGGGCTCGGCACCTGCGACGGCGGCCTCGTGATCGACCTCTCGCTGCTGAAGGGCATCCAGGTCGACCCGCAGGCCCGCACGTCCGCGTCGGCGGCGGCTGCACCTGGGGCGAGGTCGACGCGGCGACCGGCGAGCACGGCCTCGCCACGCCGAGCGGCATCATCTCCACGACGGGCGTCGGCGGCCTGACGCTCGGCGGCGGCCTCGGCCACCTCACCCGCAGGTTCGGGCTGACGATCGACAACCTGCTCGAGGCCGAGCTGGTGCTCGCCGAGCGGCGAGCCGCGTGCGTGCGAGCGCCGAGGAGCACCCCGACCTCTTCTGGGCGATCCGCGGCGGCGGCGGCAACTTCGGCGTCGTCACGTCGTTCCTCTTCCGCCTGCACGCGGTCGGGACGGTCGTCGGCGGGCCGACCTTCTGGCCGGTCGAGCCGACCGAGGAGGTGCTGCTCGGTCTACCGCGAGTTCCTGCCGACCGCGCCGCGCGAGCTGAACGGCTTCTTCGCCATCCATACGGTGCCGCCGGTCGCGCCGTTCCCGGAGGCGCTCCACCTGCGGAAGGTCTGCGGCGTCGTCTGGTGCTACGTCGGCCCGAGCGAGGACGGCGCACGACGGCGATGGCGCCGCTGCTCGACAACGTCTCCGAGCCGCTCATGCACGGCGTCCAGCCGATGCCGCTCCCGGCGCTGCAGGGCGCCTTCGACGGCCTCTACCCGCCGGGCGACCAGTGGTACTGGCGTGCCGACTTCGTCAACGAGATCCCCGACGCGGCGATCGACGATCCACGCGCGCTTCGCCGCCGAGCTGCCGACGATGCAGTCGACGATGCACCTGTACCCGATCGACGGCGCCGCGCACGACGTCGACGACGGCCGACACGGCCTGGGGCTACCGCGACGCGACGCTGGGGCTCGGTCTTCGCCGGCGTCGACCAGGACCCGGCCAACGTCGACGACGATCACGCGACTGGACGCATCGACTACTGCGAGGCGCTGCATCCGTACTCGGCCGGCGGCGCGTACGTGAACATGATGATGGACGAGGGCGCAGGACCGCGTCCGCGCCAGCTACCGCGGCAACTACGACCGGCTGGCGCAGGTGAAGGCCGACTACGACCCGGAGCAACCTGTTCCGCGTCAACCAGAACATCCAGCCGGCGGCGGCCTAGCGGCGATGGCGACGATCGACGAACGCGCGGTGGACGGGCGCAGGCTCGACGAGTTCGTCTTCCGCGCCGTCGACGAGGTCGGCGCGACGCTGAACGCCGCGCTCGTCGTGATGGGCGACAAGCTCGGGCTGCTACCGCGCGCTGGCCGGCGCCGGCCCGCTGACCGCCGGCGAGCTCGCCGAGCGCACCGGCACCGCCGAGCGCTACGTGCGCGAGTGGCTGAACGCCCAGGCCGCCGGCGGCTACGTCGAGTACGACCCCGACAGCGGCCGCTACACGCTGCCGCCCGAGCAGGCCGTCGCGCTGACCGACGAGACAGCCCCGCCTACCTGCCCGGGCTTCTTCCAGATCGCGCTCGGCGTCGGTGCTCGACTCGCCGCGGATCACGGAGGCGGCGCGGACCGGGCGACGGCATCGGCTGGCACGAGCACGTGCACGACGTCTACGAGGGCTGCGAGCGCTTCTTCCGGCCCGAGCTACCACGCGCACCTCGTCGCGGAGTGGCTGCCGGCGCTCGACGGCGTCGTCGAGAAGCTCGAGCGCGGCGCGCACGCGTCGCCGACGTCGGCTGCGGCCACGGCGCGTCGACGATCCTGATGGCGCAGGCGTTCCCGCGCGTCGACGCTTCGCCGGCTTCGACTACCACGACGGGCTCGATCGAGACGGCGCGCGAGCGCGCGCGCGGCGGCCGGCGTCGCCGACCGCGTCGCGTTCGACGGCCGCGCCGGCCGCGGCATACTCCGGGCGACGGCTACGACCTCGTGACGATGTTCGACTGCCTGCACGACATGGGCGACCCGGTCGGCGCCGCGCGCCACGTGCGCGAGATCGCTCGCGCCGCGACGGCACGTGGATGATCGTCGAGCCGCGCGCCGGCGACCGCGTCGAGGACAACCTCAACCCGGTCGGCCGCGCCTACTACGGCGTTCTCGACGCTGCTGTGCACGCCGGCGTCGCTGTCGCAGGAGGTCGGGCTCGCGCTCGGCGCGCAGGCGGGCGAGGCGCGGATCCGCGACGTCGTCACCGCGGGCGGCTTCACGCGCTTCCGCCGCGTCGCCGAGACGCCGTTCAACCATGGTCTTCGAGGCGCGGCCGTGACCGAGACGGCCGACACGGCTGGGCGGAGCGGGCGCGCGAGCAGTCGCGCGCCCGCTACCCGGACGCGCGAGGGCTACGTCGAGCGCGACGGCGTGCGCGTCTTCTGCGAGGTCTACGGCGAGGGCGAGCCGACGATCGTGCTGCTGCCGACCTGGTCGATCGTCCACTCGCGGCACTGGAAGGTGCAGATCCCGTACCTCGCCCGGCACGCGCGGGTCGTCACGTTCGACGGGCGCGGCAACGGCCGCTCCGACCGGCCCGACGGGCGCCGACGCCGTACGTCGAGGACGAGTTCGCCGCCGACGCGCTCGCCGTGCTGGACGCGACCGGGACGCGAGCGCGCGGTCGCTCGTCGGCTGCTCGCGCGGCGCGCTGCTGGGCGACGCTCGCTCGCGGCCGACGCATCCCGAGCGCGTCGACGGCGTCGTCTACATCGCGCCCGGCCGTGCGGCCTGGCGCCGGGCCACCCGGAGCGGCAGGTGCACGCTTCGACGACGGAGCTCGACGACCGACGAGGGCTGGGCGAAGTACAACACGCCACTACTGGTCGCGCGACTACCGCGGCTTCCTCGAGTTCTTCTTCGCCAGGTGCTTCCGCGAGCCGCACTCGACCAAGCAGATCGAGGACGCCGTCGGCTGGGGGCTGGAGACCGACCCCGAGACGCTCGCCGACACGACGCGCGCGAGCTCGGCTCTGCCGCACCGAGCGCTTCCGCGACACGTGCGCGCGCGTCCGCTGCCCGGTGCTCGTGATCCACGGCGACGACGACCGGATCCGGCCGCACGCGCAGCGGCGCGCGCGCTCGCCGAGGCGACCGGCGGCACGCTCGTCGACGCTCGAGGGCTCGGGCCACCTGCCGCAGGCGCGCGACCCGGTCAGGGTCAACCTGCTGCTGCGCGACTTCGTCGCTGCCCGCCGCCGCCGCCGCGCGCGCTGGATGCGCGGCCGCGGCCGCCGCAGGCGCGCGCTCTTCGTCTCCTCGCCGATCGGGCTCGGCCACGCCCAGCGCGACGTCGCGATCGCCGACGAGCTGCGCCGGCTGCATCCCGGACCTCGAGGTCGACTGGCTCGCGCAGCACCCGGTCACGCGCGTGCTCGAGGCGCGCGGCGAGCGGATCCACCCCGCGAGCGCGCAGCTCGCCGAGCGAGTCGGCGCACATCGAGTCGCGAGTCGGCCGAGCACGACCTGCACGTGCTTCCAGGCGCTGGCGGCGGATGGACGAGATCCTCGTCGCCAACTTCATGGTCTTCCACGACGTCGTCCGCGAGGAGCCGCTACGACCTCTGGATCGGCGACGAGGCGTGGGAGCTCGACTACTTCCTGCACGAGAACCCGGAGCTGAAGACGCGCGCCGTACGCCTGGCTGACCGACTTCGTCGGCTGGCTGCCGATGCCCGACGGCGGCGAGCGCGAGGCGTGCGCTGACCGCCGACTACAACGCCGAGATGATCGAGCACGATCGCGCGCTACCCGCGGCGTGCGCGACCGCGCGATCTTCGTCGGCGACGCCGAGCGACGTCGTCGCCCGACGCGGTTCGGGCCCGGCCTGCCGGCGATCCGCGACGTGGACCGAGCGAGCACTTCGACTTCGCCGGCTACGTGACCGGCTTCGACCCGGCCGAGTTCGCCGACCGCGAGCGCGCTGCGCGCCGAGCTCGGCTACCGCGAGGACGAGGCGGTCTGCATCGTCACCGTCGGCGGCTCGGGCGTCGGCGCCGACCTGCTGCGGCGCGTGATCGCCGCGCTTCCCGGCGGCGCAAGCGGCTCGTCCCGGAGCTGCGGATGGTCGTCGTCGCCGGCCCGCGGATCGACCCGGCGACGCTGCCGGCCGCACGACGGGCTGGAGGTGCGCGCCTACGTCCACGACCTCTACCGGCACCTCGGCCGCCTGCGACCTCGCGGTCGTCCAGGGCGGCCTGACGACGGCGATGGAGCTGACCGCGAACCGGCCGCCCGTTCCTCTACTTCCCGCTGCGCCACCACTTCGAGCAGAACTTCCACGTCCGCCACCGGCTCGAGCGCTACGGCGCCGGCCGCTGCATGGACTTCGAGACGGACGGCCCCGACGCGATCGCGCTGCGCGATCGCCGAGGAGATCGGCCGCGCCGGTCGACTACCTGCCGGTCGACGCCGGCGGCGCCGCCCGCGCGGCGGCCGCGATCGCCGAGCTGCTCTGACCCGCGGATCGGCCGGCGGAGCCATGTCCAGGACACCTGTCCTGACGAGACAGCGGCGCCGCGTTCTCGACCAGGTCGCGATCCCGCATGGCTGCTGGGAAGTCACACTTCCGTCACGGTGTCAGACACCGTGACGGGAGCGTGAATTGTTCGTGACGTTATTCGCGCGACGGAGCGGGTAGACGCTGCCCCGTGCCCGAGCTTGCCGAGGTCACCCTGCGCGTCAACGGGGTCGAGCACACGCTCCTCCTCGACACGCGCACGTCGCTGCTCGACCTGCTGCGCGAGCAGCTCGGGCTGACCGGCGCGAAGAAGGGCTGCGACCACGGCCAGTGCGGCGCGTGCACGGTCCTGATCGACGGGCGGCGCGCGAACGCGCTGCCTCGCGCTCGCGGTCGCGCACCGCGGCGCCGAGATCGTCACCGTCGAGGGCCTCGCCCGGACGGCGGCGCTGCACCCGCTCCAGCGCGCATTCGTCGAGCACGACGCGTTCCAGTGCGGCTACTGCACGCCGGGGCAGCTCTGCTCGGCGGCGGGATGCTGCGCGAGCTCGACGACGGGCTGGCCGAGCGCCGTCACGCCCGACCTCGGCGCGCCGAGCCCGAGCCGACGAGGCGAGATCCGCGAGCGGATGAGCGGCAACATCTGCCGCTGCGGCGCCTACGCCAACATCGTCCCGGCGATCCTCGACGCGCGCCGGTGAAGCCGTTCCGCTACGCTCGAGGCCGCGGACGCCGCGAACGCGGTCGCAGCCGTCGCCGGCGAGCCGCGCGCGAAGTTCCTCGGCGGCGGCACGAACCTCGTCGACCTGATGCGGCTCGGCGTCGAGGCGCCGGACGTGCTCGTCGACGTACGCCGGCTGCCCTACGACCGGATCGAGGAGACCGACGACGGCGGCCTGCGGATCGGCGCCGCGGTCACGAACAGCGACGCTCGCCGCCGATCCGCTGCGTCCGCGAGCGCTACCCCGTGCTCGCGTCGGCGCTGCTGCCGGGGCGTCCGGCCAGCTGCGCAACCTCGCGACCGTCGGCGGGAACCTGCTCCAGCGCACGCGCTGCACGCTACTTCCAGGACGTGACGAAGCCCTGCAACAAGCGCGAGCCGGGCACGCGGCTGCCCCGCGCGCGAGGGCGAGCACCGCAACCTGGCGATCCTCGGCTGGTCGCGAGCACTGCGTCGCCACCCACCCGTCCGACATGGCCGTCGCGCTCGCCGCGCTCGACGCCGTCGTCCACGTCGAGGGCACGGGCGGGGCGCGCGCCGATCCCGCTCGGCGACCTCCACCGGCTGCCCGGGCGACGAGCCCGAGCGCGACACGGTGCTCGAGCACGGCGAGCTCGATCACCGCCGTCGAGCTGCCGCCGCTTGCCGCTCGCGCGCCGTTCGCCTACCGCAAGGTGCGCGAGCGCGCGTCGTTCGCGTTCGCCGTCGTCTCGGTCGCGGCGGCGCTCGACGCTCGACGGCGGCACCGTGCGCGACGTGCCGGATCGCGCTCGGCGGCGTCGCGCACGCGCCCTGGCGGGCGCACCGGGCCGAGGAGGCGCTGCGCGGCGCCGCGGCGGGCGAGGAGGCGTTCGCGCGCGCCGCCGACGCCGAGCTCGCCGAGGCGCGACCGCTGCGCGACAACGGCTACAAGGTGCCGCTCGCGCGCAACACGCTCGTCCGCGCGCTCTCCGACCTGGCGGAGCCGCGATGACGACCGTCGAGCGGCGCGCCGCCGCTCGGCGCGGCCGATCGACCGCGTCGAGGGCCGCGAGAAGGTCGCCGGCGAGGCGCGCTACGCCTACGAGTACCCGGTCGAGGGCGTCGCCTACGGCGGGATCGTCCAGTCGACGGTCGCGCGCGGGCGAGGTGCGCTCCGTCGACGCCTCCGAGGCGCTCGCCCTGCCCGGCGTGCTCGCCGTGCTCACGCACGAGAACGCGCCGCGCCTGGACGAGGCCGCCGACGCCGAGCTCGCGGTGCTGCAGGGCGCCGACGGTCGCCTACCGCGGCCAGATCGTCGGCGCTCGTCGTCGCCGACAGCATCGAGACGGCCCGCCACGCCGCGCGGCTCGTCCGCTTCGACGTACGACGCGGAGCCGCACGACGTCGTGCTGCGCGACGGACCACCCCGGCCTCTACAAGCCCGAGCACGGTCAACCCCGGCTTCGCGACCGACACCGAGCGACGGCGACTTCGACGCCGCCTTCGCGGCCGCCGAGGTGACGATCGACCGCACCTACCGACGCCGGCGTTCCACAACAACCCGATGGAGCCGCACGCGACGATCGCGACGTGGGAGGGCGGCGGGCTCACGCTCCACGACTCGAACCAGGGCGCCGGCGCCGGCGCGCGACGGCCGTCGCGAAGGCGTTCGGGCTCGAGCCGGAGCAGCGTGCGCGTGATCGCGCCGCACGTCGGCGGCGGCTTCGGCTCGAAGGGGACGCCGCGGCCGCACGTCGATCCTGGCGGCGATGGCGGCGCGGGTCGTCGGGCGCCCGGTGAAGGTCGCGCGTCACGCGGCAGCAGATGTTCGCCTTCACCGGCTACCGCACGCCGACGATCCAGCGGCTGCGGCTCGGCGCCGACGCGCGACGGGCGGCTGACCGCGATCGCGCACGACGTCGTCGAGCAGACCTCGACAGCTGCGTCGAGTTCGCCGAGCAGACGGCGGTCGCCGACGCGGATGATGTACGCGGGCGCGAACCGGCGCACGACGCACCGGCTCGCGCGGCTCGACGTGCCGACGCCGTCGTGGATGCGCGCGCCGGGCGAGTGCCCGGGCATGTACGCGCTCGAGTCGGCGATGGACGAGCTCGCGCTCGAGCTCGGCATCGACCCGATCGAGCTGCGCGTCCGCAACGAGCCCGAGCGTCGACCCGGAGAGCGGGCAACCGCTTCTCGAGCCGCAACCTCGTCGCCTGCCTGCGCGAGGGGGCCGAGCGGTTCGGCTGGGCCGACCGCGACCCGCGCCCGGGCCGCGCCGCGAGGGGCGCTGCCTCGTCGGCACCGGCGTCGCCGCCTCGACCTATCCCGGCCCGGCGCCGGCCGTCGCAGGCGCTCGCGCGCGCGCGAGCCGGACGGCGGCTACCTCGTCCGGATCGCCGCGGCCGACATCGGCACCGGCGCGCGCACCGTCCTCACCCAGATCGCCGCCGACGAGCTCGGGGTCGCCGCTCGACCGCGTGCGCGTCGAGGTCGGCGACAGCGACTTCCCGCCGGCGCATGCTCGCCGGCGGCTCGATGGGCACGGCGTCGTGGGGCTCGGCGGTCGTCAAGGCGCTGCCGGCGGCTGCGCGCCGAGCGGCGGCGAGGAGGCGCTTCGCCGACACGGCCGAGGAGGTCGAGGCCGGACGAGCCGCTGGCCAGGCACGGCTTCGGCGCCCAGTTCGCCGAGGTGCGCGTCGACGCCGACACCGGCGAGGTGCGCGTCTCGCGGCTGCTCGGCGTCTTCGCCGTCGGGCGGATCCTCAACCCGAAGACCGCCCGCTCGCAGTTCCTCGGCGGCATGACGATGGGCCTCGGCGATGGCGCTGCATCGAGGAGAGCGTGCATCGACCCGCGAGTTCGGCGACTACGCCAACCACGACCTCGCGCAGTACCACGTGCCCGCCTGCGCCGACGTCGAGCGGATCGAGGCGCACTGGATCGACGAGCACGACCCGCACGTGAACCCGATGGGCGCGAAGGGCATCGGCGAGATCGGCATCGTCGGCACGGCGGCGGCGATCGCGAACGCCGTCCACCACGCCACCGGCGTCCGCGTCCGCGACCTGCCGATCCGGCTCGACAAGCTCGTCGGCCGCCTCTGACCCGCGGCGATACACCGGGGCCCTCTTCACATCCTCTGAGACGGTAACGATCACGGTCTCAGAGGAGAGACATGGTGGGGCGACCGGCGCCGGAACGTGATCGGCGGCGGCGCCGATCAGCGCTGCGGGTTTTCCGCGGTCCTGCGCAGGCGGAGGACGACGGCGCAGGACTCGCCGCTGTCGAGACAGGAGTGGGTCTCGCAGGCGACGCGCTCGGCCTCGACGCCGCGGAGGCCGCGCTCGACGAGGCCGGACCACATGCCGCGGTCGATCTCGACCGCCTGGCGCTCCTCGACGACGAGCGGCCGCAGCGGGCACGTCGGCGTCGAGACGACCGCGACCTCACCGTCGAACGACTCGAGCGAGGCCTGGAAGCCGAGCGAGCGGACGGCCGCGCAGACGCGCTCGAGCCCGGCCCGGTGGTCGGCGGCCGGGCGGAGCCGCGCCTCCCGCGCGAGGCCGCGGCCGAAGTCGACGCCGACACCGTGCAGCGCCCGACTGCGGCCGCGTCGCGGCAGCTCCTCGAGTAGGCGGCTCACGAGCTCGCCGAGGTGGCGGGGCGGAAACTCGAGCGCCTCCGACTCCGGCGCGGGCAGGTAGAGCTTCGCCGGCCTGCCCGCGCCCGGGCCCGAACGGCCGGAGCGGCGCTCGAACCGCGTCACGAGCAGGCCCGCCTCGACGAGCCGCTCGAGCCGGCCGCGCGCGACCGTCCGATGGACGCCGAGTGCGGCGCCCGCGTCGTCGGCCGAGACGGGCGCCGCCTCGCCGCGCACGAAGAGGAGCAACTCGCGCAGCTCGGGGTCGGCGATGCCGTCGAGGCGTGCCATCGTAAATACATACTAGACATCGATAGAAGATTTTGTATAGAGTGAGATAATGTTTTTAGACCGAATGCTGCACGGCTCGCCGGGACACCCGCTCCACCCGCCGCTGACCGACGCGACCATCGGCATGTTCACGCTGGCCACCGGCCTCTCGGTCGTCGGCGCCCTGGGGGTCGTCGAGGAGGCCGCCGCGAAGGGCGCCTGGCTCGCGCTCGCCGGCGGGCTCGCCGTCGCGGCGCCCACCGCGGTGACCGGCTTCGCCGACTGGCTGGCGATCGAGTGGGGGACGCTGCGCTGGCGGACGGCGACGCTCCACCTACGGCGATGGTGACCGCGGTCTGCCTCTACGGCGGCGCCGCCTGGGCGCAGTGGGACGGCTACGAGAACGGCACCGTCACCTGGGCCGGGCTCGCGCTCGCCGTCGCCGGCTTCGCGGCGCTGACGGCCGGCGGCTGGCTGGGCGGGGCCGTCGTCTTCGTCCACGGGATGCGTGTGGAGGCACACCGCCGCGCCGGGGAGCCGGTGCGGCCCGATCGAAGGGAGAGCTGATGGGCTGGGCAGCGCTCGTGACGTGGGCGGTGACCGCAGGCGGCGGCTTCGTGCTGCTCGTGCAGTGGCTGCGGCACGGTGGGATGCAGCAGGGGAGTGAGCCGGGCGGGCGAATCCGGCCGCCCCTGATCCTCGGCCACTTCGCGCTGGCCGCGGCGGGACTCGTGCTGTGGGTGATCTACCTCGCGGCGGATTCCGACGCGCTCGCCTGGGTCGCATTCGGGCTGCTGCTCGTCGTCGCGCTGATCGGCTTCGCGATGTTCGGCATCTGGCTCGCACAGCGGCGCGGGTCGGCCCCCGCGGCGACGGCGGAGCGGCACTTCCCCGTCTCCGTCGTCGGCCTGCACGGACTGCTGGCGGCGACGACGCTCGTGCTCGTCTTCCTGACGGCGATCGGCGTGGGGGAGCCCTCATGAGCCTCGTGATCGCGGGGGGCGGCCTGGCGGCGGCGCGCGTCGCGCAGAGCTACCGTGAGGCGGGCGGCGATGGCCCGGTGACGATCCTCGCCGGCGAGAGCCACCTGCCGTACCACCGGCCGCCGCTGACGAAGCGGCTCCTCCGCGGCGAGGCGGAGCCGCCGGACACGCTCGTCGCGACCGAGGACGACTGGCGCGAGCTCGAGGTCGAGGTCCGTGCCGGCGCCGCCGCCGCGTCGCTCGACCTCGACCGGCGCGAGCTCGCGCTCGCGGACGGCGGCCGGCTCGACTTCGAGCGCCTCGTAGTCGCGACGGGCGCGACGCCCCGGCGCTTGCCCGTGCCGGGCGCAGACCTCGCCGGAGTCCACCTGCTGCGCACGCTCGACGACTCGCTCGCGATCCGCGCCCGGGCGGGCGAGGCGGAGCGCGCCGTCGTCGTCGGCACGGGCTTCATCGGGATGGAGGCTGCAGCGTCTCTCCGGACGCTCGGGCTCCACGTCACGCTCGTCGACGTCGCGACCGCGCCGTTCGCCGCGCTCGGGTCGACGGAGTTCTCCTCGTTCCTCGCCGACCGCTACCGCGACGAGGGCGTCGAGTTCCTCCTCGGCGGCGGCGTCGCCGGATTCGAGGGCTCCGATTCGCTCGAGGCCGTCGTCACGTCGGCCGACGCGCGGATCGACGCCGAGCTCGCGGTCGTCGGCATCGGCGTCGTGCCCGGCACCGCGTGGCTCGAGGGAACGGCGCTCGAGGTCGACGACGGGATCGTCGTCGACGAGCGCTACGAGAGCTCCGTCGCGAACGTGTTCGCGGCCGGCGACGTCGCCCGCGTTCGCGGCCGCCGCCGAATCGAGCACTGGTCGAACGCCGACCGCACGGGCCGCCGCCTCGGGCAGCTGCTCGCCGGCGCCGACCCCGGTCCGGAGCAGGTGCCGAGCTTCTTCACCGAGCTCTTCGGCGGCGTCTACAAGCTCTTCGGCCACCCCGAGCACGCCGAGCGGACCGAGCTCGACGGCAGCTTCGAGGACGGCGCGGCCACAGTCGGCTACTTCGCGGGCGACCGCCTCGTGGCCGCGCTCGTCGCCGGCAGGGGCGACGAGGAGGAGCACGCGCTCCTCGAGCGGATCGGTCAGGACAGCACGCGCACCGGCGAGCCCGACGGCCACGACTCACCGACTCGACCGTCTGAGCGTGGAGGCGCGCGTAGACGGTGACGCCGTGCGCCTGCGCCGGCTAGACGGCTTCGGCGTCGGCCGGCGGGTTCGCCAGCACGAGCCGGAGCGTGTGCGCGTCGTCGACGGGCTCGCCGCAGTCCGGGCAGGTGAGGACGGGCGTGATCCGGTGCCCGCAGTCGCGGTGCTCGAGCGCGAACAGGGGCTCGGCGTTGGCGCCGTGCTTGTCGCCCCAGGCGGCCAGCGTCACGAGGATCGGGTTCAGGTCGAGGCCCTTCTCGGTCAGCCGGTATTCGTAGCGGGGCGGATGGTCGCTGTAGCGCTCGCGGCGCAGGATTCCGTTCGCGACCAGGCGGTTGAGCCGGTCGGAGAGGATGTTGCGCGCGGCGCCGGTGTTGCGGCGGAAGTCCTCGAAGCGGCGGACGCCCAGGAACGCCTCGCGCAGCACGAGGAACGTCCAGCGCTCGCCGACCACCTCGAGCGCCGCGGCGACGGAGCAGCGTCGCGCGGTGCCGTCCTGATGTCCATGCCCCCATAGTTGCAAATCGAGACCGTGTGTGCACCTCGACTTCGGGACCAGGTGGGGCACCCGAGGCGATCGCAACGGCCCCCGCCTAGCGTGGGTGGCGCGTGAGAGGCCCACGGTGTATAGTCAGTTGCGATTAGCAACTAAGTTGCATTTCGCAACGGAGGACGAGATGAACACGCGAGCGATCGGAGACCTGACGATCCGGCCCCTCGCGGAACGGGGACACGGCCACCGTGGCCGCGCTGTTCGCCCGGCTCGGCGACCGCTCGCGCCGCCGCCGCTTCGCCGGGCCGAAGCCGCGCCTGAGCGGGCGCGAGCTGGAGCACATGGCCCGCGTCGACCGCGACCGGCACGCGCTCGTCGCCTACCTCGCCGGCGACCCGCTGCCGGTGGGGATCGCCGAGCTCGTGCGCTCCTCGACCGACCCGGCGAGCGCGGAGATCGCGTTCGCGGTCGCCGACGAGCACCAGGGGCGCGGAATCGGCCGGACGCTCGTCGACCTTCTGCTGGCCGACGCGCGCGCGGCAGGGCTCACGCGCGTGACCGCGCTCGTCGCCGGCTCGAACCCGGCCGCGCTCGCGCTCGTGCGCGGGGCGGCCGAGGTCGACCGGATGGAGCTCTACGGCTCGCAGATCGAGCTGCAGGCGGCGATCTAGGCGCCCCACACCGTCGCGACGGCGCGCTCGACCTTCTCGCGGATCTCCCCCGCGACCGGGTCGAGCGCCTCGTTGCCGACGATGCCGAGCATCGCCTTCGGATCGACGGCCGAGACGCGCGTCTCGCCGCCGTCCTCGTAGACGACGACGTTGCAGGGGAGGAGCGTGCCGAGCTCCGGCTCGGCCTGGAGGGCGCGGTGCGCGTAGTGCGGGTTGCAGGCGCCGAGGATCAGGTACGGCGGCGTCTCCTCGCCGAGCTTCTCGCGCAGGGTCGCCTGCACGTCGATCTCGGTGAGGACGCCGAAGCCCTCCTCGGCCAGGGTCTCGCGCACGCGCGCGACGGCCGCCGCGAAGGGGAGCGAGGTGGTGCCGGTGAGCGTGTACGAGGTTCGTGCGACGGTCATGCCGACTCCTTTACTCGACTATTTGACCAACTAGGAAAATATAGGGTACCATGAGTTGCTGCATGGCCGTACCGACCCCCCTGATCGAGCAGGCTGCGGAGCGCTTCCGGCTCCTCGCCGACCCGACCCGGCTCCGGCTTCTGAACGAGCTCGACCTCGCGGGCGAGCTCGGCGTCGGCGACCTCGCCGGCCGCGCCGGCGTCGGGATGTCGAACACGTCGAAGCACCTGCACCAACTCGAGCGCGAAGGCATCGTCGCCCGGCGCCGCCGCGGGACGACGGTCCTCTACCGGATCGACGACCCCAGCGTCGGCCAGCTGTGCGATCTCGTCTGCGCCGGCCTTCGCCGGCGCTTCGCCGCCTTCGCCGACCTGTGACACGAGAGGAGAACCACACGATGGACGTGACAACGCGAGACCTTCGAGCAGGACGTGATCGAGCGCTCGCGCGAGCGCCCGGTCGTCGTCGACTTCTGGGCCGCCTGGTGCGGGCCGTGCCGGATGCTCGGCCCCGCGATCGAGGCCGAGGTCGGCAAGCGCTCGGAGCAGATCGACCTCGTCAAGATCGACGTCGACGCCGAGGGCGAGATCGCGGCCCGCTACGGGATCCAGTCGATCCCGACGGTCGCGGTCTTCCGCAACGGCGAGCCGGTCACCGGCTTCGTCGGCGCCTACCCGGCCCCGACGATCGGCAAGTTCCTCGACGAGGTGCTGGAGAAGGACGCCGCGGAAGCGGCCTAGGGTTCTGCGCGGCGCGCGCCGGGAATGCGGCGTGGTGGAAGCGAGTTTGGAGAGGCATGAAGCTCGAAGGCATCCACCACATCACCTGCATCACCGGCGACGCGCCGCGGAACCTCGACTTCTACACGCGCGTCCTCGGGCTGCGCCTCGTCAAGAAGACGGTCAACCAGGACGACCCGACCGTCTACCACCTCTTCTACGCCGACGAGGCCGGCAGCGCCGGCGCCGACCTGACCTTCTTCGAGTACCCGGGCGCGCGGCCCGGCCGCGCCGGTGCCGGCATGGTGCACCGGATCACGTGGCGGCTCGGCTCGAGCGAGGCGCTCGACTTCTGGGCCGAGCGGCTCGCGGCCGAGGGCGTCGAGGCGGACCGCGACGGCGACCGGCTCCGCTTCGCCGACCCCGAGGGCCTCGGGCTCGAGCTCGCCGTCGTCGACGACGCCGCGACGCGCCGCTCGTCGCCGAGCACCCCGAGATCCCGGCCGAGCTCGCGCTGCAGGGCTTCGACTCCGTCCGCGCCTACGCCCGCGATCCCGCGCAGTCGCGCCGCTTCCTCGAGGAGACGCTCGCCTTCGCTCCGCGGGGAGACGCGTCGTGGGAGGTGCGCGGCGAGCGAGCGCGGCGGCCTCTACCACTACGACGCGCCGCCGCCGGACGCCGGCGTGCAGGGCGCGGGCACGGTCCACCACGTCGCCTGGGCGACGACGATGGAGGAGCACGAGACCTGGCGCGAGGCCGTCGCCCGCGGCGGCGGCCGGCCGACCCCGGTGATCGACCGCTTCTGGTTCCGCTCGGTCTACTTCCGCGAGCCGAGCGGCGTCCTCTTCGAGCTCGCCACGCTCGGGCCGGGCTTCACGACCGACGAGCCGCTCGAGCACCTCGGCGAGACGCTCGTGCTGCCGCCGGCCTTCGAGCACCTGCGCGACCGGATCGAGCCGGCGCTGACGCCGCTGCCCGACCCGCGCGCGGCCCGCACGTGAGCCTGCGCGCCCTCGAGCGTCCGGCCGCGGGCGAGGCGGAGGGCGCGCTCGTCCTCCTGCACGGCCGCGGCGCCGACGAGCACGACCTCTTCCCGCTGCTCGACGTGCTCGATCCGGAACGGCGGCTGCACGGGTACACGCCGCGCGCACCGCTGTCGCTGCCGCCCGGCGGCGCGCACTGGTACGTCGTCCCGCGCGTCGGCTATCCCGATCCGGACACGTTCGCGGAGGCCTACGGCCTGCTCTCCGACTGGCTCGACGCACTGCCGTATCCGCTCGAGCGCGTCGTCCTCGGCGGCTTCTCGATGGGTGCCGTGATGAGCCTCGCGCTCGGGCTCGGCGCCGGCCGGCAGCGGCCGCGCGCGGTGACGGCGTTCTCCGGCTTCGTGCCGGTGGTCGAGGGCTGGGAGCCGGACCCGTCGTCGGCGCCGCCGGTCGCGATCGGTCACGGCGTTCACGACCCGGTCATCTCCGTCGACTTCGCCCGCCGCGCGCGGCAGCTGCTCGAGGACGCCGGCGCCGACCTGCTCTACCGCGAGTACCCGCTCGACCACACGATCGACCTCCGCTTCGCGCGCGAGGTCGCCGAGTGGCTAGAGGCTCGTCAGGGCGGCGGCGAGGTACCAGACGCCGAAGACGCAGGCGAACGAGCCGAGCGCGGGGATCGCGCGGGTCAGTAGCCGCCGCGCTGCCGCGGCGCCCAGGACGCGGCCGACGAGGGCCGAGAGCAGCGTCATCGAGAGCGCGGTGCCGGCGGCGAGGACGAGCAGCGCGACGATCGCGACCGCGCGGTCCGGGACCGCGGCGACGATCAGGACGGCGACCGCGCCGCTGCCCGCCGCGCCGTGGACGAGCCCGATCGAGAAGGCCTGCGCCGGCGTGCGCAGGACGTGGGCATGGCCGTGGGCCGGGGCCTCGGCGTGCGAGTGGAGGTGCGCGTGGCGCGAGCCGGCGTGCTCGTGCACGTGCGTGTGGAAGGCGCCGCGCCGCCAGCGGACGAGCAGCTCGGACGGCGAGGGCGACGATGATCGCGCCGATCGCCGCCTCAGCGCCGGCCTCGACGACGGCCGGAAGGTAGGAGCGCAGAGCCAGCACGGGAAGGCCGAAGACGACGAGCGTGGTCGCGTGCCCGGCGCCCCAGGCCGCGCCGAGCCGGGCGGCGACGCGCGTCGCGCGCTCGCGCGTCGAGGCGACGAGCGTCGAGACGGCGACGAGGTGGTCCGGGTCGGACGCGTGGCGGAGCCCGAGCAGGAAGGCGATCAGCACGACGACGCGCGCCGCCGTGGCCCGTCGGCCAGACCGCTCAGGAACTCGTCGCTTCCGAACACGGGCGCCTCCTATGGACTAACCAATAGACCCTCTGTAGACTAGCGCACCGTGAGCACGGGCGGACAGCAACTCGGATCCTGGCACGAGCAATCGTATGTCGCGCAGTGGGCCGACGACGACGTCGTCGCCGACATGCTCGACCTGCCGCGCAAGATCTCGGCGGCCCTGGTCGCAGACGACGGGGTCGACGTCGAGCACGTGATCGACCTCGGCTCCGGTCACGGCCCGTACCTCGCGCTCTTCCTGCGCACGTTCCCGGGCGCCCGCGGCACCTGGGTCGACTCCTCGGAGCCGATGCTCGACCTGGCGCGCGAGCGGCTCGCGGAGTTCGGCGACCGGATCCGAGTACGTGGTCGCCGACGTCGAGCGACTCGCGGACGTGGAGATCGAGCCGGCGCAGGCGATCGTCAGCTCGCGCGCGCTCCACCACTCCTCGCCCGAGGCGCTGACGGAGATCTACCGCGCCTGCTTCGACCTGACGGCGCCCGGCGGCTTCCTCTTCAACCTCGACCACGTCGGGGCCCAGGGCGAGTGGGACGCGCGGCTGCGCGCGATCCGCAAGCAGTTCGTCGGCAAGCGCCGCAGCGAGCTCGCGCCGCACCGCGACCCCGACCGGCTCGCCTCGATGGAGGAGCATCTGGAGCGGATCGCCGCGGCCGGGTACGAGACGCCGGACGTCGCCTGGCGGATGTTCTACACGGTGCTGCTCGCGGCGCGGCGCGCGGCGGGGACTAATGTGCTTCGAGCCGGACGCGCGGCCGCCCGCGGCGCCGCGGACCGGGCTGTCGGCCGGCACCGAGCGGCTGACGCTGACCGCGGCCGACGGCAACGCCTTCGCCGCCACGTTCGCGCGGACGACCGAAGAGCCGGCGCCGGGCGTCGTCGTCCTCCCCGACGTGCGCGGCCTGCACCCCTACTACGAGGCGCTCGCGGACGCGCTGGCCGGCGCCGGCGTCCACGCGCTCGCGCTCGACTTCTACGGCCGCACCGCCGGTGCCGAGCACCGCGACGGCGACTTCGACTTCGCGGAGCACCGGGCCGCGGCGACCGACGCCGGGCTCGCCGCCGACGTCGACGCCGCGATCGCGGAGCTGCGGGAGCGCGGCGCGACGCGCGTCTACGTGCTCGGCTTCTGCTTCGGCGGCCGCGGCGCCTTCATGCAGGGCACGCGCGATGACGTCGCCGGCGTCGTCGGCTTCTACGGCTGGCCGGCCCGGGAGGAGGAGGGCGGCTCCTCGCCGGTCGAGGAGGCGCGCGCCGGCCGCTTCCGCGCGCCGGTGCTCGCGCTCTACGGCGGCGCCGACGAGAAGATCACGCCCGAGCACCAGGAGGCCTTCGCCACCGCGCTGAGCCAGGCGGGCGTCCTCCAGGAGACGATCGTCTACGACGGCGCCCCGCACAGCTTCTTCGACCGCGCGATGACCGAGCACGCGGCTGCCTGCGAGGACGCCTGGTTCAGGGTGCTCCGGTTCGTGGGGCGGCCGCCAGCGTCCTCCTAGCCGGGATCGCCAGCGCCAGGTAGAGCACGAGGAACCCGAGCGGGACGACGACGAACATCGTCTTGATCCCGACGAAGCCGGCGACGACGCCGCCGATCACCGGCGCGACGATCTTGCCCAGGTCGAGGCCGCCGTAGAGGAACGCGGCCACGAGGCCGTGCTGGCGCTCGTCGGCGCCGACGCTGTCGAAGGCGTCCGCCGACCCGGTCACGCGCAGGAGCCCGCGCGAGACGCCGGCGAGCGCGAACAGCGGGATCTGGAAGCGCGAAGGAGCGCGATCACGGCCGGGATCGCCGCGGTCGCGCCGGCGCCCGCGACGACGAGCGGCAGCGTCAGCGCGGCCGCGTCGAGCCGCCGGAAGATCGGTCCGGAGCCGAAGCGCGAGAACGGACGACGCCCAGGAGCGGACGCTCGAGAGCGCGCCGATCTGCGTCAGCGACAGGCCCGCGCCGAGCGCGATCACCGGATGGAACGCGTTCGTGACCGCGTTCATCGCGTTGATGAAGAACATGACGAGGACGCCGACCCAGACGGCGAGCGGCATCGCGGTCAGCAGCCGCAGCGACGGCCGCTCGCGCCTGCTCGCCGGTCTCGAGACGCTCGCCGTCCAGGGCGCGCACGGTCCGGGCGGTCAGGAGCGCGCCGGCGAGCGGCGTCGCGGCGAGCAGGAAGAAGGTCGGGCGGAGGCCGGCGAGGTCGGCGATCCCGCCGCCGAGCACCCCGGCGGCGACGTTGCCGAGCGCGGTCGCGCCGGAGAACCAGCCCATCGCCACGGCGGTCGAGGCGCCGCCCGGCGGCCGCGCGACGAGGAGCGCGAGCTGCGTCGTCGTCGCGATCGACCAGCCGAGCCCGTTCGTCGCCATCAGCACGCCGAGCACGACGCCGTTCGTCGTGAAGGGGACGAGCGCGAACGCCGCGGCCGAGAGCGCGCCGCCGGCGAGCATGAAGCGCCGCCCGCGTGCGACCGAGTACGCCATCCCGACCGGCACGCCGCGCCGCGAGCGCCGCGACGCCGAACATCGCGATCACCGCCCCGATCGCGGTCGGCCCGAGCCGCGCCTCCCGGTGCAGGTAGACGGGCATCAGCACCTGGAGGGCGCTGCCGCCGGCGACGAACAGGAAGACCGAGAGGTAGACCGGGACGAGCGCGCCGAACGCGCGCCCGCCGCTAGTCACGCGCGGGCATCAGCGAGAACGCGCTCTCGCCGAAGGTGACGGTCACCTCCGTCTGCGCCGGGATCGAGACGGTCGAGTTGCAGCGGGCGCGGATCTCGCGGCCGCCGACCGACACGACGTGGTCGACGGACTCGCCGAGGAAGGCGCGGGCCTCGACGCGGCCCCGCCACACGTTCGGGCCGGTCCCGTTCGAGGTTGGTCGAGATCACGATGTGCTCGGGCCGCGCCGAGGCGACGACCGCGTCGCCCGGCGAGAAGTCGCGGTCGGACGGCACGCGCAGGTCGCCCTCGGCGGTGCCGACGACGTAGATCTGCCCCTGCCGCTCCTTGACCGTCCCGTCGATGAAGTTCGAGGTGCCGATGAAGTCGGCGACGAAGCGCGAGGCCGGCCGCTCGTAGATCTCGCGCGGCTTGCCGATCTGCTCGATCTTGCCCTCGCGGACGACCGCGATCCGGTTCGACATCGCGAGCGCCTCGACCTGGTCGTGCGTGACGTAGACCGCCGTGATCCCGAGCTCGCGCTGGAGCCGCTTCAGCTCGAAGCGCATCTCGTCGCGCAGCTTCGCGTCGAGGTTCGAGAGCGGCTCGTCGAGCAGGAGCAGCGGCGGCTCCATCACGAGCGCGCGCGCGAGCGCGAGCCGCTGCTGCTGGCCGCCGGAGAGGTCGGTCGCCTGCCGGCCGGCGAGCTGGTCGAGCTGGACGACCTCGAGCGCGCGCTCGACCCGCTCGCGGATCTCGGCGCGCCTCGGCCGCTTCCGCCGCGGCAGCACCTGCAGCGGGAAGGCGACGTTCTTGAAGACGTTCATGTGCGGCCAGATCGCGTAGGACTGGAAGACCATGCCGAGGTGCCGCGCTCGTTCGCCGGCACGCGCACGCGCTGCGTCGACGAGAAGAGGACGCGGTCGGCGATCGCGATCTCGCCGGAGTCCGGCATCTCGAGGCCGGCGACGCAGCGCAGGGTCGTCGTCTTGCCGCAGCCCGACGGGCCGAGCAGCGTGAAGAGCTCGCCCTCGGCGACGTCGAGCGAGAGGTCGTCGACGGCGAGCACGCGACGCGTCTTCTCGCCGCGCGCCGGCGGGAACGACTTCGACAGGTTCTCGACGTTCAGCACCGCTCATCCCTCCCTGACGCCGATCTTGGCGCCGAGCTTGTAGGCGACTGCCGACGAGCACGACGAGCGCGCCGACCATCATCATCGCCGAGCGCCGCGAGCTGCGGCAGCTCGCCGTTCTGGTACTGCTCCCAGATCACGATCGAGAGCACCTCCTTGCCCGGCGAGTAGAGGATGATCGTGCTCGACAGCTCGCGCACGGACACGACGACGATGTAGATCCAGCCCGCGACGAGCCCGGGCACGAGCAGCGGCAGGAGGACCCGGCGGAAGGTCTGGAACCAGCCCGCGCCGCTCGTCTGCGCCGACTCCTCGAGCTCGCGCCCGATCTGGAACATCGAGGTCGACGAGTAGCGCATCCCGTACGGCATGTAGCGGGTCAGGTACGCGAAGAAGAGGATCCAGAGCGTGCCGTAGATCGGGGAGCGGGATGCCGCAGGTAGACGAACAGCATCGCGACGCCGAGCACGAGCCCCGGGATCACGAGCGGCAGGAACGCGAGGCTGTCGATCAGCCAGCGGCCGGGCAGGTTCGTCCGCACGACGACCCAGGCGGCGACCGCGGCGAGCAGCATCACGGTCGTCGCCGAGCCGAGCCCGAGGATGATCGAGTTCTTGACCGCCTGGATCGCGACGTCGCCGTGGATCACGTCGCGGTACGGGTCGAGCGACATGTTGTGGAGCGTGTCCATCGTCGGCGGCGAGTAGAAGCGCTGCGTCGAGGCGTAGGCGAGGATCGCGAGCGGCGCGAGCACGGCGATCGACGAAGTAGAGGAGGACGAACGCGGTCGCCGGCCAGCGCCAGACGCCGAGCGTCGATCGGCCGCGGGCGGAAGCCCTTGCCGCGTGACCGTCTGGTACGAGCGCGCCCGGCGCGAGAGCCGCGAGTGCCAGAGGACGCCGAGCGTCGTCAGCACGAGCAGCGACATCGCGTAGCGCGCCCGCCTCGCCGTAGTTCGGCGGCAGCCGCGTGGAGGACGCGCCAGATCCGCGAGGTGAAGACCCAGATGCCGCCCGGCAGCCCGAGCAGCGCCGGCACCTCGAACGACTCGAGCCCGCGCACCGCGATGATCAGGATCGCCGCGTAGAGCGCGGGCCGGGCGAGCGGCACGGTGATCCGGCGGAACACCGTCGGCAGCCGAGGCGCCGCTCATGATCGCCGACTCCTCGAGCGCGGGGTCCATCGAGCGGAAGGACGCGACCATCAGCAGGAAGACGAGCGGCGCGAGGTGCAGGCCCTCGACGAGGATCATCCCGGTGATGCTGAAGACGTTCAGCGAGCGGCCGCCCGTCAGCGGCTGGATCACGTGCTGGTTGAGGATGCCGATCTGCGGGCTGGCGAGGAAGATCCACGAGATCGTGTGCAGGATCCCGGGGATGATCAGCGGCACGAGCGAGGCCGCGAACATCAGCGCCTTGAACGGCACGTCCGTGCGCACGATCAGGTAGGCGAGCGCCGTGCCGAGCGTGACGGCGACGACGCGTCGAGCCGAACGCGAACTCGAGCGAGTTGACGGCCATCGACGTCAGGCCGATCGTCGCGTACGCGTGGCGGAAGGCGGCGAGCGTGAACTCGCCGTCCTGGACGAACGTCTGCCAGAGCAGGAAGCCGAGCGGGACGAGCGCCAGGTAGGCGATCACGCCGCGACGACGAGCGACGATCAGGTTCCGGGCCGAGAGCAGGCGGCGAAGCGCCTCGCCCGAGGCGTGGACGCGCGGCTGGGCTGCGATCGTCGCCACGGCGAGATCCCGCGCGCGGCGGCTAGCGCTCCTGCGCCGTCTCCGCGACCTGCCCGTCCTGCCGCCGGGACCGCGTCCACCATGTAGTCGGTGCCTTCGCCGAGCTTGAGCTGGGTCGGGTGCCGCTCGATCTGGTGCATCCGCATGTGGCGGATCAGGCCGGTGTCCTGGATCGCCAGGTAGCGGGCGGGCTCGTCCGGGTCGGCGTTGAAGTGCTGGTGCCACGCCCAGACCGGCGGCGAGAAGAGCATGCCCTCGCTCCAGTCGATCCGCTGCTCGGGCTCGCCCTCGTAGTTGACGATCGAGTAGCCGTGGCCCTTGACGATGTAGATGACCGCCTCGGTCGTGTGCCGGTGGCGGACGGAGTTGCCGCCCGGCGCCAGCTCGGCGAGGTGCGAGGAGAGCACGCGGTTCTCCGCGAGCTCGAACCAGAGGCCCTTGTTGTTGCGCCACGGGCGCTTGACGAGCTCGATCGTGCGCAGGTCCTCCGGGACGACGAGGCCGCGGATCGGCGGGTTCTGGCGGTTGAACTCGTCGCGCGCGGCGATCTCCGACGCGTCGACGTTGTCCCGCACGAAAACCTGCTCAGGGATGTCCAGGTCCTCGGGCCACTCGCCCATGCCGTTCCTCCTCTGGTCGCTCCGGTTCCGTTGCGCGGCGAGCGTACCACATATGGACTAACCATTGAACCGCGTAAGCGCGCAACCTCTACTTCACGGGGTCTGCCCGGTCAGACCCCGCTCGGGACGGACATGGCCGCGGCAGCTCAATCCGGCTGGCAGACGACGTCGACGAGCGCCGGACGGCCCTCGCCGAGGACGATCTCGGCGGCGCGGCGGACCGCGTCCTGCACCTGCTCCGGGTCGTCGATCGGGCCCTCGCCGTGCCAGCCGAGGCCGCGCGCGACGGCGGCGAAGTCCGGCGCCGGCTTGTCGATCTCCATCCCGATGTAGGCGCGGGAGACGTCGGTGTCGCGGTGGCGGGCGATCCGCTCCTGGTGCTCCCAGTCGTTGTAGTAGGCGCGGTTGTTGAACATGACCGCCAGCATCGGGATCCGGTGGTAGGCGGCGATCCAGAGCGCGCCGAGGTCGAACATCAGGTCGCCGTCCGGCTGCAGGTCGACGACGAGCCGGCCGGTGCCCTTGTGCGCGAGCGCCGACGCCGAGCGAGATGCCGATCTGCGTCGCGGTGCCGAGGCTCGCGCCCGGATGGCGGTACGGCCGGTCGAAGTCCCAGACCTTCGGCGCCCAGCCGCTCGCCGTCCCGGCCGTCAGCACCCAGTCGTAGTCCTGCACGACCTCCCAGACGTCGTGCGCGAGCCGCGAGGTCGAGACCGGCGACAAGCCCGCCTCGCGCTGGGCCTGCTCGCCCCACGCGCGCCAGGTCTCCTCGTGGAACTCGGCGAGCCGCCGCCGCCAGCCGTCGCGCGCGTTCGCGTCCAGCTCGCGGCAGAGGTCGAGCAGGAGCGGCAGCGCGACCGACGGTGTCGGCGGTGACCTGGAGGTCGGTCTCGTGCAGCTGCGCGTGGTCGTGCGACCAGGCGCCGATCCCGAGCTCGTTGAAGCCGACGTCGAGGATGGCCGCGCCGGGCGGGATCAGCGACTCGATCTCGCGCGTCGTCCGGTCGAGCCGCTGCGTCCACTTGCCCATGTCCTTGACGTCGACGAAGAGGACGCAGTCGGCTCTCCGGCAGCAGCGTCCATCGTGACCGCGTGCGGGTGGCGGTTCGGGAAGTTGAGCCGCCAGCCGGTGTCGATCACGCCGCAGCCGAGCAGCTCCGACGAGCTCGGTGAGCTGGCCGAACGCCTTCGGGTCGCGGCCCGCGTAGGCGGCGACGACCACGGGCCGCTCGGCGGCGCAGAGGCGCTCGGCGAGCTGCCGCAGCGCCGCCGGGTCGGGCCCGATCGGCGCCGGCGTCTTCAGCCGCTCCCAGTCCGGCAGCGGCACGTCCTCGGTCAGCTCGTCCTCCTGCAGGCCCGCGTCGAGCGCGATGTAGACCGGCCCCTGGGGCGCGGCGGAGGCGATCCGGTAGCCGCGCATGCACCGACTCGGGCACCGACGCGACCGAGGCCGGCTGGTCGTCCCACTTCGTGTAGTCGCGGACGACGTTGCCCTGGACGTTCGCGGTGTGGATCCAGTCGATGTTCGGCCGGCGGCGGTCGTAGGCCATCGGGCCGGCGCCGCCGAAGACGACGACCGGGCGCGCGGTCGATCCACGCGTAGTAGATGCCCATCGTCCCCTGCAGCAGGCCGACGATGTCGTGGAGGATGCACGCCGCCGTCTCGCCGGTCGCCTTCGCGTAGCCGTGCGCGATCCCGACCGCGAGCTTCTCGTGGTTCGCCGTGATCGATCTCCGGGTCGTTGCCGCCGTAGTTGACGAGCGAGTCGTGCAGGCCGCGGTACGAGCTGCCCGGGTTGAGGGAGACGTAGCGGAACCCGCACGCCTTGATCGCGTCGACCATCACGTCCGAACCGAAGCGTCGCTTCATCTATGGCTTCTCCTTCTGTGTGAACCAGTCGGTGGGGAGCTCGCGGCCGAGGCCCTCGGCGCGCGCCGCCTCGTAGACGACGCGCGCGACCGCGGCGAACTGGACGCCGAGGCCGGAGGAGGCGCCCGTGCCGCCGCCGGTGAACAGGGTGATGTCGTCGGGCGAGCGGCGGCCGGCGCGCCCGGCGAGCACCTCGCCGAGCTCGACGGACTCGCGCTCGAGCCGGTGGCGCTCGCTCGAGGCGCGCGGCTCGTGGCCCGGGGCGAAGTGATGGGTCGCCTCCTCGCGGCTGCGGACGACGACGAGGTCGGCGCGGCGGATCGTCTCGGCGTCGAGCTCGTGCCCCTGCACCGAGCCGACGTGCTGGCCCGGCTCGAGCCAGGCGCCGTCGAGCACCGGCTCGTAGGCGTTCGTCGCGAGCGCGACGACGTCGGCGCCGGCGATCGCCTCGCGGGCCGAGGCCACCGGCGTCGCGCCTGCTTGTGACTAAAAGCCACAAGCTTGTCGCGCGTCGGCCCGTAGACGCGGATCTCCTCCAGCTCGAAGACCGCGCGCAGGCCGAGCGATCTGCGTCTCCGCCTGCCAGCCCGCGCCGACGACGCCGGCGACGCGGACGTCCGGGCGGGCGAGGGCGCGCGCCGCGAGGGCACTCGTCGCGCCGACGCGCAGCCGCTGCAGCTCGCCGTCGTGGAGGAGCGCGAGCGGCGCGAGCGTCTCGACGTCGAAGAGGAGGACGAGGCCGACGTAGCGGCCGCCGGGCGCGGCCGGGATCTTGTCGCGCCGGCCGTCGTGCTCGTGCGTCAGGTCGGACGTCACCCGCAGCGCGTGCACGCCGTGCCGCGGCAGCGCGCCGTCCATCGTCTTCAGCAGGTAGTGGCGGCCCTCGCCGAGGTCGGTGTAGGTGTGCGAGCGCGGCCGGTTGACCGCGCGGCCGTTCGCGTAGTCCAGGAACGCCTCCTCCAGCGCGTCCACGCAGGCGCGCATCGAGAGCACGCTCCGGACGTCGTCGTTGTCGAGCAGCAGCGTCACGCCGCCGCGTAGTCTATGGTCTTACCATTGAGCCGTAACGTCGGACTGCTCGGATGTGGACGGATGGGGGCCGCGATGGGCGGCCACCTCCTGGCCGCCGGCGTGCCGCTGGCGGTCTACGACCCGGTCGAGGAGGCGCGGCGGCCGCTCGTCGAGCGCGGGCGCCGTCGAGTGCGCCGGTCCGGGCGAGGTCGCGGCCCGCTCCGACCTCGTGCTCGCCGTCGTCGTCGACGACGCGCAGGTGCGCGAGTCGATCGGCGCCTGCCTGGAGACCGCCCGCCCCGGCACGATCCTCGCCATCTGCGCGTCCGTCCGCCCGGATACCTGCCGCGAGCTGGCCGACGCGCGGCGCCGAGCGCGACGTCGTCGTGATCGACGCGGCGCTCGTCCGCGGCGAGCGCGGGGCGGAGGAGGGACAGCTCGTCCTCTACTGCGGCGGCCCCGAGGAGGCGGTCGACCGGGTGCGCGAGGACGTCGCCGCCTTCACCGAGGCGGTCGTCCACGTCGGCGACGTCGGCGCCGGCCAGGTCGCGAAGACGGCGAACAACATCCTCCTCTGGGCGTGCATCCGCGCCGACGTCGAGGCGCTCCGGCTCGGCCGCGCTCTCGGGGTCGACCCGGCGGTCTGCGCGAGGCGATGGCGATCGGCAGCGGCGCCAACCGGCCGCTCGCGGAGTGGGGCAAGCACCGCCTCCGCTGGCCGCACAAGGACCTCGAGGTCGCGCTCGCGGTCGCCGAGGAGGCCGGCGTCGCGATGCCCTTCGTCGCGCGAGCTTCCTAACCTGATGCGCGAGCTGACGCGTCGAAGACCTCAACGAGCTTCTGTAGCCGCAATTAGTCCAACGGTGTCCGTTGCAGAAGCAGCAAGCAAATGGTATAAGCGTTATTCCGTTTGACCCACAACGACACATTCGGCACCTGTCCTTTCTCGAGAAAGTGGGGGTTCCTATGAAGGTGCGCACCATGCGGCTGGCGGCGATTCTCGTCGTGGTCGCGAGCGGGCTGGCAGCGCTGACCGGCGCATCGGTCGGCCAGGCGGCGACGGCGAAGCAGGCGCCGCCGGTCCCGGCCAACTGGAAGGCGGTTCTGGCGAAGGTGAAGGGGAAGACGCTCGCCCAGCGCGAGGGGATCCTCTACAACCTCGCGAAGCAGGAGGGCGGCACGATCAGCTGGTACACGTCGCTCTCGAAGACGATCGGTCCCGAGGTGATCAAGGCCTTCGAGTCGAAGTACCCGGGCCTGAAGGTCGACATGTACCGCGGTGCGAGTGAGGACGTCACGGCCCGTCTGACCCAGGAGGCATCGGCCGGGAAGACCGGCGCCGACGTCGTCGAGACGAACGGCACCGAGCTGACCTTCTACCAGCACGCGAAGAACATCCTGATCCCGTACCGGCAGTCGCCGTACGCGAAGTTCATCGCGCCGCTGAACCGGTACGACACCTGGACCGGCGACCGGATCGAGGCGTTCATCGGCGCCTGGAACACGAACCTCGTCAAGTCGGGTGAGTCGCCAAAGTCGTGGGCCGACCTCGCCAACTCGAAGTGGGCCGGCAAGATCGCGATGGAGCCGGGCGACGTCGACTGGTTCGCGGCCGCGTACCTCGGGCTCGAGACCCAGATGATGAACGCGCTGAAGCCGAAGCCGAAGACGAAGGCCGCGATCGCGAAGGCGAAGGCGTCGGTCGACAAGCGGGTCGACGCGATCTTCGCGGGCATGGCCAAGAACGCGCAGGTCGTCAGCGGCCACACGACGCAGGCGACGCTGCTCGCAGCCGGCCAGTTCTCGTTCTGCGTCAGCTGCCACGCCCAGTCGATCGAGGCGCTGCAGATGGAGAAGGCGCCGCTCGCCTTCAAGCCGTGGGCGAACCCGGCCGTGATCCGCGCCCAGGGGATCGCGATTGCGTACCGCCTGGCGCATCCGGCCTCGGCGCTGCTCTTCTACGACTGGATGCTGATGAAGGACGGCGGCCAGAAGGCGCTGCTCGACGGCGGCGCCAACCCGGCCCGGACGGACATGTCCGATCCGGATCTCGCCGGCGGCCCGCGGATCATCATGAACCTGCGGCCGATCGTGGCGAACTACAAGAAGTGGCTGGACAAGTACGACGCGCTGATGCGCCTCGGCACCAAGAAGGCCTAGTGCCGGAGGGCGACACCACCACCGCACGCCAGGGAGGGCCGGGAAACCGGCCCTCCCTCTCTGCCGACGAGCTGCGCGCGCAGGTCGCGCTCGGCTGCAACATCCTCGGGATCGAGGAGCAGGGCGACCTCGTCTGGGGCCACGTCTCCGCGCGCGACCCCGAGGGCCGCGGCATCTGGATGAAGGCCGCGACCTTCGGCTTCGACGAGGTCGGGCCGGAGCAGGTGATCCTCGTCTCCTGGGACGGCGAGGTGCTCGAGGGCGACGGCAAGCGCCACTCCGAGTACTCGATCCACACCGAGCTGATGCGGGCGCGCGACGACGTCGGCTCGGTCGTGCACACGCACGCGCCGTGGACGGTCGCCTTCGCATCGACGACGGCTCCGCTGCGGCCGCTCTCGCACGAGGGGACGCTGTTCTCCCCGCCCGACGTCGCGCGCTTCACGAAGACCGGCGACCTGATCCTGACGCCGGAGCTCGGCCGCGACCTGGCCGCGACGGTGGGCGACCGGAACGTGGCGCTGCTGGTCCACCACGGCCTCGTCGCCTGCGGGCCGGACGTCGTCACGGCCGTGATCCACGCGGTCTTCCTCGAGCGCGCCTGCCGCGCGAACATGCGCGCGCTCGCCGCCGGCGGCCCGAAGTCGTGGTCGAGCGACGAGGAGGCCCTGGCCAAGCGCTCGCACGTCTATTCGCCGCAGCTGGCGTGGTCGTACCTGGCCCGCCAGGTCGAGAAAGCGCCAAGTGACGAAAAGTCACAAGGCGACGAAGAGCTCGTCGACGCTCGGCCGGCGGCGGAGGATCCTCTGCGCGAACGCGTGGTCGACCAGCTCCTCGAGCGCGGCGCGGTTCGGCTCGAGCCCGTACGGGAGCGGGTCGCCGCCGACGAGGTCGCGGATCTCGGCGTGCTGCGGCTCCAGCTCGCCGCTCTCGACGTAGAGGTCCTTCGCGCGCTCGAACGCGTCGAAGATCGCGGGGGCGAGGTCGAGCAGCTCGTCGCGGACGACGACGAGGTGGTTGACCGGCCACCAGCCCCGCTCGGCGACGCGCCGCAGGTCGAGCTCGCGCGCGTCCTCGACGAGCGGCACGAGCTCCGGATGGTCGACCTGGCCGACGGCGGCCGCCAGCTCGCCCGACAGCACCGCCTCGGCGAGGTCCTTGCCGCGGCTCGAGCTCGACGTTCGCCGGCGGCTCGTACTCGGCGACGTGCTCCTCGTCGGAGCAGCACCCACGTGACGCGGTCGAGGTCGACGCCGTGGTCGGAGGCGAGGATCCCGCGCGCCCAGACGCCGGTCGTGACGGTGTAGCCGCGGTTGACGCCGACGCGCTTCCCCTCGAGCGCGCGCGGGTCGCCGGGCTCGCGCGCGACGACGGCGCCGCGGTGCAGGCCGCGCGTGAGGAAGACCGGCAGCGCCGTGAACGGCTTGCCGTGGTCGCGCGCGACGAGGTAGGTCGTCGCGGCCATCTCGGTCACGTCGTAGGCGAGCTCGCGGCACATGATCCGGAAGGCCTTCGTGATCGGCGCGACCTCCTCGAAGGCGAGCGCGTGCCCGTCCACGCCGACGCGCCCGTCCTTCAGCGCGGCGTTGAGCGGCGACGTGCGGGTGACGACGGTCAGCTCCAAAGGTCATACCTTATCGAGTAGGCTGCGCGCGATGACCGAGCACCGTCCTCGCAGCCGTCCGAACCGGCGGCGCGCACGACCGAGCTGCGCGAGTTCCCGATGCCCGAGCTCCCGGACGACGGCGCGCTGCTCCGCGTCGAGGTCGCGGGGATCTGCGGCACCGACGTGAAGATGTACGCGAAGCCCGTGATCGAGGGCCCGGTGATCATGGGCCACGAGAACGTCGGCACGATCGTCCAGGCGGGCCCGAGCGTTCGCCGAGATCCAGGGCTTCGGCGAGGGCGACCGCGTCTTCGTCGAGCACTACGTCGCCTGCCACTCACTGCGCGTGGTGCCGCGCTCGGCGAGTACCGCCACTGCGAGCTGACCGACTGGCGCACGAACCCCGACGCGCGCCGCTACGGCTACACCTCGGCCGAGAACCCGTACCACCTCTGGGGCGGCTTCGCGCAGTACATGTACCTGCCCTGGAACGCCGTCCTCCACCGCGTGCCCGGACTGCGGTCTCCGACGCCGAGGCCGGGATCGTGACGCCGCTCTCGAACGGGATCGAGTGGGCGCTCTACGACGCCGGCGTCGGCTTCATGTCGACGGTGCTGATCCAGGGGCCGGGCCAGCAGGGGCTCTCGCAGGTCGTCGCCTGCAAGCAGGCCGGCGCGGCGCTGATCGTCGTCACCGGCACCTCGCGCGACCGCGCGCGGCTCGAGCTGGCGCGGAAGCTCGGCGCCGACGCACGTGATCGACGTGCAGGAGGAGGACCCGCTCGCGCGCGTCCGCGAGCTGACCGGCGGCGAGGGCGTCGACGTCGTGCTCGACTGCACCGCCGGCGCCGGCACCGCGCCGGTCCTGCTCGGCATCGACGCGCTCAAGCGGCGCGCCGGGACGATGGTCGTCCAGGGCGAGCTCGCCGCCTTCCCCGACTTCCCGCTGAAGAAGCTGACCGAGAAGGCGATCACGATCAAGAGCGCCCGCGGCCACGGCTACCGCGCCGTCGAGCTGGCGATCGCGCAGCTCGCCTCGAAGCGCTTCCCGCTCGAGCTGCTGACCACGCACGAGTACGGCCTCGGGGACGTCGACACCGCGATCCGGGCCGTCGGCGGCGAGGTCGACGACGGCGTCATCCACGTCTCGCTGCTGCCGTGGCAGGCGTAGTCCGCCGCACGATCGAGCGCGGCGACGCGGGCGCCGTTCGCCGGCTTCGGCGTCGCCACGGTCCACGAGGCGCAGGGGCGCACCGGCACGCTCGCCTCGTACCTGCGGCCGATCTAGGCCGGCGCGCACGTCGCGGGGCCCGCGGTGACGGTCAGCGTCCCGCCCGGCGACAACTGGATGATCCACGTCGCGGTCGAGCAGTGCCGGGCCGGCGACGTGCTCGTCGTCGCGCCGACCTCGCCGTCGGACGCCGGCTACTTCGGCGAGCTGCTCGCGACCTCGCTGCAGGCGCGCGGCGTCGTCGGGCTCGTGATCGACGCCGGCTGCCGCGACGTCGCCGAGCTGACGCGGATGCGCTTCCCGGTCTGGTCGAAGGCGGTGAACGCCTTCGGCACGGTCAAGGAGACGCTCGGCGACGTCAACCTGCCGCTCGTCTGCGCCGGGCAGCTGGTCGAGCCGGGCGACGTCGTCGTCGCCGACGACGACGGCGTCGTCGTCGTGCCGCGGGCGAAGGCGGCGGAGGTCGCCGAGGCCTGCCGCGCGCGCGAGGAGAAGGAGGCCGCGCTCGCGCGAGCGCTACGCGGCCGGCGAGCTCGGCCTCGACGTCAACGACATGCGCGGCGCGCTCGAGGCGAAGGGCCTGAGGTACGTCGATTGATCGTCGACTGCCACGGCCACTACACGACCGCGCCGCAGGCGCACAAGGAGTTCCGCAAGGCGCAGCTCGCGGGCGAGAGCCCGGACTACCCGGCGATCTCCGACGACGAGATCCGCGAGTCGATCGAGGGCAACCAGCTGCGGGTCATGCGCGAGCGCGGCGGCGACCTGATGATCTTCTCGCCGCAGGCCTCGGCGATGGAGCACCACGTGCCGGATCCCGCGGTCGCGGCGGCGTGGGCGCGCGCCTGCAACGACCTGATCCACCGCGTCGACCGAGCTCTTCCCCGAGCACTTCGCCGGCGTCTGCCAGCTGCCGCAGACGCCGGACGGGAACCTCGACGCCTGCGTCGCCGAGCTGCGGCGCTGCGTCGAGGAGCTCGGCTTCGTCGGCTGCAACCTCAACCCGGACCCCTCGGGCGGCCACTGGCGCTCGCCGCCGCTGACCGACGAGTACTGGTTCCCGCTCTACGAGGCGATGGTCGAGCTCGACGTGCCGGCGATGATCCACGTCTCGAGCTCCTGCAACCCGGCCGCGCACACGCTCGGCGCGCACTACCTGAACGCCGACACGAGCGCGTTCATGCAGCTGCTGCTCGGGCGACCTCTTCGAGCGCTTCCCGACGCTGCGGTTCGTGATCCCGCACGGCGGCGGCGCGGTGCCGTACCACTGGGGCCGCTACCGCGGGCCTCGCCGACGCGCCTCGAGCGGCCGCCGCTCGAGCAGCTGCTCGGCAACGTCTTCTTCGACACCTGCGTCTACCACCAGCCCGGGATCGACCTGCTCGCGCGCGTGATCCCCGTCGAGAACGTCCTCTTCGCCTCGGAGATGCTCGGCGCCGTCCGCGGCGAGAACCCGGAGACCGGGAGCGGCTGGGACGACACGAAGCGCTACGTCGACGCGCTCGACCTGTCCGAGGAGGACGAGCGGAAGGTCTTCGAGGGCAACGCGCGCCGCGTCTACCCGCGTCTGGACGCGCGTCTTCGCGGCAATGGTATGATCATTCGGCCTTTGTGACCGAAAGGACGCCGCAATGCTCAAGACCGAGATCAACGAGCTCCTGACCCAGACCGGCCCGGGCACGCCGACGGGGGACCTGTTCCGGCGCTACTGGCTGCCGGCGCTCCTCGCGGAGGAGCTGCCCGAGCCGGAGTCGCCGCCCGTGCGCGTCAAGATCCTCTCCGAGCGCCTGATCGCCTTCCGCGACAGCGAGGGCAACTACGGCCTGCTCGACGAGTTCTGCCCGCACCGGGGCGCGTCGCTCTGGTTCGGCAACGTCTACGGCGAGTGCGGCATCCGCTGCGCCTACCACGGCTGGAAGTTCGACGTGAACGGCAACTGCCTCGACGTGCCGTCCGAGCCGGAGAACTGGAACTTCCGCACCAAGGTGAAGACGACCTCGTACCCGCTCGTCAGGGTCGGCGACATCCTCTGGACGTACCTGGGCGACCCGGAGACGCGGCCGCCGCTGCCGGAGTTCGAGTTCTGCCAGGTCCCGCCGGAGCAGACCTACACCTCGAAGCGCTGGCAGGAGTCGAACTGGCTGCAGGCGCTCGAGGGCGGGATCGACTCGAGCCACGTCTCCTGGCTGCACGCGGGCGGGCTCAAGAACGACCCGCTCTTCAAGGGCTCGAAGGGCAACCAGTACAACCTCAACGACCTGCGCCCCTTCTTCGAGGTCGCGGAGGCGGACGGCGGCCTCTTCGTCGGCGCCCGCCGGAACGCCGAGGAGGGCAAGTACTACTGGCGGATCACGCCGTACGTGCTGCCGTCCTTCACGATGGTGCCGCCGCGCGGCGACCACCCCGTCCACGGCCACTTCTGGGTGCCGATCGACGACGAGAACTGCTGGGTCTACACCTTCGACTACCACCCGACGCGCGCGCTGACGCCGGAGGAGCGCGACAACATGAAGGCGGGCCACGGCGTCCACAGCCGCAACATCCCCGGCACCTACCGGCCGGAGGAGAACAAGGACGTCGACTACCTGATGGACCGCGACGCGCAGCAGCGCGGCGAGGCCTTCTCGGGCGTGCGGGGGATCGCGCAGCAGGACGCGTCGCTGCAGGAGTCGATGGGCCCGATCGTCGACCGGACGAAGGAGCGGCTCGTCTCCTCGGACACGGGGATCATCAAGGCGCGCCAGAAGCTGCGGAAGGCGGTCGAGGCGCTGCGCGACGAGGGGAGCGTGCCGCCCGGCGTCGACCCGGCGCATCACCGCGTCCGCTCGGCCGCGATCGTCCTGCCGAACGAGGAGGACTTCATCGAGGCGAGCCGCGACGCGCTGACGGCGAAGCCCGGGATGGCGCACACTACGGTCTAGATGCACGGCATCCTGCTCTCGAGCTGCGCCCGCGCGGCCACCGCCGCCGAGGCGCGCTACCGGATCGACCGGCCGATCGGCGGCCGCGCCGCGCTCGTGATCGCCCTCGACGACGCGGCGGCGGAGGTGGTCGACCGGGTCGCCGAGAAGCCGTGGCAGGGCGCGCGCTTCGTCCACTCGGACGGCACCGTGCCGGCGGAGCTCGCGGCGAGCGACGTCGCGATCATGATCGCGACCGGCGGCCGCCGACGCGGCCGCCGCGGCGACGATCGCGGCCGCCTGCTCCGAGCGCGGGATCATGTGCGCCGGCCTCGTCCTCGGCGAGCGCAGCGAGGTGATGGCGACGATCGCCGCGCTGCGGCCGTACGCGCGGAACCTGATGGCCACGACCGACGAGGACGACGTGGCCGCGGTGCTGACCGCGCTGCGCGCGTGACGCTCGACGTCGCCGACCTGCAGGCGATGAAGCGCGACGGCCGCAAGATCGCCGCCGTCGTCTGCTGGGACCCGGGGAGCGCGCAGGTCGCCGACGCCGCGGGCGTCGAGCTCGTCTCCGTCGGCGACTCGGTCGTCGAGAGCCTCGACGAGCTGCTCGTCCTCTGCCGGCTCGTCCGGCGCGGCGTGCAAGCGGGCGCTCCTCAGCTGCGACCTGCCGCCGAGCCGAGCGTCGAGGCGCGCGCGGCGCCTCCTCGAGGCCGGCGCCGACCTCGTCAAGGTCGAGGGCGTCGAGCACGTGCGCGCGCTCGCCGCGGCGGGGATCCCGGTCTTCGCGCAGATCGAGTCGGCGGACGAGGCGCGGCGCGATGGAGGAGGCGGGCGCGGCGCTGATCGACTTCCGCCACTCCGGCCCGGACGCCGGCGCCGAGGCGGTCGCGGCCGTCTCGATCCCCGTGCTCGGCGGCCTCGGCGGCGGCCCGTGGCTCGACGGCCGCATCCGCGCGGTGCACCGGCTGCTCGACGACGCGATCGCGGCGTACGCCGACGACGTGCGCAGCGGCCGGGCGGTCAAGGGCGACTGATGGCGACGGCGGTCTGCGACGGGATCGAGACGCGCTACGAGGTGAGCGGCGACGGGCCGCCGCTACTGCTGTTCTCGCCCGGCGGCTTCGACGCGAAGGTCGAGAACTGGACCGACTTCGGCATCTACCGGCGCCTGAACCTGCTCGAGCACCTGCGCGCAGCTACACGTGCATCGCCTTCGACAAGCGCGAGTCGGGCCGCTCGGGCGGCCGCGTCGAGCGGATCGGCTGGGACGACTACGCCGCGCAGGGGCTCGCGCTGCTCGACCACCTCGGGATCGAGCGCGCGCACCTGATGGGCGGCTGCGTCGGCTGCTCGATCGCGGCCGCGCTCGCGGTCGCGCACCCGGAGCGCGTCCTGTGCCTGGTGCTCTACTCGCCCGCCGGCGGCCCGCGCTACCGGATGACGCAGCACGCCCGCTTCGCGCGAGCACCTCGCCTTCGTCGCCGAGCAGCGGGCTCGAGGCGGTCGTCGGCGCTCGCGCGCGAGACCGACGACGGCTTCTCGAAGGACCCGCGCGTCGGGCCGTGGGTGAGCGCGATCCGCAACGACGCCGCGTTCGCCGAGGCCTATGCCGCGTGGGACCCGGACCGCTACCGCCTCGTCGTCGGCGGGATGGGCAGGACGCTGTTCGACCGCGACACGGTCCCGGGCGCGGAGCCGGAGGACCTGATGCGGCTCGACGTCCCGGCGCTCGTCGTCCCGGGCCAGGACGCCTCGCACGCCACCTCGGCGGCGCGCTACCTGGAGGAGTGCCTGCCGCGGTCGGAGTACTGGGACGTGCCGGTCGACGAGCAGACCGAGGAGACCGCCCCGCCGCGCGTGCTCGAGTTCCTCGGCAGCGTCTGACCCGGGGTCAGAGGAGCGACTCGCCGCGCTCGAGCCGTCGATCATCGCGATCCGCTCGGCGTGGCGCCCGCCGCGGAACGACGTCGCGAGCCAGCGCTCGACGATCAGCACGGCGTAGTCCGGGGCGACGACCTTCGCGCCCGTCACGAGCACGTTCGCGTCGTTGTTCGCCCGCGCGATCTCGGCCACCCAGGGATCGAGCGCGAGCGTCGCGCGGATGCCGCGGATCTTGTTGCACGCGATCGCCTCGCCCGAGCCCGAGCCGCCGACGACGATCGCGAAGTCCGCGTGCCCGTCGAGGACGCGGCGGCAGACGTCCTCGCAGAGCGGCGGGTAGTCGACGACCTCCTCGCCGACCTCGGCCGCCCGGTCGTCGACCTCGTGGCCGTGCTCGCGCAGCCACGCGATGAGGCGCTCCTTGACCGCGACGCCGTTGTGGTCTGCCGTGATCGCGATGCGCATCGGCCACGAGCCTAGTCGATCGCCCGAAGCACGGCACGACCGCGATCGGGCTCGCGAAGCGGATCCGCGGCGAGGCCGCAGCAGGAGCGGACGCCGGGCTCGCCCGGCCGGGAGCGGGCTACGGCTTCGCGCGCCACCACTCGAGCAGGGCGGCAGAGCGATCGGCGAGATCGGTTCCGCGCAGCAGGTGGGCGGCCATCGTCTCGCGGGCCGCGGCGCCGTCGCGCTCCTCCAGCGCCTCCACGATCCGCATGTGCTCCTGGACGCTGGCCGCGTGCGCCTTCGCACCCTCGCGCGACCGCACGGGGTGCATCGACAGCGTCGAGCGGAACGAGTGCGTGAGCCCCTCGACGGCGGCGTTGTGCGCGATCTTGGCGAGCAGCGAGTGGAACTCCCACGAGCGCTCGCGCGTGTAGCTCTTCGCGGCGATCTCCTCGGCGCCCTTCTCGACGCTCTCGCGCAGCAGGGCGAGGTCGTCCTCCGTGGCCCGCGCGCAGGCGAGCGTGACCGTGCCGAGCTCGACGATCAGCCGCGCCTCGACGATGTCGCCGGCGCCGACGGCGGACAGCACCATCATGTCCGACATCGCCTGGCCGACGTGCGCGCCGCTCGGCGCCCGCACGAACGCGCCGCCGCGCGCGCCCACCCGCACCTCGATCAGCCCCATCGCCTCGAGCCCGCGCAGCGCGTCGCGCACCGTGACCCGGCTGACGCCGAACTGCTCCGCCAGCTCCCGCTCCGGCGCGAGCCGCTCGCCCTGCTCCAGCCGGCCCGAGACGATCGCGGTGCGGATCTGGTCGGCGATCGCGGACGAGGCGCGCCCGACCGAGACCGGCGCGAACAGGTCGTTGCTCTGGGGGCGCCGTCCGTGTGACATTTGACGCAGTCTAGTTACGCCGCCGGTCGGTCCCGGCGACCCACGCGAAGGGAGAACAGGATGCGTAGCTCACGACGGCTCCTCACGACGGCCGCGCTGGTCGCAGCGGCAGGGGCGCTGATCGCCTCCGCCTCGGGCGGCAGCGGCGGCGGCCCGAGCCCGCTCGAGCGGCTCGGCGACTCGGCGACCTGGCGGACGGTCTTCGTCGGAACGGGCGGCGTCGAAGGCCTGACCGGCGACGCGGCCGGCCACCTCTACGTCGCCCAGCGCGGCAGCCCGTGCACGGTCTGGCGGATCGACCCTGCGACGACGGCGAAGACGCAGGTCGGCACGATCCCGTCCCCGTGCTCGCCGAGCGGGCTCGCCTTCGGCCCGGACGGACGGCTCTACATCACGGGCAGCGGCGCGACACAGGACACGATCGTCGTCCTCGAGCCCGGTGACGCGACCTCCGTCGCGACGCCGTTCGCGACGGGCGCGCCGCGGGCCAACGGCGTCGCCTTCGACCGCCACGGCAACCTCTGGGCGAGCGACGGCACCGCCGGCAACGGGATCGTCTACCGCGTCGGGCCCGGCGGCGGCGTCGCCGACGAGGTCTTCCGGATCCCGCCGATGGCGAACGCGCTCGGCGTCGGGCGCGAGAACGCGACGCTGCAGGCCTCCGGCGCGCCGAACCCGCAGAACCTCGTCGCGAACGGCGTCGCGTTCACGCCTTCGGGCGACCTGCTCGTCGCCGACACGGCCCGCGGCGCGATCTGGCGGGTGCTGATGGACGCGGCCGGCGACGCGGTCGAGCCCGATGGGCTGCGACTCGACCTACCCGTCCCCGGAGGACACGCTCTGCCTGGACGCGGTGCTCGCGCAGAGCCCGTACCTCGAGGGCGCAGACGGGATCGCGCTCGACCGCGCCGGCCGCATCTGGGCGGACGCGAACGAGCGGCAGGCGATCGTCGTCGTCGAGCAGGACGGGGACGTGGTGGAGTTCTTCCGCAACCCGCCCGGCGCGGACGGGCTCCGCAACGGCGGGCCGCTCGAGTTCCCGACGAGCCCGTTCCTGCTCGGCAAGACGCTCTGCACGACGAGCTCGGACGGCGGCCGCCGCGACAACGCACCGCGCTCGGGCGGCGAGGTCGACGGCACCGGCAAGGTCAGCTGCATGGAGCAGCGCCTCGACGCGCCGGGCCTGCCGCTGCCGATCCGCGGCTAGCCGTCGGAGGACGAGAGGGCCGGTGCGGCCCGGCCCTCTCGCTTCCGGGTCAGCGCCGCGAGCACGAAGTAGACGGCGGGGAAGCAGACGCTCGCGAGCAGGAAGGTCGTCCGCAGGCCCGACGACCTCGGCGCCGGCGCCGCCGACGACCGGGCCGACGATCTTGCCGAGGTCGAGCCCGGCCAGGTAGACGCCGGAGGCGGCGCCGCGCCGTGCGTCCGTGTCGCCGGCCTCGTCCATCACGAGCGCCGCCGAGGCGACACGCAGCAGGCCGCGCGTCAGCCCGAGCGTGCCCCAGGCGACGACGAGCGCGCCGATCCACGTGAGCCCGCCGATCGTCGCGATCGAGATCCCGGAGAGGACGACCATCGCCGGCAGCACGCGCTGGTAGGAGACCACGCGGAAGACGGCGCCGGAGACGAAGCGGATCGCCGCCGCGGCGGCCCCGTGGACGCCCTGGAGCATGCCGATCTGCGTCAGCGAGAGCCCGATCGCGAGCCCGTAGATCGGGAAGAACGTCAGCAGCACGCCCGAGACGAGGTTGATGTAGAGCGTGACGAAGAACGCGAGCCAGACGAGCGCGGGCACGCGGCGGAAGTCGCGCCACCAGGCGCCGCGCGCGGCCGGCTCGGCCGTGGCCTCGCGCTCGGGCGCGCTCCGCCGGACCGCCGTCGAGAGGGCCGCGGCGGCGACGATCGGGACGAGCGCCAGCACGAGGATCGCGTCGCCGGGCCCGAGCGCGTCGCCGAGTGCGCCGCCGACGAAGCCGGCGACCGCGTAGCCCGCGCCGAGGCTGCCCGTGTACCAGCCCATGATCGAGCCGGCGTTCGCGCCGGCGCGGCCGGCGGTCGATCAGCGCCGCCATGTTCGCCGTCGACGCGATCGCGAAGCCGGCGCCGTCGAGCGCGACGAAGAAGGTCAGGAGCGCCGGGTGCGCCGTCCGCGTGATCCCGGCGAAGGCGAGCGACGAGACGAGGCAGCCGGCCGCGATCAGCCACCACGCGCGGTGCGAGCGGTAGACCGCGCCGGCCGGGATCCTCGAGGCGAGCGAGACGAGCCCGTAGATCGAGATCGCCGCGCCGATCGCCACCTCGGGCACGTGCCGCCCGTGCATGTACGGGGGGACGAGCAGGATGAACCCGCCTTCCCCGAGGGTCAGGATCGCCGAGGCGAGGTAGAGCGGCACCAGCGCGCCGGCGCCTGTTCCCCTTCGTAACACGGTGTTACTTGTCGGCGACCCGCTGTGCGGTGCGGCCGAGGTGGGCCGAGAGGATCTCCTTCGCCGCCTTCGGCTCGCGGGCGCGGATCGCATCGACGAGCGCGCGGTGCTCGAGCGCGCCGACCTGGCCCATCTGCGGGTCGACCTTGCGCGCCTGCTGGAGCGAGCGCAGGAGCGGGCCCTGGAAGGTCTCGGCGAAGAGCGCGATCGCCGTGTTGTGCGCGCAGCGGGCGAGGCGCGTGTGGAACTCGGCGGAGATCGCCGTGTCGTAGGCGCCGGCGGCGAGGGCGGCGTCGGCGCGGTCGCAGATCGACTCGAGCTCGGCGAGGTCCTCTTCGGTGCGCCGCTCGCAGGCGAGCTCGAGCATGCCGAGCTCGAAGATCTTCCGCGCCTCGGTCACCTCGGCCGGAGTCGTCTCGGCCAGCATCAGCATGTCGGCGAGGCCCTCGGAGACGAGGTGCGGGCGCGGGCGCCGTCACGAAGGCGCCGCCGCGCGCGCCGACGCGCACCTCGATCAGGCCCGTCGCCTCGAGCATCCGCAGCGCGTCGCGCACGGAGACGCGGCTGACGCCGAGCTGCCTGGTCAGGTCGCGCTCGGGCGGCAGCTGGTCGCCCGGAGCGAGGCGGCCGTCGCGGATCGCGACCTTGATCTGGTCGACGATGTCCGCGGAGATGCGCCCGGTCGAGACGCGGGTGAAAGGCGTGCCGTCCACGGTGGGCTAATGGTACGACATTATGCTAGGTTCAGCGAGCGACCCAGACTCGAGGAGGCTGAGAGATGGCGAAGAAGGCGCGCGTCTTCCTGCGCGGGATGAGCTCGGAGCAGTACGGGCTGAAGGAGTTCCGGGAGGCGCAGCTCGCCGCGCCCCGCGTCCGCAACGACGACGTCGTCGTCGACGACGCGAAGGTCGGCCACTCGGGCGACTCCGAGGACTCGCGCACCTGGTGGCGGATCGGCCCGGGCGACGAGCCGTTCCTGACGCAGAACGTGCAGGTCCACTTCGTCGAGATCCCGCCGGGCAAGGCCAACCACGGCCACGGCCACCAGAACGAGGCCGCCTTCTACATCCTCCAGGGCTCCGGCTACGAGATCCACGACGACGTCAAGTACCCCTGGGAGGCCGGCGACGTCGTCGTCGTCCACACCGACTCGGTGCACCGCCACTTCAACGACGGCGACGAGACCGCGAAGGCGCTCGTGATGAAGGCGAAGTCGACGTGGATGTACTTCGGCCTGATCCAGCAGGGCCGCTCCGGCCCGGTCGCCGACGAGGAGCGCTTCGGCCCGCGCGAGGACTGGTCGCAGGTCTGGACGCCCGGCATCGAGGACAAGAAGAAGGTGCTGAAGCCGGACGACGCGGTCTGGGAGACGACGCGCGACGGGAAGGTCCGCGTCCGCGTCTCGCGCGACACCGACGCCCGCGTCTGCGCGGTCGACATCTACGAGCAGGAGATCCCCGCCGGCTCGCGCTCGGCGAAGCACTGGCACATGGCCGACGAGGTCGTCTACGTCATCTCCGGCTCCGGCTACAGCCTGCAGTGGGAGGTCGAGGCCGAGATCGCCGAGCGCTACTACGCGCGGGTCGCGAAGGAGCCGACGCGCTGGGAGTTCAAGGCCGACGACACCGTCTACGTGCCGCAGAACCACGTCCACCAGTGGTTGAACGCGTCGGACACGGAGCCGCTCGTGCTGCTCTCGGTCGCAGAACCGGCTGATCAGTACCTCGGCTACGACAAGGTCGTCCACCTCGAGGACGCGCCGGAGTACGCCGCGGCGGCCGGCGAGGCCGTCGGCGCGGGCGCATAGGGACGACGGCGCGTGGGCCGGTTGAGCCTCAGCCTCGCGTGCTGGGACTACGACCGGACGCGCGCGCTCCGGGACGGGCGGGTCCGCGTCGACGGCGCGGACCTGCTCTACCTCTCGCTGCCGCCGGAGGCGACCTTCTTCCGGACGATGCGGCACCGCGAGTTCGCGGCGTCGGAGTTGTCGCTGTCGTCGTTCGTGCTGTCGTGCTGCTCGGAGGAGCGGCCGTTCGTCGGGCTCCCGGTCTTCCCGTCGCGCTCGTTCCGGCACAACGGGATCTTCGTCCACCGCGCGTCCGTGTCGGAGCCCGGCGAGCTCGCAGGCAAGCGCGTCGGCGTGGCGGAGTACCAGCTGACGGCGAACGTCTGGATCCGCGGGATCCTCGCCGACGAGCACGGCGTGCCGGTCGACTCGGTCTCCTACCGGACGGGCGGCGTCGAGAGCCCGGGCCGGATCGAGAAGGCGACGGTGGCGCCGCCGGGGATCTCGATCGAGCCGATCGGCCCGGAGCGAGACGCTCTCGGCCATGCTCGCCGACGGCCGGATCGACGCGTACTACGGCCCGCGGACGCCCTCCTCGTTCCGCGACGGCGACGGGCGCGTGGCGCGGCTCTTCCCCGACCACCGCGAGCGCGAGCGCGACTACTTCGAGCGGACGCGGATCTTCCCGATCATGCACGTGCTCGTGCTGCGCCGGGACGTCTACGAGCAGCACCCGTGGATCGCGCAGAACCTGTGCGTTGCCTTCGAGGAGGCGAAGCGGCTCGCGTACGAGGAGCTGCTCGAGACGGCCGCGCAGAAGATCACGCTGCCGTGGGGCTCGAGCGAGGCCGAGGAGGCGCGCGCGCTGATGGGCGACGACTACTGGAGCTACGGGCTCGACGCGAACCGGCACGTGCTCGAGACCTTCCTCCGCTACCACCACGAGCAGGGCCTCTCGCCGCGGCGGCTCGAGCCGGAGGAGCTGTTCGCGCCCGAGAGCCTCGAGTCGTTCGTGATCTAGGCTGGTCAGCCCGTGGCCGAGATCGTCACCCTGCCCGAGGCCGTCTCCGAGCTCGTCTCGGACGGGGACACGGTCGCGCTCGAGGGCTTCACGCACCTGATCCCGCACGCGGCCGGGCACGAGCTGATCCGGCAGGGGCGGCGCGACCTGACGCTCGTCCGGATGACGCCCGACGTCGTCTACGACCAGCTGATCGGCGCGGGCTGCGCGCGCAGGCTCGTCTTCTCCTGGGGCGGCAACCCCGGCGTCGGCTCGCTGCACCGCTTCCGCGACGCGGTCGAGAACGGCTGGCCGGCGCCGCTCGAGCTCGAGGAGCACTCGCACGCCGGGATGGCCGCGGCGTGGGCGGCGGGCGCGGCGAACCTGCCGTTCGGCGTCCTGCGCGGCTACGCGGGCACCGACCTGGCGGCGCGGGCGCGGATCGCGACGGTCACCTGCCCGTTCACCGGCGAGGAGCTGACGGCGGTGCCCGCGCACCGGCCCGACGTCGGCATCGTCCACGCCCAGCAGGCCGACCGGCGCGGCAACGTCCAGCTCTGGGGGATCGTCGGCGTGCAGAAGGAGGTCGTGCTCGCCTCGGCGCGCTCGATCGTGACCGTCGAGGAGGTCGTCGACGAGCTGGAGCGCGCGGCCCGAGTCGGTCTTCCTGCCGCACTGGGTCGTGGACGCGGTCGTGCGAGGCGCCCGGCGGCGCGCGGCCGTCGTACGCGCACGGCTACTACGAGCGCGACAACGACTTCTACGTCGCCTGGGACGAGATCAGCCGCGACCGCGAGCGCTTCCGGGCCTGGATCGACGAGCACGTGCTCTCGGAAGGCGGCTGCATGACCGACTACACGACCGACGAGATGATGACCGTCGAGGCCGCGCGGCGGGTCGCGGACGGGGCCGTCTGCTTCGTCGGGATCGGGCTGCCGAGCCTCGCCGTCAACCTCGCGCGGCACACGCACGCGCCGAACGCGGTGCTGATCTACGAGTCCGGGCCGATCGGGTCGAAGCCGACGGTGCCGCCGCTCTCGATCGGCGACGGCGAGCTCGCCGAGACCGCCGACTTCACCGTCTCGGTGCCGGAGATGTTCGCCTACTGGCTCCAGGGCGGCCGGATCGACGTCGGCTTCCTCGGCGCGGCGCAGATCGACCGGCACGGGAACCTGAACTCGACCGTGATCGGCGACTACGAGCAGCCGAAGGTGCGGCTGCCGGGCGCGGGCGGCGCGCCGGAGATCGCGACGAGCGTCCGCGACGTCTTCGTGCTGCTGCGCCAGTCGCCGCGCGCGTTCGTCGAGCGGCTCGACTTCCTCTCCTCGGTCGGCCGCAGCGTCCGCGTCGTCGTCACCGACCACGGCGTGCTCGAGCCGGACGCGGACGGCGAGCTCGTGCTGACGCACCTGCACCCCGGCCGCACGGTCGACGGGCGCGCGCGAGGCGACCGGCTGGGAGTTGCGCGTCGCCGAGACGGTGAACGAGACTGAGCCTCCGAGCGAGGCCGAGCTGAGCGCCCTGCGCGCGCTCGAGAAAGGAGTGCCCGTATGACGGTCGCACCGGACGCGATCGACACCGAGGTCGCAGGTCGACTGGCCGCCGTACACGTCGACGCGCCTCCGCCACCCGACCCGGCCGCTCGTGGTGCTGCCGGAGCGCTTCCGCGACCTGCAGGGGCCGGTCTTCGGCGACGAGGTGCTCGAGCCGCTCGACAACGACCTCACCCGGCACGGCGACGGCGAGCCGCTCGGCGAGCGCATCGTCGTCCAGGGCCGCGTGCTCGACGAGGACGGCCGCCCGGTCCGGAACGCGCTCGTCGAGGTCTGGCAGTGCAACGCCGCCGGCCGCTACCGGCACCAGCGCGACCAGCACCCGGCGCCGCTCGACCCGAACTTCTACGGCGCCGGCCGCTGCCTGACCGACGACGAGGGCCGCTACCGCTTCGTCACGATCAAGCCGGGCGCCTACCCGTGGGGCAACCACGAGAACGCCTGGCGGCCCGCGCACATCCACTTCTCGCTCTTCGGCCGCGCAGTTCACGGAGCGGCTCGTGACGCAGATGTACTTCCCCGGCGACCCGCTCTTCGAGTACGACCCGATCTTCCAGTCGGTGCGCGACCCGCGGGCGCAGCGAGCTGCTGATCGCCAGGTTCGACCTCGAGGCCACCCAGCCGGAATGGGCGCTCGGCTACACGTGGGACATCGTCCTCGGCCGCGGCTCCGGCGCGACGCCCCCGGATCGACTGGACTGATGGGGCTGCCGAGGACGCCGTCGCAGACCGTCGGGCCCTACTACGCGATCGGCCTCTGCCGCCGGCCGGACGAACGAGCTCGCGCCGCCGACCGACGAGGGCTCGGTGCGCCTGATCGGCCGCCTGCTCGACGGCGAGGGGGTGGGCATCGACGGGATGATCGAGGTCTGGGACGGGCAGCGCTGGGGCCGCTCCGGCACCGACTCCGAGGGCATGTTCCAGTTCTCGGTCGTCGAAGCCCGAGGCGCGCGGCGGCGAGGCGCCGCGGCTCGACGTGATCGTCTTCGCCCGCGGCCTGCTCAAGCACCAGTTCACGCGCGTCTACTTCCCGGACGAGGCGGAGGCGAACGCGGCCGACCCGGTGCTCGCGGCCGTGCCCGAGGAGGCGCGGCGCGACGCTCGTCGCCGAGGCGGAGGAGCGAGGGCGCTGCGCTTCGACATCCGCATGCAGGGCGACGACGCGACGGTCTTCTTTGCCGTTTGACGGCCTCTTCCTGACGCCGGAGCTGCGCGCGGCCGTCTCGGACGAGGCCTGGGTGCGGGCGATGGTCGAGGCCGAGCGCGCGCTCCTGAAGGTGCAGTTCGGCGAGGAGCTGCCGGAGGTCGAGCTCGACCCCGAGGAGCTGGCGCGCGAGGGGCGCGAGGTCGGCAACCCGGTCGAGCCGCTCGTGCGGCGGCTGCGCGAGGTCGCGCCGAGACGTCCATCACGGCGCGACGAGCCAGGACGTCCTCGACACCGCGGCCGCGCTCGTCGTGCGGGACGCGAAGGCGCTCGTCCTCGCGCGAGCTGGACGGCGCCGCGGCGGCGTGCGCGCGGCTCGCGGAGGAGCACCGCGACACGGTGATGGCCGGCGCGCACGCTGCTCCAGCAGGCGGTGCCGACGACGTTCGGCCTGAAGGCGTCGATCTGGCTCGCGGGGCTGCTGCAGGTCCGGAAGACGCTCGACGCGGCGCGACGTCCCGGCCCAGCTCGGCGGCGCCGCCGGCACGCTCGCGGCGTTCGGCGACCGCGGGCTCGAGCTGCCGCGCCGCGTTCGCGCGCGAGCTCGGGCTGCCGGAGCCCGACGCTGCCCTGGCACACGCTCCGGCTGCCGATCGCCTACGCTCGGCTCGCTGCTCGGGATCGCCGCCGGCCTGCTGCGAGAAGATCGCGCTCGACGTCGAGCTGCTCGCGCAGACCGAGGTCGGCGAGGTGCGCGAGCCGCGCGACGGGCGGCTCCTCGACGATGCCGCACAAGCGGAACCCGGTCGGCTCGACGCTCGCGCGCGCCTGCGCGATGCGGGCGCGCGCGGCGGCGGCGCTGCTGCAGGAGGCGCGAGGCGCAGGAGCACGAGCGCGGCGCCGGCGGCTGGCACGCGGAGTGGGAGCGCGCTCTCCGACGCGCTCGCCTGCACGGGCGGCGCGGCGCGCGTGGATGCGCGAGACGCTCGCCGGGCTCGAGGTCGACGCGGAGCGGATGCGCGCGAACATGCGTGCCGGAGATGCTGTCGGAGGCGGAGCGGTTCGGCGGGCGCCGAGCGGCCGGAGGACTACCTCGGCGCGGCGGGCGCGCTCGTCGACGGCGCGCTCGCGGCCTACCGCGAGCGCACGCGGTGACGGCGCTCGTCCTCTCCGGCTCGATCGGCTCGACGACCGAGATGTGGGAGCCGCAGCTGCCGGCGCTCGCCGGCTTCGACGCTCGTTCGCGGTCGACCATCCGGGACACGGCTCGGCGCCTGTCCCCGCCGGGCCGATCGCGCTCGCCGACCTCGGCCGCGCCGTCCTCGCCGCGCTCGACGACCGCGGCATCGAGCGCGCGTCAGCTCTGCGGCCTCTCGCTCGGCGGCGCCGTCTGCATGTGGCTCGCCGCCAACGCCCCCGAGCGGGTCGACCGGCTCGTCCTCGCGTGCACGCGCGCCTGGTTCGACGGCCCCGAGGGCTGGGCGGAGCGTGCGGCGGCCGTGCGCGCCGGCGGCGTCGAGGCGATCGCGGACGCGGTGCTCGAGCGCTGGTTCACGCCCGCCTTCCGCGACCGCGCGCGCTGGCGCGCGATGATGACCTCGATCGACCCGGAGGGCTACGCCCGCTGCTGCGAGGTGCTGGGCGACACCGACCTGCGCGAGGACGTCCGCCGGATCGAGGCGCCGACGCTCGTCCTCACCGGCGCCGACGACGAGGCGATCGAGCCCGAGGAGACCGAGCTGCTCGTCTCGCGGATCCCGGACGCGCGCCACGTCGAGGTGCCCGGCGCCCACCTGCCGAACATCGAGCACCCGGCGCCGTTCTCGGATGCCCTAGTCTCCTTCCTCGGATGAGCGACTCCGACGGCATGCGCACGCGCCGCGAGGTGCTCGGCGACGAGCACGTCGACCGGGCGGAGGCGCGCAAGAGCGCGTTCACCGCGGACTTCCAGGATCTGATCACGCGCTATGCGTGGGGCGAGATCTGGACGCGGCCCGGGCTCGACCGGAAGACGCGCAGCGCGATCACGCTCACCGCCCTCGTCGCGCTCGGCCACTGGGAGGAGCTGGCGCTGCACGTCCGCGCCGCGCGCCGGAACGGCATGACCGACGGACGAGCTCGCCGAGGTGCTGCTCCAGTGCGCGATCTACTGCGGCGTCCCGGCGGCGAACCACGCGTTCGCGGTCGCGCAGCGCGTGCTCGAGGAGTAGCCCGCGACTCAGCGGATCCCCTGACGCCGCAAAGGCTTATGCGGCGTATCAGTTCTGCTGATGGAGGCGGTGGTCGAATCCGCGGCTGCGACCGCGCTCGTCCGGCTCGAGCACGTCGCCCTCGGCTACGAGGGCGCGCGAGAGACTTCCACCTCGCCGTCGCCGACGTCTCGCTCGAGCTCGCGCCGCGCGAGAAGCTCGTCGTCATCGGCCCCTCCGGCGGCGGCAAGTCGACGCTGCTGAAGGGGATCGCCGGCTTCCTCAAGCCCGTCGCGGGCCGGATCGCAGTCGACGGGCGGGAGTCGCCCGCGCCCGGGCCCGACCGCGCCGTCGTCTTCCAGGAGTTCGACCAGCTCTTCGCCTGGCGGACCGTGCTCGACAACGTCGCCTACCCGCTGCGCGTCAACGGCCGCAGCCGCGCCGAGGCGGCCGAGACGCGCGCGCGCGTTCCTCGAGCTGATGCACCTCGGCGCCGCCGCCGCCCGCTACCCGCACGAGCTCTCCGGCGGGATGAAGCAGCGCGTCGCGATCGCCCGCGCGCTCGCGCTCGAGCCGCTCGTGCTGCTGATGGACGAGCCGTTCGGCAGCCTCGACGCGATCAGCCGCACGCGGCTCCAGAACGAGCTGCTCGCGCTGCTCGAGCGCACCGAGGTGACGCTCGTCTTCGTCACGCACTCGATCGACGAGGCGCTCGTCCTCGCCGACCGGATCGTCGTGCTCACCCACGCGCCGTCGACCGTCCGCGAGATCGTCGACGTCCGCGAGGTCGGCGGCCGCGACACGCCGGCCTATGCCGAGATGCGCCCCTATCTGCGCAGCCTGCTCGGAGGGGAGGACGACGATGGCGACGCCTAGCATCGCGCTGCCGAAGCCGAGGTCGCGCGCCCGCTTCCACTGGGGCGCCCTGCCGACCTGGCTGCGGCGCCTGCTGCTGCTCTGCCTGCTCGTCCTGGCCTGGTACGCGTTCATCTGGGTGCGCAAGCCGGACGCGCTCTCCTTCGCCAGCCCGTGGGAGACCGCGCGGGCCCTCTGGGACGGCTGGTCGACCGGCTCGCTGGCGCGCCCGACGTGGGGGACGCTGAAGCTCCTGCTCGAGGGGATCGGCGTCGGCGCGCTCGGCGCCGCCGTCCTGACGACGCTCGCGACGCTGACGACCTTCGGCGAGGACCTGCTCGTGCTGCTGACCTCGATCCTGAACCCGCTGCCGGGGGTGGCGATGCTGCCGCTCGCGATGCTCTGGTTCGGGCTCAACGAGCGCGCCGTCCTGTTCGTGATCGCGAACGCGACGATCTGGCCGATCGCGATCGCCGTCCTGACCGGCTTCCGCACCGCGAACCAGACGCTCGTCGCGGTCGGCCGCAACATCGGCCTCTCGCGCGCCCGCCTGATCACGGACGTGCTCGCGCCCTCGGCGCTGCCGCACGCGATCTCCGGGATCAAGACCGCGTGGGCCTTCGGCTGGCGCACGGTGATCGCCGCCGAGCTCGTCTTCGGCGTCGCCGGCTCGAAGGGCGGCCTGGGCGCCTACATCAACAACGCCCAGCTCTACCTGCTCGTCCCGCCGATGTTCGCCGGGCTGGTGACGATCGCCGTCCTCGGCGTCGTCTTCGAGTCGCTGTTCAACGCGCTGGAGCGGCGGACGGTCGTGCGCTGGGGGATGAAGTCGTCCTGAGGGAGGAGTCATGAGGAAGATCGCAGTCGCCGCCGTGCTCGTCGCCGCGCTCGCGGCCGGCGCCGCGTCGGCCGGCAGGTCGGCGTCCGGCCCGCCGGGCACGGTCACGATCGCCTACCAGCCGGGGATCGGCTACGCGCCCGCTGATCGTGATGCGCGCCCGGAAGACGCTCGAGAAGCAGTACCCGAGCACGAAGTTCGAGTGGAAGGTGCTCGCCTCCGGCGCCGCGATCACGAACGGCGTCATCTCCGGCGACATCGACGTCGGCGCCGGCGGCATCGGCCCGTTCCTGCTCGGCTGGGCGAAGGGCGTCGACTGGAAGCTGCTCGCGCCGCTCGACTGGGGCGACCTCTGGCTGATGGCGAAGGACCCCGCGATCAAGACGGTCGCCGACCTGAAGGGCAAGCGCGTCGCGATGCCGTCGCCGACCTCGATCCAGGGCTTCGTCCTCCGCAAGATGGCGCAGGCCAAGCTCGGCGACGCGCACGCGCTCGACGCGACGATGCTGTCGATGGACCACCCGGACGGGATGCAGGCGCTGCTGAACGGGCAGATCGACGCGCACCTGACGTCGCTGCCGTACCAGGCGCAGGAGAAGATCCACGGCGCGCACGTCGTCGCGCGCAGCTACCAGTACTTCGGCGCGCACTCCTTCCTCGGCGCGATGGTGACGCAGCGCTTCTACGCCGACCATCCGGACTTCTCGAAGCGCTTCTACGCGGACGTCGTCCAGGCGATCGCGCTGATCAAGAAGGATCCCGCGACGGTCGCCCGGATCCTCCAGGACGACGCCGGCGGCCAGCCGACGTGGCGGCAGTTCAAGCAGTGGCTCGCCGACCCAGGCATCACCTACACGACCCGCCCGCTCGGCCTCGTCCGCTTCGCGAGCTTCATGAACAAGATCGGCGCGATCCAGAAGATGCCGTCGTCGTGGAAGGAGCTCGTCTTCCCGCCGGTCTACGGCACGAAGGGCAGCTGACCTCCGCGCGCCTCTCGTCACACTTCCGTCACGGTGTCTGACACCGTGACGGAAGTGTGACGCCCGGCCGGCTGCGCCTTTCCCCGCACGGGCGGAGCGGGTCACTACCGATGACCCGAACGGGTCGGGGCGCCACCATCGGCGGCATGGCGATCTCCCAGCTGGCGCGGTCGATCGGCGAATCGGCGACGCTGACGCTGAACGAGCGCGCGGCGCTGCTGCGCCGAGCACGGGCAGCCGGTGATCCACCTGGGCGGCGGCGAGCCGAAGAACAAGGTGCCGATCGGCGCGATCGTCGGCTCCGCCGCGCGGCTCGACGCGCGGCGACGTCAAGTACGTCCCCACCGACGGGACCCCGTCGCTGAAGCAGGCGATCATCCGCTACACGGAGGAGAACTACGACCGCCTGGTCGCGCCGGAGAACGTGATCGTCTCCGCGGGCGCGAAGCAGGCGCTCTACAACGTCCTGCTCTCGATCGTCGACCCGCAGGACGAGGTCGTCATCCTGGCGCCCGTACTGGGTCAGCTACCCGGAGATGGTCAAGATCGTCTACGGCGTCCCGGTGATCGTCACCCCCGAGGACGGCAGCTTCGTGCCGCGCCTGCGAGGAGATCGAGGAGGCGCTCACCTCCTACACCAAGCGCGATCATCGTCAACAGCCCGAACAACCCGTCCGGCGCGGTCTACCCGCGAGGAGCTCGTCGCCGGCCTCGTCGAGCTGTGCCGAGGAGCGCGGGCATCTACCTGATCATGGACGACATCTACCACCAGCTGGTCTTCGACGGCGTCCGCCCGCCGTCGGCGTACGCTTCACGCGGCAAAGACGTCGAGACGTCGCAGCGTGATCGTCGTCAACGGCGTCTCGAAGCTCTACGGCATGACCGGCTTCCGGATCGGCTGGGCGATCGCGCCGCGGCCGCTCGTCGAGGTGATGAAGAACGTCCAGTCGCAGACGACCTCCTGCCCGCCGGCCGTGTCGATGGCGGCCGCCGAGGGCGCGCTGACCGGCGTGCAGTCGACCGTCGAGAGCCTGCGCCTGCGGCATCCAGAACAACCGCGACGTGATGCTGCACGAGCTGCGCGCCTTCCCCGACGTCCAGCGTGACGCAAGCCGCGACGGCACCTTCTACTGCCTGCCCGATTTCCGCGCCTACGGCGAGGACTCCGAGGAGCTGTCGCGCTTCCTGCTCGACAAGGCGCTCGTCGTCACCGTCCCGGGCAAGGAGTTCGGCGCCGAGGGCCACCTGCGCCTCTGCTACTGCGGCTCCGTCGAAGGAGATCACCGAGGGCGTCAAGCGGATCCGCTGGGCGCTCGACCCGGAGGCGCCGAACGAGATCTACATCGGCGACCGCCGCATGGTGAGGGACTGGCTATGAGCTATCAACCTGCTCGAACATCAAGACGCCCGCGCAGGCCAGGCGGCGGCGCTCGAAGAGCCGACTTCGGGCTCGCAAACCACGGCCTGACGAACCTCCGCTGCGCCTACTGGAACCTGCCGCCGGAGGCGCTCTACGAGGAGATCGCCTTCCGCGCGCGAGGGCCGGATCACGCGCGACGGCGCCGGTCGTCGTCGACGACCGGCAAGCACACGTCGCGCGCGGCCGCCGACAAGTTCGTCGTCCGCGAGCCGAGCTCCGAGGAGCACGTCTGGTGGGGCGAGTACAACCGCCCGATCAGCGCCGAGAAGTTCGACGAGCTGCTACGCCCGCATGCAGGGCTTCCTGCAGGGGCGCGACCTCTTCGTCCAGGACTGCTTCGCCGGCGCGCGACCCCGAGTACCGGCTGCCGGTCCGCATCGTCACCGAGTACGCCTGGCACAGCCTGTTCGCCCGCAACGATGTTCGTCGCCGCCCGGACGCGCGACGAGCTACCGCCAGCCACGTGCCCGAGTTCACGCTCATCTGCGCGCCCGTCGTTCAAGGCCTGGGAGCCCGCCGACGGCACGCGCACCGCGACCTTCATCGTCCTCGACTTCGCCGCAGCGCTCTGCGTGATCGGCGGCACCGAGCTACGCCGGCGAGATCAAGAAGTCGGTCTTCACGCTGCTCAACTACCTGCTGCCGCTCGAGGGCGTGCTGTCGATGCACTGCTCGGCCAACGTCGGCGACGACGGCGACGCGGCGCTCTTCTTCGGGCTCTCCGGCACCGGCAAGACGACGCTGTCCGCCGACCCGTCGCGCGGCCTCGATCGGCGACGACGAGCACGGCTGGTCGGACGACGGCGTCTTCAACTTCGAGAACGGCTGCTACGCGAAGGTGATCCGGCTCTCCGCCGCGGCCGAGCCGGAGATCCACGCCGCGACCCACCGCTTCGGCACGCTCCTCGAGAACGTCGTCTTCGACCCGGTCACGCGCATGATCGACCTCGACGACGACCGCGCTGACCGAGAACACGCGCGCCTCCTATCCGCTCGACGTGATCGCGAACGCCGTCCCGGAGCAAGCACGGCCGGCCACCCGCAGCAACGTCGTGCTCCTGACCTGCGACGCGCAGGGCGTGCATGCCGCCGATCGCGCGGCTGACGCCCGACCAGGCGCTCTACCACTTCATCTCCGGCTACACGTCGAAGGTCGGCGGCACGGAGGTCGGGCGTCGGCCTCGAGCCCGGAGATCACCTTCTCGACCTGCTTCGGCGCGCCGTTCATGGTGCACCATCCCGCGGTCTACGCCGACCTGCTGAAGCGCGAAGATCGTCCGCCACGGCGTCGACCTGCTGGCTGGTCAACACCGGCTGGGTCGGCGGCCCCTACGGCGTCGGCAAGCGGATCAGCATCCGCCACACGCGTCGCCTGCTCGACGCCGCGCTCTCCGGCGAGCTCGACGGCGTCGAGACCTACACGGACCCGGTCTTCGGCTTCGAGGTGCCGGCCGCCTGCCCCGGCATCCCGGAGGACGTCCTCTACCCGGCCGCGCTCGTGGCCGAGCGAGGACGAGTACTGGGACCGCTACCGCCAGCTCGCCGCGCGTTTCGTCGGCAACTTCCGCAAGTTCGCGCCCGAGTGCCCGCCCGAGCTGGAGCAGGCGGGGCCGCGGATCCCCGTCGAGGCGTAGCTAGTCGCCGCGCTCGCGCACGACGCGGGCGATGTCGATCCGGCGAGCGCGCGCAGGCCGGGCCACTCCGACAGGAGCGCGACCGCGAGCAGGGCGACCGCGGTCGAGCGCCGGCGTCCACGGGCGCAGGTGCAGGTCGAAGCGGAAGAGGTCGCTCGAGTACGCGGCCAGGAACTGCGCGCGCGGCGACGTAGGCGACCGGCAGGCCGACGACGATGCCGGTCGCGCGTGAGGAGGAGGTTCTCCGCGCGCAGCAGCCGCGCCAGCGTGCGGTGGGCGACGCCGCTCGCGCGCAGCGTCGTCACCTCGATCGTGCGCTCGGCGAGGTTCGCCGACGTCGTCGTGAACATGATCGCGAAGGCGAGCGCGGCGGCGAAGACGAGCATGATCCCGACGAAGGCGTAGAAGAGGCCGAGGTACTGGTCGATCAGCGCCTTCAGGCCGGCGGTGTCGACCGACGGCGGCGACGCCCGGGCAGCGCTCGAGCCGGCGCAGGGTCGCGTCGCGGTCCGCGCCGGGCGCGAAGCGGACGAGCGCCTCGTCGGGCGCGGCGCCGAGGCGCGGCGAGGCTCGTGTAGGCGTAGGTGCCGAGCGGCTCGTCGACGAAGCCCGGTCACCGGCTCGGTCAGCGTGCGCGCCGGCGAGCCGAACCCGCACCGGTCGCCGACGTCGACGTCGAGCAGCCCGCGCGCCGCCTGGCCGAGCACGAGCCCGCGCTCGATCGCGGCCGGCTCGGGGAAGCCGTGCATCGACGTTCCGGCGCGGAAGCGCGCGCAGCGTCGTCGCGTAGCTGCGCCCGTCCGCGACGAGCGTCGCCGGCGCGCTCGCGCCGCAGGCTCGACCGCCTCGACGCCCGCGACCGCGCGGATCCGCGCCAGCGCCGCCGCGTCGGCCGTGCCCGCGAGCCGCACGCGTCGCGTTCTGCCGCTCGACCTCGCCGAACTGGCGCGAGACCAGCAGCGGTGGTCGTGTCGAGCATCCCCCAGGCGGTCGAGGATCAGCGTCGCCGCCAGCACGACCCCGAGCACGGTCGAGAGGCTGCGCCGCCGGCTGCGGCCGATCGAGCGGAGGACGTGGCGGAAGCGGACGGGCAGCCGCGCGAGCGGCGGGAAGAGCCGCTCGACGAGCGAGCGGCCGCCGGGGCCCGCCGGCGCCGTCCCGCGCATCGCCTCGGCCGGCTCGACCGCGCGAGGCCGCGAGCGCCGGAGCGAGCGGCGCCGAGCGCGCCGATCGCGAGCGCGAAGCCGAGCGCGATCGCCGCCGTCGCCGGGCGCGCCGGGCGTGACCGCGAGCGGGATCGACAGCTCCCGGGTGTAGAGCGCGGGTGACCGCGGCGGCGAGCAGCCTCGCCCGCCGCCGCGCCGAGCGATCCCGCCGGCCGCGCCGAGCACGAGCCCGTAGGCGAGGTAGTGGCGCGACGATCGTGCCGCCGGCCGGCGCCGTTCGCGCGCAGCGTCCCGATCAGCCGCCGCTCGGCGCGCACGCGCCGCGAGAGCAGGACGCCGGTCGAGAGCGCCGCCGCGGCGAGGAAGAGCGCCGGGAACATGCACCGCCAGCTCGCGGAAGCCGTCGATGTCGGTCTGCAGGGCGGCGTTCGAGGGCTGCTCGGCGCGCGTGAAGGTGTCGCGGGCGCCGAAGCGCGCGGCCAGCGCGCTCGAGCCGCGCCTGGCGGCGTCGCCGTCGCCGTAGCGGACGAGCGCCTCGCGCGTGCCGCCGAGCGCGGCGGCGACCGCCGGCGGGCGCGAAGACGACGCCGAAGCTCTTCGGCGCCGGCAGCACGTCCTGGCGGCTGCGCGCCGGCCAGAGGTACTCCGACGAGGCGACGATCGCCGGAGATCCGCAGCGTCGCGCCAGCCGTCCGGGCCGAGCGCCCGCACCGACGTCGCCCGGGCGCGAGGTCGAAGTCGGTCGGCGAGGTGCCGCTCGGCGAGCGCGCCGCCGCGGCGTCCCGTCGAGCAGCAGCAGCGTCGTCCGACGCGGCGACGTCTCGCCGACGACGCGGCCGAGCAGCTTCGTGCCGCCGACGTCGAGCGGCACGTCGGCGGCGGAGCGCGTCTCGACCGCGGCGACGCCGGGCACGTCGCGCGCGGCCGCGGCGAAGCGCGTCGATCCGGCCGCCGACGACGGTCAGGTCGGCCGCGTTCGTCACCTCGAAGACGCGCGTCGTAGCTCGCGTCGCAGGTTGCGGTAGGCGTCGTACGAGGCTGCGAAGAGCGCCGCGCCGAGGAAGAGCGTCACCGCGATCGCCGCCGCCTGCGCGCGCTGGCGGCCAGGTCGCGCAGCAGCTTGCGGCGGAGCGTCCTCACCACGAGACGGCCGGCGGCCTCGACGGGCGCCTCGTTCTCGCTCGACCGCGACGACCTCGCCCGAGCGCAGCCGCACGACCCGGTCGGCCATGCCCGCGATCGCGCTGTTGTGGGTGACGATCAGCACCGTCCGGCCCCTCGCGGTTGACGCGCCGCAGCTCGTCGAGCACGAGGCGGCCCGTCTCGAGGTCGAGCGCGCCGGTCGGCTCGTCGCAGAGGAGCAGCTGCGGGTCCTTCGCGACCGCGCGCGCGATCGCCACCCGCTGCTGCTCGCCGCCGGACAGCTGCGCCGGGGAAGTGGTCGACGCGCGCGCCGAGCCCGACCGCCTCGAGCGCGCTCGGCGCGCGCGGCTCGACGTCGTCGCGGCCGGTCAGCTCGAGCACGAGCGCGACGTTCTCGAGCGCGGTCAGCGTCGGGACGAGGTTGAAGAACTGGAAGACGAAGCCGACGTGCGTCGCGGCGGAAGGCGGTGCGGCCGCCGTCGTCGAGGTCGCCGACGCTCGTCGCCCGCGACGACGACGGAGCCCGGCGGTCGGCCGCTCGAGCGCGCCGACCAGGTTCAGCAGCGTCGTCTTGCCGGAGCCGCTCGGGCCCGAGGAAGACGACGAGCTCGCCCTGCTCGATCGCGAGCGAGACGCCGCGGAGGGCCTCGACCGCGGCCGGGCCCTCGCCGTAGACCTTCGTCGACGCCGTCGAGCAGGCACGCTCACGCGTCCTAGCCTACGCGCCTAGGCGGCCGCCTTCAGTCGCGTGCGCGCCGCCTCGGCGAGCGCGTCGACGACCTCCTCGAGCTGCTCGCGCAGCTGCTCGTCGACGAGGCCGCCGTCCTCGTCGAAGCGCGTGGGCGCGTGTCCGAAGGCGACCTCGCCCTCGACCACGCGCGCGCCGGTCGCCGCGAGCACCTTCCGGAGCTCCGCCTGCGCCCAGACGGCGCCGAACGCGCCGGTCGAGGCGCCGACGACGGCAACGGGCTTGTTGCGGAGCGGGTTCGTCGCGAGCGGCCGCGAGGCCCAGTCGATCGCGTTCTTGAGCACGCCGGGGATCGACGAGTTGTACTCCGGCGTCGAGAACAGGATCGCGTCGGCGCCGGCGAGCGCGTCGCGCAGGCGCGCGACGGCCGCCGGCGCCGGGTCGACGTCGTCGTCCTCGTCGTAGGGCGGGATCTCCTTCAGGCCGTCCCAGCAGCTCGAGCTCGACGTCCTCCGGGGCGCAGCTCCGCCGCCGCCTCGAGCACCTTGCGGTTCCACGAGTCGCGGCGGAGGCTTCCGGCTACGGCGAGGACCTTCATCGCTACGCCTGCGCCTTCACCAGCGAGAGCTCGGCGGTCAGCGTCACGTCGTTCGCGAGCGCCGGCTCGCCGCTCGGCAGCGGGTTGTTCCAGTTCAGGCCGAACGCGGTGCGGTCGACCGTGCCCGAGAGCGTCAGGCCGACGCGCTCGTTGCCCCACGGGTCGGTGCCCGCGTCGCCGATCATGCCGGCGAGCTGCACGGGCCGGGTCTCGCCCTTGATCGTGATCTCGCCGTCGACCGTCACGCGGCCGTCCCCGGCGATCTCGACGTCGGTCGACGCGAACGTGATCTCCGGCGCGCGCTCGGCGTCGAAGAAGTCGGGCGACTGCAGGTGCGCGGTCAGGCTCTCGTCCTGCACCTTGACGCTCTCGACCTTGGTCGAGCCGCGCAGGGAGGCGGTGCCGTCCTCGGCGACCTCGAGCGTCGCCTCGAAGGGCGAGAAGGTGCCGCGGAAGGTGCCGACCATGTAGGCGACCTCGAAGCCGACCTGCGAGTGGACGGCGTCGGCGCCGTACGTGCCGGCGGGAATCTTCTGGGTGATCGTGCTCATCGAGTCTCCTTCGTTTCCGATATACTTGATTACACAAACAACACGATAGCAGGAATACATGAGTCAGTCAAGTATTGAGCACACAAGTATCACCGGCCGTCCAGGCCTGGACGCGGCTGCTGCGGGCGACCGCCTCGGCGCGCCGCTGCCTGAGCGCGCGCCTCGACGGCGAGCACGCGCTCACGGTCAGCGACTTCGAGGCGCTGTCGCAGCTCGCGCAGGCCGAGCAGGGCTCGATGCGCCGGATCGACCTCGCGGAGAGCCTGCAGCTGACGCCGTCAGGCGTCACGCGACTGCTCGAAGGGCTCGAGCGGAGCGGTTTCGTCGAGAAGGCGAGCTGCCCCTCCGACGCGCGCGTAACCTATGCCGTCCTGACCGACGCGGGGCGCGCGAAGCTCGAGCAGGCGGCCTGCTCGCACGTGCGTGCGATCGAGGCGCTGTTCGAGGATCGCTACTCCGCGGAGGAGCTCGAGTCGCTCGCCGAGCTGCTCGGCCGCCTTCCGGGGCCGGAATAGATCTCCGCGGGCCGTCGTTTCAAGATGTGACGCGGTGTGCACGCTCCCCGCGGACGCGCCCGCGTCTCCTCGCAAGACCGGCAGCAGCAGCCCATCCGGGCTGGCCTCGTGCCACGTAGAACCAGCAACGCAACGAAAGGAACGCTTGACCGATCTGCTTCTGAATTCCGAGTCGACTCTCGACTCGCTCCAGCTCTTCCTCAACGAGGCGGGGCGCCACAAGCTCCTGACCGCCGCCGAAGAGGTCGAGCTCGCCAAGCGCATCGAGCGCGGCGACGCCGCGGCCAAGGAGCGCATGATCAACGCGAACCTGCGGCTCGTGGTCTCGATCGCCAAGCGCTACCAGGGCCACGACCTGCCGCTCGGCGACCTGATCCAGGAGGGCTGCATCGGCCTCAACCGCGCGGTCGAGAAGTTCGACTGGCGCAAGGGCTACAAGTTCTCCACCTACGCGACCTGGTGGATCCGCCAGGCCTGCCAGCGCGCGGTCGCGAACCAGGGCACCACGATCCGCATCCCCGTGCACGTGCAGGAGCGGCGGATCAAGCTCAACCGCGCGAAGGCGGAGCTGCAGACCAAGCTCGGCCGCGACGCGACTCCCGAGGAGCTCGCGAAGGCGACCAAGCTCTCGCTGAAGCACGTCGAGGAGGCGCTCGACGTCGTCGAGGCGTCGGTCTCGCTCAACCAGGGCGTCGGCTCCGACGACGACGGCGAGCTGGGCGACCTGTTCGCCAACGAGCGCTCGGTCGACCCCGCCGACGAGGCGGAGGACATCCTGCGCCAGCAGCGCGTCCGCCGGGCCGTCGCCGAGCTGCCCGAGCGGCAGCGGCGGATCCTCGAGCTGCGATTCGGCTTCGACTCGGAGCCGCTGTCGCTCGAGGCGATCGGCCGCGAGCTCGGCATCACCCGCGAGCGCGTCCGGCAGCTGGAGACCGAGGCGATGATCCACCTCGAGGACCGGCTCCGCGACGAGCTGGCGAACGCCGCGTAGGCCAACAGACACGTCCGTTCGAGACATGACCCACGTTTCGGGTACCCGAAACGTGGGTCATGTCCGTTTGGGCTAGAAAAAATGGAAAGATGCGGGTTCGTGACCGCTGAGTCCGACACCCTCTTCGGCGCCGAGCACGTCCGCCGCTACCAGGAGACCGACGGGCAGGTCGGCTACATCTGGCGCGGCGTGCCGACGCTGATCCTGACGACGACCGGCCGCTCGAGCGGCGAGCCGCGCTCGACGCCGCTGATCTTCGGCGAGGACGACGACCGCTTCGTGATCGTCGCGTCGAAGGGCGGCGCGCCGGAGCATCCCGGCTGGTACCGCAACCTCTCGAAGCACCCCGAGGTCGAGGTGCAGCTGAAGGCCGACCGCTTCCGCGCCCGCGCCCGCACCGCCGAGGGCGAGGAGCGCGACCGCCTCTGGCAGCTGATGGCCGGCATCTGGCCGGCCTACGACGACTACGCCGAGAAGACCGACCGCGAGATTCCGGTCGTCGTGCTCGAGCGGATCGACGGCTAGACGAGAATCGCCTCGTCGCGCGAGACGAGCGCCGCGTAGCGCCCGCCGGCCGCGAGCAGCTCCTCGTGCGTGCCGCGCTCGACGATCCGGCCGCGGTCGAGCACGACGATCTGGTCGGCGTCGCGGACGGTCGAGAGCCGGTGGGCGATCGCGATCGTCGTGCGGCCCTCGGCGAGCTGGTCGAGCGCCTCCTGGACCGCGCGCTCGGTCTCGCGTGTCCAGCGAGCTGGTCGCCTCGTCGAGGACGCAGCACCGGCGGGTTGCGCAGGATCGTCCGCGCGATCGCGATGCGCTGCTTCTCGCCGCCGGAGAAGCGGTAGCCGCGCTCGCCGACGATCGTCTCGTAGCCGTCGGGCAGCGAGACGATCAGGTCGTGGATCCGCGCCGCCCGGGCCGCGTCCTCGATCTCCTCGTCGGTCGCGTCGGGCCGCGCGAAGCGCAGGTTCTCGCGCACCGTGGCGTGGAAGAGGTAGGTCTCCTGCGAGACGACGCCGACCGTCGCGCGCGAGCGAGTCGAAGCGTCAGCGTCGCGCACGTCGACGCCGTCGATCGTGACGCGGCCGCGCTCGGCGTCGTAGAGCCGCGCGACGAGGTAGCCCATCGTCGTCTTGCCGGCGCCGGTCTCGCCGACGATCGCGAGCGTCGAGCCCGGCGGCGACCGCGAGCGACGACGTCCGCGAGCGTCCACGGCGCCTCGTCGCCGTAGCGGAACCAGACGTCGTCGAAGGCGACGTCGCCGCGGCAGCGTCCGAGCAGCGATCGCGCGTCCGGCCGCTCGTCGATGTCGACCGGCAGGTCGAGGTACTCGAAGATGCGGTCGAACAGCGCCAGCGAGGTCTGGACGTCGATCGCCGACCGACGAGCAGCTGGCCGATCGGGAAGAACAGCCGCGTCTGCAGCGTCGTGAAGGCGACGAGCGTGCCGATCGAGAGCGCCGTCGCCCGTGCGCGAGCAGCAGCCCGCCGAACCAGTAGACGAGCGCCGGCATGACCGCGAACGTCATCTGGACCGTCGCCATCACCCAGCGGCCGGCCATCCGCTGCGCGCACCTCGAGGTCGCGCCAGCTCGCTCCGACTCGCCCGCGAAGCGCTCGGCCAGCTGCGGCGGAGCGGCCCATCGTCTTGCCCGAGCAGGATGCCCGAGACCGAGAGCGACTCCTCGACCAGCGTCGAGATGTCGGCCAGCGTCTGCTGCCGCGTCGGCGGTGATCCGCTGCCGCTCGCGCGCCGACGCGGCGGCGTCAGCCAGCACGAAGAACGGCAGCAGCGCCGAGCGCGAAGAGCGCGAGCCGCCAGTCGAGCAGGAACATCGCGACGATCGTCGCGAGCACCGTCGTCACGTTCGAGACGATCGACGTCGCCGTCGAGGTCACGACCGATGTCGACGCCGCCGATGTCGTTGGCGATCCGCGACTGCACCTCGCCGGTGCGCGTCCGCGTGAAGAACGCGAGCGACAGCCGCTGCAGGTGCCGGTAGACCGCGGTGCGCAGGTCGTGCATCACCTGCTGGCCGACCAGCGTTCGACAGCCAGGTCTGCGCGACGCCGAGCGACGCCGGTGACGACCGCGATCGCGATCATCCCGCCGACGAGCCAGCGTCAGCAGCGTCGTGTCGCCGCTCGGGATCGCCGTGTCGAGGATCCGCGCGCAGCAGGAACGGCGAGACGATCGCCGAGCCGCGCCGAGATCACGATCAGGACGAGCACGCCGCCGAGCTGCAGCCGGTAGGGCCGGAAGAGGCCGGCGACGCGGCGCAGGTTGGCGCGGCGGACGGCCTTGTCGGCGGGCCGCTCCGGCTTCTCGCGCGAGTCGAAGCGCCAGTGGGGCATGGCGTCGAGGGTAGCTGCGGAGGATGATGCGCCGGTGAGCGCGCGCACAGGAGTGCTCGTCGGGACGATCCTGGGCTCGTCGATGGCCTTCGTCGACACGACGGTCGTCAACGTCGCGCTGCCGACGATCGGGCGCGACCTCGGCTCTCGGCCTCGCGGGCAGGCAGTGGGTCTTCCTCACCTACTCGCTCGCGCTGGCCGCGCTCTACCTGCTCGCGGGCGCGCTCGGAGACCGGCTCGGCCGCAGGCGGGTCTTCATCGCGGGGACGATCGGCTTCGCGGCGGCCTCGGCCCTGGCGGGAGCCTCGCCGGACGGGGCGTTCCTGCTCGCGGCGCGCGTGCTCCAGGGCGCCGCCGCCGCCTTCGTCTCGACCACGAGCCTGGCGCTGCTGCGCGCGACCTTCCGCGACGAGAGCGGCCGCGCGGTCGGGCTCTGGACCGCGTGGACGGGGATCGCCGCGATCGTGGGGCCGCCCAGCGGCGGCGCGCTCGTGGAGTGGGCGTCGTGGCGGCTGATCTTCTTCGTCAACCTTCCGCTCGCGGCCGGCTCGGCGCTGCTCGCGTTCCGCTACGCGGAGGAGCGGACGGTGGCCGAGGGCGAGCGCCGGCCGTTCGACGTCGCCGGCGCGGGCCTGCTCGCGGGCGGGCTGGCGCTCGCCGTCTACGGGCTGGTCGAGAAGGGGCCGTGGTCGGACCTGGCGCTCGGCGTCGCGTCGTCGTCGCGTGCACTCGTCTGGGAGTCGAGAGCCGAGGATCCGATCCTGCCGCTCGGGCTCTTCCGCGACCGCGTCTTCGCCGCCGCGAACGCGGAGACGCTGCTGGTCTACGCCTCGCTGTCCGGCTCCACGTTCTTCCTGCTCCTCTACCTGCAGGGCGTCGCGGGCTTCTCGCCGCTGGAAGCCTCGCTGCCGTGGATCCCCGTCAGCGTCGTGCTGCTGCTGCTCGCCGGCCGGTTCGGCGCGCTCGCCGACCGGCGCGGGCCGCGGCTCTACCTCGCGGTCGGCCCCGCGCTGCTCGGCGTGGGAACGCTGCTCTTCATGCTCGTGACCTCGAGGGAGACGTGGTACTGGCTCGCCGCGGGGTCGGGATCTTCGCGCTCGGCCTGGCGGTGACGGTCGCGCCGATCACGGCGGCGGCGCTCTCGTCGGCGCCGGAGCGGCTTCGCCGGGATCGCGGCCGGCGTCAACAACACGGTCTCGCGCGTCGGCGGCCCTCGATCGCGGTCGCCGTCGTCGGCCGGTGATCGCCGCTGCGTACTCGGGTGCCGGCGAGGCGCTCGCCGCCGGGCAGGCTGGGCGCACGACGCGGCGGTGCACGCGTTCCGGCGCGGGATGCTCGTCGCCGCGGGCTCGCCTTCGCCGGGGCGCTCGTCGGCGCGCTCGCGATGCCGCGTCGCGGCCGCGGCGTGTGCGATGATCGCCGCGTGATCCTCGAGCTGACGCCCGACGAGCTGCTCTCGACCACCCGCGCGGTGCGCAAGCGGCTCGACCTGGAGCGGCCGGTCGAGCGCGAGGTGCTGGAGGAGTGCCTGCGGCTCGCGCAGCAGGCGCCGACGGCGAGCTACTCGCAGGGCTGGCACTTCGTCGTCGTCACGGACGCCGAGAAGCGCGGCGCGCTCGCCGACCTCTGGCGCCGCGGCGGCGCTGCTTACCTCGAGCACCGCCGCGAGGAGGCGCGCGCGGCGGGAGGGCAGATGGCGCGGATCGTCGACGCCGTCCTCCACCTCGCCGAGCACCTGCACGAGGTGCCGGTGCACGTGATCCCCTGCGTCGCAGGGCCGCACCGAGGGCGCGCCGACCCCGCTCCAGGCAGGCCGCTGGGGCTCGATCTTCCCCGCGACGTGGAGCTTCATGCTGGCGGCGCGCTCGCGCGGGCTCGGCACGGTGCTGACGAGCTTCCACCTGATGTTCGAGCGCGAGGCCGCCGAGCTGCTCGGGATCCCGTACGAGCAGGTGATGCAGGCCGCGCTCGTGCCGGTCGCCTACACGAAGGGCACCGACTTCAAGCCGGGCCGGCGCGCGCCGCTCGAGACGATGGTGCACTGGGAAGAGCTGGTAGCCGGCAGCCTCCTTGCTTGTGACTTTTCGTCACAAAGGGTCTCGGCGCAGAGCCGGTAGACGCGGTTTCGACCTCCTCGACCGTCCCACCGCGCGCTCCGCCTCGCGGAAGAAGCGCCTGCGACGCGGGCCGGCCCGGCTCCGCGAGCAGCACCTCGGGGGCGAGCCGCGGCAGCAGCTCGAGCAGCTGCGGGGACGTTGCGCGGCTCGTAGAGGACGTCGGCCGCGAGGACGAGGTCGAAGCCGCCGCCGAAGGCGTCCGGGTCGTCCCAGCGGGCGAGCGCGGCCTCGAGCGGCGAGCCCGTTCCGCGCGGCGTTGCGCGCGGAGCAGCTCGAGCGCGTCCGCGGCCCAGTCGGTCGCGAGCACGCGCGCGCCGCGGGCGGCCGCGACGAGGCTCGGCAGCGCCGAGCCCGCAGCCGAGCTCGACGCACGCGCAGGCCGCGGAGCCCGTCCGGCAGCGCCTCCGCGAGCGCGCGCGCCGGACGGCCAGAGCTCGGCCCAGTAGGGCAGGAACTCCTCGTCGCGCGAACGCCTCCTCGTCGATCAGCGCCTCCGCGTCGGGCGGCCGCAGCAGGCGCAGCTCCAGGCCCGCGATCGCAACCGTCTCGTCGACCAGCTCCACGCGCGCAGCATGGCAGCGCGGCGCAGGTTTTCGCCATGTGCGGGATCTTCCTGGTTACAGACAGTGGAAAAACTGGCACCCTGACCGCGATGGCGCCCCTCCTACGCAGAGCGGCGGCGAGCGACGACCGCGCCTTCGAGCGCCTCTATCAACGGCACGTCCGTGACGTGTACCGCTACTCGCTCGCGGTCCTGGGCCAGCCCGTCGGACGCAGAAGACGTGACGCAGACCACCTTCCTGAACGCCTATCGCGCCTTCAAGCGCGGCGAGCGGCCGGAGAAGCCGGAGAACTGGCTGATCACGATTGCGCACAACGTCTGCCGCCAGCGCTTCCGCCAGCAGCAGCGCCGTCCGCACGAGGTCGAGTACGAGGACGAGATCGGCGGCGCGCCGAGCCGGACGACGACGGGCCGACCGCCGACGACCTCCGCCGCGCCTTCCAGCAGCTGCCGGCGAACCAGCGCGAGGCGCTCGTCATGCGCGAGCTCGAGGGGCGGCCCTACAAGGAGATCGCCGAGGTGCTCGGGATCAGCCTGTCGGCGCTCGAGACGCTGCTCTTCCGCTCCCGCAGGGCGCTGCGGGAGCAGCTCGAGGAGCAGATCACCTGCAGCGAGGCCGAGCGCGCGATCTCGAAGCAGCTCGACGGCCGCCTGCCCACGGCCGAGAAGCGCGCGCTGCGCGCGCACCTGCGCGCCTGCCCCGAGTGCTCGAGCCTCTCGCAGAGCCAGCGCGCCCAGCGGCGGGCGCTGCGGACGCTGTTCGCGGTGCCGCTGCCTTCGTCGCTCTCGTCGTTCTCGTCGCTCCTCCCGCACGGGGCGGAGGCCGCGGCCGCCGTCGGCGACGACCGGCGCGGTCGGCGGCGGCGTCGCGCTCGCGGCCAAGGTCGCGGCGGTCGTCGCGGTCGGCACGGCGGTCGGAGGCGGCGCCTACGAGGGCGCCAAGCACGTGCCCGCGGTCGTCAAGGATCGTCCCGCGTCCACCAGGCCGCGGCTGCAGCGAAGCCGGCGGCGACGACGCGAAGGCCGTGCTCCCGGCGATGACGCCGCTGCCCGTCGCTACCCGGAGAGCACGTGACGAAAAGTCACAAGGAACGGGGGGCCGTGCGGCGTCGGACGGTCGGAGCGGCGCGTCCGGGCACGGCGCCGCGAAGTCCGGGCACGAAGCAGCCGACACGAAGCGCGAAGCAGCCAAGGCCGAGCGCCGCGACGAGAACGACCCGTAATGCAGCACGCGCGGCCGCGCAGCGGGCGTCCGGGAAGGCCGTCGCCGCCGCCGGCCCGAAGACGCCGCAGCGCACGGCCGGGAAGCAGTCGAAGCCCTCGGGCGCCGAGCCGAGCTCGAAGCCCGGGCCGACGCGCGCCGTCGCGCAGAAGAGCCAGAAGAACCAGGCGAAGACGAAGAAGGCAGAAGGCTCAGGCCGCGAAGAAGCGCGCGGCCGAGCGCGCGAAGAGCAGCCGCCACGGCACCCCGTCGTCCGACGTGCCGAAGCCGCGCGTACGCGACCGCGCGCCCTCGACCAAGATCTCGGTCCCGCCGCCGTCCCGCTAGGCGGCCGCGGCGTCGGCGCGGGCGCGGCGCTGGAGCCGCTCCCAGTCGCGATCGACGCGATCCTGGATCTGCTCGACGAAGTCGCGGCGCCTCGGGCTTCGCGAGGTGGGCGAAGCGGGTCTGGAGCGCGAACCACTCGGAGACCGGAACCCGCTCCTTCGGCACGTAGGTGACGCGGTAGTCGCCGTCGACCACCTCGTAGAGCGGCCAGAGCCGGGTCTCGACCGCGAGGTCGAGCACCGTCTTGAACAGCCTCGGCTCGTGTCCCCAGCCGACCGGGCAGTCGGAGAGGACGTTCAGGAACGCGGGCCCCTCGGCGGCGACGGCGTGCTCGACCTTCGTGAGAGGTCGTGCCAGTGCGAGGCCGCGGCCTGGCCGACGAAGGGGACGTTGTGCGCGACCGCGATCGCGGTCATGTCCTTGCGCTGCTGCGGCTTGCCGAAGCTCTCCGACGCCGGCGGGCGAGGTCGTCGTCGAGGCGCCGAACGGTGTCGCGCCCGAGCGCTGGATGCCCGTGTTCATGTATGCCTGGTTGTCGTAGCAGACGAAGAGGAAGCGGTGGCCGCGCTCGAGCGCGCCGGAGAGCGCCTGCAGGCCGATGTCGTAGGTGCCGCCGTCGCCGGCGAAGACGACGAAGGTGATCGGGTCGTCCTGGGGCAGCGTCCCGCGCTTGAGCAGCGCGCGGTAGGCGGACTCGACGCCGCTCGCGACGGCCGCGGAGTTCTCGAACGCGACGTGCAGCCAGGGCACGTTCCAGGCCGTCGCGGGAAGCGCGTCGTCGCGACCTCGAGACAGCCGGTCGCGGAGACGACCAGCTTCGGCGTCGCGATCGAGTCCAGGACGGTGCGGACGACGACGGGGATGCCGCAGCCCTGGCAGAGCGAGTGGCCGCCCGCGAGCGGCGGCGTCCCGCGCTCGTTTGCGACGAGGGTCTTCAGCCGGCTCATGCGTCGCTCCTCAGTCCGATGTGGGCGGGGGCGCCGCCGGCGAAGACGGCGCGAAGGTCGCTCACGCGCAGGTCGCGGCCGCCGAGCCCGTAGACGTGGCCGTCGAGCGCGGCGTCCAGGCCGTAGGTCGCGGCGGCGATCTCGGCGTGCAGCGCCGGGATCCCGCCGGGCGTGTCGGCGCGGTCGAGCACCTCGATCCGGCGCGACGCCGGCGAGCAGCTCGCGGATCCGCGCGGCGGGGAAGGGGCGGAAGGAGCGCAGCTGCAGCAGCCCGACGGCCCGGCCGTCCGCGCGCAGCTCGTCGACGACGTCCTTGACCGTGCCTGCGGTCGAGCCCATGCAGACGAGCGGCCACCTCGGCGTCCTCGAGCCGGTAGCCCTCGACGGCGGCGTGGCTGCGGCCGGACAGCTCGGCGAACTCGGCGCAGACCTCGTCGACGACCGCGAGCGCAGCCTCCATCGCCGCGACGCCCTGGTAGCGCAGCTCCGTGTAGTAGTCGGGCATCGCGAAGAGCCCCTGCGAGGTCGGATGCTCGAGGTCGAGCAGCGCGTGCGGAATCGCGTAGGGGCCGACGAACTCCTGCACCTGCGCGTCGTCGAGCATCCGCACGACCTCGGCCGAGTGGGTGATCGTGAAGCCGTCCTGGCCGACCAGCACCGGCAGCAGCACGTCGGGGTGCTCGGCGATCCGCGGAGCCATGACCATGAAGTCGTAGGCCTCCTGGGCGCTCTCGACGAGGATCTGGATCGCCCCCGTGTCGCGCGCCAGGTAGGCGTCGGAGTGGTCGCCGTGGATGTTGATCGGCGCCGAGAGCGCGCGGTTCCCGACCGCCATCACGATCGGCGCGCGCATCCCGGCGGCGATGTAGATCACCTCGACCATGAGTGCGAGCCCCTGGGACGAGGTCGCGGTGATCGTGCGGGCGCCTGCCAGCGCCGAGCCGACGGCTGCGCTCATCGCCGAGTGCTCCGACTCGACGTTGACGATCTCGGTGCTCGCCTTCCCGTCGGCGACCATCTTGGCGAAGCCCTGGATGATCGGCGTCTGCGGCGTGATCGGGTAGACCGGCACGACGTCCGGGTCGATCTGCCGCATCGCGTGGGCGACGGCCTCGCCGCCGGTGAGCACCTGGGAGCGGGTCTCAAGCTGCATGCTCGGGCACCATCTCGATCGCGCCGGTGGGCAGACGGTCGCGCAGATCTCGCAGCCCTTGCAGACGGTCGAGGTCGAAGCCGGCGAAGGCGCCGTCCGAGGTGTTCACCGCCGAGTCGGGGCAGTAGACCCAGCAGAGCAGGCAGTTGACGCAGGCGTCGAGCTCCACCTGCGGCCGGACGCCGGTGCGCCAGCCGCCGGTGCGCGGCCGCTCGGCCGGATCGGGACGGACGACGCCGCCCGGCTCCAGCGACTCCCAGGGCTTCAGGCCGGACACCGTCGCCTCCTCGACCGCCGTCGTAGCCGGCGGCGAGCGCCTCGCGCAGCGCCGCGGGATCGGCCTTCTTGCCGAGCATCCCGTCGGCCGCCTCGACCACGTCGTCGAGCGACGGCTCGCCGAGCGCGGCGGCGAGGGCGCCGACCATGACCAGGTTGACGAACTTCGAGCCGTGCTCGGCGGCGATCCGGGTGGCCGGGATGCAGAGCGCGCGGCCGTTCTGCGTCCCGCGCTCGGCGTTCAGGAGCAGCAGCCCGTCCGGCTTCAGGCCCTCGCCGACGTCGACGTCGCCGAGCAGAGACGGCTCGAGCACGACGACGACGTCCGGGTCGGTGACCGTGTCGTGGCGGCGGATCGGCTTCTCGTCGAAGCGCGTGTACGCGCGCATCGGCGCGCCGCGGCGCTCGGGGCCGTACTCGGGGAAGGCCTGCACCGCCTTGCCCGCCTCGAGCAGGCCGAGCGCGGTCAGCTGCGCGGCGGTCTTCGCGCCCTGGCCCGCGCGTGCATGCCAGCGGATCTCCTTCATCCGATGTGCCTCGCGATCGAGCGGGCGGCGACCTTGGCGCCGCGGACCGCCTCGACGACGGTCGAGCCGCCGTTCAGCGCGTCGCCGCCGGCCCAGTACCTCGGGTTGCCGGTGCGGCCGTCCTCGTCGACGACGATCCTGCCGCCGTCGAGCTCGAGGCCGTCGACCCAGGCAGAGGAACTCGGTGCGCGCCCGCTGGCCGATCGCCTTCACGACCGTGTCGGCCTCGACGAGGAACTCGGAGCCCTCGACGGCCTCGGGACGGCGGCGACCGCTCTCGTCCGGCTCGCCGAGGCGCATCTCGAGGCACTCGACGCCCTGGACGCGGCCGTCGCCGAGGAAGCGGACGGGGTTGGCGAGGAAGAGGATGTGACGCCCTCGGCGCGGGCCTGCTCGACCTCGTGCGGGTAGGCGGGCATCTCGGCCTCGCTGCGGCGGTAGATCATCGTCACGCTCTCGGCGCCGAGCCGCGCCGACTCGATCGCGACGTCGATCGCGGTGTTGCCGCCGCCGATCACGGCGACGCGCCGGCCGACGTCCGGCGGGCTGCCGGTCTTGAGCGCCTCGATGAAGGGCAGCGACTCCCAGACGCCGTCGAGCTCGTCGCCCGGGTAGGAGACGTCCGCGTCCGGGCCCATGCCGATCGCCGAGGAAGACGGCGTCGGCGTGGACGGCGACCTCGCGCAGCGCCAGCTCGGAGTCGATCCGCCGGCCGAGCTCGAAGCGGACGCCGAGCTCGGCGAGCGCGCGCGTGCTCCTGCGGGAGCGGCTCGCGCTGCTGGCGGTAGGGCGCGATCGCGTAGCGGACGAGGCCGCCGATCTCCTCGCGCTCGTCGTAGACGGTGACCGTGTAGCCGAGCGCGGCCAGCTCGCCTGCGCAGGCGAGGCCCGCGGGCCCGGCGCCGACAACGGCCACGCGGCCGGCGCGCCCCTGCGTGGGTCGCCGCAGGGGAACGCCGGCCGCGAGGCCCTTGTCGACCGCATAGCGCTGCAGCCGCCCGATCTCGATCGCGTCCCGGCCCTCGTGGAGCAGGACGCACGAGCCGGCGCAGAGCACCTCGACCGGGCAGACTCTCGCGCAGGAGCCGCCGAGCAGGTTCTCGGCGAAGATCGTCGCCGCGGCCGCCTCGGGCTCGCCGCGCGCGATCTGGCCGACGAAGGTGGGGACGTCGACGTCGGCGGGGCAGGCGACGACGCACGGCGCGGGCGCGTAGGGCCCCCCGCACTCGAGGCAGCGGTCGGCCTCGACGAGCGCGTCGGCGTCCGAGAGGGGAGGGGCCAGCTCGGTGAAGATGTCCGGGGCGGTGGCGGTGGGAGTGCCCACGGCCCCAGTGTTCGCGAACCGGGGGGCAGGTCACATCCGACTGCGCCCGGAACCCGGTTGCGCGAAAACCCTTAGCCGGCGGGGTAGCTAGCCTGGATCGCTCGCGGGCGCCTCGGCGCTCAGGCCCGGAGCCGCGACCGTGACCTGCAGCTGCGGTGCGTCCACCGTCGCGCGCGTGCCGACGACCTTCGCCTCGAGCGTGTGCGCCCCCGGCGCGAGGCCCGCCGGATCCCAGGTGAAGGAGTACGGGATCGTCGCCGTCGAGCCGACCACGATCCCGTCGACGAGGAAGTCCACGCGCTGGACGGGTTTCTTGACGAAGACGCTCCAGTCGACGGGCTTGTCGACCACCTGCCCGTCTTCGAGCGACTGCCCGACGATCTGCGGCTTCGGCGCGTTCGCGACGACGAGGCGGAAGCGGCGCGAGGCGGTGCGGCCGTCGTAGGCCTTCGTCTTCAGGTCGAGCGTGTGCGTGCCGTCGACGAGCTTGCGGGTGTCCCAGCGGAAGGCGAAGGGCTTCCGCTCGTCGACCGAGAGCAGGCGCCCGTCGAGGTAGAGCCGAACCGAGCGTGCCTGGGCGCCGCGGGCATCGGCGCGGAGCCGGAGGACGCCCTTGACCTCCTGGCCGCGCCTGACCCCCGCTGTGGTCAGCTCGAAGGCGCGGTTGCGGACGCGGACGCCCATGCTCCGCGCGGCGCGAGCGCCCTGCGGCCCGTAGGCGCGCAGCGTCAGTACGTGGCGGCCGTTCCGCAGGCCGAGCGTCTTCCAGCCGCGGCCGCCGGCGAAGGAGAACGGCGCCTTGTGATCGGTCCAGAGCAGCTTGCCGTCGACGAGGAACTCGACCCGCTTCACGGGTCCTTTCGTCTGGACTTCCCAGGGAGGACCGCCGGTCACGATCTGGCCGCGGTAGAGCGTGCTCGAGCGGACGGAGATCTCCGGGACGGGGTTCGCGTAGCGGCGGACGAGCGCCAGGAAGCGCGCCCAGTTCCAGTGCGGCCCGGGATCGGTGTGGTGGTCCGCGCCGCCGTAGAGGCCGGGGTTGAACGGGTCGGGCACCTCGGAGTGGCCGATGAAGTGCTTGCGGTCGATCGGGATCAACGAGCGCCGGGCGAGCCATGCGGCCAGCCGCGCCGTCGACCGGTACTCCTCGTTGCTGAAGCCGGCCGGGTCGTCGACCGAGCCCTCCTGTTCGATGCCGACGGACTGCCGGTTGTAGTCGGCGTTTCCGGTGTGCCAGGCGACGTCGGAGAGGTGGACGAGCTGGATGATGTCGCCCTCCCGGGAGACCAGGTAGTTCGAGGACGCCTTCGACTGCGCGTTCTTCAGCCACCAGACCGAGCCCCAGAACGGCCCCTCCGTCGCGTGGACGACGACGTAGCGGATCGAGGACGGCGTCCGGCTCGCCTTCGTGAAGTTGCCATCGCCGCGGAGCCAGCGGAGCGGCGGCCGCTCGACCTTGGCGGCGTTCGCGCACGGCACGACCGTCGCCGCCGCGACGGCGGCAGAGGACGAGAGACGACGTGTCGCCGCGGAGACCCCACTCGAAGGCAGCATTTGTAGCGCGTCTCGACCCGAGTCGCCAGGCACAATGGGGTCGTGCTCAGGCGGACGGAGGCAGAGCGCGTGCTCGGCGAATGGGGTATCCGGGACGTCACCCCGGACAGCGAGGTCGAGCGGCGCAGGCTCGAGGTCGAGCTGGAGGGGAGCCCGCTCAAGGGCAAGCCGCTGCGTCGCCGCTACCGCAACTTCACGCCAGATCCCGCCGGTTACGTCACCTCGAGCGGCGGGCCGCTTCCCTACATGCAGCGGCTGCGCGACGATCGACGACCTCACCGAGCAGCACCTGCGCCGGCTCGAGGGGGCCTGGCGCGCGCTCGCCGACGAGTGCCGCGGTGATCCCGACGCCTTCGCCCGCTGCTGGTGCCGCATGGTCGGGCGCTGGAGCTTCTGGGAGGTCAACGACCTGATCGACCGGCACAACCGGTTCTACCCGGTCGAGGCGCGGCTGCCGATGGACCCGCGCACGGGCGACTTCGTCCGGATCGGCGGCGAGTCGTATCGCCGCGAGCCGCTCGGCGCCGCGTGGGCGCTCCGGCGCTTCCCGGCGGAGCTGCCGGCCAGCCGCGCCGCCTAGGCGGGGACGGACTCCGTCGAGCGCACCACAGCGACAGCTCTCGCCAGCGCCTGCTCGAGATCCGCCCACAGATCCTCGACGTCCTCGAGGCCGACGGCGAGCCGGAGCAGGCCCGGCGTGATCCCGGCTTCGGCCCGGGCGTGCTCGTCGAGGCTCCGGTGCGTCATTCCGGCCGGATGCTCGATCAGGGTGTCCGTCGAGCCGAGGCTGACCGCCGGGGTGACGAGCTCGACCGCGCCGAGCACGGCCGCCGCGGCCTCGTAGCCGCCCTCGAGCTCGAACGAGAGCACGGCGCCGGGGCCGCGCATCTGCTCGTGCAGCAGCTCGCCGTGCGGGTAGAGGACGTGCGCGACCTCGGGGTGCGCGACCAGCCGGCGGGCGAGGTCGAGCGCGTGTCGCTGCGCCGTGCGCACGCGGAGCGGCAGCGTCGGCAGGCTCCGGTGCAGCAGGAAGGCGGCCATGGGGTGGAGGATGCCGCCCGTCGCGCTCCGCACCTGCCGCAGCCGGCGCGCCCAGGGCTCCGGAGCCGCGACCACGCCGGCGACGACGTCGCCGTGGCCGCCGAGGAACTTGGTCGCGCTGTGCAGGACGAGCGTCGCCCCGTGCGCCGCCGGGTTCTGCAGCACCGGCGTCGCGAAGGTGTTGTCCACGAGCACCGGCACGCCGCGCGCCGCCTCGACGACCGCCTCGATGTCGACGAGGCCGAGCGTCGGGTTCTGCGGCGTCTCGAGCAGGACGAGGCCGGTGCCACGGCGGATCGCGTTCCGGACGCCGTCCGGCGTCGTCCAGGTGACGTCGAGCCCGAGCAGGCCGGACGCGAGCAGGTGGTCGGAGCCGCCGTAGAGCGGCCGGATCGCGACGACGTGCCCGGACTCCCGCACGGCGAGCAGGCAGGCGGTCAGCGCCGCCATCCCGGAGGCGAAGGCGACTGCGGCGTCCGTCCCCTCGAGCTCGGCGAGCGCCTGCTCGAAGCGCGCGACCGTCGGATTGTGCAGCCGTGCGTAGATCGGCTCGGAGGCGACGTCCTCGCCGCGCGCGAAGGCGTCGAACGCCGCCTCCGCCGCCGCCTCGTCGTGGATCGGGTAGGTGCTCGAGAGGTCGAGCGGCGGTGCGTGGACGCCGAGCTCGCGGAAGTCCTCGCGGCCGGCATGGACGGCTCGGGTGCTCGGATGCACGATCCAATTCTCGCCGCGCGGTGTCGACCTCGCACGATCAGGGAGAACGCTGAACGCGCGAGCGGGCTGCCGCGGATGTCGGCTCGCCGCCGCCGCGCGATTCTTGCGGCATGCCGGTCGCGACCGAGGACTTCCGTGCCGCCCACGCGAAGCTGCGCCTGCAGACCGAGTCCCTGCGCCGCGCCGCGCGCGAGATCCCGCATCTCTCGCGCTCCGACCGCGCGGCCGTCCGCGACGCGGTGCTCGACTTCCTCCAGCGCGACGTCGAGCCCCACACGCGCCTCGACGAGCAGCTGCTCTATCCCGAGGTGAACGACCGCCTCGGCGCCCCCCTCGCGAGCGCGTCGATGGCCTACGACCACCTCGCGATCCGGCGCTGGATCGACGACCTCGCGAACGCCGATCCCGCGGAGCCCGACCACCTGCAGGAGCTCCTCTACGGCCTCGACGCGCTGATGCGCGTCCACATCTGGAAAGAGGAGTCGCTCTACCTGCCGGCCGTCGAGAACGCGGCCTGGCCCGCGGAGTAGGTAGTAAGCCGCGAAGCGATCGGGACCGGCACGGATTCGTGCCGGAAGGCACCCGCGCGAGACTCCGGAGGCAGACGTCAAAGGAGGTTTCGTCCATGCCGGACACCGTGACCATCAAGGACAACCGCACCGGCCGCGAGTACGAGGTGCCGATCGAGGACGGCGCGATCCGCGCGAGCGCCTCCGCCAGATCAAGGTCTCCGACGACGACTTCGGCCTGATGAGCTACGACCCCGCGTTCCTGAACACCGCCTCGGTGCGCAGCGCGATCACCGAGATCGACGGGGACAAGGGCATCCTCCGCTACCGCGGCTACCCGATCGAGCAGCTGGCGGAGAGCTCGACCTACCTCGAGACCGCCTACCTGCTGCTCTTCGGCGAGCTGCCGTCGCAGGCCGAGCTCGAGGTGTGGACGCACGAGATCACCTACCACACGTTCCTGCACGAGAACGTGAAGACGCTGCTCGACGGCTTCCGCTACGACGCGCACCCGATGGGGATGCTGATCAGCGTCGTCGCGGCGCTCTCGACCTTCTACCCGGAGGCCTCGCGCGTCGAGGACCCGGAGGTCCGCCTGCAGCAGGTGCACAGGCTGATCGCCAAGGTCCCGACGATCGCCGCGTTCTCGTACCGGCACAGCCGCGGGCTGCCGTACGTCTATCCCGAGAACGAGCTCGGCTTCACCGGGAACTTCCTGTCGATGATGTACAAGATGGCCGAGCCGCGCTACTCGGCGCATCCGGTGCTGGAGCGGGCGCTCGAGGTGCTGTTCATCCTGCACGCCGACCACGAGCAGAACTGCTCGGCGAACGCGATGCGGGCGATCGGCTCCTCGAAGGTCGACCCGTACAGCGCCATGGCCGGCGCCGCGGCCGCCCTCTACGGGCCGCTGCACGGCGGCGCCAACGAGGCCGTCCTGAAGATGCTGGCGGAGATCGGGAGCGTGAAGGCGATCCCGTCCTTCGTCGAGCGGGTGAAGGGCGGCGAGGGCCGGCTGATGGGCTTCGGCCACCGGGTCTACAAGAACTACGACCCGCGCGCGAAGATCATCAAGCAGGTCGCCGACGAGGTGTTCGAGGTCACCGGGCGCAACCCGATGCTCGACATCGCGCTCGAGCTCGAGAAGATCGCGCTCGAGGACGAGTACTTCGTCTCGCGCAAGCTCTACCCGAACGTCGACTTCTACTCGGGGATCATCTACCAGGCGCTCGGCCTGCCCGTCGCGATGTTCCCGGTCATGTTCGCGATCCCGCGGACGGCCGGCTGGCTCGCGCAGTGGCTCGAGGGCGTCCAGGACCCGGAGCAGAAGATCGCGCGGCCGCGCCAGGTCTACACCGGCTCGGGCATGCGCGACTACGTGCCGCTCGCCGAGCGGCTCGGCTCGCCGATCCACGCGTGAACCGCGGACGGACATGTCCCGGGGCCTGTCCCCGGGACATGTCCCTCAGCGGACCCGTCTTCAGCCGGCAAGGAACGGCCGGCCGAAGTCGTGCTCGACCGTGATCAGGCGGTCGTAGACGGCGCGGACCTGCGCCTCGCTCTCGCTCTCGAGCAGGGGCAGGTAGAGCTCCTCCTCCTTCTCGAAGTGCGCCTCGACGAGCGCATGGAGCGCATAGAGGTGCTCCTGCAGCAGCGCGCAGTCGGCGGGGTCGGTCTGCTCGAGCGCCGCCGCCCGGCGGCGGATCAGCATGTGGTCGTAGACCATCGGGCCGGTCGCCCACGGGTGCTCGAGGATCTTGCCGACCTCGAGGTAGATCGTCGCCTCCTCGGCCTCGGCGTGGGGGACGAGCTCGCGCTCGACGAAGTCGAGGATGCGGCCGACGACGGCCTGCCGCTCCTCGGGCGAGAGCTCGGGCAGCTCGCGCGCGGCGAGCCGGACGTGCTCGACGTGGTCCCGGAAGTGGGCGTGCTCGACGCGGAACGGATCGGTCTTCTCGGGCATGACGGCCTCCTTCGGGGTTCGCCGCCATCGTCGCCCGGCCGCCGCGGGGAGCGCATCCGGTCGAACCCTTACACTCGCGGCCATGATCCGGAACACGCCCGAGCGCGGCGGCTGGCTCGAGGTCGTCTGCGGCCCGATGTTCGGCGGCAAGAGCGAGGAGCTGATCCGCCGGCTGCGCCGCGCCGAGATCGCGGGGATGCGGACGCTGATCGTCAAGCCGCGCATCGACGACCGCTACGACGTCACCCACGTCGTCAGCCACTCCGGCTCGCGGCTGCGGGCGGTCGCCGCGGAGAGCTCGGCCGACGTCCTCGGCTCGCGGAGAGCTACGACGTCGTCGGCATCGACGAGGTCCAGTTCTTCGACGACGGCGATCGTCGCCGCGGTGCAGATGCTGGTCGCCCGCGGCGCGCGTGTGGTCGCCGGCGGGCTCGACACGGACTTCCGCGCACGAGCCGTTCGGGTCGATGCCGACGCTGCTCTGCCTCGCCGAGTTCGTCGACAAGCTGCAGGCCGTCTGCCACCGCTGCGGCGGGCCGGCCACGACGGACGCAGCGGCTGGTCGACGGGCGAGCCGGCGCCGTTCGCGGGCGAGACTATCCAGGTCGGCGCGCTCGATGCGTACGAGGCGCGCTGCTCGAGCTGCTACGAGCCTGGAGCGGAGCAGGGCGCTCAGCAGCGGCTGACGCTCTCTGCGTAGCCATGATCCGGCCGATCGCCTGGGCGACGCGGCCGGGATGCTCCTGCGGCAGGTAGCGGCCGCCGCCCTCGACGAGGTCGTACTCCGCGTCGAGCGCGTCCGCGAGCCGGCGCCCGAGCCCGAGGTCGTCGCGATCGCCCCAGACGACGTCCACCGGCACGTCGATCTCGGCGGCGCGGTCGCCGACGCTCGGGCCGCCGTCGCCGCGGAGGCGCTCGAACAGGTTCCTGCGGCGGCCGGATCCGGTCAGGACGAGGCCGGCGACGAGGTCGGGCCGCTCGGCCGCGAGCGCCTGGGCGGCCGTGCAGCCGTCGCCGTGGCCGACGACGACGGCGCTCCCGACGTCGCGGCCCTCGAGCCACGACGCGAGCCGCTCGGGCTCCGCCGCCGGGTGGCAGTGGACGCGCACGCCCGGGAGCAGCTCGATCACGTGCTGCCACGCCTCGCCGCCGAGGAAGACCACGTCGTCCGCCCGCTCGTCCATCGCGGCCCGCGTACCCCGGGCCGGGAGCCCTAATCGCCGGAGTCGGACTTGACGAGCTGCTAGCAAACTGCAACCATCACGCAACCATGGCGACGCTGCACGTCCGGAACGTCCCCGACTCGCTCTACGAGGCCCTGCGCGCGTCGGCGGAGCAGAACGGCCGCTCGATCGGGGCGCAGGCGATCGCGCTCCTGAACGAGTCGCTCTCGTCGGGCCGCCGCGGCTTCCCGTTCTTCGGCCGGGGGGTCGCGCAGCCCGGGGCGGACGCTGCAGGCGTTCTCGAAGAGCGCCCGGTCGGCGATCGTCGACGCCCAGGCGCTCGTCCGGGAGCTCGGGCACGAGCACGTCGGCGGAGAGCACATCCTGGTGGCGCTGCTTTCGGACGAGCACTCGCCCGCGGCCGAGGCGCTCGCGGGGCCGCCGGTTCCACGGGCCGCGGCCGCAGCTGCGCGGGCGGCTCGAGCGCCGGCCCGGGAACCCCGCCCGGTCGGATCCCGTTCTCGGACGAGGCGAAGAAGTCGCTCGAGCTCGCGCTGCGCGAGTCGCTCCACCAGCGCAGCCCCGCGATCGAGCGGGAGCACGTCCTGGTCGGCCTCGCCGGCGCGGGCGGCCGGGCGGCGAAGCTGCTCGCCTCGTCCGGGGTCACACAGGCGCGGCTGCGCGCGGCGATCCTCGGCGGCGGCTCGAGCCGCTGCTCGCCCCGTTCCGGGTGGTCGAGCTCGAGGGCTCAGCGGAGGAATGGGAGGCGCAGCTGACGGACGCCGGCGCCGAGCCCTACGAGCTCGTCGACGTCGTCGGGCCCGAGCGATCTTCCGGCTCAGGCACCCGTAGCGTCCAGCGCGGCGCGCAGCGAGCGGACGAACTCGCCCAGCGCGGCGGCGCCGCCTTCCTCCGCGAGCTGCACCGCCCGGGAGCCGACGACGACGCCGTCGGCGAGCTCGGCCGCCGCGCGGGCGAGCTCCGGCGTCGAGATCCCGAAGCCGGCGTAGAGCGGCGCGTCGGTGGCGCGGCGGGCGCGCTCGACGAGGCTCGGAAGCGCAGGGGAGGCGTCGGCGCGGGCGCCGGTCGTGCCGGTGAGCGAGACGAGGTAGAGCCATCCGTCGGTGCGCTCGGCGGCGGCCGCGATCCGCTCGTCGGTCGACGTGGGCGCGACGAGCTGGATCCGCCGCAGCTCCGGGTGGGCCTCGAGCGGGAGGTCGACGAGGATCGGGCTCGAGGCGCCTCGTCCCGGATCGCCGCGTCGAAGCGCTCGTAGCCGTAGGCCTCGAGGATCGCGGCGTAGGTCATCGGGTGCAGCGGCACGTCCACGCGCTCGCGGGTCGCCGCGAGGCAGTCGAGGCACTGCGCGCGTGCGCATGCCGCGGGCGAGCGCCCGCTCGGAGGCGCGCTGGATCACGGGCCCCTCCGCGAGCGGGTCGGAGAAGGGGAAGCCGAGCTCGATCGCGTCGGCGCCGCCCTCGACCGCGGCCTCGGCGAGCTCGGGCGTCTCGGGCTCGCAGACGAGGTAGACGACGAGCTGCTTGCGCGCGCTCATCGCTCGAGCACCGCGAGGACGTGCGGCGCCGCGTCGAGCGCGCCCGGCTCGGCGGCGAGCTCGAGCTCGAGACGCGCGACGGCGTGCCGGAGCTCGGGCTCGGGCGGCTCGAACGCGGTGAGCAGCCCGGTGGCCGACGCGGCCACGATCGCGCCGTGCGGCGCGAGCAGCTCCCGGAGCTCCCGCCAGCGGAAGAGCTTCATCGGCAGGTGGCCGTAGCCGGGCGCGTCGGGCAGGTACCCGGTGCGCACGATCTCCTCCATGACCGCGTGTCCGTCCCGGCGGGCGAGGTCGAGCACGGCGTCAGGGAGCTGCAGAACGCGCCGGCGAGCGACATCACGCTGACGAGCACGTGCCCGCCGGGCGCGTGACGCGGGCGAGCTCGGCGACGGCGTCCGGGGCGCGGTCGACGACGTAGCTGAGGGCCCGCCGTAGCAGACGGTGGCGTCGAAGCAGGCGTCCGCGAACGGGAGAGGTCGACGACGTCGGCGACGACGCGCTCGATCACGCGCTCCTCGAGCCCGCCGCGGCGACCTTCCGCGGTTGAGCTCGAGCTGGCCGGGCGAGATGTCCGCGACGACGACGTCCGCGCCGATCGCCGCGAGCTCGATCGTGAAGCGGCCGGGCCCGGCGCCGACGTCGAGCACGCGGTCGCCGGGCCGACGAAGCGGCGGAGGTAGTGGAGGTGGACGGCGAGGCTCGCGCTCGAGCTGCGGCCGTCGTCGAAGCGCGTCCATTCCCGCTCGCCGTAGTCGTCGAAGAACGACGGCGTCCGCGCCGCGTCGTGCCGCGCCCGCGGCGTGTCTTTCGACGCAGAATCGTCACGGTCCCGTGCGCCCTGCTGCGCTACCGTCGATCTTCCCCCGGGCGGGCGGGGGCCAGGGACGGGTCCTGGTATCTGTGGGTCTGACGGCGGGCTCATCGCGCCAGCACCTCGGCGAGGTCCTTGTCGCCGCGGCCGGAGAGGCAGACGAGCACAGCTCGGCGTCGAGGTCGAGCGCGCGGGCGAGCGCGTGCGAGCGCTCGAGCGCCGGGATGATGCCCTCCGTCTCGGCGAGGCGGTGGAACGCGGCGAGCGCCTCGTCGTCGGTCGCGGTCACGTACGTCGGCGCGGCCCGAGTCGCGCAGCGCGGCATGCTCGGGGCCGACGCCGGGGTAGTCGAGCCCGGCGGAGATCGAGTGCGCGTCGGCGATCTGGCCGTCCTCGTCGGCGAGCACCGACGAGCGCGCGCCGTGCAGGACGCCGGCGCGGCCCGTGCCGAGCGCTCGCGGCGCCGGCCGCCTCGACGCCGAGAGCCGCACCTCGGCGTCGTCGACGAAGCCGGCGAAGATGCCGATCGCGTTCGAGCCGCCGCCGACGCAGGCGACGACGGCCTCCGGCAGCCGCCCCTCCGCCGCGAGCACCTGCTCGCGCGCCTCGCGCCCGATCACCGCCTGGAGCTCGCGCACGATCGCCGGGTACGGCGTCGGGCCCGACGCACGAGCCGATCAGGTAGTGCGTCGTCTCGACGTTCGTGATCCAGTCGCGGATCGCCTCGCTCGTCGCCTCCTTCAGCGTCCTCGTGCCGAACTCGACCGGGACGACCTCGGCGCCGAGCAGGCGCATCCGCTCGACGTTCGGGCCTGCCGGCGCATGTCCTCGGCGCCCATGTAGACGACGCAGTCGAGCCCGAAGCGCGCGCAGACGGTCGCGGTCGCGACGCCGTGCTGGCCGGCGCCGGTCTCGGCGACGATCCGCCGCTTGCCGAGCCGCCGCGCGAGCAGCGCCTGGCCGAGCGCGTTGTTGAGCTTGTGCGCGCCGGTGTGCAGCAGGTCCTCGCGCTTCAGGTAGAGCGCGCTTGCCGGGCGCGAAGCGCTCGGCGCGGGTCAGCGGCGTCGGCCGGCCGGCGTAGTCGTCAGCAGCCGGTGCAGCTCGGCGTGGAAGCCGCGTCGGCGAGCGCCGCCTCCCAGCCGCGCGTCGAGCTCGTCGAGCGCCGGGATCAGCGTCTCGGGGACGTACCGGCCGCCGTACTCGCCGTAGGTCGGTCGCAGTCACTCTCGCCGGGCCGCCTCGACGTACGGCGCGCACCGCGTCGTGGTCCTTGACGCCCGGCTCGCGCTCGAGGTCGAGCCGCGTCGACCGCCCACGGCCGGACGCGCTCGATCGCGGCGCGCGACGTTCTCCGGCCGAGAGCCCGCCCGCGAGCATCACGCGGCCCGCCGGCCGCGCGCGGCCGCGTCCCGAGTGCGGACGGGTCGTCGCTCCTGCCACGGCAGGTCGAGCACGCGCGCGACCTCCTCACCGTCGCGCAGCAGCACGGCGTCGCGGGCGCGGATGGCCGTCCTCGCGCGCGTAGAGCTGGACGAGGTCGGCGCCGGTCGTCGCCGGCCTCGCCGACGTAGACGGCGACCGAGAGCACCGTCTCCGGGCACGTCGGCAGCACCGCTCGGCGCGGCGCGGGCTCTCCGTCGCGAGGATGAAGCCGACCAGGTCGGCGCCGGCCTCGACCGCGGCGTCGACGTCCTCCTGCGCGCGTCAGCCCGCAGACCTTGACGAGCGGCCGCGAGAGCAGCTCGCGCAGCTTCGCCGCCGGGTCGGGGGCGCGCATCAGCGCCGAGCCGACGAGGATCGCGTCCGCGCCGGCGAGCTCGGCGCCGCGCCCTGCGCGCGCGCTCGATCGCCGCTCTCGGCGATCACGACGCGGTCGCGCGGCGCGCGGCGCGACGAGCTCGAGCTGCGCCGCGCGGTCGATCGCGGAACGTGGACAGGTCGCGCGCGTTGACGCCGATCGACCGGCGCGCCGAGGCGCGACGGCGCGCTCGAGCTCCTCGGCGTCGTGCGCCTCGACGAGCGTGTCGAGACCGAGCGCGTCGGCGTGCGCCAGCAGCGCGCGCGCAGGCGCGGTCGTCGAGGTCGCGCAGGAGCAGCAGCGCCGCGTCGGCGCCCGCCTCGCGCAGCTCGTCGCAGCTCGCGCCTCGTCGTGGAAGAAGCCCTTGCCGAGCAGCGGCACGTCGGTCGCCGCGCGCGCGGCCCGCAGGTCGTCCAGCGTGCCGCCGAAGCGCTCGTCGACGAGCACCGAGACCGCGGCGGCGCCCGCGCGCCTCGTACGCGGCCGCGATCGCGGCCGGGTCCGCGTCCGGCCGCAGGTCGCCGGCCGACGGCGAGCGCCGCTTGACCTCGGCGATCGCCGGCAAGGCCCGGCCGCGCGAGCGCGTCCGCGGAACCTCACGCCGGCACCCCTCCTGCGAGAACGCGGCGAGCCGCTCGAGCCGGTCGCGCGCCGCGCCCGAGTCGATCGCCTGCGCGCGCGAGCTCGATGCCCTCGCGCAGGTCGGCGGCGTGGCCGGCCGCGGCGATCGCGCCGGCGGCGTTCAGCAGGACGGCGTCGCGCGGCCGCCGCGCTCGCCCGCGAGGACCTCGCGGATCGCGCGCGCGTTCTCGGCCGGCGTCGCCGCCGCGAGGTCCTCGGCGGCGCAGCGGGCGACGCCGAGGTCGAGCGGGTCGATCGTCGCGCTCCGCACCGCGCCGTCGACGACCTCGCAGACGAGGTTCGGGCCGGCCGGCGACAGCTCGTCGATGCCGCCCGGCGCCGTGGACGACGAAGGCGCGGCTGCGCGCCGAGCTGGGCGAGCGCCTCCGCGATCGTGCGCACGAGCGCGGCGAGTAGACGCCGACGACCTGCGCCGCGCGCCGCGCCGGGTTCGTCAGCGGGCCGAGCACGTTGAAGACGGTTCGCGACGCCGAGCTCGCGCGCACCGGCGCCGCGTGGCGCATCGCGGGGTGGTGCGCCGGCGCGAAGAAGAAGCCGAAGCCGAGCTCGTCGATCGAGCGCGCGATCCGCTCCGGCGGCAGCTCGAGGTCGAAGCCGAGCGCCTCGAGCACGTCGGCCGACCCGACGCCGACGACACCGCGCGGTTGCCGTGCTTCGCGACGCGCGCGCCGGCGGCCGCCGCGACGAGCGCCGCCGCCGTCGAGATGTTGAACGTGTGCGCGCCGTCGCCGCCGGTGCCGGCCGTGTCGACGAGATCGTCCGCTGCGGCTGCACCGGCGAGCGCGTGCTCGCGCATCGCCTCGCGCAGCCGGCGATCTCGTCCGCCGTCTCGCCCTTGGCGCGCAGCGCGACGAGGAAGCCGCCGATCTGCGCCGGCGTCGCGCCGCCCGGCCATGATCTCGTCCATGACCTCGCGCGCCTCCTCGCGCGTCGAGGTCGATCGGCCGTCGAGCAGCCGTGCGAGCGCCTGCGGCGATCACGCCGCCCTCGAGGAAGTTCCGGCGGAGCTGCCGGCCCGAGCGGCGTCAGCACCGACTCGGGGTGGAACTGGACGCCCTCGATCGGCAGCTCGCGGTGGCGCACGGCCATCACCTCGCCGTCCGGCGAGGTCGCCGTGACCTCGAGCGCGTCGGGCACCCGCGTCGCGGCGAGCGAGTGGTAGCGGCCCGCCTCGAAGCCCTGCGGCAGCCCGCGGAAGATGCCGCGCGCCGTCGTGGTCGATCGCGCTCGCCTTGCCGTGCACGAGCTCGCGGGCGCGGCCGACCTCGCCGCCGAACGCCTCGACGATCGCCTGATGGCCGAGGCAGACGCCGAGCGTCGGCACGCGCGCCGCGAGCCGCCGGATCGAGCTCGACGACGACGCCCGCGTCCGCCGGGCCGCCCGGGCCCGGGCGAGACGACGAGGTGCGACGGCGCGAGCGCGCTCCGCCTCGTCGGCGTGATCGTCGTCGTTGCGCCGCACGACGCACGTCGGCGCCCAGCTCGCCGAACAGGTGCGACGAGGTTGTAGGTGAACGAGTCGTAGTTGTCGATCGACGAGCACAGCATCATTGCTCCGCCTCCGCCAGCTCGATCGCGGTCTCGAGCGCCGCGAGCTTGCTCAGGCACTCCTCGTGCTCGGCCGCCGGATCGGAGTCGGCCACGATCCCGCCGCCCGCCTGGAGGAGCGCCACGCCGTCGCGCAGGACGATCGTCCGGATCGCGATGCACGTGTCCATCGTCCCGCCGGGCAGCGACATAGCCGACCGCGCCCGCGTAGGCCCGCGCCGGTAGCCCTCGAGCTCCGAGATGATCTGCATCGCCCGCACCTTCGGCGCGCCCGAGACCGTGCCCGGCGGGGAAGCAGGCGCGCAGCAGGTCGAACGGGTCGACGCCCGGCGCAGCTCGCCCACGACCTCCGAGACGAGGTGGGTCACGTGCGAGAAGCGCTCCGCCGTGCAGGAACCGCTCGACGCGGACCGTGCCGGGCGCGGCACACGCGCGAGAGGTCGTTGCGGCCGAGGTCGACGAGCATGACGTGCTCGGCCCGGTCCTTCTCGGAGGCGAGCAGCGCGCTCGGCGTCGCCCTCGCCGGGCGCGTCGTGCCCGCGATCGGGTTCAGCGCTCGCGCGGCCGTCCTCGAACTTGACGAGCGTCTCCGGCGACGAGCCGACGAGCGCGAGCTCGCCGAGCTCGAGCAGGAACAGGTAGGGCGACGGGTTCACGCGGCGCAGCGCGCGGTAGAGCTCGAGCGCGCGCGCGCCGACGTCGGCCGTCGGCGCGCTGCGAGAGGACGATCTGGAACGCGTCGCCGCGGCGGATGTGCTCCTTCGCACGCGGACCCGGCGCTCGTAGTCGGCGCGGTCGGGAAGCGCCGCAGCGCGCCGCGCTCGCCGGCTCCCGCGCGGGAGCTCCGGCGTCGGCCCGGCGAGCAGGCCGCCGAGCTCGTCCGCGTCGCCGTGGAGACCTCGGCGACGCCGCGGGCGTGGTCGAAGCGGACGAGCGCGTCGGCGACGACGAAGCGGCTCTCGGGGAGGCCCGGCCCCGCGTCCGGCAGCGGCACCGTCGGCTCGAGCGTCGCGGCGGGGTCGTAGCCGAGGTAGCCGACGACCGGCTCGCCGAGCGCCTCCGCCTCGTCGAAGGAGACGAGCCGCGAGCCGCAGCCGACGAGCGAGTAGCGGCCGAGCCGTCCTGCTCGACCGACTCGAGCAGGAAGCTCGCCTCGCCCCGGCTCGCGCAGGCGCAGGTACGCCCCGAGCGGGGTGATCAGGTCGGTGTCGATCGTGGTAACGGTCATGGTCATCGGCACGAGAAAAGACCCCCTCGGGTCTTCGGTCGAGCGGGATCGGGCTGTCGCGGGCCGGTCGATGCGCAGGCTCCCGCCCCGCTCGCGGCGCCAGTACCAGGTCGCGGGCGGGGGGGAGACATCCGGCTCAGGTAGGGCGCATGCGGCAGATGCGCGGCCATGGCATCCCCGACCTCCTCGCACGCGCTGCTCACCGACTCCGGGCCCCTCCGGGCACGGACGCCGCCGCCGAGGTCTGGCGCGAGCGGCGGCCGCGTTCGCCGAGGTGACGACGGACGCGATGGGCTCGTCGATCGCGCGCCTCGCGGCCGCGGCGAGGGGCCGACGATCGGCTGATGGGTCACGTCGACGAGATCGGCCTCGCGGTGACGCACGTCGAGAACTCCGGCCTGCTCGCGTTCGCGGTCGTCGGCGGCTCCGACCCCGAGGTGCTCGTCGGCCAGCGGGTGCTCGTCCTGCGCGCCAGGGACGCGAGGTCCCGGGGTGCTCGGCGCGGCGCCGCGATCAGGCCGTCGCCGAGCTGAACGGCTCGCGCGCCGGTCAAGATCGAGGACCTGCACGTCGACCTCGGGCGCCGGACCCGACGAGGCGCGCCGCGCTCGTCCGCGTCGGCGACCCGGACGTGCTGGCCGGCGAGCCGCTCGAGCTCGCGTCCGGCGCTCGCCTCGCGCGCTATGGACAACCGGATCGGCGCCTACGTCGTCGCTGGAGACCGCGCGCGCGCGTCGCCGAGGCGGGCGGCGCCGCCGGCGACGTCGTCGCGGTCGCGTCGGTGCAGGAGGAGATCGGCCTGCACGGCGCCCGCGCGAGCGCTTCGGCGCTCGACCCCGGCGCCGCGATCGCGGTCGACATGACGCCGCGTCGGACGTTCCCGGCGGCAACCCGCGCCGAGCCGGCAAGGTCGAGCTCGGCGCCGGGCCGGCGATCGACCGCGGGCCGACGCTGAACCCGCGCCTGGTCGAGCTGATCGATCGCCGTCGCGGGGGACGAGGGGATCGACGTCTCCTTCGAGGTCTCGACCCGGGCGCACGCACACCGACGCCGACGAGATCCACCTCAGCCGCGCCGGCGTGCCGACCGGGCTCGTCTCGGTCCCGCTCCGCTACGCGCACTCGCCGATCGGACGGCGCCGCTCTCCGACGTCGAGGGCGCGAGCCGGCTCGTGGCCGCGGCGACGCTGCGGATCGACGGGCAGACGTCGCACTCGCGCGCTGGCCGGGGCCGCGTCCGGAGCGCGCGGCGGGGACGACCCGCGGCGCTCGCCGGCTCCGCAGCAGGCGCTCGAGCGGCGGCCGGGCGACTCGTGCGGCCGGCCGCGATCGCCAGGAGACGGTCACCTCGAGCCTCGCCTCCTCGGCCGGACACGGGTGCCCGCGCCCCGCGGGCGCACGCGCGTCGAGCGCGCGCCCCCGGCTGGTGGAATCGCTCGAAGCCCGGCAGCGCGCGCCGCAGCTTCGAGGCCGCGTCGCCGAAGACGGGCCGAGGTGGAGCCGTCGTCCTCGGCCGCCCAGATCCGCGTCTCGCCGCGGCAGGTGCGCCGGCGCGCCGGCGGCAGCCTGCGCGTGACGTGGCACTCGGCGATCCGGGCGCGCGCCGGCCGTCGACGCGTCCGGGCCCGGGGTGGCCGGCACGGCGTCGAGGTGGACGCCGAGGTCGAGAAAAGCTCGAGGGCTCACGGTCGGCCGTACGCCGACGCCTGCGAGCGCGGCCGCGCTGGCGTCCCCCGGGGCGACGCTCCGTTCCCCGCACCCTACTTCCAGGGCACGCCGCGCCGAGGTCGCGCGCTCGACGACGTCGAGGCCGCGCTCGCGCGGACCCGCCCCGTCGCGTGCGCGCGCCGGCTCGCGGCCGAGGGTGGCGGTGCACGGCGCCGCGGCTAGGCTGGACGGTGAGCCGCAGGGTCCGTCATGGTCGCCGCCGTGCCGCACGCCTTCGGCGCGGGCGGGGGGCTGGCCGGGCTCTCCGGCGCCCGAGCTGGGTGCGCACGTCATCCGGGCCGCCTCGACCGCGCCGGGCTCGAGGCGGGCGAGGTCGAATACGTGATCATGGGCCAGGTGCTCCAGGCGGGCGCCGGCCAGGCGCCCGCTCGGCAGGCGGCGATCGGCGCGGGCCTGCCGAAAGAGCTGCCGGCGGACACGATCAACAAGGTCTGCGCGTCGTCGATCCGTGCGGTCGAGATCGCCGACTCGATGATCCGCGCCGGCGACCACGAGGTGATCGTCACCGGCGGGATGGAATCGATGTCGAACACTCCGTACCTGCTCAAGCGGGCGCGCTTCGGCTACCGGATGGGGCACGGGGAGCTGATCGACTCGATGGTCTACGACGGGCTCACCTCCACCTTCGACGGACTGCACATGATCCAGCAGGCGTCCGATCGTCTCGCGCGAGCTGGGCATCTCCCGCGAGGCCCAGGACGCATGGGCGCTGCGATCGCACGAGCGCGCCGTCCACGCGATCGACAGCGGTGCCTTCACGGACGAGATCGTCCCGGTCGGCGACCTCGCGGTCGACGAGGGCCGCGGCGGGACACGACCCTCGACAAGCTCGCCGACCTCGCGCCCGTCTTCGATCCGGAGGGTACGACCACGGCGGCAACGCCCCCGGCGTCAACGACGGTGCGGCGTGCGTGGTCGTCACGAGCGAGGAGTACGCACGCCGGCGCGACCTGCCGGTCCTCGCCACCATCCTCGCGCAGGGCTACGTCGCCGACGATTTCGCCTTCCTCGCGCGCACGCCGGCGAAGGCCGGAGCGGTGGCGCTCGGCAAGGCCGGCAGGACGATCGACGAGGTCGAGCGGGTCGAGATCAACGAGGCCTTCGCCTCGGTCGCGCACAACTCGACGCGGATGCTGGGGGTCGACGAGGACAAGGTCAACGTCAACGGCGGTGCGGTGGCGCTCGGGCACCCGATCGGCGCCTCCGGCGCGCGCATCCTGGGCACGATGGTGCACGAGCTGCGCCGGAACGGCGGCGGGCTGGGCCTCGCGGCGATCTGCTCCGGCGGCGGCCAGGGCGACGCGGTGCTGATCGAGGCCTGAGGCGCGCTCGGGCGATCAGGCGTCGGACGGTCCCGGACGCCAGCCCGTGAGGTCGGCCCACTCCTCGGCGGCGCCCATGATCAGGTCGCAGGCCGGGTCCTTGGCGTCGGCGTAATCGGCGCGGGTCGGGGCGATCGCCGCCAGCCGGCGCTTGAGCTCGGCGTAAGCCGCCGCCGTGATCGGGTTCTCCAGCAGGTAGTCGCGGAAGAGCAGTGCGTACCGCTGGTTGGGCCGGCCGTCGACGCGCACGTGCACGTTCGCGGGACGCAGGTCCGCTCGGGCCTTCGAGCAGCCACTTCTCCCAGTCGCCCGGGGTCCAGGTCACGCCGGGCGGGTCGTGGTCGCGGTCGATGTCCGCGCGCCGCTGGAAGCCGCGGGCCGCGAGCGCCGTCTCGAGCGGCCCACCGGGCTCGAGCGCCGAGCCCGTGATCTGGACGTCGATCACGTCCTTCGCGGCCAGCCCCGGGACGGCGGTGGAGCCGACGTGGTCGATCCGGAGCGCGAGCTCTCCGGCGGCCTCGCGCAGCCGGGCGCCGATCGGCCGGAACTCGGCGGGCCAGCCCGGGTCGTAGGGGACGATCTCGACCGCGCCCATCGGCCTCCAGCTTCGCAGTTAGGGTGCGCGCGTGACGTTCGAGCACGTCCTCGTCGTCGGCGCGGGACAGATGGGCGGCGGGATCGCACAGGTCGTCGCCGCGCTCGGGCCGGCACGTCTCGCTGCACGACTCCGCCCCGGGGGCGATCGAGCGGGGGCTGGAGGAGATGCGGCGCAGCGTGGCCAAGCTCGCCGAGAGGGGCGGGGCCGACCCGGACGAGGTGCTCGCGCGGGTCGCGACCGTCGACGATCTCGTCCCGGCCGACCTGATGATCGAGGCCGTCGTCGAGGACGCGGGGTCAAGGAGGATGTGTTCCGGCGCGCCGACGCGATCATGCCGCCGGAGGCGGTGCTCGCCTCGAACACGTCCTCGATCCCGATCACGTCGCTGGCCGCGGCCACCGGGCGTCCCGACCGCGTGATCGGCATGCACTTCTTCAACCCGGTGCCGGTGCTGCGACTGGTGGAGGTGATCCGCGGCCTGCAGACCTCGGACGAGACCGCGGCGGCCGTCATCGCGCTCGCCGAGGAGCTCGGCAAGACTCCCGCGGAGGCGCAACGACTTCCCCGGCTTCGTGTCGAACCGGATCCTGATGCCCTTCATCAACGAGTCCGCGTACGCGCTGCATGGAGGGCGTGGCCGAGGCCGAGGCGATCGACGCGGTCGCGAAGCTCGGCTTCGCGCATCCGATCGGTCCGCTGGCCCTCGCCGACCTGATCGGGCTCGACACGTGCGTGGCGATCATGGAGGTGCTGCACGACGGGCTTCGGCGACTCGAAGTACGCGCCGTGCCCGCTGCTGCGCCAGTACGTCCAGGCGGGAGGCTCGGTCGAAAGAGCGGGCGGGGCTTCTACTCCTACTGAGCTACTGCTTCTTCGGGAACGTGCCCGGCGGGCGCCGTTCGGCGTGGGCGGGGATTCGGCTTCGAAGGGGCGGCGGGTTGGTTGGTGAACGGCGCTCAAGGAATCCGCGCCACCTGCCGAAACGAGTGGTAAGGCCTCGGCAAAGGAGGGGACGGGACCCTTGAGACTGCTGCTCGTGGACGACGACGCGGGCTTTCGCACGCTCGTACGGACGACCTTCGAGCTCGTCGACATCGACGTCGACGTGGCCGAGGACGCCGCCGCCGCGCTCGCGAGCGTCCGGCGCGGGTTGCCCGACGTGATCGTGCTCGACGTGAGCATGCCCGGCATGGACGGCTTCGAGCTCTGCCGGCGCCTCAAGTCGGAGCCGGCGACGCGCGACGTTCCGGTGATCATGCTCTCCGGCACGGCCGAAGACGACGCAGAGTCGGGCGCCGACGCGTTCCTGACCAAGCCGTTCTCGCCGCTGCAGCTGCTCGCCGTCGCCGAGCGGCTCGCCGGCGGCGCCACCGCCGTCCCGCTCGGCGGAAGCGCCGCCGAGCACGCCGACGCGCAGCTGCTCCTCTACGCGCGCGACCTCCGCCGCCTGCTCGAGCTCGAGCGCGGCCAGCGCGCGGCGCTCCAGAGTGCCTACCAGGAGACGGTGCTCGCGCTCGCGACCGCGCTCGAGTCGAAGGACACCGGCACGCGCGCGCACTCGCAGCGCGTCCAGCGCTACGCGCTCGAGCTCGCACGCGCCGCCGCCGGCGACGACCTCCTCGGCAACGAGAGCGTCGAGTACGGGTTCCTCCTCCACGACGTCGGCAAGATCGGGATCCCCGACCGGATCCTCCAGAAGCCGGGCCCGCTCACCGAGGCCGAGCGCGACCTGATGCAGACGCACACCGTGATCGGCGAGCAGATGCTCGGCGGCGTCGCCTTCCTCAGCGGCGCCGGGATCGCCGTCGTCCGCCACCACCACGAGCGCTGGGACGGGAGCGGCTACCCGGACGGGCTCGAGGGAACGACATCCCGCTCGGCGCCCGCGTCTTCGCCGTCGCGGACACGCTCGACGCGATGACGAGCGACCGCCCCTACCGGCGGGCGCTGCCGTGGGACGCGGCGGCGCAGGAGATCCTCGCCCACTCCGGCCGCCAGTTCGACCCGGCCGTCGTGCGCGCGTTCGCCGACGGCGAGCCGCGCCTGCGCGCGATCCGGCGGCAGCTCGCGCCCGCATGAGGCTTGCCCCGCGCAGGGCGCTCGGCGGATAGCCCGCGACCGCGAGCAGCGCCGGGCCGATGCTAGAACGTCGCAGCGCGGGCCTCGGCGAGGATGATCGCCAGGATCGCGAGCGCGGCGGCCAGCCGGTAGACGACGAACGGCGTGTAGTCGTGCCGGCGCACGTAGCCGAGCAGCAGGTCGATCGCGACGAGGCCGACCGCCGCCGCCGCGAGCGTGCCGACGAGGAACGGCCCGGAGGAGCCCGCCGGCAGGCCGTCCTTCGCGACCTTCAGGGCCTTGAAGACGACGGCGCCGAAGACGATCGGGATCGCGAGCAGGAACGAGAACCGCGCCGCCGCGTCGCGGTTCATCCCTGCGAAGCGCCCGGCGGTGATCGTGATGCCCGAGCGCGAGACCCCGGGGAAGAGCGCGAGCACCTGCGAGACGCCGACGAGGAAGGCGGTGCCGAAGCGGAGGTCGGCGATCGCCAGCCGCTGCGGGGCGCGGTCGGCGACGAAGAGCAGGATGCCGAGGGCGGCGAGCGAGATCGCGATCTGCCACGGCTGGCCGAGGTGCTCGGTGATGAAGTCCTCGCCCAGCGCTCCCGCCAGCGCCGCGGGGACGGTGGCGGCGGCGATGTACCAGGCGAGCCGCGCGTCGTGCGTTTCGGCGCGCCGCGCGGCGAGCGAGCGGACGAACGCGCTCGTGTAGCGGACGACGTCGCGCCAGAAGTAGACGACGATCGCGACGAGCGTCCCGAGGTGCAGCGCGACGTCGAAGGTCTGGTTGAAGGACGGATGGTTCTCCAGGTAGTGCCACTGCGCGAGCCACGGAACGAGGATCAGGTGGCCCGACGACGAGATCGGCAGCAGCTCGGTCGCCCCCTGGACGACCCCGAGCGCGAGCGCCTGCCAGCCCGACAGCCGTCCGGCGACCTCGCCCGCCCGCACGCGCCGCGAGGACGACCGCCGCGAGCAGCAGCGCGCCGGCGGTCGCGTAGACGGCCCGGCGGCTGCCGAGCGTCTGCTGCCGTGCGTCGCGCTCGCCGGTCGCCGCAGTCACCGGCGGCAGGATAGTCGGCGCAGTATGAAGATCTCGTGAACGTCTGGTGACGCAGCCGTTCGGACCGTGCGTGGTAGAAGGGCATCCGGCATGCCGCACATCCGCCTGACCCCGCAGCGCCGCGAGTTCTTCGATGCTCTACAGCAAGGCGTCGGCGAACGCCGTCGCGATCGCGCGCGAAGCTCGTCGACCTGCTCGAGCAGTTCCCGGACGGCACGCGCGACTCGCTGCGCGACATCAAGGAGCTCGAGCACGAGGGCGACCGGCTCACGCACGACGTCATCTACCTCCTCAACCGCACGTTCGTGACCCCGTTCGACCGCGACGACATGTACCGGCTCGCCTCGCGCGCTCGACGACGTCTGCGACCACGTCGACGAGGCCGCCGACAACCTCGACGCCTACAAGGTGCGCGAGGTGCCGGAGAAGGCGAAGGAGCAGGGCCGCGTCATCCACCGCGCCGCGACGAAGCTGGACGAGGCGGTGCAGCTGCTCGAGGGCTTCCGCGACTCGCGCCGCCAGCTCGTCGCGCTGCGGACGCTCGAGGACGAGGGCGACCGGCTCGAGCGCGAGGCGCGTCGCCGAGCTGTTCCGCTCCGGCCAGGACCCGCTCACGATCATCCGCTGGAAGGACATCCACGAGCGGCTCGAGGACGCGGTCGACGCCTGTGAGACGGCCGCGGACGTGCTCGAAGCGATCCTCGTCAAGAACCGCTAGGCCCCGGGCCGGTGGACACGTTCCTCCTCTGGCTGGTCGTCGCGGTCGCGCTCTCGTTCGACTTCACGAACGGCTTCCACGACACCGCGAACGCGGTCGCCACCTCCGTCTCGACGAAGGCGATGTCGCCGCGGATGGCCGTCGCCGTCGCCGCGCTCGCCAACCTCGCCGGCGCGTTCGTCACGACCGCGGTCGCGAAGACGGTCGGCAAGGGGATCATCGACACCGGCCTCGCGACCGAGAAGACGGTGCTGGCGGCGCTGCTCGGCGCGATCGCCTGGAACCTGCTGACGTGGTGGTTCGGCCTGCCGTCGAGCTCGTCGCACGCGCTGATCGGCGGCCTGATCGGCGCGGCGCTCGTCCAGTCCGGCTCGAGCGGCGTCGAGTGGGAGAGCATCGTCCACAAGGTCGTGATCCCGGCCCTCGTCGCGCCCGTCGTCGCGCTTCGCCGCCGCGTTCGCGCTCCTGCTCGCGATCTACTGGGCGCTCCAGCGGGTGACGCCCGGCGGTCGCGGGCCGCAGCTTCCGGCTCGGCCAGCTCGTCTCCGGCACGTGGGTCGCGTTCACGCACGGCGCCAACGACGCGCAGAAGACGATGGGCGTGATCGCGCTCGCGCTCTTCACCGGTGGCCAGATCGACCACTTCTACGTCCCGACCTGGGTCAAGGTCGCCGCCGGACTCGCGATCGCCGCCGGCACCTACGTCGGCGGCTGGCGGATCATGCGGACGCTCGGCCAGCGGATGTACAGCATGGAGCCCGCGAGCGGCTTCTCGGCGCAGACGACCGCCGGGCTGACGATCTACCTCGCCACCCACTTCGGCTACCCGCTCTCGACCACGCACGTGATCTCGGGCGCGGTGATGGGCGCCGGCGCGACGAAGCGCTTCTCCGCCGTCCGCTGGGGGGTCGCCGGCAACATCGTCGTCGCCTGGCTGCTCACGATTCCGGCCGCCGCGCTCGTCGCCGCCGCCTGGTACTGGCCGGTGGAGGGGATCTTCTGATGCGGCTCCGGGTCGGCCCCCGTTTGAACGAGTTCTACGAGCTCTTCGCCGCCGCCGGCGCGAACGCGCTCGAGGCGGCCCGCGCAGCCGAGGCGCGCTTCCGCGACTTCCCCGGCGGCGTCGGCGCAGGAGCGGATCAAGGAGCTCGAGCACGAGGGCGACCGGATCACGGGCGAGCTGATCGCCCTGATCAACGGCCAGTACGTGACGCCGTTCGACCGCGACGACCTCTTCAACCTCGCCGGGGCCGTCGACGACGTGGTCGACGCGATCGAGAACGCGACCGAGCTGCTCGGCCTCTACGACGTCGAGCATCCGACGAAGCAGTCGCTCGAGCAGTGCGCGATCCTGGTCAAGTCGGTCGAGCTGCTCGAGCAGCTGCTGCGGACGCTGAAGGGCAAGCGCGGCTCGTCGCCCGAGGTCGCCGAGATCAAGCGCCTCGAGGACGAGGGCGACCGGATCACGCGCGCCGCGGTCGGCAGCCTGTTCGAGGACGAGCGGATCGACCCGCTGGTCGTGATCCGGTGGAAGGAGATCTACGAGGCGCTCGAGGAGGCGATCGACGCCTGCGAGACCGCCGCCCACCGGATCGGGAACATCCTGGTCAAGAACGCATAGCCGCCGCGCAGCCGCGTTCACTGGATTTTCACCAGACGTCGACCGGGCGGCACCCCCTTCCGCGTCCCGGCCCGGTTCAATGGCGAACCGATGGATATGACCACGAACCCAACGGGGGCGAGATGAAACTGCGCGTACTCCTCGGCGTGCTCGCTGCGGCCGTGCTGGCCGTCGTGGCGGCCGGCTGCGGCAGCAGCAGCTCGAGCGACACCGATACGAACGGCTCCGGCGGCTCGGGCGGATCCAGCCTCTCCGGCCAGATCGCCGGCGCCGGCTCGAGCGCCCAGGCAGGCGGCCCAGGAAGCCTGGATCGCCGGCTTCCAGGAGCAGAACCCGGACGTGACCATCGTCCTACGATCCGGTCGGTTCCGGCGGCGGCCGCGAGCAGTTCATCGCCGGCGGCACCGACTTCGGCGGCACCGACGCCGCGCTCGAGGGCGAGCGAGCTGCAGGGCGCCAGAAGCGCTGCGGCGGCCCGGACAAGCTGATCGAGATCCCGGTCTACGTCTCGCCGATCGCGGTCGTCTACAACCTCCCGGAGCGTCCACGAGCTGCAGCTGTCGCCGGACACGATCGCGAGGATCTTCAAGCGGGACATCACGAACTGGAACGATCCGGCGATCGCGGCCGACAACCCGGACGCGAGCCTGCCGGACAAGCGGATCACGCCGGTGAACCGCTCCGACGAGTCCGGGCACGCACGGAGAACTTCACCGACTACCTGTCGCAGGCGCGCCGAACGCCTGGACCTACCCGGTCGACGGCAACTGGCCGGTCAAGGGCGGCGAGGCCGCCCAGGGCACCTCCGGCGTCGTCGACGCCGTCAGCAACGGCGACGGCGCGGTCGGCTACGCCGACGAGAGCCAGGCCGGCGATCTCGGCGTGGCCAAGATCAAGGTCGGCGACGACGTACGTCGGCCCGAGCGCCGAGGCGGCGGCGAAGATCTTCGACGAATCCAAGGAGACCGACGACGCGGCGGCCAGTACGTGTTCACGTACGAGCTCAACCGCAAGACCGCGAGCCCGGCACCTACCCGATCGTGCTCGTCTCCTACGAGATGGCGTGCACGCAGTACAGCGACGCCAACAAGGCGGCGATCGTGAAGGCCTACCTCAACTACATGATCAGCCCCGAGGGCCAGCAGGCCGCGGCCGCAGACCGCCGGCTCGGCTCCGATCGCCGGACGCAGCGTCCGGCAGCAGATCCAGGCCGCGTCGACGAAGATCCAGACGCCGGCTCCTGGACCGCGTGAGCGCTCGGACCGCCAGAGCTCTTCGCTCACCCCGCCGAGGCGCCAGGCGCCTCGGCGAGCGGGGGACCGCATCTTCTCCGGATCGCCGCTCGCGGCGCCGGCCTCATGATCCTGACCCTGCTCGCCGGCGTCGCGATCTTCCTCGCTCGTGCGAGGCGTGGCCGGCGATCACGGCCAGCTCGCGACGAGATCCCCGGCGACGAGAGCCTGGTCGCCTACGTCTGCGCCGCTGGCGTTCGGCACGCGTGCTGTCGGCCGCGCTCGCGATCCTCATCGCCGTCCCGCTCGCGGTCGGCGGTCGCGCTCTTCATCAGCCACTATCGCGCCGCGAGCGGCTCGCGCAGCCGCTCGGCTACATCATCGACCTGCTCGCGGCGATTCCCAGCGTCGTCTACGGCCTCTGGGGCATCGCCGTCCTCGGGCCGGCCGCCGTCGCCGCTGCAGGAGTGGCTGGCCGACCACTCGGCTTCATCCCGCTCTTCGCCGGGCCCGCCTCGGCGACCGGCCGGACGATGTTCGTCGTCGGGCTCGTCCTGGCGGTGATGATCCTGCCGATCATCAGCGCCGTCGCCCGCGAGGTGTTCTCGCAGACGCCGCGCGCGCTCCAGGAGGGCGCGCTCGCGCTCGGCGCCACGCGCTGGGAGATGATCCGCATGGCGTGCTGCCATTCGGCCGGTCGGCGCGTCGTCGGCGCGCTCGATGCTCGGCCTCGGCCGCGCGCTCGGCGAGACGATGGCGGTCACGATCATCCTCTCGGTCTCCGGCGGCGATCACCTTCAACCTGATCAGCTCGGCGAACCCGTCGACGATCGCCGCCAACATCGCGCTCCAGTTCCCGGAGTCCTCGGGCCTCGACGTCAACATGCTGATCGCCCCGGGCCTCGTGCTGTTCGCGATCACGCTCGTCGTCAACATGGCCGGCCGGCCGTCATCGCCCGTCAGAAGGGGCACGGCCGATGAGCACGACTCGCGGGCCGCAGCCGAATCCGGTCGCGCCGATCGCGCCGCAGCCGCGCGACCCGCAGCTGCCGGCCCGCGGCCGCGCGGTGCTGCCCGGATGGGCGCGTGGTCGGCGTACGGCGTCACGGCTGCGCTCGTCGCCGCGATCCGGATGCTCACAGGGCTGAACCTGGGGCTGCGTCGCGGCGTGCGGCGCGATCGCGGCCGGCCTCGTCGTGCACGTGCGTCGCGCGTCGTCGAGGGCCGCCGGCGGGCGAACGACCGCGACGGCGACGTCGTCGTCACGTCGGCGTTCGCTGCTCGCGATCGTCCCGCTCGTCTCGCTGCTCTGGACGGTGGCGTCCAAGGGGGCCGAGCGCTTCGACGCCGCCTTCTTCACCGAGTCGACGCGCAACGTGATCGGCGCCGGCGGCGGCGGCTCCACGCGATCGTCGGGACGATCGTGATCACCGCGGCGACGACGCTGCTCTCCGTCCCGATCGGCGATCATGGCGGCGATCTACCTGCAGGAGTACGGCGGCGGCCGACTCGCGGCGGCGCTGACGTTCTTCGTGGACGTCATGACCGGCATTCCGTCGATCGTCGCGGGGCTGTTCGCCTACGCGCTGTTCGAGATGTTCTTCGGCCCCGGCATCCGCCTGGGCGTGATGGGCGCGGTCGCGCTGAGCGTGCTGATGATCCCGATCGTCGTCCGGTCGACCGAGGAGATGCTGAAGATCGTCCCGGACTCGCTGCGCGAGGCCTCCTACGCGCTCGGCGTGCCCAAGTGGCGGACGATCGTCCGGATCGTGCTGCCGACCGCGCTGGCCGGGATCGTCACGGGTGATCATGCTCGCGGTGGCGCGGATGGTCGGCGAGACGGCGCCGCTGCTCGTCACGACCGGCGTGATCACCTCCACGAACTGGGATCCGTTCAACGGCCGGATGAACAACCTGCCGGTCTTCGCCTACTACTGAGTACAAGACGCCGGGCGTGCCGCCCGACCCGTACATCGACCGCGCCTGGACGGCGGCGCTGACCCTGATCCTGATCGTGATGGTGCTGAACGTCGTGGCTCGGCTGATCTCCCGCCGCTTCGGCACCGACGTCCGCCGGCTCTAGCCGCTCTCGCTGCAGATGTTGGCGACGTCGGCGCCGGCGACCGAGATCAGGTCGGCGGTGCGCAGCCGCATCGACTCCGCGTGCGAGCCGGCCTCGAGGACGACCTCGGGCCGCCGGGCGACCGAGACGTCGACGACGACGGCGTCCGGATGCCCGCCGATCGGCGGCACGCTGCCGAGCTCGAACTCCGGGTACTCGCGCGCCAGGTCGTCCTCGGTCAGGAGGTGCGGCTTGCCCGCGACGTGGAGAGCGTCCTTGAGCTTGCGCAGGTCGAGCCGCGCAGACGCCGGCAGAACGGCACGGACGTGTCCGGCCCGTGTCTCGACGACGATCGTCTTGGCGACGTCGTCCGGTGTGAACCCGAGCGTGCGCGCCTCTTCGAGCGCCGTCTCGGTGTGCGCGTGCGGGATCAGCTCGTAGCTCGCCCGCGCGCGGTCGAGGATCTCGAGCACTTCGTTCGTGGCCATGGCTCCTCCTCGGATTCGTCTGTTGGCCCGAGGATCGCCCCCACCGTGGGCCGGGTCATCCGCAGAAATTCCCTACAGCGCCACCCGCTGAGGCACCACGATATTCGCGGAGCGCGAAACGCCTAATCGTGAGAGGCGTCCGTGAACTCGCGGAACTCCGCGGTCACGAGGTACGCCGTCTGCTCGCCGATGTCGACGGCGTGGTCGCCGATTCGCTCGATGCAGCGCGAGATCATCAGCATCCGCAGGCCCCATTCGCGCCGCTCGGCGTCGGCGCCGAGGGCGATCACGGTCTCGACGGCGCGGCGGTTGGTGACGTCGACGGCCTCGTCGAGGTCGGCCAGCAGCTGCGCCTGCTCGACGTCGCGCTTGGCGAACGACGACAGCGCGACGCGGATCATGTCCTCGACGCGTCCCCCCATCTCGTCGAGCGCCTCGAGCAGTGCCGCGTCGGTTGGCAGGCCCTCGGCGAGCTTCGTCAGCTTCGCGACGGTGACGCAGTAGTCGGCCATCCGTTCGAGGTGCATGTTGACGCGGAAGACCGCGAGCACCCGGCGGAGGTCGGTCGCGACGGGCGTCTGGCGGGCGAGCATCGACTGGACGCCCTCCTCGATGCCGATGTAGGCGCTGTCGACCTCGTCGTCGAAGGCGATGACGTCGTCGGCGAGCTCGAGGTCGCTGCGGACGAGCGCGTTCAGAGCGCCGCGCAGCGACCGGAGCACGAGCACGCCCTCCTCCTGGACGCTCGCCTCGAGCTGCTCGAGCTCTTCCTGGAAGGAGAGGCGCATCGCGGCTACCCGAACCTGCCCGTCACGTACCCCTCGGTACGCTCGTCGGCCGGGTGCGTGAAGATCTTCTCGGTCTCGTCGAACTCCACGAGCTGCCCGGCGCCGTCGACGAGCGTGAAGAAGGCGGTCATCTCCGCGACGCGGGCAGCCTGCTGCATGTTGTGGGTGACGATGACGAGCGTGTAGTCCTCCTTCAGCTCCTGCATCAGGTCCTCGATCGCGGCGGTGGCGATCGGATCGAGCGCGGAGGCGGGCTCGTCGAGCAGGACGACGTCGGGCTCGACGGCGATCGCCCGAGCGATGCAGAGCCGCTGCTGCTGGCCGCCGGAGAGGCCGAGCGCGCTCTTCTTGAGCCGGTCCTTGACCTCGTCCCAGAGCGCGGCGCGGCGGAGGGCGCGCTCGACGCGGCCGTCGAGGTCGTCCTTCATCCCCAGCACCTTGAGCCCGAACGCGACGTTCTCGTAGATCGACTTCGGGAACGGGTTCGGCCGCTGGAAGACCATCCCGATCCGGCGGCGGACCTCGATCGGGTCGACGCCGCGGTCGTAGAGGTCGGTTCCGTGATAGAGCACCTCGCCGGAGACGCTCGCGCTCGGGACGAGGTCGTTCATGCGGTTGAGCGTGCGCAGGAAGGTGCTCTTACCGCAGCCCGACGGGCCGATCACGGCCGTGATCGCGTGTTCCGGGATCTCGATCGAGACGCCCCTCACCGCGACCGCGGGTCCGTAGGCGATCGAGAGGTCGCGCACGTCGAACACCACGCCGCGCGGAGCGGGGCTGCGCTCGCTGGAGGGCTTCGGCTTGATCTGCGGATTCGGCTTCGTCATTCGCATTGCGGGACTGTTGCGCTGCATTGGGGGAGTGTCACCGTGCTTCCGTGCAGCCGGGGTCGAAAACGTGTAAACGAATGGTATCGGTCGGGTGAACAGCGTCCCCGCGGGCGCTCGGCGAGGCGCGCTAGCCGCACGCGACCCGCAGGATCACGCCGACGATCTCCCCGCCGAGCGAGCCCTTGCGCAGGTAGGCGGCCCGACGCGGTCGTCGAGCTCGAGCAGGGCACCCACGGCGTCGGCGAACAGACGCTGGTCGTCGACGAGCAGGACCCGGACAGCGGCCGCAGGAGACGGGCTCACGGTCTCGGGCCGATGCTAGCGCCGCCCCGTCCGGGACGCGGAGTTCACCCGCGCGTAATCTGGCGCGGACTACTGTGCGGAGGGTGGAACAGCCCCCCACGCCGGAAGAGCCACACGAGATTCGCGGCGAGCTGCGGCCGTATGGGCGCCGCGCCTTTCTCGGGCTGACGGCGGCCGGCCTCTCGTCGCTCTTCTGGGCGAAGCCGGCCTGGCGGGCGGTCTCGGGCGCCGCGCAGCCCTTCCAGGACGCGCTGCCGCCCGGGATCGTCCCGTCGTCCGGCTGGCGGATCTACACCGTCGCCTCGACGATGCCGCGCTTCGACCCGGCGACCTGGAGGCTGACCGTCGAGGGCATGGTCGAGCAGCCGCTGTCCCTCTCGTACGACGACCTGCTGGCGCTGCCGCGCGCCGAGCAGGTCTCGGACTTCCATTGCGTCACCGGCTGGTCGGTCGAGGACGTCCACTGGCGCGGCGTGCGCTTCGACGACCTGCTCGCGGAGGCCCGGCCGCGGCCCGGTTCGGGCGCGCTCGAGTTCGTCTCGTCGGAGCAGCCGTACGTCGACTCGCTCACGCTCCGGCAGGCGGGGCTCGCCGACGCGATGCTGGCGACGCACATGGACGGCGAGCCGCTCACGCGCGCGCACGGGGCGCCAGCCCGGGTCGTGATGCCGAAGATGTACGGCTACAAGAGCGTCAAGTGGGTCGAGAAGATCGTCGTCGTCGCCGGCGCCGAGCCCGGCTACTGGGAGCAGCGCGGCTACGACACCGACGCGTGGGTGGGGCGGTCCAACGGCTACTAGCGCCTACCTCGAGCGCTTCTCGCGCACGGAGCGGACGCTCCACTGGGTGCACGCGTCCGCCTTCTTCGTGCTGCTCGGGTCCGGGCTCGTGCTCTACGTCCCGCGGCTCTCGGCAGCGGTGGGGCGGCGGCCCGAGGTGAAGGGCGTGCACTTCTGGACGGCCGTCGCGTGGGCGGTCGCGATCCTCGTCGTCGTCGCGTTCGGCGACCGGCGCAGGCTCGCTGCGACGCTCCGCGAGGTCGACGGGTTCGACGAGGACGACCGGCTCTGGCTGCGCCGGATCCCGGCGAGGCAGGGGCGCTTCAACGCGGGCCAGAAGCTGAACGTGGCGCTGACGGCCGCGTTCGCGCTCCTCTTCGCCGTCTCCGGGCTCTTCCTCTGGCTGGGCGAGCGCGACACCCGCTTCCGCTTCGACAGCACGGTCGTCCTCCACGACGCGCTGATGTGGATCTCGCTCGTCGTCGTCGCCGGGCACCTCTATCTCGCGCTCGTCTACCCGGCGACGCGGCACGCGCTCCGCGGGATCACCCTCGGCACCGTCCGGCGCGACTGGGCGGAGCAGCACCACCCGAAGTGGGCCGCGCCGCGCAAGGATCAGTAGCGCCTACCGACGCGCGCCGCGGGCCCCCGGTGCATAGCTAGCCTAGCTCCATAAGGAGGTGGCGATGGTCGAGCTGAAGCACGCCGCGAAGACGGGCGACACGATCACGATCCCGGGCCACCGGGTCGGCGAGCACGAGCGCGCGGGCGAGATCCTCGAGGTGCTGGGCGAGGTCGGACACGAGCATTACCGCGTGCGCTGGGAGGACGGGCGCGAGACGGTCTTCTATCCGTCCAGCGGGGACGCGGTCGTCCGGCCGGCGGCGCGGCGGTCGCGCAAGCGCTAGACGGCTAGACGGCGAGGGCGAGCGAGCGGGCACGAGCCGAGCGCGCGAGCGCGTCGACGACGGCTGCGTGCACGTCGTCCCCCGGCCGGTAGTCCGGCCCGAAGTCCGGGGCGCCGTTCACCTCGAGCACCGTCCAGCTCTCGCCGAGCGGGAGCAGGTCGACCGCCGCGAGGTCGGCGCCGACCGCGTCCGCAGCGGCGAGGGCGAGCTCCGCCGCTTCGCGCGGGGCGACCGCGGGCTCGCGGCGGCCGCCGAGCGAGACGTTCGTCCGCCACTCGCCGGGAGCGGCGACCCGGCGCACCGCGCCGAGCACCTGGCCGCCGACGACCAGCACCCGCAGGTCCCAGCCCGCGGACGGGACGGGCTCCTGGCAGACCGCGCCCGCGCTCAGGAACCACAGCTTCGAGCGGATCTCCTCCAGGCAGCGCGCGAGCTCGCCGGCGTTCTCGCAGAGGACGACGTCGCGTCCCCAGCTGCCGAGCCGCGGCTTGACGACGATCGGCGGCGTCAGGTCAGGGAGCGGGAACCCGTGGGCGAGGTGGCTCGTACGCGGGTGCGGCAGCCCGGCCGCCGCGAGCGCGACCGAGGTCGCGAGCTTGTCGTGGCAGTTGGCGAGCGCGACGCCGTCGTTGAGGACGGTGACGCCGCGGCGGCGGAGCTCGCCGAGCGCCCAGAGCCCCGGCTCGACCGCGTCGAGCGAGCGGAGCACGTCGAGCCGTCCGACGGCGACGTCGTCCGGCCCGAGCCGGATGACCGCCTGCGCCGGGCGCAGGAGGTCGATCTCCACGCCGGGGAAGTCCGCGGCGGCGAGTCGCAGGTTCGTCTCCGTCCACGTGTGCGCGACGAGTCCGAGTTTCATCCACGTGAATATTCGACGCGATCGGCCCGGCCGGGGAGGGGTTCACCGGATCGTCACACGTCCGTCACCGGACGGCAGCCGCCGATCGTCGAGGCTCTGGAGTGCTTGCCGCCGGAGCGTTCACAAGAACGACACCGAATGGCCACCAGCACTTAGCCCACGGCGCGCCGTGCGGTTGCGAAGCTCGCCTGCGAAAGGGACATCGTGACGAAGGAGAGAGTCAAAACATGAAGAGAGTGCTCGCAGTCCTCACGTTCGCCGGCGCGATCGCGGCCGCCACGATCGCCGGCGGGGTGGCTCCTGCGGGTGCGCAGGGCACCCAGCAGGCGGCGACGAAGAACCCCTGCGCGGCCGGCCACGCGGTGCGTCCGCACTACACGACTCCGATCAAGCTGGCTGGCGGCTCGAGCAAGCTGAGCGGAGCCGGCGCGACGTTCCCGGCGCCGATGTACTCGGTCTGGACGTCGAACTACGCCAAGGCTGCCGGCGTCGAGGTGGCATACCAGTCGATCGGCTCGGGCGGCGGCCAGGCGCAGATCAGCGCCGGGACGGTGGACTTCGGGGAGAGCGACATCCCGATGACGAATGACGCTCTGTCGAAGGCCAAGGGCCCGCTGCTGCACATTCCGGTCGTGCTGGGCGCGGTCGTCCCGACCTACCACGTGAAGGGGCTCAAGTCGGGGCTCAAGTTCGACGGCGAGACGCTCGGCCGGATCTTCGCCGGCGAGATCACGAAGTGGAACGACCCGGCCCTCAAGAGCCTGAACCCGAGTGTCGACCTGCCGAACGAGCCGATCGCCGTGGCGCATCGGTCGGACGGCTCGGGCACCACCGGGATCTGGACCGACTTCCTGACGAAGACGAGCCCGACCTGGGTCAAGAAGCTCGGCGGCGCGGCTCAGAGCCGCGGGCTGACGGTCGCCTGGCCCGTCGGCATCGGCGGCAAGGGCAACGAAGGCGTGTCGGGCGTCGTCGGCCAGACGGAGGGGGCGATCGGCTACGTCGAGCTCGCCTACGCGATCCAGCAGAAGCTCGCGTACGGCGACGTCAAGAACAAGGCCGGCAACTTCGTCCATCCGTGCGTCGCCACCGTGACGCTGGCGGCCAGCGTGGCGAAGTTCCCGCCGAACCTCCGGACGAGCCTGACGAACCTTCCCGGTGACTATGCCTACCCGATCACCGGCACGACGTACGTGCTCGCCTACGTGAACCAGACCGACCGGGCCAAGGCCGTCGCTCTCGTCCGCTTCCTCAACTGGGTGCTGACGAAGGGTCAGGACCAGGCTGCGCAGATCAACTACTCCCCGCTCGGCGTCGCCCTGTGGCGGAGGTCGGTCGGCCAGCTGTACAAGATCAAGGTCAACGGCACCCCGCTCGTCAAGAAGAAGAGCGGGAAGAACGCCTAACGCCAAGCCGCTCGGAGGCAGTCGCTGCGGGCCGGGGCCGCTCGAGAGCTCCCGGCCCGCAGCAACGAGCGGCGCCATCCGCCTGTCAGGGGAACGATGTCCTCCGCACAAGCAGAGATCCATTCGCCAAATCTGACGATCCGGCGCCGGCGGGGCTTCGACGGCGCGTTCACGTGGCTCGTCGGCGGGTCTGCGCTGGTGATCGTCGCCGTGCTCGTCGGGGCAGCCTACTTCCTCGTCAGGGAGGCGCTCCCGGCTCTTCGCCATTACGGCTTCTTCAGCTTCGTGCAGTCGTCGAGGTGGGCACCCTCCGAGGCGACCCCGACGTCGTCGCAGCCGAATCCATACGGCATCCTCCAGTTCGTCTACGGCACGGCCGTCACCTCGCTGATCGCGATGATCCTGGCCGTCCCGACCGCGATCGCGGTCGCGCTCTTCATCACCGACATCGCCCCGCGACGCCTCCGCAGGACGCTCGCCTACATCGTCGACCTGCTCGCGGCCGTCCCGAGCGTGGTCTACGGCTTCTGGGGCATCTTCGCCTTCATTCCGGCGTTCCGGCCGGTCGGCACGTGGCTGGCCGACAACGTCGGCACCAAGCCCGTGATCGGCCCGCTCTTCGCAGGCCCGTTCTTCGGCGTCTCGTACCTCGTAGCGGGGCTCGTGCTCGCGATCATGGTGCTCCCGATCGTCACCGCGATCTGCCGCGAGGTGTTCATGGCGGCGCCTCGCGCGGAGAAGGAGGCCGCGCTCGCGCTCGGAGCCACCCGCTGGGAGATGCTGTACCGGCTCGTCGTCCCGCGGTCACGCTCGGGAATCATGGGGGCCGCGATCCTCGGCTTCGGCCGGGCCATCGGCGAGACGATCGCGGTGACGATGGTGATCGGGAACAACGTGCTCTCGATCACCACCAGCCTTCTCGGCCAGGGCGCGACGATGCCGAGCGTGATCGCCAACGAGTTCACGGAGTCGACCGATCCCTTTCACCTCGAGTCGCTGTTCGTCGTCGCGATGTGGCTGCTCGTGATCGCGTTCCTCGTGAACGCGATCGGGCGCGCGGTCGTGGCGCGGACGGCGAGGAACGTCGCCTGATGGCCAGCTTGGAGCCTGCGAAGAGCCCCTTCGGCCGGCCGACGTTCCACACGCGCCGCCGCAAGGCGACGAATGCCGTCATGTCGGCGATCCTGGGAGTCGTGCTCGCGGGCGTGATCGGCGTGCTGCTCTGGGTGCTCTTCTACGTGGCCCGGCGGGGCCTGGCGGCGCTCGACATCGGCTTCCTGACGTCGACGCCGCCCGGGAATCCCGGCGACACCGGCGGCGGCTTCGTGAACGGCATCATCGGCAGCTTCATCATGGTCGGCATCGCGACCGCGCTCGCCGTGCCCGTCGGTGTCGCCGCCGCGATCTACCTGGCCGAGTACGGGAGGGGGCGGCTCGCCTACGTCGTGCGTTTCCTGGCCGACGTGATGACGGGGATCCCCACGATCGTGATCGGAGCGTTCGTCTACGCGCTCGTGGTGGTGCGCTTCGGCTTCTCGGGCTACGCAGGGGGACTCTCGCTCGCGCTCGTCATGCTCCCGCTCGTCGTTCGCGCCAGCGAGGAGATGATCCGCCTCGTCCCCGGCGACTTCCGCGAGGCCAGCCTCGCGCTGGGAGCCACGCGGAGTCGGACGATGCTCACCGTGGTCCTGCCGGCCGCGACGTCCGGGATCATCACCGGCGTCATGCTCGCCATCGCCCGCGCGATGGGCGAGACGGCGCCGCTCCTGCTCACGGCGCTCGGGAACGACCTGTTCGTCGAGCTCAACCCGGGCGAGCGGATGTCGACGCTGTCGCTCCAGGTCTTCGGCAACGCGATCACGGGCTTCCAGGCAGCCCAGGAGCGGGCCTGGGCGGGAGCGCTCACGCTGATCGGGATCGTCCTCGCGCTGACAATCCTCGCCAGGCTCGCCGCGCGGCGGCAACTCGGGTTGCAGACCGACTGACGGCCGACCGGTTCACGGGATCGGCATGTGCTCGATCACGGCGCGGGGAACGCGCAGCGGATCTCGAGACCCTCGCCGCGCGCTCCCCGCGCCTCCACCTCGCCGCCGGCCGAGGCGACGACGTGCTTCACGATCGCGAGGCCGAGGCCCGTGCCGCGCGAGGTGCGGGCCGGGTCGGCGCGGAAGAAGCGCTCGAACAGGCGCGGCAGGTGCTCGGCGGCGACGCCGATGCCGTCGTCGCGGCCGGTGAGGACGACGCGGCCGTCCTCGCGGGCCACCGAGAGGGTGAAGGTCGAGCCGTGGCCGGCGTACCGGATCGCGTTCGCGGCGAGGTTCTCGGCGAGCACGCGGACCATGCGCGGGCGGAGCGGCAACTCGACGTCGTCGTCGCCCTCGGCGCGGAGCGGTGACTCCCGCGAGGGCGGCCTGGTCGGCGAGCTCGTCCAGCACGGCGCGGGCCTCCGGGAGCGCCGGCGTCGAGCCGAGGGCGACGACCTCGCGACCCGTCTCGAGGGCGCTGAGGAAGAGCACCTCGTCGATCAGCTCGGTCGCGAGCTCGAGCTCGGCGTGCGCGCGCTCGACGAGGTCGGGCACGTCGGCCCCGGGCAGGAGCGCGGTGTCGAGCAGGGCGAGCAGGCGGGCGAGCGGGGTGCGCAGCTCGTGCGAGACGGCGGCGGTGAAGCCGCTGCGGAGCTCCTCGTAGGAGGCCGCGTCGCCGCCGTTCCTGAGGTAGACGAGCGTCTCGCGTCTCGTCGCCGACGTGGTAGTCGACGCGGACGGACTCGGCGAGCGGCGGCGGAGCTGCGCCCTCCTCGAGCTCGGGCAGCGCCTCGCGGGCTCGGCGGCTCGCAGCGACGACGCGTCCGCGCGCGTCGAGGACGACGACGGCCTCGAGGCTCTCCTCGACGAGCCGCGGCCCCGCTCGGCCTCGCGGCCAGGTCAGCGGCGGGCTCTCCTCGGGGGTCGCGTCCGATGCGGAAGAGGCGCTTCACCACATCGTCACCAGACGTTCACCCGGGCGCATTCCGGCCACCGGACTATCGTAGGCGCGGAATGACGCGGGTGCTGATCGTCGAGGACGACGACGTGGTGGCGAAGGCGATGGCGCAGCATCTCGACGCGGCCGGGTTCGACCCGCTCGTCGTCGGGCGCGGCGAGCTCGGGCTCGCGCGGCTGCGGTTCGAGCGGCCGGACGTCTGCGTGCTCGACCTGATGCTGCCCGGAGCTCGACGGCTGGCGGCTGATCGAGACCGCGCGGGCCGAGGGGATCGGCACGCCGATCGTCGTCGTCTCCGCGCGCGGGACGGAGCACGATCGCGTCCACGCGCTCGAGATCGGCGCCGACGACTACCTCGTGAAGCCGTTCTCGATGAAGGAGCTGGTGGCGCGCGTCGGCGCGGCGGCGCGGCGCGGCGTGCGGCCCGCGGAGGAGCAGCGCGGCGAGGCGATCGAGGTCGAGGAGCTGCGGATCGACCCGCGCGAGGTGCAGGCGTACGTCGGCGGTGAGAGCGCCGAGCTGACGCCGACCGAGTTCAAGCTGCTGTACACGCTGGCGCTCGACCGGGGGCGCGTGGTGACCCGCGACGAGCTGCTCCAGAAGGTGTGGGGCCGGCGCGAGACGCACCGCGACCGCACCGTCGACGTCTTCGTCCGCCGCCTGCGCAAGAAGATCGACAGCCCGCGCCCCGAGGCCACACGTTCATCCAGACCCGCTTCGGCGTCGGCTACAAGCTCGAGGCCGTCCCGAAGGAGTAGCGCTTTCGTCACACTTCCGTCACGGTGTCTGACACCGTGACGGAAGTGTCACGGACGAAGGCGCGCGTAGGCGATCTCGGCCTGCTGCGGATCGTCCGGCCGAAGAACGCGAGCAGCTTCGGACGGCGAGGAAGGGCGGCGGGAGGCCAAGGCCCGCGGTGCGCGGTAGCTGCTCCAGCGCCAGTCCTCCGGTCGCGTCGCAGAGCCCGGCCTCGACCGGGTTGAGCGTCGATGTACCGGAACGTCCCGAGCAACTGCGGGTCGGTCTGGACGTGCACCGAGCCGAAGCGGTTCTGGAAGAGGTGGCGCGACGCGGCCGTGACGTTTGTTCGTGATGCGGGCGTAGCCGCCGTTCAGGAACTGCATCGCCTGCCGAGAGATTCCCGTTCGGTACGCGCAGCAGCAGGTGGAAGTGGTTCGGCATCAGGCAGTAGGCGAGGACGACGATGCCGTACCGTTCGAGGCGGCGATCTCTGAGCAACGCGAGCAGCGTCCGGTAGTCGCGGTCGTCCCAGAAGATCGTCTCCTTGTTGTTGCCGCGCGAGAAGACGTGGTAGACGCCGTTCGCGACGACGACACGGGGTGCTCGGCCCAGTGTCGAGGGTACGATCGTCGATGCGCGCCCGGCCCACGTCACAGAATCGGTCACTGCTTCCGTGACGCTTCCTCCACGGTGTCTGACACCGTGACTTGTACGTGCCGGGAAAGTCACGGAGGTGGAGCGATGGGCTCTGCGTAGACTGGCGGCGTGGACTTCGAGCTGACGCCGAGCAGCGGGAGATCCAGGCGCTCGCACGGGAGGTCGCGGCGGCCGAGATCGAGCCGCACGCGGCCGAGTGGGATCGCGCGCACGCGTTCCCGCGCGAGCTGCTCGCGCAGCTCGGCGAGCTCGGGCTGATGGGCGTCTGCGTGCCCGAGGAGTACGGCGGGCGCGGGCGCGGACTTCCTCTCCTACGTGCTCGTGCTCGAGGAGCTGTCGCGCGCGGACGCCGGCGTCGGCGTCACCGTCGCGGTGCACACGAGCGCCTGCACGCTGCCGATCCTCGCCTTCGGCACCGACGAGCAGCGCAGCCGCTTCGTGCCGCCGCTCGCGCGCGGCGAGGCGATCGGCGCGTTCGCGCTCACCGAGCCCGGCTCCGGCTCCGACGCGGCGGCGCTGCGCACCCGCGCCGAGCCCGCGGACGGCGGCTGGCGGATCACCGGCACCAAGCAGTGGATCACGAACGGCGTCCTTCGCCGGCACCGTCCTCCTCTTCGCCCGCACCGACCCCGACGCGCCCGGCGCGCGCGGCATCTCCGCGTTCGTGCTCGACTCCGACGCACGTCGAGGTCACGCGCCACGAGGAGAAGCTCGGCCTCAACTCGTCGGCCACCGTCGACCTCGCGCTCGACGGCGTCGCACGTCGACCGCGACCGGCTGCTGCACGAGGAGGGCAAGGGCTTCCACGTCGCGATGGCGACGCTCGACGGCGGCCGGATCGGGATCGCCGCGCAGGCGGTCGGGATCGCGCAGGCCGCCTTCGACGTCGCGCGCGCCTACGCGAAGGAGCGCCGCACGTTCGGCAAGCGGATCGCCGAGCACCAGGCGATCCAGTGGAAGCTCGCCGACATGGCGACCGAGATCGACGCCGCGCGACTGCTCACCTACCGCGCCGCCTGGCTGAAGGAGCGCGGCGAGCCGCACACCGAGGCCGGCGCGAAGGCGAAGCTCTTCGCCTCCGAGGTCGCCCGCCGCCAGACGGCCGAGGCGATCCAGGTGCTCGGCGGCTACGGCTACACGAAGGAGTTCCCGGTCGAGCGCTACTACCGCGACGCGAAGATCACCGAGATCTACGAGGGCACGAGCGAGATCCAGCGGCTCGTGATCGCGCGCTCGATCCTCGAGCTCCAGCGTGAGCGCACGCGCAAGCGTGACGAGCCGGTCCGCCTGACGCGGATCTACACGCGCACGGGCGACGCCGGCGAGACGCACCTCGGCGACCTCTCGCGCGTCCGCAAGACCGACCCGCTCGTCGAGGCCTACGGCGCCGTCGACGAGCTGAACTCCGTCGTCGGCTGGGCGCGGGTCGCGGCGCCGCTGCCGCTGCTCGAGCGGATCCAGAACGAGCTCTTCGACCTCGGCGCCGACCTGTCCGTGCCCTTCGAGCCGGACGACGGCAAGCTGCGCGTCACCGCCGCCCAGGTCGAGCGGCTCGAGCGCGACTGCGACGAGGCGAACGAGCCGCTCGCGCCGCTGAAGAGCTTCGTCCTCCCGGGCGGCACGCGAGGCGGCGGCGCGGCTGCACCTGGCGCGGGCCGTCTGCCGGCGGGCCGAGCGCGTCGTCGTCCGCGCCTCGCGGCGAGCGCGAGCTCAACCCGGTCGCGCCGCGGTACCTGAACCGGCTCTCCGACCTGCTCTTCGTCCTCGCCCGGGCCGCGAACGCCGGCGCCGACGAGCCGCTCTGGAAGCCCGGCGACTCACGCGAGTAGCCCCAGGAAGAAGCCGGCGCCGAGCCCGAGCCCCGGCCCGACGATCCAGCCGCGCAGGATCGCGACGACCGTGTCGCGCCGGACGGTCTCGCGCCCGCGCGCCAGTCCGGCCCCGGCCATCGCGCCGACGAGCGCCTGGTTCATCGACGTGAAGTAGCCGAACGCGACCGCGGAGAGCACGACCGCCGCTTGCACGAGCTGCGCCGCGGTCGCCATCGCCCGGTCGACGGCGACGATCTCGAACGCGACCCGCGTCAGCAGCGGCCGGCCCCACGTCAGCACCCCGACCGCGAGCCCGGCGCCGCCGACTGCACCCGCCGCGAACGGCCCCAGCACGCCGGCGCCGACCAGCGGCCCGCTCGCGTTCGCGACGTCGTTCGCTCCCATCGCGAACGAGGCGGCCGCGCCGACCGCGACCAGTCCCGCGGCGAGCAGGTCGAGTCTTTGTGACTTTTCGTCACTTTGTCGGAGCGCGCCGGTCAGAAGCTTCGTGCCGAGGAAGCCGAGCGCGAACGTCGCGAGCGGCGCGACCGCCCAGACCACGGCGAGCGACGCGATCGTCCGCCACTGCACGCCCGAGCCGGTCGCGAGCGCGACGCCCGCGACCGTGAAGACCAGGATCTGGATCGTCGAGGTCGGGATCCGCAGCCTGTTGAAGAGCGCCGTCAGCGCGAACGCGACTCCGACGACGACCGTCTGGGCCGCGACGTCGAGCGGCGCGTCGGTCAGCCCGTGCCCGACCCGGCGCGCGACGTCGTGGCTCGCGAACGCGGCGCCGAGGAACGTGAGCGGCGCCATCAGCAACAGGGCGTGCCGCGCCGAGACCGCCCCGAGCGCGTGCGGCATCCCCATGCACGCGCCGGTGTAGTGCGCGCCCATGCTCCACGCGAAGCCGAGCGCGAGCGCGACCAGCAGCCCCGTCACGGGCCGGACGTTACTTCAGGCCGGTGAGGGTGCGGATCGTCTGCGTCAGCTTCTTCGCGGGCGCCTTCCGCGGCAGCGTCGCCTGGGCGCCGGCGCGCTTCGCCTGCTCACGCGTCCGCGCGCTCGCCGACAGCGCGACGATCCGTACCGACGGGAAGACGGTCCTCAGGTCGCGCACGAACGCGAGCCCGTAGCGGTCGACGTCGACGACGATCACCGAGACGTCGTGGTCCTGCGCCGCCGTCAGCTCGAACGTGCGGTCGACCGCCGCCTGCAGCACGCGCGCCTGCTTCTTGCCGATGCCGATCGCGATCTTCGCGCGCGCGCTCGGCAGGCCGGCGAGGACGATCTCGACCGGCGTGCGCGTGACCGTGACCGCCTTGCTCTCGACCGTGCCGACGACGCGCAGCTTCTGCGTCCGGCGCACGACCTGCCCGTCGGCCGAGCGCGCCGTCCAGACGAGCGTGTACGCGCCCGCGCGGCGCACCTGCTTCGGCATCCGCAGCTTGCGCACGGTCGCGCCCGGCTCCACCGACAGCCGCCAGGTGTAGAGGCGGACGTGCCGCGGGCTGTAGAGGGTCGCGACGACCTGCGAGGCGTTCGAGACGGAGATCCGGGCGGCCACGTAGCGCCGCGACGCCGGTGCATAGTCCTTCGTCCCCGCGATCGCGAAGGAGAGCTTCGACCTGGCGACCGGCGTCTCCGCGGCCTTCCCGGAGACGACGAGGTCGATCTTCGCGCCCTTCGTGCGCAGCTGCACGTCCGCCGGGCCGACGACCGTCCCGGCCGGCTCGGTCGAGGCCTCGTCGTAGGTGACGCCGCCGAGCCCGAACCCGCGCGCCGACAGGGCCGCGGCCGCGTCCGCCAGCGTCCGGCCCAGGAGCGGCGGCAGGGAGACGAGCGGCGCGGTCGGCGCGCTCGTGTTCCCGGCTGCGTCGCTCTCCCGCATCGTGAACTCGCGCGTGTCGGCCGCGTCGAAGGCGCCCATCTTGACCTCGAACTCGCTGCCGCCGAAGTCGCGGTACGGCTGGCCGTTGACGAGCAGCGAGTAGTGCACGATCGAGCCGCTGTTGTCCGAGCCCGGCGCCCAGCGGAGCGTCAGCCCGTCGCCGGCCACGACGCCGGCGAAGTCCGTCGGCGGGGAGGGCGGCTCGATGTCGCGCAGCAGCGTGAAGAGCGACAGGTGCCGCGTCAGCACGTGCACGCCGGAGGAGTCGACGTAGGCGCCGTCGCGCATGCCCGCCGCCAGGCCGCTTCCGGCCGGGATCGACGGGATCGGGCGCCAGCCGCCGTTCTCCCAGGTAGCGGCGACGACGCCGCCCGCGCCCGACGTGTTCGTGAGCAGGATGTCGAGCGGCTGCGAGAAGTCGTGCTGCTCGTCGCCGCTCAGGTTCCAGCGGGCCGTCACGTCGAGGATCCGGGCGCCGGCGGCCATGCCGGCGGTCGAGACCGTGCTCGGAGGCACCGGCTTCAGCCGCAGCACGAGCCAGTCGTCCTGGGCGTCGGAGCGCCACGCGTAGGCGCCGCTCGGCATCACGACGGTCGACGTCCCGTCTGCGGAGGTGACCGAGGTGGACGTGTCCGGGCGCGTGTTCTTCGCCATCGCCGGAACGTCGTCGCCGAAAGGACCGCTCCAGATCGTGAAGTTGACGCGGAAGGGACGCACGTGGCCGCCGAGGTCGACGAGCTTGCCGGTGACGGCGTGGTCGCCGGGGGCGAGCGCGCCGGGGACGAGCGAGAGCGTCCGTCCGGAGATCGTCGGCCCTGCGACCGGCGTGCCGTCGACCGCCACGTCGGTGACTGCGGAGATGTCCTCGCTGGCCGTGACCGAGACGGACGGGACGGAGGGCAGCAGCGAGCCGTCCGCCGGGGTCGAGTCGGTGACCGTCGGCGCCGTGTTGTCGACGCGGATGCCGCTGCGCACAGCGCTCGACGAGTTGCCGTAGCCGTCGTAGACGACCGCGCGGACGTCGTAGCTGCCGTCGCCGACGCTGCTCGAGTCGAACGCGACGCTCCACGGGGAGGCGGTCGCGGTCGCGATCTCCGTCCAGCTGTCCGCTCCGGCGGCGCTGCGCTGGAAGACGACGCGGTCGACCCCGCCGCCGCTCGGCGTCGCCGCGAGGGTGACGCTGCCGGAGAGCGGCGACGGCACGGCCGCGAGCGAGACGGTCGGCGCGGTCGCGTCGACGCTCACCGTCCGCGTCGGCGTCGTGAACGTGTTGCCGGCGCCGTCGTGTCACGATCGCGCGCAGCTCGTACGCGCCCGTCGCGACAGTCGTCGCGTCCCAGGTGACGCCGTACGGCGGCCGAGGTCGACGGAGCCGATCGACTCGAACGAGCCGGACGAGCCGACCGCGCGGAACTCGTACGCGACCGAGGCGACGCCCGAGCCGGTGTCCGTCGCAGTCGCCTGCAGCAAGACCGACGGGCCGCCGACCGTACTGGCGCCGGCCGGAGTCGTCAGGTCGCCGGCGGGCGCGTTGTTGTCGACCTTGACCGTCCGCGCCGAGCTCGTCGAGCGTGTTGCCGGATCCGTCGACCGCGACCGCGCGCAGGTCGTAGTCGCCGTCGGCGACGCCGGTCGTCGCCCAGCCGAGGCCGAACGGCGCCGAGGTGTCGGTGCCGATCTCCGACCAGACGCCGACGCCGGCGGTGCTCCGCTCGAAGCGGACGGAGACGGTGTCCGCGGAGACGCTCGCCGCGAGCGGGAGGACGCCGCGCGCGGACGAAGGCAGCCCGTCGAGCGACACGGTCGGCGCATGGTTGTCCAGCGTGATCGTCCGCGGCTCGGCGAGGTCGCGCCGTTGCCGGCGACGTCGGTGACACGGACGCGGAACTCGGCGGCGCCGTCGGGCGAGCCGCTCGAGTCCCAGGTCGCCGTCCAGGCGAGCTCGACGTCAGCGTCGCGACGTGCTGAAGCTCGACGCGCCCGGCGCCTTCACCTGGAACTCGACCTGGGCGACGCCCGACGTCGGCGTCGCTGGCGCTCGCGGAGAACGTGATCGTGCCGGAGAGCGTGACGCCGTCGGCCGGGCCGGTGACGACCGCGGTCGGGTCGGTGTTGTCGACCGTCTTGCTCGGTAGGCTCGAGGTCGAGCTGTTGCCGGCCTCGTCCTCGACCACGAAGCGCAGGTCGTAGGCGCCGTCGGCGACAGACGTCGTGTCCCACTCGGTCTCGAACGGCGCCTCGGTGACCGTGTCGATCGTCTTCCAGTCGTCGGCGCCCGCCTCCGAGTACTGGAACTCGACCGAGGCGATCGTCGGGTCGCTCGCGTCGGCGGACAGCGTGACGGTGCCGCTGAGGACGTCGCCCGGGTCGAGCACCGGGCCGCTCGGCGGGGTCGTGTCGATGACGACGGTGGCGGTCTGCGGCGACCTCGATGTTGCCGGCGTTGTCGGTCGACCAGTAGCGGATCGTGTGCGCGCCGTCGTTCGAGTGGTCGGACGGCGCCGGCGATCGTCACGCTCGTGCCGTCCTGCGTCGAGCCGCCGTCGACGGCGTAGTGCGTGCCGGCGACGCCCGAGCCGCCGTCGGACGCCGAGAAGCTCACGGTCATGTCGCCGGTCTGCGCGCCGCACGGGGCGTCGCTCGACGTCGACGGCGCCGTGTTGTCGACCAGCTTGTTCTGGGCCGCCGGCGAGGCGAACCCGTTGCCCGCGTTGTCGATCGCCACGACGCGCAGGTCGTAGCTGCCGTCGGAGACCGAGCTGCGTGTCGAACGGGTTCGGAGACGTCGGTCCAGGCGTCGGCGCCGGCCGGCGAGACCTGGTAGGAGACGGTCGCCACGCCGGAGCCCGCGTCGCTCGTGGAGGAGCCGAGCGTCACGGCGGCGCGCAGCGGCGAGCCCGGGTCGTCGATCGAGGCGATCGGGCGCCGTCGTGTCGATCATCACCTGCGTCGTCTGGGCCGACTCGACGTTGCCGGCGACGTCGACCGAGCGGAAGGAGATCGTGTGGATGCCGTCCCACGAGTGGTCGGACGGGGCCGGGATCGTCACGGTCGGGCCGGTGACGTACGGGCCGCCGTCGACCGAGTACTCGCTGTGGTCGACGCCCGACTCGGTGTCGGTCGCGGTCAGGTGGACGGTGACGTCGGTGCGCTGCCACGTCGCCGGCGCGTCGGCGGTCGTCGTCGGCGGCTCGTGGTCGACGTAGGTCGCGACCGGCGCGGTCGTCGTCTGGTTGCCCGCCTTGTCGAGCGACGATCGCGCGCAGCGGACGTGCCGTGGAGCGGCGTCGTGTCCCAGGCCGCCGGCGTCGGCGCCCACGTCGTCGCCGCCGTCGGCGCTGACCTCGTAGACCACGGTGTCGATGCCCGAGCCGGCGTCGCTCTGCGTCGAGCCGAGCGTGACCGTGCCGGTGACGTAGGCCGGCGGCGGCGGTCATCGCTGCGGTCGGCGGCGTGTTGTCGACGAGCGGCGTCGAGGCGAGCGGGATCGTGGCGGCGTTGCCGGCGACGTCGGTGACGAAGACGCGCAGGTCGACCTGGCCGTCGCCGAGCGCGGTCGTGTCGAGCGAGGCCGAGTACGGCGCGGCCGCGGCCGCTGCCGAAGGTCGTCCAGTCGCCCGCGCCGGCGGGCGAGACCTGGAAGTCGACGCTGTTGACGCCGCTCGTCGCGTCGGCCGCGGTCGGCCGCGATCGTCACGGGGCCGCGCAGGTACGGGCCCGGGTCGGTGACGGAGCCGGTCGGCGGCGTCTGGTCGACGGTGACGTTCTCGGTCGCGCGCCGGCGGTGCGGCCGACACCGTCGGTGGCGACCGCCCGCAGCAGCGTGGTTGCCGTCGGCCGGCAGCGGCCAGGCGACCGTGTACGGCGCCGCGGCGACGGTGCCGAGCGCGCTCCACGCCGGTCGCGCAGTCGGCGCTCGCGTCGGAGCACGCTCGAAAGCGACTGCGACGACGCCCGGTGCCCGTGTCGGCGGCGTCGACGGTGACCGGGGTCGCGGTCGCGATCAGCGCCGCCGGGCTCGTGAACGAGAGCGTCGGCGGCTGGTGTCGACCGTCCAGCCGGTCGAGTGCGGTCGCAGTGTTGCCGGCCGACGTCGGTCGCGCGGACGTCGAAGGTGTGGTCGCCGTCGGCGAGGCCGGAGAGCGACGTCGGGCGAGGAGCACGGCCGCGAACGCGGCCGCCGTCGAGCGAGCACTCGAGCGTGGCGCCGGCCTCTGCGGAGAACGCGAAGCGTCGCCGAGGCGATGCCGCTCGGGTCGGACGGGGCGCTGTCGATCGAGACGCGGCGGCGGGGTCGTGTCGACCGTCCACGTGCGCGAGACCGTCGCCGCGTTGCCGACGCTCGTCGGCCGCGCTGGACGGAGACGGTGTGGCTGCCGTCGGCGAGGCCGCTGAGCGTGGCCGGGGAGGTGCAGGCGGCGAAGGCGCCGGCGTCGAGCGAGCAGGTCGTCGTCGCGCCGGCGCTCGGTCGAGAACGTCAAGCTCGCGGAGGTCGAGTTGTCGAGCGCGCTCGGGCCGGAGTCGAAGCCGTCGCCGGCGGGGTCGTGTCGACCGTCCAGGCCTGCGAGACCGGGTCGCCGACGTTGCCGGCGGTGTCGATCGCCGCGGACGCTGAAGGTGTGCGTGCCGTCGGCGAGGCCGGTCAGCGTGTCAGCGGCGAGCGTGCACGGCGCGAACGCGCCGAGGTCGAGCGAGCACTCGAGCGTGGCCCGGCTCGGACGACATGAAGGTGAACGACGGCCGAGGCGGTGCCGACGGTTGCCGGTCGGGCCGGCGGTCGATCGTCGCGACCGGCTTGACGGTGTCGACCGTCCAGGTCGCGCTCGCGACCGTGCCCGCGTTGCCGGCGGTGTCGGCGATCGCGCGGACGTCGAAGGTGTGGGCGCCGTCGGCGAGGCCGGAGAAGGTCGCCGGCGAGGAGCACGCGCCCCAGGCGCCGCGCGTCGACGCGGCACTGGTAGCCGGTGACGGTCTCGTCCGCGGCGAAGGCGAAGCTCGCGTCGGTCGGTTCGTCGGGTCGCTCGGCGAGGCCGAGATCGTCGTCGCCGGCGGAGTCGTGTCGACCGTCCAGGCGGCGTCGACCGCGCTGCCGGCGTTGCCGGCCAGGTCGGCCGTCGCGCGGACCGAGAAGGTGTGGCGCCGTCGGCGAGGCCCGAGTAGCTCTGCGGCGACGTGCAGGCGGAGAACGCGCCGCCGTCGAGCGAGCACTCGAAGCCGGTGACCGGCTCGTCGGCGCAGAACGAGAAGTCGCGTCCGCGCTCGAGGACGAGCTCGCCGGGGCCGGAGTCGATCGAGGCGGCCGGCGCGGTCAGGTCGACCGTCCAGCCGCGGCGTCGCGGTCGTCGTCGTGCCGGCCGCGTTCGTCGACCTTCGACGTCGAAGGTGTGCGGGCCCGCGGCCAGGCCGGAGACGGTGGCCGGCGAGGTGCAGGCGGCCCAGGCGGCGCCGTCGAGGCGGCAGTCGACCGTGCCGGGTCGCGCGTGAACGCGAGGTGGCGGCCGGTGGCGTTCGTCGGGTCGCTCGGCGCCGCAGTCGATCGTCAGCGACGGCGCGGCCGTGTCGACCGTCCAGGTCGCGCTCGCGGCGGCGCCGGTGTTGCCGACGGCGTCGATCGCCGCGGACGCGGAAGGTGTGCGAGCCGTCGGCGAGGCCGCTGTAGGCTCTTCGGGCTCGAGCAGGCGCCGCAGGCGCCGGCGTCGAGCTTGCACTCGAAGCTGCGCCGCGTCGGCGGCCGAGAAGGCGAAGCTCGCGGAGGTCTGGTTGGTCGGGGTCGGCCGGGCGTCGAGTCGATCGTCGTCGTCGGGCCGGTCAGGTCGATCGTCCACGCGGTCGCCTGGCGGCGCCGGTGTTGCCGGCCGGCGTCGGTCGCGCGCACCTGGAAGGTGTGCGTCGCCCTCGGCGAGGCCGGTGTAGGTCGCCGGGCGGTGCAGAGCGGCGAAGGCGCCGCCGTCGAGCGAGCACTCGAAGGTGGTGCCGCCGTCGGCGCGAGGAGAAGGCGAAGCTCGCGGTCGGTCGCGTTCGTCGGGCTCGGCGGGGCCGCGTCGATCGTCACGGTCGGCGCGGTCAGGTCGACCGTCCAGGCGGCGTCGGCGGCGGCGCCGGTGTTGCCGGCGGGGTCGGTCGCGCGGACGCGAGAAGCTGTGCGCGCCCTCGGCGAGGCCGCTCGTCGGCCTACGGCGAGCCGCAGGAGGCGAAGGCGGCGCCGTCGAGGGAGCACTCGAAGGTGGCGCCGGCCTCGGCGGAGAAGGTGAAGCTCGCCGATGGTCAGGCTGGTCTGCGCGGCCGGGCAGCTGTCGATCGTCGCGTCCGGGCCGGTCGTGTCGACCGTCCAGGTCGCGCTCGGCCGCGGCGCCGGTGTTGCCGGCGGTGTCGGTCGCGCGGACGCGGAAGGTGTGGCTGCCGTCGGCGAGGCCGGAGAGGCTCGTGCGGCGAGGCGCAGCCGGCGAAGGCGGCGCCGTCGAGCGAGCACTCGAAGGTCGCGCGTCTCGTCGGCGGAGAAGGTGAAGCTCGCCGAGGTCGTGCGCTCGTCGGGCTCGACGGGGCGGCGGACGAGCGTCGTCGTCGGGGCGGTCGTGTCGACCGTCCAGAGCGCGGTCGGCGGCGGCGCCGGGGTTGCCGGCGGCGTCGGTCGCCTTCACGTGGAAGGTGTGGCTGCCGGCGGCCACGGTGCCGCGTCGGCGGCGACGTGCAGGCGGAGTAGGCGCCGCGCGTCGACGCGCGCACTCGAAGCTGGTGCCGCCGTCGGCCGGACGAGAAGGCGAACGTCGCGGAGGTCGCGTTCGTCGGGTCGGCCGGGCCGCGAGTCGACCGAGGCCGTCGGCGCGGTCGGTGTCGACCGTCCAGCGTGTAGTCGGCGGCGGCGCCGAGGTTGCCGGCGACGTCGGTCGAGCGGACGTCGGAACGTCGTGGGAGCCGTCGGCGAGGCCGGTCGACGCGTGTCGGGCGAGGCTGCACGCGGCGAACGCGGCGCCGTCGAGCGAGCACTCGAAGCCGGAGACGGGCTCGTCGGCGCCGAAGGCGAAGATCGCCGACGCCGAGGCGTCGGGTCGGCCGGCCCGCTCGGAGATCGACGTCGTCGGGGCGGTCGTGTCGACCGTCCAGCCGGCGGTCGCGTCGGCGCCGGTGTTGCCGGCGGCGTCGGTCGCGCGGACGTGGAAGGTGTGCGCTGCCGTCCGGGACGGACGTGTATGTCGTCGGGGGAGATGCAGGCCGCGTAGGCGCCGCCGTCGACCGCGCACTCGAAGCTCGCGCCGGCGTCGGCCGAGGAGAACGTCGAAGGTGGCGGAGGTCGCCGCTGAGCGGGCTCGCCGGCGCCGAGTCGACGTGACGGCCGGGGCGGTCGGTGTCGACCGTCCAGGCGGCGACCGTCGCCGCGCCGGTGTTGCCGGCCGGCGTCGGTCGCCCGCACGTGGAAGCTGTGGGTGCCCTCGGCCAGGCCGGTGAGGCTCGCCGGCGAGGCGCACGAGCCGAAGGCGCCGGTGTCGAGCTTGCACTCGAAGGTCGAGCCGGCCTCGTCGGCGGAGAATGTGAAGCTCGCGGACGGTCGCGTTCGTCGGGCTCGACGGGCGCGGCCGACAGCGTCACGGTCGGCGCGGTCGTGTCGACCGTCCAGCGTACGGCTCGCGACGGGGCCGATGTTGCCGGCCGGGTCGACGGCCTTGACCTTGAACGTGTGCGACGCCGGCGGCGAGGCCGCTGTAGCACTTCGGCGACGTGCAGCGCGCGAAGCCGCCGGCGTCGAGCGCGCAGAGGAAGGTCGAGCCGGCCTCGTTCGGCGGAGAACGTGAAGCTCGCGGCGGTCGCGTTGGTCGCGCCGGCGGGGCCGGAGTCGACCGCCGCCATCGGGTCGGTGAGGTCGACCGTCCAGGCGTAGGTCGCGGCCGCGCCGGTGTTGCCGGCGAGCGTCGGTCGCGCGGACGTCGAAGGTGTGCGCGCCCTCGGCCAGCGGGCCGGCGAGCCGTGGCGGGCGAGCTGCAGGCCGCGTAGCGCGCCGCCGTCGAGCGAGCACTCGAAGGTCGCGCCGGCCTCGGTCGCCGAGAAGGCGAACGGCGCCGAGGTCGCGTTGGTCGGGTCGGCGGGGCCGGTGTCGACGTTCGCGGTCGGGCGCGGTCGTGTCGACCGTCCAGGTCGCGGTCGCGTCGGCGCCGGTGTTGCCGGCGGCGTCGGTGGCGCGGACGTGGAAGGTGTGCGCGCCGTCGGCGAGGCCGGTGTAGCTCTTGCGGCGAGCTGCAGGCGGCGTAGGCGCCGCCGTCGAGCGCGCACTCGAAGCTCGTGCCGCCGTCGGGCGACGAGAAGGCGAAGGTCGGCGCGGTCGAGTTGGTCGGTCCCGCTCGGCGCCGAGTCGACCGCCGCGGTCGGCGCGGTGAGGTCGACGGTCCAGGTCGCGGTCACCGGCGACGAGGTGCCGGGTGCCGGCGGCGTCGTCGCCTTGACCGCGGAAGGTGTGCGAGCCCTCGGCCAGGCCGGTGTACGTGGCGGGCGAGGTGCAGGCGGCGAAGGCGCCGCCGTCGAGCGCGCAGGTCGAAGGTGGTCGCCGGCGTCGGCGGTGAAGGCGAACGTCGCGTCGGTCGCGTTGGTCGGGTCGGCCGGGCGTCGAGTCGATCGAGACGGCGGGCGCGCTCGTGTCGATCGTCCACGCGTAGTTGGTCGTCGGCGCCGGTGTTGCCGGCGGCGTCGGTCGCGCGGACCGGGAAGGTGTGCGCGCCGTCGGCGAGCGCCGGCCGAGCTCTCCGGCGAGGTGCACGCGCGCGAAGCCGCCGCCGTCGAGGGCGCACTCGAAGCTCGTGCCGCCGTCCGGCGAGGAGAACGAGAAGGTCGGCGGTCGTCTGGTTGGTCGGGTCGCCGGATGCGAGCCGATCGTCACCGTCGGGGCCCGTCGTGTCGACCGTCCAGGTCGTAGGTCGCGGCGGCGCCGGTGTTGCCGGCGTCGTCGGTGGCGCGGACGTGGAAGGTGTGCGCGCCGTCGCCGAGGCCGGTCAGCGTCTGCGGCGAGGCGCACGCGGCGAACGCGCCGGCGTCGAGCGCGCACTCGAAGCTGGTGCCGCCGTCGGCCGACGAGAAGGCGAAGGTCGCGCCGGTCGCGTTGGTGAGCGCGCCGGGGCCGGAGTCGACCGTCGCGGTCGGGGCGGTCGTGTCGACCGTCCAGGTAGGTCGCGTCGGCGCCGGTGTTGCCGGCGGCGTCGGTCGCGCGGACGTGGAAGATGTGCGCGCCCTCGGCGACCGTGACCGGCTCGGGTGAGGTGCAGGTCGCGTACGCGCCGGCGTCGACCGCGCACTCGAAGCTGGTGCCGCCGTCGGCGGAGGAGAAGGCGAAGGTTGCGCCGGTCGCGTTGGTCGGGTCGCCGGGCCCGCTGTCGACCGACGCGGTCGGGGCGGTCGTGTCGACGGTCCAGGCGTAGTCGGCGGCCGCGCCGGTGTTGCCGGCGGCGTCGGTGGCGCGGACGTGGAAGATGTGCGCGCCCTCGGCGACGGTGACCGACTCGGGCGAGGTGCAGGCCGCGTAGGCGCCGGCGTCGACCGCGCACTCGAAGCGTCGCCGCCGTCGGCCGACGAGAACGCGAAGCTCGCGCCGGTCGCGTTGGTCGGGTCGGCGGGGCCGGTGTCGACGGTCGCGGTCGGGGCGGTGGTGTCGACCGTCCAGCGCGTAGGTCGCGTCGGCGCCGGTGTTGCCGGCGGCGTCGGTCGCGCGGACGTGGAAGATGTGCGCGCCCTCGGCGACGGTGACCGACTCGGGCGAGGTGCAGGCCGCGTACGCGCCCGCGTCGAGCGCGCACTCGAAGCTGGCGGTCCGTCGGCCGAGGAGAAGGCGAAGCTCGCGCCGGTCGCGTTCGTGGGCGTCGCGGGGCCGGAGTCCACGGCCGCGGCGGGGCGGTCGTGTCGACCGTCCACGAGTAGGTCGCGTCGGCGCCGGTGTTGCCGGCGGCGTCGGTGGCGCGGACGTGGAAGATGTGCGCGCCCTCGGCGACCGTGACCGATTCCGGCGAGGTGCAGGCGGCGAAGGCGCCGGCGTCGACCGCGCACTCGAAGGTCGCGCCGCCGTCGTCCGCCGAGAACGCGAAGCTCGCGCCGGTGGCGCCGGTCGGGTCGGCGGGCCCGCTGTCGACGGTCGTCGTCGGGGCGGTCGTGTCGACCGTCCAGGCGTAGTCCGTTGCGGAGCCCGTGTTGCCGGCGGCGTCGGTGGCGCGGACGTGGAAGGTGTGCGCGCCCTCGGCGACCGTGACCGATGTCCGGCGAGGTGCAGGCTGCGTAGGCGCCGGCGTCGACCGCGCACTCGAAGCTCGTGCCGCCGTCGGCCGAGGAGAACGCGAAGGTCGCGCCGGTCGCGTTGGTCAGCGCGGCCGGGCCGGAGTCGACGGTCGCCGCCGGCGCGGTCAGGTCGACGGTCCAGGTCGCCGTCGCCGGCGCGCTCGTGTTTCCGGCCGCGTCGGTCGCCTGGACGGTGAAGGTGTGCGTGCCCTCGGCGAGGCCGAGCTCGGCGACTGCGGGCTCGAGCAGGCGCGAGGCGGCCGCGCCGTCGAGCGAGCAGGTGAAGCGTCGCGGCCTCGTCGGCCGAGAAGGCGAAGGTCGCGTCCGTGGCGTTGGTCGGGTCGGCCGGGCCCGAGTCGATCGAGGCCGTCGGCGCTGCGGTGTCGACCGTCCAGCACGTAGGTCGCGTCGGCGCCGGTGTTGCCGGCGCGCGTCGGTCGCGCGGACAGCGAAGGTGTGCGCGCCGTCGGCGAGGCCGCTCGGGCTCTGCGGCGAGGTGCACGCGCCCCACGCGCCCGCGTCGAGCGTGCACTCGAAGGTCGCCGCCTCGTCGGCCGAGAAGGCCAAGCGTCGCCGCCGGTCGCGGTCGTCGGATCCGCCGGCCCGCCGTCGACCGACGACGGTCGGCGCCACCGTGTCGACCGTCCACGCGAAGTCGGCCGCCGTGCCGGTGTTGCCGGCGTCGTCGGTCGCGCGGACATGGAAGATGTGGCCGCCGTCGGCGAGGCCCGCGTAGCTCTTCGGCGCGGTGCAGGCGCCGAACGCGCCGGCGTCGAGCGCGCACTCGAAGCTCGTGCCGCCGTCGGCGGAGGAGAAGGAGAAGGTCGCGCCCGTCGCGCTCGTCGCGACCGCCGGGCCGGAGTCGACGGCCGCGCTCGGGGCGGTCAGTGTCGACCGTCCACGCGTAGTCCGAGGCGGTGCCGGTGTTGCCGGCCGCGTCGGTGGCGCGGACGTGGAATGTGTGCGCAGCCCTCCGCGAGGCCGCTGTAGGTCGCCGGGGAGGCGCAGGGAGCGAAGCCGCCGGCGTCGAGCGCGCATTCGAAGCTCGTGCCGCCGTCGGCCGACGAGAAGGTGAAGCTCGCGCCGGTCCCGTTCGTCGGGTCGGCCGGGCCCGAGCCGACGGTCACGCTCGGAGCCGTGGTGTCGACCGTCCAGGTGTGCGAGTCGGCAGCACCCGTGTTGCCCGCCGTGTCGGTCGCGCTCACCGCGAAGGTGTGCGAGCCCTCGCCGAGGCCGGAGAGCGCGTGCGGCGAGGTGCAGGCGGCGTAGGCGCCGCCGTCGAGCGAGCACTCGAACGTGGACGCCTCGCCGGCGGAGAAGGCGAAGCTCGGGCCGGTGTCGTTCGAGGGGCTCGGCGGCGCGGCGTCGATCGTCGCGGCGGGGGCGGCCGTGTCCACCGTCCAGCTCGCCGTCGCGGCCGAGCCGGCGTTGCCGGCGGTGTCGGTGGCGCGGACGTCGACCGAGTGCGCGCCGTCGGCGAGCCCGCTCAGGGCCAGCGGCGAGGTGCAGGCGCCGTAGGCGCCTCCGTCGACCGAGCACTCGAAGGTCGACGTCTCGTCGGCGGAGAAGGCGACGCTCGCCGACGTCGAGCTGGTCGGGCTCCCCGGCGCCGAGTCGATCGCGGTCGTCGGGGCGGTCAGGTCGATCGTCCAGCCGTAGCTGTCGGAGGGGCCGGTCGTGCCGGCGCCGTTCTTGCCGCGCGCCGCGGAACGTGTGGTCGCCCTCGGCCAGGCCGCTGTAGCTCGCCGGCGAGGTGCAGACGGCGAAGGCGACGCCGTCGAGCGAGCACTCGAAGGAGACGGCGTCGGCGGACGAGAACGTGAAGCTCGCCGAGGTGGCGGTCGGTCGGGTCGGCGGGCCCGCCGTCGATCGTCGTCGTCGGGGCGGTCGTGTCGATCGTCCACGTGTACGACGCCGCCGCGCCGGTGTTGCCGGCCGCGTCGGTGGCCTCGACGTCGAAGGTGTGGGAGCCGTCCGTGAGGCCGGCGTAGCTCTCCGGCGAGGCGCACGCGGCGAGCGCGCCGCCGTCGACGCGGCACTGGAACGAGATACCGCCGTCGGCCGACGAGAAGTCGAAGTCCGCCGAGGTCGCGTTCGTCGGGTCGTCCGGGAAGCTGTCGATCGTGGCCGTCGGCGCCGTCGTGTCGACCGTCCACGCGAAGTCGGCGGCGGAGCCGGTGTTGCCGGCGTCGTCGGTGGCGCGGACGTGGAAGGCGTGAGCGCCCTCGCTCAGGCCGGCGTAGCTCTTCGGCGAGGCGCAGCCTGCGAACGCGCCGGCGTCCAGCGCGCACTCGAAGCTCGTACCGCCGTCGGCCGAGGAGAACGTGAAGGTCGCGCCCGTCGCGTTGGTCGCAGCGGCGGGGCCGGAGTCGACGGTCGCGGTCGGGGCGGTCGTGTCGACCGTCCACGAGTAGTCGGTCGCCGCGCCCGTGTTGCCGGCCGCATCCGTCGCGCGGACGTGGAAGGCGTGCGCGCCCTCCGCCACGCCGGTCAGCGAGAGCGGCGAGGCGCAGGAGGCGAAGCCCGCGCCGTCGAGCGCGCACTCGAAGCTCGTGCCGCCGTCCACCGACGAGAAGTCGAGGCTCGCGGAGGTCGCGTTCGTCGGGTCGGCCGGCCCGCCCGAGAAGACGACCGTCGGCGCGAGTCATGTCGACCGTCCAGGTGGAGGTCGTGTCGGCGCTCGTGTTCCCGGCCGCGTCCGAGGCGGCGACGTGGAAGGTGTGCGAGCCCTCGCCGAGGCCCGTGTAGGAGACCGGCGAGGTGCACGCGCCCCAGGCGCCGCCGTCGAGCGCGCACTGGAAGGTGGCGCCGCCGTCCGGCGACGAGAACGAGACCGTGGCGTCGGCCGAATTCGTCGAGCGCGGCCGGAGCCGAGTCGATCGAGACCGCGGGGGCGGTCGTGTCGGCCGTCCAGCCGTAGGAGGCCGGCGTGCCCGTGTTCCCGGCCGCGTCGGTGGCCTCGACCGCGAACGTGTGCGCGCCCTCGGCCAGGCCGCCCTGCGAGAACGGCGAGGTGCAGGTCGCGAACGCTGCGCCGTCGAGCGAGCAGAGGAAGCTCGTGCCGCCGTCCGGCGACGAGAACGAGAAGGCCGCCGTCGTCGAGGCGGTCGGGTCGCCCGGCTGGGAGTCGATCGACGCCGTCGGGGCGGTCGTGTCGACCGTCCACGTCTGCGAGTCGGCGGCGCCCTGGTTGCCGGCGGTGTCGGTCGCGCGGACCTCGAAGGTGTGCGAGCCGTCGCCGAGGCCGGCGAGCGCGTGCGGCGAGGTGCACGCGGCCCAGGAGCCCGCGTCGAGCTTGCACTCGAAGGTCGGCGGCTCGCCGGCCGAGAACGCGAAGCTCGGCGCCGCGTCGTTCGACTGCGACGGCCGGGCCGAGTCGATCGTCGCGGTCGGGCGCGGTCAGGTCGATCGTCCAGCTCGCGCGTCGCCGGCGCGCTCGTCGAGCCGGCCGTGTCGGTCGTGCGCACGGCGAAGTCGTGCGCGCCGGCGGCGAGGCCGCTGTAGGTCGTCGGCGAGGTGCACGCCTGGTAGGCGCCGCCGTCGATCGCGCACTCGAAGGTGCCCGCCTTCGTCGAGCTGAACGCGAAGGTCGCGTCGGTCTGGTTGGTCGGGTCGGCGGGCGCCGAGTCGATCGAGGCGACCGGCGACACCGTGTCGACCGTCCACGTACGCGCTCGCCGCCGCGCCGGTGTTGCCGGCCGCGTCGGTCGCGCGCACCTGGAAGGTGTGGCTGCCGTCGGCGAGGCCGGTGCGCGAGTCCGGCGAGTGAGCACGAGGCCCAGGCGGCCGCGTCGAGCTTGCACTCGAAGGTGGAGCCGCCCTCGTCGGCCGAGAAGGAGAAGCTCGCCGAGGTCTGGTTGGTCGGGTCGGCCGGGGCGGATGTGATCGTCGTCGTCGGGCCGGCCGTGTCGACCGTCCAGGCGGCGTTCGCGGCCGTGCCGGTGTTGCCGGCCGTGTCGGTCGCGCGCACGTCGACCGCGTGCGCGCCGTCGGCGAGGCCGGTCAGCGCGAGCGGGGAGGCGCAGGCGCCGTAGGCCCCGCCGTCGACGCGAGCACTCGAAGGTCGAGGCCTCGTCGGCGGAGAAGGCGACGCTCGCCGACGTCGGGTTCGTCGGGGACGCGGGAGCGGAGTCGATCGTCGTCGTCGGCGCGGTCGTGTCGACCGTCCAGCCGTAGGTCGCCTCGCCGCCGAGGTTGCCGGCGCCGTCGGTCGCGCGCAGGTGGAAGGTGTGGGCGCCCTCGCGCGAGGCCGCTGTAGGAGGCGGGCGTCGAGCACGAGGCCCAGGAGCCGCCGTCGAGCTTGCACTCGAAGGTGGCCGACTCGTCTGCCGAGAGGTCGAAGCTCGCGGGGTCGCGTCGGTCGGGTCGGCCGGGCCGCCCGTGACGGACGCGGTCGGAGCGGCCGTGTCGACCGTCCAGGTGGCCGACGCCGGCGTCGCGTCCGCGTTGCCGACCGAGTCGAGCGCGCGCACGTCGAAGGTGTGCGAGCCGTCGGCGAGGCCCGAGAGCGCGTGCGGCGAGGCGCACGCCGCCCAGGAGCCGCCGTCGAGCCGGCACTCGAAGGTCGCGCCGCCCTCGCTCGCCGAGAAGGCGAAGCTCGGATGTCGCGTCCGGCGACTGCGCGGCCGGTGCGGAGTCGATCGTGGTGTCCGGCGCGGTCAGGTCGACCGTCCAGCCGTAGCTCGCGGTCGTGCCCGCGTTGCCGGCGTCGTCGGCAGTCGCCTTCACGTCGAAGGTGTGCGCGCCCTCCGTGAGGCCGGTGAGCGAGCTGGGGGAGGTACACGCCGCGAACGCGCCGCCGTCGAGAGAGCACTGGAAGCCGGAGACGGGCTCGTCGGCCGAGAAGGTGAGGGTGGCCGAGGTCGAGCCGGTCGGGTCGGAGGGCTCGAGTCGATCGTCGTCGCCGGGGCGGTCAGGTCGACCGTCCAGCCGTAGCTCGTCGTCGTGCCCGCGTTGCCGGCGTCGTCGGCGGTCGCGCGGACGTCGAAGGTGTGCGCGCCCTCCGCGAGGCTCGAGAGCGAGGTGGGGGAGGTGCACGCCGCGAACGCGCCGCCGTCGAGAGAGCACTCGAAGCCGGCGACGCTCTCGGCCGCGGAGAAGGAGAAGGTCGGTGCGGTGTCGTTCGACGGGTCGGCGGGGCTCGAGTCGATCGTCGTCGCGGGCGCGGTCGTGTCGACCGTCCAGCCGTAGCTCGTCGTCGTGCCCGCGTTGCCCGCGTCGTCCGCGGTCGCGCGGACGTCGAAGGTGTGCGCGCCCTCGGCGAGCGGCCCGGCGTAGCTCTTCGGCGAGGAGCACGCGACCCAGCCGCCGCCGTCCATCTGGCACTCGTAGCCGCTGACCGACTCGTCCGCGGCGAAGGTGAAGCTCGCGGCGGTGGCGTTCGTCGGGTCGGCCGGCTGCGCGGAGATCGTCGTCGCCGGCTGCGTCGTGTCGACCGTCCACGCGTAGGAAGCCGCGCCGCCGAGGTTGCCGGCGGTGTCGGTGGCGCGCACGGCGAACGTGCGCGAGCCCTCGGCGAGGCCGGAGAGCGCATGCGGCGAGCTGCACGCTGCCCAGGCGCCCGCGTCGAGGCGGCACTCGAAGGTGGCGGCCTCGCCGGCGGAGAACGCGAAGCTCGGCGCCGTGTCGTTCGAGGCGCTCGCCGGGCTCGAGTCGATGGTCGCCGTCGGCGCCGTCGTGTCGACCGTCCAGTTCCGGGTCACGGCCGCGCCGGCGTTCCCGGCCATGTCCGCGGTGGCCTTGACGTCGAAGCTGTGCGCGCCGTCGGCGAGACCGGAGTAGCTGACGGTGCCGCGGTCGCAGGCCGCGTAGGCGCCGCCGTCGAGCGAGCACTGGAAGCCGGTCACGGACTCGTCGGCCGAGAAGGTGAACGTCGCGGCTCGCGCTCGAGACCGCGCCGCTCGGGCCGGAGTCGATCGTCGTCGTCGGCGGCGTCGTGTCGATCGTCCACGTCGGTCGAGGACGGTCGTGCCGGCGTTTCCGGCCGCGTCCGCGTCGGCCTTGACCGAGAAGGTGTGGCCGCCGGCGGCGAGCGGTCCGGCGTAGGTCTGCGGCGAGGAGCACGCCGCCCAGGCGCCCGCGTCGAGCTTGCACTGGAAGCCCGGCACCGACTCGCTGGCCGAGAAGGTGAAGATCGCGCTCGTCGCGTTGGTCGGGTCGTTCGGCGCGCCGGTGATCGTCGTCGCCGGCGGCGTCAGTGTCGACCGTCCAGCCGAACGAGCGTCGCCGAGCCGGCGTTGCCGGCCGTCGTCCGCGGTCGCCTTGACCGTCGAAGGTGTGCGCGCCCTCGGCGAGCCCGCTGTAGGAGGCGCTGCCGCGCGGAGCAGTCGGCGTACGCGCCGCCGTCGAGCGAGCACTGCATCCCGGTGACGGACTCGCTCGCGCTGAAGGTGAACGACGCGGCCGTCGCGTTCGTGACGGCGCCCGGGTCGGTCAGGATCGAGACCGTCGGCGCCGTCGTGTCGATCGTCCAGGTCGCCGAGGCCACGGTGCCCGGGTTGCCGGCGTCGTCGGCGTTCGCCTTGACGTCGAAGGTGTGCGAGCCCTCGGTGAGGCCGCGTGTAGCTCGCGGTGCCGACGGAGCAGCCGGCGTAGGCGCCGCCGTCGATCCGGCAGGAGAAGCCGGTGACCGACTCGCTCGCCGAGAAGGAGAGGCTCGCGGAGGTCTGGTTGGTCGGGTCGGCGGCTGCGCCGAGATCGTCGTCGTCGGCGCGGTGGTGTCGACCGTCCAGGCCGTACGCGGCGCGCGTGCCCGCGTTGCCGGCGTTGTCTGCGGTCGCCTTGACGAAGAAGGTGTGCGAGCCCTCGGCGGGGCCGCTGTAGCTCTTCGGCGAGGTGCAGGCCGCGTAGCGCGCCGCCGTCGAGCGAGCACTGGAAGCCGGTGACCGACTCGCTCGGCGGAGAACGAGAACGTCGCGCCGCGTCTGCGTTCGTCGGATCGGACGGATTCGAGTCGATCGTCGTCGTCGGCGCGGTCGTGTCGACCGTCCAGCTGTCGGCCGCCGACGCGCCGCCGGCGTTGCCGGCGAGGTCGGCGATCGCCTCGCGCCTGGAAGCTGTGCGCGCCCTCGGCGAGCCCGGAGAAGGTGTCGCCGTCGTGCAGGCGCGTCAGCCGCCGGCGTCGAGGCAGCACTGGAAGCCGGTGACCGTCTCGTCCGCGGAGAAGGTGAAGGTCGCGCTCGTCGCGTTCGTCGGGTCGGCCGGGCCGCCGCTGACCGTCGTCGGTCGGCGCGACCGTGTCGACGGTCCAGGTCCAGGTCGCGTCGGCGCTCGTGGTTTCCGGCCGGGTCGATGCGAGTGGACGGCGAAGGTGTGCGAGCCGTCGGCAGAGTCCGCTGTAGCTCTTCGGCGAGGTGCAGGCGGCGAAGGAGCCGGCGTCGAGCTTGCACTCGAAGGTGGCCGTGCCGTCGGTCGAGGAGAACGAGAAGCTCGGCGACGCGGTGGGCGAGTCGCGGCCGGCTTCGCAGTGATCGAGACGTCCGGCGCGATCGTGTCGATCGTCCAGGTCCACGTCGCGTCGGCGCTCGTGTTCCCGGCGGGATCGACGGCGTGGACGGTGAAGGTGTGCGAGCCGTCGGCGAGGCCCGCAGTAGCTCTTCGGCGAGGTGCAGGCGGCGAAGGCGCCGCCGTCGAGCTTGCACTCGAAGGTGGCGGTGCCGTCGGTCGAGGAGAACGTGAAGCTCGGGGAGGCGTTGGTGGACAGGGCGGGCGGGTTCGAGTCGAGCGAGATCGAGGGCGCGACGGTATCGACCGTCCACGTCCAGGTCTGGACGGCGCTCTGGTTCCCGGCCGGGTCGACCGCGTGGACGTCGAAGGTGTGCGAGCCGTCGGCGAGGCCGGCGTAGCTCTTCGGGGAGGTGCAGGCCGAGTAGGCGCCGCCGTCGAGCTGGCACTGGAAGGTCGCCGTCCCGTCCGGGCGAGGAGAAGGAGAAGCTCGGGCTCGCGGTCGGGGACTGGGCGGCCGGCTTCGACGTGATCGACGCCGTCGGCGCCGTGTTGTCGACCGTGATCGTCTGCTTGGCCGAGTCGAGGCGTGTTGCCGGCGTTGTCGGTCACGCGCGCGAGCGACCTGGTAGGTGCCGTCGGCCGGCTGCGAGCTCCACGTCACGGAGTAGCTCGGCCCGGTCGAGCTCGAGCCGATCGACGTCGACGGCGTGCACGAGCCGCCCGCGCAGTAGAGGTAGGCGACGCTCGCGACGCCCGAGGTCGCGTCGGCCGCGGTCGCCGTCAGCGCCTGGCCGTTCCGGATCGACGCCGGCAGCGCGGTCAGCGTCGCCGTCGACGGCTGCGTCTTGTCGATCCGGATCTGCGTGCCTGCGGTCTGCACGGACTCGGCGTTGCCCACCCGGTCGAGAGAGAAGTACTTGACCGTGAAGGTGCCGTCGCTCGAGAGCACGACCGAGGTGCCGGACGACGAGCCCGTCGTCGGAGTCGAGCCGTCGGTCGTGTAGTAGGTGGTCGAGACGCCCGAGCCGGCGTCGGTCGGCGTCAGCGTCACCGTCTGGTTCGTGTTCTTCCAGCCGTTGCCGATCGAGCCCGTGTCGTCCGTGGTCGAGGGAGCGGTCGAGTCGGCGGTCGGCGTGAAGCTGGCGCCTGCGCCGGTGCGGCCGGCGCCGTCGACGACGGCGACGCTCTGGGTACCCGGCGCGGCGGGTGTCCCCGTCCACGAGTAGGTCCGGCTCGCGCCGGAGCCCGAGGTCGTCCAGAAGGTGGGGAAGGAGTAGCTGCCGACGCCGGACTCGGCGTCCGAGCCGCTCGCGGTGACGGTGAACTGGCCGGCGACGCCGGGCCGGTAGTAGACGGTCGAGCCGGAGGCATACGCGTTCGTGAAGCTGCCGAAGGAGAGCGAGGGCGCGCCGGGGTTCTGCAGGTCGACCTTTGCGGTGCCGCTCGCCGCCGACCACGCCGAGGTGTTCCCGACCCGGTCGGACTCGGCCAGCCGGTAGCGGTAGCACTTGCCGTTCTGGACGGTCGCGTCCGGGTTCGACACCGTCGTCCCCCAGGTGCCGGGGAAGACGCCACAGCTCGCCGTTCGTGAGCGTCGTCTCGTCGCGCTGGTAGACCCGCGTGGTCGTGTCGACGCCGGAGCCGGCGTCGGTACCGTCGGTCGCGGTGAGGTCGACCGAGGCCGAGGTGTAGTACGCGGGCGGGGAGGTCAGCGCGACCGACGGCGTCGTCGGCGCGGTCGAGTCGTTCGTGATCGTGATCGGGGTGCCGGTCGTCGACCTGAAGCGCGTTGTCGCCGGCGACGATCGCCTGGGCGCCCGGCGAGGTCGAGGCGCCGGCGCTCCACGTGTAGGCGCTCGAGGTGTAGCTCGGCCCGGTCGTGACCGTCTGGTGGCGTGCGTGACGCTGCCCGAGCGTGCGTCGGGTAGGTGACGGACTTCGGCCCGGAGCCGGAGTCGGCGATCGCGTCCGAGATCGTGAAGCTGCCGGCCGCCGAGCCGCGGTAGTAGATCGTGCCGCTCGCGCCGCCGGGGTTGGTGAAGTAGGAGTTGCCGTGAGCCGACCGTGATCGAGAAGGCGTGCGTCGGCGCGCGTGTCGTCGGCCGGCGGGTGCGTGATCTTCGTCACACCGTCGTTGAGCTGCAGGTTCAGCGATCGCGTTGTGCGGGTTCCCGCCCATCGCAGTGGTCACGTGGAGCCAGACCTCGACGTAGAGGTGCTCGTTGGCGGCCAGGCGTGAAGGCAGGCAGCGAGAGGTTGATCGTCGTACGTGGTCAGCGACGCGCCGGCGAGGACGTCGGTCGTGACCGTCGGTCGGCGCCTGTACGAGCGTGTTGCCGGTGATCGAGCTGCCCGTGACCGCGACCTTCCAGACGCCGATCGCGGCCACGCCCGAGCCGTTGCCGCTGCCGCCCTGGCTCTGCGTCTCGATCGCGAAGCTCCAGGTTCCCGCAGGGAACCCCGTGCTGCCGGCCGCGTCCACGACGAAGCCGTTGCCGCTCGGCGTGGTCGACGGGGACCCGACGGGAGCCGCCGAGTTCGTGACGTTCGGCTGGAAGACGAAGTAGCCCGCCGACTTCGCGGTGTCGACGACCGTGTTCTGGTTCGCCGCCGGACGGGGCCGCAGTGACGAGCTGATTCGACCCGGTCACGACCGAGCTCGTGGTCGAGAGGTAGAGCGGGGAGGGGTAGTCGACCGCCGGGTCGATCGTGTACGGCTGCGGGAGCCGCCGGTCGTCGAGGCGGAGGGCGAGCGTCGTGCCCCGCGAGGCGTGACGGACCGACCAGCGGAGGCCGCGCGGCGTGACCGAGATCCCCTGCTCGTTCAGGACCGCAGGCGGCGCCACCGACATCCGGACGGCGCCGTCCGGACCGACCAGGTCGACCCGGCCCTCAGGAGTAATCCTCGACTCGAGGTCGAGGGTCGAGAGCTTCCACGTCCAGGTCCGGATCCCCTGGTGCCGGTCGACGGTGAGGAACGCCTCGGTGCGTTTGTCCGAGACCGTGATCGTCTCGCTGCCGTACGGCGTCGAGCGGGAGACGCCGTTCGCGTACCGCCGCCAGGTCGAGACGCTTTCGTTCGAGGTGGGTCCGTCCGCGGTGAGGGAGACGGCGCCGGCGCCCGCGTGCTTGACGGTGTAGCCGCTGTCGCCGATCGTGACGGTCACCTGCCGCGCCGGCTTCCTGACGAGCGGTGCGCGGGACTGCGGCGGCCCGAGCGCCTTCGCCAGGAAGGCCGGTGCGGTGGTCGACTGCCGGCCGAGCTCCAGACTGGTGAGGGTCGCGGCGAGGCCGGCGGCGGCGAGCGCGATCAGCGCGACGGCGAGGCGGAACCAGAGGAGCTCCGCGAGCGCGGCGAAGCGCCCGGCATGTGCCGAACGCTTCTGATGGGCCGCAGTTCCCGGAAGCTCGTCATAGTTGCCGTCCGCACGCATCGTGCGTGCGCCCTCACCGATCCGGCTATCGGCAGATCACGCGCCGGCTGAAGCGGTTTCCCGCGCGAAAGTGATAGGGATGCGGAAATCCCCCGCGCGAGGGAGGTCGTGACTCCGGTTCCGCGACGGCGCCCGCCCGGCCCCTTCGTGTCCTCGATCGGAGCCTCTACGTCAACTGGAGGTTGAAGTGTGCGAGCTGTGCGTACGTTCCGATCGAGACCTGGGCGTTAGGCAAGGAGAACTTGTGCGAGTCGTGCGGCGTCGTCGAGCGTAGGACCGAAGACGAGCGCGGTCGAGGTTCCACGCCGTTCGAATGCGATCGGTCCGGCCTCGGATGTCCAGCACGCGGCAGCCGCGCACTCCGCCGCGGTCGGCGTGGAGGTCGAGGGCGCGCCGAACGCCGCGTGGACGTAGGCGGCGGCCGCGTCTGCCCACTGCTGCGCGTCCGCCTCGGTGTCCCAGTCGAGGCGCAGCGCGACCGCCTCGCCCGCCGGGCCGCGGTAGAGGGCGGAGCGGCCGCCGCCCCAGCCGGCCGCCGCCGCGTTCAGGCCCGGGACACCGAAGACGGCCAGGAGCGCGCGGACGTCGAGCTCGCCGAAGGTGTCGTCGTGGACGAGCTGCCATCCCTCGGGTTCGGCCGGCAGCTCGATCGGGAGCGCGGACTCGTGCATCAGGTACGGCTCCATGTGGAGGATCTGCTCGGTCGTCTGGGGCAGCTCGCGCAGCGCGGCGCGGGCGACCTCGGCACCGCCGACGTTGTTCAGGATCGCCGCGAAGCGGAGTCCGCTCGTGCCGGAGAAGCCCTGCTCGAGCGCCAGGAAGCTCTCGATCGGCCGCGCCGCCGCCTGCGTCGTCCGCTTCCTGCTCGCGTCGGCCTTGGCCTTCGCCTTGGCGCGCGCGGCCGGCAGGACGCTGCCGAAGAGCTCGGCGACGCCCTCCGTCGCGGCAGCGGCGGCGAGTGCGGCGTCGCGGCCGCTGCGGCGGACCTCGAGCGCCTTCCGCGCGCCGGAGGCCTGGTCCTGGAGTGAAGCTGTGCCGGTCGACCGAGCGTCACTCTGACCGAGGCCCGTTTTGCGACAATGGCGTCGATGGCCACCACCGAGGGCACGGGCACCGACCGCTGGCGCGAGGAGCTCTACGAGGCCGCGCCGGAGCGGCAGGGCGAGCTCTTCTCGACGATCTCGGGGGTCGAGAACGAGCCGCTCTGACGCCGGACACGGTCGAGGTCGACTACGACCGCGACCTCGGCTATCCGGGCGCGTATCCGTTCACGCGCGGCGTCTACCCGTCGATGTACCGCGGCCGGCTCTGGACGATGCGCCAGTTCGCCGGCTTCGGCACGGCGGAGGAGACGAACGAGCGCTTCCGCTACCTGCTCGAGCACGGCCAGACCGGGCTCTCGACCGCCTTCGACATGCCGACGCTGATGGGCTACGACTCCGACCACCCGCGCTCGCTGGGCGAGGTCGGCCGCGAGGGCGTGGCGGTCGACTCGCTCGACGACATGGAGACGCTGTTCGCCGGGATCCCGCTCGGCGAGGTCTCGACGTCGATGACGATCAACTCGCCGGCGGCGATCCTGCTCGCGTTCTACGTCTGCGTCGGCGAGCAGCAGGGCGTGCCGCGCGACGGAGCTGCGCGGGCACGGTCGCAGACGGACATCCTCAAGGAGTACATCGCGCAGAAGGAGTGGATCTTCCCGCCGGAGCCGTCGATGCGGCTGGTGACGGACATGGTCGAGTTCTGCGCGCGGGAGATGCCGCTGCTGGCATCCGATCTCGATCTCCGGCTACCACATCCGCGAGGCGGGCTCGACGGCGGCGCAGGAGCTCGCGTTCACGCTCGCCGACGGCTTCGCCTACGTCGAGGCGGGCGATCGAGCGCGGCCTCGACGTCGACGAGTTCGCGCCGCGGCTCTCGTTCTTCTTCAACGCGCACATCGACTTCTTCGAGGAGATCGCGAAGTACCGCGCCGCCCGCCGGATCTGGGCGCGGGAGCTGCGCGAGACGCTACGGCGCGAAGAACCCGCGCTCGTGGCTGATGCGCTTCCACACGCAGACCGCCGGCGTCTCGCTGACCGCGCAGCAGCCGCAGGTGAACATCGTCCGCACGGCGCTCGAGGCGCTGGCGGCGGTGCTCGGCGGCACGCAGTCGCTGCACACGAACTCGCTTCGACGAGGCGCTCGCGCTGCCGACCGAGGACGCGGTGCGGATCGCGCTGCGCACGCAGCAGGTGATCGCGCACGAGACCGGCGTCGCGAACACGATCGACCCGCTCGGCGGCTCCTACTACGTCGAGGAGCTGACCGAACGAGCTGGAGCGGAGGCCTACGAGTACTTCGACCGGATCAAGCGAGCTCGGCGGCGTCGTCGCCGGCGATCAAGGAGAACTTCTTCCAGCGCGAGATCGCCGAGGCGGCGTTCCGCTACCAGGCAGAGGTCGAGGCGGGGCGAGCGCGTCGATCGTCGGCGTCAACCGCTACCAGATGCGACGAGGACGAGCCGAGCTCGAGCTCCTCAGGATCGACCCGGCGCTCGAGCGCGAAGCAGGTCGAGCGCGTGCAGGCGCGTGCGCGCCCGCCGCGACGCCGCCGCGGTCGAGGCCGCGCTGGCGCGCCTGAAGGAGGACGCCGCCGGCGAGGGCGCGCAACCTGATGCCGCCGATCGTCGACGCCGCGCAGCGCGTACGTGACGATGGGCGAGATGTGCGACGCGCTGCGCGAGGTCTGGGGCGTCTGGCGCGAGACGCCCGTCTTCTAGCGACCCTCTCGCGCTAACACAATCGCGGTTTTCGTCGTCTACTCTGTCGGCGGATGAGCTCGTCTGACCTCGCACCCTCCAGTCGCCGAAGTTCCAGCGGCGCTTCTTCTGGATCGCCCTCGGCGTGCTCGTCGCCGGGCTCGCCATCGGCCTGCCGTCGATCGGTTCTTCACACGGCGGCGACTCCACGGCCACGCCGCTCACGGACAAGCCCGCGAAGGACGTGTCGAAGGTCGCCGAAGACGGTCAAGCTCGACCCCGAGGCGCAGAAGGTGGCGCAGGAGTTCATCCTCACCGCCGTCGCGCGCAAGAACCTGAAGCAGGCCTACGAGCTCGCCGGCCCGCAGATCCGCCAGGGCCAGACGCTGAAGGAGTGGATGACCGGCAACATCGCCGTCGTCCCGTATCCCGTCGAGGAGCTCGACCTCGCGCCGATGAAGGTCGACTACTCGTACAAGAACGAGGCGCTGATCCAGGTCGCGCTGCTCCCGAAGAAGGGCTCGAAGGTGAAGGGCCAGCTCTTCGCGATGCAGCTGAACAAGGTCGGGGAACCGCTGGGTCGTCAACTCGTGGGTGCCCAACTCGAAGCCGCCGGTCCCCTGCGGCGACGGTCAACTGCTAGGCAGCGCGGTAGCCGGGCGCCATGAGCGGCCGCTTCGCCTCGCCTCGCTTCCGCCGCCGCTTCATCTGGTCCGTCTTGCTCGTCGGCTCCGCCAGCGGGCGTCGCCGTCACCGCCGCCGTGATCGGGAACACGGCGCACCCGGAGCCCGAGCGGTTCTCGAACACGCCGGCGAAGATCGTCCGCTCGCCCAAGCTGGCCGACCTCCGTCCCGCCGAGCGGGCGCAGCTGCTCGAGACGTCGCTGCTGTTCGTGCGCACGGCGGTCGCCCGCCGCGACCTCGACCGGGCCTACGACCTCGCCGGCCCGGAGCTCGTGCAGGGGATGAGCCGCGGCCGAGTGGCGGCAGGGGAACATCCCCGTCGTCCCGTTCCCCGCGATCGGGGTCGCGCAGTGGAACGTCGCCTACTCGTACCGGAACGACGTCGCGTTCACGCTCTCGCTGGTGGCGAAGCCGGGCGCGTCGCCCGTCGTCGGCAAGACCTTCACGATCGAGTTCACCCGCGAGAACGGACGGAAGCCGTGGCGCGTCGCGTCCTGGTTCCCGACCGGGGTCTCCGGCGTCGCGCAACGACCCGAAGCTCGCCGCCAGTCGCCGAGAGCCCGCCGAAGGTGGCAGGCGGCCCTCTCGCTCTGGTGGCTCGTCGCTGCCCGTCGGGATGCTCGCGCTCGTGATCGTCATCCCGGCGGCGCTCGGCGTCCGCCACTGGTGGGTCGGCCGCCGCTCCGACCGCGCCTACCTGACCGAGCGCGGCTACAGCAGGTAGCCGCTAGACCTCCAGCTCGAGCCCGTCGCGCGCCTGCTCGAGGCCGTCGGCGAGCGGCAGCTCGTGCGGGCGGTGCGTGAGCAGGAGCCGGCCGCGCGCCCGAGGCCTCGAAGGCGGCGACGGCCTCGTCGGCCGAGAGGTGCCCGCGCGGCTGCCCGTCCAGGTCGCCGCGCGCGAGCGTCGCCTCGCAGACGAACAGGTCGGCGTCGCGGGCGAGCTCGGCGAGCGCTCGCACGGCGCCGAGTCGCCGGAGTAGGCGAGCGAGCGCGTCGCCGTCCTCGACGCGGAGCCCGTAGGTGCGGAGCGTGTAGTGCGGGAGCCGCGAGCGGCGACGACTCGCAGCCCCGCCGCCTCGAACGGCTCGCCCTCCGCGTACTCGCGCAGCGCGAAGGCGCTCTCCCACATCTCCTCCCAGCCGAGCCGCGCGCCGAAGTCGCGCAGCCGCTCGCTGCCCTCCGGCGGCAGCCACAGCTCGACGCGCGGCCGGTCGCGGCCGGGCCCGCGATCGTCCCCCAGACCCACGGCACGAGGTCGCCCCAGTGGTCGAGGTGCCAGTGCGTGATCACGATCGCGTCCACGCGCGGCCAGCCGCCGTCGCGCTCGCGCAGCTTGGCGAGCACGCCGGGCCCGCAGTCGAGCAGCAGCCGGCCCGGTCCCTCGACGAGATAGCCCGACTGCGCGCCGCCCGGATTGGGCCACGCGGGCGAGCAGCCGATGACGGTCAGTTTCACGGGGCTATATCCTGGCCGATCGTGGCAGCGGGAACGATACGGGTCGTCGTCGCCAAGGTCGGGCCTGGACGGTCACGACCGGGGCGCGAAGATCATCGCACGCGCGCTCCGCGACGCGGGGATGGAGGTCATCTACACCGGCCTCCACCAGACGCCGGAGCAGATCGTCGAGACGGTGATCCAGGAGGACGCGGACGCGGTCGGGCATCTCGATCCTCTCCGGCGCGCACATGACGCTCGTCCCGCGGTGCTCGAGCTGCTGCGCGAGAACGGCGCCGAGGACGTGCTCGTCGTCGTCGGCGGCACGATCCCGACCGACGACATCCGCGAGCTGAAGGCGCGGCGGCGTCGCCGAGGTGCTTCACGCCCGGCGCGCCGACGAGCGAGATCGTCGAGTTCCTGCGCGGCGCGGTCGCGGCCGCGTAGTTTCACGCCTCGCCGGCGCGGCGATGAGATCGGCATGGCAGTCATGGATCTCGGACACGCCGCCGTCTCCAGCGGCTGGCGCAAGAAGGTCGCCGACGCGGCCTCGCCGCGGGTCGCCGACCGCGCTCCCGTCGCCGAGCCGCACGTACGCACGGCGATCGGGCTCGCCCTCTTCGCGATCTCGGTCGTCTACGTCGTCAGGACGGTGCGCGCGGCGGTCGTGCGCTAGACGATCGGCTAGCGGACGAGCACGCGCGCGGCGGGATCGCCCCGTCGAAGCCGGCGCGGGCCTCCGGGCTCGCGACCGCCGGGCCGGTCCAGACGCGGACGCGGGCGCCCGGGGTCAGCTCGGCCGCCCGGCCCGCCTGGATCTGCTGCGCGGCCGGCGCGGCGGTCAGCAGCACGTCCGGCGGGAGCGCGAGCGTCACCTTCGCGTCGATCGTCTTCTGGTGCTGGTGCGACGGCCACTCCCGCAGGCTCGTGACGTGCAGGCCGAGGAAGCCCCCGACGCTCTCGATCACGGTGCCGTCGAGGACGAGCGAGTAGCGCTTGCCGTCCGGCTCGCTGAAGAGCAGCCGGCGGGCCTTCTTCAGGTACGGGAACGGGTCGACCGCGGCCTTCGCCGGGTGCACCTCGAAGTGGAGGTGCGGGTGGAGCCCGTTCGCGTCGCCCGAGTCGCCGACGAAGCCGACCGGCTGCCCGGCCGTCGACGCGGTCGCCCTCCTCGAGGCCGGGCGCGTACGCGGTGCCGGCGACGCACTTGCCCTTGTTGTCGTTGCCGGGGCCGAGGTCGTTGTTGAGGTGGATGTAGAGGTAGGTGCGTGCCGCTGTCGCCGTGAGGTAGAGCATGCAGCCGGCGCTCGCGGAGGTCGTCCAGAACTTGACGGTGCCGCTCTCGGCGGCGAGCGCGAGCGCCCGCTGCGGCGCGAGGATGTCGTTGCCCTCGTGGCGGCCGGTGCCGCGCGGGTCGCCGAAGTCGTCCGTCGTACGGAGGCCGGCCCGAGCACCGGGAAGACGAGCTGCGGCTTCGCCTTCGCTGCGCGCCGCGACGCCGGGCAGCACGCCGGCTGCGGCGAGGCCGCAGAGCGAGGAGGAAGAGGAGAGTGACCCCTCGGGCTGTCGTCCGGTGGCTGCGCATGGCGCTCCGGTTCGCGCTCGAAGCGCCGGACCCTAGCGCGGATCGACCACGCACGTGCGTCCGCGACGAACCTGCAACGTCGCCGCCGACGCGAGGCTCGTTAGAGTCTCGCGCGATGAAGATCGCCGTCTGCGTGAAGCAGGTGCCGGACGCCGCCGCGGCGCGGCGGATCGACCCGGCATCGAAGCGGCTCGACCGCTCCGGCGAGGGCGCGCTGAACGCCTTCGACGCGAACGCGATCGAGGAGGCGCTGAAGCTCAAGGAGGCCGCCGGCGACGGCGAGGTCGTGCTCGTCTCGCTCGGGCCCGAGAAGGCGCTCGACGCGCTCCGCAAGGGGCTCGCGATGGGCGCCGACCGCGCCGTCCTCGTCTCCGACGACGCGGCCGCGGGCTCCGACCTCGTCGCCACGAGCCGCGCGCTCGCGAAGGCGCTCGAGCGCGAGAGCGCCGACCTCGTCCTCTTCGGCCAGCAGGCCTCGGACTCCGACGGCGCCGTGCCTCTGGGCGGCCGTCGCCGAGCGGCTGCGCCGGCCGCTGATCTCGCAGGTCGCCGAGCTCCACGGTCGACGGCGGCACGGTGCGCGGCAAGCGCCAGACCGAGTTCGGCTACGACACGATCGAGGCGCCGCTGCCCGGCGGTCGTCGCCGTCTCGGACGCGATCAACGAGCCGCGCTACCCGTCGCTGAAGGGGATCATGGGCGCGAAGAAGAAGCCGCAGGAGCAGCTGTCGCTCGCCGACCTCGGCGTCGAGGCCGACCGCGCCGGCGAGGCGGGCTCGACGACCGAGGTGCTCGCGCTCGGCGACCCGCCGCCGCGCGGCGACGCGCGCAAGATCGAGGACGACGGCAACGCCGCGCGAGGCGATCGTCGACTTCCTCGCAGGAGAAGAGGCTGCTGTGAGGACGCTCGTCTTCCTCGAGCACCACGGCGGCGAGCTGCAGAAGGGCGCCGCTCGGCGTGCTCTCGAAGGCCGCGCACGCTCGGCGGCGACGTCGCCGGCGTCGTCGTCGGCTCCGGCGTCCGCGCGCTCGCCGAGCAGGCCGGGACGTTCGGCGCCGCGACGGTCTACGTCGCCGACGACGCGGCGCTCGAGGCGCCGCTGCCGCAGCCGCGCGTCGACGTGCTCGCGCAGGCTCGTCGCGGCGACGGCGGCTTCGACACCGTCCTCTTCGCGCAGTCGGTGCTCGCCGCGGACGTCGCCGCCGGCCTCGCCGCGCGGCTCGACGCGGGCCTGAACTGGGACCTCGTCGACCTCGAGGAGCGCGACGGCGCGCTCGTCGGCAAGCGCGCCGCGCTCGCGGACTCGGTCTACGTCGACGTCGGCTGGAAGGTCGACGCCGCGGATCGCGCTCGTCCGCTCCGGCACCTTCGACCCGGCCGAGACGGGCGGCGAGCCGCGCAGGTCGAGGACGCCGCCGTCGAGCTCGAGGACTTCTCGACGCAGGCGACGATGGTCGAGCAGGCGCACGCGGAGCAGCGACGGGCCCGTCGATCGAGGACGCCGACGTGATCGTCGCCGGCGGCCGCGGGCTCGGCGCGCCCGGAGGGCTTCGCGCTCGCCGAGGAGCTCGCGAAGGCGCTCGGCGGCGCGGTCGCGCGCGACGCGCGCGGTCGTCGACGCCGGCTGGTACCCGTACTCGAGCGCAGGTCGGCCAGACCGGCAAGACGGTCTCGCCGAAGCTCTACGTCGCGCTCGGCATCTCCGGCGCGATCCAGCACAAGGTCGGGATGCAGAGCTCGAACGTGATCGTCTCGATCAACAAGGACGCGAACGCGCCGATCTTCGAGTTCTCCGACCTCGGCGTCGTCGGCGACCTGCACGAGATCGTCCCGAAGCTGACCGAGCTCGTGCAGCAGCGGAAGGGCGCGTGAGCGTCCGGCCCGCCGACTACCCGCCTCCGTGGAGCCCGGAGGACGCGATCGCCGCGCCGACCGACCCGCCGGACGAGCGGATCGAGGTCGGCGTGCTCGTCGTCGGCGCCGGGCCCGGCCGGGCTCGCCTGCGCGATCCGCTTCGGCCAGCTGCTCGAGGAGCATCCCGAGGTCGCGGAGCGGCTCGGCGAGGTGCCGGTCGCGGTGCTCGAGAAGGGCAAGCAGCCCGGCTCGCACCTGCTCTCCGGCGCGGTCGTCAACCCGCTCGCGCTGCGCGCGGCTCTTCCGCGACCGGATCGCGTCGACGAGCATGCCGACCTACGGCGAGGTCGCGCACGAGGCCGTGCTACTTCCTGACGCGCACGAAGCGCGATCCGGATCCCGACGCCGCCGACGATGAAGAACGACCGCAACGTCGTCGTCTCGCTCTCGCAGCTCGGCCGCTGGCTCGCCGAGCAGGCGGAGGAGGCCGGCGCGACGATCCTGCCCGAGACGCGACGCGCAGAAGCTGCTCGTCGACCACGGCCGCGTCCTCGGCGTCCGCACCGGCGACAAGGGCCGCGGCCGCGACGGCGAGGAGCTCGCCGAACTTCGAGCCGGGCTCCGACATCCGGCGCAGCGTGACCGTGCTCGCCGAGGGGACGCAGGGGCACGCTGACCGGCGCGGCGCTCGACCGCTTCGGCCTCGCAGCGGCGACAACCCGCAGGTGTGGGCGCTCGGCGTCAAGGAGGTCTGGAAGGTCGCGAAGCCGCTCGACCGCGTGATCCACACGATGGGCTGGCCGCTGCGCGCCGGGCGCAAGTACCGCGAGTTCGGCGGCTCGTTCGTCTACCCGATGGGCGAGGACATGGTCACGCTCGGCCTCGTCGTCGGCCTCGACTACCGCGACGCCGAGCTCTCGGTGCACGACCTGCTCCAGGAGCTGAAGACGCACCCGCTGATCCGCGCGCATCCTCGAGGGCGGCGAGCGCGTCGCAGTGGGGCGCGAAGACGATCCCCGAGGGCGGCTTCGCGGCGCTGCCGAAGCGGCTGCACGCGCCCGGGCCTGCTGCTCGCCGGCGACGGCGTCGGCCTCGTCAACGTGCCGGCGCTGAAGGGGATCCACTACGCGATCGAGTCGGGCCGGCTCGCCGCCGAGGCGGCCTTCGCGGCGCTGCAGCCGGGGACGACGCCGTCGGACGCCGGGCGCGCTCGACGGCTACGACGAGTCGCTGCGCGACAGCTTCATCTGGCACGACCTCTGGCAGGTGCGCAACATGCGCCAGGCCTTCGGCCGCGGCTTCTGGATGGGCGGCGCGCTCGCCGGCGCGGCGACCGCGACCCGCGGCTACCTGCCGCCGGGGCTCGTCGCGCACCGAGCGCGACGCCGAGCAGCGAGCTGATCCGCACCGACCGCGCGCAGAGCTATCCGGCGCCGGACGGCGAGCTCACCTTCGACAAGCTCTCGTCGGTCTTCGCGTCCGGCAACCGGACGCGCGACGACCAGCCGAGCCACATCCGGATCCAGCGGCAGGTGCCGCGCGACCTCGCCCAGCTGTGGGCGCGGATGTGCCCCGCGCAGGTCTACGAGGTCGGCGAGGAGGACGGCGACGGCACCGTCACCGTCGAGGTGACCCGTCGAACTGCGTCCAGTGCGGCGCGATCACCGCCAAGGGCGGCCGCCTGACCCCGCCCGAGGGCGGCTCCGGGCCCGAGTACACGCTCACGTAGTCACGTCCCGGCAGCCGTCGCCTCGCGCCCGCGACACTCGCGTTCGGCCGCCGTGCCAGGGCTTGAACTCGACGCCGCCCGCCGGCGGGAACGGAATCGGCTTCCAGCTTCGCAGTGTCGCGGGCTTCATGAACTTCCCCAGATCATCGCCGGGAAGCTGCCGCCCTGGACGCGGATGCCGTGGACGTTCCGCATCGGCACGTTCTTGTGCGGGTAGCCGACCCAGACGACCGTCGTCAGGCGGCGCGTGAAGCCGGCGAACCAGCCGTCGGTGAAGTTCTCGGTCGTCCCGGTCTTGCCGCCGCGGGCCGGCCGATCTGTGCGTTGACGCCGGTGCCGTGCTCGATGTTCTCCTTCAGGATCGCGGACATCGTGCGGGCGACGCCGGCTCGAGCACGCGCGTCGCGCTTCGCCGGGCCCACCGCTTGTCGTAGCTTGCCGTTCGCGCAGCAGCACCTTCTCGATCGCGTGCGTTGCGTGGTGGACGCCGATCGTCGGCAGCGTCGAGTACGCGGACGCCATCTCGACACGGTGACGTCGTTGACGCCGAGGCCGATCGACGGCACCGGCAGGAGCTTCGACTCGATCCCCATCCGGCGCGCGACCTGGGCGACCTTGCCGGGGCCGACGTCGACGGTCAGCCGCGCGAAGACGGTGTTGTCGGAGTGGATCAGGCCCTGCTTGACCGTGATCGGGCCGTCGTAGGTGCCCTCGTAGGTGTGCACCTTCCAGACCTCGTCGCCGTTGCCCGTCGCGTAGGTGAACGGCGCCGACAGGTAGTCGCGTGGCGAACGGGTTCAGGCCCTGCTCCATCGCCGCCGATCAGGACGAACGGTCTTGAAGGTCGAGCCGGCCTCGTTCTTGCCCTGCGCGGCGAGGTTGAAGTCGAGCCGGTGTCCGTGGAAGCGCGACGCCATCGCGCGGATCGCGCCGGTCTTCGGGTCGACGGAGACGAGCGCCGCGGCCGGGTCGCCGCTTGCGGTCGAGCGTCGAGTCGATCGCCTGCGCGCGCGAGCTTCTGCATGCGCGGCTCGATCGTCGTGAAGACGCGCAGGCCGCCGCGGCGCGTGCCGCGCTCGCCGTAGGCGTCGACGAGCTGCTGGCGGACGTACTCGAAGAACGGCCGCTCGCGGATCGTCGAGTAGATGCGCGTGGGGCGGAGGTTGAGCGGCAGCTGCTGGAGCTTCGCGGCGTCGCTTCGCGAGAGCGCGCCCGGTGTTCGCCATCGCGCGCAGCACCTCGTTGCGGCGGGCGAGCGCCGCCTCCGGGTTGCGCAGCGGGTCGTAGCGGCTCGGCGCCTGCGGCAGGCCCGGCGAGCAGCGCCGCCTGCGCGGGGCCGAGGTCGCGCGCGTGCTTGGAGAAGTACGTCTTCGCGGCCGCCTCGACGCCGTAGGCAAGGTGGCCGTAGTAGACGGTGTTGAGGTACTTCCAGAGGACCTTCTCCTTGCCCCAGGCCGCGTCGATCTTGAGCGCGAGGCACGCCTCCTTCTTCTTGAAGTCGAGGTCGTGCTGCTGGTCCGGCAGGTAGAGGTTGTCGACGAGCTGCTGGTCGAGGTCGACGCGCCCTGGACGGTGTGGCCGGCCCTCGCGTTCGCGATCGCGGCGCGGACGACGCCGGCGTAGTCGACGCCGTCGTGCTCGTAGAAGTTCTGGTCCTCGATCGCGAGCGTCGCCTTCTTCATCCAGGCGGAGATCGACTCCAGCGCGACCCGCTGCCGGTGCACCTTCGACGGGATCGTGCCGAGGAAGGTGCCGTCGGCGGCGTAGACGTAGCTGTTCTGGCCGAGCACGACGCTTCGGGTGCAGCTCCTCGAGCGTGCAGCTGGACGTGAACGCGTTCCACTGCGACTTCGCGAAGCCGACCGTGCCGGCGACGAGCGCGAGGACGCCGGCGAGCACGGCGACGAGCAGCGCGAGCGGCCAGCGCCGGCTCCGCCGCTGGCGGGAACGGCGCCTGAGCCGGCGCCTGCGGGGTGTCAGGGGTGGAAGCTCGTTCACGGGCCTCGACGCTGTAACGTCCGAGCCGCCTTGAGCGTTTCGGATCTTCTGCAACCGGACGACGTGCAGGCCGCCCGGGAGCGGATCGCCGGTCGCCTGCACCGGACGCCGACGCTGCGGTCGCGCACGCTCGGCGACGGCGTCTTCCTCAAGGCCGAGCTGCTGCAGGCGACGGGCTCGTTCAAGCCGCGCGGCGTCCTCAACAAGCTCGCGACGCTGACGCCCGAGCAGCGGGAGCGCGGCGTGATCACGATCTCCGCCGGCAACCACGCGCAGGCGGTCGCGTGGGCCGCGACGGCGGAGGGGATCGACGCGCTCGTCGTCATGTGGCAGGACGCGAGCGAGCAGAAGGTCGCCGCCGCCCGCGGCTACGGCGCCACGGTCGACACGGAGGCTCCAGGCCCGGCGGAGGCCTTCGAGCGGCTCGCCGCGCTGCAGGCGGAGACCGGGCGCACGCTCGTCCACCCGTTCGACGACCCGGTCGTGCAGGCGGGCGCCGGAACGGTCGGGCTGGAGATCGTCGAGGACCTCCCGGACGTGGACACGATCGTCGTCCCGGTCGGCGGCGGCGGCCTCGTCAGCGGGATCGCCGCGGCGGTCGACTGTCGGGTCGTCGCCGTCGAGCCGGAGCTTCGCCGGCGCTGCACGAGGGGCTGAAGGCCGGGCGGCCGGTGCCGGTGCACCCGCGCTCGATCGCCGACGGGCTCGGCGCGCCCTTCGCCGGCGAGACCGCCGTCGCGCTCTGCCGCGCCCGCGGCGTCGAGTCGGTGCTCGTCACCGAGGAGGAGATCGCCGAGGCGATGCGCTTCCTCTACGGCCGCGCGAAGCTCGCCTGCGAGCCCGCCGGAGCGGCCGCCGTCGCCGCGCTCTGCGCCGGCAAGGTGGCGGGGATCGGCGGCGGGACGGTCTGCTGCGTCGTCTCGGGCGGGAACGTCTCCGCGCAAACGGCCGCTGCTATCCTGGTCGGGCCATGAAGCCGGAGATCCATCCCGAGTACGTCCTCGCCCACGTGCGCTGCGCGTGCGGCAACGAGTTCACGACCCGCTCGACCAAGCCGGAGCTCCACGTCGAGATCTGCTCCGAGTGCCACCCGTTCTACACGGGCAAGCAGAAGCTTCTCGACACCGGCGGCCGGGTCGAGCGCTTCCAGCGGCGGCTCGAGAAGGCCGGCGGCGCCCGCCGCGGCTAGGCGACCATGTCTGCTCGCCATCGGCGGCCAGGCGGTCCTGGAAGGCGTGATGATGCGCGGCCCGGCGAACTGGGCCGTCGCCGTCCGCAAGCCCGACGGCGAGATCGCGCAGGTCTGCCGGCCGATCGCCTCGCCGATGGCGCGCCACCGCGTCTACCGCCTGCCCGTGATCCGCGGCGTCGTCGCGCTCGGCGAGTCGCTCGCGATCGGCTTCCGCGCGCTCGCGATCTCGGCGAACTACGCCGCTCAGGAGGAGGCGCGAGGAGGCGACGGCGAGGTGCAGACCGAGCTCTCGAAGGGGCAGCTCTTCTTCGCCTTCGCGGTCGCGATCGGCTTCGCGCTGCTGCTGTTCAAGGTCGGCCCGGCGCTCCTCGTCGACAAGCTCGTCCCGATCGAGTCGGGCGGCTGGTTCGTGATCGTCGAGGGGCTCGTCCGCGTGACCGTCTTCATCCTCTACCTGGCGCTGATCTCGCTGCTGCCCGACCTGAAGCGCGTCTTCCAGTACCACGCCGCCGAGCACAAGGCGATCAACGCCTACGAGGCCGGCGAGCCGCTCGAGCCGGAGATCGTCCAGCGCTACTCGCCTGATCCACCCGCGCTGCGGCACGGCGTTCCTGCTCTGGGTGATGGTGGTCGCGATCTTCGTCTACGCGTTCCTCGGCCGGCCCGCCTGGTACTGGCTCGATCGTCAGCCGGATCGTGCTGCTGCCGGTGATCGCCGGGATCGCGTACGAGCTGATCCGCTTCGCCGGCAAGCACTCCGGCAACCGCGTGCTGATGACGCTGCTCGCGCCCGGGCTCTGGCTGCAGCGCCTGACGACGCGCGAGCCGTCGCTCGACCAGCTCGAGGTCTCGATCCGCGCGCTGCGCGAGGTGCTCGAGCGCGAGGGCCGGTCGGAGGGCTCCCGGGTCGAGGTGATGGCGTAGCCTCCGTTCGTCCAGCGAACGAAGGAGGAGGATGGCGACCGACCGCCGCGCAGAGGTGACCTGGAACGGCTCCCTGATGGAGGGGAGCGGCACGATCGACCGGACGCAGCGGGCGTCCTCGGCGGCGAGAAGATGACGTGGAGCGCCCGGACGGGACGAGCCGGCGAGGGGACGAGCCCCGAGGACCTGATCGCCGCGGCGCACGCGTCGTGCTTCTCGATGGCGCTCTCGCACGCGCTCGCCCAGGCGGGAACGCCGGCCGACGAGCTGAAGACTCGGCGACGGTGACCTTCCAGCCGGGCGAGGGGATCACAGGATCGCGCTCGACGGTCGCGGCCGCGTGCCGGGGATCGACGAGGCCGGCTTCCGCGAGGCCGCCGAGGGCGCGAAGGCGAACTGCCCGGTCTCGAAGGCGCTCGCCGCGGTGCCCGAGATCACGCTCGAAGCCAGCCTCGAGGGCTAGTGACGTTTCGTCACTAGCTACGCTGGTGCCATGGCCGCCTTCGAGGATCTGATCGACGAGCTCGAGCGCTCCTACACGGAGGTGCAGGAGCGGATGTCGGACCCCGCCGTCTACAACGACCACCGCGAGGCGGCCGAGGTCGGCCGGCGGCTGAAGGAGCTCGAGGGCCCGCACAAGCTGGCCGAGGAGTGGCGCGCGGCGCGCGACGACCTCGAGGCGGCGCGCGAGCGACGGCGACCTGCGCGAGCTCGTCGCCGGAGCTCGAGCAGCGGCTCGCCGAGCTCGAGGAGGAGCTGCGGCTCGCGCTCGTCGAGCGCGACCCGGCCGACGCGAAGGACGTGATCGTCGAGGTGCGCCAGGGCGTCGGCGGCGACGAGGCTGCGCTGTGGGCCGCCGAGCTCGCCCGGATGCTGACGCGGTACGCCGAGCGGCGCGGCTTCAAGGTCGAGGAGCTCGGCACGAGCCCGAACGAGGCCGGCGGCGTCAAGGAGGCGACGCTCGCGATCAAGGGCGACGGCGCCTACTCGGTCTTCAAGTACGAGGGCGGCACCCACCGCGTCCAGCGCGTCCCCGAGACCGAGTCGCAGGGCCGGATCCACACCTCGACCGCGACGGTCGCGGTCATGCCCGAGGCCGAGGAGGTCGAGGTCGAGATCGACCCGGGGGACCTCAAGATCGACGTCTACCGCTCGACCGGCCCGGGCGGGCAGTCGGTGAACACGACCGACTCGGCCGTCCGCATCACGCACCTGCCGACCGGGCTCGTCGTCGCGATGCAGGACGAGAAGTCGCAGATCCAGAACCGCGCGAAGGCGCTGCGCGTCCTGCGCGCGCGGCTGTACGAGCGGGAGCGCGCGAAGCAGCAGGCCGAGCAGTCGGCGCCAGCGGAACGCGCAGATCGGCACCGGCGAGCGGGCGGAGAAGATCCGCACCTACAACTTCCCCGAGAACCGGCTCACCGACCACCGGATCAAGCTGACCGTGCACCAGCTCGACCGCATCCTCCAGGGCGAGCTGGACGAGTTCACCGAGGCGCTCGTCGCCGACGACCGCCGGCGGGCGCTCGAGGAAGCCGGCGTCTGACCGCAGCGTGACGCTCGGCCGCTGCTCGATCCTGCTCGGCGAGGTGCTGCGCGCTGCTCCGCGGAGTACCTGGAGGCGAAGGGCGTCGAGAGCCCGCGCCTCGACGCGGAGCTGCTGCTCGGCCGCGCGCTCGGCCTCTCGCGGCTCGACCTCTACCTGCACCACGACCGGCCGCTGACCGCCGGCGGAGCGCGACGCGGCGCGCGAGCTCGTCCGCCGGCGCGGCGAGCGCGAGCCGCTCGCGTACGTGCTCGGCGAGTGGGGCTTCCGGCGGCTGACGCTGAAGACGCGACGCGCGCGCGCTCGTGCCGCGGCCCGAGACGGAGATCGTCGTCGAGCGCTGCCTCGACGCTGCTCGCGGGATCGCCGAGCCGCGCGTGCTCGACGTCGGCACCGGCACGGGCGCGATCGCGCTCGCGATCGCCGACGAGCACCCGGGCGCGCGCGTCACCGGCCTCGACCGCTCGCGCCGAGGCGCTCGCCCTCGCGCGCGAGAACGCCGGCGCGACCGGCGCTCGCGGTCGAGCTCGTCGCAGGGCGACGCGACGAAGGCGCTGCCGCCGGGCCCGTGGGACCTCGTCGTCTCGAACCCGCCGTACGTCCTCGCCGGACGAGCAGCTGCCGCCGGAGCTCGCCTTCGAGCCGCGCGACGCGCTCGTCGCCGGCGGCCAGACGGAGGCGATCGCGCGGCACGCGCGCGACGTCCTCGCCGGCCCGCTCGTGCTCGAGGTGCACGAGACGGCGCGCGGAGGAAGCAGCTGATCTGCTTCGCTCGCTCGGGTACGCGGAGGTTAGGATCAGCGCGGATCTGGCGGACAGGCCGCGAGTGGTGGAGGGGCAGATGGGAGCACGTAGAGGACGCAGTCGCGGCGATCCGGGCCGGCAAGCCGGTGATCCTGCCGACGGACACCGTCTACGGGCTGGGCGCCGACGCCCTACCGCTCCGACCCGGGCCAGCGTCTCTACCGCCTGAAGGGCAGGGACGAGACCGCCGCCGATCGCACTGCTCGCCGCCGACCTCGACCTGCTGCTCGAGTGCGTGCCCGAGCTTCGCGGCCGCAGCGGCAGGATCGCCCGCGCGCTGCTGCCCGGGCCGTACACGCTCGTGCTGCCGAACCCGGCACGGCGCTACCGCTGGCTGACCGGGACGCGTCCGGACACGATCGGCGTTCGCGTGCCGGAGCTGCCGGAGCCGGCCGCCGCGTGTTCTGGCGGCGGTCGGCGCGTCGCGGCGACGAGCGCCAACGCCCACGGCGGCCCCGACCCGCGCCGCGTCGAAGACGTGCCCGAGGAGCTCCGCGCGCGCGTGCGCGGCCGTGGTCGACGCCGGCGAGCTGCCCGGGACGCCCTCGACCGTGATCGACTTCACCGGCGACGAGCCGACCGTGATCCGCGAGGGCGCCGCCCCCGGGCGGCGAGGCGATCGAGCGCGTGCAGGCCGCGCTCGCGTAGCGACCCGGCAGTCGCGTCGGCCGCGCGAAGTATCCTCCGGAAAACGGGAAGGAGCGAGACAGTGGCCGTCGCACAGGAATCGCTGGCCGCCCTCCGCAGCGCGGGGCCTGACGGACGTCGATCCCGAGATCGCCGAGCTGCTCGGCCGGGAGCTCGAGCGGCAGCGCGACCAGATCGAGCTGATCGCGTCCGAGAACTTCACCTGGCCGGCGGTGCTCGAGGCGATCGGGTCGACGCCGACGAACAAGTACGCCGAGGGCTATCCGGGCCGGCGCTACTACGGCGGCTGCGAGGTCGTCGACGAGATCGAGCAGCTGGCGATCGACCGCGCGAAGGCGCTCTTCGGCGCCGACCACGCGAACGTCCAGCCGCACGCCGGCGCGCAGGCGAACATGGGCGCCTACATGGCCGTGCCTCGCAGCCGGGCGACACGATCCTCTCGCTCGAGCTCGCCCACGGCGGCCACCTCACGCACGGGCTCAAGGTCAACTTCTCCGGGCGGCTCTACACGATCGTCCACTACGGCGTCAGCCGCGAGACGAACGTCGTCGACTACGACGAGGTGCTCGCGCTGGCGAAGGAGCACCGGCCGAAGCTGATCGTCTGCGGCGGCTCCGCCTACCCGCGCACGGTCGAGGCGGACCGCTTCCGCGAGATCGCGGACGAGGTCGGCGCCCTGCTCATGTGCGACATGGCCCACTTCGCCGGGCTGGTCGCCGCCGGCCTGCACCCGAACCCGGTGCCGCACTGCGACTTCGTCACCTCGACCACGCACAAGACGCTCGCCGGGCCGCGCGCAGGCTTCGTCCTCTGCACGCGAGGAGCACGCCCAGGCGCTCGACCGCGCCGTCTTCCCGGGCATGCAGGGCGGGCCGCTCGATGCACACGATCGCGGCGAAGGCGACCTGCTTCGAGGTCGCCGCGTCGGAGCCGTTCCGCGCCTACCAGCAGCAGGTGCGCGAGAACGCCGACCGGCTCGCGGAGGCGCTCCAGGAAGGCGGCGTCGACGTCCTCACCGGCGGCACCGACACGCACCTGCTCCAGGTCGACCTCCGCTCGACCGACTGGACGGGCGCAGGGGCCGAGGAGCGCCTGCACGAGGTCAGGATCACCGTCAACCGGAACACGGTGCCCTTCGACGAGCGGCCGCCGACGGTCGCCTCCGGGATCCGCGTCGGCACGCCGGCGATGACGATGCGCGGCTTCGACGTCGAGGACTTCGCCGAGGTCGGGCGGATCATCGTGCGACGCGCTCGTCGGCGGGCGACACGGCGGCGCTCGCCGCGCGCAGCGGAGCGCTCTGCGCGAAGCGGCCGCTCTACCCCGGCTTCCGGGGCTACACGACCTACGTGGCTGTGACCGTCACCGAGGTCACCCATCCGCTCGTCCGGCACAAGCTCGGGCTGCTGCGCGACGTCGAGACGGACACGGAGATGTTCCGCCGGCTCGTCAACGAGCTGACACTGCTGCTGACCTACGAGGCGACGAAGGCGATGGAGACCGAGGAGATCGAGGTCGAGACGCCGCTCGAGCGCACGTCGGCGAGGCGGATCTCCGGCAAGAAGGTCGCCGTCTGCCCGATCCTGCGCGCCGGGATGGGGATGCTCGACGGCGTCCTCTCGCTGATCCCGGTCGCGCGCGTCGGCTTCATCGGCCTCTACCGCGACGAGGAGACGCTGGAGGCGGTCGAGTACTTCGTCAAGCTCCCGACCGACGTCGCGGACCGCGAGGTGATGCTGCTCGACCCGATGCTGGCGACCGGGAACTCGACCGCCGCGGCCGTGCAGACGCTCAAGAAGGCGGGCGCGCAGCACATCACCCTGATCGCGCTGATCGCCGCGCCGGAGGGGATCGCGCACATCACCGGCGAGCACCCGGACGTCCACATCGTCGTCGCGTCGATCGACTCGCACCTGAACGAGAAGGGCTTCATCGTCCCGGGTCTCGGCGACGCGGGAGACCGGCTCTACGGCACGAAGTAGGCGGCGCGTGCTCGACACTCTGACCGGCGAACTTCGAGATCCTCTACGGAGCGGCTGTGGCATTCGCCGTCGTGGTCGCGCTGACGCCCGCGGTCGGGGGCATGGCGCGGCTGCTCGGCGTCGTCGACAAGCCCGGCGGGCGGCGGGTCAACCGGCGGCCGGTGCCGCGGCTCGGCGGGCTCGCGCTCTTCCTCGGGCTTCGTCGTCCCGGCGCTCGCGTTCCTCGACCTGAACCGCGAGGCGCGCGGCCTCCTGCTCGGCGCCGCGCTCGCGACGACGGTCGGCGCGGTCGACGACTTCCGCGGCCTGTCGTGGTGGGGCAAGCTCGGCGGGCAGGTCGCCGCCGCCGCCGTCCCGGTCGCGTTCGGCGTCTGGGTGACCCGCTTCACGTTCCCCGTGCTCGGCGTCCACGAGCTGCCGGAGTGGCTCGGCATGACCGTGACGGTGCTCGGGATCGTCGCGATCATGAACATGCTCAACTTCCTCGACGGGCTCGACGGGCTCGCCGCCGGGGTGGCCGCGATCGCCGGCTTCACCTTCTGCCTGATCGCGCTCTCGCTCGGCAACGTCGCAGACCGCGCTCGTCTCGGCGATCGTCTTCGGCGCCTGCCTCGGCTTCCTGCGCCACAACTTCTATCCGGCGCGGATCTTCATGGGCGACTCGGGCGCGCTGCTGCTCGGCTTCGTCGCTCGCGACCGAGTCCGTCCAGGGCCTGCTCAAGACGGCCGCGTTGGCGACGCTCGTGCTGCCGCTGCTCGTCCTGGCGGTGCCGATCCTGGACACGTCCTTCGTGATCGCGAAGCGGATCAAGTACCGGCGGCCGCTCTGGCTCGGCGACCGGACGCACCTCCACCATCGCTTCGTCAGCATCGGCTTCTCGCAGCGGCGCGCCGTCGTCTACCTGTACGCCTGGTGCGGGATCCTGGCCGGCGCGGCGCTCTCGACCCGCTTCCTGCGTCCGCGTCCGCACGGGGAGTGGCTGCTCTGGCCGACCCTCGGTGTCGCGGTCGTCGCCGCTCGTCGCGCTCGCCGCGTCGGTCTACATCGCCTACCTGCTCGAGATCGTCAAGCTGGCGAACCCGCGCATCCGCCGGCGCCGAGGAGGAGGCCGAGCGGGAGCGTCGAGCGCCAGTGACGCTTCTGCCTGAACAAAGTCGCCGGAAACCGCAGAGAACAGGCGGTATTCGGGCTGTCACGAACTCGGCGCCTGACACTAGCGGCGGTTCGGTATGCTGCCCCGCGCATGGAGCCGGTCGGCCGCCAGTCGTTCCCCCCTGTCGAGGCAGGCGCTCTCCTCGTCACGTTCCTCCTCGTCGGCATCGGCGCGGGGCGCTCGTCGGCTGGGCGGCCGGCTCGCCGGGATCGGGATCCTCGTCGGCGCCGTGCTCGGGATCCCGGCGGGCGTCTTCGCCGTCTACCGGCGCTACCGGGGGTTCTTCGCGTGATGCCGGGCGCGCTGACGACGCCGCGGCCCGTGCCCGGCCGGCTGCTGCCCGCGGTCGCCGGCACGCTTCGTCGTCGCGCTGGCGCTGCCGGTCTTCCTGCTCGCGGGCTGGCGCCTCTCCGGCTGGGGTCTCGGCGCCGTCCTCTGGGTGGCCAGCCAGGCCTTCACGCTGCTCCTCCTGCGCGCGCGCGCGCGGATGGGTAATCTCGCGGCCGCAGGCGTCGTGGCCTTCGGGATGATGTTCCGCGTGGTCGCGGTGATGGTGGCAGCCATCGCCGTAGCGGCGTCGGACGCGTCCCTCGGGCTGGCTGCGGCTGCCGTGTATGCGCTCGCGTACACGACCGAGCTGGCGTTGTCGTTGATCACCTACTTCGGAGGGGAGTCGGGCGGATGAGCTGGAAGCGGCTGACGGTCGCGCTCGCGGGGCTGGCGCTCGCGCTGCCCGCGCCCGCACTCGCGAAGGGCGAGTTCGACCCGTCCGACGAGTTCGAGCTCCACGACTGGATCCCGATCCACATCGGCGGGCTCGACCTCTCGATCAACAAGGCCGTCGCCTACCTCTGGCTCGGCGCGCTGCTGACGATCCTGCTCGGCGTCGTCCTGATGCGCGTGCGCGCTCGTCCAAGGCCCCGGCCGCCGCCAGACGCTCGGCGAGATGATCTACGACATCGCGCAGACGCAGGTCGCGGAGCAGGGCCTGCCGTCGAAGGCGATCGGGCTCTGGTTCCCGTACGTCGCCTCGCTGATGCTGTTCATCTGGGTCGTCAACATGATCGGCTTCATCCCGCTGCCGCTCTCGGACGAGACGTTCCACATCGGCGGCGTCGAGCTTCCGGCCTTCGGCATCTACGCCGCGACCGCGTCGCTCTCGGTCACGCTCGCCCTCGCGCTGATGACCTTCGTCTTCACGCACGTCGAGGGCATCCGCTGGAACGGCTTCGTCCGCTACTTCAAGAGCTGGATCCCGGACGCGCCGCCGGTCGCGCTGATCCTGATCGTGCCGCTCGAGATCCTCGGCCAGTTCATGCGCCTGATCAGCCTCTCGCGTCCGGCTCTTCGCCAACATGCTCGCCGGCCACATGCTGATCCTGACGTTCATCGGGCTGATGTTCGTGCTCGAGAACCTGGCGCTCGCCGTCGTCGCGGTGCCGGCCGCGACCGTCTTCTACCTCTTCGAGGTCGTCATCGTCGTCTCGATCCAGGCGTACATCTTCGCCGCCCTTTCCGCCATCTACATCGGCTCGGCGATCGAGCCGGAACACTAAGGAGGAGCTGAATCAGATGAGCATCGTGCTCGCCGCCGCAGCAGCAGGCGGCAACGTCGACGCCGGCAAGGCGATCGCCCTCGCCCTCGGCATCGGCCTCGGCGTCGCTCGGCGCCGGCGTCGGCATCGGCAACATCTTCGCCTCGATGATCCAGTCGGTCGCCCGCCAGCCGGAGCTGCGCGGCGAGCTCCAGGGGATCATGTGGCTCGGCTTCGCGCTGACCGAGGCCGTCGTCTTCTACGGCCTCATCGGCGGCCTGCTCGGCCTACGTCCTGGTCTGATGCGACGATGCTCGTCGCCGCCAACGCACTGATCCAGGTCGTCCCGGGCCTGATGATCTGGACGATCGTCAGCTTCGGGATCACCTTCTTCGTGCTCAAGCGCGTACGCCTTCGGCCCGATCCAGAAGATCATCGACGAGCGGCGCGACCGGATCCGCGCAGTCGCTCGACGAGGCCGACAACGCCCGCGCCGAGGCGCGGCGCCTGCTCGAGGAGCACCGCGCAGCTGATCGGGCAGGCCCGCACCGACGCCGAGGAGATCCTCGCCGAGGCGCGGCGCGTCGCCGAGTCGCAGCGCGAGCGCGTCCGCGAGGAGACCGAGGCCGACCGCCAGCGGCGGCTCGAGGAGACGCGGCGGCAGGTCGAGGCGGAGACGCGGCGGGCGCTCGAGCAGATCCGCGCCGAGGTCGCCGACCTGACGCTGATCGCGGCCACCAAGGTCACCGGCAAGGTCGCTCTCCGACGCCGACCACAAGCGGCTGATCGAGGACGCGATCAGCGAGCTCGACTTCTCCGCGCTCGAGAGGGAGCGCGAGCTGACGGTCGCCCACCGCATGTACGCCCGCGCGCTCTTCGAGGCGGCGAAGGACGACGGCCGGCTCGCGCAGGTGCGCGAGGAGCTCGCACGACTTCGCCGCCGCGGTCGACGAGGTGCCGGAGCTCGCCGCGCGCTCGGCAACCCCGAGCTCGACAGGGCGTGAAGGCGCAGACCTCCTCGAGGAGGTCCTCGGCGACGGACGCCGACGAGCTGACGCGCAACTTCGTCCGCCTGCTCGCCGAGAAGGGCCGCGCCGGAGAGCTGAGGAGATCGCAGCGCGAGCTCGACGCGCTCGTGGCCGCCGAGGAGCGCGATCCTCCAGGTCGAGCTGACGACCGCCTTCGAGCTCTCCGAGGACGAGTTCCGCGTCGATCGTCGCCCAGATCGAGCAGGCTTCCGGCCGCACCGTGCGAGGCGACGCGCGAGCGTCGACCCGGAGCTGATCGGCGGCCTCGTCCTCCAGGCCGGCTCGATGCGCGTCGACGCGTGGGTCCGCGGCCGCCTCGAACGACTACGCCACGAACTCGCGTACCCGTGCCTGAGACCGAAGGAGCTGAGTGAAGCTGCGCCCCGAAGAGATCACCTCGATCCTCGCGAGCGGATCGAGCGCTTCGACGTCGAGACCGACCTCGCCGAGGTCGGCACCGTCCTCCAGGTCGGCGACGGCATCGCCCGCGTCACGGCCTCGAGAACTGCCTCGCGCTGGAGCTGCTCGACCTCGAGCACGGCGTCGTCGGCCTCGCGATGAACCTCGAGGAGGACAACGTCGGCGCCGCGCTGCTTCGGCGAGTGGGAGCACGTCAAGGAGGGCGAGCCCGTCCGCCGCACCGGCCACGTCGCGAGCGTGCCGGTCGGCGACGGCGCTGCTCGGCCGCGTCGTCGACCCGCTCGGCCGCCCGCTCGACGGCCAGGGCGCCGATCGAGACCGCCGAGACGCCGCCCGCTCGAGTTCAAGGCGCCGGGCGTCGTCGCGCGCCAGCCGGTGAAGGAGCCGCTGCAGACCGGGATCAAGGCGATCGACTCGATGACGAACGTCGGCCGCGGCCAGCGCGAGCTGATCATCGGCGACCGCGGCACCGGCAAGACCGCGATCGCGATCGACACGATCCTGAACCAGCACGACCAGGACGTGATCTGCATCTACGTCGCGATCGGCCAGAAGGCCTCGACGGTCGCGCAGGTGTACGAGCGGCTCAAGGACGCGGGCGCGATGGCCTACACGATCATCGTCACCGCGCCGCGCCTACGAGGCCGCGCCGATCAAGTGGATGGCGCCGTTCGCGGGCTGCCGCGATGGGCGAGTACTTCATGTACGAGGGCAAGCACGCGCTCGTGCATCTACGACGACCTCTCCAAGCACGCGGACGCCTACCGGCAGCTCTCGCTCCTGCTGCGCCGCCCGCCGGGCCGCGAGGCGTTCCCGGGCGACGTCTTCTACCTGCACTCGCGGCTGCTCGAGCGCGCCGTGCAAGCTCTCGGACGCGCACGGCGGCGGCTCGCTGACCGCGCTGCCGATCATCGAGACGCAGGCGGGCGACATCTCCGCGTACATCCCGACGAACGTGATCTCGATCACCGACGGGCAGATCTTCCTCCAGGCCGACCTCTTCTACTCGGGCGTCCGCCCGGCGGTCAACGTCGGCACCTCGGTCTCGCGCGTCGGCTCGTCGGCGCAGACGAAGGCGATGAAGAAGGTCGCCGGGCGCCTGCGCCTCGACCTCGCGCAGTACCGCGAGCTGGAGGCGTTCGCGCAGTTCGGCTCCGAGCTCGACCCGGCGACGCAGCGGACGCTGAACCGCGGCGAGAAGATGGTCGCGACGCTGAACCAGCCGCAGTACAAGCCGTGGCCGATGGAGGAGCAGGTCGTCGCGCTCTTCGCCGGCGATCAACGGCTACCTGGACGACATCCCGACCGCGCAGGTGCCGCGCTTCCACGAGGAGCTGCGCGAGCACCTGCGCGCCGAGGGCGACGGTGCTGAGGACGATCCGCGAGACGAAGGACCTCGACGACGAGACCGAGAGCGAAGCTGCGCGAGGAGATCGAGCAGTTCAAGAACTCCTTCGCGTCCACGAGGAGCAGGCCGCTGGTCTCGGCCGCGTAGCGCATGGCGTCGGTCCAGGACATCCAGCGCCGCCTGCGCGTCGGTCCGCAACACGCGCAAGATCACGCGCGCGATGGAGATGGTCGCCGCCGCCCGCCTGCGCCGCGCGCGAGCAGCGCATCACGGCGATGCGGCCGTACGCCGACCGGATGATGGAGCTGATGGTCGGCACGGCGCGCGCGGCTCGACGTCGCTCCGCGGCCTGCCGCTCCTGCAGCGGCACGACGAGGAGCGGACGGTGGCGATCGTGCCGATCACCGGCGACCGCGGCCTCGCCGGCGCCTTCAACGCCCAGGTGCTGCGGCGCGCCTTCGCGCTCGAGCGGCGAGCTGCGCGGCGGAGGGCAAGCGAGGTGCCCTGGCTCGTCTCCGGCAAGAAGGGCGCCTCGACGCTCCGCTTCCGCCGCTACGAGGTGCAGCAGGCCTGGACCGGCTTCTCCGACCGGCCCGCGCTACCCCGACGCGCAGGCGATCGCGCACCGGGTCGCCGAGCTCTACGTCGAGCGAGGAGGTCGACCGCGTCGTCGTCGTCTACAACCACTACGTCTCGCCGCTCGTGCAGACGGTGACCGTCCAGGACGTGCTGCCGATCCCCGAGGAGGCGCTCGCCCGCGGCGAGCGAGGAGGGCGGAGGAGGCCGCGCAGCGCGGCGACTTCATCTACGAGCCGGAGCCCGGAGGAGATCCTCCAGCGGCTGCTGCCCGTCTACGTCGAGACCGAGGTCTTCCGGGCGCTGCTCGAGTCGGCCGCATCCGAGCAGGGCGCGCGGATGTCGGCGATGCGGAACGCGACGAAGTCGGCCGGCGAGCTGATCGACGGGCTGACGCTGGCGATGAACCGCGCCCGCCAGGCCGAGATCACCCAGGAGATCCTCGAGGTGGTCGCCGGCGCGGACGCGCTGACCGGCATAACATGCCCGCTCCGATTGCGTCTCAACTTCCGCCGCCCAGCTACAGTCCCATTCTCCGGTGAGCACGTCCCGAGCACACGACCGACGATCTCGTCCGGCGGGCCCGCCGGCCGTGCCATGCTCGACGCGGGCCGGGGCCCGAGTCCGAGGGCGGGGTCGTCGCCCGCGGCTACTGGGAGCAGGTCTGGCGCCGCTTCAAGCGCGACAGGGTCGCGATCGCCGGCGGCGTCTTCATCGTCTTCCTGGTGCTCGCCGCCTTCATCGGCGGCCCGGTCGCGGCGAAGCTGCTCGGCCACGGCCCGGACGACCAGTACTACACGGCGGTCGACCCGACGACGCTGCTGCCGCTCGGGCCGCTCTCGCACGTCCAGGATCCGCTCAACCCGGCGACGAAGTCGTTCTTCATCCTCGGGTCCGACTCGACGCTCGGCCGCGACGAGTTCCTGCGCCTGCTCTACGGCGCGCAGGTCTCGCTCGAGGTCGCCGTCTTCGCGACGTTCTTCGCCGTGCTGATCGGCGACGCTGATGGGCGCGACCGCCGGCTACTTCCGCGGCTGGATCGACACGGTCATCTCGCGCGTGACCGAGATCACGATGGCGTTCCCGTTCCTGCTCTTCGCGATCGCGCTGGCCTCGACCGTCGGCTACCAGCTCGACGGCGTCACCTTCGGCGTCCTCGGCAAGGGCGTCTTCACGCTCGTGCTGATCTTCTCGATGTTCGGCTGGTTCTACCCGGCGCGCATCATCCGCTCGGTCGTGCTCTCGCTGCGCGAGAAGGAGTTCATCGAGGCGGCCCGCATGGTCGGGGCGAGCGACTGGCGGATCATCCGCTCGCACGTCCTGCCGCACCTGCTGGCGCCGATCATCGTCTACTCGACGCTGGCGGTCGCGAGCTACGTGCTCGCCGAGGCGGGGCTCTCGTACCTCGGCCTCGGCATCAAGCTGCCGACGGCGAGCTGGGGCAACCTGCTCCAGAGCGCGTCCGAGTACTACATCTCCCAGCCGTGGCTGATGGTCTGGCCCGGCATGGCCGTGCTGCTCGACGACGCTCGCGTTCAACCTGCTCGGCGACGGCCTCCGCGACGCGTTCGATCCCGCGCTCACGCGCATTGCGCAGCGCTCTCGGCGCGTTCTTGACTTGCGCCGACGCTCCTAACTAAACTCGCGCCGCCCCGTCTCATGGGGCTGAGGATGCGTACTGCGCCTGGGGCGTCCGAAGGGGGACGCCTCGACCCACGGAAAGGAGCACCACTTTGTCGAGAAAGCTCTGGCTTTCGATCGTGATGGTCGCGGTCGGCGCGAGCCTTCTCGTCGCGGCCGGCTTTGCCCAGCCGTCGAGCGCTTCGTCGCCGACGGCCAAGACGGGCAAGGCCGCCAGACGGGAGGCACGCTCAACTACGACCTCGACACGGACATCGACTACTCGGATCCCGCGCTCGCGTACTACGTGCCGAGCTGGGAGATCGAGTACGCGACGTGCCTGAAGCTGCTGAACTACCCGGACGTGAACGGCGCGAAGAGCTCGGCAGCTCGAGCCCGAGGCGGCCACCGGCTTCCCGAAGGTGTCGAACGGCGGCAAGACCTACGACTTCAACGTCAAGGTCGGCTTCACGAAGTTCTCGAACGGGCAGCCCGTGACGGCCCAGAACTTCAAGGCCGCGATCGAGCGGCTCGCGGACCCGAAGATGCAGTCGCCCGCGACGCCGTTCATCAACGACATCGCCGGCGTCGAGGCCAAGCTCGACGGCAAGGCGAAGACGGTCTCGGGCGTCAAGGTCAACGGGTCGCACCTGATCGTCAACCTGACCGCGAACTCGCCCGACTTCCTGGCCCGGGTCGCGATGCCGTTCTTCTGCGCGATCCCGACCAACACGCCGATCGACTCGAACGGCGTCAACACGATCGCCGGCGCCGGCCCGTACTACATCGCGGCCGCGGACGCCGAACAAGTCGATCCTGCTGAAGCGCAACCCGAACTACAAGGGCAAGGCGCCCGCACAACGCGAACCAGATCAACTACACGATCGGCAACTCGCTCGACGCCACGTACCTGCGGCTGCAGAGCGGCGCGGCCGACCTCGGCGGCATCCCGACCGTCGCAGTACGCGACGGTCGCGAAGCAAGTACGGCGTCAACAAGGGTCGCTTCTTCGTCGAAGCCGAACCTCGGCATCTGGTACGTGGCGATGAACCACGACCGGCCGCTGTTCAAGCAGGCGGCGCGCACGGCAACGTGCCGCTGAAGCGGGCGGTCAACTACGCGCTCGACCGCCACGCGATGGTGATCCAGCGCGGCGCCTTCTCGGGCGCGCGGCACCGACCAGATCCTGCCCCCGGGCATGCCCGGCTTCAAGGCCGCGAGCATCTACCCGACGGTGAAGGCGCCGAACTTCGCGTACGCGAAGAAGCTCGCCAACGGCCACACCGGTGACGGCAAGGCGGTGCTGCTACACGTTCAACGCCGCGCTACGGCCCGCTGTGGGCGCAGATCGTGCAGTTCGACCTGAAGCAGATCGGCCTCGACGTCGAGGTCAAGCAGTTCGCGCGCGCCGTGCAGTTCGAGAAGGAAGGCACCCGCGGCGAGCCGTTCGACATGACGCTCGAGGGGTGGTCGGCGGACTACCCGGACCCGTTCGACTTCATCAACGTGCTGCTGTCGGGTGACAGCATCCACGCGTCGAACAACAACAACGTCGCCTACTTCAACGACGCCGACGTTCAACAAGCGGATGAAGGCCGCCGCGCAGCTGTCCGGCGCCGCAGCGGTTCAGCACGTACGGCCAGCTCGACGTCGACATCATGAAGCAGGCGGCGCCGTGGGCTCCGATCCTGAACCCGAACAACCGCTACTTCGTGGGCCCGCACCTCGGGTGCTTCACCTACAACAACGTCTACGGCCTCGACCTGGCCGCGATGTGCAAGAAGTAGGACCCGAGCGGAACTGAGAGCGAACGAACGGAGCGCCGGCCTAACCAACCGGCGCTCCGTTCGTCTCAGCATCCGGCTCGGGAAAACCAACGCGAAAAAGGCTAGAGTCCCTCCCTCGTGCTCAGGTACATCATCAGGCGGATCCTCTGGGCGATGCGTCCTCTTCATCGCCGTCACCGCCATCACCTACATCATCTTCTTCATCGTTCCCGCCGACCCGGCGAGGCTGGCGTGCGGCCAGCGCGCGACGCCCGAGTGCATCGAGCGCGCCCGCCACTTCCTCGGCCTCGACCGGCCGGTCCCCGTCCAGTACGGGATGTTCCTGAAGCGGCTCGTCGTCGACCAGCAGCCTCGGCCGCTCGTTCACGAACCGGCTCAGCGTCAACTACGTCGTCGGCCACGCCGCGCCCGTGACCGCGTCGCTCGTCTTCGGCGGCGTCGTCTTCTGGATGCTGCTCGCGATCCCCGTCGGCATCCTCTCCGCGCTGAGACCGCGGTCGCTGCTCGACCGAATCGCGATGGTCTTCGTCCTGATCGGCATCTCGGCGCACCCGGTCTGGATCGGGCTGCTCTTCGCCTACTTCATCGGCTTCAAGGCCGGCCTGACGCCGATCACCGGCTACGCGAACTTCTTCGGCGGCGGACAGCGGGGCCGCCGGGCCGGTCCAGTGGGCCTACCACCTGATCCTGCCCTGGATGACGTTCATGGTCCTGTTCGCCGCGCTCTACGTCCGCATGATCCGCGCGAACACGATGGAGACCCTGAACGAGGACTACGTCCGCACCGCGCGCGCCAAGGGCGCGCCCGAGTGGGTCGTCCTGCGCTCGCACGTCCTCCGCAACGCGATGCTGCCGATCGTGACCATGCTCGGCATGGACATCGGCCTCGCGCTCGGCGGCGCCGTCTTCACCGAGACGGTCTACGGCCTGCCCGGGCTCGGCAAGACGCTCGTCCAGAGCGTCTCCACACTTCGACCTGCCGATGACCATGGGGCTCGTCGTCTTCTCGACGATCTGCATCATCTTCTTCAACCTGATCGTCGACCTGCTGTACGCCGTGGATCGACCCGAGGATCAGGCTGCACTAGATGGCCCTCGCTCGAGGTGAACGGACCTCCGGACGCAGTTCCGGACCGACGACGGCATCGTCAAGGCCGTCGACGGCGTCAGCTTCTCGATCGAGAAGGGGCAGACGCTCGGGATCGTCGGCGAGTCGGGCTGCGGCAAGAGCGTCACCTGCCTGACGATCATGGGCCTGAACCCGAAGCGGAACACGATCTCGTCGGGCGAGGCGCTCTGGAAGGGCGCAGGACCTGCTCGACGATGCCGTCGAGCGACCTGCGCGCAGATCCGCGGCAACGACATCGCGATGATCTTCCAGGACCCGATGACGTCGCTGAACCCGGTGCACACGATCGGGCGCCAGCTCGTCGAGGCGGTGCAGCTGCACCAGGACGTGACGCAAGGCAGGCGCCAGGCCCGCGCGCTCGAGCTGCTGAAGGCGGTCGGCATCCCGCGCGCCGAGCGGCGGGTCGACGACTACCCGCACCAGTTCTCGGGCGGCATGCGCCAGCGCGTGATGATCGCGATGGCGCTCGTCAACAACCCCGACCTGCTGATCGCGGACGAGCCGACGACCGCGCTCGACGTGACGACGCAGGCGCAGATCCTGACGCTGATGGAGACGCTCCAGCAGGAGTTCGGCAGCGCGATCATCATGATCACGCACGACCTCGGCGTCGTCGCCGAGATCGCCGACGACGTGATCGTCATGTACGCGGCCGAGATCGTCGAGCGCGGCACGGTCGACGAGATCTTCAAGCAGCCGCAGCACCCGTACACGTGGGGGCTGCTCGGCTCGCTGCCGCGGCTCGACGCCGACGTCGAGCGGCTCGTCCAGATCCAGGGCCAGCCGCCGTCGCTGCTGCAACCCGCCGCGCGGCTGCCGCTTCCACCCGCGCTGCCCGTACGTGATGGACGTCTGCAAGCGAGAAGACCCGCCGCTCGCGCCGGTTCCGCGGCGATACCGGCGCACTGCAGGCCTGCCACCTCGACCAGGACACGAAGGACCGCGAGGCGGCTAAGCTGCTGGCCGGGATGATGGCGGAGGGCGGCGTGACGCGCGGCCGACGGCGCGGAGCCGGAGCTCACCGGCGACGAGCTCCTCGTCGTCGACGACCTGAAGAAGCACTTCCCGGTCACGCGCGGCATCATCTTCCAGAAGCAGATCGCCGCGGTGCAAGGCGGTCGACGGCGTCAGCTTCACGGTCCGCGAGGGCGAGACGCTCGGCGTCGTCGGCGAGTCCGGCTGCGGCAAGTCGACGATGGCGCGCTGCATCATGCGCCTGCTCGACCCGACCGCCGGCCGCGTCGATCTTCCGCGGCAAGGACATCACGCGGCTCTCGCGCGCCGCAGATGCGCCCGATCCGGCGCGAGATGATGATGATCTTCCAGGACCCGTACGCGTCGCTGAACCCGCGCAAGCGCGTCGGCTTCATCGTCGCGGAGGCGCTCGAGGTGCACAAGCTCGGCACGGCGGCGGAGATCAAGCGCCGCGTCCAGGAGCTGCTCGAGGTCGTCGGCCTCAACCCGGAGCACTACAACCGCTTCCCGCACGAGTTCTCCGGCGGCCAGCGGCAGCGGATCGGCGTCGCGCGCGCGCTCGCGGTCAACCCGAAGCTGATCGTCTGCGACGAGCCGGTCTCGGCGCTCGACGTGTCGGTGCAGGCGCAGATCCTCAACCTGCTCAAGGACCTGCAGCGCGACTTCGGGCTCACCTACATCTTCATCGCGCACGACCTGAACGTCGTCCGCCACATCTCCGACCGGGTGATGGTCATGTACCTCGGCAAGGTCGTCGAGATCGGCGAACCGCGACGGAGCTCTACGACGCGCCGAAGCACCCGTACACGGGCGCGCTGCTCTCGGCGGTGCCGGTGCCGAACCCGGACGTCGGCCGCGCGCGGCAGCGGATCGTGCTCGAGGGCGACGTCCCGAACCCGATCAACCCGCCGAGCGCCTGCCGCTTCCACCCGCGCTGCCCGCGCTTCGTCGAAGGGCCACTGCGACGTCGAGGAGCCGCTGCTGCGGACGCTCGGCGCGACCAGGACGGCCGCCTGCCACTACCCGCTCGAGCGCTGGCCGATGACGGTCGAGGAGATCCGCGCCGGCCGCGGCCAGAGCATGGTCGAGGCGCAGATCGAGTCGCTGCCGCCGAGCGCGAGTGTCCCCGTGAGGCACGCGATCCGCGCGGCGCTCGGCCGCCTCGGGCTGCTGCTCGTCGGCACGGCCGTCGCCAGCGGCGCGCTCGCGCTGCTCGTCGGGCTCGCGTTCGGCGCCGCGCCCGACCGCTCGGTCTCGCTCGCCTGGTACGGCGTCGGCGCGTTCCTGCTGATCGCGCGGCTTCCTCGTCGGCAACCGCGGCCCGGCGCGCGCCGCCGGCGGCGAGGGCTGGATGCCGTTCTCGCTCCGCAGCCGGATGCTCCGCTGGGCGACGCCGCTCGGAGCAGGAGGAGTCGATCAACCTCTCCGCGGTGCTGATCGTGCTCGGTTTCGTCCTCATCGTCCTGGGCATCGCAGCCGATACTCGATACAGCCTGTTCTGATCGCGTCCCGCGCCTAACTCCGGCGCGGACCGGACGTCAGAATGAGCAGAGGACGATGACGATCCCGAACGGACACTGCGAACGTGCCCGGGCGTGGGCCTCGCTCCGCGTCGACGGCGAGCTCTCCGAGCTCGAGCAGGCGCTGCTGCGACGCGCACCTGGACGCTGCGCCGACTGCCGCGGGTTCGCGAGCGCTCGAGGGCTCGGGCGGTCGCGGCGCTGCTGCGCGCGCGCGCCGCTCGAGCGTGCTGCTCGAGCCGCTCTCGGTGCGCGCGGCCGCCGCGGCGCGGCCGCTCGCTGCCGGCTGCTCGCGAGCGGCGCAGCCGCCGCGTCGGCGGCGGTCGCGGCGACGCGCCGGGCTCGGCGCGATCGGCCGTCCGAAGCCGGCCTTCCGACAGCCGGCCGCGCGTCGATCACGGTCGCAGCCGTGCCGCGCGGCACCGGCTCGACCGTCAGCTGACGCAGCGCTCCGGCGTCGTCTGCTCGGCGGGAAGCCGCCGCAGCCTCGCGTCGCCTCGATCCGGCATCGAGCGCGCCGGCGCCGGCCGGCCTACGCGCTCGCACCGGAGCATCTGTCGACATGCATGCGTCCTCGCTGACGTCGTACGTCTGAAGCCTGGACCACGCCGACCGGGTGTCGGCCGAGACGAGGGACGGGCTCGCCCCGCTTCGACGAGAGGCCGTACTGCGGTTGCGCGACCGATTCCGTGCGCCGCTCGGGTAAGCTGCCGACGCCGGGCCCCGGCGGCCCGCCCGCGCAGGTCGCGGCACCCGCCCCGCACGACTTCCAGGAGCTTCATTTGGCTACGCAGGCACCCACGCGCAACGTCGGCAAGCTGATCGAGATCAAGGGCGTCGTCATCGACGCCGTCTTCACCGAGCGAGCTGCCCGAGATCAACACCGCGCTCGAGATCGCGCTGCCCGACGGGACGGCGGCGCGCTCCTGGTCGCCGAGGTGCAGCAGCACCTCGGCGACGACCGCGTCCGCGCCGTCGCGATGGACTCGACCGACGGCCTGCCGCGCGGCATCGACGTCGTCGACACCGGCGCGCCGATCAGCGTGCCCGTCGGCGACGGCGACCCTCGGCCGCGTCTGGAACGTCATCGGCGAGCCGGTCGACGACAAGCGCGCGCGCCGGAGGGTGCCGAGCGCTGGCCGATCCACCGCGACCCGCCGGCCTTCACGCGACCTGTCGCCGAAGATCGAGATCTTCGAGACGGGCATCAAGGTCGATCGACCTGATCGCGCCGTACGTCCGCGGCGGCAAGGTCGGCCTCTTCGGCGGCGCCGGCGTCGGCAAGACGGTGCTGATCCAGGAGCTGATCCACAACATCGCGCGCGCAGCACGGCGGCGTCTCGGTCTTCGCCGGCGTCGGCGAGCGCACGCGCGAGGGCAACGACCTCTCGCTCGAGATGGAGGAGTCGGGCGTGCTCGACAAGGTCGCGCTCGTCTACGGCCAGATGAACGAGCCGCCGGGCGCGCGCCTGCGCGTCGGCCTCTCCGGCCTGACGATGGCGGAGTACTTCCGCGACCAGGGCCAGGACGTGCTCCTCTTCATCGACAACATCTTCCGCTTCGTCCAGGCGGGCTCCGAGGTCTCGGCGCTGCTCGGCCGCATGCCGAGCGCGGTCGGCTACCAGCCGACGCTGGCGACCGAGATGGGCCAGCTCCAGGAGCGCATCACCTCGACGCGCACGGGCTCGGTCACCTCCGTGCAGGCGATCTACGTGCCGGCCGACGACCTCACCGACCCGGCGCCGGCGAACACGTTCGCGCACCTCGACGCGACGACCGTGCTCTCGCGCGCGATCGTCGAGCAGGGCATCTACCCGGCCGTCGACCCGCTCGACTCGACCTCGCGCGCGCTCTCGCCGGGGATCGTCTCCGACGAGCACTACGCAGGTCGCGACGCGCGTGCAGGAGGTGCTGCAGCGCTACAAGGACCTGCAGGACATCATCGCCATCCTCGGCATCGACGAGCTCTCCGACGAGGACAAGCTGACGGTGCAGCGGGCGCGCAAGATCCAGCGCTTCCTCTCGCAGCCGAACTTCGTCGCCGAGCAGTTCACCGGCACGCCGGGCGAGTACGTGAAGCTCGAGGACACGATCCGCGGCTTCGCGGAGATCCTCGACGGCAAGCACGACGACCTGCCCGAGCAGGCCTTCTACATGGTCGGCACGATCGAGGCGCGCCGTCGAGAGAGGCGAAGACGAGCGCGTCGGAGGCGTAGGCGGCGTAGCGTGGCCGAGCGACCGCAAGACGTTCGACCTCTCGCTCGTGACGCCGGAGGGCGCCGCGTTCGAGGGCGAGGCCGAGATGCTGATCGTCCCCGGCGCCGCCGGCGAGATCGGCGTGCTCGCGCGCCACGCGCCGCTCGTCGCGATGCTGAAGGCCGGGTCGACGCGCGATCTACCAGAGCGTCGACGCCGGAGGAGGTGCGCGAGTTCGCGATCGGCCCGGGCTTCTTCAAGGTCGAGCGCGACCGGGCGATCGCCCTCGTCGACGACGCCGTGGACGCGCGCGAGATCGACGACGAGCGCGCGCGAGCGCCAGCTCGACGAGGCGCGGGCCGAGCTCGAGCGCGATCGAGGCGGGCGAGTCCGACGGCCGACCGCTGGCAGGTCGAGCAGCGCATCCGCCACGCGGAGAACCAGCTCCGCGTCATCGGCCGCGACTGAGCCGCCGATCGACTCGCCGAGCTGCGGTCGATCACCTTCGCCGCGCGTTGCCGATCCGCGTCGCGTGGGACCGCGCCGCAGACGTCCTGCATGCCCTCGGCGAACGCGAGCACGGTCGTCAGCCCGGATCCCCCGCCGCTGGTCGCGGCCGCCGCCGAGTCCGCTGAGGTGCCGATCCTCGACTACGACCGTGCACTTCGAGCGCATCGCCGAGGTGACGGGGCAGCCGATGCTGCGCTCGCGCCCATCGGCTACGCTGTAGATCCGAACCCGGAAAGCTTTGACAGGCAGCTTGGCGACCGGTTCAACAAACGCCTAAAGAGCCCGCGCGGACCGGCCGCGCGTCCTCTTCAGGCACGATCGGAAGCGACGATGACCGCGCGCGGAGCAGACTCGAGGCACTGCTGCAGGAGCGGATCGTCGTCCTCGACGGCGCCTGGGGCGTGCTGCTGCAGAGCCGCGGCCTCACCGAGGAGGACTTCCGCGGCGAGCGCTTCGCCGACCATCCGCGCGACGTCAAGGGCGACCCCGACCTGCTCAACCTGACGCCGCCCGGAGATCGTCGCTCGACGTCCACCGCGCCTACCTCGAGGCCGGCGCGGACATCACGACGACGAACACCTTCACCGCGACCTCGATCGGCCAGGCCGACTACGGGCTCGAGGACGCCGTCTACGAGATGAACGTCGAGGGCGCGCGGCTCGCGCCGGCGCTCGGCGGACGAGGTCGGCGGCCGCTTCGTCGCCGGCTCGGTCGGCCCGCTGAACGTGACGCTCTCGCTCTCCCCGCGCGTCGACGACCCGGCCTACCGCACGCACACCTTCGACCAGGTCGTCGAGGCCTACGCCGAGCAGATCCGCGGCCTGCGCGAGGGCGGCGTCGACCTGCTGCTCGTCGAGACGATCTTCGACACGCTGAACGCGAAGGCCGCGATCGCCGCCGCGCAGCGACGTCGCGCCGGAGCTGCCGCTCTGGATCTCGTTCACGGTCGATCGACCTGTCGCGGCCGGAACCTGTCCGGGCAGACGCGTCGAGGCGTTCTGGATCTCGGTCGAGCACGCCGACCCGCTGATCGTCGGCGTCAACTGCTCGCTCGGCGCCGCCGCAGATGCGGCCGTTCGTCGCCGAGCTCGCGCACGTCGCCTCGACGCTACGTCACCTGCCACCCGAACGCCGGCCTGCCGAACGCGTTCGGCGGCTACGACGAGCAGCCGCACGACACGAGCGGCCTCCTGCGCGAGTTCGCCGAGGACGGCCTCGTCAACGTCGTCGGCGGCTGCTGCGGCACGACGCCCGAGCACACCGCGGCGATCGCGGCCGCCGTCGACGGGATCTGCCCCGCGACGGGCTGCCCGAGCGCAGCCGCCGGCCGCGCGCTTCAGCGGCCTCGAGCCGCTCGTGATCACGCGCGGACACCGGCTTCGTCGATCGATCGGCGAGCGCACGAACGTGACCGGCTCGGCGCGCTTCCGCCGGCTGGTCGAGGCGGGCGACTTCCAGGCCGCGGTCGAGGTCGCGCTCGACCAGGTGCGCGGCGGCGCCAACATCCTCGACGTGAACATGGACGCCGACCTGCTCGACTCGGAGCAGGCGATGACGACCTTCCTCAACCTGATCGCCACCGAGCCCGAGGTCGCGCGGATCCCGATCATGGTCGACAGCTCCCGCTTGGTCGGTGCTCGAGGCCGGGCCTCAAGTGCGTCCAGGGCAAGGCGATCGTCAACTCGATCAGCCTCAAGGAGGGGGAGGAGGCGTTCCTCGCGCAGGCGCGCGCGCGTCCGCCGCTACGGCGCCGCGCGTGGTCGTGATGGCGTTCGACGAGCAGGGCCAGGCCGACACGGTCGAGCGCAAGGTCGCGATCTGCGAGCCGCGCCTACGACCTGCTCACCGAGCGAGGCCGGCTTCGCGCCCGAGGACATCGATCTTCGACCCGAACGTGCTCGCGGTCGCGACCGGGATCGAGGAGCACAACGAGCTACGCGAAGCGACTTCATCGAGGCGCTGCCGCTGATCAAGGAGCGCTGCCCGGGCGCGCGCACCTCGCGGCGGCATCTCGAACCTGTCCTTCTCGTTCCGCGGCAACGACGCGCGTCCGCGAGGCGATGCACTCGGCGTTCCTCTACCACGCGATCCGCGCCGGGCTCGACATGGGCATCGTCAACGCCGGCCAGCTCGCCGTCTACGAGGACATCGAGCCGGAGCTGCTCGAGCGCGTCGAGGACGTGATCTTCGACCGGCGTCCCGACGCGACCGAGCGGCTGGTCGAGTTCGCCGAGCGCGTCCAGGGCGAGGGCACGAAGCGCGAGCGTCGACCTCTCCTGGCGCGAGGCGCCGGTCGAGGAGCGGCTCGCGCACGCGCTCGTGCACGGCATCGTCGACTTCATCGAGGAGGACACCGAGGAGGCGCGCGCAGGCGCGCCGCGGCCGCTCGACGTGATCGAGGGCCCGCTGATGGACGGGATGAAGGTCGTCGGCGACCTCTTCGGCGCCGGGCAAGATGTTCCTGCCGCAGGTCGTCAAGAGCGCGCGCGCGATGAAGCGCGCGGTCGCCTACCTCGAGCCGTACATGGAGGCGGAGAAGCGGCGGCGGAGCCGGCGCGGGCGCAGGGCAAGGTCGTGCTCGCGACGGTCAAGGGCGACGTGCACGACATCGGCAAGAACATCGTCGGCGTCGTGCTCGGCTGCAACAACTACGAGGTGATCGACCTCGGCGTGATGGTGCCGGCCGAGCCGATCCTCGACACGGCGCGTCGCGAGAGGCGCCGACGTGGTCGGCCTCTCCGGGCTGATCACGCCCTCGCTCGACGAGATGGTCGGCGTCGCCGCGGAGATGGAGCGGCGCGGGCTCGACCTGCCGCTGCTGATCGGCGGCGCGACGACGTCGAGGCAGCACACGGCGGTGCGGATCGCGCCCGCGTACCGCAGGACGACGGTGCACGTGCTCGACGCCTCGCGCGTGGTCGGCGTCGTCTCCGACCTGCTCGACGCCGACCGCGCGCGGCCGCCTCGACGCGCGAGAACCGCGAGCTGCAGGAGCGCCTCCGCGCGCGAGCACGCCGAACGCGGCGCGCAAGCCGCTCGCTGCTCGCTCGACCGAGGCGCGCGCGAACGCGCGCGCGGGTCGCGTTCGACGACGCTCCCCGAGCCGCCCTTCGACGGGACACGCGCTCGTCGAGCCCGACCTTGCGACGATTCGCGCGACTACATCGACTGGCAGTTCTTCTTCCTCGCCTGGGAGCTGAAGGGCAAGTTCCCTGCAATCCTCGAGCAGCCGGCAGGCGCGCGAGCTGTACGACGGACGCGCCAGCGCTGCTCGACGAGATCGTCGCGTGACGACTTGTTACAAGCGCGCGGGGTCTACGGCTTCTGGCCGGCGCACGCCGAGGGCGACGACGTCGTCGCTCGAGCCGCGGACGCGGTTCTGCTTCCTGCGCCAGCAGGCGCGAGCGCGACGACTCGCGGCCGAACCGCTGCCTCGCCGACTGCGTCGCGCCCGCCGGCGACCACCTGGGCGCGTTCGCCGTCGGCGTCGACGGCGCCGACGAGCTGGCGGCGCGCTTCGAGGCCGAGCACGACGACTACCGCGCGATCATGGCGAAGGCGCTCGCCGACCGGCTCGCCGAGGCGTTCGCCGAGTGGCTGCACGAGCGCGCGCGGCGCGAGTGGTACGCGCCGGACGAGGCGCTCGAGAACGAGGAGCTGGTCGCCGAGCGCTACCGCGGCATCCGGCCCGGCCTTCGGCTATCCGGCCTGCCCCGACCACCGCGAGAAGCGCGAAGCTCTTCGAGCTGCTCGGCGCCGAGGAAGCGGGCTTCGCGCTGACGGAGACTTCGCGATGCTGCCCGGCCGCGCGCGTCAGCGGCATCTACCTCGCACCACCCGGACGCGCGCTACTTCTCGGTCGGGCGGATCGGTCGCGACCAGCTCGAGGACTACGCCCGACGCAAGGGCGCCTCCCCGGACGACGTCGCGCGCTGGGTCGGACCGCTTGTAGCATCCGGGTAGCGGCGCCGACGGAGAGTGACGCCTCCCGAGCCGCTCGTCGGGCCCACGTCACGGACCTCCAACGAGGCCGGCGGCAGCCGGTGAAGTGCGGTGGCACCGCGGGGACGCCTCCCGCCCGCACAGGTAGGGCGACTCGTGAAGGAGGTGATCCCGATGAGAGTCCTGACGAACGAGCTTTCGGCCCATGCCGGGCGAGCGAGTCGAGCTGGCCGGCTGGATCCACGCGAAGCGCGACCTCGGCAGCGTCTCCTTCGTCGTCCTGCGCGACCGCGGCGGGCTCGCGCAGCTGGTGCTCGACCGGCCGCTCGAGGTGGAGCTCGAGACGGTGGTCGAGGTGGACGGCGTGGTCGCGGAGGCGCTGCAGGCGCCGGGAGGCGTGGAGGTGCGGGAGCCGCGCTTCCGCGTGCTCGCCGAGCCGGCCGGCCCGCCGCCGGTCGAGCTGCGGCGGCCGGAGCTGAAGGAGCAGCTGCCGACGATCCTCGACCACGCGCCGGTGTCGCTCCGGCACCCGCGCCGGCGTGCCGCCTTCGAGATCGCCGCCGCCGCGGTGGCCGGCTTCCGCGAGACGCTCGACGCGCAGGGCTTCGTCGAGATCCACTCGCCGAAGATCGTCGCGACGGCGACCGAGAGCGGCGCCAACGTCTTCCGGCTCGACTACTTCGGCCGCGACGCCTTCCTGGCCCAGAGCCCGCAGTTCTACAAGCAGACGATGGTCGGCGTCTTCGAGCGCGTGTACGAGGTCGGCCCGGTCTTCCGCGGCGAGCCGCACGACACGACGCGGCACCTCGCCGAGTACACGTCGCTCGACGCGGAGCTCGGCTTCGTCGAGGATCACTTCGACGTGATGCGGGTGCTGCGCGACGTCGTCGCCGGGATGGTCGCCGCCGTCGGCGAGCGTGCGGCCGGCGCGGTCGACCTGCTCGGCGTCCGGCTCCCCGACGTCCCCGCCGAGATCCCGTGGGTGCACTTCGCCGACACGGGCGTCGACGACGTCGACCTCGCGCCGGCGGACGAGCGGCGGCTCTGCGAGGAGCACGGCGAGCTCCTGTTCGTGACCGGCTACCCGATGGAGAAGCGGCCGTTCTACACGCATCCCGAGCCGGGCCGGCCCGAGTACTCGAACTCGCTTCGACCTGCTCTTCCGCGGCCTCGAGCTCGTCACCGGCGGGCAGCGGCTGCACCGCCACGACGACTACGTCGCCGCGCTCGACGGCCGCACCGAGGGCTTCGAGGGCTACCTCGAGGCCTTCCGCCACGGCATGCCGCCGCACGGCGGCTTCGCGATCGGGCTCGAGCGCTTCGTCGCCCGGCTCCTCGGCGCGCAGAACGTCCGCGAGACGACGCTCTTCCCGCGCGACCGGACGAGGCTGACACCGTGAAGGCCGGCCTGCTGGGCGCGGGCAACGTCGCCCACTACTACCGCGACGGCCTCGCCGACAGCCGCCTCGTCGAGATCGTCGCCGTCGCCGACCGCGACCCCGCGCGCGGGATCCCGCCCGAGCAGCTGCTCGCCGACCCGGAGATCGAGCTCGTCGTCAACCTGACGCCGGCCGTCGCACACGCCGAGACGAGCCGCGCCGCGCTCGAGGCCGGCAAGCACGTCTTCAGCGAGAAGCCGCTTGCGATGACCCTGGCCGAGGGCGAAGGGCTGGCGGCGCTCGCGCGGGAGCGCGGGCTCGGGCTCGCCGTCGCCCCCGACACGTTCCTCGGCCCGAGCATCCGGCCGCCCGCACGCTCCTCGACGCCGGCTCGCTCGGCCGGGCCGTCGGCGCGCTCGCGTCTTTCGTCGCCCCCGGGAGCGAGCGCTGGCACCCGAACCCGGACCACCTCTTCGCCGCCGGGCCGGTCTACGACGAGGGCGTCTACTACCTGACCACACTCGTCGTGCTCTACGGGCCGATCGCGGCGGTGAGCGCGATGGCGACGCGGCCGGCCGGAGCGCACGATCGAGACGGGCCCGCGCGCCGGCGAGCGGTTCGCCGCCGCCGCGCCGACGCACTGGGTGGCCACGCTCGCCTTCGCGCTCGGGGCGCTCGCGACGATGACGATGAGCTTCGAGGTCCGCGGCACCACCGCGCCGGCGCTCGAGCTCTACGGCAGACCGGCTCCCTCCGGCTGCCGTTCCCCGGCTTCTACGACGGCTCGCTCCGCCTCGGCCGCGAGCACGACGGCCCGTGGGAGGAGATCGTGCCGGACGGCCCGCCGTTCGGCCGGATCCGCGGCCCCGGCGTCGAGGACCTTGCCGAGGCGATCCGGGACGGCCGGCCGCCGCGCTGCTCGCCGGAGCTCGCCCTGCACGTCCTCGACGCGATGGAGTCGCTCGGCCGCTCCGCCGGGAGCGGCTCGCGCGAGCGCCTGCGCACGACCGTCCTGCGTTTGGAGCCGTAGCCAGGCGAGCAAACGGCCGCGATGGACGTCAACTTCGGCAAGCGCCCGCCCTTCACGATCGGCGTCGAGGAGGAGTTCCAGCTCGTCGACCGGACGAGCTACGAGCTCGTGTCCCGCTTCGACGAGATCGAGGAGGAGCTCGACCGGTCGGTCGAGGTCAAGCCCGAGCTCGTCCAGTCGGTGCTCGAGGTGGCGACGCACGTGCACGGCTCGGTGCCCGAGGCGATCGAGGAGGCGCGCGACCTGCGCCGCCGGATCGCGGACGCGGCGCGGGAGAGCGGCACGCTCGTCGTCGGCGCCGGCACGCACCCGTTCTCGCGCTACGAGCACCAGGACGTGACCGACAAGGAGCGCTACCGCGACCTGCTGCACGAGATGCAGTGGATCGGCCAGCGCGAGGTGATCTTCGGCCTCCACGTCCACGTCGGCCTCTCGACCGGGCAGGAGGCGGTCTCCGTCGCCGGCGCGCTGCGCACCTGGCTGCCGGAGCTGCTCGCGCTCTCCGCCAACTCCCCGTTCTGGCTCGGGCGCGACACCGGCCTCGCCTCGACGCGCTCGAAGGTCTTCGACGCCTTCCCCCGCAGCGGCCTACCGCCGGCGTACGCGTCCTTCGAGGAGTGGGAGGAGGCGATGGAGCGCGCCCAGCGGCTCGGCTTCTTCGACGACTACACCTACATCTGGTGGGACCTGCGGCTGCACCCGACGCTGGGGACGATCGAGATCCGCATCTGCGACGGCCAGACCCGGCTCGCGTCCGTCGCCGGCATCGTCGCGCTCGTGCAGTGCCTCGTCGCGATGCTCTCGGACCGCTTCGAGCGGGAGGGCGCGCTGGCGATCCAGCCGCGTGATGCTCGTGGACGAGAACAAGTGGCGCGCGGTCCGCTACGGGCTCGAAGCGACGCTCGTCGACCTCGAGCGCGACGAGGAGCGCACCGGCCGCGAGGCGGTGCTCGAGCTCGTCGAGCGGGCCGAGCCGTACGCGGCCCGGCTCGGCTGCGCGGCGGAGCTCGCCGAGATCGAGGGGCTCTGCGCGCGCGGCGACGGCGCCGACGAGCAGCGGGCCTGCTTCGAGGAGAACGGCAGCCTGCTCGCGGTCGTGCAGAGGCTGGCAGAGACTGACCGCTGAAGGCGTCTCGAGCGTCCGCTATCCTGCGGCCGTGGCGGGCGCCTTCGAGGCGCTCGGCTTCTTCACGGATGAAGACGACGCTCAAGAGAGGGTACGGGCGGGGTGCGGCGGTCGACGGCAACGGGCACGGCGACCGGCCCTCCGGATGCGCTCGCGGACGGTCACGCGCTACCGCCAGCCGGAGCCGCCGCCGCGCGGCGCGCTGGCGCGTCGTCGGCGGATCCTGCTCGGCACGCTGCTGCTCGCGATCATGGTCGCGGGCGGCCTCGCCGGCGGCGCGTACCTCTACTTCCACCAGTCCGTCGCCGCCGTCCGCGCCCATACGCCGGACGTGAAGAAGGCCGCGCAGCAGCTCGACATCGCCGCTCGCGAACCACGCGCGCGATCGCGCTCGTCGTCGGCTACGACCACCGCATGGGCGTCGAGCGACCGGCGAGGCGTCGCGCTCGGACACGATGATGCTCGTCCGCGCCGACCCGGTCACGAAGCACGATCTCGCTGCTCTCGTTCCCGCGCGACCTGCTCGTCGAGCTCTACTGCCCGGACAAGGACGGCAACCCGGTCGCGCAGGGCAGCGGGAAGATCAACTCCGCCTACGCGATCTGCGGCTCGCAGGGCTCGCTCGCGACGGTGAAGCAGCTGACCGGGCTGCCGATCAACTACCTGATCACGGTCGACTTCCACGGCTTCAAGGAGGTCGTCGACAGCGTCCACGGCGTCTGGATGGACGTCGACCGCCGCTACTACAACAAGAACGTCGGCACCGCGGCTCGACGAACTACGCCAACATCAACCTCCAGCCCGGCTACCAGCGGCTGAACGGCGAGCCAGGCGCTCGCCTTCGTCCGCTTCCGGCACACCGACTCCGACTTCTACCGGCTCGCGCGCCAGCAGGAGTTCGTGAAGGCGTTCAAGCAGCAGGTCTCGAGCTCGCTGATCGCCGCTCGACCTGCCGAAGATCGTGTCGGCGATCACGCGACAACGTCGAGGTCGGCTCGACCGGCGACAGCCAGCCTCGGCCGGACGATCCTCCGCTACGCGCTCTTCGCCTACGAGCTGCCGAGCGGGCACTTCTTCCAGGCGAAGATCGACAGCGTCGGCCAGGACGCGTACTACAACGTGATCGCGTCGCCCGACTCGCATCCAGAAGGCGCTGCCGAGGATTCCAGAACCCCGGACGTGGAGGCGCCGAAGAAGGCGACGGCCGCGGCGCTCGGACCTGAAGCCGAAGACGAAGGCGCCGCCGGCCGAAGAGCGACCTACGTCGTACGTCCTGAACGGCAACGGCGTCGCCGGCGCGGCCGCGAACGCCGCCTACGCTGCTCGGCCGAGCGCGGCTACCAGATGCTCGACGTCGAGCTCGCCGGCGAACGCGCCGACGCAGGACTACTACAAGACGACGATCTTCTACGACGAAGGGCGACGAGAAGGCGCTCGCGGCGGCGAAGCCGATGGCGAACCTGTTCGCGCCGGCCGACGTCGCGCCGATGACGCCGGCGATCCGCAAGCTCTCGCCGGAGGGGACGATGCTGACCGTCGTCGTCGGCCAGACCTTCCACGGCGACATCGCGCCGGCGCCGGTCGACAAGACGCCCGAGCACGCAGCCGGCGGACGTGCGCTACGACCCGGGCCAGGCCGAGGGCGCCGTCGCGGAGCGGCAGCCGCGGGTGCCGTACCCGCTGATGGTGCCGACGGTGGTCGAGCAGAACTCGCGCCTCTCGATCGCGAGAGCGGCGCGCGGCTCTACAACGTCGGCGGCCAAGCGCAAGGCGCGTGCGCCTGACCTACGTGACGGGCGCGAGCGAGTACTGGGGCATCCAGGAGACCGACTGGGCGGACGCGCCGGCGCTCGGGAAGCCGAGCGAGACGCGGCAGATCAAGGGGCGCACGTACGACCTCTACTACTCCGGGTCGCACCTGCACATGGTCGTGCCTCCACGGCGAGGGGGACACGCGCTACTGGGTGGTGAACACCCTGCTCGACATCGCTCTCGAACGAGACGATGATCGCGATCGCGAAGGGCCTGCAGCCGATCTCGAAATGAGCGGTTTCCCGAACATCTTCTTCACCATTGCGGGTAGGGTCTCGCGCGGGATGAGCCGGATCGCAGTCTTCGGCGCGGGCTACGTCGGCCTCGTCACGGGCGCCTGCTTCGCCGACCTCGGGCACGACGGTCGTCGTCCGCGACGTCGTCCCCGAGCAGATCGAGCAGCTCCGGCGCGGCGAGGTGCCGATCTACGAGCCAGGCCTCGAGGAGCTGATCGAGCGCAACCGCGAGCGCCTCGCGTTCACGCTCGACGTGCGCGAGGCGGTCGCGGGCGCCGACTTCCTCTACATCGCCGTCGGCACGCCGCCGATGTACTCCGGCGACGCCGACCTCTCCGCGGTCTGGACGGTGATCGACGAGCTGCCCGACGGACGCCGGCGGGATCGTCGTGATGAAGAGCACCGTGCCCGTCGGCACGGGCGAGAAGGTGCGCGCGGCGCTCGACGCGCGCGGCCTCGGCCGCGTCGGCTACGTCTCGAACCCCGAGTTCACCGCCGAGGGCACCGCCGTCGACGACTTCCTGCACGCCGACCGCATCGTGATCGGCGCCTTCGAGGAGCGCCGACGGCGACGCGGTCGAGCGCGCTGCACGAGGGCATCGACGCGCCGGTCGTGCGCACCGACGTCGCCTCGGCCGAGATGGTCAAGCTCGCCGTCGAACGCGTTCCTCTCGACGCGGATCAGCTTCATCAACGAGATCGCGAACGTCTGCGAGCTCGTCGGCGCCGACGTCGTCGACGTCGCGCGAGGGGCATGGGCCTCGACCACCGCCTCGGCCAGCACTTCCTGCGCGCGGGAATCGGCTTCGGCGGGTAGCTGCTTCCCGAAGGACATCAGCGCGCTCAAGCAGCTCGCCGGCAACTCCGGCTACCACTTCCAGCTGCTCGCGGCCGTGATCGAGGTCAACGAGCTGCAGAAGCGGCGCGTCGTCGGCAAGCTCGAGACGCCACCTCGGGCGGTTGCGCGGGAAGCGGATCGCGCTGCTCGGGCTCGCCTTCAAGCCGGGCACGGACGACATGCGCGAGGCGCCGAGCCTCGTGCTCGCCTCGCGGCTGCTCGCCGAGGGCGCCGAGGTGCGCGGCTGGGACCCGGTCGCGAAGCCGGACGATCTGCTGCGGCGTCGACGCTCTGCGACAGCTACGAGGAGGCCGTCGCCGACGCCGACGCGGCGGTGATCGTGACCGAGTGGCCGCGAGCTGAAGGAGCTCGCCGCGCGCCGAGGTGCGCGACTCGATGCGCCGCCCGCTGATCGTCGACGGCCGCAACCTGCTCGACCCGGCCGCCGTGCGCGCGCTCGGCTTCGCCTACGAGGGCGTCGGCCGCCCGACCTCGCCGCTCGACGTGCTCCCGGAGACCCCGGAGCGCGAGCACGAGCTGGGGTGAGCCACCCCGCGGTCATCCTCGTCGGCGGCAAGGGCACCCGCCTCCGCCCGCTGACCGAGCGGACGCGGAAGGACATGCTGCCGCTCGTCGACCGGCCGCTCCTGGCCTACTGCTTCGAGCACCTGCACCGGCACGGCGTCGACCGCGCGGTGCTCTCCTGCGGTTACCTGCCCGACCAGATCCGCGGCTTCTTCGGCGAGGAGTGGAAGGGGCTCGGCCTCTCCTACCGCGTCGAGGAGGAGCCGCTCGGCACCGGCGGTGCCGTCCGCTTCGCCGCCGAGGGCCTCGACGAGACCTTCTTCGCCGTCAACGGCGACTCGCTCCGCGAGGCCGACCTCGGCGCGCTCGCCGCCTTCCACCGCGAGACGGGCGCGAAGGCGACGATCCTGCTGACGCCGGTCTCCGACCCGACCCGCTACGGGCTCGTCCGGCTCGAGCAGGACGGCCGCGTCCAGAGCTTCCTCGAGAAGCCGCGCCCGGAGGAGATCGACACGAACCTGATCAACGCCGGCGTCTACGTGCTCGAGCCGGAGGTGCTCGACCTGATCCCGCCCGGCCGCGCCGTCTCGATCGAGCGCGAGGTCTTCCCGGCGCTCGTCGAGCAGGGCGCCTGCTACGGGCTCGCGCTGCCGGGCTACTGGCTCGACGTCGGCACGCCGGAGAGCTTCCTGCAGGCCCACCGCGACGTGCTCGAGCGCAACGTCGAGACCGAGGTGGGGGAGCTGCTCGGGCGCGACTACACCTACGTGGACGAGGCCGCGGTCGTCGCGGAGGGCGCGAGGCTGGTGCCGCCGGTCTACGTCGGCGGCTCGGTCGAGGCCGGCGCCCGGATCGGCAGCGTCGCGGTGATCGGCCGGGGCGCGCGTGTGGCCGGCGACGCGGTCGTCGACGGCTCCGTGATCGGCGCGGGCGCGCAGGTCGGCTCCGGCTGCACGGTCGTCGAGTCGATCGTCGGCGAGGGCGCCGTCCTCGGCGCCGGCTGCTCCGTCCGCGGCCTCTCGATCGTGGGCCCTGGCGCGCGCATCGGCGCGGGGAATACACTCGACCACGGCGTCCGCGTCGCAGCCGACGCCGTGATCCCCGAGGGAGCCCTGACCTTCTCGTGACCGACCCGACAGCCTCGCCGAACCTCGAGAGCCTGGAGCCGTGGGGCTTCGAGACGCGTCGGGTCGACAAGCCCTGGGGCTACGAGCTGATCTGGGCGCTCACGGACGCCTACTGCGGCAAGCTGCTGCACGTGAACGCGGGCGAGTCGCTCAGCCTCCAGTTCCACGAGGTCAAGGACGAGGCCTGGCTGATCCAGTCCGGCCGCGCGAAGCTCGAGCTCGGCGCCGTCGGCGACGCGGTGCTGAAGACCGAGGTCGTCGGCCCGGGCGCCGCGTTCCACTACGCGCCCGGCACCGTCCACCGGATCACGGCGATCGAGGACACCGACATCCTCGAGGTCTCGACCCCGCACCTCGACGACGTCGTGCGGCTCGAGGACGCGTACGGCCGCGAGGGGACCTCGGCGCCCTGAGCCTGCAGGAGCAGTACCGGGACGACGCGAACCTGCGCGCGCGGATCGACCTGCACGAACGTTTCTCCACGGCGGAGGTGAGCTGGCCGCGCTGGCTCTTCGACGGGAGCGCGCCGCCGCCCGGCGCGCGCGTGCTCGAGGTCGGCTGCGGGCCGGCGGCGATCTGGGAGGCAAACCTCGACCGGATCGACCCGAGCTGGAAGCTGACCCTGACCGACTTCTCGGCGGGGATGATCGAGGCCGCTCGCCGGGTGCTGGGCGACCGGGCCGAGTACCTCGTCGCCGACGCCCAGGAACTGCCCTTCCCGGACGCCTCGTTCGACGTCGTGCTCGCAAACCACATGCTCTATCACGTGCCCGACCGGCCGAAGGCGCTCGCCGAGCTTGCACGCGTGCTCGTCCCGGGCGGCATGCTGCACGCGGCGACCAACGGCGAGGGCCACATGCGGGAGCTGGACGAGCTCGTCCCCGCCTGGAGCTTCGCGCAGCACACCGACGACTTCGGCCTCGAGACGGGCGTCGCGCAGCTGGAGCCGTTCTTCATGGACGTGCGGGTCGAGAGGCACGCGTGCGACCTCGAGGTCACCGAGGCCGGCCCCGTGGTCGCCTACGTGCGGTCGAGCCACACGTTCCGCGGCGACCCCGAGATCGTTCGCGCGCCCGTCGAGGCGGCGATCGAGCACGACGGCGTCTTCCGGATCCGCAAGTCGCAGGGCGTCATCCACGCGCGGCGACCTTGACACAGTCGTGCTAAGGTTGTGCCGCATGCAGGAGCACCTGACCGTGGGCGAGGCGGCCGCGCGCAGCGGCTGGTCGCGCCCGGATGCTGCGCTACATCGAGCGCGTCGGCCTCGTCGTCCCCGAGCGGACGGCGGCCGGCTACCGCGTCTACGGCCTGCGCGAGCTGAACCAGCTCCGCTCGCTCGCGCGGCTGCGGCAGCCGCTTCGGCGTCGCGCTCGACGAGATGGCGTTCGTGCTCCGGCTGCGGCGCGACCCGGAGCTGCGGGCGGCCGTCGAGACCTGGCTTGCCGGCAGCGACGTCGCCCATACCCCCGCCTGGGTCGAGTGGGAGCAGCGCAAGCACGAGCGGTTGCTCGTGGCGTAGCTACACTCGGCGGCTGACCAACGAGAGGCAGACACATGGCAACGACCAAGCGACACGACGTGAAGGATCTGGGGCTCGCCGCCGAGGGCGTCCGCCGCATCGAGTGGGCCGACCGGCAGATGCCGGTGCTGGCCGCGATCAGGGAGCGCTTCGAGCGCGAGCAGCCGCTCGACGGCTACCGCGTCTCGGCGTGCCTGCACGTGACGACCGAGACGGCGAACCTGATGCGCACGCTCAAGGCGGGCGGCGCCGACGTCGTCCTCTGCGCGTCGAACCCCCTGTCGACCCAGGACGACGTCGCCGCGGCGCTCGTCGAGAGCTACGACATCGCCGCCTTCGCGATCAAGGGCGAGGACAACGACACCTACTACAGGCACATCGAGGCGGCCGTCGACCACAAGCCGCAGCTGACGATGGACGACGGCGCCGACGTGATCGGCGTCCTGCACGCGCACCGCCGCGAGCAGCTCGTCGGACATCATCGCCGGCACCGAGGAGACGACGACCGGCGTCATCCGCCTGAAGGCGATGGAGGCCGACGGCGCGCTCGCGTTCCCGGTGATCGCCGTCAACGAGGCGAAGACCAAGCACCTGTTCGACAACCGCTACGGCACCGGCCAGTCGACGATCGACGGGATCATCCGCGCGACCAACGTCCTGCTCGCCGGCAAGCGCTTCGTCGTCGCCGGCTACGGCTGGGTCGGGCGCGGCGTCGCCATGCGGGCCAAGGGGCTCGGCGCGCACGTGATCGTGACCGAGGTCGACCCGATGCGCGCGCTCGAGGCGCTGATGGACGGCTTCGAGGTGATGCCGATGGCGCGAGGCCGCCAAGGTCGGCGACATCTTCTGCACCGCCACCGGCGACAAGCACGTGATCGCCGCGCGAGCACTTCGCGTCGATGAAGGACGGCGCGATCCTCGCCAACACGGGCCACTTCAACGTCGAGATCGACATCCCGGCGCTGCGCTCGCTCGGCGAAGGAGACGCGCGAGGCGCGGCAGTTCGTCGAGGAGTTCACGATGGAGGACGGCCGCGGCATCTACCTGCTCGCCGAGGGGCGGCTCGTCAACATCTCGGCCGCCGAGGGGCATCCGGCGATCGTGATGGACATGTCCTTCGCGAACCAGGCGCTCTCGGCCGAGTACGCGGTCCAGAACGCCGCCGAGCCTCGAGCGGAAGGTCTATCCCGTGCCGGACGAGATCGACCGCGAGATCGCCCGCCTGAAGCTGGCGACGATGGGCGCCACCATCGACCGTCTCACCGAGGAGCAGGCGCAGTACCTGGCCTCGTGGGACGAGGGGACCTAGGTCGAAACGGCTTCGGCTCCTTGTGACGAAAAGTCACAAGGCCCCGGACCTGCTCCTCCCATGGGTCACGCGCTCGAGCCGCACGACATCCTCCGCCTCGAGGCGGATCGCGTCGTACTGCTCGACCAGCGGCGGCTCCCGGAGGAGGACGACCTGGGTCGAGTGCCGCACCGCCGCCGACGTCGCCGACGCGATCCGGACGATGGTCGTCCGCGGCGCGCCGGCGATCGGGATCGCGGCCGCCTACGGCTACGCGCTCGCGGTGGCGCGCGGCGAGGACGCGGCCGAGGCGGCCGGCGTGCTCGCGGCCTCGCGGCCGACCGCCGTCAACCTGCGCGTGGGCGCTCGCGCGAGGTGCGCGGCGGCGGAGGATCCCGCGGCCGCCGCGCGCCGGATCCACGACGACGAGGTCGAGCGCTGCCGCCGCATGGGCGCTCACGGAGCCGACCTGCTCTTCCCCGGCGTGCGCGTGCTCACCCACTGCAACGCCGGCGGCCTCGCGACGGGCGGCTACGGCTCGGCGGTCGGGATGATCCGCGCGGGCTTCGAGCGCGGCCTCGTCGAGCACGTGGTCGTCGACGAGACGAGGCCGCTGCTCCAGGGCGCGCGCCTGACCGCCTACGAGCTCGAGGCGCTCGGGATCCCGCACACCGTGATCGCCGACTCCGCCGCCGCGTCGCTGATGGCGCGGCGGCGAGGTCGACTGCGTCGATCACCGGCGCCGACCGGATCGCGGCCAACGGCGACACGGCGAACAAGATCGGCACCTACTCGCTCGCCGTCGCCGCCGACCACCACGGCCTGCCGCTGTACGTCGTCGCGCCGACGTCGACGATCGACCCCGACACGCCGACCGGCAACGGCATCCCGATCGAGGAGCGCGACCCGACCGAGGTGACCGGCGCGCTTCCCGGCCCGAAACCCGGCGTTCGACGTGACTCCGGCCGCCCTGATCGCGGCGATCGTCACCGAGGAGGGCGTCCACGACGCGCCCTACGAGCAGTCGCTCCCGCGCGTGGTCGCCGCATGAAGGCGGTGATCCTCGCCGCCGGGCTACGCGACGAGGCTGCGACCGCTGACCGACGAGCTGCCGAAGCAGCTGCTGCCGGTGGGCGGGCGGCCGATCCTCGACTGGATCCTCGACAAGATCCGCGAGGTCGAGGAGGTCGACGGCGTCCACCTCGTCACGAACAGCCGCTTCGCGGCCGACCTTCGAGCGCTGGGGAGCGGAGAACGGCGTCGCCGTCCACGACGACGGCACGACGACGAACGACGACCGGCTCGGCGCGGTCGGCGACCTGCGGCTGACGATCGACCGCGCCGCCCTCGACGACGACCTGCTCGTCGTCGCCGGCGACAACCTGTTCGACTTCGGCCTCGCCGACTACGCCGCCTTCTGGCACGAGCGGCCCGGCTGCGAGCGCCGTCGCGGTCTACGACTGCGGCGACGTCGAGCTGGCCACGCACTTCGGCATCGTCGACCTCGACGAGCACGGGCGGATCGTGCACTTCGTCGAGAAGCCGAGCGAGCCGCCGTCGACGCTGGCCGCCACCGCCACCTACATCTTCCGCCGCGAGCACGTCCCGCTCGTCGAGCAGTACCTCGGCCAGGGCCACTCGCCGGACAACATCGGCAGCTTCCTCGGGCTGGCTGGCGGAGCGCCGGCCGGTCTACGGCTACCGCTTCGCGGGCGAGTGGTGGGACATCGGCAACCGCGAGCAGCTGCTCGAGGCGGACAACCGTATGCGCGCCCGCGTCGGGCTGCCGCAGCGCGACGCGTACACGCTGGACCCGCCCTAATCCGGGCGCTCCCCGATTCGCGTCCGCCGGCGCGGGGGCAGGCTCGGCGGCAGCGACGAAGGAGGTGGGAGATGAAGCGTCTGCTCGCCGTCGGCGCGGGCGTGGCCGGCGTCCTCGGCGTCAGTCGCGCGATCCTGCGCAATGCGGGCGCGACCTGCGAGGAGCGCCGCGCGGAGATGCCCGGCGACGACGTCGTCCCGGGCGCGAAGGGCCGATCGACGATGGCGGTGACGATCGCCGCGCCGCCGAAGGACGTCTGGCCGTGGCTCGTGCAGATGGGCTGCACCCGGGCCGGCTGGTACAGCTGGGACCGGCTCGACAACAGCGGCGTGCCCAGCGCCGACACGATCCATCCGGAGTGGCAGAGCATCGAGGTGGGTGACCGCCTGCCCTCGACGCCCGACGGCCGCTCCTGGTTCACGGTCGCGGCGGTCGAGCCGGAGCGCGCGCTCGTCCTCCGCGCGACGGTCGACCTGCGCGGACGGGCCTACGACCCGGCCGGCGAGCCGCCGCGCGTCTCGAGCGACGGCTCCTGGAGCTTCCTGCTGGAGCCGCACGAGGAGGGCACGCGCCTGATCGTCCGCGGGCAAGGAGTCACGCGGCCGCGGCTCTTCGGACTGCTCTCGGACGTGCTCGTCTGGGGCCCGGCGCACTTCGTCATGCAGCGCCGGCAGTTCCGGAACCTGAAGCGGCGGATCGAGAGCGCTCCGGCGCCCGTCGAGGCGCCGGAGCTCGTCCACTCGGCCTAGAGCGCACGAACGCCGGGCGCTCCTGTGGAGCGCCCGGCACGCTCTCGGCACGCTTCCGGCGCAGCACCGCGCGCCTCCTGGCCCTACGCTCGGTGGATCGAGCTGCTCGACCTCCTGCTGCCGCAGCGCTGCCTCGGCTGCGAGGCTCCCGGCGCCCTGCTCTGCGGCGCCTGCCGCACGGCGACTGCCGCGGCTCGACGGGACGCTCTGCGACCGCTGCGGCGCGCCGACCGCCTGGCCGGTCGCGCGCTGCCGCGAGTGCGCCGGCCGCCGGCTCGCATTCGCCCGGGCGCGGGCGGCCGTCGGCTACGACCGCACCGTCCGCGCGCTCGTCGCCGGCTGGAAGGAGCGCGGCCTCCGCCGCGTGACGGCGCTCGCCGCCGACCTCGTCGTCGAGGTCGTGCCGCGGCCGGACGCGGCCGCGCTCGCCTGGATCCCGCCCGACCGCGACCGCGTCCTCGAGCGCGGCCACTCGACCGCGGAGCGGCTCGCGCGCGAGCTCGGACGCCGCTGGGAGCTCGAGCCGCTGCCGCTCCTCGCCCGCGCGCGCGCCGTCCGGCCGCAGCGCGGGCTCGCGCTCCGCGAGCGGCGTCGCAACGTCGTCGGCGCCTTCGGGCCGCGCGGCCGCGTCCCCGCGCGGGTCTGTCTCGTCGACGACGTGTACACGACGGGAGCGACCGTCTCGGCGGCGGCGACGGCGCTGCGCGCGGGCGGCGCGCGGCGAATCGAGGTCGTCGTGTTCGCACGCGCCCTTCGTTCGTTAGATTGCGAGTAGAACGGCTGGCAAGCCACCCCAGGAGGCGTTGCATGCGACTTCAGGTGAAGGGCAAGAACGTGGACGTCAGCCCGTCGATCCGGACCTACGCCGAGGAGAAGCTGGGCAAGCTCTCCAAGCAGCTGGCCGACCCGACCGAGGTGGAGATCGAGCTCGCGGTCGAGAAGAACCCGTCGATCTCGGACAACCACATCGCGGAGGCCACGATCCGGACGAAGGGCCCGACGCTGCGGGCGCGCGAGGCGTCGGTCGACATGAAGGCGTCGATCGACCAGCTCGTGGACAAGCTGGAGCGGCAGGTGAAGCGCTACCGCGAGAAGCGGCGCAAGGAGCCGCGCAGGCACGCGCGCCAGAACGGCCCTGAGCCGGGCATCCCCGTCCTCGGCGAGGACGCGGAGCCCTCGATCGTCAAGACGAAGCAGTTCGCGGTGAAGCCGATGACGCCCGAGGAGGCGGTGCTGCAGCTGGAGCTGATCGGCCACGACTTCTTCGTCTTCCGCAACGACGCGAGCGGCGACGTCAACGTCGTCTACCGGCGGCGCGCCGGCGACTACGGCGCTGATCGAGCCGACCGACTGACGCGACATGGGCGTTCCTGCGGCGCGAGCCGCTCCACAGGCGGCTCGCGCGCGAGGGCGGCCTCGACCCGACCGCCGGTCGACACGCGCCCGCAGTGGGGCGAGGTCGGCATCCACGGCGTCCACCGGCCGCGCGAGTGGGACGCGGTCGTGGCGGCGGAGGCGGGCGACGACGCCGACGAGGCGTCGTTCGTCGTCCTGCCCGACGGCTCGGTCGTGGTCGAGAGCGGGCCGGAGCAGGTCGAGCCGCTGGCCGAGGCGATCGAGCAGGCGATCGACCCGCCGTTCCGCGCCGAGGCCGTCCGGCGCGGCGGCCGCACGTGGGGGGTCGCCGCGCGGCGGATCCGGGTGCTCGAGCTCGACGCCGACGGCGAGGAGCTCCGGCTCACGGTGACGCCGGACGGGCGGGAGTACCGGGTCGACGGCATGCGCGAGTTCGGCGGCAATCCGGAGCTCGAGCGGCTGCTCGAGGGCGACGGCGTCGTGACCGCCCGCAGGATCGACGGTTCCCTCTGGCAGGCGGACGTCGATCGGCTCTAGTTCGGCTAGGGTCGCCGACCCGGCGGGCTTCGCTGCCGCAGAACGTGTTCGCACCCAGCTGGCGCCGAGCGCGCAGCCCTGCTCGAGCGCCGGGCCGAGCGCCAGGCCGCGGGCGAGGCCGAGCAGCAGCCCGGCGGCGAACGCGTCGCCCGCGCCGGTCGCTCCGCCGGAGTGGCGGGCCGGCGGGCGGCGGCGCTCGACCGTCCCTTCGAGCGCCGCGATCGCGCCGTCGGCGCCGAGTGTGACGACGACGAGCCGCTGCCGCGGCGCCAGCTGCGCGAGGGCATCCTCCGGGGCGAGGCCGGTCAGCTCCCGCGCCTCCGTCTCGTCGAGGAGGAGCGCGTCCGCGCCGCCGGGGCCGCGCGCGGCGACCCAGTCCGACCGCGCCCGCGCGACGGCTGCGGCGGCCGCCTCCGCGGGCGCGTACGGCGAGACGAGGACGACATCCGCCTCGAGCCGGGCCGGCAGGTCGTCCGGGCCCAGCCGCACGTTCGCGCCGCGGTCGGCCGCGATCGCGTCGCCGGCGCGCAGGAACGTGCCGGTGGGCAGCTCGGGGTCGACCGCGAGCAGCGGCTCGACGCCCGCGGCCGCGAGCGTGTCCCGCGCCAGCCGCCCGGCGGCGTCGGCGCCCACGCGTCCCACGACCGCGGCGGCCGCGCCCGCCTCGACGGCCGCCAGCGCGGCGTTCGCAGGCGCCCCACCCGGCCGCAGCTCGATCCGCGCGTGCACGGCGCGGCCCGCCTGCAGCGGCGGGGCGAGCAGGTCGAGCATGATCTCGCCGACGGCGACGAGTTGCGTCACAGACCGGACACTACGGCTACCCTGGGGAGGCATGGCACAGGCTCTCGGCGCATTCGAGAAGGTCCTCCGCCTCGGCGAGGGCCGGCGGCTCAAGCGGCTCGCGCGACCAGGCGGAGTACATCACCACGCTCGAGCCCGAGTTCGAGGCGCTCTCCGACGAGGAGCTGCGCGCGAAGACGGCCGAGTTCCGGCAGCGGCTCGAGAACGGCGAGTCGCTCGACGAGCTGCTCTTCGAGGCGTTCGCCGCCGTCCGCGAGGCGCGCAAGCGCGAGTCCGACCAGCGCCTCTTCGACGTCCAGCTGATGGGCGGCATCGTCCTCCACGAGGGCGACATCGCCGAGATGAAGACCGGCGAGGGCAAGACGTTCGTCGCGTCGCTCGCGCTCTACCTGAACGCGCTCGCGGGCAACGGCGCGCACCTCGTCACCGTCAACGACTACCTCGCCAAGCGCGACGCCGAGTGGAACCGCGGCGTCTACGAGCGGCTCGGCATGACCGTCGGCTGGATCGAGTCGATGATGCCGTTCGACGAGCGCAAGGCCGCCTACGACTGCCGACATCACCTACGGGACGAACTCCGAGTTCGGCTTCGACTACCTGCGCGACAACATGGCGATCGCGCTCGAGCAGTGCGTCCAGCGCGGCCACCCGTACGCGATCGTGGACGAGGTCGACTCGATCCTCGTCGACGAGGCGCGGACGCCGCTGATCATCTCCGGCGAGCCGGAGACCGCGGCGCAGGATCTACTACGACTTCGCGCGCGTCGCCAAGCACGCTGACGCGGCGCCCAGTCGAAGGGCACGAAGCTCGAGGACGAGGAGCTGCAGACGCGAGTTCGACTTCCTCTACGACGAGAAGCACAAGACCGTCTCGCCGACGCGAGTCGGGCGATCGACGAAGGTCGAGCGCGCGCTGCGGGATCGACAACCTCTACGCGCCCGAGAACGTGCAGCTCGTCAACCACCTGAACCAGGCGCTGAAGGCCGAGGCGCTCTACCAGCGCGACGACGAGTACGTCGTCCAGGACGGCGAGGTCAAGATCGTCGACGAGTTCACCGGCCGGATCATGGAGGGCCGCCGCTGGTCGGAGGGCCTGCACCAGGCGGTCGAGGCGAAGGAGGGCGTGCGCGATCCAGGAGGAGCACGTCACGCTCGCGACGATCACGCTGCAGAACTACTTCCGCCTCTACGAGAAGCTCGCCGGCATGACCGGCACGGCGAAGACGGAGGAGAAGGAGTTCGTCGAGATCTACGACCTCAACGTCGTCGAGATCCCGACGAACGTGCCGGTCGCGCGCGCCGACGAGAACGACCTGATCTTCAAGACGACCGAGGCGAAGTTCAAGGCGGTCGTCGACGACATCAAGGAGCGCTACGAGAAGGGCCAGCCGGTGCTGATCGGCACGATCGCGGTCGAGACGTCCGAGTACCTGTCGCGAGCTGTTCACGCGCGCCGGGATCCCGCACAACGTCCTGAACGCGAAGGAGCACGCGCGCGAGGCGGAGATCATCATCGGCGCGGGCCGAGCCGGGCGCGGTCACGATCGCGACGAACATGGCCGGCCGCGGCGTCGACATCAAGCTCGGCGAGGGCGTCGTCGAGCTCGGCGGCCTCTACGTGCTCGGCACCGAGCGGCACGAGGCGCGCCGGATCGACAACCAGCTCCGCGGCCGCTCCGGCCGCCAGGGCGACCCCGGCGAGTCGCGCTTCTACCTGTCCGGCGAGGACGACCTCGTGCGCCTGTTCGCCGGCAACCGGATCTACGGGATCATGGACCGCTTCAAGCTCGCCGGAGGACCAGCCGATGGAGGCCGAGGATCCTCTCGCGGCAGATCGAGAACGCGCAGAAGAAGGTCGAGGAGCAGAACTTCGTCTCGCGCAAGAACGTCCTCAAGTACGACGACGTGATGAACGTCCAGCGCAGGTGATCTACGAGCAGCGCCGCGCAGCGTGCTCGAGGGCGAGGACCTGTCCGAGGAGATCACGCGCCTGGATCGACGGAGGCGATCGAGGCGATCGTCGGCGAGTACACGCAGGGCGAGTACGCGGAGGAGTGGGACCTCGACGGCGCTCGCTGACCGCGATGGAGCAGCTGTACGAGCACCGAGATCACGGTCGACGGAGCTGCGCGAGGAGGTCGGTCTCGACCGCGCGCGCGCTCGTCGAGGAGTTCGTCGAGGACGCGCTGGACGAGTACGCGGCGAAGGAGGAGGAGCTCGAGGGCTCGAGGAGGGGCTGATGCGCGAACCTCGAGCGCTACGTCGATCCTCCAGGTCGTCGACCAGCGCTGGCGCGAGCACCTCGAGAACATGGAGTACCTGCGCGAGGGCATCCACCTGCGGGCGATGGCGCAGAAGGACCCGCTGTCGAGTACCGCTCCGAGGGGCACGCGATGTTCGAGGCGCTGAACCGGACGATCCGCGAGGAGGTCGTCACGATCCTCTTCCACGCGCAGGTCGCGGCCGCGGACGCCGAGGCGCTGGCCGAGCCGGTGCGGCCGCGCCGCCGCCGACCGACGGCCACCTCGCCTACGAGCACAGACGCTGCGGCGGGCGCGCGACGCGATCGCCGCCTCGGCCGGCGTCGCGACGGCGCCAGGCTCCGGCCGGCCGGCGGCAGCAGCCTCGACGACGCGTGCGTCAAGTCCGCCGAGCAGGCAGCTCGGCCGCAACGACCCGTGCTGGTGCGGCAGCGGCAAGAAGTACAAGAAGTGCCACGGCGCGTAGCGCGGCGCTGCGTCCCGCGGCGTCGCGCTGCTCGAGCGGCGAGCTTCGTCCCGAGACCATGCCGACGCCGCCACGCGGCTACGTCGCGAGGTGCTGGTCGCATCAAGGAGCTCCGCGCGGAACGTGTCAGCCCGCGCTGACACGTGCTGTTCCGCCGACGAGAGCGCTCGCGACGGCGGACAGCACGGCCTGCGGCCCGCCGCGAGGTACGCCATCCGTCCGGCCGGACGCGATCGGACCGGACATGGCGACGGTCCGCAGCCTCGACCGAGCAGCTCGAGGAGATCGGGGCCCAGCTGGCGTGGGTCCGTGATTACCTTTGACCCCGACGCGCCTGAGGAAGCGGCTCGCAGAGCTCGAGCAGGCGATGGGCGAGCCCGGCTTCTGGGACGACCAGCAGCAGCGCGGCGGAGATCTCGACCGAGCACGCGCGCGTCTCGCGGCGGCTCGAGCGCTACGACGCGCTCGAGCGGCGAGGTACGAGGACGCCGCGCGAGCTCGCCGAGCTCGACCCCGAGATGGCGGACGAGATCCAGCGTCGCTCGCGCCCGATCGAGCGCGAGCTCGAGCGGCTGCAGGAGGACGCCCTCTTCACCGGCGAGTACGACGCGCGGCGACGCCGTCGTCACGATCCACGCCGGCACCGGCGGCACCGACGCGCAGGACTGGGCCGAGATCCTGCTGCGCATGTACCTGCGCTGGGCGGACGACCGCGGCTTCAAGACGGAGCTCGTCGAGGCGAGCCCGGGCGAGGAGGCGGGCCTCAAGTCGGCGACCTTCACCGTCGCGCGGCGAGAACGCCTACGGGATCCTCAAGGCCGAGCGCGGCGTCCACCGGCTCGTCCGCCTCTCGCCCGTTCGACCAGGCGCACCGCCGCCACACGAGCTTCGCGCAGGTGATCGTCGCGCCGCTGCTCGCCGACGACGTCGACGTCGAGATCGACGAGGGCGACCTGCGGATCGACACCTACCGCGCGAGCGGTGCCGGCGGCCAGCACGTGAACAAGACCGACTCGGCCGTCCGGATCACGCACCTGCCGACCGGCATCGTCGTCCAGTGCCAGAACGAGCGCTCGCAGACCTCGAACAAGGCAGACCGCGCTGCGGATGCTGCAGCTCGCGGCTCGTCGAGCAGGCCGAGGAGCAGCGCGAGGCGGAGCTGGCCACGCGAGCGCGGCGCGGCGCAGGACATCGGCTTCGGAGTCGCAAATCCGCAGCTATGTGCTCCACCCGTACCAGCTCGTCAAGGACCACCGCACCGAGCACGAGGTCGGCAACGCGCAGGGCGTCCTCGACGGCGACCTCGACGGCTTCATCCGCGCGTACCTGCTCGCGAAGGCTGCCGGCAAGAGCCGCTGTAGGACCGACCGGAACCTCGGCTACACTTCCCGCGCGAGCTACCCCGACCGGCGCGGCCCGACCCGTCGCGCCGCCCATGACCCCGGTGCAGGACTCAGACATCCAGATCCCAGAGCCCACGGCCCTCGCCGACCCGCCGAGCGACGGCACGGTCGACGCCGACGGCCCGCCGCGCCCGAGCGCGGGCGCGATGATCGTCTGCGAGGACGTGACGAAGGTCTACGAGCCGGACGTCGTCGCGCTCCGCGACATCTCGTTCTGATCGACAAGGGCGAGTTCGTCTTCATCGTCGGCGCCTCCGGCTCGGGCAAGTCGACGCTGATCCGCCTGCTGCTGAAGGAGCTCGAGCCGACGCAGGGCCGGATCATCGTCGGCGGCCGCGACCTCGGCGCGCCTCAAGCGCTCGAAGGTGCCGCTGCTGCGCCGCAACATCGGCTGCGTCTTCCAGGACTTCAAGCTGCTGCCCGAACCGCACCGCGGCCGAGAACGTCGCCTACGCGCTGAAGGTGCAGGGCGAGAGCCGCGCGTCGATCCGCAAGAAGGTGCCCGAGGTGCTGTCGATGGTCGGCCTCTCGCACAAGGTGAACTCGCTCCCCGACGAGCTCTCCGGCGGCGAGCAGCAGCGCGTCTCGATCGCGCGCGCGTTCGTCAACCATCCGCCGCTCCTGGTCTGCGACGAGCCGACCGGGAACCTCGACCCGGACACCTCCGTCGGGATCATGCAGCTGCTCTACCGGATCAACCGCTCCGGCACGACCGTCCTGATGGTCACCCACGACCGCGAGATGGTCGACAAGATGCGCAAGCGCGTGATCGCCCTCGAGGACGGCCGGATCGCGCGCGACGAGCGGCGCGGGGGCTACACGACCGAATGAGCGCCTGCGGCATGATCTTCGCCGAGGCGCTGGCGCTCGCTGTCGGCGAACGTCTCGACGACGGTGGCGGCGACGGTGACCGTGCTGATCGGCATGTTCCTGCTCGGCCTCTTCATCGCGCTCGGCACCTGGGTGCGTCTCGTGGTCGAACCACGTCAAGCAGCGAGCTGCTCGTCAAGGTCTACTTCGCCGACACGGCCGGCCCGCGAGCAGTTCAACGCGGTCGGCAACTTCCTCCAGACGCGCGACGATGAAGGCCGAGGTCAAGAAGGTCATGTTCGTCTCCAAGGAGGACGCGCTCAAGATCATGCGCAAGAAGTACCCGGAGCTGACGAACGACCTCGCCTACAACCCGCTGCCGAACTCGTTCGAGGTGACGCCGACCAAGGCGCGAGGACACGGCGCAGATCGCGCAGGCGATCAAGGCGACCGCAGCTCGCCGGGCGTCGACAAGATCAAGTACGGGCAGAAGACCGCGCACCGGATCCTCAGCGTCGCGCAAGGTGATCGAGTCGATCTTCCTCGTCGCGGTGGTGGTGCTGCTCGGTCGCGTCGACGCTGCTGATCGCGAACACGATCCGGCTCTCGATCTTCTCGCGGCGACGCGAGATCGAGGTGATGAAGCTCGTCGGCGCGACCAACTGGTTCGTGCGCGGGCCGTTCATGCTCGAGGGCCTGATCTGCGGCTTCGTCGGCTCGCTCGCGGCGGTGGTCCTGCTGCTGCTCGGCAAGGAGATCGCGCTGCCCGCGATCCTCGGCCACATCGACAGCGGCTCCGACGTGCACGCGATCGCCTTCCCGCTGACGGCGCTGATCCTGCTCGCCACCGGGCTGCTGCTCGGCGCCGCCGGCTCCGGCCTGACGATCCGCCGCTTCCTCCGCGTCTGACCGACGCGCTCGTCGTCGAGGTCCGGCGCCGCGGCAAGCTCGTCGTCGGCGAGCCCTACTTCCGCCGCGGCGTCCCGCTCGTGCTCGACCGCAAGGGGCTCGGCGACGCCCGCGACGGCGACCTCGTCGCTCGTCGCGGCCCGGCCGCGGGCGCGCGCAGGTCGAGCGCGTCGTCGGGCCCGGCCGACCGGATCGAGGCCGTGCTCGAGGCGCTGCTCGTCGAGCACCGGCGCGCGGCAGGCCTTCGAGCCGCACGACGCCGCCCGCGCCGAGCCTCGAGGGGCGCGTCGACCTGCGCGACCTGCTCACCTTCACGATCGACCCCGAGACGGCGAAGGACTTCGACGACGCGCTCTCGTTCCGGCGCGAGGGCGACGGCGTCCGCGCCTGGGTGCACATCGCGGACGTGTCCCACTTCGTCGCCGCCGGCACGCCGCTCGACCGCGGCGCCGCCCGGCGCGGCTTCTCGACCTACGTGCCCGGCCTCGTCGCGCCGATGCTGCCGCCCGAGCTCGCCGACGACCTCTGCAGCCTCCGCCCGCACGTCGACCGGCTCACCGTCACGGTCGAGTTCCCGCCCGGCGGCGGCGAGCCGAGCTTCTACCGCTCGGTGATCCGCAGCGACGCGCGGCTGACCTACGGCCAGGCGCAGCGGCGCGAGGCCGAGCCGCACGTCGCCGCGGCGCTCGAGCTCGGCTGGGCCTACGCGGAGGAGCTTCGGCGCGCCCGCTTCGCCCGCGGCGCGCTGCGGATCGAGACCGGCGAGATCGCAGTTCGAGTTCGACGGCCAGGGCGGCGTCGCGCGCGCCTGGCGGGAGACCGCCGAGCCGGAGGCGCACGCGCTCGTCGAGGAGCTGATGATCACGGCGAACGAGGCCGTCGCGGAGCTGCTCTCGTCGCGGCGGCCGCGAGGCGCTCTACCGCGTCCACGAGCGCGCCCGACCCGCAGTCGATCGGCGCTCCTGCTCGCGAAGCTCGCCGACCTCGAGGTGCCGACGCCGCCGGCGCCGGACAGCGAGAGCATGACGCCGTCGGAGGCGGCGCGGCTCGCCGGCGCGATCTCGGAGCGCGTGACCGCCTACGTCGCGCAGTCGGGCCGCGGGCGGGAGGCGTTCCCGGCGCTCGTCCTCCGCTCGCTCAAGCAGGCCCGCTACGACCCGGCGAACCTCGGCCACTCGGGTCTCGCGAGCCCGGCGTACTGCCACTTCACGAGCCCGATCCGCCGCTATCCCGACCTCGTCTGCCACCGCGCGCTCCTGCGCGAGCTCGGCCAGGGCGAGGATCCCGTGCCCGGAGGAGCTGGACGGGCTCGCCGAGCACACCTCCGTCCGCGAGCGCGAGGCGGCGCAGGTCGAGTACCTCGCCGACGAGATCTGCCTCGCCTGGCTGCTCGAGCCGCGTCCTCTTCGAGCGCGGCTGGGAGGAGCCGTTCGCGGGCGAGATCATCGGCGCGATCGGCTCCGGCCTCTTCGTCCGCTTCGGCGACGTCTTCGAGGGCTACCTGCCCGCGCGGCGGCTGCCGGGCGAGTACTTCGAGCTGAGCCCGCTCGGCACCGCGCTCGTCGGCCGCCGCAGCGGCAAGGCGTTCCGGCTCGGCGACCCGATCGCGGTCGCGGTCGAGCGGATCGAGGCGGCCGAGGGCAAGGTCGAGCTCTCGCTAGGCTCGGGGTAGAGATGCTCGTCACCGCCCTCGCAGCCCTGCTGCTCGCAGGCGCCGATCCAGGTGGACGCGCCGAAGGCCGGCGCGCCGTACGTCAGCCCGCTGCGCGTGCACGGGACGGCGAGCATGCCGTTCACGCTCGACCTGACGAACTGGGACGGCTTGATCGTCGCGCACCGGACGGTGGCCCGGACGGGTCGCTTCTGGCTCGTGCTGCGCTTCCCGAAGGGCCTGTACGCGCGCGGCTCGCTGGTCTTCCATCCGCGGGGCGGCCGGGCGATCGAGATCCCGCTGGGCACGCGCGTGCTCTCGCTCCAGGGCCTGCTCGGGATCGCGCCGGGCGCGACGCCGGCGCAGGTGCGGAAGGCGTGGCACGTGAAGCTGCCGCTGACCGGCCCGGGCGGCTCGACCTGCCGCACGGCGCCGGTGACCGTCGCCGGCATGACCGGCTACGCGCTCTTCCAGGACGGCCGCTTCGGCGCGGCCTTCTTCCGCGCGGGCGCGGTCGCCGACACGGGGATCCGGATCGGCTCGACGCTCGCGCGCTCCGCGCGCGCCTACGGCTCCAGGCTCTCGTCCCGGCCGGACAAGTACGTGCCCGGCGCCCGCAACTTCTTCGTCGGCGCGAAGCGGGCGCAGCTGCGCTTCGACGTCTCGAAGGCCGGCCGCGTGACGATGATCGCCTTCGGCGACGAGAGCGTGCGGCTCGTCGAGGGCTGCGCCTAGGAGATCGGTGCGTGGCGCCGGTGCAGGAACCGGACGCCGGCCTCCTCGAGCCGCCGCCGCGCCTCCTCGACGTCAGCGAGCCATGGCCGATTCTAGGACTCCGTAGTTCGGCGCAGCCGCCGCCGTGCCGTCCCCGATGCGCGGCGGCCGGAGCGCCGCGACGCCTCCGGACATGAGCTACGAGCGTCGTCTGAGCCTCTATCTCGCGGTCCTCGCCGTCTTCGGGATCGCACTCGCGCTGGTCGCCCGCTTCGGCTAGCGCCAGCGCTCGGCGAACTCGCGCATCGCGACCTCGCCCTCGAAGCTGAGCACCGCGCCGTCGGCGCCGGCGCGCCGGAACTCCTCGAAGCGCTCCGGCCGGCGGTGTGCGGGGCACGATCCGCAGCTCCGGGTGCGCGCGTCTTCACGTCCTCGACGCGCTCCGGCTCGACCCCGCGCGACGGGTGCCACGACGTCGCCCAGCTCGAGCGCCCGCCGCAGCGCGCGTCGCGAGCCTCCGCCGACCCAGATCTCGGGCGCACGGTCCGGGAGCGGGGCGAAGGTCGCGCCCGCGAACGACCAGTGCTCGCCCTGGAACGACGTCTCGCCGTTCCAGAGCGCCCGGATCAGGCGCAGCGCCTCGTCCGCCCGCCGGCCGCGGCCCTCGGAAGGCGATCCCCATGAAGTCGGAACTCGTCGCGGTGCCAGCCCATGCCGACGCCGAGGACGAGCCGGCCGCCGGAGAGCTCCTGCAGCGTCGCCGTCTGCTTCGCGAGCCGGATCGGATGGTGGAGCGGGACGAGCACGATCGACGTTCCGAGCGAGATCCGGTCGGTCGCCGCCGCGAGCCAGCCCAGCGTCACGAGCGGGTCGTAGACGCGGCCGTACGGGTCGACCGCCTCCGGGCCGACGATGATGTGCTCGGTGGCCCAGACGGAGTCGAACCCGAGCTCCTCCGCGAGCGCGGCGGTGCGCCGGATCCCGTCCGGGTCGGAACCCTGCGCCCCGAAGTTCGGCAGGATGATCGCCGAGATGCACGACCCGACGACTGAGCCGGCCGTGGAGGCGGCGCAGGTGGCCAGGCTGGCGACGATCGATCCCGACGGCCGGCCGCACCTCGTCCCGATCGTCTTCGCCCTCGACGGCGAGACGCTCTACTCGGCCGTCGACCGCAAGCCGAAGCGCTCGCAGCGCGCTGCGCCGGATCGAGAACGCCCGCGCGCGGCCCGACGTGACGGTCCTCGTCGACCACTACGAGCGAGGACTGGAGCGGGCTCTGGTGGATCCGCCTCCGCGGCCGCGCGCGCGTCCTCGACGAGGGCGAGGAGGCGTGAACGCGCGCTCGCGCTGCTGGCGGAGAAGTACGAGCAGTATCGCTCGGGAGCCGCCGGACGGGCCGGTGCTCGCCGTCGACGTTCCTCGGAGATCCGGGAGTGGAGCGCGAGTCCCGGGTAGCATCCGGCCTCGTGGCCGACGACTGGGAAGAGCGGGTGGCAGCGTGCTGGCGGCGGTTCCGCACCGGCGAGCTGCCCGAGGACGAGCTCGTCCCGACGATCGACGTGCTCGCGGCGGAGCGGCCGGCCGACGATCCCGCCGCCGCGTACGAGCGCGCCTCGGCGCGCGACAGCGTCGGGATCGAGGACGAGGCCGAGCCGCTCTACCGCGCCGCGCTCGCGGGCGCGCTCGACGGGCGGCGGCGCCTGCAGGCGACGATCCAGCTCGCGAGCACGCTGCGCCTGCTCGGGCGGCTCGACGAGAGCGAGCGCCTCCTGCGCGGAGCAGCTCGAGGCGGGCGGAGATGCCTGACGAGACACGGGCCTTCCTCGCGCTCACCCTCGCCGCCGCAGGCCGGCCGCGGGAGGCCGTCGCGCACGCGCTGACCGCGCTCGCGCCGCACCTCTCGCGCTACCAGCGGTCGGTCTCGGCGTACGCCGCCGAGCTGGACGACCGCTAGCCTGGACGGCATGGCCAAGCCGTCCGGAGAGAAGCTGATCGCGGAGAACCGCCGCGCGCGGCACGACTACAACCTGCTCCAGCGGATCGAGGCGGGCCTCGTCCTGACCGGGACGGAGGTCAAGTCGCTGCGCGAGGGCCGCGCGACGCTCGCGCAGGCCTACGCGGACGTTCGCGACGGCGAGGCGTGGATCCACGGGATGTCGATCGCCGCCTACGACAAGGGCGGCTACGCGAACCACGAGCCGGAACGCCCGCGCAAGCTGCTGCTGCACCGGCGCGAGATCGACTCGCTGTACGGCTCGGTGCGCGAGAAGGGCCTGACGCTCGTGCCGACCCGGCTCTACTTCAAGAACGGCCGCGTCAAGGTGGAGCTGGCGCTCGCCCGCGGCAAGGAGACCCGCGACAAGCGCCGCGACATCGCCGACCGGGACGCGAAGCGCCAGATCGAGCGCGCCCTCAAGGGACGCGCCCGATCCGACTACCAGCGCTAGAAGCGGAAGACGATCCGCGCCGGGACGCGCCCGGCCTCGACGTCCTCGATCGCCTCGTTGACCCGGTCGAGCGTGCGCGTCTCGCGGATCACGCTCGTCCGGCCGGCGGCGTGCAGCTCGAAGACCTCCCGCAGGTCGTTGCGCGTGCCGACGATCGAGCCGACGATCGTGATCCCGTTGAGGACGGTCTCGAAGATCGGCAGCTTGACCTCGTTGTCGGCCGGCAGCGCGACGAAGACGAGCGTGCCGCCGCGGCGCAGCGAGCCGTAGGCCTGCTCGAACGCGCGCGGGGACGACCGCGAGCGCGATCGCCTGGTCGGCGCCGCCGAGCGCCTGGATCGCCGCGACCGGGTCCTCCTTGGCCGCGTTGACCGTGAACTCGGCGCCGAGCTCGCGGGCCAGCTCGAGCTTCTCGTCGTGGAGGTCGACCGCGATGACGCGGCCGCCGGCGATCGCCGCGTACTGGATCGCGAGGTGGCCGAGCCCGCCGACGCCGAAGACGGCGACGAGGTCGGACGAGCGCGTGCCCGCGACCTTGACCGCCTTGTAGGTGGTGACGCCCGCGCAGGTGAGCGGCGCCGCGTCGAACGGGTCGACGCCGTCGGGCACCTTGACGACGTAGCGGCCGTAGGCGACCGCGTACTCGCCGAAGCCGCCGTCGATCGAGTAGCCCATGTTCTCCTGCTCGAGGCAGAGCGTCTCCCAGCCGGAGACGCAGTAGTCGCAGGTGCCGCAGGCGTAGCCGAGCCAGGGCATCGCGACGCGGTCGCCGACCGCGACCTCGGTGACGCCGGGGCCGAGCTCGGTGACGATGCCGACGCCCTCGTGGCCGGGGACGAACGGCGGCGTCGGCTTGACCGGCCAGTCGCCGTGGGCGGCGTGGATGTCGGTGTGGCAGAGGCCGCGACGCCTCGAGCTTGACGACGATCTGGCCGTCGCCGGGGGTGGGGATGGGCCGCGTGTCGAGCGCGAGCGGTTCGGTGAACGAGTGCACGACGGCGGCCTTCATCGTGCCGGTCTCCGGGCGGCGGATGCCGGAGCGTGCTCCGTGGTTGCCATGTCGCCCTCCTGGACGGTGGTGGTTCCGTCCATCCTGGTCGGCGGTCGAGTCCCGGCGCCATCCGCGTGAACCCCGCTGCTGGTCGGTACAATGTGCGTACACGACATACGGGGGCGCCACGGTTTCGACGTGGTCGGTTCTCCGGCTGAGCTGCAAGCGGAGGTCCCCGGTCGGCCTCCTAAAACAACCGGGACCAAACGCAAGTGCGGATAACGAACTCGCACTCGCCGCTTAGTCTCTAGGGACTGAATGACGCGTCGCTCCGAGTTGGGCCCGTGGCCCGGATAGCGGCGTCAACTAACGGGCTCGGCGCCTAGGGAGAGCCAATCGCCCGAAGCGCGACACCAAAGGATGGCTAGGCCGTCGGTAGGGCGTCCGTCCTCCGGCCGGCGGCCGAATCTAAAGGGCGGACTAGGCTTGTAGACGCTCTGCCCGGTGCGGCTGCGGACGCGGGTTCGACTCCCGCCGCCTCCACTCTGGACTCCTTCGGCAATCGCTGCGGAAATTCGGAGCAGGAGGGGTCGGCAGGACGGGAACGGCGGCCTCTCGGCCGCCGTTCAGCGTCTCGGGGCGCGTTTCCGCGCGCGCCGGCGGCGGTCGAGCAGGCCGGCGAGCTCTTTGCCGGCGGCGAACGCCGCGCGCGCCCAGGGCGGAGCCGCCGGGCGCGCGGTCAGGTGGAGCAGCTGGGTCTCGCGGGGATGCGACGCGATCAGAACGGCACCGCCTCTTCGGCGGGCTCGGGCTTGGCGCGGCCGTTGCCGCGGGCGCGCTGCTGCTTGCGACGTTCCTTGATCGGGATCCAGCCGGCGGGGAGGACGCCGTCCCAGGCGTACTCGAGCTTGCGCGCGGCAGGCCCCTGCGGGAGCAGTAGGCCGGCGAGGCGGCGGAGCCGTCGCATCACTTCCTGGCCCGTGCGGCCGCCGGGCCGCTTGTGCGGCCGCGCCGGCTTCGCGTTCGGGTGGGCCGGGTCGAGCCAGCCCTGGCGAACGCAGAGGCGGAAGATCTCGACGAGGTGCGAGAGCCCTGAGCGGAACTCGAGGAAGGGGATGCCACGGCGCTTCGGGCGCGTGTCGACGTTGTTCGCGCCGGTCGTGTAGCGGGCGCGCGCGACCCGGTGCGCCTTCTCCTGCGGCTTGCCGGCGTTGCGGAGCTCCCAGTAGAGCTCGTCGTCGTGGTGGATGACGCCGAGCAGGAGCGGCTCGGTGTCGCAGGCGATCTTCTGCAGCTCGGAGTGGCAGGCGGCGGTGTGCGGGTTCGCACAGCGGTAGGTGATGTAGCCGACGCCGTGGATCCGCTTGTAGCGGTGGTTGAAGCCGGGGCTGCCGCAGTGCGCGCAGTAGCAGTAGCCGTACTCGTCGACGACGCCTTCCTGGCGAAGGTCGCTGCGCTTCTTGGTCGCGCCGTTTGGCTTGCGGAAGGGCGCGATCATCGCGACGCCGACGCGCTCGCAGGCGCGGCGGACGGGGCGGAGGTTCGGGCCGCGGTCGCAGACGACGACCTCGGGGTAGAAGCCGAGGACGTCACGGACGCGCTCGAGCAGCGCGATGAAGTGCTTGCTCTCGCTCTGGTCGGCGGGGATGTGCAGCGAGGCGATCTCGGCGCCGGTGTAGTCGTCGACGGCGCGCATCTTCAGGAAGCCGAGCCAGGCGCGGATCCGCTTGCCGGTGCGCGGGTCGGTGTAGATCCTGAAGCCGGCGTCGACGTCGCGGGTCGTGTAGCGGTGCTTCGCGCCGCCGGGGGCTTTCGCGATCCACAGCTCCTTCGGCCCGTCCGGGCGCTCGCGCTCCTGCGCGCGCCTGCGGTACTTGGGATGCCGCGGCTCGTCCGGTTCGCCCTCGGCGAGTTCCTCGAGCGCGAGCTCCTCCAGGTCTGCCCACGGGTCGACCGCCTCGACCACCTCCTCGCCGAGCACGGCGGTCACGTCCTCCTGCTCCGTCTCGCTCGGCGCCTCCGCGTGCTCCTTCTGCCGCCGCCTGTTCGCATTGCCGACGTCGAGCCGCTCGACCCACTCCGGCATCCGCTTGCCGCCGTTCGCGGCGCACCAGGCGGGATCGGTACAGGCGTGGCGCATTCGCGCGTGCGCCTCGACCGCTGTCGCGTCGACGTGCACGTGGCGAGCGACGTGTGAGTCGCGGTGGCAGGCGAGATGCCAGAGCTTGCGGCGGGCGTTGTCGATCCCCTCCTGGTAGTCGCCGAGCTCGACGAGGCGCGCGTAGGTCGTCTCGTACGAGGGCATCCGCTCCTGGTCGAAGCCGGCGTGCTCCCAGAAGCGGTGCTCCCGGCCCCAGTCGTAGAAGGCCTGGACGTCGGTCTGCTTCGAGATGATCCAGGCGGCGCCGGCGAGCAGCCAGTGGCCGGGGAGCCGGTCGCGGCCGACGACGTGCTTCTTGCCGGTCTTCCGCTTCTCGTAGGTCGCAGGGTCGGTCGTCTCGCGCTCGAGGTCGTCCCAGAGCTCAGGGAAGCGTTGCAGCTCGCGGACGAGCCAGCCCGCGTTGCGCAGCTCCCTGTCGTCGCTGAAGCGGGTCGCGTGCGGCAGCTCGTAGGCGTGCTCGGCGCGCTGACGAACTGGCGGCGCCGCCATCATCTGCTCGAGCGTCAGTTGCGCCGAAGGGTTCGCGAGCGTCGGCGGGACGGCGGCGGGCGCGCTCACTACCGCCCCCGAGAGGGTGCTGCGCCCCGTCTGTCGGTTGTGTCGTGCATGACTCGACTCTCGCTCCACTCCGGCCGGGAATCCCGGCGCCGAGGGTTCGCCCCTGAACCCTCTCAACGAACGTATGTTCGCAGACGGGTCGGACGTCAGGAACGGCTGCGGGCGCGGATGATCTTGCTGTCGGGAGGCCGTCTCGGCGCTCCGGGCCGCAGCTGCCGGAACGCGAGCCACTCCGGCTCGAGCAGCTCGTCGAGCGTGTCGAGCGCGAGCACGTGCTGCAAGTTGACGAGCCAGCGAAGGGGCGGGTTCGCGTTGCCGCCGCGCTCGAGCCGCCGGTAGCTCGAGAGCGGAATGCCGGCGAAGTGGGCAACCTGCTTCTGGGTCAGGTCGCGCGACAGGCGTGCGGCGGCGAGCCGTGTCCGCGGTTTCGTTCGCTCTCTGCTCGCACCACGGGTCGGCACCCGCCGACGCTATCGAGTCCTGACGGTTCGCTCCTGAACCCTTTCGCTCGCCAACTGCGACAGCCGACGCTCGTACTTTCGCGGCGAGATGGCGAAGCGAAAGCCGAAGCCCGAGCACCACTCGCAGGCGCAGCGTCGCGAGCAGAAGACGAACGAGTTCCGCTCGAGGCAGTCCGACGAGCAGCTCTACAAGCTCGTCGCCGCCGTCGCGCGCGATGCGCTGCCGGATGCACCGGGAAAGCTCGGCCAGCAGCAGTTCGATGACAACCGTGAGCGAATCGCCGGCGAGCTCGGCGAGCCGGTACCGCCGAAGGCGAACGCGATCTACATGCGCTTCAACCAGGGACGCCCGAAGCGGGAGCGGCGGCCGTGGAAGCGGATCGTCGCGGACGCGCTCGACGGCAACCACGAGCTGCGCGTGACCGCCGACCGGCGGGCCGAGCCGGCCTGGTTCCAGGACGAGGGCTACCTCGTCTACTCGCTCCGCCGCGTCGCCGACCACCTCGGGCTGGATCCCGGCGGCCCCGGCTGCCCCGCCGACACCTACGACCGCGGCTACCGCGAGCTGGTCGAGGCGGACAAGAGGCTGAAGCGCGGCCGCCTGCTCGGCGAGCTGCTCCTCACCTCCGCGCAGGCCCAGACGATCGCCGGCAACGCCGGCTGGGACGGCGCCTGGGAGCTCGCCGGCTACCTGCCGCCGGGGCGGCCGGAGAGCGTGCGCGGCTTCGAGCCGCTGCAGATGCTCGCCCACTACTACGAGACCAGGCCGGGCCTGCCGCGAAGCTACGAGGAGCTGCGCCAGCACGCCGCCTCGATGGACATCCCGCTCCCGGCACAGAAGACGGTCAAGTGGACGGAGCTGCGCGCACGCTTCATCGCGCTCCGCCACGCGAGCGGGCTCGAGACTCCGCGCAGCGGGCCGCGGCCGGGCGAGGAGCTCCCGTCGGAGAAGGTGGCGGCGCTCCTCGAGGGCGCGCCGCGGCTTCGGCGCAAGGGCTACTGGCTCGTGCTCGACAACGTCCTCGACGCGCTCGCCGACTACGTCGACGAGTACGAGGGCAGAGAGCCGCTCCGCCAGCACCACTACAAGGCCGCCTGCGTTGGCCGCGGCTGGCCCTCCGCGACACGGATCGACACCTGCGCCCGCAAGCACGGGATCGGCGTCGGCACCGGCGACGGCCCCTTCCGCGCGATGCTCGAGCTCGCCCGCAAGCGCGCGCACGAACGGCGGCAGAAGGCGGCGTGACCGCCTCTGCCACTGCAGGGCGTCGAGCGATCGGGTCGGTCCTGGTCGAAAGCTCGACGCCTCAACCCGCTTACGTGCAAGGGACGCTCGGTGCCGCCGCGTCGGCGCGCGTTGCGCCGCCGCTCGTCGGCCTCCTGCTCGGCCGGCCACCCGTTGTGATCGAGCAGCAGGGCGGGCCCATCGCCGGTTCGAGTCCTACCTGCGGCCGTCCCTCGTCCAGTTCGGACGGGGCTTGAATGGCCAGCCCTACGGGGCGACACTGTGAAGCGGATCACGATTGAAAGGGGTACCGATGCGGCTCGGAAGGGCGAGGGACGAGGCGGAGCAGGCGCTCGCCGACAGCAGGGACGGGCTGAAGGAGGCGACCGGGAGGCTCGAGGACGCCGTGAAGGAGCGCCGCAAGGGAGTCGAGACGTCCGAGAAGCAGCTCTCGCGTGCCCAGGAGGAGTACCGCAAGCGGGTCGCGAAGGCCGAGCAGGCGGTGACCGAGGCGGGTCAGGCGCGGAAGGTGGGCGGCGGCTTCTTCGGGCCGGTGAAGGTGTTCGATGACCGCGTCACCGTCAACGGGAAGACGTTCACGCTGACGCCGGAGGTGCAGGCGACGGTCGACACCGCCGGCAACCTGTCGTCGACGCGCCGGCACACGGTGACACGGTTCGCGCTACTCGGGCCGCTGTCGCTGTTCACACCGAAGAAGACGAAGCACGACGACCGGGAGCTGTTCCTGCTCGTCGAAGGCCCGGACTGGGCGGAGCTCGTGAAGTGCGACGTGAAGCAGCAGTCGGCGACGCGCCAGCTTGCCCAGTCGATCAACGTCGCCGCCCGTCAGGTCGAACAGACGCTCGCCGACCGCCGCCAGCGCGTCGCCGCCGCGCAGCAGGCGCTCGCGTCGTCGCGCGCGGACAAGACGGCGATCGGAGAGGCTGAGCGGGAGCTGCAGACGGCGCACGCCGCGACCGAGACGATCGTCGAGCGCCGCGACGAACTGCTCGCGCTCGCCGGCGGCTACCACGACCAGGAGGCGAAGGAGGCGCGCAAGGCGCAGGCGCTCGTCGCCGAGGTGCAGAGCCTGCTCGCCGAGCCGCTCGAGCTGCCGGCGCTGCCCGCGGAGCTCGAGCCAGGCTCGGCGGCAGCCGAGCTCGAAGCCGCGTCCGAGCCGCCCGAACCGGCGGCGCCCGAGGCCGCCGCGGCGGAGCCAGAGGCGGCCGAGCCGGAGCTGGACGCCGCCGCCGACGGGGACGCGATCGAGCAGATCCGCCGCCTGGGCGAGCTCCGCGACGGGGGCCTGATCACCGCGGAGGAGTTCGAGGCGAAGAAGGCGGAGCTGCTGCGCCGGCTCTGAGGCACGGGAACGGCGCGCGCGCTCGGGAAAGACGCTATGCGCGGGTCGCGCGCGCCGATACGGTCTGGACAAAGGACATGGCCGTCGCGGACGACTATCTGACTCCTGAGGCGCGGGCGCGCCGGGAGAACATCGACCGGCTCCTGCGGGAGGCGGGCTGGACGGTGCAGCGGTTCCGGCAGATGGAGATCGGCGCCGCGCGTGGCGTCGCGGTGCGCGAGTTCCCGACCCCGACCGGGCCGGTCGACTACCTGCTCTTCGTCGACGCGCAAGGCGCTCGGGACGATCGAGGCGAAGAAGGAGGGCGAGCACGCTGCCTCGGCGTCGAGTCGCAGACCGAGCGCTACACCGAGGGCTTCGCGCAGCTGGCCGAGGAGCAGGCTGATCCCCTACTGGGAGCTGCCGCTGCCGTTCCACTACAGTCGACCGGCGCCGAGACGCTCTTCACGAATCTGCCGCGACCCGATCGCCGCGGCCGCGCGACGTCTTCGCACTTCCACCGGCCGGAGACGCTGCTCGAGTGGGCGCAGGCAGGAGTCTCGCTGCGCGACGCGCCTGCGAGCGATGCCGCCGCTCGACCCGACGGGCCTGCGCGAGGCCCAGATCGAGGCGATCGACGGGCCTGGAGCAGTCGCTCGCGCGAACGCCAAGCCGCAAGGCGCTGATCCACATGACGATGGGCTCGGGCAAGACCTACGTCGCCGTCGCCGAGGCCTACCGGCTGCTCCGCTACGCGCGGCGCCGAGCGGATCCTCTTCCTCGTCGACCGGCATCAACCTCGGCACGCCAGGCGCTACGACGAGTTCGCCAACTACGTCACCCCCGACGACGGGCGCAAGTTCACCGAGCTCTACAACGTCCAGCTGCTGCGCTCGAACCGGATCGACCCGGCCGCGAAGGTCGTGATCACGACGATCCAGCGCCTCTACTCGATCCTCCGCGGCGACGACGCGAGTTCGACCCGAGGCTCGAGGAGCGAGTCGACCTTCGAGATCGAGCCGGCGCCGACCGAGACGACGGTCTGCCGGTCGGCTACCAGCCCGACGGTGCCGATCGAGACCTTCGACTTCGTCTTCGTCGACGAGTGCCACCGCTCGATCTACGGCCGGTGGGGCCAGGTGCTCGACTACTTCGACGTCTTCCTGACCGGCCTGACCGCGACCGCCGAGCACAGTTCACCTACGGCTACTTCGACGAGAACGTCGTCACCGAGTACAAGCACGAGCAGGCGGTCGATCGACGGGGTCAACGTCGACTTACACGATCTACCGGATCAAGACCGAGATCACCGAGGGCGGCGGGGAGATCGACGACGGGCGAGTGGGTCGAGGTCCGCGACCGCGACACGCGCCAGCAGGCCTACCGCGAGCAGCTCGAGGACGAGGTCACCTACGACGCGGCGAAGCTCGACCGCGCCGTCGTCAGCCCCGACCAGATCCGCACCGTCGTCCGGACCTTCAAGGAGAAGGTCTGCACCGAGATCTTCCCCGGCCGGCACCGAGGTGCCGAAGACGGTCTTCTTCTGCAAGACCGACAACCACGCCGAGGACGTGCTGCAGATCATCCGCGAGGAGTTCAACCGCGGCTCGGAGTTCGCCCGCAAGATCACCTACAAGACCGAGGGCGACGCCGACGAGCACATCCAGGACTTCCGCACCGACCCGCGCTTCCGGATCGCCGTCTCCGTCGACCAGATCGCGACCGGCACCGACATCCGCCCGCTCGAGTGCCTGGTCTTCATGCGCATGGTCGAGCCGCGACCCTGTTCGAGCAGATGAAGGGCCGCGGCGTCCGCACGATCGACCCGACCGACCTGCAGGCCGTCACCGAGGGCGCGACGTCGAAGGACCACTTCGTGATCGTCGACTGCGTCGGCCTCACCGACGAGGACAGGGCCTGGGCGGAGACGAGGCCGCTCGACCGCAAGCCGAGCGTCGCGCTGAAGACGCTGCTCCAGGAGGTCGCGATGGGGATCGCGAAGCCGGACGCTGCTCGCACCGTCGGCGCCCGGCTGACCCGGCTCGAGCAAGCGGCTCGACGACGGAGCAGCGCGCAGGCGGTCGAGGAGGCGCTCGGCCAGCCGGTGCAGCGAGGTCGCGCAGCGCGCTCGTGCAGGCCGCCGACCCCGACCGACCACGAGCACGGTCGCCGCAGGCGCCGAGCTCGAGGACGCGAGCCGACCGAGGAGGAGCTCGCCGAGGCGCGGCAAGCGGCTCGTCGGCGAGGCGGTGAAGCCGCTGCTAGAACCCGGAGGTGCGCGAGGCGATCCTCGACGCTGCGCAGACGCAGCTCGACCAGCTGATCGACATCGCCGCCACGGACGACGCTCCTCTACGCCGGCCCGGTCGACCGGCGCCGGCGCCGAGCGACGTCGTCGCAGAGCTTCGAGGAGTTCCTCGAGGAGCACCACGACGAGTACGTCGCGCATCCAGGCCTCTACAGCCAGCCCGTACGCGCCGCCGGCTCACGCTTCGCGAGATCAAGAAGCTCGCCGAGGCGATCAAGGCGCCGCCGCTGCGACCTGACCGCCGGAGAAGCTCTGGGCAGGCCTACGAGCAGCTCGAGCCAGTCGAAGGTGCGCGGCGCACGGCGGCAACGCATCCTCGCCGACCTCGTCTCCCTGATCCGCTTCGCGCTCGGCCAGGACGACGAGCTCGTCCCGCACAGCGACGTCGTCCGGCTCCGCTTCGACCTCTGGCTGACCGAGCAGAGCGGCGCGGCAGCGAGTTCACGCCGAGCAGCTGCGCTGGCTGCGAGATGATCCGCGACCACATCGACGACGTCGATGACGCTCGAGCGCGAGGACTTCGACCTCGACCCGTTCGCCCAGGAGGGCGGCCTCGGTCGGCGCCTACCAGGCCTTCGGCGACGAGCTCGAGCCGCTGCTCGACGAGCTCAACGAGGAGCTGGCGTCGCGTGACGCGACGCTGCCCGAGCTGCCCGAGGGCTGGGAGTGGACGACGCTCGGCGATGTCGCCGAGAGCGGCTCGGCCGACGGCGCTCGCCGAAGAACCACGACCAGGGCGACATCATGGCGCCGTACCTGCGCATCGCGAACGTCACGTGGGCACGGACTCGACCTCAGCGACGTGCTGGAGATGGACTTCTCGCCTGAGCGAGCGCGAGCGCACGCGCTCGCGCCGGCGACATCCTGATCTCGAGGGCCGGACGCGCCGAGCTCGGACGCGCTGCGATCTGCCGTGGCGATCGAGCGACGTCTGCTTCCAGAACATCGCTCGATCCGGCTCGTCCGCGAGCGATCGGCCCAGCTCGTCCGTCGACTGCTCGCTGCTCGACGAGCGGCTGCAGCCATGCTCAGATCCACCGCGAGGCACGTCAGCGCATCACCGGGCACGACGCGCTCGCGCATCATCGCGGCATGACCGCTCCGCCGCTCGACGAGCAGCGAGCGCGATCGCTACGCCGCCGATGAAGCACGCATCGGAGCCGCGATCGACGAGGCGGCTCGCGACTCCGAGGCCGCCGGCGCCGTCTCGCGAGCGCTCGAGCTCGCTCGCGCTGAGCGGCGCGATCCTCGAGCGTCCGCTCGCGACCCGGCTGCAGCGAGCATCGCTCGCGCTCGGCGAGCTCGCCGAGGTTCGAGTCGGGCATCGCTAAGGGGCGCCGGCACGACCAGCTCGAGGCGAACTGCGGCCGTACATCCGCGTCAGCCAACGTCCGAGACGGCGTCGCTCGACCTCGGCGACGATCAAGCGATCGACGTCCTGACCGGCGCAGCGAGCGTCGATCGCCGGCTGCGACTGGCGACGTCTTCTGCATCGAGTCGAGCGCGAAGCGGCCACGCGTCGTCGGCGCAGCGACTGCGGTCTGGGAGGACGAGTCGTAGCTCTGCTCATCAGAACCACGTGCTTCGCTTCGCGTCCGACCGGAGCGATGCGTACGCCGAGTTCCTGGCGCTCGTTCTCTGACGCGCCTGCGGCACGGGCGTACCTCGTCGCGGACGTCGCAAGACCACGAGTCGGCCGCATCACGATCAACGGCCAGGCTCGCGACGCTGCCGATCCCGCTCCCGCCGCTCGACGAGCAGAGCGCGATCGCGCGAGCGCATCGAGCGGCTTCAGCTCGCGGTCGACGCAGCTCGACGCGACTCGATGCTGCGATCGACGACGCGCCGCACTCGAATGCGCTCGCTCTGCAGATCGCCGTCACGGGCGCACTCGTCGCGCACGATCCCGGCGCGAGGCGCCTGCGACGCGCCCTGCTCGAGCGGAGCGCGGACAGCGCAGACCGCCATGACGCCGTAGCGGGGGCGCTAGCTCATGAAGCAGCCGATGAGCCGACCAGTCGCAGCGCCTCGTCCAGAAGCTCTGGAACTACTGCAACCGTCCTGCGCGACGACGGGCTCTCGTACGGCGACTACGTCGAGCAGCTGACCTACCTGCTGTTCCTGAAGATGGCGCACGAGCGGACGCAGCCGCCGCTGAACGAGCCGTCGCGGATCCCGGCCGGCTACGACTGGCCGTCGCTGCTCGAGAAGGACGGCGCCGAGCTGGAGGCTCACTACACCGTCGCTGCTGCAGCGAGCTGGGCACGCGAGCCCGGGCTGCTCGGCCTGATCTTCCGCAAGGCCCAGAACCGGATCCAGGACCCGGCGAAGCTGCAAGCGGCTGATCGTCGACCTGATCGACGCGCGAGACCTGGACGCGGCGTCGACGCCGACGTCAAGGGCGACGCCTACGAGGGCCTGCTGGAGAAGAACGCCGCCGACACGAAGTCCGGCGCCGGCCAGTACTTCACGCCGCGGGCGCTGATCAGGGCGATGGTCGACGTGCATGCAGCCGCAGCCCGGGCGAGACGATCGCCGACCCGGCCTGCGGCACCGGCGGCTTCCTGCTCGCCGCCCACGACTACATCGCCGAGCACTACGACCTCGACCGCGACCAGAAGCAAGCACCTGCGCGACGACGCCTTCCGCGGGCATCGAGATCGTCGACAACACCGCGCGCCTGTGCGCGATGAACCTCTTCCTGCACGGGATCGGCGGCGACGACCCCGGACGCCGACGCCGCCGATCGAGGTGCGGGACGCGCTGCTCGCCGAGCCCGGCGAGCAAGGTCGACATGGTGCTGGCGAACCCGCCGTTCGGCAAGAAGTCGTCGGTGACGATCGTCGGCGAGGACGGCACGGCGAGAGCCGGCGAGGCTCAGACCGTCGCCGCGCCAGGACTTCTGGGCGACGACCGTCCAACAAGCAGCTCAACTTCGTCCAGCACATCCGCTCGATGCTCAAGATCGGCGGCCGGGCCGCGGTGGTCGTCCCCGACAACGTCCTCTTCGAGGGCGGCGCCGGCGAGACGATCCGCCGCCGGCTGCTGCAGGAGTGCAACGTCCACACGCTGCTGCGCCTGCCGACCGGCATCTTCTACGCGCAGGGCGTGAAGGCGAACGTGCTCTTCTTCGAGCGCAAGGCGGCCTCGGCAGAGCCGTGCGACGAAGGAGCTGTGGGTCTACGACTTCCGCACCAACCAGCACTTCACGCTGAAGACGCAGGCCGCTGACGCGCGAGGACCTCGACGAGTTCGTCGAGGCGTACAAGCCGGGGAGCCGCTCGCGAGCGGGAGGAGACGGAGCAGTTCAAGCGCTGGAGCTACGAGGAGATCGCCGAGCGCGACCGGCTTCAACCTCGACATCTGGGCCGACGTCAAGGACGAGATCGCTGACCGACGCCGCGAGCCTGCCGCCGCCGGAGGTGATCGCCGAGGAGATCGTCGAGCAGCTCTCGCTCGGCGCTCGCGCAGTTCGAGGCGGTCGCCGCCGAGCTCGCGGGCGGCCACGAAGACGCCGAGAAATAGCTGATGGGCGCCGGCGCCGACAGCGAGACCGTCCAGCTCGTCACCCGCGGCGAGATCGTGTCGGTCGGGCACACGCCGAAGCTCTACGACACGTTCGCGGCGGCGCGTAGCGGCGAGTACCGCTCGCCCCTCAGTGCAGTGAAGCCTTGAGCCACAGGGCGAACTCGCTCAACGAGAGCGGCCTCGGCATCGTCCCGCGCACGAGCTCGTATGTCCTACTGTCGCCGTCCCAGACGCTGTCGTGCGGGCCGTCGAAGATCCCTTCGGGAAGTCGGTGACCGGTGCAGTTCGGGTTCTTGTAGACGATCAAGCCACCGTCTCGCCTCGGTACTGCGACCGCCGAGAGATAGCCGTACTGGAAGCCGCCGCCGTCGTCTGTCCAGAAGAACAATCCGTACGGGTACCCGGTAGCGCGGACAGCAGGCGAAGGGTCGTCTTCGCCGAACGGCACCATCTCCGCTCCGACCAGCAGATCGAGCATCGTCGGGTGGGTGAGACTGGCGCCGCTCAGGGCCTGTGCAGCCAGCACCATCACGACCGGATAGCGATCGGCGAAGGGGTGCAACTGGGTATCGCTCTCCTCGGCGATCTTCCGCTGTTGTCGACCGAAATCGCCGAGTGGGTCGACCCACACAGCCCGGCCGGGCGGGGGAGCGAGCTGACTGCCGGGTCAGAGTTCGCTGAGTACGGCAACTGAGGTTGCTAGATGGGGCTAATCGTGGGCGCATTTGTGCACGCACGCGATCGCGATTCTCGGCCGCTAATGCGTCACCGGCGTCGTGGACGGCTGGTGCTGCCGAGAATGGCAATGGCGAGTACGCTGCGTCGATCGAGGACGGGGTGTCGAGTGATTCCGCAGCTTGACCTGCACGCTCCTATTGTCCCGGCGCGGGGTCTTGGCGGCTTCGAGGTCGGCCGCCCTCTGGTCGACTACGAACAACTCCTCCGCACCGACCACGAGGCCGTCGAGCCGCGAGTGCACGGGTTGTGGCAGGTCGTCTTTCGGGTCAGCCAGATCTACGTGGCAACGATGCGCGAGGACATCAGGTCGCACTGGAGGATGAGGCAGTTCTCGCGCCGCCGCCAACGTGGCGGAGAGGCCGACCTGGGCGAGGTTCTCGCCGTCTTCAAGCGGCCGGAGATGGCACCTGCGATCGATCTGTTCGTCGATGTGCGAGACGGAGTCATCGATGCCGTCGTCGCGTTGGAGGGGTACCACGGGACGTTCGGGTCGATCCGCACCGGGATGACCTTCGGTGAAGTCGAGGCGATCGAGCGCCGCCTGAACGCGCCCTTCTTCCTCGACGAGACGACGATCGAGGGCATCGAAGGGCTCGGCTTCGATTTCGAGCCTCCCGACCCAGATCCAGAGTGGCGCTCGAAGGTACCGCTGCAGGGCATCCGGGTGTTCGACCCGGCGCGGAGTCGTGACGGAATCAAGCCCTACTGAGTCGCGTTGTCCACCGCGGGCCGAGAGCGCGCAACGAACCGCCGTCTCCGCGGTCACGAGCTCCGCGCGGAGGCGCGGCGCCGCCGCCGATCACCGATCGAGCCCGCATCTGGCGCTCGAGCTGGATTAGCCCCATCAGACCAACCTCATTTGCCGTACTCAGAGTTCGCTGACCTCGCAGAGCACCGAATCGTTGCCGACGATCACCTGGTAGTCAGGCTTCCTGTTCGAGCCGGGGAGGGTTGGGTGCGAGACGAAGGCGAGATCGTGGTTGGTGAGGTAGCTCTCGAACCACTGCTCGGAGGCGGCTAGGGTTGCCATCGACGCGAGCGTAGGGGCGAGGTGCGGGTCGAGGGCGGTTTCTGTCGCGACGGGCGTTCAGCTTCGAGGGCCTCGACCCCGAAGAGCTCGGGCGGGAGGCTGCGCGGTGGGTGACGGCCCGAGCCGGAACGCTGCGAGTGTCAGCGCCTATGGACGCGGGTTCACCGACCAGCTGCTCGTCTCGCAACGTTCGGACGCCGAGAACGGCTTGAGCAGTGGCGTCACGGGCACCGTCACGGAGCCGTTGAGAATCCGGTTCCGTAGTCTCAACGGCCCCGAAGATCGGCTCTGCTGCGGACGTCCCGAATTTCCGAAGGAGCCCCATCAGGACTCCTTCGGCAATCGCTTCGGAAATTCGGAGCGGGAGGGGTCAACCAGACGGGAACGGCGGCCTCTTGGCCGCCGTTCAGCGTCTCGGGGCGCGTTTCCGCGGGCGCGGGCGGCGGTCGAGCGGGCCGGCGAGCTCGTCGCCGCCGGCGAACGCCGGGCGCGCGCAGGGCGGAGCCGCCGGGCGCGCGGTCAGGTGGAGCAGCTGGGTCTCGCGGTGGAGCGTCGCGATCAGAACGGCACCGCCTCTTCGGCGGGCTTGGCGCGGCCGTTGCCGCGGGCGCGCTGCTGCTTGCGGCGTTCCTTGATCGGGATCCAGCCGGTGGGGAGGACGCCGTCCCAGGCGTACTCGAGCTTGCGCGCGGCGGGCCCCTGCGGGAGCAGCAGGCCGGCGAGGCGGCGGAGCCGGCGCATCACTTCCTGACCCGTGCGGCCGCCGGGCCGCTTGTGCGGCCGCGCCGGCTTCGCGTTCGGGTGGGCCGGGTCGAGCCAGCCCTGGCGAACGCAGAGGCGGAAGATCTCCACCAGCGGGGAGAGCCCTGAGCGGAACTCGAGGAAGGGGATGCCACGGCGCTTCGGGCGCGTGTCGACGTTGTTCGCGCCGGTCGTGTAGCGGGCGCGCGCGACCCGGTGCGCCTTCTCCTGGGGCTTGCCGGCGTTGCGGAGCTCCCAGTAGATGCGCTCGCGAGGCCGGCGACGGGGCGGAGGTTCGGGCCGCGGTCGCAGACGACGACCTCGGGGTAGAAGCCGAGGACGTCACGTACGCGCTCGAGCAGCGCGATGAAGTGCTTGCTCTCGCTCTGGTCGGCGGGGATGTGCAGCGAGGCGATCTCGGCGCCGTGGATCGGGTACGCAGCTGCTCTTGAGGAGCTTGCAGTCGATGAGCACGCCTAGATCGCCGGCCCGGCTCGCGCCCAGGTGGGTATATTAGTGGGTAGAGAAATGGGTAAAGTAACGGGTAGAGGTCGAGGCCGGGCTCAGTCCCGAGGGCCTCGCGACCCTCGACACCTTCCGCGACCACTACGCCGTCGCGAACCAGCTACTCCAGCTCCGCCTTGACCGCGGCCTCAGCCAGACCGAGCTCGCCCGGCGGACGGGCATCGCCCAGGCCGAGATCTCGAAGATCGAGCGGGGCGTGATCGAGCCTCGCACCGGCACGCTCTCGAAGCTCGCGCGTGCGCTCGACGCGCGCGTCGCCCTGCTCGCCAGCTAGACCGCCTCTGCGGACGATGGTTCGCCGGCGTGGGTGATAAGCCCCTCGCCGAGTCGTCGCGAACGGCTTGAGCAGTGGCGTCACGGGCACCGTCACGGAGCCGTTGAGAATCCGGTCGCGTAGTTCTCAACGGCCCCGCCGACCTGGCTTCGCTACGGACGTCCCGAATTTCCGAAGGCTGCCCACTCCGTCAAGAAGATGCGAAGCAGCGCGAGAAATCGGGCTGTGCAGGCGAAAGAGCTGCGAGGAAGCGCGAACGCTCTCGAACGACTTCCAGGGATTTTCGGGAGCGTTCGCCGCGTCGCGGTAGCAGTGCGGTAGCAGCGGGCGGCGGTGTGGGTCGCATGCGACCCACCGGCTGCCGTGACGTGACGTCCGACCCGCGTTGGGAGCGCGGGCCGGACGCTGTAGCTGCGGTCACCAGGCCTCTTCGGGGCGCGGGTGAACCGCCGGGCTGAGCGTACTGCGTCGGCGCGGTGGCTCGATGCGCGCGAGCTGGAGGCGCGCGGGCATCAGCGCTGCGAGTCGTGTGGCCGGCTGCGGCCGTTGTCGGTGTCGCGGTGCCGGCGGCGTCAGTGTCCGTCGTACGCGGGGATCTGGGCGCGCGACACGATGCGGAAGATCCGCGAGAACCTCGACACCTACGGCGGCCTCGTCTGCATGGTCTCGGTGACGGCGCCGAGTGAGGCGGTCGGGTTGGTCTGGGATCGGTCGCTGTGCACGCACCCGGCGTCGGAGCGGTGTAGCGGGCCGAGGAGCTGCCGCGTTGACGCGGGCGCGGCGGCGGCCTGGAACGAGGCGTCGAAGGCCCTGTGGCGGAAGCTGAACCGGCTGGCGAAGAAGCGCGCCGACCACCGCATCCGCCGGCTCGGCGCGAGGGAGAACGGCGGCTTCCTGCTCTACGAGTGGGAGCTGCAGAAGCGGGGCGTCTGGCATCTGCACGTCGTGCTCGGGATGGAGACGGCGATCGAGCGGGCGTGGGCGTTCGAGTACGTGAAGGCGCTGCGCGAGCTCGCGCCCGGGCACCTGTTCGGGTTCGTCGACGAGAAGCCGCTGCGCGACCCGCAGCCGGCGCTTCGGGTCAGCTCCTACCTGAGCAAGTACCTCGCGAAGTGGCGCGACGACGGCACGCTCGACGTCAGCGAGACCGTGCAGGCGGCGGGCCGGACGCTGCTCAACTACGTGAGCCGGAAGCTGACCGCCAGGAGCGGCTGCACGATGCGCGCGCTTCGGAACGCGCGGGTCGTGTGGGCATGGCGCGAGGGGCTGCTACCGGAGCACCGGCTGGACGAGTGGTCGTTCGTCGTGGCGGTGTGCCTGCTCGAACGGCTGCCGCCACCTGCTCGCGGGCCGTGACCGGCCGCGACGGCGGCGCCACGCCGAAGGCGCGGTGCCGGCGCGGGCGTGGACTCGGGAGCGTGGCTGGCGCACGTACGGGAATCAGTGGAAGCCGGAAGTGACGGCGTCAGATCCCTACGGAAAGTGCAAACCCCAAATCGCGATGTAAATCGTCGGCAGTGCGCCGGTAACGATGCCGAGCGAGATTCCGCTAATCCACGGATGGCGCGCGAACCACGAGCGCTCGCCTTGATGAACCGTCGTGTCTCCGCTCTGAGTCTCCGTATGCTCGCCACCGGTAGTGATGTCACGACCGGCTGACGAGCCGACGACGTTCCTTGCGCCCGTCTGGAGCGTGCCTGCTGGCGCAATGAGGTGAGCTTGGCCACCACTGTAGATGTATTGAGTAATCTGCTGAAGCGACTGATTCGGAACCGGATCGGTCCCAGATCCGGGCTCGCCTGCGGCCGGGTTGAGACGCTCGACCTCTGTGGCTAGGGTGAGCACGCGACTTCGGATCGTCCCGAGCATCGCGTCGATCGCACCCTTTGGAATCACCTTCCAGGCATCGACCAGGTGCATGCCGTTCGCGGTGATCGGCTTCTGGCCGTAGTACTGGATGTAGTGCGCCGGCCACTTCTCGTGAAACGAACCTTCGCTTGAAGCAGCGAGATGCTCGAACCCGCCGATGCCACCCCGGAACTCGACGTCGAATAGATCGTGCCAATGCTTCTGATCGATGATCGTCGCCGGGATGGGCATGTTCTTGACCATTGCGCCGAAGCCTCCGGCTGCGGTGCCGAGGACGGTCACGCGGGTAAGTGTCCGGTAGTCCGGGAGCTCGTTTTGTGCGTAGCCATTGAGTTCCTTGTCCACCCACTCCCGCAGAGGCGCGTAGTCGAGTCGCGCGGCGAGCAGCTGACACTTGAGGAGCAGCGCGGTCATCGAGGTTCCCGGATCGGTTGTGGCGTCCTGGATCTCGGTGAGCAGCGACATAGGCCCACATGATCGCATCGACCGTCGGACGGTCTGACTTGATCACGTAGACCACGCCGGTAACGGTCGCCGCATACCGAGTGCCTTAGGAGCCCAGCGCCTTCTCGATGTCAGACGCCAAGAACCCGAGGAGCGCCAGCAGCTGCGCCCGACAGATCAGTTCGACCGCTCGCACCCAAGGCTCCAGCTCATGGTCTGGGTAGCTGCGATCACCATGCGAAAGCTGGTTGCGAAGGACTCTGAGCTGCGCCGGAAACGTTGGTGCACTGGCACTGGCGATCAGTTGAGATCCAATCAGATCCAGGCGCGCATCCGATTCTATGGTCTGTCGAACGGCCGAGGGGAGCGCGTTGAGCAACAGGAGGAGTCGACGTTCAAGAGAGTCAGCCCTCCGCTTGCTCCATTCCTCCTTGAGGAATCGCAGATCATGTGTGGGCAGCCCGGCTCTAGCGGCTGCCTCGACGACCTGTTCTCGCCGCGCCCGAAACGCGACCTGAGCTTTCGCGTCTGCTTTGCGGTTGGCGAAGCTGTGCCGCCCTTCGAGAGCCTGGATCAGATGAAGGAAGCGGGCGCGTGCAGGTAAGTCGGGCTGGAACAAGGCCGCCCGATACAGATCCACGAATGGATCATCGCTCTGCTGGAGACTACGCCAAACACGGACCAGCTTCATCGGCGTTACAGAGAGTCCGGCAAGGGTGAAGAGTGGTCGGAGGTCAGCATCGCGGCGCCATTCCTCGTCGTAATGAGCTGTGTACGGCGACTGGTGGATCCCTCCGGTAAAGACCGTGCCCGTCCGAACTTCACGTCCCTTACCGTGCTGAACGCTGAGCCACGACAGTGTCTGTGGCCGCTTGGTCGCGATAGTGGCTAGGTCGACTAGCGGTGCTATCCACTGATCTCTCCAATCGTCAAGGCTAAGCGGCTGTCGTGATCGGATATCGAAGACCGGGGCGAAGGTCAGCGCGAATCGATAAGGGTCGAGGCTGTACGTGTGCGGGTAACCAACATCGACCGTGATGCCATTACGCGTATCTCGCCAGACTCGATGTGCTGCAGGGTTCAGAGTGGCTGAGAACGTGTTCGTGGCACTCTTCGGCTTGGGCCATTTGATGTGTCCCAGCGGCTGCACTCCGAACCACAGGTCTGCGTCGCTGATCTGAAATGTCACGTGCTCGTATCGGTCATCGGGAACCGACGCGATGTCCAGACCCACGATCGCCCAGCGACCGAAGCCTTGGAATCGCTCAAGGAACCACTCCGACATGACTGCGCCGATAACAATCACTTGCTCGTTCGACCGCAGCCGACCGATCAGGCGTGGAAGCTGTACCTCCGGGCCTGGGAACTGATAAACGAGGGTGCCGGCGGCGGAACGCTGGGGACGCCGGAGCGCTCCGTGTAGTTCGATCCTTGGGCGGCGGCGAGGCGCGAGCGCCACGTCTCCCGTGAATCGGCGTCGCCCAACCATCCACTCCACCGCGTAGTCACCAGCCTGAGCGCCTGGATCGGGAAAGGGGCGGGGCATGCCCTGAACTTTGACAGGCGTAGCGGCCGTCTTTGACTCGTCGTCAGAAATGCTCCGTCCGACCCACCTGTCACGGTGAGTCAGTGACTTCGCATGACAGGAGGAACGTTGGCTAAGAAGGATTCGCTGCTAGCGCATTGCCTCGCCCGTGCCGTGATCGACGAGCAGGGTGGGTTGGAGGCTGCGGTCGCGAAGTATGGGCCGAACGCGGAACGCATGTCGAAGTGGCGTGCGACGGCTACGGCGGTGAAGGTCACGCCGAAGGCGTCGCGCGTCGCCGGCTTCATCATCCTGTGGGCAACGGCGATGCGGATCGACGGGCTGGATTCGTTCTCGATCACGGAGTACCAGCGGTACTGGAACGAGAGCGAGCGACAGGCGTACCGCCGCCAGGTGGAGTTCCGCGAGTTGTGGCCCGAGTACGAGACCCCGAACGAGCTGGCTCGTCAGATCGTGGCGTACCTGCGGAAGCGGAGCGAGGGGAAGGACGAGGAGTCGACGACTGCGCTGATGACGGTGCCGGTGTTCGCGTGACCGGACGGGTCATCCGCATGGCGCTGCGTCCTGGCGATGAGCCGTGGCTGTCGAAGAAGCAGCTGGCGGCGCACGTCGGGTTCACGACGCGGTGGGTCGAGCTGCGGGTGGCCGAAGGGATGCCGTGTCAGCGATGGGGCAATCGGCTCCGCTTCCGTGTGTCGGAGGTCGAGCCCTGGCTGAAGGAGAGGTACGGATGATTCGACCGAGGGCGGGGAGCTACGCGGTTTCGGTGTATGACCCGGCGCTGAAGCGCAAGCGGTGGGTCGGGACATTCAAGACGATGCGAGAGGCGCGCGAGGCCGAGCGGGACGCCGGACGGCGCCGTAGCGTGGGTGGATGGATGACGTGCGGCGAGTACGTGCGACGCGCGGCGGTCCGAGAGCCGCTCGGCCAGGGACTCCGGCCGGCCGTCGCCTCGAAGGGCGATCTCGCGCGGATGCTCTCCGCGCTCGGCCGAGAGGAGGATGTCGAGAAGCTCCGCCAGCTCCGCCGCCTCATCGAGCTGGAGCACGAGCTCGGGCTGGGGATCGATCTGTAGCCTCATTCAGGTCGCCCTCTGCGACAACATGACCGGCGTGACACAGATGCATGCGTGTTATCTCTGTGCATGCCGCCGGTAGGCGGCGAGCCCCGGAGGTGACTCTGCAAATTCATGCCCGCTGGTGCGTGGCCTTCTTTTGGTGAGTGTCCCTCCGGGGCTCACCTGGGTGAGCGGCGTCGCTTAATAGGAGCTTGGCTTGCCCCCACGCATGCGTGCGCGCCGCTCGACCCGAGATCGTACTCGCCCAGTGACTGGAGGTCGGGATGGTGTTCGTCGGGATCGACACGCACAAGAGCTCGCTGGCCGTCTGCATCGTCGACGAGCTCGGCCGGCAACTCGCCGTCGACGAGTTCGCGAACGAGCCGCGCGGGCATCGCCGACTGTTGGCCTGGGTAAGCCGACAGGCGCCGGGAGCGCGGCGGTTCGGGATCGAGAGCAGCGGCTGGCTCGGACACGGGATCGCTTGTTTCCTGCTCGAGCAGGGCGAGGACGTCCGCGATGTGCGTGGGCACATGACCGCTCGCGAACGGGTGCGGATCCACGGGCACGGCAAGAGCGACCCGCGCGACGCTTACGCGATCGCCCGTGTGACGGCTCGTGAGCAGCTGGCGCCGGCGCGGGCCGACTCGTCGGCCCGGGATCTGAAGCTGCTCTCCGATTACCGCGACCAGCTGTTGTCGGAGCGTACGCGGACGCAGAACCGGCTGCACGCCGACCTGGTCACGCTGCGCCCGGGCTACGAGCGGAAGCTGCCCTCGCTCGCGACGCCGCCGAAGCTCGATGCGGCCGAGCGGCTGCTCGCCCGTGACGACTCGGTCCAGGCGGGCCTCGCTCGCCGCAAGATCGAGCGGATCCGCGAGATCGAGCGCGAGCGCCGCCAGGTCGAAGCGGAGATCCGTCGGCGGGTGCGCGAGCTCGGCACGGGTCTGGTCGAGCTGGTCGGCGTCGGTGAGCTGGTCGCCGCCCGGATCGTCGGCGAGGTCGGCGACGTCGCTCGCGTCCCATCGAGCCGCCACTTCGCCTCCCTCAACGGCACCGCCCCCGTCCCCGCCTCCTCCGGCCAGAAGCAGCGGCACCGGCTCAACCGCGCCGGCAACCGCCGCATGAACAAAGCGATCCACATGATGGCCCTGACGCAGGCGCGCATGGACCCACGCGCCCGCGCCTGTCGCCCGCCGCTGCGCCGAAGGCCGCACACACCGCGAAGCAACCCGCGCGCTCAAGCGGCACCTCTCCGACGTCATCTACCGCCAGCTCCGCGCCGACGCTGCCCTCACCTCAGCGACGACCTCAGACACAGATCCACGCGGAGCGTGACACGACCTTGACATAGGAGCTGACTTCGCGAAGTGCTGCTCTCAGACGCGTGCGATTACCCTCCGGCGCGTTCCCATCCGCCAGAGGAACGGATCCCATGCCTGCCGTGACTTCGGTAGCCGCTGCATCCGAAAGGATGCATCTGCGTCTCGCCGGCTAATGCGGTGAGCAGGTCTCGAGGCCGGTCGAAGGTTTGCCGATCACGAGCACTGGGCAAAGTACACATACTCGACAAAGACACCAAACCGAGGTATAGTCGATCAGCGATGGCAACTAGAGAGTTCCTGAACGTTCGCGATACGGCTCGGGCGCTGGGCGTCCACGAGAACACGGTCCGCAACTGGGAGGAGCGCGGCATCCTCCGCGCAATCCGCCTTCCGGGCAGCGGCTACCGGCGCTTCTCGGCCGCAGACGTCGAGCGGCTCCGCACCGAGATGTTCGAGCAGCTCGCACCGGCCACCGAGGGGCCCGTCGTGAACGCCGGCCGCAAGCGCAGTGGCCGGCTCGTCTTCGGCGACGCGACCGAGTAGCGGAGGTCAAAGCCGACCGAGCGCGCGGATAGGCTGGCCGGCCGATGCCGCGGAGACCCGAACGACCTGCCGACAGGGAGTACTTCGAGCGCGATCGCGTCGAGCTCTTCAGCCAGGGCGACTTGTTCCGCGACGTGCCGCTCGCGTACCCGCTGCCCGCCACCGAGCTCGTCATCGACGAGGAGAGCGGTGGCAGTCGGCGCTTCCTGAGCGGCCCGCTCGAATTCGGGTCGGCGATGCTGATCACGCCGAGCTGCTCGCTGGGCGCCCAGGGCACGGCGGGCTACGGCCATCCGGTCAGGACGCTCGTGCCGGTGCTGCCGCTCGCGGACCTCGTCGAGCGCGGCGTCGTCAAGGAGATCGCACTTGACGACCTGCGTCGGTTCGACCACCTGATCAACTACATGTACCTCCCGCCGCTCGACGTCGACGAGCTCGAGTTCTCGATGCCCGAGAGCGTCGCGCTGCTCTACATGCCGGTGACGCTCCACCATGCATTCCTCGAAGGCCAACGCGTTTCGCAGCTCGCCTACCGCGGCGCACAGCAGCTGCAGCGGAAGCTCGTCTGGTTCTACTCCGGCTGGCTCGAGGACGATCTCGATGTCTTCGAGCCCCCGATGGACTAGAAGACGAGCCGTTGGATGTGGACCTTCGATCAGGGAGCTAGGGGAGTGATTGCCACGCCGCCTTCTCGCCGCTCCGGACGAACAGATGCTGGTCTGTTCCATCGCGGCGCATGATCCAAAGGCTGGGATGGGCTGCCGATCCGCGCGTGAACACGATGTACAACCCGCTCGGCGACCAGGCCGGATCACGGTCGCCGCTCCGAGTTGTGAGGTTCCTCAGACCGGATCCATTTTTCGCGATTACCGAGATGCCGTCTTCTCCGTCCCCTTCCGTCTCGGTGAAAATGTCTCCGATGCGGGTTACCCGAGTGAAGGCGACTTCGCGCCCATCAGGCGACCAAGAGGGATCGCCGCCGAGGCGGGTCAGCACTCGATAGCCGCTCCCGTCGAGATGGATCACTGCGAGCCCACGAAGTGCGAGAGTGCAGTTTCCTTTTCGGCAAAGGGAGCCTTTGCCGAAGCGATACACAATCGTTGATCCGTCCGGCGACCATGCAGGGTCGAATCCGTCAACCGACCCGTACTTCTTTCCCGGCGGTCTGATCAGTCGCGAGCGTCCCGTCGCAGCAGTGAAGATTGTCAGAGTGGGCTCGTCGCCACCCGAGCCAACGGCGATCTCTCGCCCGTCCGGAGACCAAGAGACGCCGCCCTCGCCGCGCCCAGTGTCGCCAAGTGATTTCGTCTCGCCGTTTCGGTAGCGCACCAAAAGGTCATCGAGATTCAGGGTCCCAGACGCGTAGTGTCCGACAAAAGCAAGCGTCTTTCCATCCGGCGACCACGCAGGCCCGTCACAGACGAGCCCACGACGCTTCGGAACGACCGAGAGCCTACGGAGATCGCTTCCGTCCGACGCGATCGTGTATAGGGCGCCACCACGCTCGAAGGCGATCCTCCCGTCATGCGCGGACCTCGCGTAAGGCGCCGCCGGCGATCCGACTGAACCGGACAATCCCGCCATGACCACCGCGGCTGCGGCGAGAGCCAAACGCAGCATCGATTACCTCCCTGAGTGGAACCCCTTTGCTTTATCTCGACCACTGATCATCATGAGCGGGGCATCATGTCGACGCCGGCTTCTCGAGGCGATCTCGCCGACAGCGCGATCGAGGGAACCTTGCGCGGGTTCGACTCCCGCCGCCTCCATCGGGACTCCTTCGGCAATCGCTTCGGAAATTCGGAGCGGGAGGGGTCAGCAGGACGGGAACGGCGGCCGCGGGGCCGCCGTTCAGCGTCTCGGGGCGTGTTTCCGCCTCGGTGTCGCCCCGGAAACGAGGCACGTAATTCGCGGTGGGAACCGTGCGAGGTTCGACTCCCGCCGCCTCCAGTTTGCCCCGCTCGAGGCGCTTGTGGATCGGAACGATTCAGCCGCTCCCGGCCAGACCGGGGTACGAAGATCCGCCGATGGCGACCGGGCCCCTGCGGGCCAGAATGCAATCCACGGAGCGTGATTCGGCGCCGAGCCCTGCCACGAGGCCGCGCAATGAGAACGCAGTGCTTGAACCGGCCTGTTCCTCCGGTCGCCGTCGGCCGACCAGGCTCTCCACGCGCGCCGCTGCCGGTACCGGCAGCCCCGCCGAAAGCGTCCGTTGAGCACCGCGCCGACATCCAGGGGCTCCGCGCGGTCGCGGTCATGCTGGTGGTGTTCGCCCACGCAGGTGTCGGTCTCGTCGCAGGCGGGTTCGTCGGCGTCGACGTCTTCTTCGTCCTCTCCGGCTTCCTGATCACGGGTCTCCTCCTCTCGGAAGCCCGAGTGCGGGGCTCGGTCTCGCTCGCCGACTTCTACGTGCGGCGTGCGCGGCGGATCCTGCCCGCCGCCGCGCTGACGCTCGTCGTGACGGATCTGGCGGCGCTCTTTCTCCTCAACTTCGTCCGCGCGCACGACGCCGTCGTCGACAGCCTCCATGCGGCGGGCTTCGCGGCCAACTTCCGCTTCGCCGCCGTCGGCATCGACTACTTCGCACGACAGGAGCCGCCCTCGCCGATTCTCCACTACTGGTCGCTCTCCGTCGAGGAGCAGTTCTATCTCGTCTGGCCCCTGCTGTTGTCGCTCGCGCTGTTCGGTGTCCTCGCCCGACGCGGCATCGGCGCCGTCCGCGTCCGCCACGAACAGCGGCTGCTGCGCGTGCTGATCGTCCTCGCCGGTGCCTCGCTCGGCTGGTCGATCTATCTCACGAAGGCAACGCCTGCGACGGCGTACTTCTCGCCGTTCACGCGCGCCTGGGAACTCGGGCTCGGGGCGACGCTCGCGGTCGGCGCGTCGACGATCGAGCGCGTACCGGCGGCGGCGAAGGTCGTCATGGGCTGGGCCGGCCTCTCCGCAGTCGCATACTCGGCCGCCGCGTTCTCGGATGGCACGCCCTTTCCCGGCGCGTTCGCCCTCGTGCCGACCGTCGGCACGGCACTGGCGATCGTCGCGGGAATGGGCCGGGTGCCGCGCTTCTCGGTCGGGCGCCTGCTTTCCACGCGCCCGTTGTGCATCGTCGGCGACCGCTCGTATGCGTTCTACCTCTGGCACTGGCCGGTGCTGATCATCGCCGGTGCGTACGCCGGCCACGACCTCGCCGTCGGCGTCAAGCTCGGTTTGATGCTCGCCGCGTTTCTCGTCTCGTGCGGCTCGTACGCGCTCGTCGAGAACCCGATCCGGCGGAAGATGCGGAGCCGGCCGGCGACGGTGGTCGTCGTCGCCGCCTTCGTCGGTGCAGTCCTCGCAACCGCCACCGTCTCGCTCGCGGCAATCGGTGGTGAGCGGCAGCGCTTCGAGGGAGCGGATGCGGTCGCCGTGCCTGCTTCCGCGCCTCCGGCGGCTGCGGGCTCCTACCGCGTCTCGAGCGCGCACGGAGCGCTTCCGGCTGTCATCGCCGCCGTCCGATCGGCGCGGCGGGCCGCGCCGATCCCCTCGGGTCTCACGCCGCCGATCGGGCAGCTGCACACCTTCCCGCCACCGTACAGACCGCCGGACGGGTGCATCCTGCGCGACTCCAACGGCGCGACGACCGGCAAGGTGTGCCGCCTGGGCCAGCCGAACAGCTCGCGACTGATCGTCCTGGTCGGCGACTCACACGCCTACATGTGGCTGCCGCCGCTGCTCGAGATGGCATGGCGGGACGGCTGGACAGTCGTGCCGCTGGTGCGGCTCGGCTGCACGCCGGGCACCTGTACACTCGGTCTCCGCGGCTGCCGTGAGTGGTATCGCTGGGCGATCGGCGAGGCCAGGCGGCTACACCCCCGTGTCACGTTGCTCGCAGGGAGCATCGACGAGCGGGCCAACCGGTTCACCTGGCTCGCGGCCGAGGCCGTTCTCGGTCTTGCCCGTGACCTCGAGTCAGCCGGCCCACTGATCGTGATCGGTGATCCGGAGGGCCAGAGCAAGGATCCTGTCGACTGTCTGCTCGCTCGGCGGGCAACCATGGCGAGTTGCACGACCACCTGGTCGAGCCGTGCGCTCGCGCCGTACGACGAGGTCGCCCGTCGAACGAAGCAGTTGGGGGTCGGCTTCCTCGCGACCCGCGGGTTCCTGTGCTTCGAGAACCAGTGCCCGACGGTCATCGGCCACACGATCGCCTGGATGGACGACAATCACCTGACCGTCGCATACTCCACGCAGATCGCCGGAGCCTTCCGGGCCGCCTTCCTGGATGCCGTCCGGAAGCTCGGACGTTGAGCGAACTCGTCGACCGGGCATCGGCCGTCGGCCACCGTGATCGGAGTCTGCGCGTGTTCGATTCGCGCCGCCTCCAGTGCAGGTCACGTGCCGCGACACGCTGTCACGACCTCGCAGGTGCGAGGAGCTTCCCCACCTCGGCCTCGCCGACGACGTCGCCCAGGCTCGCGTACAGCTCGTTCGCCGCCGCCAGCGGGGCAGCGGCAGCGCCGGCACGGCCGAGTGCGACGAGGCAGCGGCCGGCGCCGAGCAGCGCCGCCGCGAGCCCCGGGACGCTTCCGTAGTCGCGCCAGCGGCGCTCCGCCTCGGCGTGGAGCTCGAGCGCCTCCGGCGTGTGGTTCTCGGCCTCCGCGAGCTCCGCCGCCCCGGCGGTGCGCGCGCAGCCGATGCGGCCGAGGTCGGCCGTCAGCCCGGCCGAGAGCTCGTGGGCGAGGTCGAGCGCGTCCGCCGACGCGCACAGACGAGTCAGCTCGGGCAGGAACAGCGACCGATGCCGGTCCGAGCGCCCGCGGGAGACGTCGATCAGCTCGCGGACGTGACCCATGGCAGCCTCGAGGTCGGCGAGCGCGGCTGCGATCAACGCGGCGGACGCGAGCCCGGGGGCGAGCAGCTGCATGTCGTTCGAAGCGCGCGCCTTCACCAGCAGGTCGCCGATGATCGACGACGCGGCGCGCGGGTCGCCCCGGCGGGCGAGGACGAGTGCCTTGTACGGCAGGCCGAGCTCGAGCGCCTGGAGGCCGCCGGTCTCGCTGCTCGTACCGGCAACCTCGTCGAGAACTGCGAGCAACTCGTCCCAGCGGCCGAGGTCGAAGAGCATCCAGGTCGTCTCGGCCTTCGACCACCACAGCGATGCCTGCAGGCCGCGCGACTCGCAGAACGCCTGGAGCTCGTGGTGCAGCTCGAGGCCCTCTGCGGCGCCGACCGAGACCCACGTGGCGTCGGCGAGGTTGAGCTGGCCGATGGCGTGCGGCAACGCCGCTCCGCCTGCAAGGCGCCGGATCGACTCGCGGAGGTCGTCCAGCCCGCCGAGGTCGCCGAGCTCGGTGCGTGCGACGCCGCGATACTGCAGCACTCTCGCGGCGAGCTCGTCCAGGCCGAAGTCGTTCGCCATCGCGATCGCCTCGTCGGAGGTCGCAGCACTCTCGCGGGCCTTGCCGGTCATCATCTCGAGCCCCGCCTTCCGACCGAGCAAGGACGCGTACACGGGTCCGGGCGGATGACGCTCGAGGAGCTGACGCGCGCGCTCGACATATTCCTGGTCGGCGGCGTCGTCGCCGCGATACCTGGCGAAGCGGCTGAGATCCAGGAACGCGTCGGCGGCGGCGAGCTCGTCTCCCGCGGCGATGAACAGCTCCGCCGCGCGGCCGAGGGCCTCGTCACCCTCGGCGACGGAGAGCCCGACGGCGACGCGGCCGAGCTTCATCAGCAGCGCCGCCTGGGTGACGTCGTCCCGGTCGTGGAGGTCGGCTGCACGGCGGTAGTAGCCCGCGGCTCTCGGCAGGTCGAGTGGCGCAGCGCGATCGCCGGCGAGCTCGAGCATCCGCCGCGCCGAGAGGCGGAGCACCTCTGCCTGGTCGTCCTCGCCGGTCGCCCGTGCGAGCTCGAGCGCTTCGAGGTAGTGGTGCGCGAGGACGTCGGCGAGATCCTCGGCGCGCTCACCCGCCTTCTCCTCGAGCCAGGCGGCGGCGGCGCGATGCTTGCGGATCCGCGCGGCACGCGGGATCTGCTCGTAGGCGACGTCGCGGACGAGCACGTGCCAGAAGGCGTACTCCTGCTCGCCCTCCATGCTGCTGCGCCGCGCCGGCCGCACGAGCTCGCGACGCGAGAGCTCGTGGAGCGCGAGCTCGACCTCGCGCTGGTCGGCGCCGGCCATCGCCGCGAGCGCGCCGGCCCAGAACACCTTCCCGATCACTGCCGCGTCCTGCAGGAGCGCCTTCCGCTCCGGCGACAGGGTGTCGAGCCGCGCGGCGATCAGCGCCTGCACGGTCTCCGGGAACGCGATCCCGTCGCCGTCGTCGGCGAGGCCGCGGTCGGCGACGAGCCGCACGAACTCCTCCGCGTAGAGCGGGTTGCCGCCGGCCCGCTCGACGATCGTCCGCTGCGCCTGCTCCGAGACGTTCCGCTCGAGGAGGCCCGTCACGAGCTCGCCCGTCTCCCGGTCCGAGAGCGGCGACAGGTTGATCGTGTGCGCGTTCCGGGTTCCCGCGCCCCACGTCCCGTGCCTCGCGAAGAGCTCGGGCCGGGCGGTGCAGACGAGGAGGAGCGGTACGCCTTCCGCCCATTCGGCGAAGTAGGAGAGGAACTCGAGCAGCGGCGCGTCGGCCCAGTGCAGATCTTCGACGACGACGACGGCCGGCCCGTCTGCGGCGATCGACTCCACGTACCGCCGCCACGCCGCGAACGACTCCTCGCGGGACTCGGACTGGCCGGAGTGGACGCCCAGGAGCGGGAGAAGCCGGGCCTTCAGCCAGTCGCGCTCCTCCACGTCCGGCAGCGCCGCGTCCAGCTTCGCCGCCGCCGCCTCCGGCGAGTCCGACTCGAAGACGCCGACCTCCGCCTTGACGATCTCGCCCAGCGCCCAGAAGGTGATCCCCTCGCCGTACGGCAGGCAGCGACCCTGCCGCCAGCGGATCAGCTCGGGGCGGGCGTCGACGTAGGCGAAGAGCTCCGCGCAGAGGCGAGACTTGCCGACACCCGGCTCGCCGACGAGCGTCACGAGCTCGACGGTCGAGTCGCGCGCGCAGCGGTCGAACAGGCCCTGCAGCAGCGTCTTCTCGACCTCGCGGCCGACGAACAGGCTCGTCTGCGTCCTGATCAGGTCGGCGCCGAATCGTCCGCGGGCCTCGACCGCGCGATACAGAGCGCACCGGCTCGCTCTTCCCTTTCGCCTCGACCGGCGGGAGCGGCTCGTAGGCGAACACGCGCTCGGTCCGGCGGTATGTCTCTTCCGACACCGCCACCGCGTCGACGGGGGCGGCCGACTGGATGCGGGCGGCGGTGTTGACGACGTCGCCGGTGACGATGCCCTCTCCGAGCTCCGGCCGCGCACCCAACGCCACCACCGCAGGTCCCGGTGTTGATGCCGACCCGCACGTGAAGCTCGAGCTCCGGCTCCCTTTCGTTCAGCTCGGCGATCGCCTCGATGATACGCAGGCCGGCGCGGACCGCCCGCTCGGCATCGTCCTCGTGCGCGACCGGCGCGCCGAAGACCGCCATCACCGCGTCGCCGATGAACTTCTCGACGGTTCCACCGTATCGCTCGAGCTCGTGCCGCAGAGTCGTGTGGTACGGACGGATCCGGGCGCGTACGTCTTCCGGGTCGGCCCGGTCGGAGGCGGCCGTGAAGCCGACGAGATCGCAGAAGAGCGCCGAGACGATCTTCGCTCCTCGCTCGGCGCCGCCGCCGCGACGAGCGACGTGCCGCAGCCGTTGCAGAACCTCGCGCCGTCCGGGTTCCCGGCTCCGCAACTCGGGCAGATCACCGGCCGATCCTAGAACATGCGCCGCGTTCGACCGTTGCAGGCGTTCGAGTTTCGCTGCCGCGACCGAGCCGCCGGAGCGGGGCAGTCGGCTGAACCGCGGCGGCCGGCGACAGCCTCCGATCGACCGCAGGTTTGCGTTGTGCAATTCCGGTTCAGAACGTGGCAACGCATCGTCGTCGTCGTCCGAGGAAGGTTCACATGTCGCTGCTGGAACAGGCACGTAGAGGTCTTCGTGAGCTGCCGTCCAACGCGGGCTGGGCGGTCTCGCAGCTGCTCGGGTCGAGCGAGACGATCGGTTCCGCCGCCGACGAGGCCGTCTCGAAGGCCCGCGACCAGGGGCGCCGGCTGAGCGAGGCCGTGATGGACGCTGTTCCGTCCGGGGAGGACTCGATCCAGCTGCGGATGAAGCGCGCCGAAGACGCCGCGGAGCGCGCGCGCGACGCGGAGGAGCGGGCGGTGCAGGCCGCGCAGGAGGCGAAGGAGCGCTCGGACCACGCCCTCGACGTGACCCGGCGCGGCCGGGCACGGGTGAAGGACGTCAACCGCGAGACCCAACGGGAGCTCGAGCAGCGCGTCGAGCAGGCCGAGCAGGAGGCCGAGGAGCTGCTGAAGCGCGAACGGCTCGCGGCCGAGGAGGACGCCGAGCGGCAGCGGCAGGAGGCGTACGCCGAGGTCGAAGCGGAGAGCGAGCGAGCGCAAGGGGACGCCGCGGAGGCGAAGCAGCGGGCCGAGGATCTGGTCGAGCGGGCACGCGAGGCGATGCTGGAGGCGAAGCGGCTGGCTGACGAGGCCGCCGAAGCAGCCCGCTCCGCCGCCGAACAGGCGCAACGCCACGCCGCGGAGCTGGCGCGGGACGCGGAGCAGCAGACCCGTGAGGCGGAAGCCCGGGTCAGCCGTGCGCAGGAGCTGCGGGAGCGGTCGGAGGCAACCGCACGGCAGACGGCAGCCGAGGGCGGGCAGGTCCGGACGAACGGCGACCTGCAGGAGTACACGAAGTCCGACCTGCTCGAGCTCGCGGGCACGATCGGCATCGAGGGACGCACGAGGATGACGAAGGACGAGCTGATCGCCACCATCAGGGCGGCGTCGCGCTCATCGAAGCGAGGGGGATGAAGATGAGCTTTCTCGAGAGCGCGGCCCAACGGCTTCTGGAGACGCTCGACGAGTCGGTCGAGACCGGCGTGGGCAGGAGGCCGCGCCACAGGAAGATCCGCCGCGCCGGCTACGCGGCAGGGGGATTGGCGCTGCTGACCGCGGCGAGTGCCGGCATCTCGTCGCTGCGGGATCGCCTGGAGGACTCGAGCGACTCGTGATCGGCCGCCGGCGCTCCCGGCGCGAGCGTGACGCCTTCGCGCAGTCCGCGGGCGTGGCGGAGCGGGCGTCGGCGAGAGTCGACGGCGCCCGTGCATCCACGCGCACGATTCGCACGCGCCGTCTGTCGGAGGGAATCGTGATCGAAGCCTCGGTCTTGGCCCGGCTGCTGCGGTTCAGGCTCCTGACTCTCGACGCGTCGATCCTGCTGCTCCCGGCCGGCGCGCCACCGTCCGGCGACACCACGACCGCTTCAGGAGCCGCGCCGGCCCGCCGAGCCGCGACGGGAAGCCGCCTCTCCGATGCGATCCGGAGCATCGAAGCAGCCGAGCAGGGGCTGGCGCGCGCGGGGCGCACGAGCCCGAACGAGGTGCCTCGCGAGCCTGCGCCGCGACGTGCAATGACGGCGTCGCACACGTAGGCGCGGAGCGGCCCGCGACAACGGCGACCGCCTCTGCCGGCCCCGTCTCGTGCTGCGCCGTCTCGTGCTGCGCTCACCGGCGCGCGTTCCGGGCGCACGCACGCCGACGCCCGCGCCGTCGAGCAGACTCCGTCCAGGGAGCGAGTGGCTAGCCCGACCGCGCCCGGTCGGCGAGGTCGGCGAAGGTCGTCCGGTCGAGGATCTCGATCGTCGCGTCGCGCACCTCGCTCCACACCGGGCGCAGCGTCCGGTCGACGAGCTCCGGGCACGGGTCGGGGTTGCGTCGGGTCGCGTAGCCGATCGGCGCCAGCTGGCCCTGGAAGAGGCGCACGACACGCTCGAGGGTGATCTCGGCGGCCGGGCGGTTGAGGCGGTAGCCGCCGCCGGGGCCGCGGGCCGAGCGGACGACGCCGGCGCTGCGGAGGGTCGGCATCACCTGCTCGAGCACCGAGCGGGGGGCGTCGGTCGCCTCCGCGAGCTGCTCGAGCCGCAGAGGGCCCCCGTCGGCGACGGCGAGCGCGAGGACGGCGCGGGTGGCGTAGTCGGTGCGTCGGGAGATCCACATGGGTCAGCCGGGTTGACGGGATCGACGGCTCTGCCTAGTCTTCGTTCCAGACATTCCATGATAATTCTGACATAGATAGTAAGGAATAGCTACCCGTGCCGACCCTGATCGTCCTCGCCCTCGCCGGCCTCGCCGCCCAGCTCGTCGACGGCGCGCTCGGGATGGCGTACGGGGCGACCTCCTCGACGCTCGTGCTCGCGATCGGGCTCAGCCCCGCCACCGCCTCCGCCTCGGTGCACCTGGCCGAGCTCGCGACGACGGCGGTGTCGGGCGCCTCCCACTGGCGCTTCGGCAACGTCGACTGGCGCACCGTGCGGCGGATCGGGATCCCGGGGGCCGCGGGCGCGTTCGTCGGGGCGGTGGTGCTCAGCTCGATCTCCGCCGACGTGGCGAAGCCGTGGATGGCGTCGGTCCTGCTCGGTCCTCGGCGTCTACATCCTCCTGCGCTTCACGCTGCGCGGCGTGCCGCGTCGCAGCGGCCGCAGCTACGTCCGAGGCCGCTACCTCGCGCCGCTCGGGCTGGTCGCCGGGTTCATCGACGCGACGGGCGGCGGCGGCTGGGGCCCGGTGGCGACCCCGACGCTGCTCGCCAGCGGACGGATGGAGCCGCGGAAGGTCGTCGGCTCGGTCGACACCAGCGAGTTCCTGGTCTCGCTGGCCGCGAGCATGGGCTTCCTCTGGGCGCTCGGCGCGCAGGGGATCCGCTGGTCGGTCGCGGTCGCGCTCCTCTCGGGCGGTGTCCTGGCCGCGCCGCTCGCAGCGTGGCTCGTCCAGAAGATCACCGCGCGCCTGCTCGGCGCCGCGGTGGGCGGGCTCATCCTCGTCACGAACGCGCGGACGCTCTTCGACGTCGCAGGCGTCGGAGCCGGCACGCGCTGGCCGCCTACGTCGGCACTCGTCGCGGTCTGGGTCGCCGCCGTCTCCTGGGTCGTGCGCGCGCACCGGCGCGAGGGTCGGCCGCTGCTCAGCCGTCCGGCCGCTGCCCCGTCGCACTGAAGTCCGCTCCCGGCCGACTTCGTGTGGATCCGCTCACACACCTCTTCGCAACCTCCGCACCGCCGTAGACTCGAGCTTCCCCCGGAGGCGTGCAGAGATGGATTCCGACGCGACGGTGCTCGTCCAGCAGACGCTCCTCGGCGACGCGGTCAACTGCAGCCCGTACGGCGTCGTCGTCTCCGAGGAGGACTGGGGCACGGTGCTCGCCGTCAGCGACGCCTTCTGCGAGCTCGTCGGCTACTCGCGCGCCGAGCTGCTCGAGCTGCGCGCGGGGGCGCTCTCGGCCCGCAGCCGGGACGAGGTCGAGGCGGTCTACGACGAGCTGAGCCGCCTCGGCCGCGTCGCGTCGACCGCGCGGCTGACGCGGAAGGACGGCGCCGTCGTCGAGATCGGCTACCGGGCCGCGCGGACTCGCGTCGGCGGGATCGAGTTCCTGTTGACGATCACCGACTCGATCGAGAGCGCGCGCCTGCTCGAGAGCGCCTGAGCCCTCTCACGCCGCTCTCATCGCCGGTTCGTCAGGATGCCGAGGTGACGGCAGCCGCTCGATGTCGCGCGTGGATAGGTCGCCGCTCGTCCGCGTCGAGCGGAGGCGGCAGAAGCAGCGTCGACTGCGGCTCCTGCCGGTCGTGCTGCTCGTCGTCGCCTGCCTGCTCGCGTCGGCCGGCGCGCTCGTCGCGATCGTGGCCTGGGCGACGCGCGGCTCGAGCGACGCGGCGCCGCCGGCGAGGACGACGACACCGCGCGTCGTCTCGAAGCCGGCGGCCCGCCGCGCGCGGCGGCCGCAGGCGCAGACGGCTCGCCGAGGCGGCGACCGGCCGGCTCGCCTCGCCGGTTCAGGATGCGGCCGCGGCGGCTCTGCCGGACGGCCGCGCGATGCTCCTCGGCGGCTTGACCGCGGCGGACGCGTCGCGGACGGACGTGCGGATCGCCGCGCCGCGCGGCGACCGGGCGGCGGGCGACCTGCCGACGGCGCTCCACGACACCGCCGCGGTCCCGCTCGGCGACGCCGTCTACCTCTTCGGCGGCGGCACGGGGGCGAACACGCAGAGCGACGCGATCCTGCGCGTGCCGCTCGGGGGCGGGACGGCGACGAGCGTCGGCCGGCTGCCCGCGCCGAGCTCCGACCAGTCGGCCGCCGCGATCGGCGGCACCGCCTACGTCGTCGGGGGCTACACGGGCAGCCGCTGGCTCGACACGATCGTCGCCTGGCGGCCCGGCGGCGGCGCGCACGTCGTCGCGCACCTGCCCGCCGCCCTCCGCTACGCGGCCGTCGCCGCGGCCGGAGGGAAGCTCGTGATCGCGGGCGGCTCGCTCGAGAGCGGCGCCGCGAGCCGCGACGTGCTCGCGTTCGACCCGCGGAGAAACCGGGTCTCCCGGCTCGGCCGGCTGCCGGCGCCGACGACCCACGCCGCGGCCGCGACGCTGGGCGGCATCGTCTACGTGATCGGCGGCCGCGGCGCGAGCACCGGCACGCCGACGGGGCGGATCGTCTCCGTCGACCCGGTGCGCGGGCGGATCCGCGCGGCCGGGAGCCTGAGCGTGCCGCGCTCGGACCTCGCCGCGGTCGCCACAGGCGGCCGGATCCTGCTCGCCGGCGGGCGGAGCGCCGCCGGAACCGAGGCGCTGCTCGCCCGGCTAACGCCGAAGGCGAAGACGGCGGCGACGTCCGTCGACGTCTACGCGCACGACCGCCCCGGCGACCTGGCGCCCGCCGCCCGCGCCGCGAAGCCGCTCGTGTACGTGCCGAACAGCCTCTCGGACACGGTCGACGTGATCGACCCGCGCACCGACAAGATCGTCGAGCACTTCGCGGTCGGCGGCCTGCCGCAGCACGTCGTCCCGTCCTGGGACCTGAAGACGCTCTACGTCACGAACGACACCGGCAACAGCCTGACCGCGATCGACCCGCGCACGGGCAAGCCGGGGCGGACGATCCCCGTCGACGACCCCTACAACATGTACTTCACGCCCGACGGCCGCTACGCGATCGTCGTCGCCGAGCGGCTGCACCGGCTCGACTTCCGCGACGCGCACAGCTTCCGCGTCCACCACCGGCTGAACGTGCCGTGCGCGGGCGTCGACCACATGGACTTCACCGCCGACGGGCGCTACCTGCTCGCGAGCTGCGAGTTCTCGGGCGAGATGGTGCAGGTGGACGTCGCCGCCGAGCGCGTCGTGCGGACGATCCCGCTGCCGGACGGCGCCTCCGGGATGCCGCAGGACGTGAAGCTCTCGAGCGACGGCCGCACCTTCTACGTCGCCGACATGCACGCGAACGGGGTCTGGAAGATCGGCGCAGCCAGCTTCGAGCGTGCGCGGCTTCGTGCCGACCGGCAAGGGCGCGCACGGGCTCTACGCGAGCCGCGACGCCGGGCGGCTCTACGTCACGAATCGCAGCGAGGGCTCGATCTCGGTCGATCGACTTCCGCACGCAGAAGGTGGTCGAGACCTGGCGGCTCCCCGGCGGCGGCAGCCCCGACATGGGGAACGTCTCGGCCGACGGGAAGACGCTCTGGCTCTCCGGTCGCTACAACGGGGAGGTGTACGCGATCTCGACGAGGACGGGGAAGCTGCTGGCGCGGATCAAGGTCGGCGCGGGGCCGCACGGCCTCTGCGTCTGGCCGCAGCCGGGGCGCTTCTCGCTCGGGCACACCGGCATCCTCCGGTGACCCGCGGGCTGGCGGCCGCGCTGCTCGCCCCGCTGCTCGCCGCCGGCTGCGGCTCGAGCCACATGGAGGCCCGGGGCCACGCGATCTACGAGCGCTCCTGCAGCGGCTGCCACACGATCTCGGGCAGGGAGAGCGGCGCGTCCGGCGGCGACCTGGCGCTGCTGCGGCTGAGCGTCGCCGACCTCGCGAGCTTCGCCCGCGTGATGCCCGTCGACCCGCCGCTCGACCGGGCGGACGCCGACGCGGTCGCGCGCTACCTCCACGGCGTCGCCGCGCGGCACCGCTGACCGGTTTGGGCCGCCTCGCGAGCGGTTACCTGGACAGCCGGTGGCCGGGCGCCAGTCACGGGAAGGCAGCAGCTACGTGTTCGAGACGGTGCTCGTGCTCGTGGCGCTCCTGCTTGCGGTCGGCGCGGGCGTCGGCGGCTACTTCATCGGCCGCGGCGACTCGTCCTCGGCGACGAGCACCGTCACCGTCCCGGCCGGGAGCGCGCAGGGCGGGCGAGGGGGCCTCCCAGGGGCAGGCCCAGCAGATCAGCCCCGCGCCCGCGTTCAGCGCCGACGAGCTGAACGCGCTGCCCGGCGAGAACTGGATCACGAACGGCGGCTCGCTCGCCAACCAGCGCTACTCGCCGCTCGACGAGATCGACACCTCGAACGTCGCGCAGCTGAAGGGCGTCTGGCGGACGCACCTCCAGGGCTCGGCGACCGCGTCGAAGTACTCGGCGGAGGCGCAGCCGATCGTCTACGACGGCGTCGTCTACGTCCCGACCGGCGAGGACGACGTCTTCGCCGTCAGCGTCGACACCGGCAAGATCCTCTGGACCTACAAGGGCAGCCTCGACGAGACGATCAGCACGGTCTGCTGCGGCTGGCTCAGCCGCGGCGTCGCGATCGGCGAGGGCAAGCTCTACCTCGGCAAGCTCGACGGCTCGCTCGTCGCGCTCGACCAGAAGACCGGCAAGGAGGTCTGGAAGACGCAGGTCGGGCGCTGGCAGGACGGCTACACGATCACCGCCGCGCCGCTCTACTACGACGGCATGGTCGTCACCGGGGTCTCCGGCGGCGAGTTCGGGATCCGCGGCCGCGTCACCGCCTACGACGCCTCGGACGGCAAGGAGCGGTGGCGCTTCTACACGATCCCCGGGCCGGGCGAGACGGGCCACGACAGCTGGCCGGCCGGCAACGACTCGTGGAAGCACGGCGGCGCGCCCGTCTGGCAGACGCCGTCGGTCGACCCGCAGCTCGGCCTGATCTACTTCTCGACCGGCAACGCCTCGCCCGACCTCGACGGCTCCAAGCGCGCGGGCGACAACCTCTTCAACACCTCGATCGTCGCGATCGACGCCAAGACCGGCACGTACAAGTGGCACTACCAGTACGTCCACCACGACATCTGGGACTACGACGCGCCGAGCCCGACCGTCCTCTTCGACGTGGAGGTGAACGGCGAGACGCGGCACGGGATCGCCGAGGCGGCGAAGACCGGCTGGCTCTACATGCTCGACCGCGAGACCGGCAAGCCCCTCTACCCGATCCCGGAGAAGCCGGTGCCGCAGAGCGCCGAGCAGCACACGTCGAAGACGCAGCCGATCCCGAGCTACGACCCGTTCATCCCGCACACGCCGACCAAGGCGCAGGTGGCCGAGATCCGCAAGCTCGCGACGAAGAACGCGAAGGGCGGCAAGACGCTGCCGGTGAAGGCCGCGAGCGAGATCTACACGCCGTTCTGGAAGGACGCGATCGTGGTCGACGTGCCCGGCCCGCAGGGCGGCACGAACTGGCAGCCGACGAGCTACAACCCGAAGACGCAGATGTTCTACGTCTGCGCGCAGGCGGCCGCGTCCGGCTACACGGCCGAGACGCAGCAGCCGGCGAAGCAGAAGCAGGTCAAGCAGTCCGAGATCGGCAGCGTCTTCACGACCGGCGGCTTCGGCACGAACCCCGGCACGTTCACGGCGATCGACGCGACGAGCGGCAAGATCGCCTGGCAGAAGAACTGGCCCGAGTCCTGCTACGCCGGCTCGTCGACCTCGGGCGGCGGCCTCGTCTTCGTCGGCCGCAACAACGGCGAGCTCCAGGCCTACGGCGCCCAGGACGGCAAGCAGCTCTGGAGCTTCCAGACGGGCGCGGGCGCGAACAACAGCCCGACCATCTTCGAGCGCAACGGCCACGAGTACCTCGTCTACTACTCGGGCGGCAACGCGCTCGCGGCGACCGCGCACGGCGACAACCTCTGGCTCTTCTCGCTCGACGGCAAGCTCGGGCCGGCGAAGCCCGCGGGCGGGGGCGCCGGCGTCGGCCACGCGGGGGAGAGCACGAACACGCCGTCCCAGAAGGCGGGCGACGCGACCGCGGGCAAGCAGGTCTTCCTCGACAACTGCTCCGGCTGCCACGGCACGAACGGCACCGGCGGCAACGGCGGGCCCGACCTGACCGGGATCCCCTCGGCGAAGCAGCTGACGACCGTGCTCGGCCAGGTGCGGAACGGCGGCGGCGGCATGCCGGCCTTCAAGGGCACCCTGACCGACAAGCAGATCCGGGACGTCTCCGCCTACGTCGTCGAGGAGATCACGCACGGCAGCACCGGCGGCTGAGCCGCTCGCCGACGCCCCGGGACGGCGAGTTCGTGACGTAAACATTCGGTTAGCTCCCGTCTGCGCCCCGCTGAGCAGAAATCGCTGCTGAGCAGGGAAAAAGACCGGACTAGCACATGGAGAGGACGCCTGTGTGCTGTCAGCGCAGGCGACGGTCGTGCGGCGCCGCACCATGCAAAGGCTTGCTAACGTCGCCGTCCTCGGGTGCGGCGTCCCGGTCCCCGTCGCCCAGCGAAGGACGCACCCGAACTGCGGAAAGCAACACAAGGGGGTTGACCCGATGCGAGCACTCGCGACGCTCTGCGTGCTCTGTGCGCTGGGCGGTGGGATCACGGCGATCGTCGTGACCTCGCCGGCCGGTGCCGCCGAGCAGGCGCCTGCGAGAGCGCGGATCACGCCGGACGCCGGCCTGATCGCGAAGATCGACCACTACCGGCGCCTCACCTGGCGCTGGCAGACGACGATGGGGAGTACCGCGGACGCCGTCGGCCAGGACGGCCCGCGCCTCGACCGACCCGGCCTACCGGCGCTGGGTGCTCCGGCTCTGGAAGCGGCGCTCGAACCACGTGCAGCGGCGGGCCGCGCACTGGCTGGTCGCGAAGACGAACGAGTACCGGCGCGAGGTCGAGCACTGGCAGCGCGTGATGGGCGTGCGGTCGCAGCCCGTCCGGCGGCTCCAGTCCTCGTCGGCCGGAACGCTTCGGAACCGCAAGCGGGAGATGCTCGAGTGGCGCCGCAAGGCTGCGCGGACGAGCCGCCGGGCGGCGAATCCGCCCCGCCTTCCGTCCTGGCTCTGCATCCACCGCTTCGAGGGCTCCTGGACCGACGGGGGCGGGCCGTACTACGGCGGCCTCCAGATGGACCTGTCGTTCCAGCGGCATTACGGCGGCTACCTCCTTCGCACGAAGGGGACGGCCGACAGACTGGACGCCGACGGAGCAGATCTGGGTCGCGGAGAAGGCCTACCGGAGCGGCCGCGGCTTCCACCCGTGGCCGCACACCGCCCGCGTCTGCGGCCTGATCTAGCCGTTCGACCGAGGCCGGGCGGGGCGCGAACCCCGCCCGGTTTAGGTCTGCCGCCCTTCAGGGATAGGTTGTCATATGAGCGCCGATCCCATCGCTCGCCTGCTCGAGCACGGCGAGGAGAACGGCTGCATCCACCTCACCCAGCTGAACGAGGTCGTGCAGGCCCTCGAGCTCGACGAGGAGCAGATCGAATCGCTGTTCGAGCGGATCGACGCCGCCGGCATCGAGCTGACCGACGACTGCTCTCGCGTCGCGGTCGCCGCCGACAGGTCCGAGACGACGTACAACATCGACGACCTCTCGACCTCGACGATGGACGCGCTGCAGCTCTTCCTGAACGAGGCCGGGCGCTACCCGCTCCTGACCGCCGCCGAGGAGGTCGAGCTGGCGAAGGCGATCGAGCGCGGCGACAAGCGCGCGAAGGACAAGATGATCAACTCCAACCTCCGCCTCGTCGTCTCGATCGCGAAGAAGCTACCAGGGCCACGGGCTCTCGCTGCTCGACCTGATCCAGGAGGGCATCATCGGCCTGATCCGGGCGGTCGAGAAGTTCGACTACCGCAAGGGCTTCAAGTTCTCGACCTACGCCACCTGGTGGATCCGCCAGGCCGTCCAGCGCGGCGTCGCCAACAAGGCGCGCACGATCCGGATCCCGGTGCACATCGTCGAGCGCGAGCAGAAGATCGCCCGCGCCGAGCGCGACCTGACCGCGAAGCTGGAGCGCGCGCCGACGGACGACGAGGTCTCGAAGCAGGCGAAGCTGCCGGTCAAGCAGGTGCGCGAGGTGCGCGCCGCCGCCCGCGCGGTCACGAGCCTCGACCGGCCGCTCGGCGACGAGCACGACGCCGGCTCCTACGGCGACCTGTTCGCCTCCGACGAGGCGCCGATCGAGGAGGAGGTCCACGTCTCGCTCGCCGAGGAGACGCTGCACGCCGCCGTCAAGGAGCTGCCGGAGCGCGAGCAGCAGATCCTGAAGCTGCGCTACGGCCTCGAACGGCGACTCCGACCCGAAGTCGCTCGAGGAGATCGGCCGGATCATGGGCCTGACCCGCGAGCGGGTGCGCCAGCTCGAGTCGGCCGCCCTGCGGCGCCTGGCCGAGCGCCGCGAGATCGCCTCGCTGCAGCCCGCCGCCTAGCGAGCCTGAGCTCATCGCGGTCGCCGCAGGCGCGGCGTCGCCCGGCTCCTCGCCGCTCGAGGCCCGCTTCGCCTCGGTCTCGCCGACGCCGGTCGCCACCTCCTCGACGCGCGAGCGCGGCTCGAGCGGCGGCGTCGGCGCGCCGACGCCCTGCCGCAGGCCGTCGATCACCTCGCCCAGCGCCTCGAGCGAGGAGTGGCGCGGCGACCAGCCGAGCTCGTCGCGGGCGCGCGCGGTATCCATGATCGGCACGTTCAGGCCCATGTCGACCCAGCCGACGTCGCTCGGCTGCAGGTGCAGCTTCCAGGTCAGCTGCGCCGCGCCGCGCAGGAGCCACTCGGGCACCGGCAGCTTGCGGGCACCGGAAGAGCGATGCGAGCTCGTCCGGGCCGACGACCGGGTCGGCGGCGACGTTGAAGGCGCCGCGGGCCGAGCCGACGATCGCGAGCCGGTACGCCTCCGCGACGTCGTGCGAGTGGACGGCCTGGAAGCGGAGCCGCGGCGTCGAGGGCACGAACGGGATCCGTCCCCGCTTCAGCAGCCGGGTCGGCAGGAAGGGCCCGGCGAAGAGCCGGCGCTGGCCGGTCGCCGAGCCGAGCTTGAAGATCAGGCCGGGCCGCAGGCGGACGACCCGCACGGCCGGGTGCTCGAGCTCGAAGCGGTCGAGCAGCCGCTCGACCTCGGCCTTGTGCCGCGAGTAGTAGCTCGTGCGGATCCCGTCGACGGGCCAGCTCTCGTCGACCGCGCGATCCTTGGGCCCGGGCGAGTAGGCGCCGACGGACGAGGCGTAGACGAGGCTCGGGACGCCGGCGGTCGCGACGGCCTCGAACACGCGCGCCGAGCCGTCGACGTTCGTCCGGCGAACGGCGAGGAGGTCGTGCGACGGCTGGATCAGCCACGCGAGCTGGACGACGCAGTCCGCGCCGGAGAAGAGCGGCGCGAGCTCGTCGCGGGTGATGTCGGCGGCGGCCCACTCGACCTTCGGGAGCTCGAGCTCGGGGAGCCGCCGGGCGACGCCGAGGACCGAGTCGACCGCGGGCTCGTCGGCGAGCGACCGGAGCAGGCTCGTGCCGGTGTTGCCGGTCGCGCCGACGACGACGACGCGCACTACCCCGCCCGCTCCCCGGCCGGCATGACGCCGAGCTCCTCGACGAGCGTGAAGAACGCCTTCGCGTACGGCGAGTGGTCGGTCCGGCGCCGCAGGTCGTCCCAGTCGACCTGCTCGCGAAGCGCGCGCGAGACCTCGAGGACGCTGTCGTAGTCGACCTCGTGCTCCTTCAGCGCCAGCAGCTTCGTCGCGAGGATGTCCGTCGGCGCCAGCACCTTCATGCGCGTCGCCTGCACCTCGATCTCGTCCGCGCGCTCGAGCTCCTCGGCGGTGACCGGGCCGCTCGCGGGCTCGAAGATCAGGTCGACCATCACGTCGCCGTCGCGAGCCTTGAAGAGCCAGCCCTCCGGCGGCCGCTCGGCCTCGAGGCCCGCCTCGCCGAGGACGGCGAGCGCCCGCTCCGCGTCCTCCGGCCTCAGGAAGAAGTCGAGGTCGTGCTCGCGCGGCGGCCCGCCTCGCGCCCACGAGGCGATCCCGCCCGCGAGCGCGAACGGGATCTCCGCCTCGCGCAGCGCGCACGTGACCAGCTTGAGCGTGTCGAGGATCCGGTCGAACGGCAGCTCTTCCCGCGCACCCATCGCGGTCGGAGGTACCCGGCGGGGACCGTTTGAATCCGTGGCGGTTGCGGCACCGTGCCTGCATGGGCGCGACGATCCGCGTCGCCGCGGCAGGCGACATCCACTGCGACGTCCACGACCGCGGGCGCGTCGAGCAGGCGTTCGATCGCGTCGCGGGCGAGGCCGACCTCGTCCTGCTCGCCGGCGACCTGACCACGCACGGGCAGGTCGAGCAGGCGCAGGTGCTGGCGGACGTCTGCCGCGGGCTCCCGCTGCCCGTGCTGGCGGTGCTCGGCAACCACGACTGGCACTCCGACCGGGCCGCCGAGCTGACCGAGGTGCTGACCGAGGCCGGCGTCAGCGTCCTCGACCGGACGTTCGCGGTCGTCCCGGTCGGCGGCGTCTCGGTCGGCATCGTCGGCCTGAAGGGCTTCCTCGGCGGCTTCGGCGGCCAGATGGCGAACTTCGGCGAGCCGCTCGTGCGCGCCTGCTACGCCGAGGTGACCCGCGACGTCGAGGCGCTGCACGGGGGCCTCGAGGCGGTCGCGGCCGCGCAGATCCGGATCGTGCTGCTCCACTACGCGCCGATCTCGGAGACCCTCGCCGGCGAGCCGGAGGGGATCTGGGCGTTCCTCGGCACCGAGCGGCTGGCGGCGCCGATCGCCGCGCACACGCCGGACCTCGTCCTGCACGGCCACGCCCACGGCGGCAGCTTCGAGGGCTGCATCGGGCAGGTGCCGGTCTACAACGTCTCCGTCCACGTGATCGACCGGGACTTCTGGGTCTTCGACCTCGAGGCGACGGCGGACGCCGAGCAGCCGGCCGCGGTCGAGGTCGAGCTCGGGCCCGGCGCTAGGAGCCGACGACCTGGACGAGCCAGCGCCGGTCGCGCTCGCGGTCCAGCTCGATGAAGAGGACGCGCTGCCACTGGCCGAGCGCGAGCTCGCCGTCCCGCACCGGGATCGACTCGCCGGCCGAGCCGAGCAGCATCGACATGCAGTGGGAGTGGCCGTTGCCGATCTCCTGGTCCTCGGGGCAGATGTTCTCGGTGCGCCGGTCCCAGTCGTCGTGGGCGTAGTAGGCGTCGGACGGCACGAGCTTGCGGAGCATCGCCGCGAAGTCCTCGAGGAAGCCGGACTCGAACTCGTTGACGCGGACGCAGCAGGTCGTGTGCGGCGAGTAGACGCAGGCGATCCCGTCGCTGATGCCGCTGTCGGCGACGACCTTCGCGACCTCGTCGGTGATGTCGCGGATATGGAGGCCGCCGGCGGTCCGGAAATGCGTGTCGTGCTGGTAGACCTTGACCCGAAACGCCTTCTTGGGCTTCGGGCGCTCGGTACGCGTGCGGGCCGGAGCGCTCAAGACTGGCCTAGTGTAGACGAGCGCGGGCCGCTGTCGCGCGAGGCTGCTGTACGGTGCTGCCGACCGGGCCCGTAGCTCAGCGGTCAGAGCAGCGGACTCATAATCCGTCGGTCGGTGGTTCGAATCCACCCGGGCCCTTCCTGCGGCGCATCGTTGCTGCATCAGGGCCGGTACCCGAGCTTCGGCGCCGACGCGGAGCACGCGTGCAGACCGTCGCCCGCGAGCGAGACGGCTCGCGCCGACGAGAGTTCGAGCCGCCTCGGGCTGAAGCCGGACCGGCTACTTCTTGAGGCCGAGCGTGAACACACGCTTGGCCGCTTGGGCAAGGCTTGCGAGCGTCATGCCCGGATCGTCGATCGATCGCGCACGTCCGGGTACGTTCATTCGGTGGGCGCGGGCCGTACGAACGGTTGGCTAACGATCGCTACCGAGCCTCGGCTCGCACCTCGGGTGCCGGCGAGGCGGCAGCCGCTGAAGCGAGCGCCTGCTTCTCGCCCCGACGGCGGACGCGCTTCCGCCGAACCGGTCGTGGGCCTGCTCGAGGGGCCGCTCGGCGGTCAGCCTGGGTCGGGAAGGGATCCGAGGGCGCCGCCCGCCCTGAATCCCGCCCGACCCAGTATCCACGTAGATCCTGTCGATGCCTCGTCCGCGGCTAGCCGTGCGGCCAGGTTGCCGTTGCCGACAGGGTGGTTCTGCTCGGCTCGTCGCGAGCCGCGGCGGTGAGGTCGCCGCTCGCGTCACGGCACCGAAGGCCGCTCGGAGGCGGCGATTCGGTGCCGTTCGAGGAGCGAACCGTGGCGGTCGGGGCTGCCGGCTGCCCCTCCACCAGGCGAGGACGTGCGGCTCGCGATCCAGTGAGTGACGTTGCCAGTTCGCGGGCGCCGGCAATCCGTACAACCCCGCAGGCCCGGCGACGAGCACCGGCCGCGCGGCGGGTCGAGGCCGCCCGGCTCGCGGCGGTTCCCGAACGACGAGCGCCCGCTCGGGGCGGGCGCTCGCGTGGGGGGAGGGATGGAGCTGTCGTGCGGCTACTTCTTCTCCTCGAACTGCCGGTGGCGGAGGGCGCCGCCGACTGCGAGGACGACGAAGCCGATGCCGCTGAGGAGCAGCGCGACGCCGACGACGATGCCGAAGAGACCCAGCTGCTCGGCCATGTAGGACGTGTTCAGCGCGGTGGTCAGCGCGGTCTCGGTCACCCAGATGTTCCGGGCGCCGTTCGAGACGGGCTGGCCGGCCTCGTCCTTCTGCGCGGCCGCCGCGTCGTTCGTGCCCGCCGGCTTGCCGTCGGCCGTCGCGAAGCGGCCCATCTCGGCGTAGGTCAGGCCGCCCGTCGACTCGAGCGCGTGGATCCGCATGTACTCGGCGAAGCAGCGCGCCTTGTCACCGGTGTCGACGCTCTGACCGGCGACGCTGCAGGTCGGGGCTGCGATGCCGGTCAGCCCGGCCTCCTGCATGGCGGGCTTGATCGCGGCGGGGGTCATGTCCTCGCTGCCGACGATCTTCTCTGCCGCGAGGCTGTCGGTGACGGTGCCGCGCCCCTGGAAACCCATGACGATCGCGCCGACGCCGAACGCGATCAGGATCACGCCGGCGGCGATGCCGCCCCACTCGAACAGCTTGCGTGCGAAGGCGCTCTGTGCGCGGACGCCGGAGAGGCGCCCTGCCGTGATGGTGCTCATCTCGATCCTCCTGTCGGAACTGCTTGCCATGTCTGCAGTGAACAGAGCCGCCGGGGCCGTTCCATCGGGGCGAAGCCGCCGACCCCGGCGGGACGCCCCGCGCAGGACGGTGCGGGTTTCTACGGAGGGAGTCGGTGGCTACGCGGACTCGCGGCGCCGGTCGAGCTTCTGCTCGAAGCTGCGGCGCAGGCTCTCGCCGGAGACACGGAGCACGTGGCGCGGTCGGCGCGGCTCGACCTTGACGACGCGCACGTCTCCGTCGCGGTCGCCGTGGAGCCGGGCATAGGCCTGCGCCTCGCCGATCGGCCTCGGGGGTTGGCGGCGGCGCCGGAGGAACTGCACGCTGCCGATCCTATGCGCGGCCGCCGGAGAGGAAAAGGGGCGGCAGCGGCTCCCCCGGGACGCGGCAGGTCGATCGTCCGGGCGAGGGGTGGCGAGCAGCTTGCCAAGCGAACGTACGTTCGCATAGAGTCCGGCTGCCGTGCAACTGCGCCTGGATGCCGCCGACCGTCTCGTCGAGCTCGTCGAGGAGCGCCGCGGCCCCGTGCCCGCCGACGAGGCCGCCCGGCACCTGTTCGCGCTGCAGCGGACTCCGGTCGGGCTGGCGCGCGGGCTGCTCGAGGAGTGCGTCGGCTCGGACGCACGGCTCGCGTGGCGCGGCGACCTCGTCGCGCTCGCGGCGCCCGCCGGCGCCGGAGGCGCTGCTCGAGCAGGCGGCGTTCGTCGTCGTCGACCTCGAGACGACGGGGCTCTCCGCCCGCCGCGGGGCGCGGATCTGCGAGATCGGCGCCGTCCGGGTCGCCGGGCTCGAGCTGACCGACCGCTTCCAGACGCTCGCCGACCCGGGCGAGGCGCTCGGCCCGGCCGTCGAGGCGCTGACCGGGCTGCGCGACGCCGAGCTCGAGACGGCGCCGCCCGTCGCGGCCGCGGTCCGCCGCTTCCTCGCCTTCGCGGGGAACGACGTCCTCGTCGCCCACAACGCACGCTTCGACGTCGGCTTCCTCGACGCGGAGACCGAGCGGCTGACCGGGCGCCGCGTCGGCTCGGTCGTCGTCGACACCGTCGGGCTCGCGCGCAGGCTCGTCGGCGGCCGGCGCGCGAACCTGGCCGAGCTCGCCGTCCACTTCGGCACCGCCGCGCGGCCCTGCCACCGCGCGCTGCCGGACGCGGAGGCGACGGCGGAGATCCTGCTCGCGCTGATCGGGCTGGCGCAGGAGCGGGGCGCCCGCACCGTCTCCGACCTCTGCGACCTGGCGGCGACCCGGTCCCGACGCGCCCACGCCAAGCGCTCGCTCGCGTTCGGGGCGCCGACCCGGCCCGGCGTCTACCTCTTCCGCGACCGGCACGAGCAGGTGCTCTACGTCGGCCGGGCGCGCGACCTGCGCGCCCGGCTGCGCTCGTACTTCCGCTCCGACCGCCAGCGCCCGGCCGTCGAGGCGGCGCTCGGCGCCCTCGAGCGGATCGAGTGGCGCGTGCTCGGCTCGGAGCTCGAGGCGGCGATCGAGGAGCTGCGGCTGATCCGCGAGCTCCGACCCGCCGCCAACGTCCGCTCGCTGCGGCCCGACCGCTACGTCTACCTGCGCAGCCGGGGCGCCGGCGTGATCTGCACGTCCCAGCCCTCGCCGCTCGGGCCGCTGAAGAGCCGGTCGCGCGCACGACTCGCCGCGCGGGCCCTCGAGTCGGCCGGGACGACGGAGATCGCGGAGGCGCTCCCACGGCTGCGGCACCGGCTGCGGCGGCTCGCGGCCGAGCTCCGCTACGAGGACGCGGCCCGCATCCGCGACCGCCTCTCGGCGCTCGAGCAGACGGCGGGGGAGCTGGCGGAGCTCGAGCGGCTGCGTGCGCTCGAGCTCTGCGTGCTCGTGCCGGCGCTCGAGCCCGGCTTCCGTCGGGCGTTCTTCGTCGGGGGCGGGCGGGTCGTCTGCGTGCGGACGCTGCCGCCCGGCGCCGGAGCCCGGCTCGAGCTCGAGGCGGGGCTCGCGGCGGTGCGCGGCGCCGGGATCTCGTTCGCGCCCGGGGACGCCGACGAGCTGCTCGTGCTCGGGACGTTCCTGCGCCGGCCGCCGCCCGAGCTCGAGGTCGTGCCTCTGGCTAGACTTGCGGCATGACCGAGATCGGGACGATGAGGGTGAAGAGCGGCCTCGCCGAGATGCTCAAGGGCGGCGTGATCATGGACGTCGTCACGGCCGAGCAGGCACGGATCGCCGAGGAGGCGGGCGCCGTCGCGGTGATGGCGCTGGAGCGCGTGCCGGCCGACATCCGGATCCAGGGCGGTGTCGCGCGCATGTCCGACCCGCAGATGATCAAGGAGATCCAGGCGGCGGTGACGATCCCCGTGATGGCCAAGTGCCGGATCGGCCACTTCGTCGAGGCGCAGATCCTCGAGGCGCTCGAGGTCGACTACATCGACGAGTCGGAGGTGCTGACGCCGGCCGACGTCGAGAACCACGTCGACAAGTGGACGTTCACGATCCCGTTCGTCTGCGGTTGCACGAACCTCGGCGAGGCGCTCCGGCGCATCTCCGAGGGCGCGGCGATGATCCGCACCAAGGGCGAGGCCGGCACCGGCGACGTCGTCAACGCGGTCACGCACATGCGCTCGGTCTTCGGCGGCATCCGCCGGCTCCAGTCGCTGCGCTCGGACGAGCTCTTCGCCGAGGCGAAGCGGCTGCAGGCGCCGGTCGAGCTCGTCCAGTGGGTCGCCGAGCACGGCCGCCTGCCGGTCGTCACCTTCACCGCCGGCGGGATCGCGACGCCCGCGGACGCGGCGCTCTGCATGCAGCTCGGCGCGGACGGCGTCTTCGTCGGCTCGGGCATCTTCAAGTCCGGCGATCCGGACAAGCGCGCGAAGGCGATCGTCGAGGCGACGACGCACTTCGAGGACGCGGAGGTGCTGGCGCGGGTCTCGGCGGGTCTCGGGGAGGCGATGGTGGGGATCTCGACCGCCTCGCTCGACCCGAGCCAGCTGCTCGAGACGCGCGGCTGGTAACGGCGCCCGGGCCGGGCCTGCCTGTTCGGCGCCCGGCTCGCTGCCCGGAGCCCGGGCTCGTGACCTCGGCCCAGGTCCGCGTCACGGAATCGGCGCGAAATCGACACGGTCCAGCGCGGATGCGGGCGCTATCTTCTCGTTGTTGGTTCCCCGTTGGGGTGGGTGGGGGCTTGGGATGGGGCAGGTGCCGTCCGCAACCCGCAGGACATGTCCGCTTCAGCCCTGTCGGTGCAGGCCCACGAGCAGGATCACGAGCGCGCCGCGGGGGATCTTCGTGCCGCGGCTCGGCTGCTCGTCGACCACGGTGTCGTTCGGCTTCGCGGCCGGCAGCGGCCGCTCGACCACCTTCACCTCGAAGCCGGCGCCGCCGAGGGCCTCGATCGCGTCGGCCCGCTTCTGCCCGCGGACGTCGGGGACGGCGGTGGGCGGCCCCGGCTCGGCGCCCTGGGCGACGTTGATCCGCACGTAGGTGCCGCGGTCGACCTGCGTCCCGGCGGGTTTGCTCTGCTCGAGCACGGTGCCGATGCCCTCGTCCGACGGGATGTAGACGACGTTCGGATAGATCCCCGCCTGCCCGAGCGTCTCGGCCGCGTCCGCGAGCTTCTGCCCGCTCAGGTCGGGGACTGTCGCGGTCCGCGGCTGCGTGGGCTGCGCCGAGGTCGTCGTCGAGCTCGTCGGGCAGTCGCTCGTCGCGGCGTGGTCGTCGCCGTCGTCGTCGCGCACCGCCCGTCGCGATGCTGAGCGTCACGACCGAGCCCGGCTTCGCCTTGCTCCCGGCCGACGGGTCCTGGGCGACGACGGTGCCGGCCGGGGCGTCGGACGAGGCCTCGGTCGTCGCCGACTCGAACCCCGCCTGCTTCAGCGCCGAGGTCGCGGCCGCCTCGCTCTGGCCGATCAGGTCGGGAACGGCCGCGGCCGGCGCTCCCTCGTCGACGACGATCCGCACCTTGGAGCCCCGCTTCGCCTGCGCTCCGGCCTTCGGCGCCTGCGAGACCACGGTGCCGGTCGGCTTGTCGGTCGCCCGCCGCCGCGTCGACGGGCTCGAGCCCCGCCCGGCCGAGGCGGGCGCCCGCCTCCTCCTGCTGCAGGCCGGTGACGTCCGGGACGAAGACCCGGCCGGGGGCGGCCGGGCCGGTCTGCGCGGGGGCGGTCGTCGCCGCCGCGCTCGTCGTCGGCGACGCGGACGTCGCCGCCTCGGGTCGCGAACCAGAGGGCGAGACCCCCGCCGGCGAGCGCGAGCACGAGCAGCGCGCCGATCAGCATCCCCCAGCCGAACCGGTCGCTCGGCGGAGGCTGGGGCGGGCCGCCCGGACCCGGTCCGGGCGGCGGCTCGCGGTCGAGGACGTTCGTCTGCTCGAGCTCGGGCGGGACCTGGGAGGTCACGTGCTGATCGTTCCGCGTCGCGTCAGAATCCATGCGTGGGCCGTCTGCTCGTGACCGGAGGCGCCGGCTACCTCGGCGCCGAGCTCGTGCGGCGGGCGGGCGCCGCGGGCTGGGACGTGACGGCGACCTGGTTCGCGCGCGAGCCGCCGGCGGAGCTCGACGTCCGACTGGATCCAGCTCGACGTGCGCGACGCCGACGCCGTCGTCCGCGCGGTCGCCGACGACAGCGCCCCGACGCCGTCGTCCACACCGCGTACCGGCAGAACGAGGACGCCTGGGCGACGAACGTCGACGGCGCCGCGGCGGTCGCACGGGCGGCTCGAGGAGCCCGGCTCCTGCACCTCTCGAGCGACGTGATCTTCGACGGGCGCAGCGGCCGCTACCGCGAGGAGGACGCGCCCGCGCCCGTGAACGCCTACGGGCGCTCGAAGGCGGCGGCCGAGGAGCGCGTGGCAGCGGCGCATCCGGAGGCGACGCTCGTGCGCACGTCGCTCCTCTACGGCGGCGCGGCGCCGGGGCCGCAGGAGCGGCTCGCCGCGCAGGGAGGCACCTTCTTCGTCGACGAGATCCGCTCGCCCGTGCAGGTGGGCGACCTCGCCGACGCGCTGCTCGAGCTGACGGGGCTCGACCACGCGGGGCCGCTCCACCTGGGCGGTGCCGACGACGTCTCGCGGCTCGACTTCGCGCTCCTGCTCGGCGCCGATCCTGCCTCCGTCCGGCCGGGGCGCACGACGGCGGACCGCTGCCCGGACGTCTCGCTCGACAGCTCGAAGGCCCGGTCGCTGCTCGCGACGAGGCTGCGCGGCGTGCGCGAGGTGCTCGTGAGCGTTCTAGGCGGAGAGCGGCGGCAGGAGCGGGGGCGGGGCCGGCTCCTCCTGGCGGCGGAGCCCAACGGACGGGCCGGGGGCCGCGGCCGCGGCGACGGCCGGGCGGGCCGGCTGGATCGGGATCGCGGGAGCCGCGACCGGTTCAGGGGCCGCGACGGGCGGCGGCGCGGAGACAGGCAGGGGAACGGCAGCGGGCTGCGCGACCGGCGCAGGCTGGGCGACCGGCGCAGGCTGGGCGACCGGCGCGGCGGCGGGCGCGGGAGCTGCGGCCGGCTGGGCCCCGAGCGCCGTGTTGCGCTCGAGCTGCAGCTGGAAGAGGACGAGCTGGGCCTGGAGCCGGACGCGGAAGGCGCGGCTCTCGCCGATCACGTAGCCGATCAACGCGCCGACGAGGCAGCCGAGCAGCAGCGTCGCCAGCCCGAACGTCGAGGGCACCGGCAGGAACTCGCCGAGCGGCGAGAGCGGGGTCGCGCCGAAGGCGACGCCGAGGATCGCGCCGACGATCGCCGAGCCGATCCGCACGGAGTCCGCCTTGCGGTACAGCTGCTCCGCGTAGCGCTCGAGCAGGTGCGGATCGAACTGCGGGTGCGGCACACCATCCTCATCGGCGGCGGCGACCCCCGGCTTGAGGGCAGGCGACGGCTCAGCCGGCCTGCGCGTCCCAGACGTTCTCGAAGGTGCCCAGACGGAGCTCCTGGTCGTAGTGGAAGGCCATCTCGTCGACCCTGCGCATGTACGCCTGCCGGTGCTCCTCGACGAACGCCTGGTAGTCCTCGCGCGAGGCCCAGCGGTCGATCACGAGGTAGCGGCCCGGGCTCTCGACGTCGCGCAGGAGCTCGGTGCCGACGTAGCCCCGGCCGCCGCGGAAGAACGCGGCCCAGTCGCCGTCGGGCCCGTAGACCCGCTCGAACTCTGCCTCGTCGCGCGCCTCGTAGCTGAACACGAGTACAAGCACCGCGCGTGACGTTAACGTAGGGACGATGTCTGCGACGCCGATGCCGGGCAAGCCGCTCGCCGAGCGGATTCGCGCCGAGGTGGCCGAGGAGGTCGCCGAGGTCGGCGGGCTCGGACTCGCGACCGTGCTCGTCGGCGACGACCCGGCCTCGCAGATCTACATCGGCCTCAAGCACAAGGCGGCGACCGAGGCCGGCATCCGCGCGCACGACGTCCGCCTGCCGGCAGACGTCTCCGAGGACGCCCTGCTCGAGCAGGTCGCGGCGCTGAACGACGACGACGAGATCGACGCCGTCCTCGTGCAGCTGCCCCTGCCCGACCACCTCGACGAGGCGCGCGTGATCCGGGGGATCGCACCGGCGAAGGACGTCGACGGCCTGCACCCGCTCAACACCGGTCAGCTCTTCCTCGGCCGGCCGACGCTCGTCGGTGCGACGCCGCTCGGCGTGATGGCGCTCCTCGCCGAGCACGGGATCCGGATCGACGGCGCCCGCGCGGTCGTCGTCGGCCGCTCCGACATCGTCGGCAAGCCGATGGCGCACCTGCTGCTGCAGGCGAACGCGACCGTCTCGGTCTGCCACTCGCACACCGACGACCTCTCCCGCTACACGCTCGACGCCGACATCCTCGTCGTCGCGGCGGGCCGGGCGGGCCTCGTCGACCCCGACATGGTCAAGGCCGGCTCGACCGTGATCGACGTCGGCATGAACCGCACCGAGGCCGGGCCTCGTCGGCGACGTCGATCCCGGCGCGGCCGAGGTGGCCGGCTTCATCACCCCCGTGCCCGGCGGCGTCGGGCCGATGACGATCGCGCTGCTGCTCCGGAACGCCGTCCGCTGCGCACGTTACCGCCGCAACGAGCTGTATTTCCCTGCGCTCTGATCGCTGCTAAGGTGCGACGCGCTGTGACCGTCGGTCGACGGTTGTGTAGTTCCAAGGAGGCAAGGTCGTTGGCAGTTGGCACCGTCAAGTGGTTCTCGAACGAGAAGGGCTACGGCTTCATCGAGCGCGAGGAGGGCGAGGACGTCTTCGTGCACTTCTCCGCGATCACGATGGAGGGGTACAAGTCGTTGACCGAGGGTCAGCGCGTGGAGTTCGACGTCGTGCAGGGCACCAAGGGCCTGCAGGCGGCGAACGTCCAGGCAGCCTGAGCTTCACCTTTCGGAACCTGCAGGCGAGGGCCCCCGGAAGGGGGCTCTCTTTTTGGAAGGATTGACGGAATGGCGATTTCCCGAGACGAGGTGCTGCACGTCGCCCGGCTGGCGCGGCTCGAGCTCTCCGAGGCGGAGGTCGAGCGCTTCGGCGAGCAGCTCTCGGCGATCCTCGAGGCGGTCTCGAAGGTGCAGGAGCTCGACCTCTCGGGCGTGGCGCCGACCTCGCACCCGCACGACGTCGTCAACGTCTGGCGGGAGGACGCGCCGCGGCCGAGCCTCTCGCTCGACGAGGCGTTCGCGAACGCGCCCGACCGCGACGGCGACCTCTTCAGGGTGCCGCCCGCATGATCGACACCCTCCGGCTGAGCGCGGAGGAGGCGGACGCCCTGCTGACCGCCGGCGAGGTCTCCTCGGACGAGCTCTTCGCCGCCTACGCCGCCGCGATCGGCGCGCGCGACCCCGAGCTGCACGCGTTCCTGCACGTCTGCGAGGACGCGCCGGGCGCGGGGATCCCGATCGCGGTCAAGGACGTGATCGGCACGAAGGGCATCCCGACGACGGCCGGCTCGCGGATCCTCGAGAACTACGTGCCCGTCTACGACGCGACGGTGGTGACCCGCTGCAAGGCGCGCGGGCTCCGCATCCTCGGCAAGACGAACACGGACGAGTTCGCGATGGGCTCGTCGACCGAGAACTCCGCCTACGGGCCGACGCACAACCCCTGGGACCTCGAGCGCGTCCCGGGCGGCTCGGGCGGCGGCTCGGCCGCGGCGGTGAGCGCCGGCCTGGCGCCGTGGGCGCTCGGCTCCGACACCGGCGGCTCGATCAAGCAGCCGTCGGCGCTCTGCGGCAACGTCGGCCTGCGCCCGACCTACGGCACCGTCTCGCGCTTCGGCGCCGTCGCCTTCGCCTCCTCGCTCGACCAGATCGGGCCGGTGGCGAGGACGGTCCGCGACTGCGCCTTCCTCTACTCGATCATCGCCGGCCGCGACGAGAACGACTCGACCACGGTCGACGTCCCCGAGGTGGAGCTGCCGGGCCCGGACGACGAGGGGCTGCGCGGCGTCCGCATCGGGCTCCCGACCGAGCTGAACGAGGCCGAGGGGATCGAGCCGGGCGTGCGCGAGGCGGTGCGGCGCGCGATCGCGCTCGCCGAGGAGCTCGGCGCCGAGGTCGAGGAGTGCTCGCTGCCGCGCTCGGTCGAGTACGGCCTCGCCTGCTACTACCTGGTCGCCCCGGCCGAGGCCTCCTCGAACCTGGCCCGCTACGACGGCGTCCGCTACGGCGTCCGCGAGGACGGCGCCGACTTCCGCGAGATGGTGATGCGGTCGCGCCACGACGGCATCGGCGACGAGCCGAAGCGCCGGATCATGCTCGGCACCTACGCGCTCTCGGCCGGCTATCGCGACGCCTTCTACGGCAAGGCGCAGCAGGTCCGCACGGTGATCCGCCGCGAGCACGACGAGCTCTTCCGGCGCTACGACGTGCTGCTCTCGCCGACCTCGCCGACGGTCGCCTTCAGGCTCGGCGAGAAGTCCGGCAACCCGCTCGCGATGTACCTCTCCGACCTGCTGACGATCCCGTCCTGCGTGGCGGGGCTGCCGGGCCTCTCGATCCCGTGCGGGCTCTCCGAGGGGCTGCCCGTCGGGCTGCAGCTCGTCGGGCCGCAGTTCGGCGAGAACGCGCTCTTCCGCACGGGGCACGCGCTCGAGCGGGCGCTCGGCTTCGACGTCGTCCCGACCCGGCTCAGAGACGGGGTGCCGGGATGAGCGCGACCGCCTGGGAGCCGGTGATCGGCCTCGAGATCCACGTCCAGCTGAAGACGCGGACGAAGATGTTCTGCGGCTGCGCGAACGGCTTCGGCGGCGGCGAGAACACGCAGGTGTGCCCGATCTGCCTCGGCCACCCCGGCGCGCTGCCGGTGCCGAACCGGCGGGCGATCGAGCTGACGATCCTGCTCGGCCACGCGCTCGGCTGCACGATCGCGGACCGCGCCCTCTTCCACCGCAAGCACTACTGGTACCCCGACCTGCCGAAGGGCTACCAGATCAGCCAGTACGACGTCCCGCTCTGCTCGGAGGGCTCGTTCCTCGTCCCGAGCGAGGACGGCGACCGCGAGGTCGGGATCGTGCGCGCGCACCTCGAGGAGGACGCCGCCAAGAACGTCCACGTCGGCGGCAGGTCGGGCCGGATCTCGGGCGCGAGCGCGACCCTCGTCGACTACAACCGCGGCGGCACGCCCCTGGTCGAGATCGTCACCCGTCCCGACATCCACTCGGCCGACGAGGCGAAGCGGTTCCTGCAGCTGCTGCGCCAGACCGTGGTCGAGCTCGGGCTCTCGGACGCGGAGCTCGAGAAGGGCTCGATGCGCTTCGACGTCAACGTCTCCGTGCGCCCGGCCGGCTCCGACGAGCTGCGGACGCGGACGGAGCTGAAGAACATGAACTCGTTCAACTTCGCCGCCAAGGGGATCGAGCGCGAGCTCGCGCGCCAGGTCGGGATCTACGAGGCGGGCGGCGAGGTCGAGCAGGAGACGCTCCACTTCGACCCCGCCCACGAGGAGGCGCCGCCGCTGCGCTCGAAGGAGGAGGCGGAGGACTACCGCTACCTGCCCGAGCCGGACCTCTTGCCGGTCGAGCCGCCGGCCGAGCTCGTCGAGCGGCTGCGCGGCGAGGTCGGCGAGCTCCCGTCGGCCCGGATCCTCGCGCTCCGCGAGGCGCTCGGCGGCTACCTCGCGACCGTGCTCGTCACGGGCGGGCTCGACCGGCTCCACGGCGACGTCGTCGCGGCCGGGGCGGATGCCCGCGAGGCCGCGAACGTGCTCTCGAACCAGTTCGTCGCCACCGGCACCGACCCGGCCTCGGTCGACCCGGGCGAGCTGGCGAAGCTCGTCTCGGCGCGCGCGGACATCCCGCGCGCGGCCTTCGACGAGGCGCTGGCGAAGGTCGGCGAGCCGGGCTTCTCCGCCGAGCCGTACCTGGCGCGGCGGGCCGTCGCGGACGTGTCCGAGCTCGACCCGGTGATCGATCGGATCATCGCCGCCAACCCGGGCCAGGTGGCCGCGTTCAAGGGCGGCAAGGACGGCCTGCTCGGCTTCTTCGTCGGTCAGGTGATGAAGGAGACCGGCGGCTCCGCGAACCCCCGCGTCGTCAACGAGCGGCTGCGCGAGAAGCTGACCTCCGGCTGAGCCGGTGCGGCTCGCCCCCGAGATCGTCTCCGTCGATGCAGCGGCTCGCGCTCGAGCAGCGGCGCCTGCTCGGCCCGCGCGCGCCCTGGCACGTCGGCGACATCGCGTGGGGCCTCCGGCAGCACGAGCAGCGCGAGGACGAGTGGCGGATCCGGCTCTGGGTCGAGGGCGGCCGTGTCGTCGCCTGGTCGTGGCTGCAGCGGGACGGGCGCAACAAGCTCGAGCACGACGTCCATCCCGGAGCTGCCTGCACCTGCTCGACGAGATCCTCGCCGAGCCCGACGCGCGGGCCGCGTTCGCGTTCGCCGACGACGCGGAGCGACGGGAGGCGCTCGCACGGCACGGCTTCACGGAGGTCGAGCGGCGCGATGCACTTCCTCGTGCGCGACCTCGACGAGCCGCCGGCGGCGGCGCCCCTGCCCGACGGCTTCCGCCTGCGGACGGTCGAGCCCGCGGACGTGCCGGAGCGGGTCGCGATCCACCGCGACGTCTGGGCGCCGTCGCGCGTGACCGAGTCGAGCTACGCGCAGGTGCGGGCGCAGTGGCCGTACCGCGCCTCGCTCGACTGCGTCTGCGAGGCGCCGGACGGCCGCTTCGCCGCCTACTGCCTGCTCTGGCCCGACGACGAGAACGGCGTCGGCGAGCTCGAGCCGGTGGGCGTGCGGGACGCCTTCCGTCGCCGCGGCCTCGGCGCCGCGGTCTGCACGTTCGCGCTCGAGCGCTGGCACGAGGAGGGCGGCCGGCAGGCCGTCGTCTACTGCGTCGGCGACGCGGCCTGCGCGCTCTACCGGTCGCTCGGCTTCCGCGTCCACGCGACGCGCTCGAGCTTCGCCGCGACGGCGACCGCCTCTAGCGCGGCTCGAGCAGGTACAGCGGCACCTCGCGGCCGGCGCGGGCGCGGTAGTCGCGGTAGGCGGGCCAGAACGCCTCCAGCAGCGGCCAGAGCCGCTCGGCCTCCCGCGGCGTCGCGCGCACGGGCGCGCACGGGCCGGCCGTCCGCGAGCGCGTCCGGGTTCGCGTCCAGGTTGAGCGCCCAGGCGGGCGGGCGGGACCTGCCCCAGTTCGAGCCGGCGAGGACGAGCCGGTCGCCGTCGCGGCCGTGGAGGAGCGGCACCCGCCGCGGCTGCCCGCTCCGCCGGCCGGTCGTCTCGAGCCAGACGAGCGGGAAGCCGCCGAGCCGCGTCGCGCGGCCGCCGGTGCGCCGGTCGAGCCACGGCAGCACCCGTGCCGCCACGGCGGCGAAGAGCCGTCTGCGACCGAGCCTGCGGACGAGCGCGCCCACGCCTCAGAGCTCCCGCGCGTAGTTCGCCAGCGAGCGCCCGTAGCGCGGCAGGTGCGGCGCCAGTGCGGCGAGCGCGAGCGAGAGGGCCTCGCGTTCGCGGCCGGTGTCCGCGAGCGCGAGCGCGAGGAAGGCGGCGACGGCGCCGTCGAGCTCGTCGGAGCCGCGCTCGCGCTCCGCGCGGAGGAGCGCCACGGCCTCGTCCGGCTCGCCGACGTTCCGCAGCGAGCTCGCGAGCTGGATCGTCGCGCGGCGCCGCCGGTCGCCGTCGAGCCCGAGCTCGAGCGCACGCCGGTAGAGCGCGCACCGCGCGCTCCTCCCGGCCGCTCGAGTCGAAGGCGCCCCCGAGCTCGAATGCCGCGACGGCGCTGTCCGGCCCGAGCTCGGCGACGAGCGCCTCCATCCGCGCCGGGAACGCCTCCTCGCCGACGGCGTCGAAGGAGTCCCAGAGCTCCGCGAGCCGCCGCTCGAACTCCTCGTCCATCGCGCGAGGCTAGCGGGTCAGCGCCGCCGCGAGCTCGTCGAAGACCTCGCTGTGCCGGTCGACGTCCGCCTCGCTCGTCGCGGGCGACATCAGCGCCATGTTGTGGAACGGCGTCAGCAGGATGCCGCGGTTCAGCGCCCAGAGGTGGGCCAGCCGGTCGGCGCCCACGTCGCCGCCCGCGGCCGCCTCCTCGCCGGTGCGCGGCCGCTCGGGGCGGAAGAGGTACTCGACCCGGCAGCCGAGCCGCGTCACGTGCCACGGCAGCCCGTGCCGCTCGATCGCGCCGGCGACGCCCGCCTCGAAGCGCTCGCCGAGGGCGATCATCCGCGCGAACGCCTCGTCGGTCAGCACCTCACCCAGCGTCGCGCGCATCGCGGCCAGGGAGAGGACGTTCGCCGCGAGGGTGCCGCCGACGCCGCCGACGTCCGCCTCGTGCTCCGGGATCGCGGCGTCGACACGCGCCGCCACCTCCTCGCTGAAGCCGTACGCGGCCGCCGGGATCCCGCCCGCGATCGCCTTGCCGACCGTGAGCAGGTCGGGCTCGAGCCCGTGCGCGCGCGTGTAGCCGCCCGGCCCGGCGCAGAGCGTGTGGGTCTCGTCGACGACGAGCAGCGTCCCGTGCTCGCGCGTCAGCCGGCGCAGCGCCTCGTGGTAGCCGGGCTCCGGCAGGACGATGCCGATGTTCGTCAGCGCCGGCTCGACGAGCGCGCAGGCGACGTCCCCCGCGGCCAGCTCGCGCTCGAGCCCCTCGACGTCGTTGAACTCGACGACGCGCGTCGTCAGCGCCGGGTCGACCGGCGGCCCGAGCGAGCCCTCGCGCGGCACGACCCTGCCGTCCTCGAGCGTCGCCACCGTCTCGTCGACCGTGCCGTGGTAGCACCAGTTGTGGACGAGGATCTTCGGCCTGCCGGTGATCGCCCGGGCGAGCCGGATCGCGAAGCGGTTCGCGTCCGTCGCCGTCAGCGCGAACTGCCAGAACGGCAGCCCGAAGCGCCGCTGCAGCTCCTCGCCGACCCAGAGCGCGTCCTCGCTCGGCAGCATCAGGGTGATCCCGCGCCCGACGCGGTCGCGCACCGCCGCGACGGTCGGCGCGGGGGAGTGGCCCGTCATCGCGCCCGTGTCGCCGAGGCAGAAGTCGACGTACTCGCGCCCGTCGACGTCGGTGAAGCGGGCGCCGTGCGCGTCGGCCGCGTAGACCGGGAAGCCGCCGGCCCAGCGCGTCATCCAGTGCATCGGCACGCCGGCGAGGAGCGAGCGCCGCGCCCGTGCGGCGAGCTCGCGCGAGCGCGGGTGCTCGGCCTCGAAGCGGGCGCGCTCGGCCGCGTACAGCTCGTCGATCCGCGTCTCGTCCACGGGACGATCCTCGCTCAGACGGACACCGACGCGAGCGTCGAGCCGTCTCCGGAGAGCGCGTCGACCTGCAGCGCTCCGGGGCCGGCGCCGACCGGGACGGCCGTCTCGAACCCGCGCCGCGGCCGGCGCGCGAGCTCGCGGCCGCCCCGCGAGACGCGCCACTCCGCGACCTGCGTGGCGCCGTTCCAGCTCGCGTAGAGCATGTTCCCCGTCGCGGACGGCGTCCGGCTTCGTCTGCGGCAGCCCCGTCCACGGGAACCGGTAGGAGCGGTAGGAGATCGCGCCCTGCGGGAAGCTCGCGTCCCAGCGGACGAAGCCGTCGGCGCCGAACTCGGAGGCGGCCGGCGCGGTGCCCCAGCCGACGAGCGCGCCGCCGCCGGCGAGCGCCTGCACGTTGCCCATCGCGTGCGCGAGCAGGTTGCGGGGATGCGTCCAGGCCGCGACCGTCGAGGCCCGCATCCGCGCGTGGTCGAGCTCGAGCCGGAGCGCGCGCGAGCGCGGCTCGACCGCCGGCTCGGCGCCGTTGTCGAAGATCGTCAGCGTCCCGTCCGGGTGCGCGCGCACGTCGTGCTGCCAGGCGAAGCGCGCGCCCGGGCCGAGCTCGAAGTCGCTGCGCTTGCCCCCGAGCGTCCAGCGGATCTCGCCGCTTTCCCGGTCGAGCTTGTACACCGCCCACGTGTGCCGCGCCGAGAGCAGCAGGTCGCCGTCCTCGTCGACGTCGATCGAGTTCGCGTGCAGGTAGTCGAACCCGGCCTTGCCGAACGACGCGGCCGTCCGGTACGAGTCCTCGACGGGTACGTGGTCGAGGCTGTGCCAGTCGAGCAGGAGCTCGCCGCTTGCGACGTCGACCTCCTGGACGACGCCCTCGACGACGTCGCCGACCTTCGCGTAGGCGGCGAAGATCGCGGTGCCCTCGGGCGTCAGCTGGAACTCGTGCAGGTCGCCCTTCTGCCCGGCAGCCGGCGCGCACCCGCGCGACCTCGCGGTAGTGCTCGTCCAGCAGCACGTACGAGCCCTGCCCGTAGCCCTTGCCGACGGTTCCCTCCCACCACGTCAGCACCGGCCGGCCGCGGTAGCGCTGGACGCGGAAGTCGAGCCGCGCGAGGCCCTTCGGGCTCGGGTCGAGCCAGACCGGCTCGCCGCGCGTGTCGAGCAGCAGCAGCCCGGTCTGGCCGGGGCCGCCCATCGGCGTCGTGAAGAGGTACTCGCCGGGCGCCGCGCTCGTCCCGGTCACCCAGGGCGCGGGCGGCTTCAGGTCGGGCCGCGAGCGGAAGCGGCGCACCCGCGGCTCGTCGAGCGCGGCCGCGCCGCGGTTGATGCCGAAGCCGGCGCCGCCGAGCGCGAGCACGGCGACGGCGCCGCCGCCCGCCCGCGTGAGGAACTCGCGCCGGTTCACGTGCGGGAGCAAAGCACGTCAGGGCGCGGCCCGGCGGGGGTTGCGCACGGCGGCCGCCGCGTCTGGCAGACTCGCCGCTCGTTTTGAGTGCGCTCGCCCTCACCGCGGCGATGGCGGGGGCCGTGCTCGTCGGGAGCATGATCTCGATCGAGCTCGGCATCTCCGTCGCGCTCCTCGAGATCCTGCTCGGCGTCGTGATCGGCAACGCGACGACGACCGAGATCCCGAGCTGGTTCGCCTTCATCGGCTCGTTCGCCCCGATCGTGCTCGCGTTCCTGGCCGGCTCGGAGATCGACGCCACCCAGCTGCGCCGCGAGTGGCGTGCGAGCTCGCTCCTCGGCGGCCTCTGCTTCCTGCTGCCGTTCGGCGTCGTCTACGCGTGCACGCGGCACCTGCTGGACTGGGGCGACAGGCAGGCGCTCGTGGCGGCGACCGCGCTCGCGACGACGAGCGTCGCGATCGTCTACACGGTGCTGCTCGAGACCGGCGTCGCCCAGACGGAGACGGGCAAGCGGCTGATGGCGGCGACGTTCGTCACCGACTTCCTGACCGCGCTGACCCTCTCGCTCGTCTTCGTCCGGCCGAGCTGGTGGCTCGTCCCGTTCGTGCTCGTCTCGATCGTCGCCGTCGTCGTCGTCCCGTTCGTCTTCCCGTGGTTCTTCCGCCGCTACGGGGCGACCGTCGTCGAGCCGGAGATCAAGCTCGTCTTCGCCGGCCTCTTCGTGCTGATGTGGCTCGGGGAGCGGGCGCACGCGCACGCGGTGCTGCCGGCCTTCGTGCTCGGGCTGATCCTCTCGCGCCACTACACCGACAACCCGCACGAGTTCGAGCGCCTCCGCGTCGTCTCGTTCGCGTTCCTGACGCCGTTCTTCTTCATGAAGAGCGGCATGCGCGTCTCGATCGACGTGCTCTGGGCCAACCTGGCCGCGCTCGGCGCGCTCTTCGCGATCAAGATGGGCTCGAAGCTGGCGCTCTACCCGCTCGTGCGGCGGACCATCGGCCGTGACGCCGTCTTCGGGACGCTGCTGATGTCGACCGGGCTGACCTTCGGCACGATCGCCGCCCTCTACGGGCTCACCTCCGGGATCATCGGCCAGCAGAAGTTCTCGCTGCTCGTGGCGGTGATCGTGCTCTCGGCGCTGATCCCGACCGTCGTCGCGCAGGTCTTCTTCCGTCCCCGCGCCTGACGGCGAGCCACGTCCTCGACGAGGGCGAGCTCGTCGGCGTCTGCACGCTGAACGGAATCCGAGCCCGGCCGCTTACCGTCCGCCCCGACGGGGAACCCGAGACGTGACCCGAGGACGAGACACGAGGAGGACCCGGTGGCCGACGACATCCACGAGCAGACGACGAAGTACCTGACCGACGCGCACTCGATCGAGGAGCAGGCGCTCGCGCAGCTCCGCTCGGCGCCCGGCGCGGCCGGCGACCCCGAGCTGGCGGGCGCCTACGAGCAGCACCTCCGGGAGACGGAGGGCCACGAGCACGTCACCCGCGAGCTGCTCGAGGCGCGCGGCGCGGACCCCTCGACGACCAAGGACACGGTCATGAAGGCGGGCGGCAAGGGGTTCGTCCTCTTCGCGCGGGCCCAGCCGGACACGCCCGGCAAGCTGCACGCCCACTCGCTCTCCTACGAGGCGCTCGAGCTCGCCTCCTACGAGCTGCTCCGCCGCGTCGCGGAGCGCGCGGGCGAGGACGACGTCGCCGCGGCCGCCGGGCCGGATCGCCGCCGAGGAGCGGCGGATGCTGGAGCGGCTCGAGGCGGGCTACGACCGCTCGGTCGAGGCCTCGCTCGCCGAGGTGGGGCGCGACGACCTCTCCGAGCAGCTCCGCAAGTATCTCGCCGACGCCCACGCGCTCGAGGAGCAGGCGATCCAGCTGCTCGAGCGGGCGCCGAAGCTCGTCGACAGCGGCCCGCTCGCCGAGGCCTTCGAGGAGCACCTCGCCGAGTCGAGGGAGCACGCCGAGCTCGTCGAGGCGCGGCTGCAGGCGCTCGGAGGCGACCCGTCCGGGCTCAAGGACGCGGCGCTGCGGCTGGGCGCGCTCAACTGGGGCGCCTTCTTCCAGGGGCACCCCGACACGCCCGGCAAGCTGGCGGCGTTCGCGTACGCGTTCGAGCACCTCGAGATCGGCGGCTACGAGCAGCTGAAGCGGGTCGCCGAGCGCGCAGGCGATTCCGAGACCGCCGCGCTCGCCGACCGGATCCTCGAGCAGGAGCGGAACGCGGCCGAGCAGGTCGCCTCCCGCTGGGACGAGGCCGTCGAGGCCTCGCTCGCAGGCCGTCGGCGTCACGAGAGGCTGACGGCGAGGACGCCGAGGCACGTCTCGTCGGTCGTCCCCTCGCCCCGGAGCACGTAGCCCGGGGCGAGGGGCCGGCCGTCGCGCGACCGGCTGCGCGTCAGGAGGTCGCAGGAGGTGACGCTGGAGGGCGGGGCCCGACCGTCCGCAACGGCAGGCGTGCGTAGGCTCGGCCGCGCCCGGGTAGGCGCAGCGCGTGAGCCAGCTACCGAGGATCGGGCGCCGGGTGGGGCGCGGCCGCGACGACCGCACGCCGGTCTACGCCGCGAGCACGGTCTTCGTCGTCGTCGCCGTCGTCGTCGCCGTCGTCCTGGCCGCGGCCTGGGCGCTCTGGTTCGTGCTGCGCTGAGCGGACGACGAAGCCCGCGTAGAGGAGCGCGACCGCCGCGGCGAAGAACGCCGCCGTCCGCGCGACCCCGAGGCCCGCGAGCGCGCTGCCCGCGGCCGCGACGCCGACGCCCGCGAGGATCAGCGTGTTCCCGAGCGGGCGCCGCCGCAGCGAGAGGAGCGCGACGCCGACGACGGCGAGCGTCCCGAGCGAGTTGCCCGCGATCGCCGCGACCCGGGCGGGGAAGAGGTCGAGGTGCGCCTGGGCCTCCGGGATCGCGGTGCCGGCGAAGCCGCCGTGCAGCGGCACGGCAACCGCGATCCCGACGGCGAGGCCGCTCCAGAGGAGCGCCGCGGGCGCCGCCCAGCGCCGGCCGGAGAGGAGCAGCGAGCCGGCCCCGAGGAGCGGCGCGGTCAGCAGGCCGCCGCAGAGGTAGTAGACGCGGAAGGCGGCGGCGTCCCAGCCGGCCGCCGCGCCCCAGGCGAGCGCAGCCGAGGCGGCCGCGTAGCTGCCGAGCGAGGCGGCCCAGGCGAGGTGGGCGGGGGTGCGGCGCCGCGCCAGCGCGCCGGCGAGCCGGAGCGCGAGCAGCGCGGAGCCGAAGGCGAGCAGGACGTCCACGACCCGCAAGCGTAGTCGGGCCGCGCCGTGCTCAGCGGGGTCGCGGCCGCGCGCGCCGCCGCCGCAGCTAAGGTCTGGCCGTGGCAGCAAAGAAGTACCTGTTCGCGCCGGGACCGACGCCCGTGCCGCCGCAGGTGCTCGCGGCGATGGCCGAGCCGGTCGTCCACCACCGCGCCGCCGACTTCCGCGTCGTCTACGAGCGCGCGCTGGCGCGGCTGCGGCAGGTCTTCCGCACCGAGCAGGACGTCCTCCTCTTCACCGCCTCCGGCACCGGGGTGATGGAGTCCGCGTTCGCGAACCTCTGCGACGCCGGCGACCCCGTGCTCGTCGTCTCGGCCGGCGGCTTCGGCGAGCGCTGGCAGCAGCTCGCCCGCGCCTACGCCGTCGACCTCGACGTGCTCGAGTACGAGTGGGGCGAGACGCCGCAGGCCGACGACGTCGCCGCGAGGCTCGCCGCGAAGCCCGCCGAGGTCGTCTTCTGCCAGCACTCCGAGACCTCGACCGGGGTCGTCTCGGACGTCCGCGCGATCGCCGCCGCCGCCCACGAGGCGGGCGCGCTCTGCGTCGTCGACGCGATCTCGTCGCTCGGCGCCGTCCCGCTCGAGCTCGACGCGTGGGGCCTCGACGTCGTCCTCTCCGGCTCGCAGAAGGCGCTGATGACGCCGCCCGGGCTGGCGATGGCCGCCGTCTCGGACGCCGCCTGGGAGCGGCTCGGCTCGGGCCCCCGGTTCTACTTCGACTGGCGCAGGACCCGCGACGCGCAGGCGAAGCTCGACGCGCCCTTCACGCCGGCGGTCTCGCTGATCGCGGGCCTCGACGTCGCGCTCGGGATGCTGCTCGAGGGCGGGCTCGAGCAGGCGTTCGCCCACCACGCCCGCCTCGGCCGCGCCTGCCGCGAGGGCGTCAAGGCGATGGGCCTCGAGCTCTTCTCGCCCGACGAGGACCGCTCCGCCGTCGTCACGGCCGTCCGCTCGCCCGAGGGCGTCGACTCGGACGAGCTGCTGAAGCTGCTGAACGACCGCTTCGGGATCACGCTCGCGCCGGGCCAGGGCCGGCTCAAGGGCACGGCGTTCCGGATCGGCCACATCGGCTGGTACGACGTCTTCGACATCACGACCGCGCTCGCGGCGCTCGAGCTGGCCCTCGTCGAGCTCGGCGCCGAGGTCGAGCGCGGCATCGCCGTCACCCGGGCGCTCGAGGCGTTCGAAGAGCCGGTCTCCGTCTGAGTTGAAGGTCCTCGTCCGGGAGACGATCGCCGACGCGGGAGTCGAGCTCCTGCGGAGCAAGTTCGACGTCGACGTCGACGGCGACTCGGACCTGGCCGAGACGATCGGCCGCTACGACGCGATCGTGATCCGCTCGGCGACGACGCTGACCGCCGAGCTGATCGAGCGGGGCGAGCGGCTGAAGGTGATCGGCCGCGCGGGCGTCGGCGTCGACAACGTCGACGTCGAGGCGGCGACGCGCCGCGGGATCGTCGTCGCGAACGCCCCCGAGTCGAACGTCGTCTCGGCCGCCGAGCACACCGTCGGCCTGCTGGTCGCGCTCGCCCGCAACATCCCGCAGGCGCACGCCGCCCTGACGCAGGGCCGCTGGGAGCGCTCGAGATGGGGCGGGGTCGAGCTCGCCGACAAGACGCTCGCCGTGCTCGGCTTCGGCCGGATCGGCCAGCAGGTCGCCCGGCGCGCGATCGGGCTGCAGATGCGCGTCGTCGGCTACGACCCGTTCGTCTCGGCCGACCGCTACCGCGAGCTCGGCGTCGAGCAGGCGGAGACGCTGGCCGAGGCGCTCGCGGCCGCCGAGTTCGTGACCCTGCACGCGCCGCTGACCGCCGAGACGCGGGGGCTCGTCGACCGCGAGACGATCGCGCTGATGCGGGACGGCGTCCGCCTCGTCAACGCCGCCCGCGGCGCGCTCGTCGACGAGGAGGCGCTCCACGAGGCGCTCGTCTCCGGCAAGGTCGCGGGCGCCGCGCTCGACGTCTGGTCGGAGGAGCCGTACACGGGCCCGCTGCTCGAGCTCGACACCGTCGTCGCGACGCCGCACCTGGCCGCCTCGACCGACGAGGCGCAGGACCGTGCGGGCGTGATCGTCGCCGAGCAGGTGGCGGCCGCGCTCGAGGGCGGCCTCGTCACGAACGCCGTCAACATCCCGGTGATCAACCCCGAGGACCTCGAGGTGCTCGGGCCGTACCTCTCGCTCGCCGCCGAGCTCGGCAGGCTCGCGATGGCGCTCGCCGACGGCAGCCCGCAGCGGCTGCGGCTCGAGTACTACGGCCAGCTCGCCGACTACGACACGCGCCTGCTGACCGTCGCGGCGCTGAACGGCGCCTTCCAGGGAGCCGTCGAGCACAAGGTCAACTACGTGAACGCGCCGCTCGTCGCCGCCGAGCGCGGCATCGACGTGCAGGAGGAGAAGCAGCGGCGCTCCCGCGACTTCACGAACCTCGTCGCCGTCGCCGCCGACGACGTGCGCGTCGCGGGCACGACGATCGGGAGCGAGAACCGCAACTGGCTCGTCTCGGCCTTCGGGTTCGAGCTCGAGATGGAGCTGGCGCCGCGGCTCGTCTTCCTCCAGTACGACGACGTGCCGGGCGTGATCGGCCGCGTCGGCACGCTCTTCGGCGAGGCCGGGATCAACATCGCGAACATGGCCGTCTCGCGCGACAACCGCGCCGGCAAGGCCGTGATGGCCCTCTCCGTCGACGCCGCGCCCGGGCCCGAGCTCGTCGAGCGGCTGCGCGCGGGCGGCTTCGACGACGTGCGCCTGATCGGCTAGCCACGCGGGTCGAGCCGGGTGACGATCCGCCGCATGCGCCGCTCGACCTTCTCGACGATCCAGTAGCCGCGCCCGCGGTCGACGACCCGCTCGAGGTGGACCGCCTCGTGGCCGGGGCGCAGCAGGAAGCGGGCAGGGTGCTCGCGGATGCGCTCGTAGTCGGCGAGCGGCGCGGCGATCCGGTCGGCGCAGGAGGCGTCGCTGCACTCGCAGACGAACTCGGCCTCGTCCGCCTCGAACCGCTCGGCGGCGCCGGCGATCGCCTCGTTGACCTCGCGGAACAGCACCTCCGCCTCGGCCATGCGCGTCTCCCGATCGTCCATCTCGTCTCTGCCGAGAAAACGAACGACGTCCCGGCTCCGGTTTCGCTCCGGGTAGCGTTCCGCGGATGAGCGCGTTCCCGGAGCCGGTCGAGCGGGTCGCCCGGGTCCTGCGCGAGGCCGCCGCCGAGGGGCGGATCGAGCAGTTCAGCGAGGGGACGCCGACGGCCGCGGCCGCCGCGCGCGCGATCGGCTGCGAGCCGGCGCAGATCGTCAAGTCGCTCGTCTTCGACCTCGACGGCCGCTTCGCCGTCGCGCTCGTCCCCGGCGACAGGCGCGGCGACCCGACCAAGGTCGCGGCCGCCGCCGGGGCCGCCCGCGCCCGGGTCGCGAGCCCGGAGCAGGTGCTGCGCGCGACCGGCTTCGAGCCCGGCGCGGTCGCGCCCTTCCCGCTGCCCGCCGTCGAGACCGTGCTGGTCGAGCGGCTGCTGCTCCAGCAGCCGCTCGTCTGGTGCGGCGCCGGCTCGGCGGAGCACATGCTCGGGATCGCCCCGCCCGAGCTGCTGCGGCTCGCCCGCGGCCGCGCGATCGACCTCGTCGAGCGTGGGTAAGCTCTGGGTGGGCCAATCCGAAGGGAGCGAATCCGTGCAAGAGACCGAGAAGATCTGGATGAACGGCGAGCTGGTCGACTGGGCCGACGCGAAGGTCCACGTCGGCACGCACGGGCTCCACTACGGCACGGGCGTCTTCGAGGGGATCCGCTGCTACGAGACCGAGCAGGGCCCGGCGGTCTTCCGGCTCGGCGAGCACCTGGCGCGGCTCTACGACTCGGCGAAGCTGCTCTACATGGAGCTGCCCTACTCGCTCGAGGAGCTGCGCGCCGCCACCCACGACACGATCGCGGCCAACGGCCTCGCCGAGTGCTACATCCGTCCGATCGCCTACATCGGCTACGGCGAGCTCGGCGTCGACCCGCGCGGCAACGGCACCGACGTCGTGATCATGACCTGGCCCTGGGGCGCCTACCTCGGCGAGGAGGGCCAGAAGCGCGGCATCCGCTGCAAGATCTCGTCCTGGAAGCGCGTCGGCCCGAACACGATCCCGCACGTCGCCAAGGCGACCGGCATCTACCTCAACTCGATGCTGGCGACGACCGAGGCGAAGCGGATGGGCTACGACGAGGGGATCCTGCTCACCGACGAGGGCACGGTCGCCGACGGCCCCGGCGAGAACATCTTCGCGATCAAGTCCGGCACGCTCTACACGCCCGACCTCTCCGCCTCGATCCTGCCCGGGATCACGCGCCACACGGTCATGTCCCTCGCCCGCGACCTCGGCTACGAGGTGGTCGAGAAGGAGCTGATCCGCACCGAGCTCTACCTCGCCGACGAGCTGTTCATGACCGGCACGGCCGCCGAGGTGACGCCCGTCCGCTCGGTCGACGACCAGCTGATCGGCGATCCGGGCCCGATCACGCAGGAGATCCAGGCGGCCTACGCCGACTGCGTGCGCGGCCGGACCGACCGCTACGCGCACTGGCTCGAGCACGTCCCCGCGCGCGCCGAGGCTTGAGCACCCAGACGCAGATCCCGCTCTCGTCGCCCTGGATCGACGAGCGCGACGTCGAGCGCGTCGTCGAGGTGCTGCGCTCGGGCTGGATCTCGCTCGGGCCGACCGGGGCCCGCTTCGAGGAGCTGCTCGCCGGCTTCGTCGGCGCGCCGCACTGCGCGGCCGTCTCCTCGGGGACGGCGGGCCTGCACCTCTGCGTGCGCGCCGCCGGCGTCGGCCCCGGCGACGAGGTGATCACCTCGCCCTACTCGTTCGCCGCCTCGGCGAACTGCGCGATCTACGAGGGCGCGACGCCCGTCTTCGCGGACGTCGACCCGCGCACCTTCAACCTCGACCCGGCCGCGGTCGAGGCTGCCGTGACGGACAGGACGAAGGCGATCGTGGCGGTCGACATCTTCGGCTACCCCTGCGAGCTCGACGAGCTGCGTGCGATCTGCGACCGGCACGGCCTGGCGCTGATCGAGGACGCCTGCGAGGCGCTCGGCGCCGAGTACAGGGGCGCCCGGCTCGGCTCGCACGGCCATCCCGCCGTCTTCGCCTTCTACCCGAACAAGCAGATGACGACGGGGGAGGGCGGCGCGATCACGACCGGCTCGGACGCCGAGCACGAGCTCTTCGTCTCGCTCCGCAACCAGGGGCGGCTCGAGACGAGCTCGTGGCTCCAGCACGGGCGGCTCGGCTACAACTACCGCCTCGACGACCTCTCCGCCGCCCTCGGCGTCGGCCAGCTCGAGCGGCTCGACGAGATCCTCGCCGCCCGCGCCGAGGTCGCGGAGCGCTACACGGCGCTGCTCGAGGGCGTCGAGGTCGAGACGCCGCTGCCCGACGACGCCGACCACGTCCGCTCCTGGTTCGTCTACGTCGTCGAGCTGCCGCAGGGCGTCGACCGCGACGGCGTCATCCGCGAGCTGGGGAAGCGGGGGATCGCGTCGGCCCCGTACCTGCCGTCGATCCACCTGCAGCCGTACATGCGCGAGCGCTACGGCTTCTCGGAGGGGATGTTCCCGGTCTCCGAGGACTGCTCCGCCCGGACGCTGGCGCTGCCGTTCCACGCGCGCCTGCCGGCCGAGGACGCCGAGCGCGTCGTCGACGAGCTCCGCTCAGTGCTCGCGTCGCTGTAGCGGCGCGAGCCGGGCGACGCAGAGGTCGGGCCGGACGAAGACGTCGAGCCCCTCGACGCGGAGATCCGAGCCGAGCTGCTCGAGCGCCCCGTCGATCAGCCCCTGGTGGACGGCGCAGACGACCTCCGGGTTCGTCTCCGCGAGCTCGTGGAAGGGGCAGCGCCGCATGCCGATGCCGCCCTCGGCCGGCTCGGGCGCGAAGCCCTGCTCGGCCAGGAGGCCGGAGACCTCCGCGGTCGTGCGCTCGTCGTCGACGCGGACGAGCGGCAGGGGCCGCCGGACGAGGTAGCGGCCCCAGGCGCGTCCGGCCGCCTCCGCCCGCTCGGACCCGTCCTCGAGCTCGGCGAGCGTGCCGGTCAGGATCGTCGCCAGCAGCCGGTGCTCGTCGCGGCCGCCCGCGTGCGCCTCGGGGGCGAGCGCGTAGAGGATCCGCGGCCGGCCCGGGCCGGTCTGCTCGGCGGCCCGCGAGCTGACGAGCTCGGCGTCGCGGAGGATCCCGAGATGCCAGCGCACGGTGTTCTGGTGCAGGCCGAGCCGCTCGGAGAGCTGGGCGACGTCGAGGCCCGCGGGCGCCCCGCGCAGCTCCTCGACGAGCCGGCGGCGGCGCTCGTCGGCGAGCGCCCGGTGGGTCGTCCCCGCTTCCATTTCTCCAAGAAGAATAGGGCATCTCCCGGGCGCGACGATCCGCAAAAACCCCTGATTGCGGGGCTAAAGGTTTCTCCTAGATTCGTCGTGAAAATCAGGACAAGGAGGAATCCGGTGGCACATTCAGGTACGGCAGGCAGGCTCCCGGTGACGACGCCGGGCACCTCGGAGCCGCACGACCGCGACTCGCACGCAGGGCTGAAGATCGCGGCGCTCCTGCTCGGCATCCTCGTCGGGGTGCTCGCGATCGTGACGGTGCTGATGTGGGCGGACGCCCACGAGGCGCGGACGCAGGCTGCGGCGCCCGCGCAGGGCGGCGCCGGCGCAGGAGATGACCGGCATGCGACGGCCGCGCCCGCCGTCGGCGCGGTCGCGACGCCGAGCTTCGCGGGTCTCGCGCCCGCGAACGCCGCCGCGCTCGCGGCCGCGCACGCGGCCGTCCCGGCGGAGCTGCCGGCGCTGACGCCCGGGCCCGGTCGTCAAGGTCAACCTCGGCATCAGCCACAAGGTGATCGAGATCGCCCCGGGGATCCGCTACGACGCCTGGACGTTCGGCGGCGGCGTGCCCGGCCCGATCGATGCACGCGCGCCAGGGCCAGACGGTGCGGGTGACGCTGCGGAACGACTCGCCGATGCCGCACTCGGTCGACTTCCACGCGGCGCGCTCGCGGCGCCGAACGTGGACTTCGTCGACGTCGCGCCGGGCAAGTCCTTCACGTTCTCCTTCAAGGCCGAGAAGCCCGGGCGTCTTCATGTACCACTGCGGCACCAAGCCGGTGCTGGCGCACATCGCCAACGGCATGTACGGCGCGATCGTCGTCGACCCGGCCGAGCCGAAGCTGCTGCCGCCCGTCCACCACTCCTACGTGCTCGTCTCCGGCGAGTGGTACCTGAACGCGCCCGGGCTCGACGGGCGACGCCCGCCGGCGCTCGACATGGTCAAGGCGCACCAGATGACGCCCGGACTGGGTGACCTGGAACGGGTACGCGGGCCAGTACGTCGCCCATCCGCTCGAGGCGCACCCCGGTCACACGGTCCGCTTCTACGTCGTCGACGCGGGGCCGAGCCTGTCGACCACGTTCCACGTCGTCGGCACCGTGCTGCAGCGGGCCTGGGTGGACGCGGGCGTGCAGCGACCCGCCCGAGCACGACGTCCAGACGGTGGCCGTGCCTGCCGGCGGCGGCGGCATCTTCGACGTGACGATCGACAAGCCCGGCCTCTACCCGTTCGTCTCCCACGCCTTCGCCAGCGTCGACATGGGCCAGGTCGGCCTGCTGAACGTCGGCGGCGTCGAGGGGACGATGAGCCACTAGCTCCGGATGCCACCGGACACGGGGCCGCGGGCGACCGCGGCCCCGCGACTCTCACCGACCGAAAGGAACCGACCCGTGATCGCTCCCACCGCCACCGTCGCCGAGCTCGTCGTCGCCGAACCCGGCAGAGCCCGCGTCTTCGAGCGGCTCGGCCTCGACTACTGCTGCGGCGGCGGGCGCACGCTCGCCGACGCCTGCCGCCGCCGCGGGCTCGACGTCGCCGCGGTCGTCGCCGAGCTCGACTCGGAGCCCGCCGGCGCCGCTGCCTGCGACGTCGCGGGGCTCTCGAGCGCCGAGCTCTGCGACCACATCGTCTCGCGGCACCACGCGCGGCTCCGCGAGGAGCTGCCGCGGCTCACGGGCCTGCTGGACAAGGTCGTCCGCGCGCACGGCGCCGACGACCCGCGGCTCGTCTTCGTCCGCGGCGCCTTCCTCGACCTGCGCCGCGACCTCGAGCGCCACACCGCCGACGAGGAGACGACGCTCTTCCCGGCGATCGTCGCCGGCGAGGGCGCGGAGGTCGCGCCCTTCGAGGACGACCACACCGCCGCGGGCGCGCTGCTCGAGCGGCTCTCCGAGCTCACCGACGGCTACGACCCGGGCGGCGCGCTCTGCAACACCCACCGCGCGACCCTGCACGCGCTCGCGCAGCTGCAGGACGACCTGCACCGCCACATCCACGAGGAGAACAACGTCCTCTTCCCGCGGGTCGCCGGCCGGCGGTCGCTGCTGGAGGAACGGTCGCCCGGCGTGCGATGATCGCCGCATGCAGGGCGCAGCGCCCCGGATGGTCTTCCTCGGCTTCGGCAAGTACGCGCGCGCCGACCGGATCTACGCGCTCGAGCCGATCGTGGGCGAGGAGCGCGGCGGCGGCCGCCGCACCCTCGTCTGGGTCGACGGGGTCCCCGAGCCGGTCGTCGCCGCCCGCACCGAGCGGACGATCCTCCAGGACATGGGCGAGGACGCCGCGGCGGGCCAGCCGCTGCTCGACGAGGCGCTGAAGCTGGCCGAGCGGATCGTCGAGGACGCAGATCGCGGCCGCGTCGACATCGGCGACCTCTCCCGGCGGGCCCGGCACCTGCTGGCGGGCACGGTCCCGGACGCCGGCGAGCCGGATCCGCTCTTCTAGCAATAGCTAGCGTACGCCTCCGTGCACGCGGAGCCGCCCGGCATCGGCGACGACCCGGCGGGCGAGAGCGAGCGGCCCGGGCGCGTCGCGCTGCTCTCGCGGTTGCGCCTCGACACGGGCCCGCTGCGCGAGTCGCGGGACTTCCGGAACCTCTGGCTCGGCCAGGCGGTCTCCTCGTTCGGCAACGCGATCACGACGGTCGCGATGCCGTTCCAGGTCTACGAGCTGACCGGCTCGACGCTCTGGGTCGGCCTGCTCGCGATCGCCGCCCTCGTGCCCCTGCTCGTCGTCCCGCTCGTGGGCGGCGCGATCGCGGACGCCGTCGACCGGCGCAAGCTCGCGCTCGCCGGCACGGTCGGCCTCTCGCTCGTCTCGGCCGGGCTGCTCCTGAACGCCGCCCTGCCGTCGCCCAGGGTCTGGCCGATCTTCGTGCTCGAGGCGCTCGGGACGACCGCGTGGAGCCTCTCGCGCCCGGCGCTCTCGACCCTGGCGCCGAAGCTCGTCCGCGACGACCAGCTCGAGGCGGCGATGGCGCTCGAGGGCGTCTACTCGAACTTCGCCGCGGTCGCGGGGCCGGCGATCGGCGGCGTCCTGATCGCCGCGATCGGGCTCGCGCCCTCGTATGCGATCGACCTCGCCAGCTTCGCGTTCGCGTTCGTCGCGCTGGCGCTCCTGCCGGCGTCGCCGCCCGACGGCGAGTCGGAGCGCGTCAGCCTGAAGGCGATCGCCGACGGGCTCCGCTTCGTCCGCCGCACGCCCGAGCTGATGGGGATCTTCATCGTCGACACGAACGCGATGATCTTCGGGATGCCGAGCGCCCTCTTCCCGGCGCTCGGCCTCCACTTCGGCGGCGGCGCCCGCGTCGTCGGCTTCCTCTACGCCGCGCCCTACGCCGGCGCGTTCCTCGCCTCGCTCGTCTCGGGCTTCACGGGCCACGTGCGCAGGCAGGGGCTCGGCGTCTGCGTCGCCGCGGCGGTCTGGGGCGCCGCCATCGCGGGCGTCGGCGCCTTCGACGTCCTCTGGCCGGCGCTGCTCCTGCTCGCCGTCGCCGGCGGCGCGGACTACGTCAGCGCCGTGCTCCGCAGCACGATCCTCGTCCGCGTCACGCCCGACGAGATGCGCGGGCGGATCTTCGGCGTCGAGCTCGCCCAGGTCGCGGGAGCGCCGTCGCTCGGGAACCTCGAGGCGGGGGTGCTCGCCTCGCTGACGAGCGTGCGCTTCTCGATCGCCTCCGGCGGGATCGCGTGCGTCGCGGGGACCGTGCTCGTCGCCGCCGCGCTGCCCGCCTTCCTGCGCTACGACGCGCGCGAGCGACGAGCCGGGCGTGGGGCGGGCGGCCGCATGAACCGCGCGTTCTTCCGCCGCTCCGTGCACGAGGTCGCGCCGGAGCTCGTCGGCGCCGAGCTCTACGTCGACGGCGTCGGCGGCACGATCGTCGAGGTCGAGGCCTACGACCACGAGGACCCCGCGAGCCACGCCCATCTGAACCGGCGGACGCCGAGGAACGCGGCCATGTTCCTCCCCGGCGGCCATGCCTACGTCTACCGCTCCTACGGCATCCACTGGTGCCTGAACCTCGTCTGCGGGCCCGAGGAGGAGGGCCAGGCGGTGCTGCTGCGCGCGCTCGAGCCGACGGCGGGCCTGGACGAGATGCGCGCCCGGCGCGGGCTCGCGGACGTGCGCCTCCTCTGCGCCGGCCCCGGCCGGCTCTGTCAGGCGCTCGGGATCACGCGCGTCCACGACGGGCTGCCGCTCGACGAGCCGCCGTTCGAGCTCCGCCTCCACCCTGGGGAACGGGAGGTCGTGCGCGGGGCGCGGATCGGGATCTCGCGCGCCGCCGAGCGTCCCTGGCGCTACGCGCTCGCCGGCTCGCGCTTCCTCAGCCGCCCGCTGCGACCAGCGTGACCTTCATGCCGGGCGCCGCGGCGACGCCCGCCTTCGGGCTCTGCGAGAGCACCCGTCCGGTCGACCCGCCGCTCACCTGCGCCCGGAGCTTGCGCGCCGCCAGCCGCGCACGCGCCTTCGAGACGCTCAGGCCGACGAGCTTCGGGACGACGCCGTGCAGCGGCTTCGCGAGCACGAGCGTCACCTTCGCGTGCGAGGAGAGCGTGCCGCGCGCCGGGATCTGCCCGAGCACGCGCCCGAGCCGCTGGCCGGGCCGCGCCGGCTTGTAGACGACCGCCGCCGTCAGCGGCTGCGCCTCGAGCCGCGCCTTCGCCGCCGCCAGCGTCTCGCCGACGACGTTCGGCACCTCGACCTCGTTCAGCTTGCAGTCGGCGGTCGGCAGCGAGCTCGAGCCGCCGTAGAAGACGAGCGAGGTCGAGCCGTCGCAGTAGCCGTTGTCGAGCTCGAGCCTGCCGTCGCGCAGCACGACCGTCCGCGGCGCCGCGTAGAGCGACTGCGGGTAGGGGAACGACTCCGGCGACAGCTTCAGGTAGGAGGCGGCGGACTCGAGGAAGCTCTTGAAGATCAGCGCCGGGTAGGTGCCGCCGACGACGGGTTGCCCGTGGAACTCGGTCAGCATCGGCTGCAGCCGCGTCGGGTAGCCGACCCAGACCGCGACCGTGAGCTTCGGCGTGAAGCCGACGAACCACGCGTCGCCCTCGTTCTCGGTCGTGCCGGTCTTGCCTGCGATCGCCCAGCCCGGTACCTGCGCCGCCCTGCCGGTGCCGGAGGTGACGACCCCCTGCAGGATCTGCGCGATCGTCGCCGACTCGTTCGCCGAGAGCGCCCGCTTCGGCACGACCGCGTTCGCCGTCGAGCACGCGCCCTTGGCGTCGAGCAGGCAGTCGATCACCCGCGGCCGGTTGCCGGTCAGGGAGCCGTCGATCCGGTAGCCGCCGTTCCCGAAGGCCGTGTACGCCCGCGCCATGTCGAGCGGGGACACCGCCTGGGCGCCGAGGCCGATCGAGAAGTAGCCCTTCAGCCCGTCGATCCCGAGCCGAGCCGCCGTCGCAGCGACCCTCTTCGGCCCGACGAGCGCCGTCAGCTGAGCGAAGACGGAGTTGTCCGAGTGCACCATCGCCGTCGCGAGGTCGATCCGGCCCATGTACTCGCCCTCGTAGTTCGACACGGCCCAGACCTTGTCGCCGAGGTCGATCGTGACGGGGTGCGACTCGAGCATCGTCTGCGGCGAGATCCCGAGCCGGAGCGCCGTCGCGAGCACGAACGGCTTGAATGCCGAGCCGACCTGCCGGTTCGTCTGCGTCGCCAGGTTGAACTGGCTGGCGTGGTAGTTGCGTCCCCCGACCATCGCCCGCACCGCTCCCGTCTGCGTGTCGAGCGCGACGAGCGCGGCCTGCGGCCCGTCCGGGCTCGGGAGCTGCTTCTGGACGGCTTCGGTCGCGAGCCGCTGCAGGCCGAGGTCGATCGTCGTCCGCACGCGCAGGCCGCCGCCGTCGACCTTGGCGGGGAAGACGTCGCCGAGCTGCCCGCGCACGTAGTTGGCGAAGTACGGCGCCTGGCCGAGCACCGCCGGCTGCCGGATCGTGTCGGCGGTCGGGAGCCGCTGCCGGTCGGCCTTGCGGTAGTCGTCCTCCGGGATCAGCTGCTGCTCGAGCATCGCCTGCAGCACCTCGTGCCGGCGCTCGCGCGCGTTGTCCGGGTGCGCGATCGGGTCGTAGAGCGTCGGGTCCTGCGGGATCCCGGCGAGGAGCGCCGCCTGGGCGATCGTCAGCTTCCGCGCGCTGTGGCCGAAGTAGATCCGGCTCGCCTGCTCGATCCCGTAGGCCTGGTTGCCGAAGTAGATCGTGTTCAGGTAGGCGTCGAGGATCCGCGTCTTCGACCACTTCTGCTCGAGCTGCCAGGCGAGCGCCGCCTCGCGCACCTTCCGGGCGATCGAACGCTGGTTCGACGTCCACGTCTGCTTGACGAACTGCTGCGTGATCGTCGAGCCGCCCTCGATCACCTTCTTCTTGCGGACGTCCTGCCAGGCGGCGCGGAGGATGCCGCGGAGGTCGACGCCGCGGTGCTCCCAGAAGCGCCGGTCCTCGATCGCGACGATCGCGTACTTGATCCAGGGCGAGATCGCCTCGTCGGGGACGACCGTGCGGCTCTCGGAGCCGCGCAGCACCATCAGCACGGTCTTGCCGTCCCGCGCGTAGACGTAGCCGTTCTGCTGGTTGTGCCGCTTCGCCGGATCGAGCTGGGGGATCTGCTCGCGGATCGAGAGCGTCAGCCCGAACAGGAACATGGTCGTGCCGAGGGTGCCGAGGACGGCCAGGACGGCCAGGAGGCGGAGCTTGCGGATGCGGCGCACGCGCACGGCGGCGCCCGACCTGCGTCTGCGAAGGGCCAAACGGCGGGATTGTAGCCCCCTTCCCCCGGCTAGACTCGCGCCGATGGGGATCGCGGAGCTGACCCGGAACGCCGTCGACGTCCTCCCCGAGGGCGGGCTCGAGCGCAAGCTGGCGCTCGGTCGGCCGCTGCGCGTCAAGCTCGGGATCGACGTCACCTCGCCGGACATCCACGTCGGCCGCGGCATCCCGCTCCAGCGGATGCGCGCCTTCCAGGACGAGGGGCACGTCGGCGTCCTGATCGTCGGCGACTACACGACGCGCATCGGCGACCCCTCCGGCCGCTCGAGCGAGCGCCCGATCCTGACCGACGAGGAGATCGACGCGAACGCCGAGCAGTACCTCGAGCAGGCGACGGTGATCCTCGATCCCGAGCGTACCGAGGTGCGGTACAACGGCGAGTGGCTCTCGAAGCTCTCCTACGCCGACGTCGTCCGGCTCGCGCGCACGATCACGGTCGCGCGGATCCTCGAGCGCGACGACTTCGCCAAGCGGATGGCCGCCCGGCAGCCGATCTCCGTCTCCGAGCTCCTCTACCCGTTGATGCAGGCCTACGACTCGGTCGCGGTCGAGGCCGACGTCGAGCTCGGCGGCACCGACCAGCTCTACAACCTGCTCGCGGGGCGGGAGGTGATGGAGCACTACGGCCTCGAGCCGCAGGTCGTGTTGACGACGCCGCTGCTGCTCTCCTGGGACGGCGAGAAGATGAGCTCGTCGGTCGGCAACAACATCCCGGTGCTGGCGCCCCCCGAGGAGATGTTCGGGCGGACGATGCGGATCCCGGACTCGATGCTCGCGGACTGGTGGCAGCTCGTCGCGGAGCGGCCCGTGCCGGAGGGCGACCCGATGGAGGCGAAGCTCGAGCTCGCGCGCCTGATCGTGCGCCGCTCGCACGGGGAGGACGCGGCGCGCGAGGCGGAGGCGCACTTCACCCGCGTCGTCCGCCGGCACGAGGCGCCCGAGGAGATCGCCGAGGCCCCGTTGCCGGCCGGCGACCCGGTGCATCTGCCGGCCCTGCTCGCCGAGCACGGGCTCGCTGCCTCGACGAGCGACGCGCGGCGCCTGATCGGCCAGGGCGGGGTCAGGCTCGACGGGCTGGTCGTCGAGGAGCTCGACGTGCCGCGTGAACGCCTTGCTCGAGCCGTTCTGCAGGCGGGCAAGCGCCGCTTTCTCCGCCTCGTCTAGAACCGCTTGACGGCAGCTCGCGCCTTGCTATTATTCCTCGGCCGCCTCATCGGGGCGGTGCAGAAAGGTCCCCGCAACTCGACTACGGAGCGCCTTCGGACGCAGATCGGCTACGATACGATCCGCAAGTTCTCGAAGGCCTCTGGCGCGAGTCGGAGGCTTTTTTACGCCGCCTGACGACGGCACCGGTCTTTGAAAACTCAACAGCGTGCGTTTACGTCGAGACCTCTCGGCCTGCTTCGGCACGGCCGCGAGGAATCAACCTCGTCGCGTCCTTCGGGACGTGACCTTTGAGCTCAGGCTCGAAGTGAAAAGACTGCTCCTTCGGGGGCAATCACTTCCTTCACGGAGAGTTTGATCCTGGCTCAGGACGAACGCTGGCGGCGCGCTTAACACATGCAAGTCGAGCGAGAACCAGGGCTTCGGCCCTGGGGAAAGCGGCGAACGGGTGAGTAACACGTGAGTAATC
>CAWIUN010000020.1:317500-988448 GCA_963839285.1 uncultured Actinomycetes bacterium
AAGACCCCGTGGAGGACCGAACACACGTCGGTTGAAAACGGCGGTGATGACCTGTGGGTCGGAGTGAAAGGCTAATCAAACTCAGAGATATCTGGTTCTCCCCGAAATATATTTAGGTATAGCCTCACGTGTTCAATGCCGGTTGTAGAGCACTGTTTGGGCTAGGGGGCCTACCAGCTTACCGAACTCAGGCAAACTCCGAATGCCGGCATTCCAGAACGTGGGAGTCAGAGTGCGGGGGATAAGCTTCGTGCTCAAAAGGGAAACAGCCCAGACCGTCGGCTAAGGCCCCTAATTCCATGCTAAGTGGGAAACGATGTCCGATTGCACAGACAACCAGGATGTTGGCTTAGAAGCAGCCACCATTCAAAGAGTGCGTAACAGCTCACTGGTCAAGTGGTCGGGCGCGGACAATTCAACGGGGCTCAAGCATGGAGCCGAAGCCACGGACTTCATCTTCGGATGGAGTGGTAGGGGAGCGTTCTCAACTGGGTGAAGCGGCGGCGGAAGCCTGCCGTGGACGGTTGAGAAGTGAGAATGCTGGCACGAGTAACGAAAGAGGAGTGAGAAACTCCTCCGCCGAATGCCCAAGGGTTCCTGAGTAAAGCTAATCTGCTCAGGGTTAGTCGGGACCTAAGCCGAGGCCGAAAGGCGTAGGCGATGGACAACAGGTTGATATTCCTGTACCACGTCCCCACCGCTATCACCGATGGCGGGACGGGGTAGGCTAGGGGATCCCAGGCGATGGTCGTCCTGGGGTAACCGCGTAGGGCGACCGGTAGGGAAATCCGCCGGTCAGTAAGCCTGAGACGGGACGCCGAGCTCCGAGAGGAGCGAAGTCCTCGAAGCCATGCCTCCTAGAAAAGCGTCTAGGGAGGTGGGACGTGCCCGTACCAAAACCGACACAGGTGGGCAGGTAGAGAATACCAAGGCGATCGGAAGAACCCTCGTTAAGGAACTCGGCAAAATGACCCCGTAACTTCGGGAGAAGGGGTGCCTCGGTAGGGTGACATCCCCTCGCGGGATTGAGCCCGAGGAGGCCGCAGAGAAACGGGCCAAGCGACTGTTTACCAAAAACACAGGTCTCTGCGAAGTCGAAAGACGACGTATAGGGGCTGACTCCTGCCCGGTGCTGGAAGGTCACGAGGAGAGGTTAGCCTTCGGGCGAAGCTTTGAATCTAAGCCCCAGTAAACGGCGGCGGTAACTATAACCGTCCTAAGGTAGCGAAATTCCTTGTCGGGTAAGTTCCGACCTGCACGAATGGAGTAACGACTTGGCTACTGTCTCAACGAGGGATCCGGTGAAACTGTAGTCTCGGTGAAGATGCCGAGTACCCGTGGTTGGACGGAAAGACCCCGTGAACCTTTACTACAGCTAGATATTGGAGTTTGGGGTACGTTGTCCAGGATAGGTGGGAGGCTTTGAAGCGTCGGCGCCAGCCGGCGTGGAGCCAACCTTGGGATACCACCCTTCGTAGTCTGGGCTTCTAACCCGCTGCCGTGATCCGGGGCGGGAACAGTATCTGGTGGGTAGTTTGACTGGGGCGGTCGCCTCCCAAAATGTAACGGAGGCGCGCAAAGGTTCCCTCAGCACGGTTGGAAATCGTGCGTAGAGCGTAATGGCATAAGGGAGCTTGACTGCGAGACAGACATGTCGAGCAGGTGCGAAAGCAGGCCATAGTGATCCGGCGGTAACGAGTGGAAGTGCCGTCGCTCAACGGATAAAAGGTACTCCGGGGATAACAGGCTTATCCTTCCCAAGAGTCCACATCGACGGAAGGGTTTGGCACCTCGATGTCGGCTCGTCGCATCCTGGGGCTGAAGCAGGTCCCAAGGGTTGGGCTGTTCGCCCATTAAAGCGGTACGCGAGCTGGGTTCAGAACGTCGTGAGACAGTTCGGTCCCTATCCACCATGGGCGTTGGAGACTTGAGAGGAGTGGCTCCTAGTACGAGAGGACCGGAGCGAACAGACCTCTGGTGTACCAGTTGTCCTGCCAAGGGCACTGCTGGTTAGCCACGTCTGGATGGGATAACCGCTGAAAGCATCTAAGCGGGAAGCCCACCTCGAGATGAGGTCTCCCATCTCCTAGAGAGAGTAAGAGCCGTGGAAGACCACCACGTTGATAGGCGGACGGTGCACGCACAGCAATGTGTTCAGCTGATCCGTACTAATTGCTCGAGGTCTTGATTTTGAACACGTGTCGCTGCTATGGAGTTTTGAGGGTGCGCCGAGATACGGCAGCATTGACCTCACAATTTCCGCGGTCATAGCGTCGGGGATACACCTCTTTCCATTCCGAACAGAGCAGTTAAGCCCGACAGCGCCGATGGTACTCGGAGGGCAACCTCCCGGGAGAGTAGGACGCCGCGGATTTTCTTTCAGAAGGGCCCCGAGAGGGGCCCTTCGTCGTGGTCCGGATCAGATGCGGAGGAGGCGCGGCTGCGCGGGGTCGGCGCTCTCGTCGATCTGCCAGCGCGCTCCGGTGTCGGGGCACGTGTACGTCCCGTCTGCGTCCGCCTGGAGGTGGTCGGCGAGGTACTGCTCGGCGGCCCCGCCGGTGAACTCGTCCGCTTCGCTGCAGCGGCACTCCATCGCTGCGTCCTCTCCCGCGGGACCGGGCGGGAAACGCCGGCCGACGCGCGTCACGCTGCCCGCAGCTTGTCCTTCCAGGCCGGGTCGAGCTCTCGGAGCCGCCTGACCCGCTCGCCGATCGGGGGGTGGGTGACGAAGAGCGCCGAGAGGCCCTCCTCGGCGAACGGGTTCGTCGTGTAGAGCGGCTCGGTCGCGGGGCTCGCCTGGAACGAGACGAGCTCCATCGCCTGCTCGAGCCGGATCAGCGCGTCTGCCAGCCCGTGCGGCGAGTCGCAGATCCGGGCGGCCGCCCGGTCGGCCGCGAACTCACGCTTCGGCGAGAGCAGCAGGTGGCAGAACGCCGCTGCCACCGGACCGAGCGCGAAGAGGAGCGCGCGCTGCAGGAAGCCGCCGATCCGGCTCGTCTCGACGATCGCCGCCGCGACGAGCGCCGCGGTCGTCTGCACGAGCACGTCTCTGTGCGCCAGATGCGCGAGCTCGTGGGCGAGGATGCCCTCGAGCTCGGCCGGCGAGGCGACGGCGACGAGACCGCTCGAGAGCACGATCACCGCGCCTCCGCGAGGCCCGCGGCCACCGGAGAGCGCCCGCGGGAACGGGTCGACGACGAGGTACAGGCGCGGCTTGACGACCCCGGCGCGCGCCGCGAGCCGCTCGAGCGTCGAGTGCAGCGCCGGCGACTCCGCCACGAGCACCTCGCGGGCGCCGACCATGCCGACGACGACGCGGTCGGCCGCCCAGTAGGCGCCGAGCGCGAGCAGCAGGCCGCAGAAGACGAAGACGCTGAGGACGTGGACGCCGCCGAGCTGCCAGCCGGCGGCCCCGAGCACGGCGCAGGCCGCCGCGAGCAGAAGCCAGAGCTTCAGGAGGTTGCGGACGCTCTGCACCCGCGGCCCCGCTAGAGCTCCTCGTCCTCGTCGTCGCTCTCGTCGGGCTCGTCCTCGGCGAGCCCGCGCGGGGGCCAGTCGGGCTCCGGCGCGTCGCAGCGGCTCGCGCAGTGGAGCGACGCGACGTTCTGGAGCGGGATCAGGATGTGCCCGTTGAGCTCGACGTGCGCGACGTCCTCGACGTAGCAGTACGCGGTGAGCGTCCCCTCCTGGTACTCGCCGCCGAAGAGCGCGACCTCGACCTGCTCACCCTTGTACTTGGACGTGTAGTCATCCACGGCGCGGTCAGTCTATCCGCCTGATCGAGCCGTTCCCGGCTGCGATCCGCTCGACCGCGCAGTTGCCGACGACGGGCCGGTCGCCGGGCGAGCCGCCGCACGCGAGCCAGACCGCGCGCATCGCCCCTCCGTGCGTGACGACCGCGACTGTCTCGTCCGGGTGCGCGGCCGCGATCTCGTGGATCGCCGCGACGACGCGACTCCCCATCTCGTCGTAGGTCTCGCCCTGCTCCCAGCCGACGCCGCCGCCGAGACGGCGGTCGAAGCCGTCCGGAAACCGCTGCTCGATCTCGGCGTTCGTCAGGCCCGACCACTCGCCGACGTCGACTTCGCGGAGCCGGGAGTCGAGCCGGACGGCGAGCCCGTGCGGTGTCGCGAGGATCTCGGCCGTCTCGCGCGCGCGGAGGAGGTCGGAGCTGTAGACGGCCGCGAGCCGCTCGTCCGCGAGCTCGGCCGCCAGCGTGCGCGCCTGCGTGCGCCCGGTCTCGTTCAGCACCCGGTCGGCGTGTCCCTGCCAGCGCCGCTCCCTGTTCCAGTCGGTCTCGCCGTGGCGCACCAGCAGAAGGGTCGTCGGCACCGCGCCGGTATGCTAGCCCGCCGATGGACCTGGGTCTCGAGCAGAAGGTGTGCGTGGTCACCGGCTCCTCGGCCGGCATCGGCCGCGCGGTCGCCTCGATGCTGGCGGGCGAGGGCGCGCGCGTCGTCACGTCGAGCCGCGGGCGCGAGGGGCCGGACGTCGGCGAGGCGCTCCACGTTGCCGCCGATCTGGCGCGTCCGGGCGGGCCGGAGGCCGTCGTCGAGGCCGCGCTGGCGGCGTTCGGGCGCGTCGACTGCCTCGTCAACAACGTCGGCTGGGTCGAGATCCGGAAGGTCGAGGACATCACCGACGAGATCTGGGAGCAGTCGTTCCAGTCCAACCTGATGAGCGCTGCACGGGCGATCCGGGCAGTCGTGCCGGGCATGCTCGAGCAGGGCGGCGGGTCGATCGTGAACGTGTCGTCGACGGCGGGGAAGCGGCCGTCGCAGTCGATGCCCGACTACTCGGTGATGAAGGCGGCGCTGCTGTCGCTGTCGCGCCTCGTCGCCGACCGGTACGCGAAGGACGGGATCCGCTCGAACGCGGTCGCGCCCGGCCCCACCGCGACGCCGTCCTGGCTCGCCGAGGGCGGGCTGGCGGACCAGCAGCCGGGCAGCAAGGACGAGGTGCTCGCCAAGGTGGGCGCGGGCCGCCCGCTCGGCCGGCTCGCCGAGCCCGAGGAGATCGCCGCGGTCGTCGTCTTCCTCTGCTCCGAGCGCTCGAGCAACGTCACCGGCGCCGCGTGGGGCGTCGACGGCGGCAGCGTCCCCGTGATCATCTGAGCTGCCCGAGCCGGACACGGCTCCCGCGGACGACGACGCCTGCGCCACGACGCCTGCACGACGCTCCGCGGACACGGCTCGGGGGAACACGGCTACTCGGGACACGTGCCTGCTCCATCCCCAGCCCCCGCCCACCCAGAAGGGGGAAGAGTCTGAGGGTAGCCCCCAGGAGCGCACGGAATCGCGCCGATCTCGTGACGATCTTCCAGACGCCGGCGCGCGGGCACCGGACGACCGGCGCACCGACTACCCTGGAGGCACGATGCCCGACGTGGCAGGCAGGGTCGCGGACGAGTTCCCGACCTGGATCCGCGAGCACGAGGAGCAGTGGCTCTCGCCGCTCGCCGTGCGCTCGTACGAGACGCGCGGCAGGTTGCGCGACGAGCCGCAGTGCCGCGTGCGGACGCCGTTCCAGCGCGACCGCGACCGGCTGCTGCACTCGAAGCCGTTCCGGCGCCTGAAGGGGAAGACGCAGGTCTTCATCGACCCGGACGGCGACCACTATCGGACGCGGATGACGCACACGCTCGAGACGACCGCGATCGCGCGCGGCGTCGCCCGCGCCCTGCGGCTGAACGAGGATCTGACCGAGGCGATCGGGCTCGGCCACGACACCGGCCACACGCCCTTCGGGCACGCCGGCGAGGCCGCGCTCGACGCGTGCGTGCAGGAACGCTGGAGCCGGCGCTTCCGTCACAACGAGCAGTCGCTGCGGATCGCCGAGTCGCTCAACCTGACCGAGGAGGTGCGCGACGGCATCCTCTGCCACACCGGGCCGCGCGAGCCGCGGACGCTCGAGGGCAAGATCGTCCGCCTGGTCGACCGCGTCGCCTACATCAACCACGACATCGACGACGCGATCCGGCACGGGATCCTGCAGCCGGGCGACCTCCCGGGGGACGAGATCCACCTGCTCGGCGCGACCGGCTCGATGCGGATCGACACGCTCGTGCACGACCTCGTCGAGGCGTCCGCCGTCGCCGGCGACATCGTCCAGAGCGACGAGATCGGCGGCGCGATGCTCGCGCTCCGGGCGTTCATGTTCGAGCGCGTCTACCTCGGCCCGCACGTGCAGCCCGAGCACGAGCGCGCCCACGACGTCGTGCGGCGCATCTTCGCCCACCTGGTCGACCGCGGCGACGAGCCCGACTCGGTGATCGACTTCATCGCCGGGATGACGGACCGCTACGCCCTGGCGTACGCTGCCGAGTTGTAGTGGCGCGGATCAAGGACTCGTCGGTCGAGGCGGTGAAGGCGGCGGCCGACATGGTCGCCGTCGTCGAGATGCGGACGCCGCTGCGCAAGGCCGGGGCCCGCTTCACGGGCCGCTGCCCCTTCCACGACGAGCGCACCCCGAGCTTCTCGGTCAACGCGGTCGACAAGCTCTACCACTGCTTCGGCTGCGGCGTCGGCGGCGACCTGATCACGTTCGTCCGCGAGACCGAGCAGCTCGACTTCACCGGCGCGATCGAGTGGCTGGCCGAGCGTTTCAACGTCCCGCTCGAGTACGAGGAGAGCTCACCGCAGGCCGACGAGGCGCGCCGCCGCCGCGACCGGCTCGGAGCGCTGCTCGACCAGGCGGCTGCCTTCTACGAGCGCTACCTCTGGGAGACGCAGGTCGGCGACTTCGCGCGCGACTACCTGAAGGGCCGCGGCTTCGGCGAGGAGGTCTGCCGCGAGTTCCGGCTCGGCTTCGCCGCCGGCGGCGCGAGCCTCTCCGCGAAGGCCCGCGAGAAGGGCTTCACGACCGAGGAGCTCCGCGCGGCCGGGCTCCTGAGCCAGCGCGGCACCGACTACTTCGCCCGGCGGCTCGTCTTCCCGCTCGCCGACGCGCGCGGGCGCGTGCTCGGCTTCCAGGCCCGCAAGCTCTGGGACGACGACCCGCTGCGCGGCAAGTACGTCAACTCGCCCGAGAGCGAGCTCTTCCACAAGGGCTGGCTGCTCTACGGCCTCGACCGGGCGCGCGCGTCGATCGCCAGGCAGGACCGCGCGGTCGTCGTCGAGGGGAACGCGGATGTGCTGGCGCTGCGGCAGGCCGGCTTCGAGCCGGTCGTCGCCTCGATGGGGACTGCGCTCACCGACAGGCAGCTGCGCGATCTCGCGCGCCTGACGCGGCGGCTCTGGCTCTGCTTCGACGGCGACGCCGCGGGCGAGGCGGCGACCCTCCGCGGCATGGAGCTCGCGGTCGGGATGGGGCTCGAGGTGAAGGTGGTCGCGCTGCCGGCCGGCACCGACCCCGCCGACGACCCGGCCGGCTTCGAGGGCCGCCTGACGGCCGCCGAGCCGTACGCGCTCTACCGCGTCCGCGTCGAGATCGAGCGCGCGCCGGACAAGCAGACCGCCTTCCAGCGCGCCAAGGAGGTGCTCGACCGCGTCCCGGACTCGCCCGACCGGCAGGAGGCGTGGAAGTTCGCCAACGACCGGCTCGGGATGACCGTGCAGCTCCGCTCGGTCGCCGCGGCGACCGGAATGGGCGCCGCGCCCTCGCCCAAGCTCGTCCAGGCCGCCGACCGGCTCGAGCGCGAGGCGCTCGCCGGCTGCATCGCCAACCCGGGCCTCGTGCCGACGCTGGCGCGGCTCTCGCCCGAGCATTTCGACAACCCCCTGCACCGCCGCGTCCAGGCGCAGCTCGCCGGCAGCGGCCCCGCGGACGAGGAGGTGGTCGCCCTGCTCGCCGAGCTCGACGCGCACGCGGCCCTGCACGAGGTCGGCGAGGAGACCGCCCGCGAGCTGCTGCTTCGCCTGCGCGAGCGCCGGATCCGGCAGCAGCTCGCCACCGCCGAGCCGGAGCAGATCAAGGGACTGCAGGACTCGCTCCGCCGGATCCGCCAGGCGGTCAGCGGGGTCAGCTAGTCGCTACACTGTCGCCGCTTCGGTCCCCGGTAGCTCAATTGGCAGAGCGGCGGACTGTTAATCCGTAGGTTGTTGGTTCGAGTCCAACCCGGGGAGTCAGAAGAAAGGCCCGCACCTGCGGGCTTTTCCAGTTCATGCGGCCTCCGCCGTCGTCGTTGCCCCCGCTCCCGCCGGCCGGCGTCTGGCGGGCCGCGGATGGGCAGCCACAGCTTCTCGAGCAGGGCGTCGAGCTCTATGCCGCACACGCCTTCGAGCTGGCGGCCACACCCGCGCCGTCGAGCCTCGACGACCTGCTGACGATCTTCCTCGACCTCTCGGCCGGGTGTCCGGCGCCCCGGGTGGGCGCCCACGCCGCCCTAGACGTCCCCGCGGTTCTGCACGATTCCGCGGGCGCGTCGTGGGACGGCGGGCCGACCGCCGGCTCGTCGATCCCGATCGAGGACTTCTTCATCGCCAGACCGACGGACGGCGCGCAGGCGATCGACAACGCGCTCGCCCGCGGCCAGAACCTGATCTTCACGCCCGGGCATCTACCGGGTCGACAGGACGATCAAGGTCAAGCGGGCGGGCACCGTCGTGCTCGGCCTCGGCTTCCCGACGATCGTGCCGGTCGGCGGGGTGGTGCCGATGACGGTCGCCGACGTGCCGGGCGTCAAGCTCGCCGGGCTGCTGTTCGACGCGGGCACGGTGAGCTCGCCGGTGCTGCTGCAGGTCGGCACCCCGCACGCGCACAAGAGCGACCCGGCCGACCCGACCTCGCTGCACGACGTGTTCTTCCGCATCGGCGGCGCGACGCCCGGCAAGGCGACGACGAGCCTGGTCGTGAACAGCGACGACGTCCTGCTGGACGACATCTGGGCGTGGCGGGCCGACCACGGGAACGGTGTCGGCTGGACCGCGAACACCGCCGACACCGGCGTGGTCGTCAACGGCGACGACGTCACGGCCTACGGGCTCTTCGTCGAGCACTACCAGACGCTACGAGGTGATCTGGAACGGCGAGAACGGCAGGGTCGTCTTCTTCCAGAACGAGCTGCCGTACGACCCGCCGAGCCAGGCCGCGTGGATGAGCTCGCCCGGGGTCGACGGCTTCGCCGCGCTGAAGGTCGCCGACCACGTCCGCCGCTTCAACGGCTACGGGATGGGCAGCTACAGCTTCTTCAACCAGGGCGTCGACATCTACGCGGCGAACGCGTTCGAGGTGCCGAGCTCGCTGCCGGCCGGGAGCCTCAACGACCTGCTGACGATCTTCCTCGACCCGTCGGCCGGGACGCGGCGGGATCCTGAACGTCGTCAACGGCGTCGGCGGCTCGTCGACGATCGCCAATCCCGACGTGCCGGTCACCGTCGTCGCCTATCCGTAGGACGACCGTGGGACGCGGCGCGGCCGCCCGGGCCGCGCCGCGTCCTACACGAACGCGTTCTCGCCCGTCAGCGCGCGGCCGATCAGCAGCTTCTGGATCTGGCTCGTGCCCTCGTAGAGCGTCGTCACCCGCGCGTCCCGCAGGTACTTGCCGACCGGGTACTCGTCGACGTAGCCGTAGCCGCCGTGGGCCTGCACCGCCGCGTTCGCGGCCCGGACGGCGACCTCGCTCGCGAAGTACTTCGCGTAGGAGGCCTCGACCGTGTGGCGCTCGCCCGAGTCGGCCTTCGCGGCCGCGCGCCAGACGAGCAGCCGGGCCGCCTCGGTCTCGACCGCGATGTCCGCGAGCAGCTCCTGGACGAGCTGGAACGAGGCGACCGGGCGCCCGAACTGCAGCCGCTCCTTCGTGTACGCGACCGACGCGTCGAGGCAGCCCTGCGCGATCCCGACGCAGCCGGCGCCGAGCGAGATCCGGCCGTGGTCGAGCGCGGACATCGCGACCTTGAAGCCCTCGCCCTCGCCGCCGAGGCGCGCCTCGTCCGGCACCCGCACGCCGTCGAGGAAGAGCTCGGCGGTGTCCTGCGCGCGCAGGCCGAGCTTGCCGTGGATCCTGCGTGCCTCGAAGCCCGGCAGGTCGGTCGGGACGACGAAGCAGGTGATCCCGCGCGGCCCCGCCTCGCCGGTGCGGGCGAAGACGAGCGCGAAGGAGGCCCACGAGCCGAGCGTGATGAAGATCTTCTGGCCGCTCAGCACCCAGTCGCCGCCGTCGCGCTCGGCGCGGGTCTGCAGGCTGCCGGGATCCGAGCCGGCGCCGGGCTCCGTCAGGGCGTAGCAGCCGAGCGCCTCGCCGGAGGCGATCCCCGCCAGCAGCCGCGACCGCTGTTCCTCCGTCCCCCAGCGGGCGACGGTCTTGCCGACGAGCCCGTTCGAGACCGAGACGATCCCGCGGACGTTCGAGTCGACGCGGCCGATCTCCTCGACGACGAGCGTGTACGAGACCGTGTCGAGGCCCATGCCGCCGTGCTCCTCGGCGACGGTCGGCGCCAGCAGGCCGACCTCGGCGAGCTTCGGCACGAGCGCGCGGTCGATCTCCTCCGCCCGGTCCCAGTCGCGGACGTGCGGCGCGATCTCCCGCTCGCAGAACTCGCGCGCGGTCCGCCGGATCAGCTCCTGCTCGTCGGCGAGGGTGAAGCCGATCACGCGAGCCGCTCCCGCAGGAAGTCGGCCTGCTCGGCATTCGAGAGTCGCGCGATCCCGAGCTCCTCGAAGAGGTTGAACGCATGCACCGCCTCCCGGTAGACGCGCAGCTCGGACTCGTTGCCGGCGGCGCGCCAGCGCGCGTCCAGGAGCAGCGAGTCGTCGAGCAGCGGGTCGAGCGTCCCGACGGTGAAGAGCGCGGGCGGGAGGCCGTCGAGGTCGGCGTAGAGCGGCGAGATGCCCGGGTCGCGGCGCTCCTCGCGCGAGAGGCCGGGCAGGTAGCAGTCCGCGAACCACTCCATCAGCGGGCTCGAGAGGATCAGGTTCCGGTCGCCCCAGAGCCGGCGGCTCGGCGTGCCCGAGAGGTCGTAGACGCCGTAGACCAGGTTCGCGGCGCGGAAGGCGGCGCCGAGGCCGTGCCCGTCGCGCAGCCGCAGCAGGGTCAGCACGGCGAGGTGCGCGCCCGCGGACTCGCCGCCGATCGCGAGCACGGGCGGCGCGCCGAGCTCGCCCGCTCCCTCGCGGGCGAGCCAGACGGCGGCGTCCTCGCAGTCGTCGGCCCCCGCGGGGTGCGGGTGCTCGGGCGCGAGCCGGTACTCGACGCTGACGGCGCAGAGCCCGGTCGCCTCGACGAGGTGCCAGAGGCGCGTGTCCTGGCCGTCGGCCGAGCCGAGCACGTGACCGCCGCCGTGGACATGGAGGTAGACGCCCGTCGCCGGGCCCTCGGGCGGCGAGGACGCGCAGGCCGATCTCGCCGCCGCGGCCGGGGACGCGCAGCTCGCGCGCCTGCGGCAGGTAGACCGGCGGGCCGTAGATGCCGCCCGTCTCGCGCCGGATGCGCCGGGTCACCGCGGGCGGGATGTCCTCGACCTTCGAGAGGCCGGCGAGCCGCCGCTCGAGCCGCGCGTTGAAGGCGCGGGTCTCGGCGAGCAGGTCGGGGGCGTCGACGATCACTCGCAGCGGACGCTACCGCGGGTAACACGACTGCTTCAAGCGACCTCGGCGGTCGAGCGTCGCGGGAGGCGCCCGCTCGATCTGCTGCGTCACGCGCCGTGCCTGCCCTCGCCGGCGGCGAAGCGCGCCGCGCCGCGGGCGGCCTCGGCGAGCACCTCCGCGCCGCGCGCGAACTCCTCCTCGAGGCTCGTCGCGGTCAGCGCGCTCAGCCGGTCGGCGCGAAGGCAGTCCTGCGGGAGCTCGGCCAGCTGCCGTGCCAGCTCCTCGGCGGCCGGACGGGCCGCCCCGCGCGGGACGACGCGGTTCGCGAGCCCGATCGCGAGCGCCTCCTCGGCGCCGACCGGCCGCCCGGTCAGGATCAGGTCGAGGGCGCGCGAGAGGCCGATCAGGCGGGGCAGCCGCAGCGTGCCGCCGTCGATCAGCGGCACGCCGAACCGCCGCGAGAAGACGCCGAAGGTCGCGTCCTCCTCGACCACGCGGAGGTCGCACCAGAGCGCCAGCTCGAGCCCGCCCGCGACGGCGTGGCCGGCGACTGCGGCGATCACCGGCTTCGAGAGCAGCAGCCGCGTCGGCCCCATCGGGCCGTCGCCCTCCGGACTCGGTGCGGTTCGAGAACGCCTTCAGGTCGGCGCCCGCGCAGAAGGCCCCGCCGGCGCCGAAGAGCACGGCGACCGACGCGTCCGAGGCCTCGAACGCGCGGAACGCCTCCGCCAGCGCGTCGGCGTGCTCGCGGTCGACCGCGTTTCGCACCTCCGGCCGGTCGAGCACGACCGTCCAGACCGGCCCCGAGCGCTCGACCCTCACCGCCACAGCGGCTCCCGCAGCGCCCGCCGCAGCAGCTTGCCGACCGGGCTCTTCGGGATCTCGTCGACGAAGCGCACCGACTTCGGCACCTTGTAGCCCGCGAGCCGCTCGTGACAATGTGTCACTAGGTCGGTTTCGGTCGCATCGCCCTGCAGCACGACGAACGCGGTCACCGCCTCGACCCAGGTCTCGTCCGGCGCGCCGACGACGCAGCACTCGCGCACCGCCGGATGCGAGGCGAGCGCGTCCTCGACCTCGCGCGGATAGACGTTGTAGCCACCGGTGACGATCATGTCCGAGGTGCGGTCGACGAGGTAGAGGTAGCCGCGCTCGTCGAGGCGGCCGACGTCGCGCGTGCGCACCCAGCCGTCGGGGAGGAAGGTCTCGCGGTCGAGCTCGTCGTCGCCGAGGTAGCCGGCGGCGGTGAACGGCGCCCGGACGAGGATCTCGCCGGTGTCCGGGTCGAGGCGGAGCTCGCACTCGACCGCGGGGTGGCCGCAGGAGCCGAGCAGCTCTCCCTCGTGTTCCTCCGCGCGCAGCACCGAGATGCAGAGCGGCGCCTCGGTCTGGCCGTAGTACTGGACGAAGCGCCGGCCCCAGAGCGCGAGGCCGCGCTCGAGCAGGGGCCGGGGCATCGGCGAGGCGCCGTAGACGACCGTGCGCAGCGTCGAGACGTCCGCGGCCTCGATCCCGGGCTGCTGGAGCAGCAGGCCGAGCATCGTCGGGACGAGGTTGACGTGCGTGACCCGGTGGCGCGGGATCGCGGCGAGGAACTCCGCCGGCGCGAAGCCGGGGAGGATCGCCGAGGCGGCGCCGCGCGTCCAGAAGGGGAGGACGAAGGTGCCCGAGGCGTGGATCAGCGAGGCGGCGTGCAGCATCACGTCGTCGCGGCGGACGTCGTCGAGGAGGTTGGCGAGGATGTTCGCGCAGATCGCCGCGTAGCTCGCCTGCGTGTGCACGACCGCCTTCAGCCTGCCGGTCGTCCCCGAGGTGTAGAGCGCGAGCAGCGGGTCGCCGGGCTCGAGCGGCACGTGCGGGTCGTCGGCCGGGGCGGACTCGGCGGCCGGGACGAGCCCGCCCTCGAGCTCGCGCAGCTCGAGCCCGGGAAGGCGGGCCGCCAGCTCCTGCGCGCGCCCGCTCTCCTCGGCGCCGTGGACGAGCAGCGAGACCCCGGTGCCGCGCAGCATCTCCTCCTGCTCGGCCGCCGCGAGCCGCGTGTTCAGCGGCACCCGCACGAGCCCGGCCTTCGCGCAGGCGAAGTCGAGCGGCACCGAGAGGAGCGAGTTGCCGAGCAGCAGCCCGACGCGCGTCCCCTTCGCGAGGCCGAGCGCGTGCGCGAGCCGGTTCGCGAGCTCGTCGGTCTCGGCGAAGGAGCGCGACTCGTCGCCGCAGAGGAGCGCCGTGCGGTCGGGGAACCGCCGGGCCCCGCGGCGGATCAGCTCGGCGGTGAGCACGCGAGGATCATCTAGGATCCGCGCCGCATGCGCCGCGGCAAGCCCGCCCTGACCGGCCTCGCGGCCGCGCTCGCCGCCCTCGGCGTCTTCGAGGCCTGGAACCACCGCACCGGGCTGCTGCCGCTCGCCGCCGGGGCGCTCGCGGCCGACGTGCTCCCCGGCCCCGCGGACACGATGTCGGGGCCGCTCGTGCTCGGCCTCGCCGGCTTCAGCCTGCCGCGCGGCGGCCACCACGCGCAGGTCGCGGCGCTCGGCTGGTCGGCGCGGCTGTTCCTCGCGCGCGGCCTGCGTTAGCGCAGCACCACCGGCACCTCGACCCGGTGGAGCACCGGCGGCCCCTCGGGGCCGGCGCCCGCGTTGTCCTCCCACGCCACGATCGTCGCGTCGCCGGTCGCGTCGAACGGCAGCTCGATCTCGAAGGTGCCGCGCGTGCCGGTCCCCGAGGTCGCCGTCACGGTCCGGTGCACGAGCGGCTCGCCCTCCCGGCGCAGCTCGATCTGGAAGGTCGCCTCGAAGGTGTTCGCGGTGCCCGCGACGCGGACGGGGCTCGTGACCGAGGCGTGCGGGAGCGGCGTCTCGATCAGGATCGCGGGCGTCTCCTGCTCGAAGTCGGCGCGCGTCGCCGGCTCGCCCAGCGGCGCGCCGTCCTCGTCGTTCAACGGCTGCGGGAGCGTGCGGACGCCGGTCACGGTCGAGAACTGCGTCAGCGTGTAGACGAGCTGCGCCTCGGCGGCGGCGTCGAGCGAGCGGAGCTGGTCGGAGAGCGTCGCCGTGGCGACGCCGGCGTCGATCGTCAGCGACTCGAGCCGGCCGCCCGCGGGCAGCGCGGTCTCGTAGCCCTCCGGCGGCCCCGCGAGGAGCGCCTCGACGGCCGCGGTCGCGACCGCGCGCGTCGGCTCGATCTCGACGCGGACGGGCGCGACCTTGCCGTCCTGCAGGAAGTAGACGACGACCGAGTCGCGCCCGGCCGAGGTCGTCGACGTCGTCGCGGTCGCCGTCGAGGTCGACGCGGTCGTCGTCGCCGGCTCGTTGCCGGCCGCGCACGCGGCGAGCGAGAGGCCGAGGGCGCCGAGGACGAGGAAGCGGATCACCGCTTCCCAGTCTGGCATCAGCGGTGACAGGAGCAGACGGGCTCGCCCAGGTGCCGGCGCTCGTGCGGGCGGCCGCAGCGGGCGCAGGTCCCGCGCGTGGGGCGGGCGGCGACGGCGAGCGCCTTGACGAGCGAGGCCCAGACGGTGAGGAAGACCGCGAGCTGCGGCAGCGACGTCATGACGTGCCCATCGGCACGAGCGCTCTCGGTCGATTGAGGGGCGAAACCGCCGTGCGGCGCTATCATCACGGCGTGAGCGTGATCGGTGCCGTGTTGCTCGGATGCGCGGTGCTGGTGCTCGTCGCCGCCGAGTGGCCGCGCCTCGAGGGCCGGTTCGGCGGCGAGGCCCGGCGCCTCCGCGAGCGCGCGCGCAGAAAGGAGTCGTTCCGCGTCGTCCACTCCGACAGCGACGACTTCGCCGCGTCGGTCGAGCGCGACCTCGCCAACCTGCCGACGATCGAGGAGCGCGAGGAGCGGAGGTAGCGCGGCGCCGTCCGCGCTCAGCGGACGACGAACGACGCGCGCAGCACGCGCGTGTTCGGGAGGATCTTCGGGACGTCCTCCATGTTCTTCGCCTCCTGCCGGTCGGAGACCTGGAGGACGAGCCGGTGGCCGCCGGGCGCGAGCGCGCCGAGCCGGACGGCGATCCGGTTGCCGCTGAGCGTCGCCTTCGCGTCCTTGCCGTCGAGCTGCGCGACGATCGCGCGCGGGTCGACGCCGGCGCCGGCGTCGGTGGCGGAGACGAGCAGGCGCCCGCCGCGCGGGGCCGTCTTCGAGAGCAGCCGCAGCGCCGGCGGGGTGCGGTCGTCGAACCAGAGCCGGAACCGGAACGCCCCCGCGCGAGCCCGCGTCGTCTCGTCGAAGACGGCGTCGTAGAGGCCCGCGGCCGGGAGGACGGCGCCCGCGATCGGCTCGCGCCGGCCGAACCAGCTCAGGTACGGGTTCAGGTTCACGGGCAGGCCGGCGTAGCCGGTGAGGCGGTTCTCGTCGCCGGCGACGACGACGCGCGGCTCGACCGAGGCGCCGCCGACGACGGCGACGCCGAAGTTGGCGGCGCCCGCCTTGACGCGGACCCGGAAGACCTGCTCCGGGCCGGCGAGCGTCGTCGTCAGGCCCGCGCCGAGCGGGTCGTCGGGGTAGCGGTAGGCGGTCACGCGCGCCGTGCCGCGGGCGGTGTTGCCGCTGTAGACGCCCGGGCGCGTCAGCGTGCGGCTCGGCGGCCCGAGGCGCGGTGTCGCGACGCGGAACCAGAAGGGGACGCGGCGCGTGTCCGTGCCGTGCGTGAGCACGACGAAGCCCGTGTGCTCGCCGTCGACTGCCGTGGCGGGAACGGTCACCGTCACCGCGAGCGTGCCGGGGACGGTCGCCTGCGCGGGCACGGAGACCGTCGGATCGGCGGCTCTGCAGCGCCACCGCTCCAGGGGCCGCCGCCGCCGCCCGCGTCGGTCAGCGTCACCGTCTTCGTCGCTGCGGGCGCGCCCGGGCGGACGAGCCCGAAGGCAAGGCCGGTCGGCGCCGCGAAGAGCAGCGGGTCGTCGGCGCGCGGGAGGTTGACGAAGCCGCCGCCCTCGCGTGTCGTCGGCGCCTCGGTGCGGCGCGCGTCGTCGGTGTACGCCGGGATCGCCGTCTGGACGAGCGCCGACTTCACCTGCGCGACCGTCCAGCCGGGGTGCCGCTGCAGGAGCAGCGCGGCCGAGCCGGAGATGTGCGGCGTCGCCATGCTCGTGCCCTGGAACTGTGTCCAGAGCCCCTGCGAGCGCGGCACGGACGAGAGGATCGCCTCGCCCGGCGCGGTCACGTCCGGCTTCATCTGCAGCGAGACGGGCGTCGGGCCGCTCGAGGAGAAGGAGGCGATCACGCCCGACTTCGAGGCCGCGGCGACGGTGATCGCCGACGGCGCGCTGCCGGGGGAGCCGAGCGAGCCGCGGCCGAAGTCGCCGAAGTCGTTGCCGGCGGCGACGACCGGGACGACGCCGGCGGCGGCCGCGCCCTCGAGCGCCCGGACGACGAGGTCGCGGGACGGCGTCACCTCGGGCTCGCCGAGCGAGAGGTTGATCACGTTCATGCCGTCGGCGACGGCCGCCTCGATCGCGGCGGCGATCTCGGGCGAGTTCCCGTCGAGCCCGAAGCCGGGCGTCTCGACGGTCAGCGCCTTGTAGTTGCCGATGTAGGCGCGCGGCGCGATCCCGGAGAGCCCGGGCACCGTGCGGCCGTCGACGGTCGCGGTCGTGTCGTGGTCGCCGGCGGCGATCCCGGCGACGTGCGTCGCGTGGAAGGAGCCCTGCGGGTCGAACGGCAGCGACGCGTTCGCCGCGGTGTCGCCGGCGGGGGGGAAGGCGCGGGCGACGATCACCTTCGCGGTCGTGTACGCGGTGTTGCCCTTCGGGAAGCCCGCGGGCATCGTGAACCCCTTCGGCGAGAAGAACGGATGCGTCTGGTCGACGCCGTCGTCGATGATCGCGATCTTGAGCCCGTCGCCGGCGGTCTGCAGCTGCGGCCCCCAGAGCTGCGGCGCGCCGATGATCCCCGGGCTCGTGTTCAGCCGCGCGTGGTAGCGGACGCCGGGGAGGACCTCGGCGACGCCGGCGATCCGCGCGAGCCGGTCGACCCGGCCGGCCGGCAGGACGACGGCCATGCCGTCGAGGACGCGGCGGTAGCGCCAGCGCACGCGGGCCTCGGGGACGGCCGCGGCGAGCCGGCGCTCGAACGCGGCCTGCTCGGCCTCGACGCGCTCGCCGGCCGCGCCCGCGAGCGACCGCGCGTGGAGCGGCGTGCCGTCGAGCAGCACGACGACCTCGACACGGTCGCCGCCGGGCCGCGGCCTGCCCCTGCGCGGCGCCGCCGAGGCCGAGGAGGGCAAGCGCCGCCGAAAGGAGGAGCAGTGTTCTTTTCAACCCGGACACGGTAGCTGCGTCCCGGTTCGCAGGAGGTAAACCTTCTGCAACCTGCGCGGCGAGGGCGTGCGGCTACAATGCGGCTCCGCGCGGATGTGGCGGAATTGGTAGACGCGCACGGTTCAGGTCCGTGTGGGGGAAACCCCGTGGAGGTTCAAGTCCTCTCATCCGCATAGCCAGATCAGGGGGTTCTGTACCCGATCAGTGCCCAACCGATTCGGATGACGCGACCTCCCGGCCGACCCTTTCAATCGCGGCCTTCCTCGGATCGAGCAGTTCCCGGAGGGAGTTCGGCGTTCGCGAGAGCGATGACTATCGGCGGCCGCGAGACCGGTCGTGGCGCTCTGGAATCAGGAGAGCTTCGAGCGACTGGTCACCACTTCAACGCACTGGACGAGCGTGAGGCGAAGGACGAGCTCCTTCGCCTTCTCGGCGACCGCGAGTCGGCTGAGCGCTTCGGCGTCCAGACTCGCTCGACGGCGAAAGGACGCTGAGCCGCCACTAGCCGCTCCCGAGCAGCCGCTGCACGAGCGAGAGCGGCGTCCGCCCGATCAGCTGCTTCGCCAGGAACGCCTCGACGCCGTTCAGGCTGCCCGCCTTGCGTTGCTCGTCGACGGCCTGGATCAGGCTCTTGCGGAGGACCGCGTTCAGGTCCTTGCCTTTCGCGATCCGCTTGCGGTCGGCGGGGGAGTCGAGCGCGAGCGCGAGCTTGGCGCGCGTCGTGCCGAGGCGGCAGGCGGCGCGGCTGAGGCCGTCGAGGGCGATCCGCTGCAGCTTCGCGTCGAAGCTGCCGCCGTCGAGGGTCGTGTGCTCGGTGCACGGACGCGGCGGCGGCGCCTCGCCGAGGTGGAGCGCGCCGCGCGCGAGCTCGGCGCCGACGAGGCCGCCCGAGACGGCGAGCGCCGCGAGCAGGCCGGCGAGCGTGCGCCGCCGCGGCCTCACGCGGGCCTCCGGAGCCGGAGCAGCGGCAGCGGCAGCAGCGCGGCCGCGGCGAGCAGGGCGCAGACGAAGAACGCGCGCCGCGTGCTCCGCGTGATCATGTCCTCGATCACGCCCACGAGGTCGCTGCGCAGCTGCTCGAGGCTGGAGCGGTTCGAGGCGGTCTCGTGCCGCGCGAAGACCGGCCGGAAGTTCGGGATCTCGGCGTCCGGCACGTCCCGCAGCGTCCGGCCGAGGTCGCGGGCGAGCGGCACCTTCGCGCTGATCGGGACGTCGGCGTCGAGCACGGTGTTCGCCCCCCGGTCGATCGCGCGGTCCTGCGCGGCCGAGAGGTCGTGCGCGAGCACCGGCGTCAGGGCGACGAGCGCGATCACGAGCCCCGCGTGCCGGGCGGCGATCGTGCGCGCGCCGCTCCCGTCGAGGGCGTGCGGGTCGAGCGAGGATGCGGTCAGCGGCGGGATCGCGAGCCCGAGCCCGAGGCCGCAGAGCACGAGCGCGAGCGCCGCGAAGAGGATGCTCGCGCCGGGGAGGAACGCGAGCCCGAGCAGCCCGCCGGCGAGCAGGACGGCGCCGACGGCGGCCGCGGCCGGGCCGCCGAGCGCCCGCGTCACGGGGCGGACGACGAAGGTGGCGAACGGCAGCACGCTGACGACGCCCGCGGCGGCGATCGGCCGCATCTGCCAGCCGTTGATCAGCAGCACGACGGCGAGGAAGAGCGCGCCGACGAGCGCGCCGGAGAGGAGCCCGAGCGACAGGTTCGCGCCGAGCCGCTCGCGCGGGTGCGTCAGGTGCTCCGGCTCGCCGCCGAGGCCGCCGCGCGTGCGCAGCGCGAGCGCGGCGGCCGCGGCGAGCGGCACCTGCAGCACGAAGATCGCGCGCCAGTCGAAGGCCTCGGTGAGCGCGCCGCCGAGCGCGGGCCCGAGCGCCGCGCCGACCGCGCCCGAGACCGCCCACCAGGCGATCCCGCGCGTCCTCGAGCCGGCCAGCGCGGCGAGGCGGGGAAGGGAGGCGACGAGGAGGAGCGCGCCGCCGAGACCCTGGACGCTGCGAAGCGCCACGAGCGACGCCAGGCCCTGCGAGACCGCGCAGCCGGCGGAGCCGAGCAGGAACACCGTCAGACCGGCGGCGAGCAGCCGCTGCGTCCGCTCGGGCGTCGCGATCCGCACGAGCAGGAGCGCGGCCACCGTCACGACGAGGTTGTAGGAGGTGATCACCCACGAGATCGCCTCGACCGAGGTGTCGAAGCGGACGAGCAGCTGCGGCAGCGCCAGCACGACGATCGAGGAGTCGGCGAAGGCGACCGCGACCGCGACGCAGAGCGAGACGAGGGCGAGGCGGTCGAGCCTGGTGCTCGGCGCGTCTGCCACCCGCGAATCATGCCGTGCCGCCGCGCCCGCGCGCGGCACTTCCCGGGGTCGGGGGCTCAGGTTGCGAGCGAGCCGGGCTTGTCGCCCAGCTGCTTGCTCCACCACTCGAGCTCGCGGTCGTCCATCGAGCCCTGGAGCTGGGCGACGTACGCGGAGAGGTCGGCCTCCTTCTTCGCGAGCCGCTCCTGCAGGTCGGCGACCTGGCTCTCGCGGCGCTCGAGCTTGTCCTCGCGGATGTCGAGGTCCGCCTCGAGCTTCGCCAGCTTCAGCTCCAGCTCCGCCTCCCGCGCGTCGAGGGTCCGCGAGCGCTCGACCGTCTCCGTCTCGGTGCGCTCGAGCCGCTGCTCGAGCAGGTCGAGCCGCTCCCGCTGGGACACGAGCAGCAGCTCCGTCTTCTCGAGCTCGCCGTGCCTCGCGCGGAGCTCGGTCGCCTGCCGGGCCACGAGCTCCTTCTCGCGCTCGAGCTCGGGGTCGGACTTGCGGCGGCGCTCCGCCGACTCCCGCTGGAACGCCGACATCTGCCGGTTCAGCTCCGCCTCGCGGGCGACGAGCGCCTCCTCGCGGACGTCGAGGTCGTGGATGCGCGGATCGGCGGCGACCTGGCGGCCGCGCTCGTCGAGGCGGGCGGCGAGCGCGTCGAGCTCCGCGGCGCGCGCCTCGAGCTCTGCGTGCCGCCGCTGCACCTCGTCGGCGGAGTCGCCGTGGCTCTCGCGCTCGTCCCGGAGCCGGGCGTCCTCGGCGCGGAGCCGCTCCTCCCAGGTGTGCAGCGACCGCTCGGACTCGTCGACGGCCTGCTCCCGCGCGGAGATGCGGCCGAGCTCGCGCGCGGCCTCGGCCTCGGCGGACGCGGCGCGCTTCTCGCGGTCGGCGAGGCTGCGCTCGCGCTCGCGCAGGCCCTGCTCGCGCTGCTTCAGCGCCCGCTCACGCGCCTCGAGGCGGGCGGACGACTCGCGCTCGCGGCCGGTGAACGCTCCCTCGGCCCGGGCCAGCTTCTTCTCGCGGTCGGCGAGCGCCTGCGCCTGCCGGGCGAGGTCCGTCGAGAGCGAGGCGTGCTCGCGCTCGGCCTCGCGCAGCTCCTCGGCGCGGGCGTCGAGGTCGAGCCGCCGCTCCTCGGCCGCGGCTTCGGCGGCGGCCAGCTCGACGCGTGCCTCCTGGATCAGCCCGCGCTCGGACTCGAGCTCGGCGCGCAGCTCGACGATCGCGCGCTCGCGCTCCTCGAGCGCGGATTCGTTCGCGCCCAGCCGCGCGGCCCGCTGGTCGAGCTCCGAGCCGCGGTGCGCGGCGTCGCGGCCGGCGTCGAGCTCTCGCTCGTAGGCCTCGACCTGCTCCGCCAGCGCCGCGCGCAGGTCCCGCTCGCGCACGAGCGAGGCCGCGAGCTCGCCCCGCAGCTCCTCGAGCTCGAACGACGGCTCGGGAGCGGGCGCGAGGGGGCCCGACTCGGTCGCGGCGGCGCCCTCGACCCGGTCCTCCTGCAGCTCCTCCTCGGCCGCCGCCGACGGCGTCTCGGGCTCGGCGACGGCGCCCTTGCCGTTCTTCCGCGCGAGCTGCGCCCGCAGGCCGGTGCCGAAGCCCTTCTCGGTCTCGCCGCCGGCAGGCTGGGCCTTCGTCCCCTTCGGGGTCACGCGAAGACCTGCTTGAGGTTGAGCATCGCCGGCCCGAGCACGACGAGGAACATCGCCGGGAAGATGAAGAGCACGGTCGGGAAGAGCATCTTGATCGGCGCCTTCATCGCGCGCTCCTCGGCGGCCGCCTGGCGGCGGAGGCGCGTGTCGGCGGCCTGGATCCGGAGGATGCGGCCGAGCGAGATGCCGAGCTGGTCCGCCTGGATGATCGAGCGCACGAACGCGGCCATCTCGGGCGCCGCGACGCGCTCGGACATCTTCTTGAGCGCGTCCTGGCGGCTCTCGCCGACGCGCATCTCGCCGAGGACGAGCGCCAGCTCCTGCGACAGCGCGCCGTCCATGTGCTCGATCACCTTGCCGATCGCGGCGTCGAAGCCGAGCCCGGCCTCGACGCTGACGGCGAGCAGGTCGAGCGTGTCGGGCAGCTCGGAGCGGACGGCCTCGCGCCGCCGGCGCGCGCGCGAGCCGACGAGGAAGTCGGGGCCGAAGAAGCCGCCGAACCCGAGCATCGCCGCGAACGCGATCGCGCCGAGCGGCCCCCGGGACGAGCCGAGCGCGAAGCCGAGGAGGACGCCGACGGCCGCGGCGACGCCCTTGAGCGCCAGGAAGCTCGTCGGGGTGACGCGCTGCGAGAGCCCGGCGACGAGCAGCTTCGCGGCGACGCTCTCGACCGTCGTCTTCGGGTTCAGGCGCAGCACGATCCTGGCCAGCCGGCCGGCGAGCGGCGTCAGGACGCGCTCCTTGAACCGCGGCTCGCCGCCGCTCTGCAGCCGGATCCGCCCGTAGGTGGAGGCGCGGCGCACGGAGCCGGCGCGCTGGCGCGCGGGGAGCGTCACGACCTCGCCGACGAGGTAGGCGGCGGCGGCGAGCAGGACGAGCGAGACGACGAGCAGCATCGGTTACCCCCGGAAGGAGACGATCTTCTGGAGCACGGCGCTGCCGAGGGCCATCGAGACGAACCCGACGGCGATCAGCATGTGCCCGGTGGACGTGGAGTAGAGCGGGTGCATGTAGCTGCGGTTCAGGAGCGTCAGCGCGCGCGCGAGCACGAACGGGAGGCCGATCAGCACGTAGGCGGAGAGGCGGCCCATCGCGGTCAGGCCCTTGATCTTGCGCGCGAACTGCTGCCGGTTCCGGACGGCCTCGGCGACCATGTCGAAGAGGCCGGCCATCGAGCCGCCGACCTGGCGCTGGATCGTCACCGCGGTGACGACGAACTCGAAGTTCTTCGAGCCGACCCGCCGGGCCATGTCCTCGAGAGCGTCGTCCATCGGGCGGCCGAGGCTGGTCTCGGTCAGGACGCGGCGGAACTCCTCCGAGGCGGGCGGCTGGCCCTCGTCGACGACCGTCTGGATCCCCTGGCGGAAGCTGTGGCCGGCCTTCAGCGAGGCGGCGAGCGTGATCAGCAGGTCGGGCAGCTGGTTCTCGAAGGCCTTCAGCCTGCCGCGCGCCCGGAACCAGACCCAGGCGAGCGGGGCGGCGCCGCCGACCAGCATCCCGACCAGCGTCGCGAACCCGCTCGAGGCGGCGACCGCGAGCACGAGCCCGAGGCCGAGGCCGCAGCCGAGCTGCAGGTAGACGAACTCGGCCGCGCGGAGCGGCAGGTCGGCGCGCTCGAGCAGCCGCGCGAGCGCCTTCCACTGCTTCAGGTGGCCGAAGGCGTGCTCGGTCGCGCCGTAGAGCCGCGTGCGGACGCCGGGGCCGGAGGAGCGGCGCTGCCGCTTCGCGCCCGTGACCGGCGCGAGGTGCGCGTCGAGGCGGCTGCGTAGGCGCCTGCCGCGGCCGGCGGCGAACGCGAGCGCGGCCGCGAGCAGCACGAGCAGGCCGACGGCGCCCGCGACGGCGGCCGTGCCCGCGGCGCGGTAGAGGGAGGTGGGGATCAGCGGCGAGGGCTCGGGCAGGGGCGCGCGCGGGGCGCCGAGGCCGGCCGGGATCGCGAGCGCGGAGACGGAGTCGCCGAGACCCGGGCAGCGCGGCGTGGACCCGGACGGTCTCGCCCGGCCGCGCCGCGGTCGTGTAGCGGATCCGCCAGGTGCGGGAGAGCTCCTCGGCGATCGAGGCGTAGACGGCCGCGAGCTTGGCGCTCGAGCCGACGCGCTGGAAGCGGCCGCCGGTCTCGGCGGCGAGGCGCTGGAGCGGCGCCGGGTCGTAGCCCGCGCCGCTGACCGCGACCGGGTAGACGGCCGCGTGGGCGTGTCGCGCGGCGTCGATCGCCTCGGCCTGGCCGGCGCGGCTGGAGACGTCCTGGCCGTCGGTCAGGAGCACGATCACGCGGCCCGGCAGCCGCTGCGCGGTCAGGCGCTGCGACGCGAGCACGACCGCGTCCCAGAGCGCCGTCCCCTGGCGGGCGTCGACCGCGAGCGAGGAGAGCGCCGCGTCGGCGTCGGCCGGGGCGGCGGCGAAGTCGGTCAGCGCGTAGGCGCGCCGGCCGAAGGCGACGACGGCGACGCGGTCGCCCGCGCCCTTGACGTCGAGGAAGCCGTGCGCGGCGAGCGTCGCGTCGGCGAGCGCCTTCCCGGCCATCGAGCGCGAGCGGTCGATCGCGAGCACGACCGCCTTCGTCCGGCCGAGGTTCTGCGCCTCGAGCCCGACGACGGGGACGCCGTTCTCGCTCACCCGCGGCGCCACCGAGGTCGCGGCGGAGCCGACCACGGCCCCCTGCACCTCGGGGTAGCCGGACGCGTCGACGGTGACGTGCACGCCCGCGGCCGCGCCCGCCGGGAAGGCGAGCGCCGCGAAGACGAGCGGGCGCCAGACCCACCTGCGCCGGCGCCGCTTCACTGCAGCCCTCCGAAGCCGGTCGCCGAGAACGCCTGCCGCTGCAGCTCCGCCGTCGTCTCGAAGAAGTTCGGCGGCAGGATCACGTTGTTGGCGGCCAGCTTGTCGAGGAAGTGCGGCTTCAGGCCGGAGCTCTGCAGCGGCCCGAGCAGGCGGGTCGAGCGGGCGGCGGCCTCCTGCTCGTCCGGCGGCTTGGCCACGAAGAGGTCCTGCAGCGTGATCACCTCCGCCTCCATCCGCAGCACCTCGGTGACGTGGGTGATGCGGCGGGAGCCGTCGACGAGCCGCTGGATCTGGACGAGCACGTCGAACGCCGAGGCGATCTGCTCGCGGATCGCGCGGAGCGGCAGGTCGACGCCGGCGGTCAGCACCAGCGTCTCGAGCCGGGCGAGCGCGTCGCGGGGCGAGTTCGCGTGGATCGTCGTCAGCGAGCCCTCGTGGCCCGTGTTCATCGCCTGGAGCATGTCGAGCGTCTCGGCGCCGCGGACCTCGCCGACGATGATCCGGTCGGGCCGCATGCGGAGGGCGTTCCGGACGAGCTCGCGGATGCGCACCTCGCCCTGGCCCTCGATGTTCGGCGGCCGCGACTCGAGCGTGATCACGTGGTCCTGCTGCAGCTGCAGCTCGGCCGCGTCCTCGATCGTGACGATCCGCTCGTCGCCCGGCACGAAGGCGCTGAGCACGTTCAGCGTCGTCGTCTTGCCGGTGCCGGTGCCGCCCGAGATCAGCACGTTCAGCTTCCCCTTGACGCAGGCGGAGAGGAACTGCGCCGACTTCGCGGTCAGCGTCCCGAAGGCGATCAGGTCGTTGACCGTGTACGGGTCGCGCGAGAACTTGCGGATCGTCAGCGTCGGGCCCTTCAGCGAGAGGGGCGGGATGATCGCGTTGACGCGGGAGCCGTCGGGCAGCCGGGCGTCGACCATCGGCGAGGACTCGTCGATCCGGCGGCCGATCTGCGAGACGATCTTGTCGATGATCCGCAGCACGTGCGCCTCGTCGACGAAGCGGACGGCGGTGCGCTCGAGCTTGCCGTGGCGCTCGACGTAGACGCGCTCGTGGCCGTTGACCATCACCTCGGTCACCGACTCGTCGCGCAGCAGCGACTCGAGCGGGCCGTAGCCGAGGATGTCGTCGGAGATCTCGCGGACGATCCGGCGCCGCTCGTCGCGGGTCAGCGGCGTCCGGTCGAGCGCGAGCTGCTCGGTGACGGCGCGGTGGACGCGGTCGGAGAGGTCCTCGTTCGTCTCCTGCTTGAAGAGCTCCGGCCCGAGCGTGGCGATGCAGGCGTGGTGGATGCGCGTCTTCAGCTCGGCGTACGGGTCGCCGGCCTCGGGGGTCGGCGCCGGGGCGGTCTGGCCCGCGACGTGGAGCTGCGGGCCGTCCTCGACGACGGTCGCGGGGCGGGAGAGGCGGTCGTGGAGCCCCATGCGCTAGGCCCTCGCGAGCGCGGCGAGGACCCGCCGCGACCCCTTCTTCTTCGGAGCCGGGAAGAGCGACGACGCGAGCCCGCGCACGGCCCGGGAGAAGTCGCAGCCCGGGTCGGCGAGCACGGCCGGGTTGCCCCGGTTGACCGCCAGCGGGACGGCCCGCTCGCTCGGCACCTCGGCGCCCATCTTGACGCCGAGCGCCGCCTCGACCTCGCGCGGCTTCAGGCCGACGTTCGAGTTCGCGCGGTTGAGCACGAAGCGGACGCGGCTCGGCGGGAACGAGAGCAGCTCGAGCGTCTGCATCGCCAGGCGCACGTTCTTCAGGGTCGGCACGTCGAGCCCGCAGATCATCAGCAGCTCGTCGGTGCGGTCGAGCGTCGCCAGCATCGGCCCGTGGAAGAACGGCGAGGTGTCGACGACGATCACGTCGTAGGTCTCGCGCGCGACCTCGAGCAGCCGGCCGAGCTTCGCCTCGGTCACGAGCTCGGCGTCCTCGGGGCGGAGCGGGGCGGGGAGGAGGTCGAGCCCGCAGACGTGCTTGGTCACGTAGCCGGCGAGCTTCTCCGAGTCGAGCTCGCCCGGGGCGACGACGAGGTCGTAGATCGTCTTCTCGGGCTCGACGCCGAGCATGATCGCCGCGTCGCCGAACTGGAGGTCGAGGTCGAGCAGGAGCACGCGCTTGCCCTCCTGCTTGGCGACCGCGGCCGCGAGGTTCGTCGCGGTGACCGTCTTGCCGGTGCCGCCCTTGGGCGAGAAGACGGTGACGATCTTGCCCTTCGCCGTCGTCGAGCCGGGCAGCGGGGCCTGCCGGCGGGCGTGGCTCGCCTTCCGGATCGCGAAGACGACGTTCTCGGTCAGCTGCGGGAGCAGGAGCACGTCGGCGACGTCGGCCTCGAGCGCCTCCTCGAGCAGGGCGGAGGCCTCGCCGGAGGCGACGACGACGACCGGGGTGCGGGTCTGCTCCCGGATCGCGGCGATCTCGCCGGCCGGCAGGTGCGAGGCGCGGGTGCCGTGCAGGATCGCGTCGAGGTGGCCGCCGGCGAGCGCCGCCGACGCGTGTGAGACCGCCTCGCTCGAGCCGACGAGCTCGAGGTCGGGATGCTGCTCGAGCGCGTCGCGCAGCGTCCCGAGCCCCTCGCAGTCGCCGGTGACGTAGATCCGGAGGCGCTCGCGGGCGCCGTTCTCGTTGCTCATCGTGTCCTCCTGGTGCCGGCGCTCCGGACCGTGTCGTAGGTCTCGACGACCTCCGGGCTGTCGGAGGCCTCGACCGCCGGGCGCAGCTGGAGCGCCCAGTCGCCGTTCTGCAGCGTGAAGAAGAGCTTCTGCGCCTGGGTGTCGCGGACGGCGAGCAGCACCCACGCCGACTCGGTCGCGCCCTGCACCTTGACGGCGTTTGCGGGCGAGACGCGCAGGACGCGCAGGTTGCGGAGCGTGTCGCGGGCGAAGGGGTCGCCCTGCTGGTCCGGCTTGAAGTTGCCGACGACGTCGACGCGGTCGCCGGCCTTCAGCGTCCCGACGAGCAGCTGGTTCGGGTCGCCGGGCACCTGGATCGCGCGCAGGTTGCCGGTCAGGTCGGCCCGCAGGCCCTGCTGGGCCTTCGTGCCGAAGCGGCGGAGCGTCACCTGCTCGCCCGCGTAGATCGGCTGGACGGCGACGAGGCGGCCGACCTGGTCGGGGTCGCTGATCGCGCCCGGCACGACGCTGCGCCTGGCCACTTCCTGGCCGGCGACGAGGTGGCGGGCGACGATCTGCGCGCCGGTCGTCCCCAGGGGGATGTCCTTCGCCGCCACGTAGATCTGGACGCTCTCCTCGCCCTGCTGGACGTGGCGCTTGTAGTTCGTGACGTAGAGCGTCGTCAGGAGCGCACCGGCGATTGCGAGTGCAAACGCGATGGCGATGTTGCGAATTCTGTATGTCATCTGTCGTCTGCTTTCGTCGTCGGTTTCACTGCACGAGCTGGACGGATCGGACGCCGAGATCCTCGGTCGCCGAGCCGCCCGGAACGGGGTCGATCCCTTCCCAGACCACGCTGGGTGAACCAGCCGGACAGGCTGCCCTCGTTGCCGGATGAGCTGGTGTCGGTCAGGTGGAAGCCGACCCAGGCGATGATGTGGTAACTCGCATTCGAGCCGGTGCCGACCAGGGTGTCGTAGACGGGGAAGAGCATCTCCGTCTGGAAGCGGTCGTGGAGCGCCTGCTGGATCTGCGAGCTCGAGAACTTGGCGCCCGGGTCCGAGTAGTAGCCGCCGAGCGGCAGGTACTGGTCGAAGCCCTTGTCGATCCAGGTCGCGAGGGTCGAGGTGCCGACCGTGCCGTCTGGTCGCTCGGGTCGAGGTTGAGCATGTCGAAGGCGCCGGGCGCGCCGGTCTTGCCGAGCGGCAGCGTCGTCGGGTTGCCGGGGCCGAAGCAGGGGCAGCCGGGGCCGGCCAGCTTCGGGTGCAGCTTGTTGACGACGATCGGGGCGACCCAGCGCGCCTGCGCGGGCAGGAAGGCGCGGGCCGTGGCCGAGGCGCCGACGTCGACCGAGGCGATCCCGAAGATCTTGCTGAAGAAGCCGGGCGCGGGACGCTTGAAGGTGACCTTGATCGTGTCGTTCGCCCCGAGCGTCGAGGCCAGGCTGACCTCGTTCGGCGCCAGGGCGTCGCCGTTCTTGGCGCCGTAGTCGACCGCCAGCGCCTGGGCGCCGGCCGGGTCGTCCGGGAGCGCCTGCGCGCCGGCGAGGGCGGCGGCGTCGGCCGTGGCCTGCGCCCGCCGGTCGGCGCGGAACCAGGAGCCGACGTCGAGCACCGCCGCGCTCATCCCGAGCAGGACGGTGATGAAGACGACCGCCAGAACCGCCGACTGCCCTCGTTCGTCGCGGCGAAGCCTCATTCCACACGCTCCTGGGTCGAGCTGGTCAGGTTGCCGGAGGCGACGACCACCCCGAGCAGGTTGATCGAGTACGGATAGGTGGCCGTGACCGTGACCGTCGAGCCGGGCGACCAGCTGGAGGCGACGCTCACGTTCAGGTCGGTCTGCCGCAGGTCGGGGGCGGCCTCGCGCAGCCGCGTCTCGGTGATGCCGGACGGATCGGACTCGTGCCGGCTGACGGCGGCGACCCGGGCCCCGGCGCGGACGGCGTCCGTCAGCGCGAGGTAGTGGTTGAAGGTGACGCCGAGCTGGAGGATCCCGAACAGGAGCAGGGCGAGCACCGGCAGCACGATCGCCAGCTCGGCGGTCGCCTGGCCCTGCTCGTTCTTCCTGTGTGCGATGTGGGGCATGGGCGGCTTGGTATCGAAGGGTGCGGGGTTGGATGCGAGGGTGGTTCGGGTGCGGCGGGCGGGAGACGGGCCCCCGCCGGGCGGGGCGGGGACCCGTCGCTCGCGTCTTCGGTGCTATGCGAGTACGTCCACGACCGACTGGAGCTTCCCCTGGATCGAGCCCGACAGGGTCATGAGCACGCCGATGATCAGAACCGTGATCACGGCCAGCACGACGCCGTACTCGGCCATGGTCTGCCCGTCCTCGCGAGAGAGCGACGTCAGCAGGCGCGCGTACAGCTTCTGGGAAATCGTCTGCATCGAATTCACCTCCTCTCGGCGGCTAGGCGCGTCGTCTGCCGCATGACGGACGCGGGGCGGGAAATGCGAAAGGTGATCGGGCGGCGATGGTGTTGATCGAGTGCGGACACGCTGGAATCGGTCTCCCGGTAATTACGAGGCGTGCCGCAAACGCCCGAGGTGTTCTGGATCTCTTCTACGTCCATCGTCGGACAGTTGAGAAACCCCTTCCGGGTGATTCTTGCGGCCTGTTTCGAGAAATCCCCCTTCCGGGTGGCGCCCGTTCGGGGGATTCAGGCCGGGCGGGCGCGGGCAGGAGAAGCCCCGTCATGGCGGCACGAGAGATCGTCGAGGAGCTGCGGGCGCGCCCGGTCGGGCTGCCGCGGGCGTTCGTCAAGCGCGTCTTCGACGTGATGGTCGAGCGCTTCGACCGCAACAACATCCTCACGTACGCGAGCGCGATGGCCGTGCAGCTGCTGACGGCCGTGATCCCGCTGGCGCTGCTCGCGTTCCTGCTCGTCGGCGCCTTCGGCAAGGAGAGCTACTGGCGCAACCAGATCGCCCCGAAGACTCTCCGGGCGCGTCTCCGGGCCGGTCTACCAGGCGGTCGACCACATCGCCGAGGGCCTGATCAACACGCTCCACGTCCACTGGCTCGTCTTCGCCGTCCTGCTGATGCTCTGGGAGGTCTCGGGCGCGGTGCGGACGGTGATGGGCGCGCTCAACTCGATCTACGACCACGAGGAGACGCGCCCGATCTGGCACCGGTTCGGCCTCTCGTTCCTGCCTCGCCGCCGGCGTCGCCGTCGGGACGCTCGGCGCGCTGCTCCTGATCCTCCGCGGCGGTGCCCTGGTCTCGCTCGGGGCGGCCCAGCCGGTCTGGACGGTCGCGCGCTGGCTGATCATCCTGGTGCTGCTCTGGGCCGTCGTCGCGATGCTCGTCCGCTTCGCCCCCGACGGCGAGCAGTCGGCGGGCTGGGTCACGGCCGGCAGCGTCCTGATCGTCGTCTCGTGGGTCGTCGCGACGCTCGTCTTCGGCTGGTACGTGACCTCGGCGGCGAACTACCGGACGCCGTTCGGCTCGGCCGTCGCCGCGCTGACGCTCGTCGGCTACATGTACACCTCGTCGATCATCTTCCTCGTCGGCGCCCAGATCGACCGGCTGCTGCAGGAGCAGGCCGAGCGCGAGGACGGGCCGCTCGACGGCGTGCTCGAGTGCGTGACGCCGGGGCTGCCGTGCCGCGGGCAGCGGGCGCGCTCGCTACGATCACGGCATGTCGGCCGAGACCCTGCGCAGCCTGCTCGAGCGCGCCTTCCCGGGCGCCGACGAGCTCGACGTCGTCGACCGCACGGGCGGCGGCGACCACTTCCAGGTGACGGTCGCGAGCGGCCGGTTCGACGGGCTCTCGCTCGTCGAGCAGCACCGGCTCGTCTACGAGGCGCTCGCGGGCCCGCTCGGCGACGGCACGATCCACGAACTCCGCATCAAGACGAAGGGGACGAGCGCATGAGCGAGCTTTCAGACCGGATCAAGGAGATCATCGAGGGCGCGGACGTGGCCCTGTTCATGAAGGGCACGCCGGGCATGGTCATGTGCGGCAACTCCGACCGGGCCCTGCGCGCGCTCCGCGAGGCCGGCGCGCCGGTGACGGCCGTCGACGTCCTCCCGGACCCGCAGATCCGCCAGGAGCTCTCGGCGCTCTCGGGCTGGCCGACGATCCCGCAGGTGTTCGTCCGCGGCGAGCTCGTCGGCGGCGCCGACATCACCGAGGAGCTGCATGCGAGCGGCGAGCTCGAGCGGCTCCTGCGCGAGAAGCTCGGCGAGCAGTACGCCGAGGCGCGCGCCGAGCAGACCGTTCCGCTCGCCTAGAGTGCCCCTCGAGCGCCTCGAGGACGAGCCCGGCGTGCTCGTCGGGCTTGACCTTGCGGAAGGCCCGGGCGACGGTCCCCTCGCGGTCGATCACGAAGGTCGAGCGCTCGATGCCCATGAACGTGTTGCCGTAGAGGGAGCGCTGCTTCCAGACGTCGTAGGCCTCCGAGACCTCGTGATCCGGGTCGGCGAGCAGCGTGAACGGGAGCTCGTACTTCTTGCGGAAGCCGGCGTGCGAGGACTCGTCGTCGGGGCTGACGCCGAGCACGACGGCGCCGGTCTCGCCGAAGGCGTCCCAGGCGTCCCGGATCCCGCAGGCCTGGGCGGTGCAGCCGGGCGTGTCGTCCTTGGGATAGAAGTAGAGGACGACCGGCGTGCCGCGGTAGTCGGAGAGCTTCACGCGCTCGCCGCCGTCGGTCGTCAGCTCGAACTCCGGTGCAGGGCTGCCTTCGTCGACCACGCCGAACCTCCGTCTCGGGGACTCCTGGCGCCGATGCTAGTCACGGGCGCTTGCCTGCCGCGCCGCCTGCGATAGGAAGAGGGGATGGTGACGGTCACGCAGCTGCGCGCGTTCGTCGCGGTCGCGCGGGCCGGCGGCGTCCAGGCGGCGGCGGACGAGCTCTACGTCAGCCAGCCCTCGGTCTCGGCGTCGCTCGCGGCGCTGGCGCGCGAGCTCGGCGTCCCGCTCGTCGAGCGCGACGGGCGCGGGCTGCGGCTCACCGACGCCGGCCGCTCGTACGAGCCCTACGCCCAGGAGGTGCTGGGGCTGCTCGAGCAGGGGCGGCTCGCCGCCGGGGAAGCGGACCGGGCGCGCCTGGCGCGGATCCGGATCGCGGCCGTCAACACGGCCGGCGAGTACCTCGTGCCGCCGCTGATCCGCGCCTACCGCTCGGTCGACCCGAACGCGGAGCTCCTGCTCGAGATCGGCAACCGCCAGACCGTCGACGCGCAGCTCGTCGCCCATCGCGCGGACGTCGGCATCGGCGGCCGCCCGTCGAACCGCGAGATCGCGGCCTCCCCGTTCCTCGACAACGAGATGATCGTCGTCGGCCCGGAGGTGCCCGCCGACCTCGGCCAGGCCACGTGGCTGCTGCGCGAGCGCGGCGCCGGGACGCGGTCCGCGACCGAGCGCTTCCTGCACCGGCACGGGCTCGAGGCGCCGTCGCGGCTGACGCTCGGCTCGAACGGCGCCCTCAAGCAGGCGATGAAGCTCGGGCTCGGCGTGACGCTGATCTCGCGCGACGCCGTCCGGCGCGAGCTGCGCGAGGGCGAGCTGGTCGAGATCCCGGCGCCGGGGACGCCGCTGCGCCAGAGCTGGTACGCCCTGCTGCCGCGCGGGCTGCCGACCCGACCCGCGGTGCAGGAGTTCTGCGAGTTCCTGCGCTCGCCGGCCGCGCGCGCGGCGATAGACGAGAGCCTATGAGTCGGCGCCGAAATCGTCTGGCTCTCGGCCGCGCGAGCTCCTACCCTCGGGCGATGACCCTCTCTCTCGACGAGCGGCAGACCGCGGTGCTGGCCGCGCTCGGCCGGCACGGCGGAGACCTGACCCTGCACGAGCTGCAGCGCGAGCTGCCCGGCCTCGGGATGGCGGCGATCCTGCGTACGCTCGACCTGCTCGAGCGGCGCGGCGTCACGCGCTCGAGCGGCGAGCGCGCCTGGGCCTTCGTCGCCGACCACGAGGCCTGGGACGGCCCGCCGTTCGCGCCGGACGAGCTGACGCGCTTCTCGCTCGCCGCCTAGCCTCCGCCCGCCGCTCCGCCCATCGCCCGCGCGCCTACGATGTCGCGGTGCCGACGGCGCACCACACGATCGCGGTCCTCGTGATCGCCGGCTGCCTGACGGCGGCCGCTACCGCCTTCGTCGCCTACCGGCGAAACGCGGCCGGGCGCGCGACGACGCACCTGCTCGCGCTCGCGCAGACGCTCGTCGTCGCCCAGGTCGGGCTCGGGCTGCTGCTCCTCTCGGGCGGGCACCGCGCGGCCGACCGGCTCCATTACGCCTACGGCACCTTCGCGCTGCTCGCCGTCCTCTCGCCGTGGCTGTACGCGCCCGAGGAGCCGCGCCGCAGGCTGGCGTGGTTCTCCGGCGCCACGCTCGTGGGCGGCGCGCTCGCCGTGCGTGCTTACATGACCGCGGGATGAGGCGATGACGCGATGAGGCGCGCACTCGGCAACCTGAACCCGTTCCTGCGCGGGATGGCGATCGTCGCGCTCGTCGCGGTCGTCGTCGTCGTCCTGCAGCTGCAGGCGACCCTCGCAGCGCTCTACCTGCTGGCGCGGATCGCGTTCTTCCTCGCGATCGCGTTCTTCCTCTACATGCTCTGGCGCGAGCGCCGCGGCGACATCGGCATGTGGCCGCGCCGGTCGCAGTGGGTCTTCTACGGCGCGGTCGGGCTGCTCGTCGCCGACATCGGCTGGTTCGTGCTCGGGGGCGGCCACCAGGGCCTCGACGCGCTCGCCTTCGTCCTCGTCCTCGGCGCCGGCGGCTTCGCCCTCTGGCGCACCTGGCGGGACCGGCACACCTACGGCTGAACGGGCAGCCGGCCGGGCCGCCGCTACGACCGGGCCGCGGCCGGGACTGCGGCGGCGAGCCGGTCGCCGCTGCGCGGGTCGAAGAAGTGGAAGGTCGCGGCGTCGACGGCGAGCCGCAGGCGGCCGCCGGGCCGGGCGCTGCTGCGGGCGTCGACGCGCGCCGTGAAGACGGCGGCGTCGCCGGCCAGGAGCGAGCGGTCGTCGCCCTCGTCGCGCAGCTCCTCGGGCGTCACGCGCGGCGCGGCGACCGTGAAGATCGCGTGGACGTCGGCCCCGAGGTCCTCGAGCACGGCGACGTCGACGTCGATCGTGGGCAGCGACCCGTCCGCGAAGGCCGCGTCCTCGAAGGCCTCGGGACGGATCCCGAGCACGACCGCGGCGTCGGTCGTCTCGGGCCGCCGCCCCGGCGGGAGCGGCAGCCGGTGGCCGCCGAAGACGACGTCGTCGCCGTCGAGGGCGGCCTCGACGAGGTTCATCGACGGCGAGCCGATGAAGGCGGCGACGAAGACGTTGACCGGCTCCCGGTAGAGGCGCTGCGGCGTGTCGACCTGCTGCAGCCGACCGTCGCGGAGCACCGCGACCCGCTGCCCGAGCGTCATCGCCTCGACCTGGTCGTGCGTGACGTAGACGGTCGTCGTCGAGAGCCGCGCGTGCAGGCCCGCGAGCTCGGCCCGCATGCCGACGCGGAGCTTCGCGTCGAGGTTCGAGAGCGGCTCGTCCATCAGGAACGCCTTCGGCTCGCGGACGATCGCGCGGCCCATCGCGACGCGCTGCCGCTGCCCGCCCGAGAGCGCGGCGGGGCGGCGGTCGAGCAGCTCCTCGAGGTGCAGCATCCGCGCGACCTCGTCGACGCGGCCGCCGATCTCTGCCTTCGGCGCCTTCCGCACACGCAGGCCGTACGCGAGGTTCTGGCGCACGGTCATGTGCGGGTAGAGCGCGTAGCTCTGGAAGACCATGGCGATGTCGCGGCTGCGCGGCGCGAGCTCGGTCACGTCGGCGCCGCCGATCTCGATCCTGCCCTCGGTCACCTCCTCGAGCCCGGCGATCATCCGGAGCAGCGTCGACTTGCCGCAGCCGGAGGGGCCGACGAGGACGATGAACTCACCGTCGGCGATCCGCAGCGCGACGTCGTCGACGGCCCGGACGCCGCCGTCGAACACCTTGGTGACGCCTTCGAGCAGGATCTCGGCCACGGTCTCTCCTTTCAGGCGGGGACGGGCTCGGCGCCCGCGAGCAGGACGGCGGTGACCTCGAGCGCGTCGTCGAGGCGGACGAGGTCGGCCGGGCCGCCGACGCGCAGCACGCCGACCTCCGGCCGGCGCGCGATCCGGGCCGGGACGGCGGTGACGGCCGCGACGGCCTCGAGGAAGGGGGCGCCGAGAGCGTGGAGGCGCCGCATTCCCTCGACGAGGGGCTGCGCGCTGCCGGCGAGCGCGCCGTCGGCCCGGCGGCAGACGCCCTCCCGCACCTCGACCGGAAGGCCGCCGAGGACGTAGGCGCCGTCGCCGACGCCGGCCGCGGCGATCGCGTCGCTGACGAGGGCGAGCCGGGCGGCGGCCGCGACGAGGACGAGCCGGACCGTCTCGTCGGCGAGGTGGACGCCGTCGCAGATCGCTTGCACGACGACGTCCGGCCGCGTCAGGGCGGCGGCGGCGACGCCAGGGTCGCGGTGCGCGAAGGGACGCATCGCGTTGAAGAGGTGCGTGACCGTGGCGACGCCGCGGTCGAAGGCGCGCGCGGCCTCGGCGGCGGTCGCGTCCGAGTGGCCGCAGGAGACGACGACGCCGCGCGCGTGCAGGAGGTCGACGAGCTCGAGCGCGCCGGGCAGCTCGGGCGCCAGCGTCATCTGCGAGACCGGCCCGGCGGCGAGCAGGCGCGCGAGCAGCTCCGGATCGGGGTCGCGGCGCGCCGTGGGGGGATGGACGCCGAGGCGCGCCGGCGAGAGGAAGGGCCCCTCGAGGTGGACGCCGAGGATGCGCGGGGCCGCCTCGCCGGCGGGCACCTCTGCGAGCGCGGCGGCGAGCTCGGCCTCGGGCGCGGTGATCAGGGTCGGCTGGTAGGCGGTGACACCGTGCTCGAGCAGCGAGGCCCCGGCGCGCCGGTAGCCCGCCGCGTCCGCGTTCGCGAAGTCGACGCCGCCGAAGCCGTTCACCTGCAGGTCGACGAGCCCGGGGATCGCGGTGCCGCGGCCGCGCGGGGAGAGCCCGACCGCCGCCACCGTGCCGTCCGCGACCTCGACGTCGCCGGGGACGAGCACGCCCTCGACGACCGCGGCCTCGACGCCGAGCCTCACGGCGCCGGCCTCGCCGCGATCGCCTCGTCGCCGGCGACGGCCTCCCGGACGACGCCGCCGGCGAGCTCGAGCCGCGTGCGCGCGGCCGGCGCGTCGATGCCGGCGAGCAGCGAGACGAGCGCCACCTTGGCGTCGCCCTCGGCGGAGTCGAGCGCGGACTCCACGTCCGCCTCGGCCGCGCCCGTCGCGACCGCGAGCGCCCGCCGCACCCGTGCGCGGAGCTTCGCGTTGCCCGCGACGACGCCGATCATCAGGTTGCCGTAGGTCTTGCCGAGCTTGACCATCGCGACGGTCGAGATCGTGTTCAGGAGCAGCTTCTGGGCCGTGCCCGCCTTCAGGCGCGTCGAGCCGGCGATCACCTCGGGCCCGACGTCGACCGCGACCTCGTGGTCGACCGCCCGGCCGAGCTCGGTGTCGGCCCGCCCGACGAGCCCGACGGTCAGCGCACCCGCGGCGGCGGCCGTACGGGCGCCGGCGACCACGTAGGGGGTCGACCCGCTCGCCGAGATCGCGACGATCGCGTCGTCGGGGCCGACGAGCGCCGCCTCGACGTCGGCCGTGCCGGCGGCCGCGTCGTCCTCGGCGGCCTCCTGCGCGACGGCGAGCGCGTGGGCGCCCCCGGCGACGATCGCCGTCACCTGCGTCTCGGGGATGCCGAAGGTGGGGACGCACTCGGCGGCGTCGACGAGGGCGAGGCGGCCGGACGAGCCCGCGCCGAGGTAGACGAGCCTGCCGCCGCGCGCGAGCCGCGCGACGATCGCGTCGATCGCGGCGGCGAGTGCGGGCGCGGCGGCGCGGACGGCTGCGGGGACGCGGGCGTCCTCGTCGTTGAGCAGGCCGACGAGGTCGACCGTGGGGAGGAGGTCGAGGTCGCGCAGGCCCGCTGCCTCGGACGCGTCCGCGGGCGTCGGACCCGACGAGCGCTCGCGTGACGGCCCTCCAGACGGCGGGCGCGTCGGGCGTCGCGAGCGAGCTCATGTGCCCGCACGCCTCGAAGCCCCACGTCCAGAGGTCGTCGACGCCGGCCGCGCGCGCCGCCGTCACAGCCGTCTCGAGGTCGGGGATCTCCGCCGCCGACAGGCCGAAGCTCGGGACCCAGAGCTGCGCGCGGACGCCGTGGCGGGCCGCGGTGCCGGCCAGCAGACGGGCGAACCGGTCGACGAAGGGGCCGGCCGGCTCGCCGAAGACCTTCCAGTAGGGATCGGTGGCGAGGGTGTCGAGGCCGGGGAGCGCCGCGACCGCGTCCCAGTCGGAGACGCCCTGGGCGCCGTCGAGGAGCGGCAGCAGGCAGACCGTGCTCCGCCCGCCCCGCGCCGCGACGTGCGCGACGAGACCGGCGAGGAAGTCGAGCAGCGAGGCCTCGCGGAAGGCGGCTCCCCCGGGGGTCGGGCCGGCGGGCAGCTCCTCGCCGGTCTGCTCGCGGAAGAGCCTGCGGCACGTGTCGCAGCGGCAGCCGAAGCGGCCGTCGGGCGTTGCCGCCCAGTGCGGCTCGTCCCAGAAGACGAGGTCGACGCCCGCCTCGAGCACGGCGTCCGCCCAGCTCCGGCAGAAGTCCCGGTAGTCGGGGTCGTTGAGGCACGCCGCCGCCGCGTGGCTGCCGTCGTCGAGCACCTGGCACGCGTCCGGCCGTCGCGCGACGAAGGCGCTCTCCGCCTCGCCGCCGAAGGTGCCGCCGAGGCCCCAGGGGCTCGCCTGCACCGCGAGCCCGGCGGCGTGGGAGGCGGCGACGATCTCGGCGATCGTGCCGCGGTAGTGGGCGAGGTCGTTCTCCGAGACCGTGTGCAGGACGGCCGTGTAGCCGAGGCCCGCGAGGGTCGCGAGGTCGCGCGCGGCATGCCGCGGGACGCGGACACCGAAGTAGGCGCAGCCGACGCTCATCGCCGGGGGAGTGTAAACCGATTTCGCGGGCTTGTGAAGAACTGGTATTGACCAATTCTCGGAGCGAGGCTACGATCCCGACGTGACCGTCGTCAGGGCGACCAAGCAGCTCCACACGCGCGACCGCGTCCTCGACCTGATCGCGAACCTCTCCGTCGGCCAGGCGATCCCGTCGGAGCGGCAGCTGAGCGCCGACCTCGGCGTCTCGAGGCTGACGGTGCGCGCCGCGCTCGACGAGCTCGTCCGCGAAGGTCTGCTCGACCGCCGCCGCGGCAGCGGCACCTTCGTGCGCGAGCCGAAGATCGCCCAGGAGCTGACGATGACCTCCTTCAGCGAGGACATGGCGCGCAGGGGCATGCGGGCGGGGAACAAGACGCTCGCGCTGACGACGACGAGCGCCGGCGCCTGGCTCGGCCGCGCCATGCACGTGTCGCCGTCCGAGCGGATCGTCGTCGCCCGGCGGCTGCGGCTCGCCGACAGCGAGACGATGGCCGTGGAGACCCTCCACGTTCGCGAGTCGCTCGTCCCGGGCCTGACCGCGCGCGACCTCGAGGAGCACTCGTTCTACGAGCTGCTCGAGGATCGCTACGGCGTCGTCATCGTCGGCGGCGTCCAGACGATCGAGCCGACCGTGACCGGCGAGGAGGAGTCGGCCGCGCTCGGCGTCCCGCTGCACTCGCCGGCGTTCCAGTTCGAGCGCACGACCCGCACGTCCGCGGGCGAGATCGTCGAGTTCGTCCGCTCGATCTACCGCGGCGACCGCTACCGGATCGTCACCGACCTGAGCCGGCGCGAGCGTGTCGCGCTGCCGGTGCCCGCACCCCGCGACGACCTCGAGCTGCAGTGAGCTCCGGGCGGGAGGAGCCCGCCCTCGGGGCGCTCTTCCTGCGTGAGATCCGCGAGCAGCCGCTCGCGCTCGAGCGCCTGCTCGACCACGAGGACGCGTTCCGCGCCGCGGGCGAGGCGCTGCGCCGGCGGCCGCCGGCCGTGGTGCGGATGGTCGGCCACGGCTCGTCCGACAACGCGGCCTCGTTCGGCGTCTACGCGTTCGGGCTCCTGCCCGGCTGGACGGCGGTCCGCGACTCGATCTCGCTCTCCGTCTACTACGGCGCGCGCATCGACCTCGCCGGCTCGTGCGTGCTGGCCCTCTCGCAGTCCGGCCGCACGCCGGACGTCGTCGAGTACGTCTCCCGGGCGCGGGCGAGAGGCGCTCTGACGATTGCGGTCACGAACGACGCCGACTCGTCTCTGGCCGAGGCCGCCGAGATCGTGCTGCCGCTCGCCGCGGGGGAGGAGCGCGCCGTCGCCGCGACCAAGACCTACACGACGCAGCTCGCCGCGCTGGCGCTGCTGGCCGCGCACGCCTGCGACGAGGGGCGCGCCTACGCGGACGGGATCCGGGCGACCGCGGCGCTGCTCTCCGACCTGCTCCCGGAGCTCGAGCCCCGCGTCGCCGACGCCGCCCGCGCGCTCACGTTCGCCGAGCGGCTGTTCTCGATCGGCCGCGGCCCGGAGTTCGCGACCGCGCGCGAGTTCGCGCTGAAGCTGCTCGAGACCTGCCGCGTCGCCGCCGAGCCGTTCACGGCGACCGACTTCTCGCACGGTCCCGGTCGCGGCCGTCGACGCGCTCTTCCCGGTCTGGGCCTTCGTCTCCGACGACGTCGGGCTGCCGATCGTCCGCGAGGCGGCCGCCCGCGCCAGGACCGCGGGCGCGACGGTGATCGCCGCCGGGACGCGCGCCGCCGCGCTCGACGGCGCCGCCTACCGGCTCGCCGTCCCCGAGCCGCCGCTGCCGCTGCTCTCGCCGTTGCTTTCGATCGTCCCGGGACAGCTCGCCGCCCGGGCGCTCGCGCAGGCACGCGGGCTCGACGCCGATCGTCCCGACGGTCTCAGCAAGGTCACGCTCGCCCGTTGACCGCGGTGGTACTGGCCACTTCGGCCGCGGTGGGCCGAAGCAGGGCGCCGCACGGCAGCAACGGGCGAGAATATTACGCGTTGCGAATCGGCTTGACAGCCCGGATTGGTCCTGTCAGTCTCCCACGCGTGCGAAACTGGTCTAGTCCAATTTGGAGGGAGACATGAAGAGACGCGCCATCGCCTCCGTCGGGCTGCTTCTCGCAATCGCGCTCACGGCTGCGGTGGCAGCGGGAGCGACGCCGAGCAGCGCGAAGGCGGGCAAGCTGACCGTCTGGCTCCAGGTCGACGCCCAGACGGGCTGGCCCGACGTCGTCGCCGCGGCCAACAAGAAGTTCGAGCAGGATCACGCCGGCTGGTCGGTCGACGTCCAGTACCAGAACTGGGGCGACCACCTGCAGAAGTTCGATGCGACCCTGGCGGGCGGCAACGGACCCGACGTGCTCGAGATGGGCAACACCGAGATGACGAAGTACATGGCGGCCGGGGCGTTCACCGACCTCAGCTCGTTCAAGTCGTCGTTCGACAACTCGGCCAACTGGCTCAAGGGCCTCGCGAAGTCCGGCAACTACGGCGGCAAGCTCTACGGCGTCCCCTACTACGCCGGCTCCCGCGTCGTCACCTACCGCTCGGACCTGTACAAGCAGGCCGGGCTGCGGAAGGCGCCGACGAGCCTCGCCGCGCTCACGGCCCTCGCGAAGAAGGTCGGCGCGTCCGGCAAGAAGGGCTTCTCGTCGGTCTACACCGCCGGCACCGACTGGTACGTCGCGATGAGCTTCGTCTACGACTACGGCGGCCGGATCGCCGCGACCTCGAAGGGCAAGTGGGTCGGCACGCTCGACCGGCCGGCGGCCCTGCGCGGCCTGACCGCCTACCGCGACTTCTTCCTCGCCACCTCGAAAGCGGGCAAGACCTCGGACGAGACGCATCCGAACCCCTACGACGTCTACGCCCAGGGGCAGGCAGGCGCGATGATCGGGCCCGCCTGGTTCTCCTGCTGCGTCGGCAAGCAGTTCGCCTCCGCGACCGCGCAGTTCCCGATGCCGAGCCACCAGGCCGGCCAGGTGATGCCGGGCTTCCTCGGCGGCTCCGACGTCGCCGTGCCCGTGACGAGCAAGAACGCCGCGCTCGCGGCCGCGTGGATCGCGGACTTCACGAGCACGGCGTCCGAGAAGGCGCTGCAGGCGAAGGGCAACATCCCGAACGCGACCAACCTGCTCGGGACGAGCGTCAACGAGCGCGCGGCGGCGCGGAGCTGGTTCGTGCCGACGGCCAAGCACTGGGTCGACGTCGAGAACGGCAACATCCTCCGGACGATGCTGGCCCAGATCCTGACCGGCAAGCTCAGCGTCAAGCAGGCGGCCACGGTCGCCAGCGACAACATCACCCGGACGCTGAACGGGTCGTAACGACGCGTGGTCGAACGGGACGCGCCACTCCCGCTCGAGGCGATCGCCGCCGGGCCCCCCCGGCGGCGACGCCGTCCCACCGCCCGGCGGGTCCTCGCCGGGTCGGTGCCGTACTGGCTGATCCTGCCGGTGCTGGCGGCGATCGGGGCGATCCTCGGCTACCCGCTCTACAGCCTCGTCCGGCTCTCGCTGCAGCGCTACGGCCTCTTCGAGCTGATCCGGCACGAGGGCGCGTGGGTCGGGCTCGCCAACTTCGAGTCGGTCCTGCGGGACCGGGTCTTCTGGGACACGCTGCTTCGCACCGTCGTCTTCACGGTCGCGAACGTCGGCCTGACGATGGTGCTCGGCACGCTGATCGCGCTGCTGCTCGTGCGCGTGGGGCCGGTCGTGCGGGTACTGCTGACAGGCGGGCTCGTGCTCGTCTGGTCGATGCCGGTCGTCGTCGCCGTCCAGGTCTGGTACTGGATGACGAACGCGCAGAACGGCATCCTCAACGACGTCCTGACGCGGCTGCACGTCGGCGACTTCTTCCAGCACGACTGGTACGCCTCGACCTTCTCGCAGCTCGGCCTCGTGACGATGCTGATCGTCTGGGGCGCGCTCCCGTTCGTCGCCGTCACGGTCTACGCGGGGCTCTCGCAGGTGCCGTCCGAGCTCGTCGAGGCGGCCGAGATCGACGGCGCCCGGCCCTGGCGCGTCTTCCGGGACGTCACCTTCCCGATCCTGCGGCCGATCTTCCTGATCCTGACCAGCCTCTCGATCATCTGGGACTTCGGCGTCTTCACGCAGCCCTACCTGCTGATCGGGCAGTCGCACATCCACACCTCGAACTACCTGATGGGCATCTACCTGTTCGAGGAGGGCTACTTCAAGAGCGACTTCGGCCGCGGCGCGGCGATCTCGCTGCTGATGCTGCTGATGGTCGCGGGGATGAGCGTCTTCTACGTGCGCCGGATGCTGCAGATCGGGGACGAGCGGTGAGCCGTCGGCTGGACGGAGGCTCACCGGGAGCGGGGGCGCCGGCTTGCCGGCGCCGGGAGCGGGCATGAGCGCCGCAGCGCTGCGGCGCGGGCACGGGCGGCGGCGGCGCCTGCGGCGGCTCGGCTGGAACGTCGTCGGGATCGCCGTCTTCGTCGTCATGGTCTTCCCGGTCTACTGGATGATCGCGACCGCCTTCAAGCCCGCCGACGAGATCAACTCGCTCAGCCCGACCTGGTTCTCCGCCCATCCGACCGTCGGCCACTTCCGCGACGCGATCGACCGGCCCTTCTTCTGGGAGGGCGTGCGCAACAGCCTGATCGTCGTCTCGATCACGGTCGCGCTCTCGATGGTGCTCGCGTTCTTCGCCGCGGTCGCGCTCGCCAAGTACCGCTTCAGCGGCCGCAAGCTCTTCATCGTCCTGATGATCGGGATCCAGATGCTGCCGCAGACGGGGCTGATCATCCCGCTCTACGTCGTGCTCGCCCGCTACCACCAGGTGAACGCATTGAGCGGCGTCATCGTCACCTACATGACCTTCGTGCTGCCGTTCACGGTCTGGACGCTGCGCGGCTTCCTGATCGGGATCCCGCGGGAGCTCGAGGAGGCGGCGATGGTGGACGGCAACACGCCGGCTCGGCGCGTTCGTGCGGATCCTGCTGCCGCTCGTCGCGCCCGGGCTCGTGGCGACCTCCGTCTTCGCCTTCATCACGAGCTGGAACGAGTACATCTTCGCCCGGATCCTGCTCAACGACCAGGGCAAGCAGACGATCACGGTCTGGCTCTCCTACTTCCTCGGCACGAGCCGGCACACCGACTGGGGCGCGCTGATGGCGGCCTCGGCGCTGACCGCGGTGCCGGTCGTGATCTTCTTCGTGCTCGTGCAGCGCAAGATCGTCTTCGGGCTGACGGCCGGCGCGGTCAAGGGGTGAGCCTGCGCGCGCTCGCCGCCGGCTGCCTGCTGGCGAGCTTCCCCGGCGACGTGCCGCCGGACTGGCTGCGGCGGCGGCTCGCAGACGGGCTCGGCGGCGTCTGCCTCTTCGCCTGGAACGTCGGCGACGTCGCCGGGCTGACCGCGGCCCTCGCGGCGGAGCGCCGGGAGCTCGTGGTCGCGGTCGACGAGGAGGGGGGCGACGTCACCAGGCTGGAGTGGGAGCGGGGCAGCTCCTTCCCGGGGAACCTCGCGCTCGGCACGGTCGACGACGTCGAGCTGACCGAACGCGTCGCGGCCGCGATCGCGGGAGCGTTGGCCCGGGCGGGCGCGAACCTGAACCTGGCGCCCGTCGCGGACGCGAACACGAACCCCCGCAACCCGGTGATCGGCGTCCGCTCCTTCGGCGCCGGCCCGGCGCTCGTCGCACGGCACACGGCCGCGTTCGTGCGCGGGACGCAGAAGCAGGGCGTCGCCGCCTGCGCGAAGCACTTTCCCGGGCACGGCGACACCGCCCAAGACTCGCACCTCGAGCTGCCGGCCGGCGAGCCGTGCCTGGAGCCGTTCCGAGCCGCGATCGACGCGGGCGTCGGCGCCGTCATGACCGCGCACCTGCGCGTGCCCTCGCTCGACGAGGCGCCGGCGACGCTCAGCCGCCGGATCGTGACGGAGCTGCTGCGCGAGGAGCTCGGCTTCGACGGCGTGGTCGTCTCGGACGCGCTCGACATGCGCGCGATCTCGGCTCGCCACGGGGTGGGCGAGGCGGCCGTGCTCGCGCTCGCGGCCGGCGTCGACGCGCTCTGCCTCGGCTCCGGGTTCGGCGACGAGGGCGTCGGTGCGATCGTGGACGCGGTCGAGGCGGCGGTCCGGGACGGCCGGCTGGTCGAGGAGCGGCTCGCCGAGGCCGCCGGACGGGTCGAGGCGCTCGCCGACTGGGCCGATCCCACGGACGAGGGCGCGCCCGGCGCCGAGGTCGGCCTCGAGGCCGCGCGCCGGGCTGTCCGCGGCCGTGCGCGGGCGGGGACGGTCGTCGAGCTGGCGCCGCCGGCGAACATCGCCGCGGGGGACCGGCCGCTCGCGGACATCCGTGTGCGCGAGGGCGACCCGCTGCCGGACGTCGCCGGCCCGGTCGTCCTGCTCCTCCGCGACGCGGCCCGCCACCCGTGGCAGCAACGCGTGGCGGCGGCGTTCCCCGAGGCGATCCTCGTCGAGACGGGCATGCCGGCTGGCGCGCCGACGTGACGACCTAGGCGGCCGCGTCAACTGGAGTCGCGCTAGAGGCTTGATGCGCATTGGACGTCCCTAGCGGGGCCGTTACGGCGCCGGCCGCGTCGTGGCGATGCTGGTTGCACGGCCGCTGCGCTCGCCTAGGCCTCGACGCGGACGGCTGAGCCGTCGAGCCGGTCGAGCGCGGCGCGGATCTCGAGCGACTGGCCGACGAAGATCGGCGTGTCGCGCTCGGTGTACGCCGAGGCCTCGCTCTCGCGCAGCGTCAGCATCAGGTGCATGAAGTCGGCCGGCTCGTCGCACTCGAAGACGGTCATGAACTCCTGGTCGTCGATCCCGAACGAGTAGGTGGTGTGGTTGTGGATCGTCGGGTACTCGCCGCCGACGCGGATGTGCTCGTCCATCGCCCGCTGCCGGTCCTCGCGGGTGAGCGCGTACCAGGGCCGCACCTTCACGAACGGGTAGACGACGAGGTAGGGCGAGTTCTTCGGGATCACCTTGCGGGCGCGCCGGGCCGAGGTGTACTGCGACGGCATCGTCGTCGCCAGGTACGAGTACGGCGTCTCGAGCCAGCCCGCGAGCGGCGTCGCGTTCAGGGCGGCGCCGAGCTCGCCGAGGTCCTCGTAGCGCTGCGTGATCTTCCAGAGGAAGAAGTCGGCGTCCGGCCGCACGCCCGTGACCGAGTACGGCTTCAGCGCGTCCATCCGGCCGGCGAACTCGTCGACGACCTCGGCGAACGCCTCCTTCATCTCGCGGCGCTCCTCGAACGGCAGCCGCCGCCAGGCGGGGTCGACGCGGTAGAAGCCGTAGGCGACGTACTGGCCGCCGCGGTCGATGCCGCCGTGCTCGCTCACGAGGGACACTCTACCTCGCCCGCAGCGGCCTTCCGCGCGGCCTCGGCGACCGGCTCGAGGCTCGACTTCGGCGTCCGGTCCGCGTAGTAGACGCCGCTCTGGAGCCGCTCCAGCTGCGGCTCGTCGAAGACGTGGAAGAGCAGCAGCATCTCGACGCCGGGCTGGCAGGCGGCGAGCCGGATCGCGTCCGCGTAGTAGCGCGCCTGCGTCGCCTCGTCGACGGCGCTCGTGGACGGCGGCTCGCCGCCCGTGTACGCGTAGGCCTCGTCCGGCGGGATCCGCGTCTCGACGCCGTACTCGCCGTAGACGACCGGCGGCGCCTCGCCGAAGGCCTCGCGGAGGAGCCGGAGCAGCTTGTCGTGGTCGCCGATCCCGATCGAGGTCGTGCGGGGGTGCGGGAAGTCGGGCGGGATCTTCGAGCTCTCGCCGTAGACGTGCATCGAGAAGGCGTCCATCGGCACGGTCGTCCGGCCGAGCGCGCGGAAGGCGGCGCCGAGATCGCGGATGAACGCGGTCGGCGAGTGGGTCGGGCGCGTGCCGCCGGGCCGGTCGCCGCCGCGCGGGGCGAGCCCGCCGCCGATCACCTGGATCTCGCCGGAGACGGCCTTGAGGGCGTCGTAGCTCTCGGCCAGGAGCCGGGCGTAGGCGGTCGCGGCCACGTCCTCGCCGGACGGGCCGAACTGGGGCAGCCAGAAGAGGTTGATGTTCGGCTCGTTGCCGACGATCACGTCCCGGACCGCCGGCAGCTCGCGCGGGATCGAGGCGGCGTAGGCGGCGAACTGCCGCCGCGCCTCCGCGGTCAGGGGCGTGACGCCGCTGAAGGAGTAGACGGCGACGATCGGCCTGATCCCGTGCTCCTGCGCGGCCTCGACCGCGCCGCGGAGCGCCGCCAGCTCGGGGGCCGCCGGCCGCTCGAGCGGCGGCGTCCAGACCGAGCTGAGCACGACCGCCGTGAACCCGGCCCGCTCCGCCGCGGCCATCGAGGCGCCGCCGCTGCCGCTCTTGGCCGCGTCCTCGACCGCGCCGACGACGAACGCCGGCTCCTCGGGCTTGCCGCCGCCGCCGCAGCCGGCGGCCGCGAGCGCGAGCCCGACCGCGAGTGCCGCCGCAGCACGGCGAGCCACGTCAGCGGACGCGGAGCGCCTTGCTCGTGACCGTGGTCGCCGCCGTCCCGTTCGTCGACGGCGTCGCGCTCACCTTCCAGCGGTAGCTGCCCGGGCGGAGCGTGTAGCGGAGCACCCGCGGCGTGCCGCCGACGAGCGAGCCGGCCGCGCGCTTGCCGCCCGGCGCGCCGACGCGGAGGAGCGTGATCTCGTAGCGGGCGTCGAGCGTCGAGGTGACCGTGACCGCGACGCGCCGCTTGACGACGGCGCCCGGCTTGACGGTCAGCTTCGTCTTCAGCGCCAGGTCAGGGCACTGCGCGACGACGCCGCGGTGGGTCTCGGCGATCGCGTCGCGCACCGCCGGCAGGCTCGTCTTCGGCGTCCCGTCGAGGTAGTAGAGCCCCGACTGCCAGGCCGGCCTGGCCGCCTCGTCGGCGAAGTGGAAGAGGAGCAGCCCCATCACCGTCTTCTGGCAGAAGCTGAGCTCGAGGGCCTGCCGGTAGAACGCGGCCTGGGTCGCCTCGTCGACCGGGTGGATCGTCGAAGGCTCCTCGCCGGCGTAGAGGCCCGCCTTCGCGTCCGGGATCACCGACTCGACGCCGAACTCGTCGTAGAGGATCGGCAGCGTCGAGCCGCGCTGCGCGGTGCCGTCGAAGGCCTGGCCGAGCAGGCCGACGAGCTTGTCGTAGTCGCCGATCCCGATCGAGGTCGAGTTCGGATGCAGGAAGTCCGGCGGGATGCTCGAGTTGTCGGCGTAGGGATGGAAGGCGAAGGCGTCCATGACCGGGATCCCGCGGCCGCCGGCCCGGTAGGCGGCGCCGAGGTCCTGGATGAACGCGGTCGGCGAGTGGGTGGGGCGGATCCCGTCCGGCCGGTCGCTGCCGCGCGGCGCGAGCGCGCCCCCGTAGACGGTCGAGTGCGGCCGGACCGCCTTGATCGCGTCGTAGGTCTGCGCCAGCAGCTGCAGGTACGCGGGCGCGGCCGCGTCGCCGCCCGCGTCGTCGTACTGCGGCAGCCAGAAGCGGTTCAGGTTCGGCTCGTTGCCGACGATGAAGTCGCGCACCGTCGGGAACCGCTCGACCACGTTCGTCGCCCAGGCGGCGAAGTCGGCGCGGTCGGCGTCGGTCAGCGGAGTCTGGCTGGAGCCGTAGGGGTAGAGCGAGACGATCACGCGGACGCCGGAGAGGTTCGCGGCCGCGACCGCGTTGCCGATGTCGATCGCGGTGTTCGGGCCGAGCGCGCGGTCGCCGAGCGTCCACTGCGCCGTGATCCGGATCGAGTCGAGCCCGGCGAGCCTGGCGAGCGTCAGCTGGCTCTTCGCGACGACGGGGTCGTGCTGGAGGACGACGTCGTCGGCGGCGCCCACGAACATGTACGGCCCGCCCGCCGCCGCGGTCGGAGCGAGCGCCAGTGCGCCCAGAGCAGATGAGCAGCAGCCTCTTCACGACCCCGGCCCAGGGTAGCGAGCCGAGAGGACGGTAGCGAGCCGGGAGGACGGCCGCCGCGGGGGCGGCCGTCCCCGGAGGAGGCTCAGCCGATCGGATGGTTGCCGCGGAGGACGCCGTCGGGGTCGACCGCGGCCTTGACGGCCCGGAGCCGCGCGACCGCGTCGCGGCCGAAGAAGCTGTCGCTGCCGGCCGCGGTCTCGCTGAAGTTGGCGTAGCCGTGCTCGGCGGCCCAGGGCGCCAGGGTGCGCTTGAGCGAGCCGACGTGCTCCTCGACCGCCGCCTTCGCCTCGGGCGTCGGCGCGATCCCGATCGCGAAGAGCCCGAAGCCCGCCTCGAGCGACCCGGCGACGCCGGCGCCCGGCTCGACGCGGCCGAGCGCGCCGCCGAGGTGCCGCAGCTCGACGGAGAGGAGCGGCGAGCCGCCCTGCTCGTGCGCGACGAGGGCGTCGATCGCGTCCGCGGGGGCGTCGCGGAGCAGCATCCCGTCGCCGGCGCCCGGGACGGGCTGCGGCGGGTCCATGTGCAGCTCCGAGAGCGCGGCGGCCGGGACGGTCGCGAACGTGTCGAGCGCGGGCCGGAGCTCGCGCAGCGGCCGCAGCAGGGCGGCCCCGTCTGCCTCGTCGCCGAGGAAGACGGCCTCGACGAGCGCGAACGAGCGCCCCCGCAGCGGCTCGGGCACGTCGGGGAACGGCGGGAACGACATCAGCCGCCCGACCGAGGTCACCTCCTCCGGCACCTCCTCGACCCAGGCGCGCCACGCGTGCAGCACCTCGCCCGCGCGCTCGACCGGGAAGAAGAGCACGCCGGCGTAGACCTCGCGCACGGGGTAGAGGCGGAACTCGATCGCGGTGACGACGCCGAAGTCGCCGCCGCCGCCGCGGACGGCCCAGAAGAGCTCGGGCTCGTTCTCGGCGTCGGCGCGCACGAGCTCGCCGGCGCCGGTGACGAGCTCGACCGCGGTGACGCTGTTCGCGGCGAGGCCGTAGCGGCGGGCGAGCCAGCCGAGGCCGCCGCCGAGGCTGTAGCCGACGACGCCGACGTCCGGCGAAGACCCGTGCAGCGCGGTCAGGCCGTGCTCGACCGCCCGCTCGACGACCTCGATCCAGAGCACGCCGGCCTCGGCCCGGGCGACCTGCGCCTCGGGGTCGATCTCGACGCCGCGCAGGCGCTCGGTCTTGAGCAGGATCGTGCCGGCGAGGTCGCCGAGCGCGGAGGCGCCGTGGCCGGTGCCCTGCGGGGCGACGCGCAGCCCGGCGGAGCGCGCGAAGCGCACCGTCTCGACGACGTCCGCCGCGCTCTCCGGATAGACGACCGCGGCCGGCTCCTGCACGACCGCGAGGTTCCACGCGAGGCGCGCCTCGTCCCAGCTCTGCTCCCCCGGGAGCACGACCGCGCCCTCCAGGCGCGCCGCCAGCTTCCCGAATTCGTCGGCGACTCCGGTCGCCGCAAGCATCTCCGTCATCTCGTCTCCCTGGTCGGAATGGCACGCGTATCCTCGGCCGGGCGGCGTCCGCACGCATCGGCCGCCGGGACGATTCGGCGTCGTCCGCGGGGAGGAACCGCGGGCTAGGCTGGCCGGCGTGAGCGAGCGGCTCGAGAGCGAGTTGAAGAAGCTGCCGAGGGATCCCGGCGTCTACCTGTTCCGGGGCGCCGACGGCGGAGTCCTCTACGTCGGCAAGGCGAAGAGCCTGCGGCCGCGCGTCCGCTCGTACTTCCAGGCGCGCGGGGACGGCCGCCACGGGATCCCGCAGCTGCGGGCGCGGATCGAGGACGTCGAGGTGATCGTCACCTCGAACGAGGTCGAGGCGCTCCACCTCGAGCAGAACCTCGTCAAGCGGCACCGGCCGCCCTTCAACGTCCGCCTGCGCGACGACAAGTCGTTCCCGTACATCGCGGTGACCGTCGAGGACGAGTACCCGCGGGTCATGTTCACCCGGGAGCGGCACCGGCGCGGCGTCGTCTACTTCGGCCCGTACGCGAACGCGAAGAAGGTGCGCGAGACGCTCGACGTCCTCAACCGCGTCTTCCGCTACCGGCCGTGCGAGGGGCCGAAGCCGGGCCGGCACAGCGGCATCCCCTGCCTCGACTTCCACATCGAGCGCTGCCACGCGCCCTGCGTCGGCTACATCTCGGCCGAGGACTACCGCGTCGTCATCGACCAGGTGATCGAGTTCCTGGGCGGCGACGACCGGCCGATCCGGCGTGAGCTGCAGCGGCGGATGAAGGAGGCCGCGGCCGACGAGCGGTTCGAGGACGCGGCCCGCTACCGCAACCGCCTCCAGGCGGTCGAGCGGCTCGCGGAGCGGCAGGCGGCCGACCGGCGCTCGGTCGGCGACGTCGACGTGGTCGGGATCGCCGCCGACGGGCAGCGCGCCGCGGTGCAGCTCTTCCCGCTCCGCGAGGGCCGGATGATCGACCGCTACGCGTTCCACCTCGAGAACGCCGCCGGCGAGGACGTGGGGGAGGTGCTCGAGTCGTTCTGCCTCGAGTACTACGGCTCGGCCCCGTCGGTGCCGCCGCAGGTCGTCGTCCCGGCCGACGCGGGCGACGTCTCGGCGCTCGAGGGCTACCTGAGCGAGCTGCGCGGCGCGCGCGTCGAGGTGCGGCTCCCGGAGCGCGGCGAGAAGCGGCGGCTGCAGGAGCTGGCGCAGCAGAACGCGGCGCTCGCGCTCGAGTCGGCGAGCTTCCAGGCGGAGACGAAGCGGGCGCGGCGCGCCGAGGCGCTCGAGGAGCTGCGCGAGGCGCTCAACCTGGAGGCGCTGCCGATCCGGATCGAGTGCTTCGACGTCTCGCACGCGATGGGCCAGGAGATCGTCGCCTCGATGACCGTCTTCGAGGACGGGCAGGCGAAGAAGGCGCACTACCGCAAGTTCGCGATCCGGGGGCTCGCCGGCCAGGACGACTTCGCCGCGATGGCCGAGGCGGTCGCGCGCCGCTTCGCGCGCCTCTCCGCCGAGCCCGGCTCGGACGCGTGGGACGAGAGCTTCACGCAGGTGCCGAACCTGGTCGTGATCGACGGCGGCAAGGGCCAGCTCTCGGCCGCGCTGACGGCGATGCAGGGGTACGAGCTGCCGCGTGTGGCCGTGATCGCGCTCGCGAAGCGGATCGAGGAGGTCTTCCTGCCGGGCGAGCCGGCGCCGATCCTGCTCGACCGCGCCTCGCCGGGCCTGCAGCTGCTCCAGCGCGTGCGCGACGAGGCGCACCGGTTCGCCGTCGGCTTCCACCGCCGGCGCCGCGACGCGCGGGCGCGCGAGTCGCTCTTCGACCGGCTCGAGGGCGTCGGGCCTGCCCGCCGGCGGGCGCTGCTGCAGCACTTCGGCTCCGCCTCCGGGGTCGTCGAGGCGACGCAGGAGGAGCTCGAGGGCGTGCCCGGACTGCCGGCCAAGACGGCGCGCTCGATCTACGCGCAGCTGCACAAGGTCGGCCAGGCGTGAGCGGGGAGACGAGAGCCGCAGCCGCCCCGGCCGCCCGACCTGCCCGCCGATCCCACCCCGGTCGAGGTGGACGCGTTCGCGCCGGCCGCGCGGGTCGACGAGGCGGCGGTGCGAGGAGGTGACCTCGCCGGCGCCCGCCTCCACGGCGTGCGGATCACCGAGTCCCTGCTCGAGGAGGTCGATCTCGGCGCCGCGCTGCTCGGAGCCGCCGAGCTGCGCGACGTCGTCGTCGGCGGGGGCAGCTTCGCGAACGCGCGCGGGGAGGGCCTGACCCTCACCCGCGTCGAGCTGCGGGGCGTCCGCCTGACCGGCGCCGACCTCGGCGGCGCCGTCCTCCGGGACGTGACCTTCGTGGACTGCCGGCTCGACCTCGTCTCGCTCCGCTTCGCCCGCCTCGAGCGGGTCGTGCTCCGGGGCTGCCGCCTCGAGGAGTCCGACTTCGGCGGCGCGGTGCTCGAGTCGGTGCTCTTCGAGGACTCGTCGCTGGCGCTCGCCGACCTGAACGCGGCGACCTTCGAGCGCTGCGAGCTGCGCGGCTGCGAGCTCGCGGGGCTGCGCGGCGCAGAGCGGCTCGCCGGGGTGCGGATGCCGCTCGCGGACGTGCTCGCGTCGGCGCCGACGCTGGCCGCGGCGCTCGGCATCGAGCTCGTCGACTGACGACCCCGGCCGCCGGGCCAGAGGTGTACACCTGTGTAGGCGCAGGTGTACACCTACATCACACGTACGTTCGCCGTCCCCGCGGGACGGGTGGCGCCGCGGCTCCGCGTCGCGCTCCGGTAGACAGCGTCCATGGCCGAAGCGGCGTCGTCCCGGACGGAGGTGACCGGCCCGCGCGCCGCGTGGCGGCTGCTGCGCCAGCGCGACTTCGGCCCCTATTTCGTCGGCAACGCGGTCTCCTCGAGCGGCACCTGGTTCCAGAACCTCGCGGCCGCGCTGCTCGTCTACCGGCTGACCCACTCGGAGCTGCTGCTCGGCGTCCTCAACTTCGCGCAGTTCGCGGCGATCGTCGTGCTGGCGCCGTGGACGGGCAGCGCCGCCGACCGGCTCGACCGCCGCATGCTGCTGCTCGCGACGCAGGTCTGGGCGACCCTCCTCTCGGCGATCCTCGCGGCGCTCGCCTGGAGCGGCCACGCGACGACGACGATCGTGATCCTGATCTCGCTCGGGCTCGGGGCCGGCGCAGCCTTCGCCGCACCCACCCAGCAGGCGCTCGTCGCCTCGCTCGTCGCGCCGAGCGACCTGCGCTCGGCGGTCGCGCTCAACTCGATGACCTTCAACCTCGCCCGCGCGATCGGGCCGGCCCTGGCCGCGGTCTGCGTCTCCCAGCTCGGCATCCCGGAGGCGTTCGCGATCAACTCCGCCTCGTACCTCGTGCTCGCGGCGGCCGTCCTCTACGTGCGCCCGCGGCCGACCGCCCGCGCGGGCCGGGGCCAGGCGCGGCTGCGCGAGGCGCTCTCGCTCGTCCGGAACGACTCGCGGCTGCTGGCGCTGCTGCTCGTCGTCGCCGCCGTCGGGTTCGCCTCCGACCCGATCAACACGCTGGCCCCGGCCTACGCGAACGCGTTCGGGCAGCGGGACGTCGTCGGCGGCTACATCATCGGCGCGTTCGGCGCCGGAGCCGTGATCGCCGCGCTCGCGCTCGCGGGCCGGACGCTGACGCGGCGCCACCTGGTCGGGACGCTGCTCCTGACCGCCCTGGGGGTCGCCGCCTTCTCGGTCACGCCCTGGCTCGCGCTCGCGCTGCCGCTGCTCGCCCTCGGCGGGTTCGGCTACCTGACCTCGAACACGACCGCGACCGCGCGGCTGCAGATCGAGGTGGCCGAGCACCAGCGCGGGCGGATCATGGCGCTCTGGAGCATCGCCTTCCTCGGCCTGCGCCCGATCGCGAGCCTCGTCGACGGCGCGATCGCCTCCGCGGCGGGCGTGCGCGTCTCCGGCGTCGTGCTCACGCTGCCCGCGCTCGCCGCGGCCGGGCTGCTCGTCGCGCGCGAGCGCCGCGCCCGTTGAACCGCCGCGCCGCGAGGCGTACGCTGGAGTCGCGGTACCGAAGGAGGCTCGGATGGAGCGACGATCGGTACCTGCGGCGCACGCGCCCCGCTCGGCGGGTCGCAGCCCGGCGCGCCGCCACGGATCCTCTACGCGAAAGGCGGATTCACCGATGGCCGAGATGCTCGAGGCCCAGCTGACGCCGATCGCGGTCGCGCCCGAGACGGGCGAGCCGCCGACCGCGTACGGAACGGGGTGGCTCCCGGACTGGCCCGACTTCCGCGACTACACGCCCGGACACGCCGGACGTGCAGGCGCTGCTGCAACCGCTGGGAGTCGCGAACGCGCACGTGAAGGCGCCGGCGAAGCTGCCGGCGACGGTCGACCTGCGGGGCTACTTCTCGCCGGTCGAGAACCAGGGCGCGCTCGGCGCCTGCACCGCCCACGCGGGCGTCGGCGTGCTCGAGTACTACGAGCGGCGCGCCTACGGCCGGCACCTCGACGCGTCGCGCCTCTTCCTCTACAAGGTGACGCGCGAGCTGCTCGGCTGGACGGGCGACACGGGCGCGTTCCTGCGCTCGACGATGGGGGCGATGGCGCTCTTCGGCGTCCCGCCCGAGAAGTACTGGCCCTACGTGGCCGCGAAGTTCGACGACGAGCCGACCTCCTTCCTCTACAGCCTCGGCCAGAGCTTCCAGGCGCTCACCTACTTCCGGCTCGACCCGCCGGGCACCGCGCGTCCCGCCCTGCTCGACCGGATCAAGTCGTACACCGCGGCGGGGCTGCCGGCGATGTTCGGCTTCACCGTCTACTCGTCGTACACCCAGGCCGCGGCGACCGGCGCCTTCCCGCTGCCCGGCCCGGGGGAGAAGGTCGTCGGCGGGCACGCGATCGCCGTCGCCGGCTACGACGACAAGAAGGTGGTCGCCAACCAGCCGTCCGGCCCGAAGACGACCGGCGCCCTCCTGATCCGCAACTCCTGGGGCACCGGCTGGGGCGAGCACGGCTACGGCTGGCTCCCCTACGACTACGTGCTCCGAGGGCTCGCCTCCGACTGGTGGGTGCTGACGAAGCTCGAGTACGTCAACACCGGCCAGTTCGGGATCTGAGCCCGGAACGGCGTCACGGGACGGCGGCCGAGGTCGCCGTCCCGTCGCGGCCGGGTGCGTGGTATTCCTGGGGCGATGCTCCGCGCGCTCCCCGTGCTCGCCCTCGTCGCCCTCCTGGCCGCCTGCGGCGGCTCCGAAGCAGGCCTCGACGACCTCGACGGCGGCCGCGCCCGACCCCGCGCAGACGTTGCGGCAGCTCGTCGCGGGTGCGCCCGATCCGCTGCGGCTGCTGACGCCCGCCTCGCGCAAGCGGGTCTCGCTCTCGGAGCTGACGGAGGGGATCGGCGCCTTCGCGGACGGCGCGCCCGTCCACGCGCGGCAGCTCGACACCGATCTCGCCGTCGCCTGGACCGTCGGCGAGCACCGCTCGGAGGGACTGACCGAGCAGACGGCGTACGCGGTGCCGCTGAAGCTCGTCGACGGCGCCTGGCTGGCCGAGATCGGCGGTCCCGTCACGCTCTCGCCGCTCGGGCCGGACCCGGGGAGAGCGTCGGGCCGGTCCCGCAGGTCGCGGTCGAGATCAAGGCGCCGAAGCCGATCGTCGACACCGCCCTGCTCGTCGACGGCGAGCCGCTCGACACGCGCTCGGGCGGGCCTTCGTCGACCTACGTCTCGATCTACGGAGCGCCGCTCGACCCGCTCGTGCCGGGCCGGCACGTCGCCGTCGCCGTCGCCCGCGCGGGCACGGACGTCTCGGCGCGCGCCTGGGCCTTCACCGTCACCGGCTAGGCGGGCTCGGAGGCGGCCTCGCCCGCCGTCGCGAGCCGCAGCACGTGCGGCGCCGCCGCGCCCAGGAAGAGGACGCCGAGCACGGGCCCGAGCAACCGGTAGCCGCCCGCCGCGAGCGCCCCGCCGCCCGCGGCCGCGCCGACCAGGTAGCCGAACTGGGTCGCCGCGGCGCGGATCCCCATCACGGCGAGCTTCCGGTCGGCGCCGACGTCGAGGCCGAAGGCGCTGCCGAAGAGCGTCCGCGCCCCGTTCAGCACCGCCAGGCCGCCGAGCAGCCCGACCGAGACCGCGACCGACGGCCGCGCCATCCCGAAGGCGACCGCGACGCCCGCCGCGGCGACGGCGAGGCCGATCAGCCCGCCGCGGCCGTTGCCGGCGAGGAGGCGGCGCGCGGCGAAGTTCCCCGGCAGGTAGCAGACCGCGGCGGCGCCGAGCAGCAGCCCGGTCGCCGCCGTCGAGATCCCGTAGGAGTCGATCAGGAGCGCGCCCGCGTAGACGAGCGTGCCGCCCCAGGCCGCGTAGGCGAAGAGCTCCCCCGCGGCCCAGGCTCCGACCTCCGGGTCGCGGAGGAGCGCCAGCGGGCGCGCCGCGGGCCGGAGGTCGGGCGGCCCCGCCTCGCAGAGGAGCAGGATGCCGCCGGCGACGAGGGCGGCCACGAGCGGCACGACGACGAACGAGAGCCGCCAGCTGACCTCGGCCGCGAGCCCGATCAGCGGCATCCCGACGATCCAGGAGGCCGGCTGCCCGATCAGGGCCCAGGACAGCACCGTCGTCCGGCGGCCCGGCGCGGCCCAGTCGGCCGCGGCCGCGGTCGCGGTCGAGATCAGGAGCGCGAGCGAGAGGCCGATCGGCAGCTGCGCGAGCACGAGCACCGCGAAGACCGGCGCGGTCGCGCTGAGCACCGACCCGAGCGCCAGCATCCCCGTCCCGAGCAGCAGCAGCCCGCGCAGCGAGAACCGCTGCGCGACCCTGCCGAGGGCGAGGGCGGCGAGGCCGGCGCAGACCCCGGAGAGCGTGCGCAGCTGCCCGGCGACGGCGGTCGAGACGGAGAAGGAGGCGGCCACCTCGGTCAGGATCGGCGAGAGCACCAGCACGGCCGACTGGCCGGCGAACAGACACGTGAAGAGAACCGCGCTCGGCGACACGAGTGCCCGGCGCATCGTGCTGCGATCCACGGCGACACCCTATCGCTCCCCGCTTGACGCGGCACCCCGCCTCGCGAGAACCTTGATCCGGGGGTCGCAGTCGCTCGACGCAGGAGGACCGCGCCGTGATCGATCCGCAGTCGCTCGCCAGGCTGGCGCTCTTCGCCGACCTCGACGCACCGAGGCTGCAGGCGGTCGCGCAGATGCTCGACGAGGAGAGCTTCGAGGGAGGCACGCGCGTCCTGCGGGCCGGGATCTCCGGCGGCGCCTTCTACGTGATCACCGACGGGGCCGCGGACGTCGTCATCGGCGGCGAGCCGAGGACGCGGCTCGGGGCCGGCGACTACTTCGGCGAGGGCTCGATCCTGACGGGGGAGGTGCCGATCGCCGACGTCGTCGCCGCGGGCGGCGAGCTGCGCTGCGCCGTCCTCGACGGGCCCGAGCTGCGGCCGCTCCTGCTCGAGCACCCGGCGATCGCCGTGCGCATGCTCGAGGCGTCGGCCCGCCGGCTCCGCAGCACGAGCCTGTGGGCGGGCTGAGCGACCAGCCGCATCCGCCCGGCGACTACGACGTGGTCGTCGTCGGCAGCGGGCCGGGCGGGCTGCAGGCCGCGCACGACCTGGCGCGCCTCGGCGTCGGGGTCGCGACGATCTCCGCCGACGACGCGCCCGGCGGCATGTTCCGCGTCTGGCCCGTCTTCCAGCGGCTGCTCTCGTGGTCGAAGCCGGACGCCCCCTTCCCGCGGGACTCGCGGGAGTACGAGTGGTACGACCACAACAGCCTGCTCGCCGCCGACCCGCGGGCGCGGGCGCTCGTGACCGAGCAGCTCGACCGCAGCTCGATCGTGCCGACCCGCCCGCAGATGGAGGCGGGGATCGCGGCCTTCGCGGAGCGCGCGCCCGTGCCGGTCCGCTACGGCTGCCGCTGGGAGTCGACCCGCCGCGACGACGACGGCCGGCTGACGCTCGAGACGAGCGACGGCGCCTACCGCTGCCGCGCCGCGGTCTTCGCGCTCGGCGTCACCGACCCGTGGCGCTCGCCGATCCCGGGCGTCGAGACGGTGCCGCACTACGCCGAGGCGGGCGAGGCGCGCGACTACGCGGGCAAGAGCGTCCTCGTGATCGGCAAGCGCAACTCCGGCTTCGAGCTCGCCGACGGGCTGCTGCCCTGGGCGCGCCGGATCCTGCTCGTGTCGCCGCGGCCGGTGCGGACGGAGGTGCTCGCGGCCTCGAGCGTCCGCGTCCGCTACCTGCAGCCGCTCGAGGACGCCGCCCTCGGCGGCGGCACCTTCGTCCTCGACGCCGCGCTCGACCGGATCGAGCGCACCGCGGACGGCTACCGCGTGCGCGCCCAGGGGACGACGCACCCGGGCGAGCTCGAGCTCGAGGCCGACGCCGCGATCGCGGCGACGGGCTTCCGCACGCCGGTCCAGGACCTGCCCGCGCTCGGCGTCCGCCTCGTCGCCCAGGACCGGATCCCGGCGCTGACCCCCTTCTTCGAGGCCGCCGGCGCGCCGGGGATCTTCTTCGCCGGCAACGCCAGCCAGGGGGCGCCGGGGCTGCGGAAGCGGGGGAACGCGGCGAGCTCGCCCGCGGTGCACGGCTTCCGCTACAACGCGCGCGTCCTCGCCGAGCACCTGGCCGAGCGACTCGGGACCTGGACGCGCCCGCGGGCCAGGCTCGGCCGCGACGAGCTGGCGCCGTTCCTCGCGGGCGAGCTCGCCCGGGCGCCGGAGCTGTGGTGCCAGAAGGGCTACCTCGCGCGCGTGGTCTCGCTGGACGCGCACGGCGGCGCCGACGAGGGGATCCTGCCGCTCGAGACGTTCGTGGACGGCGAGGGCGGCGGCGACGCGATCGCGGTCACGGTCGAGCTCGACGACCGGGGCACGATCTACCCGGCCGCCTACCTGCGGCGCGGCGGCGCGACGCGCGAGCTCGAGCTCGACCCGGAGCCGCGCAACGCCTTCGACGGCCCGGCGCACCTCCGCGAGCTGGAGCGCCTGCTCGCGTGAGCTCGGTCGCGGGGGTCCCCGTCTCCGGGGCGCGCCGCGTCCGCGTGCTCGTGGCGCTCGCGTGCGTGCTCGTCCCGATCGGCGTGGTCGCGCTCGTCCGCGCCCGCCCGCACGTCGACGCCCGCTGGGAGAACCACCCCGCGCACTTCTGGCTCGTCAGCGCCGCCGGCTTCGCGGCGGCCGCGCTCGGCAGCGCCGTCTACGCGAACGCGCTCCGCCGCCGCGACTCGCGCCTGCTGCTCGTCTCGCTCGCCTTCGTCGCCTCGGCCGGCTTCCTCGGCCTGCACGCGCTCGCGACCCCGGGCGTGCTGCTCGGCGCGAACGCCGGCTTCGAGCTGGCGACGCCGTTCGGCCTCGCGGTCGGCGGCCTCCTCGTCGCGGCGAGCGGGCTCGAGCTCGGCCCGGTCGCCTCGGTGCGGGTCGTGCGGTTCGGCCGGCAGCTGCTCGGGGCGCTGCTCGCGCTGATGGTCGCCTGGGCGATCGTCTCGCTCGCGAGCCTGCCGCCGCTCGACAGCCCCGTGCAGGGCGAGCAGCTCGACGGCTGGCAGAGCGCCCTCGGCGTCGTCGGCATGCTCGGCTACGCGGTCGGCGCCGCCGGCTACGCCCGCCTCTACCGCCGCCGCCGCGCCCGCTTCGCGCTCGCGGTCGCGTTCGCGTTCGCGCTGCTCGCCGAGGCGATGGCGGTGATCGTCTTCGCGGTCAACTGGCGGGTCAGCTGGTGGGAGTGGCACGCGCTGATGCTGGCCGCCTTCGCGCTGATCGTCGGCGCGGCGCGCCAGGAGTGGCACGAGGAGCGCTTCAGCGCGCTCTACCTCGACAGGACGCTCTCCGGCGCGCGCGACGCGAGCATCCTCTTCGCCGACCTGCAGGGCTACACGTCCTACTCCGAGCGGGCGGGCGCCCGGGCCGTGGCCGAGATGCTGAACGGCTACTTCGGCCGGCTCGTGCCGCTGCTGGAGGCCGCCGGCGGCGAGGTGCACCAGCTGATCGGCGACGCGATCATGGTCGTCTTCAACAAGGAGGGCGACCAGCCCGACCACGCCGTTCGGGCCGCGCGCGCCGGGCTCGAGCTGCAGCGGGAGGCGGCCGGGGTCGCGGCCGGCCACGACGACTGGCCGCGCTTCCGCGTCGGGGTGAACAGCGGCGAGGTGGTCGCGGGCGTCCTCGGCGGACCGACCGGCCACCGCAAGCACGGCCTCGTCGGCGACACGGTCAACCTCGCCGCCCGGCTCGAGTCGCAGGCGCCGGTCGGCGGCGTCCTGATCGGGGCCGGGACGTACGAGCAGCTTCCCGAGGGCACGCTCGCCCAGAGGCTGCCGCCGCTCTCGGTCAAGGGCAAGGAGGAGCCGGTGGACGCGTACGTCCTCCACCGGCTCGGCCCGCAGTTGTAAGCTTTCGCACGAAGGCGCCGTCCACCCGGGAGCGGAGATGCGCAGCACGTCCATGTCCATCGAAAGGGCCTCGATGACCTCGAAGGAGATGGCACGTGCTTCGCAGACGACTCAACCTGGGGATCCTGGCGCATGTAGACGCCGGTAAGACCACGCTCACGGAGCGGCTGCTGCATGCCGCCGGCGTCATCGACGACGTCGGCCGCGTCGATCACGGCACGACGCAGACGGACACGCTCGCGCTCGAGCGGCGGCGCGGGATCACGATCCGCTCGGCCGTCGTCGCGTTCTCGATCGGCGGCGTCGAGGTCAACCTGATCGACACGCCCGGCCACCCCGACTTCATCGCGGAGGTGGAGCGGGTGCTCGGCGTCCTCGACGGTGCCGTGCTCGTCCTCTCCGCGGTCGAGGGGGTGCAGCCGCAGACGGTGCTGCTGTACCGCGCGCTGGCGCGCCTCGGCGTGCCGATGCTCCTCTTCGTCAACAAGACCGACCGGCGCGGCGCCCGGCACGAGGGCGTGCTGGACGAGATCCGCACGCGGCTGACGGCCGACCGCCTGCCCGTCTTCTTCGGCTCGGCGCTGACCGGGACGGGGATCGCCGAGCTGACCCGGGGGATCGTCGAGCACCTGCCGGCCCGGGCCGGCGACCCCGGCGCGGCCCTCGGCGGCACGGTCTTCAAGGTCGAGCGAGGGACACGCGGCGAGAAGATCGCCTACGTCCGTCTCTTCAGCGGGACGTTGAGGCTCCGCGACCGGGTCCTGCTGCCGGACGGCCGCAGCGAGAAGGTGACCGGGCTCGCCGTCTTCGCCGACGGCACGACCGTTCGTCGCCGCTCCGCCTCGGCGGGCGAGATCGCGAAGGTGTGGGGGCTCGCCGGGATCCGGATCGGCGACCCGATCGGCACGCCGCCGCCGCGTGCCGAGCACCACTTCGCGCCGCCGCTGCTCGAGACGGCGGTCGTCGCCGCGCGGCACGACGACGGCCCGCGCCTTCGCGTCGCGCTCGCCGAGCTCGCCGACCAGGACCCGCTGATCTCGATCCGGCTGGAGCGCGGCCGCGAGCCGTCGGTCCTGCTGTACGGCGAGGTCCAGAAGGAGGTGCTGCAGGCGACGCTCCTCGAGGACTACGGCGTCGAGGCCGTCCTCCGGGAGGCGACGCCGGTCTGCGTCGAGCGGCCGCGGGGCAGCGGCGAGGCGATCGAGGTGCTGCACGCCGACGGCAATCCGTACCTGGCGACGATCGGGCTCCGGGTCGAGCCCGCTCCGGTCGGAAGCGGCGTCGAGTTCCGCCTCGCCGTCGAGGCGCGCGCGGCGCCGCTCCACGTCTACAAGCGGCTCGAGAGCTTCGCCGACTCGATGGCGCGGTACGTGCGCGACGGCCTCGAGGCCGGCCTGCACGGCTGGCGCGTCACCGACTGCCTCGTGACGATGACCGACTGCGTCTACAGCTCGCCCGACGGCCCGGCCTCCGTCCGCGGGCCGCTGAGCACGGCCGCCGACTTCCGGAAGCTGACGCCGATCGTGCTCGCGCAGGCGCTCGCGCGGGCCCGCACCGTCGTCTGCGAGCCGGTCGTCCGCGTGCGGCTCGAGGTCCCGGGCGAAACCGTCGGCGCCGTCCTGAGCGTGCTGGCGCTGCTCGAGGCCGCGATCGGGCGGCCGGCGGTGGGCGACGGCACGTCGACGCTCACGGCGGTCGTGCCCGCGGCGCGACTCAACCGCCTGCAGCGGCAGCTACCCGACCTGACCGGCGGCGAGGGTGTGCTCGAGTCGAGCTTCGCGGGCTACCGGGCCGTCACGGGGGAGCCGCCGAGCCGCTAGAAGCCGCCCGCGGGCGGGCTCGAGCTGCCGCCCTCGTCCGGGCGCCAGGAACGGGTAGCGGTAGTCCCGCGGCGGCACGAACGTCTCCTTGATCGTGCGCGGGCTGACCCAGCGGATCAGGTTCCACATCGAGCCGGCCTTGTCGTTCGTGCCCGAGGCGCGCGCCCCGCCGAACGGCTGCTGGCCGACGACGGCGCCGGTCGGCTTGTCGTTGACGTAGAAGTTGCCCGCGGCGTAGCGGAGCCGTTCCTGCGCCTCCCTGACCGCGGCGCGGTCCTCCGAGAAGACGGCGCCGGTGAGCCCGTACGCGGCCGTCTCGTCGACGAGGCCGAGGGTCTCGTCCCAGCGCTTCTCGTCGTAGACGTAGGTGGTCACGACCGGGCCGAAGAGCTCGTCGCGGAGCAGCCGGAAGCCCGGGTCGCGGGTCTCGATCACGGTCGGCTCGACGAAGAAGCCGCGGCTCGAGTCGGTGCCGCCGCCGACGACGACCTCCGTCTCGGCGTGCGCGCGCGCCTCCTCGATCGCCTGGCGCTGCGTCTCGAACGAGCCCTCGTCGATGACGGCGCCCATGAAGTTCGAGAAGTCGGCGACGTCGCCCATCCGGATCGAGCCGACCTCCTGCTGCAGCCGCTCGCGCAGCTCCGGCCAGAGGTTCGACGGCGCGTAGACGCGCGAGGCGGCCGAGCACTTCTGGCCCTGGTACTCGAAGGAGCCGCGCACGATCGCGGCCGCGAGCGCCTCCACGTCCGCGGACGGATGCGCGACGATGAAGTCCTTGCCGCCGGTCTCGCCGACGATCCGCGGGTAGTTGCGGTAGCGGTCGATCGCGGCGCCGACCGTCTTCCACATCCCGTGGAAGACCGGTGTCGAGCCGGTGAAGTGGATCCCGGCGAGGTGCTCGCTCGCGAGCACGGGGTCGCCGACCTTCGAGCCGGAGCCGTAGACGAGGTTGATCACCCCGTCCGGCAGCCCCGCCTCCTGGAAGAGGCGCATGACGTAGAACGCCGACAGCATCGCGGTCGAGGCCGGCTTCCAGACGACCGTGTTGCCCATCAGCGCGACCGAGCTCGGCAGGTTGCCGCCGATCGCCGTGAAGTTGAACGGCGTCACCGCGAAGACGAAGCCCTCGAGCGGCCGGTACTCGAGCCGGTTCCACATCCCCTGCGAGGAGATCGGCTGCTCCTCGTAGATCCGGGTCATGAACTCGACGTTGAAGCGGAGGAAGTCGGTCAGCTCGCAGGCGGCGTCGATCTCGGCCTGGTGCGCCGTCTTCGACTGGCCGAGCATCGTCGCGGCGTTCAGGGTGTCGCGCCAGGGGCCCGAGAGCAGCTCGGCCGCGCGGAGGAAGACGGCGGCGCGCTCCTCCCACGGCCAGCGGCTCCAGTCCTCCCAGGCCGCGGCGGCCGCGTCGATCGCAGCGGCGACCTCGTCGGCGCCGCCCTGGTGGACGTCGGCGAGCACGTGCTCGCGGTCGTGGGGCATGACGGCCTCGCGCGTCGTGCCGGTGCGGACGTCCTTGCCGCCGATCACGAGCGGGACGTCGAGGCGCTCGCCGCGCATCTGCTCGAGCCGGTGCCGCAGCCGCTCGCGCTCCGGGCTGCCGGGCAGGTACTCGCGGACGGGCTCGTTCCGGGCGTGCGGGGGACGGAAGATTCCGGGTGCGCTCATGCCCGTGAGTCTACGGCGACAATGTCTCCGTGCGGCTCACCTACGTGCGCTACGAGGCGGAGGGCTGGGGGATCGGCGAGCTCGTCTTCGAGGGAGAGCGGCTCCTGCACAGCGAGCTGCCGCGCCCGCGCCCGGCGGCCGCCGGCCCCGGGGGCGACCACCCGCTCGCCGGGCGGCTGCAGGCCTACTTCGCCGGCGAGCGGGTCGACTTCGCCGACGTCGAGGTCGAGCTCGGGGACGAGACCGCGTTCGGCCGCAGGCTGGCCGAGGAGCTGCGCCGGATCCCCTACGGCGAGGTGGTCGGCTACGGCGAGCTGGCCCTGCTCGCGGGCCGCGCGCGCGCCGCCCGCGCCGCGGGCTCGTTCTGCGCCCGCTGCGCGCTCGGGCCGGTGCTGCCGGTGCACCGCGTCGTCTCGGTCGACGGGATCGGCGGCTTCGGCTCGCTCGGGGCCGACTACAAGCGGCGGCTGCTCGCACTCGAGGGCCATGCTCTCTGAGGAGCTCCGCAACGAGCTGGCCGCGATCGACCCGACGCGCGGCTGCGACCGGCTGGCCGAGCTCTCGGCGCTCTTCCACTCCGCGGGCAGCCTGCACCTGCTCGGCGGCGGCCACGTCTCCGTCCACCTCGACCTCGGCAGCGCGGCCGTCGCCCGCCGCGCCTTCGCGCTCCTGCGCGGCTTCGGGGTCGGCTCGGAGATCCGCACCTACCGGCGCCGCGCGTTCGACCGCGCCACCCGCTACCAGCTGCACGTCGACGGCGACGAGCGCGCGCTGCAGGTGCTGCGGGAGGCGGGCGTGATCGGCTCCCGCCGCGGCCCGCTCGAGCGGCCGCCGAAGCGCGTCGTCGGCCGCGGCTGCTGCCGCGGCGCCTACCTGCGCGGCGCCCTGCTCGGCGGCGGCTCGCTCTCGGGCCCGAAGGCGCCGCACCTCGAGGCGCGCACGACGAGCGTCGAGGGCGCGCGCTTCCTCGCCGAGGTCGTCGCCGCGGACGGGGTCGAGCTGAAGGTCGTCGAGCGCGACTCGCACGCCGCCGCCTACGCCAAGGGGATCGAGCAGGTCGCCGGCGCGCTCGCGCTCGCGGGCGCGAGCGACACCGCGCTCGCCTTCGAGGAGCACGCGGTCGTCGGCGAGACGCGGTCGCAGGCGAACCGGCTCGCGAACGCCGACCACGCGAACCTCGTCCGCTCCAGCCGCGCCGCCGCCGTCCAGCTCGAGGCGCTCCGCAGCCTGCAGGCGGACGGCGTCCTCGACGACCTCGGCCCGTCGCTCCGCGAGGTCGCCGAGCTCCGGCTCCGCTTCCCGTCCGCGAGCCTGCGCGAGCTCGGCGCCCGCTGCAAGCCGCCGGCCTCGAAGGCCGCCGTCCACCGGCGTCTGAGCCGGCTCGTGCGCCTGGCCAAGGTCTGAGGAGTTTGCAGCGGCAAACGCATCCTCGGACGACTTTCAACTCGTCTGGCCAGACAACAGGCGAGTCGTCATACTCGGAAGCGGGCGGGTCGGCGCTCGTCCGGTGACGGATTCAGACCCCGTCCGTCGCCAACGGTCCGGAGCGCCGTGAACCGGAGGCGGAGGTCGTCCTCGGAGCTTCGCCTCCGGCCCGCCCCTTTCCCGCTCCGGCCGGGGGAACCCCGGCCTCGCTCCTGGTCGGCTTCGCCTCCGCCCGCTCCGCGACCTCGCTCTGCCGGTCGGCACGCCGCTGCTCGCGGGCCGCCCCCTGGCTTCGCCTCGTCCGCCCCGCGAAGGGAGCGCGGCAGCCGGGACGGACGCTCGTCGGCGCCGCGGAGGCGTGGTATAGCGTTCGCGACCGTGGATTCGCGCTACCTCGAGTTGAAGGAGCGGCTGGCCGTCGTCTGGGACCTCGGCAAGGCGGCCAGCATCCTCGCCTGGGACCAGCAGACGAAGATGCCGCCGCGCGGGGCGCCGAACCGGGCCGAGCAGCTGGCGACCCTCGGCCGGATCGCGCACGAGGCGTTCACCGCGCCCGAGCTCGGACACCTGCTCGACGAGCTGCAGGGCTTCGAGGAGTCGCAGCCGTACGACTCGGTCGAGGCGAGCCTCGTCCGCGTCACCCGCCAGGACTGGGAGAAGGCCCGCCGCGTGCCCTCGCAGCTGCAGGCCGAGCTGACCCGCGCCTCGGCGCTCGCGCTGCCCGCCTGGGCCGAGGCGCGCGCCAACTCCGACTTCGACGCCTTCCTGCCGCACCTGCGGACGGCGATCGAGCTGCGGCACCGCTACGTCGACTGCTTCGAGCCGGCCGACGAGCCGTACGACATCCTGCTCGACGACTTCGAGCGCGGCATGAAGACCTCCGAGGTGCGCAGCGTCTTCGAGCGGCTGAAGGAGGCGCAGGTGCCGCTGCTCGCCGAGATCGCGGAGGCCGGCGGCGTGCCGCCGGAGCCGCAGGGCCCCTTCCCGGTCGACCGGCAGGAGGCGTTCGAGCTCGAGGTGATCACCCGCTTCGGCTACGACCCGCAGGCCTGGCGGATCGACGAGACGATCCACCCCTTCGCCTCCGGCGGCGGGCCCGACGACATCCGGCTGACGAGCCGTCACTACGAGGACTCGCTCGACGGCCTGACCGCGACGATGCACGAGTTCGGCCACGGCCTCTACGAGCACCAGATCGACCGGGCCCTCGACCGGACGCCGCTCTGCCGCGGCGCCTCGCTCGGGCTGCACGAGTCGCAGAGCCGGATGTGGGAGAACCTCGTCGGCCGCTCGCTGCCGTTCTGGCGCCACTTCTTCCCGCGCCTGCAGGAGACCTTCCCGCAGCAGCTCGCGGAGCACGACGCCGAGAGCTGGTTCCGCGTCATGAACCGGATCCGGCCCTCGCTGATCCGCGTCGAGGCGGACGAGGCCACCTACAACCTGCACATCATCCTGCGCTTCGAGCTCGAGCAGGAGATCCTCGCCGGCTCGATCGCGCTCGAGGAGCTGCCCGAGGCCTGGAACGCGCGCATGGCCGAGTACCTCGGGATCGAGGTGCCCGACGACCGCCGCGGCATCCTCCAGGACATGCACTGGGCCGGCGGCCACATCGGCTACTTCCCGACCTACGCGCTCGGCAACGTCGTCTCGGCCCAGATCTGGGAGCGCGTCCGCGCCGACATCCCGGACCTCGACGACCGGTTCGAGCAGGGCGAGTTCGCGGCGCTCCGCGAGTGGCTCGGCGAGCACCTGCACCGCCACGGGCGCAAGTTCACGCCCGTCGAGACGCTCGAGCGGGTCGTCGGCGGGCCGCTCGACCCGGAGCCCTACCTGCGGTACCTGCGCGAGAAGCTCGGTGGCATCTACGGTCTCGCAGCCGGCACCGCCTAGTTAGAGTCAAGCCCCGGACAGAGACAGCGAACGGGAAGGACGGGCGATGGCACTTCGTGTCGGCATCAACGGCTTCGGGAGGATCGGGCGCAACTTCCTGCGCGCGTCGATGGAACGGGACGCCGGCTTCGAGGTCGTCGCGGCCAACGATCTCGGCGACGCGAAGACGATGGCGCACCTGCTCAAGCACGACTCGGTGCTCGGCAACCTGGGCGAGGACGTCGAGGCGGCGGACGGCGTCATCCGGATCGGCGGCCGCGAGCTGAAGATGCTCGCCGAGCGCGAGCCGGCGCAAGCTGCCGTGGGGCGACCTCGGCGTCGACGTCGTGATCGAGTCGACCGGCTTCTTCACCAAGCGCGACGGCGCGCAGCAGCACCTCGACGCCGGCGCGAAGAAGGTCGTGATCTCGGCCCCGGCCACCGACCCCGACATCACGCTCGTGCTCGGCGTCAACGACGACGCCTACGACAGGGACGCGCACCACATCATCTCGAACGCGTCCTGCACGACGAACTGCGTCGCGCCGGTCGCGAAGATCCTCAACGACACGTTCACGATCGAGCAGGGCTTCATGACGACGATCCACGCGTACACGAACGACCAGAACATCCTCGACCTGCCGCACAAGGACCTGCGCCGGGCCCGCGCCGCCGCGATCAACCTGATCCCGACCTCGACGGGCGCCGCCCGCGCGATCGGGCTCGTGCTGCCCGAGCTGAAGGGCAAGGTCGACGGCGTCTCGATGCGCGCGCCGGTGCCGACCGGCTCGATCGTCGACTTCGTCGCCCACGTCGCGCGCGAGACCTCGGTCGAGGAGGTCAACGAGGCGTTCCGCGCGGCCGCCGACGGCCCGCTCGCCGGGATCCTCCGCTACGAGACGGCGCCGATCGTCTCGAGCGACATCCAGAAGGACCCGCACTCGTCGATCTTCGACAGCGAGCTGACGATGGTCTCGGGGCACCACGTGAAGGTGTTCAGCTGGTACGACAACGAGTGGGGCTACTCGTGCCGGCTGGTCGACCTCGTCGGCACGCTGCTCTAGGCCGTGCGGCGCCCGCGCTCCGTCCGCGACGCCGAGGTCGACGGCAAGGTCGTCCTCGTCCGCTCCGACCTGAACGTGCCGCTGCAGGGCGGCGCGGTCGCCGACGACACCCGCATCCGGGCCTCGCTGCCGACGCTCCGCCACCTGCTCGACCGCGGCGCCGCACAGGTGCGCGTCTGCTCGCACCTCGGCCGGCCGAAGACCGAGGCCGACCGGGCGGCCTACGCGATCGAGCCCGTCCGCGCGCGGCTCGCCGAGCTGCTCGCGGACGACCGGCTGACGGTGCTCGAGAACACCCGCTTCCACCCGGGCGAGACGAAGAACGACCCGGAGTTCGCGCGCGAGCTCGCCGAGGGCTGCGACCTCTTCGTCGAGGACGCGTTCGGCTCCGTGCACCGGGCGCACTCCTCGACGGTCGGCGTCGCCGAGCTCCTGCCGGCCTACGCGGGCCTCCTGCTCGAGCAGGAGCTCGAGCACCTCGGGCGGCTGCTCGAGGAGCCCGAGCACCCGTTCGTGCTCGTCGCCGGCGGGGCCAAGGTCGAGGACAAGCTCGGCGTGCTCCGGCACCTCGGCGACCGGGCCGACACGGTGATCGTCGGCGGCAAGATGGCCGAGGAGCTGCGGGAGGAGAACCCGCTGCCGTTCCCGGTCGAGCTGCCCGTCGACGTCGTCGCCGCCTCGGAGTTCGCCGAGGACGCGGAGACGCGGGTGGCGCCCTACGACGCCGTCCCCGACGGCTGGCTCGGGCTCGACGTCGGGCCGGAGTCGCGCCTGCGCTTCGCGGCGATCGTCCGCGGGGCGCGGACCGTCTTCTGGAACGGGCCGATGGGCGTCTTCGAGTGGAGCCGCTTCGCCGCGGGGACGAACGAGGTCGCGCGCGCCGTCGCGGCCTGCGAGGGCTACACGGTCGTCGGCGGCGGCGACTCGGTCCGCGCGCTCGTCGAGGCCGGGCTCGACGGCGAGGTCTCGTGGGTCTCGACCGGCGGCGGCGCCTCGCTCGAGCTGCTCGAGGGCAAGGAGCTGCCCGGCGTGGCGGTGATCCCGGAGGCGTGAGCGCCGAGCTTGCTGCAGGCGATGCCGTTCGCGGCCGCGCTCGGCGTCGAGCTCGAGGCGGCCGCGCCCGAGGAGGTGCGCGGCGGGCTCGCGTGGGCCGAGGAGCGCACGACCGCCGGCGGGATCCTCCACGGCGGCGCGCTGATGGGGCTCGCGGACAGCCTCGGCGGGCTCTGCGCCTACCTGAACCTGCCCGAGGGCGCGACCGGCACGGCGACGATCGAGTCGAAGACGAACTTCTTCCGCGGCGTCTCCGGCGGACGGGTCGCCGGGATCGCCCGGCCGCTGCACGTCGGCCGCACGGTGATCGTCGTCGAGACCGACCTGCGCGACGACGAGGGGCGGCACGTCGCGCGGGTGACCCAGACCCAGGCCGTCCTCACCTCGACCCGCTAGCGTCAGGAGCCGCCCGTGCTGATCGCAGGCAACTGGAAGATGTTCAAGGGCCCGGACGCGACCGGCGAGTTCTGCCGCGCGCTGCGGGAGCAGGAGCTGCCCGCCGGCGTCGACGTCGCCGTCTGCCCGCCGTACGTCTCGCTCGCCGTCGCCGTGCGCGAGCTCGCGGGCACCGAGATCGCCGTCTGCGCCCAGAACGTCCACTGGGAGGCCGAGGGCGCCTTCACCGGCGAGATCTCGGCGCCGATGCTGCAGGAGCTCGGCGTCTACGGCGCGATCGTCGGCCATTCCGAGCGGCGCCAGTACTTCGGCGAGACCGACGAGACGGTCGCGCGGCGCGTGACGGCCGCGCTCGAGGCCGGGCTCTGGGTGATCGCCTGCGTCGGCGAGACCGAGGCCGAGCGGGAGGCGGGGGAGACCGACGCCGTCCTGCGGCGCCAGGTCTCCGTGCTGGAGGCGCACGAGCAGCTCGTCGTCGCCTACGAGCCGGTCTGGGCGATCGGGACGGGCAAGACGGCGACGCCCGAGCTCGCGCAGGCGGCGCACGAGACGATCAAGGAGCTGCTCGACGTGCCGGTGCTCTACGGCGGCTCGGTCAAGCCCGACAACGCCGCCGAGCTGCTCGGGCAGCCGGCGGTCGACGGCGCGCTCGTCGGCGGGGCCTCGCTCGAGGTCGCGTCGTTCGCGGCGATCTGCCGGGCAGCGGCGTGACCGTCCCGCTCGTCGCGCTCGTCATCCTCGACGGCTGGGGGATCGCCCCGCCGGGCCCGGGAAACGCGGTCGAGCTGGCCGAGACGCCCGTCTTCGACCGGCTCCACGCCGCCTACCCGACGACGCGGCTCGCCGCCTCGGGCGAGGCGGTCGGCCTGCCGCCGGGGCAGATGGGCAACTCCGAGGTCGGCCACCTGACGATCGGCTCGGGACGCGTGCTCTACCAGGACCTGATGCGCGTCAACCGGGCGATCGAGGACCGCTCGCTCTTCGCCAATCCGGCGCTCCTGCGGGCGTTCGAGCGCGGCCGCCGCGTCCACCTGCTCGGCCTCGTCTCCTACGGCGGCGTCCACTCGCACATCGACCACCTGCGCGCGCTGCTCGAGTTCGCGCCGGAGAAGACCTGGGTGCACGCCTTCACCGACGGCCGCGACGTCCGCCCGGACGCGGCCGTGTCGGACCTCGCCGAGCTGCCGCAGGACCGGATCGCGTCGGTCTCGGGCCGCTACTGGGCGATGGACCGGGACAAGCGCTGGGAGCGGACGCGGCGCGCCTTCGACGCGATCGTCGGCGGCACGCCCGCGACGGACGCGGCGCCCGTCGACTACGTCCGCGAGAGCTACGAGGCGGGCGTCACCGACGAGTTCCTCGAGCCCGTCCACTTCGAGGGCGCGCCGGTGCTCGAGCCGGGCGACGCGGCGATCTTCTTCAACTTCCGCCCCGACCGCGGCCGGCAGCTCTCGCGGCTCCTGCTCGACGCGGGCTTCGACCTGACGACGATGACGCGCTACTCGGAGGAGCTCGACTGCCCGGTCGCCTTCGACGAGCAGGTCGTCCCGAACACGATGGCCGAGGTGCTCGCGAGGGCCGGCGCCCGCCAGCTGCACTGCGCCGAGACCGAGAAGTACGCGCACGTCACCTACTTCTTCAACGGCGGCCGCGAGGAGGAGTGGCCCGGCGAGACGCGCATCCTCGTCCCGAGCCCGCGCGAGGTCGGCACCTACGACCAGAAGCCGGAGATGTCGGCGCCCGAGGTCGCGGAGCGGTTCGCGACCGAGATCGTCGACGGCTACCGCTTCGGGATCGTCAACTTCGCCAATCCGGACATGGTCGGGCACACCGGCGTGATCCCGGCGGTCGTCCGGGCCTGCGAGACGGTCGACGCCTGCCTCGGTCGCGTCGTCGACGCCGTCGTCGGCGCGGGCGGGGTCTGCCTGATCACCGCCGACCACGGCAACGCCGAGCAGGAGCTGCAGCCGGACGGCAGCCCGCACACGGCCCACACGACCAATCCCGTGCCGCTGATCGTCACCGGCGAGGGACTGCAGCTGCGCGACGGCGGCGAGCTCTCGGACCTGATCCCGACGTGCCTGCGGCTGCTCGACCTCGAGCAGCCGCCGGAGATGACCGGGCGGGCGCTCACCCTTTAGGGCGTATACGGTCGTCCCCGGTCGCGGCTATACTCCGGCACCTCTTGCGGCACACTTAGCTAAGGCGGCTCCATGTCACTCCCGCAGCCCGATCCGGCGATCCTGCGCAAGGCGCAGAAGGGCGACGAACGTGCGTTCTCGATCATCGTGCGCATGTACGAGACGCCGGTCTACAACTACGTGCTGCGACTCGTCGGCGACCGCTCGCTGGCGGAGGACCTGACGCAGGAGGTCTTCCTGCGCGTGTTCCAGGGCCTCTCGCGCTTCTCGCTGCGCTGCAAGTTCACGACCTGGCTGTTCCAGGTGACGAAGAACCGCGTCCTCGACGAGCTGCGGGCGGTCGAGCGCCGGCCGCGCCTGTCGGTGGCGCTCGAGGACGTGCCGCCGCTCGAGATCGTCGACCAGCCGGTCGAGCGGCTCGAGATGATCGACGCCGTCTGGCGTGCGGTCAACGACCTCAACGTCGACCTGAAGATGGCGCTGCTCCTCCGCGACGTCGTCGGGCTCTCCTACAACGAGATCGCCGACTCGCTCGAGATCACGCTCGCCACCGTCAAGTGGCGGATCTTCAAGGCGCGCGAGGACGTCCAGGTCGCGCTCGCCCGCGAGGGCATCACCTTCGGCGAGAGCGCGGCCTCGACGGCCGCCGCCTCCCGCTAGCCCGACTCCGCCCGGAGCCAGTCGGCGAGGTCGCGCGCCTGCTGCGCCGGCTTGCCGGGGCGGTCCGGCGGGAGCGGGGCGGGAGCGCCGCCGCCCGTCGCGGCGAGGACGCCGAACGCGATCGCCGCGGCCGCGGCCGCGAGGGCCAGTGCGGCGGCGGCGACACGAACATACGTGTGCTGGAGATGGAGGTGTACACCTCCATCGGTGCGCACCGTGCCCCGGCGGTGCCGGGCGTGCGAGCGGCCGCGTCGCCTCCTCCGGAGCCGCCGCGCCGAGCTCCCGCGGCGACCTCGCCGGCCGAGGCGGGCCGGTAGTCGGGGTTGCGGGCGAGGCAGCGCATGACGACCTCCTCGAGCCCGGCGGGCGTCCCGGGCGCGAGCGCGCGGACAGGCGTGACGACGCCGGCCTGCTGGGCCTGCAGCAGCTCGCCGAGCGTCGTCGCCGGATACGGCGTCCGGCCGGTCAGCGCCTCGTAGAGGACGACGCCGAGCGCGTAGAGGTCGGCCGCCGGCCCGACCTCGTCGCCCGCCGCCTGCTCGGGCGGGAGGTAGGCGGCGGTGCCGAGGACGGTGCCGATCTCGGTCATGCGCTCCGTCGCCGTGGCCGGGCGCGCGATCCCGAAGTCGGCGACCTTGACGGTGCCGTCCTCGCGGATCAGCAGGTTCTGCGGCTTGACGTCCCGGTGGACGAGGCCTCGCGCATGCGCGTGCGCGAGGCCTTCGGCGGCCTCGGCGCCGAGCCGCGCGACCTCGTCGGCCGGGAGGCGGCCCCGGCGGGCGAGGCGGTCGGCGAGCGTCTCGCCGCGGACGAGCTCCATGACGATGAAGGGTCGGCCGTCCTCCTCGCCCGCGTCGAAGACGGCGACGACGTGCGGGTGGGAGAGCCTGGCCGCGAGGCGTGCCTCGCGCAGGAACCGCCGCCGGAAGTCCGCGTCCTGCGCCAGGTGGTCGGCGAGCACCTTGACGGCCACGGGCCGGTGCAGCTCCCGGTCGTACGCGAGGTGGACCGTCGCCATGCCGCCGCTCCCGAGCCGGCGCTCGAGCCGGTAGCGGCCTCGTCCGAGGGCGGCGACGCTCATCGGCCCTTCTTCCCGTGTCCGCGCTCGCCGTCGCCGTTCCCGTGCGGCTTCTTCTTCTCCTTCGGCCCGGCCTTCTTCGTCCTCCGGCCCGGCCTTCGGCTTCGCGGGCCTGCCGCTCCCGGTCGAGGCGCTCGTCGTCGTCGGCGCGGTCGAGGCCGGCGCGACCGAGGGCAGGCAGCGGGCCTCGAGCTCCGAGACGAGCTCGTTCGCGCGGGAGAGCAGCGGCTCCTGCAGCTCGCCGGGGACGTGCCCCGCGTTGATCGCGGCGACGGTCTGCCGCTGCAGCGTCCGCGCGTGGTCGCGCGCACCGCACGCGTCGCCGGCGGCGACCCGGGCTGCGATCGCGTCCGCCTGGGCCGCGAGCGGTCGGGCGGTCGTCCGCGGCAGCGCGCCGCCGCCGCAGCCGGCGAGGACGGCGGCGGCGGTTGCGATCAGGGCGAGTCTGTGCACCGGAAGTCGCTTCCCCGGGGCCCGGCGATCTACGCGCCGCTCGCGAGCCGGGCCGCGAGCGGCTCGGGCAGGCCGGCGTCGCGGATCTCCGACTGCGTCCGGGAGACGTCGTAGTCGACGCGGCGGAACGATGCCGTCCGCGCCTCCGAGTCGAGCAGCAGCCAGGCGGCGCGCGGGTCGCCGTCCCGGGGCTGGCCGACCGAGCCCGGGTTGAGCAGCCAGCGGCCGGCGCCGAGCTCGACCTCGGTGCCGCCCGGGGCGACGCCGCCGCGCACGCCGTCCCGGTGCTCCTGGAGCGCCAGCGGGACATGGCTGTGGCCGACGAGGACGAGCGGAGCGCTCGCGACGGCCAGCGAGGCGGCGGCCACCTCCTCGCTGAGCACGTACTCCCAGACCGGGTCGCGGGCGCTCGCGTGGAAGAGCTGCGCGCCCTCGGCCTCGGCGGACGGCTGCAGCGCGTCGAGCCACGCGCGCGCGTCTCGCTCGAGCACGGAGGCGGACCAGCGCGCCGCCGCCTCGGCGTCGGGCGTGAAGTCGGAGAGATCGAGGCGGTCGAGCACGGCGAGGTCGTGGTTGCCGACCAGGCAGACGTCGGCCCGGGCGCGGACGCCCGCGATGCACTCGTTCGGCCGTGGGCCGTAGCCGACCGTGTCGCCGAGGCACCAGAGCGCGTCGGGAGCGTCGGCGTCGATCGCCTCGAGAACCGCGTCGAGGGCGGCGGCGTTAGCGTGGATGTCGGAGATGACGGCGACGCGCATGGGGAGAGTGGCCCGCTGGGGCACCCTGATTCTGCTGATCCCGGCCTGGGCGGTGGGCGGGACCCGTCTCTGGCGCACCGACGTCCCCGCGGCGCTCGACACCGGCGGGCTCGACGTCGGGCGCTACTTCGCCCCCGGCCGGCTCGCGGCGGCGCACCGCTACACGGTCGTCGCCGACGCGATCGCGCTCGCGGGGACGGCGGCCGGGATCGCCGCGCTCGTCGTGCTCGCGCTGCGGGCGCCGCGGCTCGCGCGGAGGATCGGCCTCGGCCCGATCGGCTCGGGCGTCGTCGTCGGGATGGTGACGCTCGTGACCCTCTGGTTCGTGGCGCTGCCGTTCGGGCTCGCCCGCCAGTGGTGGGCGGCGCGGCACGGGCTCGCGCCGCACGACTACCTCGCCTGGCTGGCCGCGCCCTGGGCGACGCTCTCCTTCGAGGCCGGGTACGCGCTCGTCGCGATCGTGCTCGTGATGGCGCTCGCGCGCGCCGTCGGCCGCAGCTGGTGGCTCGTCGGCGCGCCCGTGCTCGTCGGCCTCGCCGTCCTCTTCGCCTTCCTCGGCGGCTACGTCGCCGGGATCGGCACCGAGCCGCTGCCGCAGCGCCTGCGCGACGACGTCGCGGCGCTCGAGCAGCGCCAGGGCGTCCACGTGCCGGTGCGCGAGGCCGCCGTCTCGAGCTGGACGAACCAGCCGAACGCCTTCGCGACCGGGCTCGGCCCCTCGGCCCGCGTCGTCCTCTGGGACACGCTCCTCGACGGGCGCTTCGGCCGCGGCCAGGTCGGCGTCGTCGTCGCGCACGAGCTCGGCCACGTCGCGCACCGGCACCTCTGGAAGTCGCTCGCGTGGCTGGCGCTGCTCGCCTTCCCGGTCGCCTTCCTCGTCGCCGAGGCGACCCGCCCCGCGGGCGGCCTCGGCAGCCCCGGCGCGATCCCGCTCGCCGTCCTCGTGCTGACGCTCGCCGGCCTCCTCGCCGCCCCGCTCGAGAACGCGGTCTCCCGCCGCTACGAGGCCGAGGCCGACTGGGCGGCGCTGCGTGCGACGCGCGACCCGGCCGCGGCGACGGCGCTCTTTCGCGGCTTCGCGCGGACGAGCCTCGAGCAGCCGAGCCCGCCGCTCTGGGACTACGTCCTCTTCCAGACCCACCCGACGCTGGCGCAGCGGATCGCGATGGCGCAGCGCTGGCGGAGCGCTACTCGTCGTCGGGCCGCGGCGGCGCCTCGGGCAGGTTCTTGATCCCCTCGCGCGTCGACCACTTCGACCACGAGTCGTTGATCGCGTCGACGAGCTGGCGCATGAACGGCGCCGACATGTTCACGCGCGAGACGACGACCCCCGGGATGTCGCCCTCCTCGCTGTCGAAGTCGACCCGGGCGAAGGTGAGCGTGAACTCGTAGTCGGAGAAGCCGACGTTGGCGAAGTTCGCGTAGACGCCGGCCATCGAGTCGGGATCCATGTGGAGGTTCAGCTGGCGGTCGTGACCCTCGTCCTGCACGCCTCCACGATACACCGGTCGGCGGTACGGCCCGGCTCCGCCGGACGTCGCGGCTATCGTCCCGGCCATGCCCGAGCAGCCCGACGCCGTCCGGAGGCTCGCCGCCGAGCTGGCGCGGCTCGCGGGCGGCGAGGTCGAGCTCGAGCGCCCCTCCGACCCCGCGCACGGCGACTACGCGACGAACGTCGCCCTGCGGACGGCGAAGGAGCACCGCCGGCCGCCGCGCGAGCGGGCGCAGGAGCTCGCCGACGCGGCCGCGGCGCTGCCGCAGGTCGAGCGCGCCGAGGTCGCGGGGCCCGGCTTCGTCAACCTGTTCGTCACCGACGCGTTCCTGGTCGGGGCCGCCGCGGAGATCGGGCCCGACTACGGCTCGGGCTCGGCCGTGCGGCCCGAGAAGGTGCAGGTCGAGATGGTCTCGGCGAACCCGACCGGGCCGGTCACCTTCGCCTCCGCCCGGAACGGCGCCTACGGCGACGCGGTCGCCCGGCTGCTCGCGTTCGCGGGCGACGAGGTCGGGCGCGAGTACTACTACAACGACGCGGGCGGCCAGATGGACCGCTTCCGCGCCTCCGTCGCGGCGATCCGGCGCGGCGAGCCGGTGCCGGAGGACGGCTACCGGGGCGCCTACGTCGAGGAGCTCGCCCGGCTCGAGGGCGACCCGGTCCCGCAGATGCTCGAGCGGATCGAGGCGTCGATGGAGCGCTTCCGGATCCACTTCGACTCGTGGGCGAGGCAGAGCGAGCTCGAGCAGCGGCTGCCGGAGCTCTTGCCGCGGCTCGACACCTACGAGCGGGAGGGGGCGCTCTGGGCGCGGTCGTCGGCCTACGGCGACGACGAGGACCGCGTCCTCCTGCGCTCCGGGAGCCGCGCCCCGACCTACCGCGCCGCCGACGTCGCCTACCTCGTCGACAAGCTCGAGCGCGGCTTCGACCGCGCGATCTACGTCCTCGGCGCCGACCACCACGGCACGCGGAGCTGGTACGCCGCGATCGCGCGGATGCTCGGCTACGACCCGGAGCGGGTCGAGGTGCTGCTCTACCAGCTCGTCCACCTCGTCCGCAGCGGCGAGGCGGTCAGGATGGGCAAGCGGAGCGGCAACGTCGTCTTCCTCGACGACGTGCTCGAGGAGATCGGCGTCGACGCGGCCCGCTGGTACCTCGTCTCGCGCTCGCACGACCAGACGATCGAGGTGGACGTCGACCTCGCCGCCGAGCGCTCGAACAAGAACCCCGTCTACTACGTCCAGTACGCGCACGCCCGGATCGCGGCCATCCTCCGGAACGCGGGCGACGCGCCGGTCGGCGGCGAGCCCGCCGGGCCGCTCGCGGTCGAGGAGCGCGAGCTCGTCAAGCGGCTGGCCGAGTTCCCCGCCCTCGTGGCCGAGGCGACCGAGCGCCGGAACGCGCACGCGGTGCCGCTCTACGCGATCCGCGTCGCCGACGACTACCACCGCTTCTACCACGAGTGCCGCGTGCTCGAGTCCGAGTCGCAGGCCTTCCGCCTCGGCCTCTGCCGCGCGGCCGCGGCCGTGATCGCGCGCTGCCTCGACCTGATCGGGGTCGAGGCGCCCGAGCGGATGTAGGCGGAACGCCGGACCGCGGGTCCGGCGCGCGCCGGATGCGGGCGGCCGCGGGCGCGGCGAGCCTCGGAGGATGCGCTGGAACCTCTCCCTCGCCGCCCTCGCCTCGTCGTGGGGCCTGATCTCGGTGATCGGCGCCTGGGTGCGGGTGGACGCGGCGGCGCTCGCCTTCTTCCGCGTCTCGCTCGGCGCGGCGACGATCGCGCTCGCGCTCGCGGCGGCCGGGCGGCTTCGGCTCCTGCGGGTGCGCGAGCTGCGCCTGCGGCTCGCCGCCGTCGGCCTCGTCCTCGCCGGCCACTGGGCGCTCTGGTTCGAGACGGTCAAGCTCAGCTCGGTCGCGGTCGCGCTCGTGACCATCTACACGGCGCCGCTCTACCTCTCGCTGCTGGCGCCGCTGCTCCTGCGTGAGAAGCGGAGCCGGGTCGCGCTCGCGGCGCTCGTCCCCGGGCTCGGCGGGATCGCCCTGATCGCGCTGGCCGGCGACGGCGGCACGCACGCGCGGCCCGCCGCGATCGCCTGCGGCGTCGGCTCGGGGATCCTCTACGCGCTGCTCGTGATCGGGACGAAGACGCTGACGGCGCGGCTGCCGGCCGTGGCCGTGCAGTTCTGGCAGTGCGTCGCGGCCGCGGCCGCGCTGGCGCCGGCGCTCGCGCTCGGCGGCCGCGTGCTCCCGCACGGCGCCGAGATCGCGCCGGTGCTCGCGCTCGGCGTCGTCTACACGGGCGGCTCGTACCTGCTCTTCGTCGCGCTCGTCCACCGCGTCACCGCGCAGGCGGCCGGGATCCTGATGTACCTCGAGCCGGTCTCGGCGGCGCTGCTCGCCTGGGTGCTGCTCGGCCAGCCGCTGACCGGGGCCGTGCTGGCGGGCGGGGCGCTGGTCGTGCTCGCGGGCGTCGCGGTCGTCGTCTACGAGCCGGCGGGGACGGCGCGACCGACCGCGACCGCCCGCCGCGGCCGCGCCCACCAGAGGAGGGCGAGCCCGAGCGCCGTCGCCGGCAGCACCACGAAGGCGTGGACGGCGAGCACGTACGCCCCGGCCGCGTGTCCCGAGAGCCCGACCGAGCCGGCGCCGAGCAGCGTCAGGTAGTCGAACGTCCCGATCCCGGCGGCGGTCGCGGGCACGGCGAGCGCGAGGTTGCCGATCCCCTCGAGCAGGAAGGCGCCGCCGAAGCCGAGCTCGAGCCCGAAGGCGGGCGCGAGCGCCGCGTACATGACGACGTCGCAGAGCCAGAGCGCGACCGAGGCGGCGAGGGCCTGCGCGAAGAGGCTGCGCGAGCGGAAGACCGCGAGCCCGCAGACGAACCCGCGGACGGGGCGGGGGAGCCGCTCGACCCAGGCGGGCTCGCGCGCGGCGACGAGCATCCCGAGGCCGCTTCCGATCGCGAGCGCGAGGCCGGCCCAGAGCAGCGGCCCGGCACCGCGGAGCGCGGCCCCGAAGGCGAGGAAGCAGGCGAGGACGAAGCCGTCGAGCAGCCGCTCGGCCGCCAGCGTGCCGACGACCGCCGAGGTGCGGGCGGGCACCGACTTGACCCGGACGACGTCGCCTCCGCGCGCCGGCACGAGGTTGTTGACCGCGGCCCCGGCGGCGAGGCCCGCGAAGAGGCGCGGCACCCGCGCCTCGATCCCGGCGGCGCGGAGCAGGTAGAGCCAGCGCAGGGCGGTGAAGGCCATGCCGCCGAGCACCGCGGCGACGGCGAGCAGCGCCGTGCCGGCCGGGATCCCGCCGAGCAGGGCGCCGGTCTCGCTCCACGAGACCCGGCGCACGAAGAGGGTCGCGAAGGTCGCCGTGGCGGCGAGGGCGAGCAGGTGACCGGCGTGACGTCTCATCTCGATCGCCACGCTACGACCCTGCGATGCTCCCGCGGCGTCGGCCCCGGGGACGATCCGGTGTCCGCCGCGGGGACGATTCGCCCCGGTTAGGATCGCGGCATGGGAGCCCCGTCGCGGCCCGACCGCAACCTCGCGCTCGAGCTCGTCCGGGTCACCGAGTCCGGCGCGCTCGCCGCCGGCCGCTGGATCGGCCGCGGCCAGAAGGAGTCCGCCGACCAGGCGGCCGTCGACGGCATGCGCGCGATGCTGGACACCGTCTCGATGCAGGGCGTCGTCGTGATCGGCGAGGGCGAGAAGGACGAGGCGCCGATGCTCTACAACGGCGAGGAGGTCGGCGACGGCTCCGGCCCGAGGTGCGACGTCGCCGTCGACCCGCTCGAGGGGACGCGGCTGACCTCGCTCGGCCAGTCCGGCGCGATCTGCGTGATCGCGCTCGCCGACCGCGGCTCGATGTTCGACCCGGGCCCGGCCGTCTACATGGAGAAGATCGCCGCCGGCCCGCACGCGGTCGACGCGATCGACCTGACCCTCTCGCCGACCGAGAACGTGCAGCGGGTCGCCGAGGCGAAGGGCGTGCCGACGCGCCAGGTGACCGTCGTCGTGCTCGAGCGCGAGCGCCACGACGACCTGATCGCCGAGCTGCGCGACGCCGGCGCGAAGGTGCTGCTGATCCGCGACGGCGACGTCGCGCCCGCGATCGCCGCCTCGCAGCCGGACACCGGCGTCGACATGCTGATGGGCATCGGCGGCACTCCCGAGGGCGTCATCTCGGCGGCCGCGCTCAAGTGCGTCGGCGGCGGCATCCAGGGCCGGCTCTGGCCGCGCGACGACGGGGAGCGCCGGGCGCTCGTCGACGCGGGCTACGACGTCTCGCGCGTGCTCTCGACCGACGACCTCGTCGCCGGCAACAACGTCTTCGTCGCAGCGACGGGGGTTACTACCGGGTCGCTGCTGCGCGGGGTCCGCTACACCGACGGGGGTGCGGTGACGGACTCGATCGTGATGCGGTCGCGCTCTGGCACCGTGCGCCGGATCGAGGCGAGGCACCCGCTCGTCAAGCTGCACGAGTTCACAGGACGCGAGTACACATAGGAGGGGCTGGACTGATGGCGCTGGGCTACGACAAGAAGCTGTACATCCTCGCCTTCGACCACCGCGGGTCGTTCGAGAAGATGGTCGGCGGCGGGCCGGAGAAGATCTCGAGCGCGAAGCACCTGATCTGGGAGGGCTTCCGGAAGGCGGTCGAGCAGGGCGCGCCCGCCGAGGCCGCCGGGATCCTGGTCGACTCGCAGTACGGCGAGGCGGTCGCGCGCGAGGCGAAGGCGCAGGGGCTGCTGTTCGCGATGCCGGTCGAGAAGTCGGGGCAGGAGGAGTTCGACTTCGAGTACGGCGACGCCTTCGGCGAGAAGATCGAGGAGTACGACCCGACCTTCTCGAAGGTGCTCGTCCGCTACAACCCCGACGGCGACGCCGGGATGAACGCGCGCCAGACCGAGAAGCTGAAGCGGCTCGGCGACTGGCTGCACGAGCACGACCGGCTCTACCTCTTCGAGCTGCTCGTGCCGGCGACCGACGACCAGCTCGCCCGCGTCGACGGCGACACCGACCGCTACGACGAGGAGCTCCGGCCCGGCCTGATGCAGCAGGCGATCCGCGAGCTCCAGGAGGGCGGCGTCGAGCCCGACATCTGGAAGATCGAGGGGATCGAGAGCCGCGAGGCCTGCGGCGAGATCGCCGAGCTCGTCCGCCGCGACGGCCGCGACGGCGTCAGCTGCGTCGTGCTCGGCCGCGGCGCCTCCGACGCGAAGGTCGACGAGTGGCTGCGCGCCGGCGCCGGCCTGACCGGCTACACCGGCTTCGCGATCGGCCGCTCGATCTTCGGCGAGGCCGTCAAGGAGTTCGCCGCCGATCCCGACGGCTACGACCGCGAGGCGGGCGCGCAGAAGATCGCCGACGCCTACAGGCGCTTCATCGACGTCTACGAGGGCGCCGAGGTCGCAGCGTAGACCTGCCGGGCCACGCCCGCGCGGCTAGAATGCCGGTCGCGCGGGCGTAGCTCAGTTGGTAGAGCACCAGCTTCCCAAGCTGGGTGTCGACGGTTCGAGTCCGTTCGCCCGCTCTCTGAAGACCGCCTGCTGGTCGCAACGTCGAGCAGGCCGGGGTCGTTCAGCGAACCGTCACCGTTCCCTCGGCCACGTCTCCTGTCGGGTAGACCAGGCGGAGCTGGAGCAGCCCCGCTTGCGCGTAGGTGTAGGTGAGCTGGAAGCGGCCATCCTCGAGAACGCTGGTGGCGAGCGGCTGCCACGGGCCGTGGTCGAGGCGGCCCTTCAGGGTCACGGGCTTGCCGTCGTTGCCGCTGAGGCTGCCCCAGATCGTGCTGCTGCTGCCGACACCCACCTCCCGGCTGTTGAGGTTGAGCTGCATCGTGCGGGGCATGCGACCAGCGGCGGCGGGCGCTGCTGCGGGCGAGCTGCTGGGCAGGTGGATGTTCGGCCACGGCAGGATCGGATGCGCCTTCGGGTAGTGCGTCGCCAGGAAGAGGGCGAGCGAGACAGCGACAGCGAGGCCGAGAGCGCCGGAGCTTGCTCGCGCCCGGCCGCGACGGGCCACAGGTGCGGTGCCGGGGCCGAGGAACGCGTCCCGCTCCTTCGGTGTCCATTTCGCCCAGTCTCGATCCTGCCAGCCCACTCGCAGCTTTCTACGCGGGGCAGCAACCAAAGTCAACGGTCGGATCGGCGGTTCAGCCGGCGCGATTGAGGCACGGTGATACGTCAGACCTCGAAGCGCTTGCGCGCCTGTTCGCCGAGGGCCGGGCCGGGTCGCTGCCGATGGTGGCACCAGTGCCTGACGTCCCAGACGTCCGGCAGCGCCTGCCAGCATCCCTCTCAGGCGTACCCGACCGCCGCGCGCTTCGGGAGCGTGAACGCGTAGATCCAGTAGCCGACCAGGTTGACGATCGGAACGATCAGGACCAGCGTCCACAACCGTGACCTGCCGTGGCTCGCCGGAACCTCGGCCGCGGTCCAGATCAGGACCGCGAGCCCTCCGACCGTCGGGATCAGCACCATCAGCGCCAGCCAGCCGCTGCGCCGCATCGACTCGAACAGCACGATCCAGAGGCCGAGCAAGGGCACGAAGGCCACCCACGGCGACACGAGATCACGGCGCCGCGCGATCACGTACCCGGGGACGCCGCCGACGGCGACGGCGGCAGCCAGAGCGACGACGATCTCGACGGCGAACACGGCACCTTCCTCCTCGTAGTGCGGACGGGCAGGGTTGGCATCGGTCGTCGGCAACCCGCCGCCATCACCGGAACGGGTGACAGCGCCGCCGGAGACGGTGCCTCCGCCGAGCGCGCCGGTTGCCGCTCCGCGTCGTCGGACTCCCGTCCTGTCGAACCTACTGGGAGAACGATCCGGTCGTCTCCGCCCAGGCAGGTCTCGAGGTGCATCCAGTCGAGCTCGCGGATCCTCATGTGCGAACGCGAGTGTCCGGGGCGAATCCTCGCCTGCGCCGGTGGTCGGCGATGTCACCCAGGTAGCGTTGACGGCCGTGCCTGAGGGCTCGGGACAGCTCGTCCTTCGCGAGGTCGAAGATCGTGATCTCGGCGTGCTCTTCGAGCACTCGAGCGATCGCGACGCGATCCGGATGGCCGCGTTCACTTCGCCGGAGTTCGATGATCGAACGAGCTTCGAGCGACGGTGGGCGCGGTTGAGGAGCGACAGGTCGACGACGAACAGGGTGATCGAGATCGATGGTCGAGTCGTGGGTCACATTGCGAGCTTCGAGGTGGAGGGCCGGCGTGAGGTCACCTATTGGATCGGCCGTGAAGATTGGGGCCGCGGCATCGCCACGCGTGCCCTACGGGAGTTCTTGCAGCTGGAGGCAACTCGTCCGCTCTACGCCGGCGCTGCGAGCGACAACGCCGCGTCGATTCGCGTGTTGACGAAGTGCGGTTTCGTGATCGTGGGCGAGGGCCGCGGGTTCGCGTACGGGCGCAACGAGGAAACGGACGAGGTCCGCCTTCGACTCGATCGCCTGACCCAACTTCGCGCGGCCGCACCGCCGACTCTCACAGACGCCTGAACCCACCGCTCCAGGTGAGACGGCGTGCAACAGCGACGACTCCACGGCCGACGGCATCGAGGACAACCACACCGGCCAGCACGAGCGCCAAGACAACGCCGGGTGCGCCACCCTCCCGGTCGCCCTGGGCGCGGGCGACGACGATTTCCGCGACCCCGAAGAGGAACGCTGCGGTGAACAGCGCTCGGCCGGGCCGAGAGAGCCGAAGCCAACGGCCGAGCCATCGCCAATAGCGTCGCAGCAAGGCCACGCGCGAATTCTAGGTCGGACGAACGAAACTCCACCTTGGGCCAGGATTCAGTTAGACACCCGATGTCAGGCAGCGGTCGTATGCAGTCTGAGCACGGCGGCGGAACGCACCTCGACCGCACGGTTTGCTGATCGCGTGTCGGCCTGCCAGCATGGCCGACGATGGCTCGGTTATTGGTGTCGGCTGCCGTGTTGTTCGCCGCAGCGGGAGTGCTCGCCGTCACCACCCCGAGCAGTTGGCCGCTCCTGCTCGCCCGCGTCGTTCTCATCGCCATCGGCGTTGTGCTGGTCGTCGTCGGGCTGCGGCGAAGACGACGAACGGCGGGGTAGTCCGGCCCGTGTTGCGGTTCGGGCAAATGGGCTATTCCCCTATCTCCAGTAACGGCCGGGTCGTGCCGATGATGTGGGTGTGGCTGTTGCGGCACAGCCGGACCGACCGGTAGCTGGCGTCGACTATCCGGGCTCGTTCGGCGAGTTCATCGACTGGTTCCGCAGCGACGCGGACTGCTGGCGTTACCTGACCGGGCTGCGCTGGCCGGACGGCTTCCGCTGTCCGCGCTGCGGCAACAGCGACGCCTGGCTGAGCGACCGCCGCCTCTACATCTGCACGCGCTGTCAGAAGCAGACGTCGGTGGTAGCAGGGACGGTGTTCGAGCGCTCGCGCGTGCCGCTGCTCGACTGGTTCCGCGCGGTCTGGCTGATGACTAGCCAGAAGAACGGTGTCAGCGCCAAGAGCCTCCAGGGCGAGCTCGACCTCTCCACCTACAAGGCCGCCTGGACGCTCCAGCACAAGCTGCGGGCGGCGATGTTGCGGCCGGACATGGACAAGCTCTCCGGAGAGATCGAGATCGACGAGACCTTCCTCGGTGGCCCGCGGCCTGGACGGCGTGGCCGCGGCGCCGCCGGAAAGCAGATCGTTGTGATCGCAGTCGAGAAGCCAACCGGGCACGTCCAATACGGCTTCGGCCGCGCCCGTATGCGCGTCATCCCTGACTGCCGCCGCGTGACCCTGGAGGACTTCATCACCGACGTCTGCGAGCCCGGCTCGATCATCTCCACCGACGGGCTCAGCTCCTACCAGCACCTGCCCGAGCTCGGCTACGAACACATCGTCACCGCGATCAGCTCGACCGACGACCCCGCCCACGTCTCGATGCCCGCCGTCCACCGGGTCGCCTCGCTGCTCAAGCGCTGGCTGCTCGGCACCCACCAAGGCGGCGTCGCCGTCCAGCACCTCGACTCCTACCTGGACGAGTTCGTCTTCCGCTTCAACCGGCGCAAGGCACGCAAGCGCGGCCTGCTCTTTTACCGCGCCCTCCAGTTCGCCGTCCGCGCCCACCCGCTCGGCTACGAGACACTCGTCTGGTCACGCCGCGGCCGCGCCGACCAGGAACGCCTGCGCGGCCCAGCCCGCGGCAGCCACCGCGTGCGTCCGCAGTGAGGTTGAATGAGGGCATGGCGAGTGGGTCTGACATCTACGAGCGACTGCGCGCCCCTGCGCCGACCCCCGCAGACGAGTTGTGCACCTGCCCCGCAGGCACCCCGATCAAGCTCATGAGCACGGGCGGGATCGGCTTCAATCCGATTCACTGCCTCAACTGCAATGGTGAGGTCGAGCCAGAGCGGCTCGGGCTACCGGCCGCGCTCGCTGAGGCGGTTGCGAGTTGGCTCTTCACGTACGGCGCGATCGACGCTCTGGAGTTGGCGTCAGGAGAGTACGAACAGTGGGCGCGCAGCGTGCTGCTCGACCCGGCGAGTCCTCCGAACGTAGAGGCGATGGAGCTGGCGCGGCAGTTGAACGAGCTGAACCGCTGCTACTTCTGGTTCTGGCAGCCGGACAGCGACGACGACTGGGAGCCGCGCTCAACGTGCCCGCTCTGCGGCGATCAGCTCACGCGGTACGACGCTGGGATCTTCCCGCAGCTCCTATGTGAGCACGACAGCCTCGTCCTCGTCGGCCGGTAGCCGCCAGACCGACCATAGAACGCGCCTCGGCAACTCTCGACCCGAACTTCAGGCCGGATACGGAGGCTCGCGGGTTTGCGCGCTCCGACTGGAGTCATGGGTATAGCCCATTCGGGCAATGTCCGTCTCGCCTGGGCGAGCGTTCGCGAGAAGACTCCTGAAGAGGTGTTGCTCCGACTAGAACAGGCCGAACCGACGCTTCTTCTTCGGCTCCGGATTCGACTTCGCGATCTCCTTGACCGCGTCTGCCCCGTGTATCTGGCCCGAGCCGAAGAGCGCAGCGACTTCGCCTGGTCCCACGACGCGATCTTCTTGAGGATCGTAGGCGACCCAGCCCGTCTCTTCTGCTAGGCCTGTCACGATCTCCTCGACAAGCCTTCCAAGTTCGGCGGTTCGATCACCGAGATCCCAGTAGGCGACGGAGATTGACGCGTGGTTCCCGTAGAGACCCACGTCAAGAGGAAAGCCGGAGTCCTCGGGCAGCGTGAGTTGATAACCGTCGCCGAACGGGCCGCCCAGCTGAAGCTCAGGCCGGCGCGCCACCAGCGCTTCACCATGCAAGCGCGCCGCCTTCACATCACCTTCTTCGGCGGCCTCTTCGAGCCATTCGCCCGGGGCTCCTCCGTGATCGGCCGGCATGAGGTAGAGATCCCAGCTCACGGCCTCATCTTGACATTCTCGGCCAGCGCCGACCATTGAGCGAGAGCGCAATGGGCCTGGGCCAGCATCCACGAATGCCACCCGAGCGAGCTACACGGACGCGAAGGTGACGCCTCCTTCTGCGTTCGTCGACCGCCTCGGCGAATGCCTCGAAGTCCTTGACGTAGCGCACGTTCGGCCAATGCGCGGGTCGGCTCAACCGGCTCGGCACCCGGCGAGACAACTGCGATAGGCGATCCGTCCACGTGCCGATGGACGTGGGGCGTCGGTTGACGCCAGATCGCGCACGATCGTACGCGTTCCGCAGACGCCTCGTAGTGCGTACGATGGGCTCGAAGCGATCTCGTTCGCGGCGTCGAACTACGTCGAACGTGACGCCGAGCGGCCGTCCCGGGACTCCTGGCTGAGAGCGCCCGCACCGGCCACCCAGGACAAGCCTCCGTCGTCGGTGGCGAGCGTCAGCAGATCCTCGTCCTCAATCGACGCCCGAAGATCGGTGTGAAGCAGACGCTCCTGTCCGAGCGGCACCAATGCACCACCGATCGGCCTCGCCGGTCTGGTGCGGCGGGACGGCCTCGATGAGTCAGGTTCGGCATCGCTGCGAAGGCGAGGCCGATGCCGGCTGGACATCAGCATGCTGAAGTGCGACGACCTGACGCCCTGAGCTAGCCGTGATGCGACCGCGAGCAGTCCGAGCCTGGCGGCGGTGACCGGAGCCCCGGCCGCGAGCGGGACCTCCGTTGCCGACCGCGGCTGCCGACGATCCCGGAGAGCCGGCCGAGCGCTCAGCATCGACGAGCGAGTCCCGGTAGGAGCAGCAGGCCGGCGCGGGTCGCGTCGACGCCGAAGCCGTAGCCGGTCGAGGTCGGCGCCTCTGCGAGCGTCGGGATCAGGATCGAACGAGCCGAACATGCCGAAGTCGATCGAGCAGCGTACGTCACGTTCGTGATCAGCACCGGCGGCTTCGCGAGCGCGGTGATGTCTGCGAGCGGCTGCTCGGTGCGCCCTCAGAGCGCGACTCCAGGGGCGAGCACGACGAGGCTGGCGGCGATCAGCCCGAGCGTGCGGCGCCGATCTCGTCGAGGGCCGGCGCGTGGACGTGCTCGCGGGCGCGGGGGATGAAGAGGGCGACCACGCCGGCGCACCGGCGACGGCCGCGGAGACCGCGGACGCGTGGGTGAAGCCCGCGTCGGTGGCGATCCCGGCGGCGGCTCCGGCGGTGAGGATCATCGCCGAGACCTGCGAGCCGAGCGAGAAGCCGACCGAGCGGACGAGCGCGTAGAAGCCCGTCGCCTCGCCGGTCTGGTGCGGCGGGACGGCCTCGATGATCAGGTTCGGCATCGCGGCGAAGGCGAGGCCGATGCCGGCGTGCGCGTGGTGTGGGGGCGGTCGGTCTGGACGTGCGTCATGACGGGCTGGCTGCCTTTCCTCGAGGAGCGCCGTCGCCGGTGAGCCGGGCACGCTAGCGGAACCGCGGGCGGATCCTCGCGGCGGGGGAGACCGGCGACGCCGGCGCGCCAGGACTCCGAGTCGTCGGGCTCGCGACCCGCCGAGCGACGAATCACGGGGGACACCTACACAGTTGAGTAGTTGATCCCAATGCGGTCGAGGAGGCCTCGCCGGAGACTGGAGCCGAGGGACGCCACGTCCGGTCCGACTGCAGGAGGTGCACCGTGGCCCGTGAGGACAAGCTCGTGATCATGGCCACGCACGGGCCCGACGACCCGGAGCTCGCGACGATCCCGTTCGTGATGGCCGCCGCGGCCGTCGCCTCCGACGTCGAGGTCGTGATGGGGTTCCAGGACGACGCCTGCCTGCTGCTCCGGCAGGGCGTCGCCGAGACGGTCGAGGCGCCGGAGTTCGCGCCGCTCGCGGGACTGCTCGAGGCGGTCCGCGAGCTCGGCGGCGAGCTGCTCGTCTGCGGACCCTCGCTCCACAGCCGCGGCCTCGGCGAGGACGACCTCGTCGAGGGCGCCGAGGTCGTCGCGGCAGCCCGTTTCGTGGCCGAGATCACGTCGGCCGGCTCGAGTCTCGTCTACTAGCGAAGGGAGCACGAAGACATGTCCACGATGCTGCACGAGGAACTGGCGGGCCTGACCGCCGCGAAGGTCGTCGACGCGCGCGGCGCCGCCTGCCCCGGCCCGCTGCTCGAGGCGAAGAAGGCGATGGGCGGGATCGCGATCGGCGACGTGCTCGAGCTCTGGTCGAGCGACGCGCAGACCGGCAGCGACGTCTCCGCCTGGGCCGGCAAGGTCGGCCACGGCTTCCTCGGCGTGCTCGAGGGGGAGGGCTACGAGCGGGTGTTCGTGCGCCGCGCCAAGTAGATGCCCGCGCGGATCCTCACCTTCTCGACCCAGAACATCTCCGACCCGGGGATCGACCTCGCGGGCAGCTCGCACCTGCACTACCCGCCCACGGTCGTGACGGTCAGCCTGCCCTGCACGAGCGGGATCAAGCCCGGCTGGATCCTCTACGCGATCGAGCAGGGCTTCGACGGCGTCTTCATCGCCGCCGACGGCGACGAGTGCGCGTACCTGCCGGACTGCTCCGCCCGCGCGTCGCGGATCGTCGGCGAGGCGCAGGCGCTCCTCTCCGAGGCGGGCTACGAGCCGCAGCGCGTCAAGCTGGCGGCGATCTGCTCGGTCTGCGCCGAGCAGTTCGCACGGCACGTGCGCGACTTCGCGGCCTCGCTCGAGGCGCTCGGCGCGCAGGCGGGGGCCGCCTGATGGACTACGACGTCCTCGTCGTCGGCAGCGGCATCGGCGGCATGGAGTCGGCGCTGAAGCTCGGCGACATGGGCTACCGCGTGCTCGTCGTCGAGAAGGAGCCGAGCGTCGGCGGCAAGATGATCCTGCTCAGCAAGGTCTTCCCGACGCTCGACTGCGCCAGCTGCATCTCGACGCCGAAGATGGCCGCGACGGTGCACCACCCGAACGTCACCGTCTTCACGACCTCCGAGGTGGACGGGATCGAGGAGGCGGGGGACGGGCGTTTCCGCGCGCGCGTGCGGCGGAAGCCGCGCTTCGTCGACGAGGCGCTCTGCACCGGCTGCCGCCAGTGCGAGGCGGCCTGCACGGTGGCCGTCCCGGACCAGTTCAACGCGGACATGGTCTCGCGGCGGGCCGCCTACATCGCCTTCCCGCAGGCGGTGCCGCAGAAGGCGCTGATCGAGCGCGTCGGCACCTCGCCCTGCAGCTTCGCCTGCCCGGCGGGGATCAAGGCGCACGGCTACGTCTCGCTCGTCCGCAGCGGCGAGCTCGCGAAGGCCTACGACCTGATCCTCGAGACGACCCCGCTCGTCGGCAGCCTCGGCCGCGCCTGCTACGCGCCCTGCGAGGACGAGTGCACGCGCGGCAGCCTCGAGGGGCCGCTGCCGATCCGGCGGCTGAAGCGCTACGTCGCCGACAACGCCGAGCCGTCGGCGACCGGGACGGCGCCGCCGAACGGCCGCCGCGTCGCGATCGTCGGCTCCGGCCCCGCCGGCCTGACCGCGGCCTGGCAGCTCGCGCGGCAGGGCTACGCGGTCAAGATCCTCGAGGCGGCGCCCGTCGCCGGCGGCGCGCTCCGCCTCTCGATCCCGTCCTACCGGCTGCCCGCCGAGGTGATCGAGCGCGACGTCGCCAACGTGACCGCGCTCGGGGTCGAGCTCGCCCTCGAGACGCGCGTCGAGAGCCTGTCGGAGCTGCGGCGCGAGGGCTGGGACGCGGTCCTGCTCGCGACCGGGACGCCGAGCCCGCTGCGGCTCGGGGTGCCCGGCGAGGAGCTGGACGGCGTCGCGCCCGCGCTCGGCTTCCTCCGCGACGTCAAGCTCGGCTCGCCGCCGGAGCTCCGCGGCAGGCGCGTGGTCGTGGTCGGCGGCGGCAACGTCGCGATCGACGCGGCCCGCAGCGCCCGCCGGCTCGGCGCCGAGGTCGAGCTCGTCTGCCTCGAGTCGCGCGCGGAGATGCCCGCGCACGCGTTCGAGGTCGAGGAGGCGCTCGCCGAGGGGATCGCCCTCCGCGCCGGCTGGGGCGTCGCGGCGCTCGCAGGCTCGGAGCCGGGTCGAGACGCTGCGGCTGAAGCGCTGCACGGCGGTGTTCGACGGCGACGGCCGCTTCGCGCCCGCCTACGACGAGGCAGACACCGACGAGCTCGGCTGCGACGCCGCGATCGTCGCGATCGGCATGCGCCGCGACCCGGACGCCTTCCCGGAGCTGCAGCCCTTCGGCGCCGACCCGGCGACGCTCGAGACGGCGCTGCCCGGCGTCTTCGCGGCCGGTGACATGGTCACCGGGCCGTCCATGATCGTCGACGCGGTCGCGCAGGGCCGGCGCGCCGCCTTCATGATCGACCGGTCGCTGCGCGGGCTCCCGCTGGAGGGCTTCGACGAGCGTCTGCCGGCGGTCGAGCGGGCGGACGTGCTCGCGCGGCAGCGCGCCTACACGAGGCGGGACCCGCTGTCGCCGGTCCCCGTCGCGGCCGCGCCGACGACCTTCGCCGAGCTGGAGCCGCCGCTCTCGGCCGCCGAGGCGCTCGCCGGCGCGTCGCGCTGCCTCGACTGCGGCGTCTGCTCGGAGTGCCACGAGTGCATCGCCGCCTGCCCCGCCGACGCGATCGACCTCGACCGGCGCGAGGAGCTGCTCGAGCTCGAGGTCGGCTCGGTGATCCTCTCGACCGGCCTCAAGCTCTTCCCGGCCGACGCGAAGCCGCAGTACGGCTGGGGCCGCTTCAAGAACGTGATCACCGGCATGCAGATGGAGCGCCTGCTGGCGCCGACGCGGCCCTACAACACGGTGCTGCGCCCCGGCGACGGCAAGGTGCCCGAGCGGATCGCCTACGTGATGTGCACCGGCTCGCGCGACCAGACCGTCGGCAACCCGCTCTGCTCGAAGTTCTGCTGCATGTACTCGGTCAAGCAGAACCAGCTGCTGATGGGCGCGCTGCCGCTCGCGGACGTGACCGTCCACATGATCGACATGCGCGCCGTCGGCAAGGGCTACGACGAGTTCTTCGAGCAGGCGAAGGCGATGGGCGCGAGCTTCGTCAGGGGCCGGGTCGCCGAGATCGCCGAGCAGGAGAGCGGCGACCTGACGCTCCGCTACGAGGACGTCGAGTCGGGCGAGCTCCGGGAGGCCGAGTACGACCTCGTCGTCCTCGCCGTCGGCGTCCAGCCGAACCCCGAGGTGCAGGAGCTCTGGGAGACGGGCTCGCTCGCGCTCGACGACGGCGGCTACGTGGACGAGCCGGACGAGTACCTGAACCCGTCGCTGACGAGCCTGCCCGGCGTCTACGTCGCCGGCTCGGCCGCGGGGCCGCGCGACATCCCCGAGTCGATCCTGCACGCGGGGGCGGCGGTCGCCCAGGCGGCGGCGCACCTCGAGCGGCTGAAGGTGCCCGCATGACCGAGGCCCCGGAGCGGCGCCTCGGCGTCTACGTCTGCCAGTGCGGCGGCAACATCTCCGACCACGTCGACGTCGACGCGGTCGTCGAGGCGGTCCGGGACGAGCCGGGCGTCGTCGTCGCGCGCACGGCGATGTTCACCTGCTCGGACGCGACCCAGACCGAGATCGAGCACGACATCGAGGAGGGGACGCTCGACGGCCTCGTCGTCGCCTCCTGCTCGCCGAAGCTGCACACGCTGACCTTCCGCGGCGTCGCCAAGCGCGCCGGCCTGAACCCGTACCAGTACACGCAGGTGAACGTCCGCGAGCAGTGCTCCTGGGCGCACACGGACGACCACGAGGGCGCGACCGAGAAGGCGATCCGGCTCGTCCGCGCGGGGATCCGGCGGACGCGCCTGACGACCCCGCTCGACCCGACCGTGGTCGAGACGGTGCCGAAGGCGCTCGTGATCGGCGGCGGCGTCGCCGGGATGCGCGCCGCGGTCGGCCTCGCCGACGTCGGCCTCGCCGTCTTCCTGGTCGAGCGCGAGCCCGAGCTCGGCGGCTGGACGCGGGAGCTGGGCGAGCTCTTCCCGCACGGCGGCAGCGGCGAGGCGCTCGTCGAGCGGCTGCGCAAGGCGATCGCGCACCGGCCCGAGATCACGGTCTTCACGAGCGCCGAGGTCGTCGGCAAGGCCGGCACCTTCGGCGACTACACGGCGACGATCCGGGTCGCGGACGGCGAGACGGTGCAGGTCGGGGTCGGCTCGATCGTCGTCGCCACCGGCTTCGACGCCTACCGCCCCGAGCTCGGCGAGCTCGGCTACGGGATCGACGGCGTCGTCACGCTGCCCGAGTTCGAGCAGCTGCTGCGCGAGGCGGACGGGCCGCTCGTGCACGGCGGCAGGCCGGTCGAGAGCGTCGCCTACGTCTACTGCGTCGGCAGCCGGCAGCCGGACGGGAACACGTACTGCTCGCGCTACTGCTGCACGGCCGCGGTGCACGCGGCGCTGCGCGCCTCCGCGCTCGACCCCTCCGTGCGCCAGTACCACCTCTACCGCGACATGCGCACCTACGGCCGCAACGAGCTGCTCTTCGCCGAGTCGCGCGCGAAGGGCTCGCTCTACCTCAGGTTCGCCGACGACGACCCGCCCGAGGTCGCGCGCGACGGGGACGGCCTGCGCGTGACCGTCCGCGACCGGTTGACCGCGGGCGAGGAGCTGACGATCCCCGCCGACCTGGTCGTGCTCGTGACCGGGATGGTGCCGCGGGCGAACGCCGAGCTGGTCGGCGCCCTGAAGCTGCCGATCGGGCGCGACGGCTTCTTCAACGAGATCCACCCGAAGCTGCGGCCGGTCGAGACGGTCGTCGGCGGCGTCCTCGTCGCCGGCGCCTGCCAGGGGCCGAAGACGATCGCCGAGAGCGTCGCCTCCGGGCTCGCCGCCGTCACCCAGAGCGCCGCCGTGCTCAAGCGCGGCACCGCCGAGCTCGACCCGCTCGTGGCGACGGTCGACCCCGACGCGTGCACGTGGTGCGGCGCCTGCGCCGAGACCTGCCCCTTCGACGCGGTGCAGCAGCTCGACCTCGGCGGCCGGCAGGTCGCCCAGGTCGCCGCCTCGGCCTGCAAGGGCTGCGGCGGCTGCGTGCCCGTCTGCGCCGAGGACGCGATCGACCTGCAGGGCTACACCGACGCGCAGATCCGGGCGACGATCGACGGGCTGCTCGTCGGAGCGGGGGCGTGATGCGCGAGGTGCGCGAGATCGTGCGCGACGAGCCGCTGATGCGCCCGCGGATCCTCGAGGCGCTCGCCGCCGGGCCGCTGACGGTGCCGGAGCTCGCCGCCGCGCTCGAGGTCCCGGGCGACGAGGCGATGCTCTGGCTGATGGGCCTGCGCAAGTACGGCCGCGTCGCCGAGGTCGCCGGCAGCGCGGACGACGGCTTCTTCCGCTACCGGGCGGTCGAGTCGTGAGCGCCGTCGTCGACCGGGGCTTCGCCGACGCGCTGCGCGCCGAGGGCGCCTTCGACGCGGAGGCCTGCATGAACTGCGGCGTCTGCAGCGCCGTCTGCCCGCTCGGGCTCGACGTGCTGCCGCGGCGCCTCTTCCGCTACGCCGTCCTCGGCCTCGAGGAGCGGGTGCTGGCGGAGACCGAGACGATCTTCTCCTGCCTGCTCTGCCGCCTCTGCGAGGAGAGCTGCCCGGCGGGCGTGCACATCACCGAGAACGTGCGCGCGCTCCGGCGGCACGTCGATCGCGTCGCCTTCGGGCTGGGTGAGAGCTGATGGCGCTCGCGAGCCGCGACGTGGTCGGGATCCTGGCGGACAACCTGCGCCTGCGCGGGTCGGTCCTGCCGATCCCGGCCCGCGCGGCGACCCGCTGGACGCGCGGCCTCGACCTCCGCCGCGGCGGCGCCACCGTCCTCTACACCGGCCAGATGCCGCAGCTCGTGCCCTACATCGAGGGGCTCGTGCGGATGGAGCAGCGGCTCGGCGACTCGCCGCTCGCGCGCTTCACGGGGCTCGGCCGCCGCGTCAACCGCGTCGTCGACGTGAGCCGCCTGCTGACGCATCCCGGCGCCCGCGAGCGGGCCGAGTACGAGCAGATCCCACGCGACGTCGCGCGGCTCCTCCGGGACGCGGGCGTCGCCTTCGGCAGCCTCTACGAGGACGACCTCTACTCCGGCGCGCTCGCGCACGACCTCGGCCTCGACGGCCTCGTCCGCGGGCACGCGCTGAAGGTGCAGGCCGCCTTCCGCCGCCACGGCGCCCGCGAGGCGATCACGATCGACCCGCACACGACGCACATGCTGCGCACGGTCTACCCGGCGCTGCTCGACGACTGGGACGTGCAGGTGCGCAGCTACCTCGAGGTGCTCGCCGCCCGCGAGGGCGCGCAGGCGGCGGCGAACGGCACCGTCGCGATCCACGACTCCTGCGTCTTCGCCCGCTACGAGGGCGTCGTCGACGAGCCGAGGACGCTGCTCGCGCGCGCCGGCGTCACCGTCGCCGAGCCGGAGCACGCCGGCGCGCCTGACCTGGTGCTGCGGCGGCCCGGCCGAGTCGCTCTTCCCGGAGAAGGCGGCGGCGGCCGCCGGCCGGCGCGTCGCGCAGCTGCGGGCGGCGGGGCCGGAGGGCGTGACGATGTGCCCGCTCTGCCTCGTCAACCTGCAGAAGGCCGCCGGCGACTCGATGCGCTTCCGCGACATCTCCCACTACCTCGTCCGCGCCGCGGAGAAGGAGGCATCCCATGCTCGATGAGGCACAGCTCGTCCACCTGACCGAGGCGGACGTCCGCCGGATCGTCCAGGAGGAGCTCGAGCGCCACGACCCCGGCGCGCAGAAGGCGACCTTCATCGCCTCGAAGGGCACGCTCGACTGGGCCTACCCGCCGCTGATCCTGGCGACGACCGCGGCCGCGTCGGGCATGGACGCGAGCATCTTCTTCACCTTCTACGGGCTCGAGATCGTCCACAAGGACTTCGAGAAGAAGCTGAAGATCTCGCCGGTCGGGAACGCGGCGATGCCGATGCCGGTGCCGATGCCGACGCTGGTCGCCGGCCTGCCCGGGATGGGCCCGCTCGCGACCTCGATGATGCGCTCGAAGTTCAAGGGCAAGGGCGTCGCGGGGATCCGCGAGCTGCTCGACACCGCCCGCGAGCTCGACGTGCGCCTGATCGCCTGCCAGATGACGATGGAGGTCTTCGGCTACGACCAGGACGACTTCCTCGAGGGCGTCGAGTTCGGCGGCGCGGCCGCGTTCCTCGCCGAGGCCCGGCACGCCCACACCACGCTGTTCGTCTAGGAGAAGGAGCGATGACCGAGACCCTGCAGGAGCACGTCCTCGACGTCCGCGGGCAGCACTGCCCGATGCCGGTCGTCAAGTCCGCGAAGGCGATCAAGGAGCTCGCGCCCGGGGAGGTCCTGACCGTGCTCGCGACCGACCGCGGCTCGATCACCGACATCCCCGCCTGGGCCGACTCGCTCGGCCACGAGGTCGTCGCCTGGCGCGACGAGGGCGACCACCTCGTCTTCGAGGTGCGGAAGGGCGGCTAGCAGCCGGTGCGGGGCGGCAGGTCGCCCGGCACCGAGCCGAGGTCGAGGAAGGCGGCGGCGAAGCCCGCGAAGCGGTCGAGGTCGGCCGCGTTCGAGGCGAGCCCGAGCGAGGCGCGGACGGCGCCGCCCGAGGGCAGCCCGAGCTCGCGCACGTAGTCGTCGAGGGTCAGGCCGGGGCCGAACTCGCCGCCGACGAGCGTCTCGCGCGAGATCGTGAAGGCGACCTCGCCGGCGCCCGGGTTGCAGAAGCAGCCGGTGCGCAGCGAGACGCCGTGCTCGCGGGCGACCCGGTCGACGAAGCGCTCGTCGACGATCCGCCCGTCGGGGTGGAGGAAGTTGAAGGCGATCGTGGCGCCGCGCGCCGTCCAGTCGCGAGGCCCGTAGACGACCGCGCCGGGCGCGCCGTTGCCGTGCCGGAGCCCCGCGAGCGTCTCGAGCAGCCGCGTCCCGAGCCGCTCGACGTTCGCGTGGACGGCGTCGAGACCGACCCGCTCGAGGAAGCGGAGCCCGATCTCGACCGCGGGCAGGTTGAGGAAGTTGACCGTGCCGTCCTCGAACTGGGCGGCGCCGGGGGCGGCCTGGTGGTACTCGCGCTGGACGAAGGCGGCGACGATCGTGCCGCCCGAGAACCAGGGCCGCTCCAGCTTCGCGAGCGCCTCGCGGCGGGCGAGCAGGGCGCCGACGCCGGTCGGCCAGCCGAGGAGCTTGTAGAAGGACAGCGGCACGAAGTCCGGCTTCCAGCGGGAGAGGTCGAGCCGGTTCGTCGGCACGAACGCGGCCGCGTCGAGGAGCACGTCCCAGCCGTGGTCGTGCGCGCGCTCGATCCACGCGAGCGGGTGCTGGACGCCGGAGAAGTTCGACTGCGCCGGGTACGCGAAGAGGTTGTGGTGGTCGCCGGCGACCTCGTCGAGGTAGCGGCCGAGGTTCGCCTCGTCGACGCGAAGGTCGGGCGCGACGCTCGGGACGTAGGTCGTCTCGGCGCCGCGGGCACGCGCGAACTCGCGGATGCCGTTGACCGAGTTGTGGTTGTCGAACGTGAGCAGGAAGCGGTCGCCGGGCCGGAACGGGTAGGCCTCGCCGACGAGCCGCAGCGCCCCGGTCGCGTTCGGCGTGAAGATCGCCTCGTACTCGTCCGGGTCGGCGCTGAAGAACGCGAGCACGGCCGCGCGGGCCCGCTCGCAGAGCTCGGTCATCGCCGCCGAGGTCGGGTTGACGGAGTGCGGGTTGCCGAAGACGGTCGTGCGCAGCAGCTCGAGGTGCTCGGCGAGCTGCGACTCGGCGTAGAGGCCCGCGCCCGTGTAGTCGAGGTAGACGTGGCCGCCGGCGTCGAGCCGGGCGAACTCCGTCCGGCGGAGCTCCTCGAGCGCCGCCTGGCCGCCGTGCTGGAGTCGGGACAGCTGCTGCATGCGCACCCTCCATCTTGGCGCCGCGGCCGGCCCGAGCGCCAGCCGTCAGCTCACAGGACGCGTCCCTTGCGCGGGTCGAGCGGCAGGCCGGCTCGCGCCCAGCCGAGCATGCCGCCGCGCAGGTTGACGACGTCGAGCCCGCTGCGACGCAGGCGCGCGGTCGCGCCGCGGGAGCGGGCGCCGGTGCGGCAGACGGCCACGTAGCTGCGGGCGGGGTCGAGCTCGCCCGCGGCCTCCCGGAGCCGCCCCAGCGGGACGTTCTTCGAGCCGCCGATCCGGCCCGCGCGCCATTCGGCGGGCTCCCGCACGTCGAGGACGAACGCCTCCCGCCGGCGGATCGCCTCGTGCGCCTCCTCCGGCGCGACCGAGGGCGGGAAGAGGGAGGAGAGGAAGCCCATCAGGCCACCGCCCCCTCGGCCGGCTCGAGCGGCAGCCCGAGCCGGTGCCAGCGCTGGAGGCCGCCCTCGAGGTTGAGCGCGTCGAAGCCCTGGTGCCGCAGCGCCGCGGTCGCGATCCAGCTGCGGGTGCCGCTGCGGCAGACGGCGACGAGGCGCACGCCGCGGGGAAGCTCGGCGAGGCGCTGCATCAGCGCGTCGAGGGGGACGTGGAGCGCGCCTGCGATGTGGCCGCGGTGCCACTCGTACGGCTCGCGGACGTCGACGGCGACCGCCTCGCCGCGGGCGAGCAGGCTCGCCGCCTCGCGCGGCTCGATCGCCGCGCTCACCGGGTCGCCTCTGCGCCGAGGAGCGTCTCGACGCCGTCTGCGACGTGGATCACGTGCTCGAGCCCCTCGCGGCGCAGCAGCGAGGCGGCGAGCGCGGAGCGGTTCCCCGCCGCGCAGGCGACCGCGAGCGCCGAGCCGTTCAGCGCGGCCCGCAGGTCGTCGAGCGGCCGGTCGCGCAGCTCCTGGTAGGGCACGTTCAGCGAGCCGGGGAGATGGCCGGCCGCGTACTCGTCGGGGTCGCGGACGTCGAGCAGCAGCACCTCGCCGGCGCGAAGCTGCTCGGCCAGCTCGGCGGCGCCGACCGACGGCAGCGACTCGACCGCCAGCCCGGCCTCGCGCCAGGCCTCGACGCCGCCGCCGAGGATGCCGACGACGCGGCGGAAGCCGACCGCCTCGAGCCGGCGCGCCACGGCCCGCGCGTCCTCGTCGGACCCGGCGGCGACCACGACGGGCAGCTCGGGGTCGATCGCGGCGGCGGCGCGGCTGCCGACCGCGGCCCGCACCATCGTCGCGTTGATCGAGCCGGGCAGGTGCGCCGCGGCCCACTCGGACGGGTCGCGCCCGTCGACGACGACCGCGCCCTCGGCGGCGAGCGCCTCGACGTCGGCCGGCGTCAGCTCGGGCAGCGGCGCCGCGTCGACCAGGAGCGGCCCGCTGTTCAGCGCCACGATCCGCCGGAAGTTGGGCGGCTGCGGCTTCAGGCCGGCGGTCAGGTGCTCGCGCAGCGCGGCCGGGTCCGGTGCCTGCAGCGCGGCGTTGAAGCGCCGCTCGAAGCCGATCGTCGAGCCGGGCGCCTCGCTCATCGCGGCGCTGCCGCAGAGCGAGCCGCCGAGGTGGCCCGGGAAAGACCTGGACGTGATCCGGCAGCGCCAGCAGGCGCCGCAGCGAGTGCCAGAGCCCCTCCGAGCCCTCGGCCGCGTCGACGGCGAGGTCGGGCCGGGCGACGTCGCCGACGAAGAGGGAGTCGCCGGTGAGGACGGCCCACGGCTCCTCGCCGCGGCTGCGGTCGACCAGGAGGTAGGCGGTGTGCTCGGGCCGGTGGCCGGGCGTCGCCAGCGCCTCGATCCGGACGGCGCCGAGCTCGAGCGCCTCGCCGTCGGCGAGCGTCTCGTGCGGGTAGGCGAGGCCCGGCGTGGGGGAGACGTGGATCGTCGCGCCGGTCGCGGCCGCGAGCCTGCCCCGCCCCGAGACGTGGTCGGCGTGGTTGTGCGTCTCGAGCACGTGGCGGATCTCGAAGCCGTGCTCGGCGGCGAGCTCGAGGTACTCCTCGATCTCCCACTTCGGGTCGACGACCGCGCCGACGCCGCCGTCTGCGACCACGTAGGAGGCGCAGCCGAGGTCGGGATGGAGCACCTGGCGGAAGAACACCTAGGCCTCCCAGACCTTCGCGACGGCGCGCTCGACCTTCGCGCGGATCTCACCTGCGACCGGGTCGAGCTCGGGGTTGCCGACGAGGCCGAGCATCGCGACCGGGTCGACGGCGGAGACCTGCGTGCCGCCGTCCGGCCGCTCGTAGACGACGACGTTGCAGGGCAGCAGCGAGCCGAGCTCGGGCTCGGCCTGGAGCGCCCGGTGCGCGTACGGCGGGTTGCAGGCGCCGAGGATCAGGTACGGGGCGGTCTCCTCGCCGAGCTTCGCGCGCAGGGTCGCCTGCACGTCGATCTCGGTCAGGACGCCGAAGCCCTCCTCGGCGAGCGTCTCGCGCACGCGCGCGACCGCCTCGTCGAAGCCGAGCGAGGTGGTGCCGCTGAGCGTGTAGCCGGTGTCCGTGGCGGACGGCATCGTCGATCTCCTTCGCTATTTGACCAACGAGTAAAACAACTGTAGCATGGCGGCATGGCAGTTCCAACCTCCCTCGTCGAGCAGGCCGCCGAGCGCTTCCGGCTCCTCTCCGACCCGACGCGGCTCCGCCTGCTGAACGAGCTCGACTCCGCCGGCGAGCTCGCGGTCGGCGAGCTCTCGCGGCGCGCGGGCGTCGGCCTCTCGAACACCTCGAAGCACCTGCACCAGCTCGAGCGCGAGGGGATCGTCGGCAAGCGCCGCCAGAAGACGACGATCCTCTACCGGATCGCCGACCCGAGCCTCGGCGAGCTCTGCGACCTCGTCTGCTCCGGGCTGCGGCGCCGGTACGCCGCGCTCGCGCAGATCTCGTAGTGGCCGCGCTCGTCGCGCTGCCCTTCGGGCTCGCGATCGGGCTCTCGCTCGGGCTCGTCGGCGGCGGCGGCTCGATCCTGGCGCTGCCCGTGCTCGTCTACGTGCTCGGGGAGCCGGTCAAGACGGCGACGACCGAGTCGCTCGTGATCGTCGGGACGACGGCGCTGCTCGGCGCGGCCGACCACGCGCGCGCGGGCGGCGTCCGCGTGCGCACGGCGCTCGCGTTCGGGCTCGCCGGCGCGACCGGCTCGCTCGCCGGGACGGCGCTGAACCGCGCCGTCCCGTCGCGCTCGATCCTGCTCGCGTTCGCCGTCCTGCTGCTCGTCGCCGCCGGCGCGATGGTGCGCGGCCGCGGCGAGCCGGGCCGCGCCGAGATCGAGCCGCGCGGACGCGCGCTCTGGCTCCGGATCGTCCCGCTCGGGCTCGCGACCGGCGTCCTGACCGGCTTCTTCGGCGTCGGCGGCGGCTTCGCGATCGTGCCCGCCCTCGTGCTGCTGCTCGGCGTCCCGCTCGGGCCCGCGGTCGGCACCTCGCTGCTCGTGATCGCGATCACGAGCGCGGGCGCGCTCGGAGCCCACCTCTCGAGCGGCAGCGTCGACTGGGGGATCGCCGTCGCGTTCACGGCGGCCGCGGTCGCGGGCGCCGTCGCCGGCTCGCGGCTCGGCCGCCGCGTCGCGGCCGACCGCCTCGCGCTCCTCTTCGCCGGGCTCGTCGTCGGCGTCGCCGTCTTCCTCGCCGTCAGGAACCTGTCGGCGCTCCTCTGACAACTCAACAACTGTATAGTGGTATAACTGAATCCACCACTCAGCTCCGGAGGTCGAGATGAGCACCAGGATCAGCAACCGCGACCGCGCCGTCCGCAGCGTCCTCGTCGCGCCCGCCGCGATCGTCGCCGCCGTCCTCGTCGGTGCCGGCTCCGCCGCCGGGATCGCCCTCCTCGCGCTCGCCGGGATCATGCTGGCGACGAGCGCCGTCGGCTTCTGCCCCCTCTACACGCTCCTGCGCGCGGCGCGTCGCCCGCTGGCACACTGAGCGCATGGCGATCGACGTGACCACAGCCGCCTTCGAGCAGGACGTGCTCGAGCGCTCGCACGACGTGCCCGTCGTCGTCGACTTCTGGGCCGAGTGGTGCGGCCCCTGCCGCACGCTCGGGCCGGTCCTCGAGGAGGAGACCGCAGCGCGCGGCGACGAGGTCGTCCTCGTCAAGGTCGACGTCGACGCGAACCAGGAGCTGGCGCAGCGCTACGGCATCCAGGGGATCCCGGCGGTGAAGGCGTTCCGCAACGGCCAGGTCGTCAAGGAGTTCGTCGGCGCGCTGCCGAAGCCGGCGGTCGCCGCCTTCCTCGACGAGCTGACGGGCCCGGGGCCGGGCGAGCGGCTCCTCGCCGAGCTGCGCGAGTCGGGCGAGCTGCCCGAGGTCGCCGCCGCGATCGAGGCGGGCGAGCACGAGCGGGCGCTCGAGCTCCTGCTGGCCGAGGTCGAGGGCGCCGACGCCGACCGCCGGGGCGACCTGCGCGACCTGACCGTCCTCCTCTTCGCCGAGCTCGGCGACGAGCACGAGCTGACGATGCGCTACCGCCGCCGGCTCGCGGCGCTGCTCTACTGACCCGGTTCTCGTCAGCACCGGCTCGCGCGGGGGCGGGAGGCTGCGGCCGGCTCCCGCTCAGCGGCGCTCGCCGGTGTCGTCGAGCTCCTCGGCCGCAGCGCCGGCCTCGCCCTGCTTCTCGACGATCAGGTAGCTGCCGCGGTCGGCGACGACCCGCTCGACGTCGACCTCGTGGCCGCGGAGGACGACGAAGCGGCGGGAGCTCTCGCGCAGGGACTGGTACTCGCCGAGCGAGAGGTGGATCCGCTCGACGCACTCCTCGTCGGCGCACTCGCAGAGAAACTCGGGACCGCCGTCGATCGCACCGACGTGCTCCGACACGTCCTTGATGCGCTCGTTGACCTCGCGGAACATCGCCTGGTTGGCGGCGATCCGCCGCTCCCGATCCATGCGTCAACGCTACTCGCTGGCAGCGCGGCCGTGGAGCATTTACGGTGCCGTGCTGTGGGTGCGGTGTTCGGCATCGGTTCGGCGGCGCGGCTGCTGGAGGTTCCGGCGGCGACGATCCGGACGTGGGAGAGGCGCTACGGCGTCGTCGTCCCGACCCGGACGCGGGGAGGGCACCGCGTCTACTCGAGCGAGCAGATGGAGCAGCTGCGGTTCGTCGCCGCGCGGCTGCGCGAGGGCATGCGTCCGGCCGAGGCGCACCGGCTGCTGCTCGAGGGCGCCGCCGACGGCGCCGGGCTCGAGCTCGAGCTGCCGGCCGACCCGCGCTCGCCGGCGACGGCGCGCGAGGCGCTCGACGGGTTCGCGTCGGACCAGCCGGACGAGCTCCGCTTCAACCTCCGCCTGCTCGTCAGCGAGCTCGTCGGCAACAGCATCCGCCACGCCGCCGCCGGCAACGGGCACGCCGCCCCGATCCGGGTGCGCGCGACGCGCGGCGAGGAGCGGATCCAGGTGCAGGTGATCGACTCGGGCGACTTCGACTGGACGGCCGCGCCGCGCAGCGAGGGCGGCCGCGGGCTGCCGCTCGTCGCGGCGCTCGCCGACCGCTGGGGGCTGACCTTCGCGGAGGGCACGATCGCCTGGTTCGAGCTGGCGCTCGCGCCCGCTACCCTGGACTCGTGACCCACGCGACGCTCGGCACCGAGATCCGGCCGCCCTTCCCGGACGGCCTCGAGACCGCCGTCTTCGGTCTCGGCTGCTTCTGGGGCGCCGAGCGGGTCTTCTGGCGGGCCGACGGCGTCCACACGACCGCGGTCGGCTACGCGGGCGGCCAGACCGAGCGGCCGAGCTACGAGCAGGTCTGCACCGGCCTGACCGGGCATGCCGAGGTCGTCCTCGTCGTCTTCGACCCGGAGCGGACGAGCTACGAGGAGCTCTTGCGGCTCTTCTGGGAAAACCACGACCCGACCCAGGGGAACCGTCAGGGCAACGACGTCGGCAGCCAGTACCGCTCGGCGATCTACACCGCGGACGAGGAGCAGCGCGCCGCCGCCGAGGCCTCGCGCCGGGCCTACCAGCCGGTGCTCGCCGCGGCGGGCTACGGCCCGATCACGACCGAGATCGCGCCGGCGGGGCCGTTCTTCTACGCCGAGCCCTACCACCAGCAGTACCTGGCGACGAACCCGAACGGCTACTGCGGCCTCGGCGGCACGGGCGTCGCCTGCCCGGTCGGGGTCGCTGCGGCTCCGGTAGCGGAGCACGCGCCGACGGACTGACGCAAAGAGCGTGGTTTTTCGTCGGCGGCGCCCTTGCGCGCCTGCCGCGGCAGCGTAGGTTGCTCGTGCAGAGCGCGGGACGCCGTAGGTCGAAGCCCCGCCGAGCGACGCGAAAGGCCTTCGGGCCGGCCGCTCGGTCGGTGAGGTGGACGAAAGCGTCACCGGCTCTGCATTTTCGTGGACCGGCGCTCCTCGCCGACGGCCTCGACGGCGGCAGCCGCGGCGGCGGCGAAGGACGCGCGTCCGCCGGCCCGTGCCCGTTCCTCGTTGCCGCCGGCTGCGGGTAGCATCGAGGGCCCGGCGTGGAGGACGAGGACGTGGATCGAGCCGCGCTGCGCCGCGTGCAGGAGCCCCTGAAGGCCCGCTACCGCGAGCGGCCGGAGGATGCTCTCGTGACGCTGTCGGCGACCGGCTCGCTCGGGCCCGGAATCACCTGCTCGGTGGCGACCGGACGTGCGCTCGCCGCCGCCGGCCTGCATCCTGCGAGCGGCGGCGACGGCTCCGCCCTCTGCTCCGGCGACATGCTCCTGGAGGCGCTCGCGGCCTGCGCCGGCGTGACCTTGCGCGCCGTCGCGACCTCGATCGGGATCGCGATCGAGCAGGGGACGGTCCAGGTCGAGGGCGACCTCGACTTCCGCGGCACGCTCGCCGTCGACCGCGATGCGCCGGTCGGGTTCTCCGAGATCCGCGTCCGCTTCGACCTCCGTACGGACGCCGACGGGGAACGGCTCGAGACGCTGCTCCGGCTGACCGAGCGGTACTGCGTCGTCCTCCAGACGCTCGCCTCCGCGCCACGGCTGTCGGTGGGATACGAGGTGGTACCCGAGGACGCCTCGTCGTGAGCGCGGTGGAGGCGATCCCCTGCCGCGCCTGCGCCCAGGAGAACCCGGCGGGCGCGCGCTTCTGCCTCGCCTGCGGCGCACCGCTCGTGGACGCGGCGCCGCCGCGGGACGAGCGCCGGATCGTCACCGTCATCTTCGTCGACCTCGTCGGGTTCACGGCGCGCGCCGAACGGCTCGACCCCGAGGACGTGCGGGCGCTCCTCGACGCCCTACCACGACCGTGTGCGGCGCGAGATCGAGTCGTTCGGCGGCGTGGTCGAGAAGTTCATCGGCGACGCCGTGATGGGCATCTTCGGCGCGCCGCTCGCGCACGGTGACGACGCCGAGCGCGCCGTGCGGGCGGCGCTCGTCGTGCGCGACGTCGCGGGCGAGCTCGCCGACGGCGGCATGCAGATCCGGATCGCCGTCAACACGGGCGAGGCCGTCGTCTCGCTCGGCGCACGCCCGGCGCTCGGCGAGTCGATGGTCGCCGGCGACCTCGTGAACACGGCCGCCCGGCTGCAGGCCGCGGCACCGGTCAACGGCATCGTCGTGGGGGAGGAGACCTACCTGACGACGCGCGAGGCGATCGAGTACGCCGAGACCGAGCCCGTCGTCGCGAAAGGCAAGGAGCAGCGGGTCCGTGCGTGGATCGCCGTCCGCGCGCTGACGGTCGCGGGCGAGCGCGCCCCGCAGGAACAGGCGATGGTGGGGCGCACGCGCGAGCTGGCGATCCTCGGGGCCGTCTGGGATCGGGTCGTCGCGGACCGGCTGCCGCACCTCGTCTCCGTCTTCGGCCCTGCGGGGGTCGGCAAGTCGACGCTCCTGGCCGCGTTCGGGCGCGAGGCCGCCGCCGGCGGCGGCCAGGTCGTCCACGGGCGGTCGCTCCCCTACCGGGAGAGCGGCACCTACGGGGCGCTGTCGACTCAGGTGATGAAGCTCAGCGGCGTCTTCGAGAGCGATCCGGCTCCCGTCGTCCTCGAGCGCCTGCGAGCGGCCGCGGCCGACCTTCTCGCAGGCTCCGTCGCGGACGCCGACGCCGTCGCCGACCACCTCGGGGTGATCGTCGGCGTCGAGTCCGGCGCGGAGGCCGCCGATCGCGAGGCGCTCTTCCGCTCGGTGCTCGACTTCGTCGAGGCGGTGGCGCGGCGCGGGCCGGCCGTCCTCGTCTTCGAGGACCTGCACTGGGCCGACCCCAACCTGCTCGATCTCGTCCACGCGCTCGCCGTCTTCGTGCGCGGGCTCCCGCTCCTCTGCGTGACCCTCGCGCGCCCCGAGCTCCTCGACGGCCGGCCCGGCTGGGGTGCCGGTGTCCCGGGGTTCACGACGCTGACGCTCGCACCGCTGCACCAGGACCAGGCGCGGGAGCTCGCCCGCAGACGCCTGCGCGACGACCGGCAGGCCGAGGACGTGATCCGGATCGCCGAGGGGAACCCGCTCTTCATCGAGCAGCTCGCCGCCAGCCTGGGCGAGCTACCGCGCCGGCAGGCTGCCGACGACGATCCGCGAGATCGTGGCGGCGCGCCTCGACGCATTGCCGCAGGCGGAACGGTCGCTGCTGCTCGACGCGGCCGTCGTCGGCAAGGTGTTCTGGGTCGAGGCGCTGCGCATCCTCGACGAGGGGAGCGGCGAGATCGCGTATCGGCTCGAGGAGCTCGAGCGCCGCGACTTCGTCCGGCGCGAGCCGGCGTCGATCATCGAGGGCGAGCAGCAGTACGCCTTCACGCACGCGCTGATCCGCGACGTCGCCTACGACCTGCTGCCGCGGGCGGACCGGATGCGGCGCCACGCGCTCGTGGCGGAGTTCTTCGGCAGCCGGACGGGCGTCTCGAGCGACGCGATCGGCGCGATGGCGCGCCACTGGCGCGGAGCAGGCGACCACGAGCGCGCGGTCGAGCAGCTCGTCCGTGCCGCGGAGCTCGCAGAGCGCGGCTGGGCGAAGGACCACGCCGCGGCGCTCTACCGCGAGGCGTTCGACCTCGTGCCGGTCGAGGCGACCGAGCGCAGGACGATGCTCCGGCGCCGCCTCGCGTTGGCGTCGTCGGCGTCGTTCCACCTGGACGACGTCAGACGGGCGGGAAGTCCGCCGGGGTGACGTCGCCGACGATCTCGTCGATCGAGTCGATCCGGTGCTGGCCGAGCCGCGACGAGTGCTGGCGCACCACGTCCTCGGTCGGCGCCGAGTAGACGCAGAACGTGCGCACCATGCGGCCGCGACGGGCAGGCGCGGTTGCGGTTGCGGCGGACACGGCGGGCGATTGACGCAAAGAGCGTGGTTTTCGTTCGGCGACGCTCTTGTGCGGCGCCGTGCGGCAGCGTAGGTTTGCTCTTGCAGAGCACGGGACGCCGTAGGTCGAAGCCCCGCCGAGCAATCGCACGACCTTCGGGTCAGCGGTCGGTCGGTGAGGTGGACGAAAGCGTCACCGGCTCTGCATTTTCGTGGTCCGCCTTTCTCATCGGCGCCTCACCTCCGGGTGCTACAACGGCTGTGCGCAGGCTCCGAGAAAGGACGACCCGATGAGCTTCCTCCGCCGCCTCTCGACCGCGCGTCTGCTCGCGCTCGCCGCCGTGGCGGTCGCCGCGGCCGCCGCGGTCGGCGCCGCCGCGGTCGCGGCCTCCGGCGGCGACGGCGCGACCCCGCCGGCGAAGCCGCTCGCGCAGGCGCTGCACGACGCTGCCGCGGCGCCCTCGCCGGCCGGGATCACCGCCCGCGCCACCTTCACGAACGACCTCTTCCCGTCGGGCTCGCTGCTCGGCGGCACCGCCTCGCCGCTCGTCGCGGGGGCCTCCGGGCGTCTCTGGGCGAGCAGCGACGGCCGCGGCCGCCTCGAGCTCCAGTCCGACGCCGGCGACGTCCAGCTCGTCTGGACGCCGACGCGCGCGACGCTCTACGACGCCTCGACGAACACCGTCTACCGCTTCGACCGGCCCGCGGCGAAGCCGGCCGCGGACACGGCCGGCGTCCCGGGCGTCGAGCAGATCCGCTCCTTCCTCGACCGGCTCGCCGCCCACGCCACGGTCTCGGGCGCCGTGCCGACGAACGTCGCCGGCCGGCCCGCCTACAGCGTCACCGTCTCGCCGGCCCGGCACGGCGGCCTGCTCGGCTCCGGCCGCCTCGCCTGGGACGCGGAGCACGGCGTGCCGCTGAAGATCGCCGTCACCGCGCGCGGCAGCTCGGCGCCCGTCCTGCAGCTCGCCGTCACCGACATCTCCTACGGTCCCGTCTCGTCGAGCGCCGTCGACGTCGCGCCGCCGGCCGGCGCCAGGGTCGTCGACCTCGGCGGGACAGCCGGCACGGACGCCCATCAGCGCTCGGCGCCCGTCACGGGCGTGCCCGCCGTGCGCGCGGCCGTCCCCTTCGCGCTCGTCGCTCCCGGCGCCCTCGGCGGCAAGACCCTCTCCCGGGCGCAACTCGTCGGCAAGGACGCCGCGCTGCTCGTCTTCGGGCGGGGCCTCGACGCGCTGGTCGTGCTCGAGCGGCCCGCCGGCGCGGGCGCGGCTCCCGCGCAGCTCGGCGCCCTCCCGAAGGTCTCGCTCGGCAGCGACGTCGTCGCGACCGAGCTGGCGACGCCGCTCGGCACCGTCCTCCGCTACCCGCGGAACGGCGTCGCCTTCGTCGTCGGCGGCTCCCTGCCGCAGGCCGACGTCGAGGCCGCGGCCCGGACGCTGGCGGCGTCGTGAGCGCCCCGGTCGAGGCCCGCGGCCTCGTCAAGCGCTACGGCGACCTCGTCGCCGTCGACCACGTCGACCTGACCGTCGAGGCGGGGGACGTGTTCGGCTACCTCGGCCCGAACGGCGCCGGCAAGACGACCTCGCTGCGGATGCTGCTCGGGCTGATCCGCCCGACCGCGGGCAGCATCGAGCTCTTCGGCCGCGACCCGCTCCGCGACGGCGCCCGCGCGCTCGAGGGCGTCGCGGGCTTCGTCGAGGGGCCCCGCTTCTACCCGTACCTGAGCGGGCGCAAGAACCTCGAGCTGCTCGCCGACTACGACGGCAGGGGCGTCCGCGCCCGGATCGACGAGGTGCTCGACGTGGTCGAGCTGCGCGACCGGGCGAAGGACCGGGTCGGCGGCTACTCGCACGGCATGCGCCAGCGGCTCGGCATCGCCGCCTCGCTGCTCCGGCAGCCCCGGCTGCTGCTGCTCGACGAGCCGACGACCGGGCTCGATCCGGGCGGGATGCGCGACATGCGCGCGCTCGTCCGCCGGCTCGCCGACGAGGGGCTGACGATCCTGCTCTCGAGCCACCTGCTGCACGAGGTCGACGAGCTCTGCAACCGCGTCGCGATCGTCCGCAAGGGGAAGGTCGTCTACGAGGGCGGCCTGCAGGAGCTGAAGGCCGGCTCGACCCAGGGCTACCGGCTGCGGGTCACGGACGTCGATGCTGCACGCCGCGTCGCCGCCGACGAGCGGCTCGCCGCGCTCGAGGCAGACGGCGACGAGCTCCGCTTCCAGGGCTCCGAGCAGGCGGCCGCGGCGCTGACCGTCGCGCTCGGACGCGCCGGCGTCGGCGTCACCGCGCTCGTCCCGGGCACGGCGAGCCTCGAGGAGCTCTTCCTCGACCTGACCGAGCGCGAGGAGGAGGAGCCCGCGCGCGTCGCGGCCGTTCCCGTGGAGGCGACCGCGTGAGCGCCGTCTACGCCTGGGAGCTGCGCAAGCTGCGGGCCCAGAAGCGGACGTACCTCGGCCTGCTCGGGGCGATGGTCGTGCCGGTGATCTTCGTCGTCGCGCTCGCCCTCCAGACGGGCGGGCCGACCGACGTGCCGCTCGGGCGGACGATCCGCGAGACGGGTCTCGCGACGCCGTTCGTCGTCCTCTTCTTCATGTCGATCTGGGGCCTGCCCCTCGTGACGGCGCTCGTCGCCGGGGACATCGTCGCCTCCGAGAGCCACAACGGGACGCTGAAGACCATCCTCACCCGCTCGCGCGACCGAGGCACGATCTTCGCCGGCAAGCTGCTCGCCGCCGCGACCTACACGCTCGCGGCGCTCGTCGCGATGGCGGCCGTCGGCGTCGTCGCCGGCACGATCGAGTTCGGGTGGCACCCGCTCGTCTCGCTCTCCGGCACGACCGTCGAGCCGTGGCAGGGCCTCGGCCTGCTGGCGGCGAGCACGGCGGTCTACGCGCTGCCGCTGCTCGCGATCGCGGCCTTCGGCGTCATGCTCTCGACCGTGACCCGCAACAGCGCCGCCTCGGTCGTCGGGACGCTGATGTTCGCGCTCCTGATGCAGCTGCTGGCCGCGCTGCCCGGCACCGAGTCGATCCGCCCGTACCTGCTCGGCGAGCAGTTCTCGGCCTGGCACGGCTTCCTGCGACAGCCGACCGACTGGGCGCCGGTGATCCGCGCCCTCTGGGTCTGCGCGCTCTACGCGGCGCTGCCGCTCGTCGCCGCGTACCTCGTCTTCCTGCGCCGGGATGTCGCGGGCGAGTAGGGCGGTCGCGGCCGACGTGCTCGCGATCGCGGTCTTCGCGACCGTCGGCCAGCTCGCGCACGACCGCACGCTCTCGCTCGCGGGCTACGGCCGCGACGCGCTGCCGATCCTCGCCGCCTGGCTCGCCGTCGGCGTCGCGGTGCGGCTCTACGAGGAGGGCGGGCGGCGGCGGCTGCTCGTCACCTGGGCGGCGGGCGTCACGCTCGGCGTCGTCCTGCGCGGGCTGGCGCTCGGGCGCTCGCTCGACGGCTCGCAGGTCGCGTTCGCGCTGACGACGCTGGCCTTCACGCTCGTCTTCGTCGCGGCCGCGCGGGCCGCGGCGGCCAGGGTCTAGCCGGCGGCGAGCCGCTCGGCCTTGCGCTTCGAGGCGGCGCTCTGCCGCTTCGAGCCCGAGAGCTCGACCTTGCGCAGCCGGATCGACGCCGGCGTCACCTCGACGCACTCGTCCGCGCGGATGAACTCGAGCGCCTGCTCGAGCGAGAGCGGCCGCGGCGGGATCAGCCGCACGAGCTCGTCGGAGGTCGAGGAGCGCATGTTCGTCAGCTTCTTCTCCTTGCAGGCGTTGACGTCGAGGTCGTCCGCGCGCGCGTTCTCGCCGACGACCATGCCCTCGTAGACCTCGGCGCCGGGGCCGACGAAGAGGGTGCCGCGCTCCTGCAGGTTCGAGCTCGCGAACGAGGTGACGGGCCCGCGCCGGTCGGCGACGAGGCTGCCCGTCGGCCGCGTGCGGATCTCGCCGTGCCACGGCTCCCACGACTCGAAGACGTGGTGGAGGATGCCGGTGCCGCGCGTCTCGGTCAGGAACTCGGTGCGGAAGCCGATCAGGCCGCGGGCGGGGACGAGGTACTCCATCCGCGCCCAGCCGGTGCCGTGGTTGACCATGTTCTCGAGCCGGCCCTTGCGCAGGGCGAGCAGCTGCGTGACCACGCCGACGTACTCCTCGGGGGTGTCGACGGAGACGCGCTCGACCGGCTCGTGCCGCGTCCCGTCGAGCTCGCGCACGAGCACCTCCGGCTTGCCGACGGTCAGCTCGAAGCCCTCGCGGCGCATCAGCTCGACGAGCACCGCCAGCTGCAGCTCGCCGCGGCCCTGCACCTCCCAGGCGTCCGGCCGCGAGGTGGGGAGGACGCGCAGCGAGACGTTGCCGACGAGCTCCGCGTCGAGCCGCGCCTTCACCGCCGAGGCGGTCACCTTGTCGCCCTCGGTGCCGGCGAGCGGCGAGGTGTTGATGCCGAGGGTGATCGAGAGCGACGGCTCGTCGACCGCGGTCACCGGCAGCGGGCGCGGGTCGTCCGGGTCGGCGATCGTCTCGCCGATCGTCACCCCGGGCAGCCCGGCGAGCGCGACGATCTCGCCCGGGCCCGGCCTCCTCGGCGGGGACGCGCTCGAGCGCCTCGGTCACGTAGAGCTCGGTCGCCTTCGCCGTCTCGATCGTCCCGTCGGCGCGGCACCAGGCGATCTGCCGGCCCTTGCGGAGGTGACCGTGGCGGATCCGGCAGAGCGCGAGCCGGCCGACGTAGGGCGAGGCGTCGAGGTTCGTGACGAGCGCCTGCAGCGGGTGCCCGGGATCGTAGGCGGGTGCGGGCACCGCGGCGAGCAGCACCTCGAAGAGCGGCGTCAGGTCGTCGGCGAGCGCGTCCGGCGAGAGCCCGGCGCGCCCGGCGCGCGCGTTGCAGTAGACGATCGGGAACTCGATCTGCGACTCGTCGGCGTCGAGGTCGAGGAAGAGCTCGTAGACCTCGTCGACGACCTCGGCGGCGCGGGCGTCGGGCCGGTCGACCTTGTTGACGACGAGCACGACCGGCAGCCGCGCCTCGAGCGCCTTGCGCAGGACGAAGCGCGTCTGCGGCAGCGGCCCCTCGCTCGCGTCGACGAGCAGGAGGACGCCGTCGACCATCGTCAGCCCGCGCTCGACCTCGCCCCCGAAGTCGGCGTGGCCCGGCGTGTCGACGATGTTGATCTTGGTGTCGCCGCGCTGGACGGCGGTGTTCTTGGCGAGGATCGTGATCCCCTTCTCGCGCTCGAGGTCCATCGAGTCCATGCACGCGCTCGGCGACGTCCTGGTTCTCGCGGAAGGAGCCGGCCTGCCAGAGCATCGCGTCGACGAGCGTCGTCTTGCCGTGGTCGACGTGGGCGACGATGGCGACGTTGCGGAGGTCGTCGCGGCGGGCTGTGGCGGCTGCGGGCACGGCCGCCCAGGGTAGCTGGGGCGGCCGCTCAGGCCGTGGCCGGGTCGGCCGGAGCTGCGGCCAGGCGGCGGCGAGCTTCGCCCGCGTCTCTGCCAGGTGCTCGGGCATCACCTTCACGTCCGCGAGCACCGGCATGAAGTTGGTGTCGCCGTTCCAGCGCGGGACGACGTGCTCGTGGACGTGGTCGAGCACGCCCGCGCCGGCGACCCGGCCGAGGTTCCAGCCGAGGTTGAAGCCGTGCGGGGCGAAGGCGGACCCGAGCGCCTCGAGCGCCGCGCGCGCGAGCAGGTGGAGCTCGAGCGCCTCCGCGTCGTCGAGCCCGGCGAGGCTGTCCGTGTGCCGCGTCGGCGCGACGAGCAGGTGGCCGGACGCGTAGGGATAGCGGTTCAGGAGCACGAGCGCCCGCTCGCCGCGGTGGACGACGAGGTGCTCCTCGTCCGGCCCCTCGACGGCGGCGCAGAGAAAGCAGCCGGGCAGCTCGTCGGCCTGCTGGATGTACTCGAGCCGCCACGGCGCCCAGATCGTCCTCGTCACGGGCTCGTCCTCGCCACGGCGCCAACCCTAGCCGCGTTCGGCACGGACGACCCCGGGGAAGGATGATGGCGCCTGTCGGCCGCACCTCGACCGAGGAGACCTGATGACCCGATCCCGAATTCGCTCCGCGACGATCTGCGCGGCGGCGCTCGCGCTCGCCGCGACGGCCGCCTCCGCGTCCGCGCGCAGCACCGACGCCCCGAAGAACACGAACGAGCCGACGATCAGCGGGACGACCCGGGTCGGCCAGACCCTGAGCACGAGCAACGGCCGCTGGTCGGGCAAGCCGACGAGCTTCGACTACCGCTGGTACCGCTGCGACCCGCCCGGGAAGACCAACTGCGGTGTGATCCCGGGAGCCGATCGGAAGCGCTACCGCCTCGTCCAGGCCGACCTCGGCCACACGATCTCCGTCGTCGTCACCGCCTGCAACGCGTCCGGGTGCACGCCCTCCGGCAGCCGTGTCGCGGTCGGCCCCGTCCAGGGGAACGCACCGCCTCGCAACACGGCCGCGCCCGCGATCTCCGGTACGCCGACCGCGGGCAGCACGCTGACCGCGAGCACCGGCTCGTGGACGAACGTGCCGACCCGCTACGCGTACCAGTGGCTGCGCTGCGACGCCGGCGGGGCGAGCTGCGGCGGCCTCGGCGGCGCCACGCACCGCACCTACACGGCGGCGCCCGACGACGTCGGCTCGACGCTGCGCGTGCGGGTGACCGCGTCGAACTCCCGCGGCAGCGGCTCCGCGACCTCCGGTGCGACGCCGCAGATCGGCACGGGAACGGGCGGCAGCGCCGTGCCCGTCTCGACGATCTCGCTGCCGAACCGGCTCGAGGTCGCCGACGTCCAGTTCTCGCCGACGGTCCTCCGCTCGCGGGCGCCGTTCACGGCGAGGTTCCGGGTCACCGACTCGCGCGGACGTCCCGTCCAGGGAGCGCTCGTCTACGCGGTCGGGCTTCCCTACGGCTGGGTCCGGAACGCGCCGGAGGCGGCGTCGGACGCCGACGGGTGGGCGACGATCGCGCTCTCGCCGACGAGGCTGCTGCCCCGCCGTGCGGCCGTCGTCCTCTTCGTCCGGGCGCGCAAGCCGGGGGAGCCGCTGCTCGGCGGCGTCTCGACGCGGCGGCTCGTGCAGGTGACGGTGCGGATCTAGCGCGACGGCGCTGCGCCGGCGCGCTGCGCGCACGTGCGCCGGTGCAGCTCGGCGCAGAGGACGGCGGAGGCGCCGGGGCCGCGCTCGCCGTAGCGGACGACGCCGCCAGCGCGGCCGTCGAGCGCCAGCCGCCGGCGCCGAGCTCGTAGACCTCGTCCTCGAAGAGCACGAGCCCGGCGTCGCTCGAAGATGCGCGCCAGCCGTACGGTCGTGCTGGACGAACCAGCCGAGCTCGCTCGGGCTCGCCCGTCGGGACGGTCAGGAGCGGCGGCGACCGACCCGCCGAGCTCGCGAGCGCCGCTCGAGCCGCCGCCGCCCGACGTCGATCCCGTAGCGCTCGTTGTCGCGGCCGACGTGCTCGAGCGTCGAGTGCGAAGACGACGTCGAACTCGCGCCGCGAACGGCAGCTCGCGCACGTCGGCCTCGACCGGCTCGAGCCCGGGGACGTCGGCGGCGGCGAGGTCGACGCCGACGAGCCGCGCGGCGCCGAGCCGGGTCAGCGCGGCCTGGTGGGCGGGCTCGGCGAACGCGTAGCCGACGTCGAGCACGGACGGCTCGCCGCGGTAGCGGGCGAGGCACCAGGGGATCTCGACCGGGCGCTCGTCGCCGGGCGGCGCGGTCAGCTGCCGCGGCCGCTCGCCCGCGGCGCGCGCCCAGGCCGCGAAGGCGACGGCGTCGTCCAGCGTGCGCACGCGGTCGAACTCGGCCGTGCCGGTCAACTCTGCGACCAGGGTCGCGGGCGAGAGCGTGCCGTCCCGCAGCTTCCCGACCGCGCCGCGCGAGCGCGTCCGGCTCTGGCTCGCGCCGGAGCAGGAGCCGGTAGAGCCGCGGCACGAGCTCGTCCGGGTCGGCGGCTGCGACTGCGAGCTCGGCGTCGAGGCGGGGATCCACGGCGAGAGCCTAGAGGTCCGCTCCCGGCTCGGGGAGCGGCCCGTCTACGCCCCGGCAGGCGCCGGGTCGTGCGTCCCCTTCGCTGTCGGGTTCGACCGGTTCCGGACCGCCTGCGCCGCCCGGAGCGCAATGCTCGAAATCAGGCGAGACGCTTGCGGCGGCGCTTGCGGGGGGCGGTCGCCTCCGGCGCCTGCGCGGCCTCGTGCTCGGCCTGCCGTCCCTGCATCTGCTGGAGCAGGTAGATCGTCGCCCCGAGCAGGAGAACGACCCCGAGGGTCAGCTCGATGATGCGGATCGCCATCGGCTCATGGTGGCCCGCACGCGCGCGACGGCGCATCCGGGGGTTCGCGGAGTCGGCGCCGAGCGGACGCGTGGCCGGTCGCGCTCGGGGCAGCTACGTCTCGGGCGTCGCCGGGGTCGTCCAGGGCAGCGGCTCGCCGGAGGCGCGGAACTCGACGATCGCGGCAGCCGAGCACGGCGGCGCCGGCGAGGATCGCGATCCAGATCCCGTACCGCGCGCCGATCGAGCCGGCGAGACCGCCCTCGACGTGGGGGAGCGTCAGCCAGCGGACGATCACGAGCAGGAGCGCCGAGCGCGGCGAGCGCGGCGACGACCACCGCCGGGCCGACCGGCAGGCTCGGAAGGCTGACCTCGGAGCGGCGAAGGACCAGGTAGACGCCGGCGAGGACGAGCAGCAGCGTCCCGGCCCAGGCGGTGAATCCCGCCGACCAGCCGTTGACCGACGCGCTGTAGAGGCTCGCCGGGCCCGTGTAGCCCCACCACGGCAGGAAGCCGGCGACGAACGCGACGGCGGCACCACCCACGATCACACGGTCGAGCTGGCTCAGGCGCTTGAGATCGAACGACATGGAGCTCCCTCTCTGGTTCGCAGTTCGCCGCATCGTGAGCGACGGCGGGCGCCGCCCGCAGCACGCGACGATCCTCACGATCGCCGTCCAGGCAGTCAACAGGACGAGGACCGGCGGCGCAACCGCCCGGCTCCGGCAGCACGGCGAAGCTCGCTCCGGTCTAGAGCCAGCGCTTGTAGCGGAACCAGCCGACCATGCCGGCGATCGTCGCGACCATCAGCCCGACGATCACCCAGAACGCCTCGTGCGTCCCCTCGCCCGGGTACCTGACGTTCATGCCGAAGATGCCGGAGAGCAGCGTCAGCGGCAGCAGCACGACGCTGAAGATCGTCAGGATCCGGAGGATGTCGTTCTGGCGGTGGTTGATCACCGACTCGTTCGTGTCCTCGAGCGCCTCGACGACCTCCTTGTAGTTGTCGAGGATGTCCCAGATCCGCTCGGCCGCGTCGACGATGTCGTCGAAGTAGAGCTCCAGCTCCTCGGGCAGGAACCGCTCGACGTGGCGCTCCAGCAGCCGCAGGGTCGAGCGCTCCGGCTTGATGATCTTCCGGTAGCTGATGATCTCCTGCTTGACGTTCGAGATGTCGCGGACGACCTCCTCGGAGCGGCCCTCGAAGATCGCGTCCTCGATCGCGTCGAGCTTGAAGCCGATCTTGTCGAGGATCGGGAAGCAGTAGTCGAAGAGGTCGTCGAGGATCTCGTAGAGCAGCCGGCCGGAGCCCTTCGAGAAGAGCTGCTCGCGCACCTCCGCCGACTGCTCGACGCGGCGGAAGAGCCGCGTCACCGGCAGCAGCTCGACCGTCGGCAGGGTCACCAGGTAGTCGGGGCCGATGAAGACGTCGAGCTCGCCCGCGTTCAGGCGCTGGATCGCGGGGTCCCAGACCGGGAAGTGGAGGACGGCGAAGAGGTAGCCCTCGTCGGCGTAGTCGTCCACCTTCGGCCGCTGCCGCTTCGAGAGCACGTCCTCGACGTCGAGCGGGTGCCAGCCGAAGCGGGCGGAGAGGCCGTCCGCGGTCTCGTGGTCGGGCGCGTCGAGGTGGATCCAGGTGAGGCCGGCGGCGGCGAGCTCAGCGGGCTCGCGTTGCGCGCGCTGGTCGACGACGCTCGGTCCGCGGCCGCGCGGCCGCTTGATGCGGGGCAGGCTCGGCATCGGTACTGAGGGGATCGTCCAGCGTCGGCAGCATCCAGCAGAAGTCTAGTCGACCGGGGTCGGCGCCACCTGCGTCCCGACCACGGGCGCGACCGGCTCCCCGCCGGGGATCCGGCGCAGGTGCTCGGGCACGTGGCGCTCGGTCGCGAGGGCGCCGACCGCGGTCGCGGCGCAGACGCCCGCGGCGAGCGGCCAGAGCGCGAACGGCGACGCGCCGAGCAGGACGCCGCCGACGGCCGGCCCGACCGTGCCGCCGACGCCCCACGACATCGAGTGGAGCGCGAAGTAGCGGCCGCGCAGGTGGTCGGGCCCGATCTCGGCGACGAGCGCCTGGTGGGCGGGGCCGTGGAAGCACTCGCCGACGCCGAAGAGGGCGAGCGCGACCGCGATCAGGATCGCCGCCGCCGTCCCGTAGAGCCAGAGCCCGCCGACCTCGACGAGCAGCCAGGCGACGGCCCAGAGGGCGGGCATCAGCGCCAGCGCCCGCAGCCTGCGCCTGCCTTCGATCGCCCGCGAGATCGGCAGCTGCAGGACGACGATCACGAGCGTGTTGACGAGGAACGCGACGCCGAACGCGCTCAGGCTGACGCCGCCCTCGTCGTGCGCGAACGGCGTGATCACGTTGAAGAGCGAGTAGCCGGCCGTCACGAAGAGGAAGTTGAGCACCCAGAGGCGGAGGAAGAGCCGGTCGCGGAGCACCGCGGCGTACGAGGCCTTCGGCGGCTCCGCGCCCTCCTGCCGCGGCGGGTCGGCGACGAGGGCGAGCACGCCGACGTAGGCGAAGAAGGTGATCGCGTCGACGACGAACAGCACCGTGAAGCTCCCCGGGCTCGAGGTCGAGGCGATCAGGCCGCCGAGCAGGCCGCCGAGCCCGACGCCGAGGTTCATCGTCACGCGCTGCTGGGCGAAGGCCGCGTGCCGGCGCGCGGGCGGCGTCAGCGCCGTGATCAGCGTCGACTGCGCCGGCCAGAAGGCGCCGCTCGCAGCGCCCTCGAGCGCGACGAGCGCGAACGCGTGCCAGGGCGCGCGCACGAGCGGCATCAGCCCGAACCCGACCGCCTGGAGCACGAGCGCGACGGCGAGCGTCCGGCGGGCGCCGAAGCGGTCGACCAGGGAGCCGGCGAGGAGCCCGGCCGCGACCTGGCCGAAGCTGGCGGCGGCGATCACCGCCCCGGCGACCGCCGGCGAGAAGCCGCGGACGTCCTTCAGGTAGACGAACAGGTACGGGAAGACGATCCCGTTGCCGAGCGAGTTGGCGACGCCGCCGAGCTGCAGCAGCCAGACGTCGCGCGGCAGCTGCGGGTTCAGGCTGCGGACGTACGCGCGCATCAGGCGGCCGGGCGCGGGCGGGTCCGCAGGCGAAGCAGCTCCGCGGTGACCGCGACGAGCAGGAGCGCGAGGGCGATGCCGGCGAGCACGTCCGAGGGCGTGTGCCAGCCCGCGGCGACCAGCACCGGCGGGATCGTCGCCGCCCACGCGAGCGCGACGCGGCCGAGGCGCCGCGACACGTGCCAGGCGGCGGTCGCGAGCAGCAGCGCGCGCAGCGTGTGGCCGCTCGGAAGCGAGCCGTCGAAGCCGACGAGATGGCTGCCGTCCTCGGTCAGGGCGGGCCGCTGCACGACGTGCTTGACGAGCACCTCGATCGCGACGCCGACGGCGAACGCGGCCGCCCAGAGGACGGCGGCGGTGCGCTCGCCGCGGCGTGCGAGCGCGAGCGAGCAGAGAAGCGAGGAGGAGCGCCGAGACACCGGCGGAGGCGGGGTAGAGCCAGACGTCGGCGGCGAGGTCGCCGGCGCGCGTGTCGCCGCTGACGGGCAGCAGCGTCTCGAGGGGCGAGATCGTCCCGCTCCGCGCCGGCTCGAGCCCGGGCATCAGGTGGTGGACGGCCCAGGCGTCCAGCGGCTGGAGCGTCCCGAGCGCGTTCAGGATCGCGAGCGCGGCGAACGCGGCGGCGAAGACGAGGGCGGCGGCGCGCACGTCCCTACGCTATCCGCGCGCGTGCCGGGCTTCCGCGCTCGGACGGCGCCGGCGAGAGTTCACCGATTCGTAATGGTGCCCGGCCTCGAGCGGCGACAGGGTGGTGGGCGTTCCGTCCACTCCTGAGGGGAGCTCGAGATGCAGAGGAAGCCGATGGTCGTGGCGGCAGCCGCCGTGGCCGCGTTCGCAGGGACGGCAGGGTCGGCGCTGGCGGGGACGCCCGAGCGCGCCTCCGACCCGTTCGTCTGCCCGGTGCTGACGCTCTCCGAGCAGGCCTACGACAACTCGGGCCGGTTCAACTCGCTCGGCGACGGCCAGTACACGCTCGGCCCCGGCAGCGCCGGCAGCGCCGACACCTTCAACGGGAACGTGCCCAACCACGCCACGAATGCCGACGGCGCGGGCTCGCCCGGCGGCGCTCACTCCGCCCCCGGCGACACCGACTACACCGCCATCTGGAGCGGCAACTAGACGCTCGACGCGGATCGACGTCGCCGGCATGGGCAGTTGCAGGCCGCGCCGGCGGCCGCGGTCGAATGCAGTGGCCAGTTGAGGGATCCCTCATCCCACGACGCGGGCTGAGCTGGAGAACGTCGAGCGTCGCGCCTGCGAAGACACGTCGACCGGGGCCAGAAGCCTGCCGCGGGGCTCGACGTGAGCCCGCGACTCGTGGAACCCTCGTTGCGAAGCGCCTCGGCGGCTACCGCGCTGCCGCGGACCACTGCCGATGATGTCGGTGCGGCGTCTGCGTCGCGCCGTACTCCTCCTTGCGGTAGACCATCGCGCCCAGCATCGCGGGGATCATCAGCGTCATCTGCAACACGAGCACGCCCTCTGACGGGATCGCGCCGAGACCGTAGAGCAGGAACGCGGGCAGCAGGGGCAGGTTCATCGCCGCCGCCATCTCACAGGCCCTCTCCCAGCTGTGACCGCGGTAGCGCATCCAGAGCACCATCGGCACGGTCATGTCGAACGCCATCGCGAATGCGGCCAAGCCGACATGATCGCGCCAGGCGGCGGCGAAGCCGCTGCCGAAGGCGACCTGGTGGAACACGCCGAACGCAGCGCCGAGCGCGACCATCCCGAGCATCATCACGCCCACCATCTCGGCGAAGTGGCGCACGAAGCGCCTCTTCGTGCCCTGCCCCTGAGCCAGAACGGATCCAGCCACGTTGCACCTCCTCGACGAAGGCGCTAATCGTGACACTTGTAACGATCAGTGAGCACAGGGTGGTCCGGTACAGGCGGTGCGGGAAACCCGCGCCGGTGGAGCACCGGAGCGCCGTCGGAGGCTGTCGAGGTTGGAAGCTCGAGGGTCGCCGACCCGGACGACCACGGAGCGATAGAGGATCCCGCCCGTCCCCGCTTCGCTCCGTCGATCGGAATGCGCCCGGTAGGAATCGAACCTACGACCTTTCGCTCCGGAGGCGAACGCTCTATCCCCTGAGCTACGGGCGCCCGGGCCGACAGTGTACCGCCGGCCCTGGCGGCCGCTCCTGCATCGCCGGCGGTCGGGGCGAGCTCGGAGCAGCAGCAGTCGTCACGAGGTGGTCCACCCGGCCCACGCCGGGATCGAGAAGCCGATATCGCTGTAGGCTTGCCGCCGTGGACGTCGCCGTGCGGATCGTCAGCCTGCCGCTCCGGGAGACGTTCACGATCGCGCGCGAGTCGCAGGAGGTCGCCGAGCTCGCGCAGGTCTCGATCGCGCACGAGGGCGAGACCGGCTGGGGCGAGGCGGCGCCGATCGAGCGCTACGGGGAGTCGGCGCAGTCGGCCGCGGCCTACCTCGAGGCGAACGCGTCGGCGCTCGGCGACGACCCGTTCGCGCTCGAGGAGATCATGGCGCGGCTGCCGCCGGAGGAGCACGCGGCCCGCGCGGCCTTCGACGCGGCGCTGCACGACCTGCAGGGGAAGCTGACCGGCCTGCCGGTCTGGCGCCTGCTCGGGCTGCCGCGGCAGGGGCCGCCGACCTCGTGGACGGTCTGGCTCGGCGACCCCGACGACATGGCCCGCCGCGCCGAGCAGGTGCGCGGGCGCTTCCGGCGGCTGAAGCTGAAGCTCGGCGGCCGCGACGGGCTCGACGTCGAGCGCGTCCGCGCCGTCCGCGGCGTCGCCGACGTGCCGCTGCAGGTCGACGTCAACGAGTACTGGAGCCTCGACGAGGCGCTCGAGGCGATCCCGCAGCTGGCGGAGCTCGGGGTCGAGTACGTCGAGCAGCCGCTGCCTGCAGGCGACGAGGCCGGGCCGGAGCTGAAGCGCCGCAGCGACCTCCCCGTCTACGTCGACGAGGACTGCCACACGCTCGGCGACGTCGCCCGCTGCGCGGAGCGCGCCCACGGCGTCAACCTGAAGCTGGCGAAGTCCGGCGGCATCCGCGAGGCGGTCAAGATGGCGCACGCCGCCCGCGCGCTCGGCCTCGGCGTCATGCTCGGCTGCATGGTCGAGACGGGGCTCGGGATCGCCGCCGCCGCGCAGGTCGCGAGCCTCTGCGACCACGTCGACCTGGACGGGAACCTCCTGCTCGCAGAGGACCCGTGGCCCGGCGTCGCGTTCGTCGACGGCGTCCAGACAGCCTCGACCGCCCCGGGACTTGGCGTCGCAGAGCGCGCGTAGGCTGCTGCTCCTCGCCGAGGGCCGAAGCGGCGACCCGCACTTCGGCAAGACCGCGCGCGGGGTGATGCGGTACCGGCCGGAGCAGGTCGTGGCGCTGCTCGACTCGGAGCGGGCGGGGGAGACCGAGGGCGGCTTCCCGATCGTCGGCTCGGTCAACGACGCGCTCTGCTTCGACCCGACGACGGCGCTCGTGGGCGTGGCGACGGCCGGCGGCCGCTTCCCGCCCGCCTGGCGGGCGCTGCTCCGGAGCTGCATCTCGAAGGGCCTCGACGTCGAGAACGGCCTGCACGAGTTCCTGACCGACGACCCCGAGCTCGTCGAGCACGCGGCCCGCCACCGGGTCGAGCTGCGCGACCTGCGCAAGCCGCCGCCCGGCCTGAACGTCCCGACCGGGGCCAACCTCGAGCTCGCGGCGACCACCGTCCTCACCGTCGGCTCCGACTGCGCGATCGGGAAGATGACGGTCTCGCTCGAGCTCGACCGCGAGGCCCGGGCGCGGGGGATCCGCTCGGAGTTCGTGCCGACGGGGCAGACCGGGATCGCGATCGCCGGCTGGGGGCTCTCCGTCGACGCGGTCGTCTCCGACTTCATCGCGGGCGCGGCCGAGCGGCTCGTCGTCGAGGGCGCCGCGCGGGGCGGGGAGCTCCTGCTCGTCGAGGGCCAGGGCTCGCTGCTCCACCCGGCCTACTCGGGCGTCACCCTCGGGCTCGTCCACGGCAGCGCCCCGCACGCCTACGTGCTCTGCCACCTCGCGGGGCAGGAGCTGATCGACGAGAACCCGCGCTTCCCGATGCCGCCGCTCGCGCGAGCTCGTCGAGCTGCACGAGCGGATCTCGCTGCCGGCGCGCCGGGCGCGCGTCGCCGCGATCGCCCTCAACACCCGCGCCCTCTCGGAGGACGAGGCGCATGCAGCCGTCGAGGCCGCCGAGCGCGAGACGGGGCTGCCCGCGGACGACCCGGTGCGCTTCGGCCCGGCGAAGCTGCTGGACGCCGTTCTGCGCGCCGTGCGAGTATCCCGGCGCTCTGACCGCCGCCTCGAAGCGGGGAGGCAGGAGGGCCGGCGGGACGCGACGAAACAGGCGGTGCGGCACGGGCCCGACGGGAGACCGGCGGCGTCGGGGGCAGAGCGCAGGTCCGGCACGACGAAGAGGGAGCGATGAGGACGACGATTGCGGCAGTCGCGTGCGCCCTCGGGCTGCTCGCCGCGGCGGGCGGGGCCGGGGCGGGGCTCGGCGTCGGCGTCAACGACGACGCCGGCAAGTACGCCGAGGGGTCGCCGCGCTTCTGGGAGACGATGGCGGCGAACGGCCTGAGCCGGAACACGATGACCGTGCTCTGGGACGAGAGCCGCCCGACGGCGATCCTCGACGAGAGCTTCATCCGCGCGTCGCTCCCCGCGGCCGAGGCGGCCGGGATCGAGGTCGTCTTCGACGTCTACCCGCTGCACTCGCAGGCGTTCACGCAGCTGGGCGCGACCCCGGCGCAGTTCGCCGGCTTCCTGACGACGCTCGCGCAGACGTTCCCCTCCGTGACGGAGTACGTCGTCATGAACGAGTGCAACCAGCCGCGCTTCGTCAACCCGCAGTTCGGCCGCGTCGGGGCAGAACCGGTCGGCCGCGGTCTGCGGCGCCGCGCTCGCGGCCGGCTACGACGCGCTCAAGGCCGTCGACCCCGGCATCTTCGTCTGGGGCGTCGGCCTCTCGCCGCGCGGCAACGACAACCCGAACGCCGCCTCGAACGCCTCGACCTCGCCGGTCGCGTTCCTCGGCTACCTCGGGGACTGGTACCGCCGGAGCGGCCGGACGGCGCCGCTGATGGACGGCCTCGACTTCCATCCCTACCCGATCCCGCAGTCGCTGCCGTTCGCGCAGGGCTACGCGGACGCCGACAACGCGAGCGTCTCGAACCTCGACCGGATCTACCGCGCCTTCTACGACGGCTTCGCGGGCACGCCGCAGCGGACGATCGGCCAGCAGCCGGGCGGCGGGCTGCCGGTCAGCCTGAACGAGGTCGGCGTCCAGACGGACGCGACCGGCCGGGCGGGCTACACCGGCACGGAGGCGAGCGCGACCGGTGCCGGCGGCGTGGTCGGCAGCTTCGCGACCGAGGCCTTCCAGGCGGCCTGGTACGTGCAGATGCTGAACCTGGTCGCCTGCGACCCGAACGTCCGGGTCGTCGACATCTTCCACCTCGTCGACGAGACCGACCTCGGCGGCTGGCAGAGCGGGCTCTACTACGCCGACTGGACGCCGCGGGCCTCGGCGGCCGCGGTCGCCGGCTGGCTCGCCGACACGGGCGGCGCCTGCACCGGCGCGACGTCGCCGTGGCGGCCCGGGAAGAGCGCTCCTCCCGCGCCGCGGCCGCGCTGCAGGCGCTCGAGCGCCGGATCGCCGCCCTCACGTCACGGGCTGCGACGGTGCGGACGGCGCTCGAGCGGGCGCTGAGACGGCGGGCCGCCCTCGCGAAGAAGGTGAAGCTCGCGCGGGGCGCCCGGACGGTGCGGAAGGCCGGCTCGAAGCAGGCGCGCCCGCCGAACGGCCTCCCGCGCGGCGCCGGGAGGCGCTGACCCGGGACGCCCCGGGCCGGGGCCGTCTCGTATCGTCTGCGGCGTGCTCGTCGTCGCGATCGCCGACACGCACCTGCCGCGCGGCTCGCGCACGCTTCCCGAGGAGTGCGTGCGGCGGCTTCGGGCCGCCGACCTGATCCTGCACGCCGGCGACCTCGTCTCCGGCGCGCTTCCTCGAGGAGCTGCGCGGCCTCGGGCCGCCCGTGCGGGCGGTGTTCGGGAACATGGACGCGCCCGAGCTGAAGCAGGGGCTGCCGAAGGAGCTCGTCGTCGAGGCGGAGGAGGCCCGCATCGGGCTCGTGCACGTCCCGGGCCCGGCCGCGGGGCGGGAAGCGCGGCTCGCGGCACGCTTCCCCGGCTGCGACGCGGTGCTCTACGGGCACACGCACGTGCCGCAGGTCGAGCGGTTCGGCGGCGTCTGGATCCTCAATCCCGGCTCGCCGACCGAGCGCCGCCGTGCTCCGGCGCACACGCTGCTCGAGCTCCGGGTGGCGGGACGCGAGCTGACGCCGGAGCTGGTCGTCCTCGGCGCTTGACACGAACAGGCGTTCGCGCTAGAGTCGAACGCATGTTCGCTCGGATCCTCGTGATCGCCGTCGTCGCGGTCTTCGCCTGGACCGCCCTCGCCCGCCCGCTCGGCGCGCACGGGCCGAAGCAGAGCTACGTCGTCGCCTCGTACGACACGCTCTGGTCGATCGCCGCCTCGCACTACGCGGGGGACACGCGCGAGGCGGTCTACCGGATCGAGCAGGCCAACCACCTCGACGGCGGGGTCATCCGTCCCGGCCAGGTGCTCGTCCTGCCGTAGAGGCTCGCTGCGCATCGGCCGTGGCCGCGGACGTGCCGCCCCAGGCGCGGCGCCGGGCCGCACCGGCGTCCGCACACGTGCAACCAGCAGGCGCCACGGACGCCGGCACGCCCTGGCTCGGCCCGGAACGGCCCCGCCGGGGACGTCCAACAGGCAGCAAGCCTCGGGCCGGCGTCACATGCCGCGGTAGGCGTGCCCGGACATCGCGTCCGGGTCGAGCAGCACGTTCACGATCGCCGGCTCGCCGGCCGCGAGCGCGCGCTCGAGCGCGGGGGCGAGCTCGTCCGGCCGCTCGACGTGCTCGGCGTGGCCGCCGAAGACCTCCGTCAGCCGCTGGTAGGGCGTCGGCGCGAGCCGCGTCGCCACCTCGGCCTCGGCGCCGTAGAGGCCGACCTGCGGGATCCGGATCTCGCCCCAGGCGGCGTCGTTGCCGATCACGAAGACGGCCGCGAGCCCGTGGCGGGTCAGCGTCTCGAACTCGAAGCCGTTCAGGCCGAAGGCGCCGTCGCCGGCGACGACCACGACCTGCGCGTCCGGCTTCGCCGCCTTGACCCCGAGCGCGTAGGGCGGGCCGACGCCGAGGCAGCCGAACGGCCCCGGGTCGAGCCAGTGCCCCGGCCGGTGGACGCGGAGGACGCGCGAGACCGCCGCGACCACGTCGCCGCCGTCCCCGATCACGATCGTGCCCGGGTCGAGCACCTCGTCGAGCGCCCGCCCGAGCCGGTAGTGGTGGATCGGCGCCGCGTCCGAGTCGATCTCGGCGCGGTGGCGGTCCCACCAGCCCTGCTCGGCCTCGCGGAGCCGCTCGAGCCAGGCCTCGTCGCCGCGGCGGCTCTTGACGGCGTCGGCGAGGATGCCGAGCGCCGCGCCGGTGTCGGCGACGATCCCCGCGTCCGGCGCCCGGTTGCGGCCGAGCTCGGTCGGGTCGGCGTGGACGTGGACGAGCTTCGTCTCGGGCGCCGAAGCGGCCGAAGCCGAGCCGGAAGTCGAGCGGCGTCCCGAGCACGCAGACGACGTCGGCGGCCTCGAGCGCGCGGCCCCGCTCGTGCGCGAAGACGAGCTCGTGCTCCGGCGGCAGGGCGCCCCGGCCGGAGCCGTTCAGGAAGACCGGCAGCCGGCCGTTCTCGACGAAGAGCCCGAGCTGCTTCCAGGCGCCGTCCCACCAGACGCCGCTGCCGGCGACGACGACCGGCCGCTCGGCCCTCGCCAGCAGGTCGGCGGCCTTCATGATCTCGCGCGGGTCGCCGAAGGCCCGCGCGTCGGAGCGCGACGGCGCCGGCTCGGCCTCCTCCGGGGCCTCGTCGAAGAGGACGTCCATCGGCAGCTCGAGGTAGACGGGGCCGCGCGGCTGGGCGAGCGCGTGCCGGAACGCGGTCGCGACGAGCTCCGGGATCCGGTCGGCGGAGAGGCAGGTCGCCGCCCACTTCGTGATCGGCTTGAAGATCGAGAGCTGGTCGAGCTCCTGCAGCGCGCCCTGCCCCGCCTGGACGAGCGGTCGCGCGCCGCCGAGGACGACGAGCGGCGTCTGCGCGGCGAAGCAGTTCGCGACCGCGGTGACGACGCCGGTGACGCCCGGGCCCGCGGTCACGACCGCGACGCCGCAGCGGCGCCGGACGCGGCCCCAGGCCTCCGCGGCGTGCGCGGCGGCCTGCTCGTGGCGGACGTCGAGGACGCGGACCCCCTCGAGCCGGCAGCCCTCGTAGATCGGCATCACGTGCCCGCCCGAGAGCGTGAAGACCGTGTCGATGCCCTCGGCTGCGATCGCCCGGGCGGCGAGGCGGCCTCCCTGCATGCGCTCGGCCATCACCGGCGTAGGCTAGACGGAGCCGCCCGGCAGCGCAGGAGAGCGCTCCGCCGGCTCCGGAGCGGGAACCCGCGGGCCTGACCCTAGAATCGGCTCGTGGACCTCGACCTCGTCTTCCTCGGCACCTCGGGCGGGATGCCGACCGCGCAGCGGGGGCCCTCGGCGACGCTGATCCGCCGCGGCGGCGAGCGGATCCTGTTCGACTGCGGCGAGGGGACGCAGCGGCAGCTGCTGCGCTCGACCGTCGGCCTCGTCGACATCCCGGACGTCTTCCTGACGCACTTCCACGCCGACCACTACCTCGGCCTGCCGGGGATGCTGAAGACGTTCGCGCTGCGCGGCCGCGACGTGCCGCTGACCGTGCACGGGCCGCCGGGGCTGCGCGACCTGTTCGGCTCGCTGCGGCGGATCTTCGGGAAGCTGACCTACCCGGTCGAGCTCGTCGAGCTGCGCGCCGGCGAGGCGCTCGCGCGCGACGGCTACGCGCTCGTGCCGTTCGCGGTCGCCCACGGGGTCTCGGCGCTCGGCTACGCGCTCGTCGAGGAGCCGCGCCCGGGCCGCTTCGACGTCGCCGCCGCGGACGCGCTCGGCGTTCCCTCCGGCCCGGAGCGGGGCGCGCTGCAGCGCGGCGAGTCGATCACGCTCGCCGACGGCCGCACGATCACGCCCGACGCGGTGCTCGGCGAGTCGCGGGCGGGGCGGAGGGTGGTGCTGGCGGGCGACACGGCGCCGTGCGAGGCCGTCCGCGAGGCGGCCCGCGGCGCCGACGTGCTCGTCCACGAGGCGACCTTCGCGGAGGAGGAGGCCGACCGCGCGGCCGAGACCTCGCACTCGACCGCGCTCGGCGCCGCCGAGGTCGCGCGCGAGGCGGCCGTCGGGCTGCTCGCGCTGACGCATCTCTCGCCGCGCTACTTCGGCCGCGAGATCGAGGCGGAGGCGCGCGCCGTCTTCCCCGAGACGGTCGTGCCGAAGGACTTCGATATCGTCGAGGTCCGGTTCGAGGAACGCGGCGGCGCCCGGCTGCTCCGGCGGGCCGCCCGCCCCGACCGCGACCGCACGCTTTCCGAGACGGCCCACGAGAAGGAGACGAGCGTCGGATGACCCGGATGGTTCAGGCAGCGCTGGCGGACGGCATCGTCGACGCCGAGGAGCTCCAGGCGATCCTGGAGCGGGCGGGAATCGACTCGCAGCTCGAGCCGGCGGTCGACCTGCACCCCACGGCGACCGAGGACGCCCCCCAGAAGGTGCTCGTGCCCGAGGAGCGGCTCGAGGACGCGCTGCAGGCGATCGAGGCGATGACCGAGCCGGATGAGCTCACCGGCGACTGACGGCTCCAGCTTCGCCCGACTCGCACCGAGCTACGACCGACTCCGGCCCGCCGACGAGCGCTGGTGGGCGCTGACCGAGGCGCTCGTCCGGGCCGCCGACCTGCGCGGGCGGCGCGTGCTCGACGTCGGCTGCGGCACCGGCCGGCTGCTCGCCGCGCTCGCCGAGCGGCACGCCGTCAAGGCCTGGGGGATCGACGCCTCGCCCGAGATGGTCGAGGTCGCGCGGGCGGCGCTGCCGGCGACGGCCGGCGTCCGCGTCGGCCGGGCCGAGGCGCTCCCGTTCCGCGACGGCTGGTTCGAGCGGGTGGTGATGCGGATGGTCGTCCACCACCTCGACCGGCCCGCCGCCTTCGCGGAGGCCCGGCGCGTGCTCGGCGAAGGCGGCACGCTCGGGATCGTGACCGAGGATCCCGCCTTCTTCGACCGCCACTGGCTCGCGCGCTGGTTCCCGGAGCTCGTCCGCATCGACGCGGAGCGGTTCCCGTCGGCGGAGACGCTCGAGCGCGAGCTGGCCGCGGCCGGGCTCGCGCCCCGCGTCGAGCGGCTGCGGCTGCCCGCGCGCGTCCCCCGCGACGAGGCGCTCGAGCGGATCCGCGGCCGCGCCTACTCGACCTTCGACCTGCTGAGCGACGAGGAGTACGCCGAGGGCCTCGCGCGCGCCGAGGCGGAGCTGCCCGACCCGCTCGCGTACGAGCTCGACTGGCTCGTCGTCAGCGCAGGAACTCGGCCCGCGTGACGCCGACCGTCCCGTCGGGGACGAGCACGAGCCTGCAGGTGCCGGGATGCGGCTCGACCGGGACGACGACGGCGGTGCTCTCGTCGCCGGCGAGCGCGACGCGGCGGACGCTCCTCCCGTCGAGCCGGACGTCGACGTGCACGTCGGTCCCCTTGCCGAGCAGCGTCACCGAGAACGAGCCGCTGCGGCAGTCGTAGGCGGTCAGGTCGGCGCGCGCGTAGAGGTCGCCGTTCGGCTGCAGCCCGCGGACGATCAGGAGCAGCCGCGGCGGGTCGTCGAGGCGCCAGAGCTGCAGCGCGAGCGCGTCCGACTCCTGCAGCGTCGTCGAGGCGACCACCTCGCCGCCCGCCTGGACGTTGGAGGGGAGGACGACGTAGCGGGCGGGGAGCGGGCGGTCGCCGACCCGCAGCAGCCCGTCGCCGCCGACCTGCAGCGGTCGCTGCGGCAGGGCGCCCGGGACGCGCTCGCCCGGGAGGTCGTAGACGTGCTCGAGGCGCGTGTTCCAGAAGAGCTGCGCCCAGACGGCGTTCCAGTAGGCGCCGCCGGCGAAGACGTAGCCGGCGGGCGCGTCGGCGGCGCGGTCGACCCAGCGCGGGTCCCCGCCGACGAGCAGCAGCTGCCGCCGCGCGGACTCGTCCCGCACCTGCAGGCTCGCGGCGGCGGAGCCCGCGACGAGCGCCGCTCCGACGACGACCGCGGCGGCGGGGAGCGCGCGCCGCGGCAGCAGCGCGAACGCCGCCGCGAGCGCGGCCGCCGGGACCGCGATCACGAGCGTCGGGTCGAGGCCGGGGTGCGAGCCGAGCAGGCGCAGGACGGCGGCGAACGTGAACGAGTCCGGGGCCGCCTCCGGGATCACGAACGTCCGGTACGGGACGACGAGGACGAGCGCCGCCGCCGCGAGCGCGATCGCGGCGGCGGCGGCGTAGGTCCGCGGAGCGCCGCGGCCGAGCCAGACCGCGAGCGCGAGGAAGAGCAGCGGCGCGAGCCCGAGCAGGTCGCGCTCCTCGATCCGGCCGGCGTGCTCGGAGGCGAAGACGCCGACCTCGGCGACGATCCAGACGGCGAAGGAGACCGCGACGGCGAGGTAGGCGCGGATCGCGGGCGAGGGCTCGCGACGCCGCAGCGCCTGCACGAGCAGGAGCGCCAGCGCGCACGCGGGGACGACGCCGCAGAGCAGCAGCAGGTCGGCGGCGTGGTAGAGGACGTAGCGGCCCGCGTCGCCCGTCGAGTAGGTCGTGTCCGCGGCGGCCGCGTAGCCGCCGAGCCCCGAGGAGCCGCGGAGCGCGAACCAGGCGACGGCGGCGATGCCGGCCAGCGCCGCCGGCCAGAATGCCCGCAGGCGCCGCGGCTCCCGGTCGAGCAGCGCCTCGAGCAGGATCGCCGTCAGCACCGCGGGCACGAGCACGAGCGCCTGCAGCCGGGTCGCGACCGCGAAGGCGACGGCGGCGACGAGCAGCGCCTGCCGCTGCAGGGTCGGGCGCTCGAGCGCCGCCGCGGCCGCCCAGGCGGCGAGGACGAGCACCGGGAAGAAGACGACCTCCGTCATCACCGTGCCCGCGTAGGCGAGCCCCGGGATCGTCAGCGTCAGCGCCGCCGCGACGAGCGCCCAGCGCGGCCCCGCCAGCCGCCGGCCCCAGCAGAAGACCGGCACCGCGGCGAGCGACATCGTCGCCGCCTGCATCGCCTTCAGCGCCTCGTACCCGCTCGTGACGCCGCCGAGCGAGAGCGGCAGCCCGGCGAACGCGGGGTAGACGAGCGAGTAGTAGGGCGTGTCGCCGCCGAGCACGGACAGCCGGCCGTCGTGCCAGACGCCGCGGCCGAGCAGCGCGTAGAGCATCTCGTCCGGCGCGATCCACGGGGTCGGAACGGCGTGCGCGGCGACGAAGCGCAGCGCAGCGGAGACGGCGACGAGCGCGGCGAGGGCGGCGGCCGCCGGGACGCGCGTGGGGGGCCTCCGGAGCATCCGGCTGCCCCATTCAACCGGAAACGGCCCTCGCGTCCGTCCGCAGGTCCAGCTACTGTCCCCCGCGGCACGACCCTTTAACTCCGTCCAGCGAGGCGGGAAAGGAGTGAGATGCAGCAGCATGCCGTCACGCCCGCGGGCAGGATCCTGCTCGACGAGGAAGCCCTCGGGCGGACGCTCTCCCGGATCGCGCACGAGATCATCGAGCGCAACGACGACCTCGAGGCGGTCGCGCTCGTGGGCATCCACACGCGCGGCGTCCCGCTGGCCCAGCGCCTGCGCCGGCTGATCGAGGAGCGCGCGGAGGTCGAGCTCGACCTCGGCCAGCTCGACATCACCTTCCACCGCGACGACGTCGCCGTCCGCGGCGGCCGCGGCGAGGAGCTGCGGCCGCCCGAGCGGGCGCAGCCGGTCGTCCGCGACTCGCGGCTCGACTTCGACCTCGAGGGCCGGACCGTGATCCTGGTCGACGACGTCCTCTACACCGGCCGCACGATCCGCGCCGCGATCGAGGCGCTCTTCGACTACGGCCGCCCCGACCGCGTCCAGCTCGCCGTCGTCGCCGACCGCGGCCACCGCGAGCTGCCGATCCGGCCGGACTACGTCGGCAAGAACCTGCCCACCGCGCGCGGCGAGCGCGTCCAGGTGCAGCTCGTCGAGGTCGACGAGGTCGACCGCGTGCTGCTCGTCTCGGAGCCAGAGGAGGTCCACGAATGATCCGCGTCGTCCACGACGACCTGCCCCCGACGAGGCCGGAGCGCCGGCACTTCGTCTCGATCGCCGACGTCACGCGCGACGACGTCGAGCGGCTGCTCTCGCTCGCCGAGAGCTTCGAGCGGACGCTCGAGCGCGAGGTCAAGAAGCTGCCGACGCTGAAGGGGCGGCTCGTGATCAACGTCTTCTACGAGTCCTCGACCCGCACCTCGTCCTCGTTCGAGCTGGCCGCGAAGCGGCTCTCGGCGGACACGATGTCGATCAAGGCCTCCGGCTCCTCGGTCGACAAGGGCGAGTCGCTCAAGGACACGGCCCTGACGCTGTCGGCCTACGACCCCGACGTGATCGTGATCCGGCACCCGGAGATCGGCGCGCCGCAGCTCGTCGCCCGCTGCACCGACGCGCACCTCGTCAACGCGGGCGACGGCAAGCACCAGCACCCGACCCAGGCGCTGCTCGACCTCTACGCGATCAAGCAGGCGTGCGGGCGGATCGAGGGCCTGCACGTCGCGATCGTCGGCGACGTCCTCCACTCGCGCGTCGCCCGCTCGGACGTCCAGGCGCTGCGGCTGCTGGGCGCGAAGGTGACGCTCGTCGGCCCGCCGGCGCTGATCCCGCGCGGGATCGAGGCGACCGGCGTCGAGGTCTCCTACGACATCGGCGCGATCGCCGACGCCGACCTCGTCTACGTCCTGCGGATGCAGGACGAGCGGATGCTCGAGGGCGCCAACTACGTCCCGAGCCTGCGCGAGTACAGCGCCCGCTGGGGCGTCACCCCGGAGCGGATCCGCCCCGGCCAGAAGGTGATGCACCCCGGGCCGATGAACCGCGGCGTCGAGATCGACCCGGTCGTCGCCGACGCGGCGAACGCGCTGATCATCGACCAGGTGCGGGCCGGGCTCGTGACCCGGATGGCGGTGCTCTACGACCTCTTGACCCACGGCCCGGCTCCCGTCTCGGTGGGCGCGGCCGACCCGCTCGTCGCCGAGGAGGTGGCCTGAGATGAGCGTCCTGCACGGAAAGCACGGCGCCGAGAACCTGGTCGTCCGCGGAGCCCGCGTGCTCGACCCGGCCGAGGGGATCGACCGGATCCTCGACGTCCGCATCGACGGCGGTGTGATCGCCCAGGTCGGAGAGCGGCTCGACACGAACGAGCATCGCGTCCTCGAGGGCCGGGGCCTCGTGCTCGCGCCCGCCTTCGTCGACCCGCACGTGCACCTGCGCACGCCGGGCCGCGAGGACGAGGAGACGATCGCGACCGGCACCGCGGCCGCGGCCGCCGGCGGCTACTGCGCGATCCTGGCGATGCCGAACACCGACCCGGTCGTCGACTCGGCCTCGGTGCTCGGCTCGCTCGTCGAGACGGCGAAGCTCGAGGCCGAGGTGCCGGTCGGCTTCCTCGCCGCGATCACCAAGGGCCAGTCCGGCTCGGAGCTGACGGAGATGGGCGAGCTCGCCGACGCGGGCGCGGCCGGCTTCTCCGACGACGGGCATCCGGTCGTCTCGCCGGGGCTGATGCGGCGGGCGCTCCAGTACACGGCCGTCGCCAGGCGGCCGCTCGCCGTCCACTGCGAGGAGCCGACCCTGACCCGCGGCGGCCAGATGCACGAGGGCTCCGTCTCGGCCGAGCTCGGCTTCGGCGGCTGGCCCTCGGTCGGCGAGAGCCTGATGGTCGAGCGCGACCTGGCGCTCGCCGCCTACGAGGAGCGGCCGATCCACCTGCTGCACCTCTCCGCCGGCGAGTCGGTCGCGGCGCTCCGGCGCGCGCAGGCGGCGGGCGTCGACGCGAGCGGCGAGGCGACCCCGCACCACCTCGTCCTCACCGACGACGCCGTCCGCTCGCTCGACCCGAACGTGAAGATGAACCCGCCCGTGCGGGCCGAGTCCGACCGGGCGGCGCTGCTCGAGGCGCTCCGCGACGGGACGATCGCGGCGATCGCGACCGACCACGCCCCGCACGCGCGGCACGAGAAGGAGGTGCCGTTCGAGGCGGCGCCGTTCGGCGTCACCGGGCTCGAGACCGCCTTCGCGGTGCTCTACTCGCGCCTCGTCGAGCCGGGGATCCTGCCGCTCGAGACGCTGCTCCTGCGGCTCTCGGCCGGGCCGGCGCAGATCTTCGGGCTCGAGCGCCCGCGGGTCGCGGTCGGCGCGCAGGCGAACCTCGTCCTGCTCGACCTGAAGGCCGAGTGGCGCGTCGGCGAGAGCGGCTTCCGCTCGCGCTCGGTCAACTCGTGGCTGCTCGGCGAGCGGCTGCGGGGGAGGCCGGCGGCGACGATCGCCGCCGGGCGGCTAGCGTTCGCGGCATGAGGCGTAGGCTGGACGGAGCCGATCCGGGAGCGGAGGTGCCGGCTTTGCCGGTACCGGAGCGGGCATGAGCGCGAGCGGCTTCCTGGTGCTGGAGGACGGGACCGTCTTCCGCGGCGCCTCGGTCGCGGCCGAGGGCTTCGCCTTCGGCGAGGCGGTCTTCACGACCGGCATGACCGGCTACCAGGAGGTCGCCACCGACCCGAGCTTCGCGGAGCAGGTCGTCTGCTTCACGGCGCCGATGGTCGGCAACTACGGCGTGGCGCGCGGACGCGACGAGTCCGCGCGCCCGCACGCCCGCGCCGTCGTCATGCGCGAGGCGCGCGGGCCGGCGTGGACGGACTGGCTGCACGAGCGCGGCGTCGTCGCCCTCTCGGGGATCGACACCCGCTCGCTCGTCCTGCACCTGCGCGACCGCGGCGCGATGCGGGCCGCCGCGGTCGCGAACGGCTCCCCGGTCGAGGAGGCGCTCGCCGCCGTCCGCGAGCAGCCCGCGATGACGGGCCGCTCGCTCGTCGCCGGCGTCTCCTGCCCGGAGCCGTACGTCTTCGCCGAGGGCGACGTCGACGTCGCGGTCGTCGACTACGGCGTCAAGCGCTCCGTCCTGCGGCGCGTCGCGGCGGCGGGGGCGCGCGTCACGGTCTACCCGCACGACGTCGACGCCGACACGCTCGCGGGGCACCGGGGCGTCCTGCTCTCGCCCGGGCCCGGGCGATCCGGAGCCGCTCGCCGCCGAGATCGGCACCCTCCGGGAGCTGCTCGGCCGGACGCCGGTCTTCGGCATCTGCCTCGGCCACCAGCTGCTCGCGCACGCGACCGGGGGCCGCACCTTCAAGCTCCCGTTCGGCCACCGCGGCACGAACCACCCGGTCGAGGACACCCGCGACGGCACGGTGCTCGTCACGAGCCAGAACCACGGCTTCGCCGTCGAGGCGGGCGAGGGCGTCACGCACGTCTCGCTCTACGACGGCACCGTCGAGGGCCTCTCGCTTCCCGAGCTGCGCGCGTCGTCGCTGCAGTTCCACCCCGAGGCCTCGCCCGGCCCGCACGACGCCTGGCCCGCGATCGAGACGTTCGTCCAGGCGCTGCGCGATGCCGCGTAGGGACGACCTCCACTCGATCTGCGTGATCGGCGCCGGCCCGATCGTGATCGGCCAGGCCTGCGAGTTCGACTACTCCGGCTGCCAGGCGCTGAAGGTGCTGCGCGAGGACGGCTACCGGACGGTCGTCGTCAACTCGAACCCGGCGACGATCATGACCGACCCCGGCTTCGCCGACCGCACCTACATCGAGCCGCTCGACCTCGAGGGCGTCACCGCGGTGCTCGAGCGCGAGCGCCCGGACGCGGTCCTGCCGACGATGGGCGGCGGCACCGCCCTCGACCTCGCGCGGCAGCTCTCCGAGGCGGGCGTCCTCGAGCGGCTCGGGATCGAGCTGATCGGCGCGCCGCTCGAGGTGATCAACCGCGCCGAGGACCGGCAGCTCTTCCGCGACTGCGTCCGGTCGGTCGGGCTGAAGGCGCCGCACTCGCGGATCGTCACGAGCCTCGACGACCTGCGGCGGGGTCGAGACGCCCGCGGTCGTCCGGCCCGCCTTCACGCTCGGCGGCCAGGGCGGCGGCTTCGCCGAGACCGCGCTCGAGCTGCGTCGCCAGGTCGAGGTCGGCCTGCGCGAGTCGCCGATCGGCCAGGTGCTCGTCGAGGAGTCCGTCCGCGGCTGGGACGAGTTCGAGCTCGAGGTCGTGCGCGACGCGAACGACAACGTCGTCATCGTCTGCTCGATCGAGAACCTCGACCCGATGGGCGTGCACACGGGCGACTCGGTCACGGTCGCGCCGCAGATGACCCTGCCCGACGAGGCCTACCAGGAGCTGCGCGACGCCGCGGCCGCGGTCGTCCGCGCGGTCGGCGTCGAGACCGGCGGCTCGAACATCCAGTTCGCCCGCGACCGCGAGACCGGCGACCTGCGCGTGATCGAGATGAACCCGCGCGTCTCCCGCTCGTCGGCGCTCGCCTCGAAGGCGACGGGCTACCCGATCGCGAAGGTCGCCGCCAGGCTCGCGGTCGGCTACACGCTCGACGAGATCCCGAACGACCTGACGGGGACGACGCCGGCCAGCTTCGAGCCGACGCTCGACTACGTCGTCGTCAAGTTCCCGCGCTTCGCCTTCGAGAAGTTCGCCGGCGCCGACGCGACGCTCGGCACGCAGATGAAGTCGGTCGGCGAGGCGATGGGGATCGGCCGCAGCTTCGCGGAGGCGTTCCTGAAGGCGATGCGCAGCCGCGAGCTCGACGCGGGGGCCGAGACGCCCTGGCGCGACCTCGACAGCCTGCCCGAGCGGCGTGCACCCGTGGTTCCTCGCGGAGGTCGACCGGATCAGGCAGACGCTGGCCGGGAGCGACGACCTGCTCGAGCTGAAGCGCGCCGGCCTCTCCGACGCCGACCTCGCGCCGCCTGGGGCGAGCAGGAGGAGGCCGTCCGCGCCCGGCGGCTCGCGCAGGGGATCCGGCCTGCCTTCCGCCGCGTCGACTCGGTCGCCGGCGAGGTCGAGGCGCGCTCGAACTACTTCTACTCGACCTGGGGCGAGGCGGACGACCCGCCGCCCGCGCCCGCGGAGCGGCGCAAGCCGGTCGTCGTCATCCTCGGCTCCGGCCCGAACCGGATCGGCCAGGGGATCGAGTTCGACTACTGCTGCGTCCACGCCGTCCAGAGCTTCCGCGCGCTCGGCTACGAGGCGGTGATGGTCAACTGCAACCCCGAGACGGTCTCGACCGACTACGACACCTCCGACCGGCTCTACTTCGAGCCGCTCCGGATCGAGGAGGTGCTGGCGATCTGCGAGCGCGAGCAGCCGGACGGCGTCGTGATCCAGTTCGGCGGCCAGACGCCGCTGAAGCTCGCCCGGGCGCTCGAGGCGGCCGGCCACCGGATCCTCGGGACGCCGTTCGACGCGATCGACCTCGCCGAGGACCGCGAGCGCTTCGGGCAGCTGCTCGCCGCGCACGGGATCCGCTGCCCGCAGTGGGGGATCGCCTCCTCCGGCACCGAGGCGGCCCTGCTCGCCCACCGGATCGGCTACCCGGTGCTCGTCCGGCCCTCGTACGTGCTCGGCGGCCGCGCGATGCGGGTCTGCTACCGCGGCAACGAGGTCGTCGACGCCTTCCACGACGTCGACGGGCCGACGCTCGTCGACCGCTTCCTCGAGAACGCCTACGAGGTCGACGTCGACGCCGTCTGCGACGGCGAGCAGACCTACGTCGGCGCGGTCATGCAGCACGTCGAGGAGGCCGGCGTCCACTCGGGCGACTCGGCCTGCGTGCTGCCGCCGCCGGCGATCCAGGGCACGACCTACCTCGAGATCTGCGAGATCGTGCGCCGGCTGGCCCGGGCGCTCGGCGTCGTCGGCCTGCTCAACGTCCAGCTCGCCGTCCAGGACGGGGAGGTCTTCGTGCTCGAGGTCAACCCGCGCGCCTCGCGGACGGTGCCGTTCGCCTCGAAGGCGACCGGCGTCAACCTCGTCGAGGCCGCCTGCCGGGTCGCCGCGGGGGAACGGCTGCGCGCGCTCGGCCTGCCGCCGGAGCGGGTGCCGCGCCAGGCGAGCGTCAAGGCGGCGGTGCTGCCGTTCGCGCGCTTCCCCGGCGCCGACCCCGTGCTCGGGCCGGAGATGCGCTCGACCGGGGAGGTGATGGCGACCGCGAACGACCTGCCGACCGCCTTCGCGAAGGCAGAGCGCGCCGCCGGCCGCCGCCTGCCCGCGCAGGGGACCGCGTTCCTCTCGGTGCGCGACTCCGACAAGCCGGCGCTGATCCCGATCGCGGCCGCGCTCGCCGGGCTCGGCTTCGACCTGCTCGCGACGAGCGGGACGGCGGTGGCGCTCGAGGCCGCCGGCCTGCACGTCGGCCGCGTCCGCAAGGCGTCCGAGCCCGGCGACGCGCCGGACGTCGTCGACCTGATTCGCCGCGGCCGCTGCCAGCTCGTCGTCTCGACGCCGCAGGGCGGCTCGGGGCCGCGCTCGGACGGCTACCTGATCCGCGAGGCCGCGCTCGTCCACCGGATCCCCTGCATCACGACCATCTCCGGCGCGGCGGCGGCCGTGCACGCGATCGCGAGCGCGCGCAGCGAGACCGCGCTCTCGCTCCAGGAGCGGATCGGTGCCGAGGCGCGAACGGCGTAGGGTCGCAGGCGTCGAGCGGGTCGGCCCCTACACGCTGCTGCGCGTCGAGCGCGGGGGGATCGACCCCGGCGGGCCCGGCCAGTTCTTCATGCTCGAGGCTCCGGGACGCGTCCTGCCGCGGCCGATGTCGCTCTGCCTCGCGCCCGCGGGCGAGCTCGCCTTCCTGATCGACCCGATCGGCCCCGGCACCCGCGCGCTCTGCGCGCTCGAGCCCGGCGAGGAGCTGCACGTCCTCGGCCCGCTCGGCAACGGCTTCCGGCTCGACGTCGAGCGGCCGCTCCTCGTCGGCGGCGGCATCGGCGTCGCGCCCCTCCCGTACGCCTCGGCGTCGATGGGCCACCCGCCGGCGGTGCTCGGCTTCCGCAGCGAGCTCCACGCCGAGGCGGCGGCGCTCGTCCCGAACGCGGAGGCGGTGGTCGAGCCGCGCCTCGTCACCGAGCTGATCGAGCCGGGGCACTCGGTGCTCGCGTGCGGCCCCGAGCCGATGCTCGTCGCGGTCGGGCGGCGGTGCCCGGGCGCCCAGCTCGCCTGGGAGGCCCCGATGGCCTGCGGCTACGGCGCCTGCTACGGCTGCGCGGTCGAGATCGACGGCACCTGGAAGCGCCTCTGCGTCGAGGGCCCGGTGCTCCACGTCGCACACCGCGCAAGTGACGAAGTGTCACAAGGCGTCGGAGCCGCGTCGTGACCCGCGCCGGCACCGCTCGCACCGGGTGTCTTCGATACCGCCACCGACCGTGCAAGTGACGAAGTGTCACAAAGGGATCGCGCTGTGATGCTGCTGAACGCCTCCGGCTGCCTCGACGCGCTGACCGCCCCGGAGACCGCCCGGCAGCTCGACGCCTTCGTCACGAAGACGATCACGCCGCTGCCGCGGCCCGGCAACGACCCGCCGCGGATCGCCGAGACCGCGTCCGGGATGCTCAACTCGATCGGGCTCGCCAACCCGGGGCGGGCGGCGTTCCTCGCCGACACGCTGCCGCGGCTGCGCGAGCTCGAGCTGCCGCTCTGGGTCTCGGTCGGCGGCTTCTCGGCCGAGGAGTACGCCGAGACCTGCTCGCTGCTCGAGGACGTGGCCGCGATCGAGCTGAACCTCTCCTGCCCGAACGTGGACGAGGCGCCGGAGTCGGCCGCCGAGATCGTCGCCGCGTGCCGGCGGGCGACCGCGCTGCCGCTCTTCGCGAAGCTCTCGCCGTCCGCCTGGGACGTGGCCGCCGTCGCGCGCGCGGTCGAGGCCGCGGGAGCCGACGGCCTCTCGCTCGTGAACACGGCGCGCGGGCTCGAGCTCGACGAGCGGACGCTGCGGCCGCGGCTCGGCCGGGGGGCCGGCGGCTACTCCGGGCCCGCGCTGAAGCCGATCGCGCTCGCCGCCGTCCATGCCTGCCGGGCGGCCACCAGCCTGCCGATCCTGGGCATGGGCGGCGTCTCGAGCGGCCGCGACGCGCTCGACCTGATCGCCTGCGGCGCCGAGCGCCGTCGCGCTCGGCACCGTGCTCTTCGCCGACCCCGACGCACCCGCCCGGATCCGGGCCGAGCTCGGCTCCGAAGCGGCCGCACGCGGCTTCTCCTCGGTCGCGGACGCGGTGGGCGCAGCCCACGGATCTGTCGTCAACCAGGACAACGATCGGGCAAAAACCCCTGGAATTGGGCAAAAAGTTGTCGCTTGACGGACGCGGGCGACTTGTTAGACTGGCCCGTCCATGGTGCCATCCCAGACCCAGGTCCAAGCGCCCGCACGATCGCTCGATCAGCGCATGGAGGCCCTCAAGCGGGCCAACGACATCCGCGTCAAGCGGGCGCAGCTGAAGAAGGACCTGAAGGCCGGCCGCGTCCGGATCGAGCGGATCCTCGGCGACCCGCCCACGTACGTCGAGACGGCGAAGGTCTTCGACATGCTGATGGCCGTGCCGAAGTTCGGGCGCGTCAAGGCGGCGCGGTTCCTGAACCAGTGCCGGATCAGCCAGTCGAAGACCGTCGGCGGCCTCTCCGACCGGCAGCGCACGGAGCTGATTGGCCTCTTCAACCGGTAACGGCCGCTCGTCGGCCCAGCCGGTCTTCGTCGTCACCGGCCCCTCGGGCGCCGGCAAGGGCACGCTCGAGCGGGCGCTGCTCGAGCGCAGGCCCGACTTCGAGCTCGCCGTCTCCGCGACGACGCGGGCGCAGCGGCCGAACGAGGTCGCCGGCGTCCACTACCACTTCCTCTCGCACGACGACTTCGTCCGCCGGATCGGCGAGGGCGGCTTCCTCGAGTGGGTCGAGTACGTCGGCAACCGCTACGGGACGCTCCGGTCCGAGATCGACCGGATCCGCGCCGGCGGCAGGGTGCCGCTGCTCGACCTGGAGATCGACGGGGCGCTGCGCGTGCGCGACGAGGTGCCCGAGGCGGTGACGGTCTTCGTCGACGCGCCGCTCGAGGAGCTGGAGCGGCGCCTCCACGAGCGGGCGACCGAGAGCTCGGGGCAGATCGACGAGCGGCTCGCGATCGCGCGCGACCAGAAGACCCGCGCGGACGAGTTCGACCACGTGATCGTCAACGACGTGCTCGAGCGCGCCGTCGAGGAGCTGCTCGAGATCGTGGAGCGGGAGCTGAACGGCGCAGCTACCATGTCCGCCACATGATCTATCCCCGCATCGACACCCTGCTCGAGAGCACCGGCGCGTCGCGCTACGCCCTCGTGATCGCGGCCGCCAAGCGCGCCCGGCAGATCAACAACTACCACCACCAGCTCGGCGAGGGCACCTTCGACGAGATGCTGCCGCCGCTCGTCGAGTCGCGCTCGAAGAACTACCTGACCATGTCCCTGGAGGAGATCGCCCAGGGCAAGATCAGGTACGACGCCAAGGCCTAGCCGGTGGCGCGGATCCTCCTCGGCATCACCGGGGGGATCGCGGCCTACAAGGCCTGTGAGCTCGTGCGCCTGCTCGTGCGGGCGGGCCACGACGTGGTCCCGCTCCCGACGCCCGGCGCCGAGCGCTTCGTCGCCGCCGCGGACCTTCCGCGCGCTCGCCCGCCGCGGGGCGGCCGAGGGGCCGTTCCCGCACCTCGAGCGCGCCGACCTGCTCGTCGTCGCACCGTTGACGGCCAACACGCTCGCCAAGCTCGCCCACGGCCTCGCCGACAACGTCCTGACGGAGGCGGCGCTCGCCCACACCGGACCGGTGCTGCTCGCGCCGGCGATGAACCCGCGCATGTGGGCGCACCCGGCGACCGCCGCCAACGTCGAGACGCTGCGCGCCCGCGGCGCCGAGCTGGTCGGCCCGGAGGCGGGCGACACGGCCGAGGGCGAGCACGGCGTCGGGCGGATGGCCGAGCCCGAGGCGATCGCGGCCCGGGTCGACGCGCTGCTCGGCGGCGGCTCGCTCGCGGGCCGGCGCGTGCTCGTCTCGGCGGGCGGCACCCGCGAGCCGATCGACGCGGTCCGCTACGTCGGCAACCGCTCCTCGGGCCGGATGGGCGTCGCGATCGCAGCCGAGGCGCGCCGGCGCGGGGCGGAGGTGACGCTGCTCGCCGCCAACCTGGCGGTCGACCCGCCCGCAGGCGTCGAGGTCGTCCAGGCGCCGACGGCCGCGGAGATGCTGCGCGAGGCGCTCGCCCGCGCCGACGCCGACCTCGTCGTGATGGCGGCCGCGGTCGCCGACTACCGGCCGGCCGAGCCGCTCGCGGGCAAGCGCCCGAAGGACGGCGACGCCTGGGCCGTCGAGCTCGAGCCGACCGAGGACGTCGTCGCCACCCTGGCGGGCCGGCGCGCGAACGGGCAGGTGCTCGTCGCGTTCGGCGCCGAGGCCGGCGAGTCCGGGCTCGAGCGCAAGCGGCGGATGCTGACCGACAAGAACGTGGATCTCGTCGTCTACAACGACGTGGGCCGTACCGACATCGGCTTCGACGCCGACGAGAACGAGGTCGTGCTGATCACGCGCACCGACGAGCGGCGGGTCGCGAGGGCGGCCAAGGCCCGGGTCGCCGGCGCCGTGCTCGACGCGGCCGAGCAGCTTCTGGGGGGAGGACATGGACGAGCGGCAGGCCCGTAGGCAGGCAGGAGCGGCAGAGGAGGCGGCGGAGCAGGTCGAGGAGCTGGTGCGGAACCTCGCCCGCGTCGTCCATGCGCCCGAGGAGACGCTGCGGCGGGTCGCCTGCTGCGTGCTCGCGGAGGGGCACCTGATCATCGAGGACTTCCCGGGCGTCGGGAAGACGATGCTCGCGAAGGCGCTCGCCCGCTCGCTCGACGTCAGCTTCTCGCGCCTCCAGTTCACCCCCGACCTGCTGCCCTCGGACGTGACGGGCGTGAACGTCTTCGACCAGGGCACGAACGCGTTCGAGTTCCGTCCGGGACCGGTGTTCGCGAGCGTCCTCCTCGTCGACGAGATCAACCGCGCCTCGCCGAAGACCCAGGCGGCGCTGCTCGAGTGCATGCAGGAGGACCAGGTGACGGTCGACGGCGTCTCCTATCCGCTGACCCGGCCGTTCATGGTGCTCGCGACCCAGAACCCGATCGAGTACGAGGGCACCTTCCCGCTGCCGGAGGCCCAGCTCGACCGCTTCACGATGCGCATCTCGCTCGGCTACCCGCCGCTCGCCGAGGAGGCGCGCATGCTGGCCGAGCAGACGAGCGAGCCGCCGCTCGACTCGCTGCGCCCGGTGCTCTCCGCCGAGCAGGTGCTGGCGCTCGTCGCCGCCGCGCGGGCCGTGTTCGTCGAGGACAGCCTCTCGCGCTACGTCGTCGCCGTCCTGCGCGCGACGCGCGTCGACGAGCGGCTCTTCGTCGGCGCCAGCCCGCGCGCGGGGATCGCGCTCCTGCGGGCGGCGAAGGCCCGTGCGCTCGCGGAGGGGCGCGACTACGCGACGGCCGACGACGTCAAGGCGGTCGCGGCGCCCGTGCTCGCCCACCGGCTGATCCTCGCCCCCGAGACGCGCGCCACCGGCGTCGATGCGGCAGCGCTCGTCGCCGACGTGCTCGAGCGCACGCCGGTCCCGGTGTGATCACCGCGCGGGGTCGCATCGTGCTCGCGCTGGCTGCCGCGACGTACGTCGCGGCCTGGGCGCTCGGCTCGCAGCCGCTCTACCCGGTCGCCGTCGGGCTGGCGCTGGCCGCGCTCGGCGCGCTGGCGTGGGTGGGGCTCTCGGCGCGGCCGATGGCCCTCGAGCGGCGGACGCCGGCGCGGACGCACACCGAGGGCGAGCGCGTGCCGGTGCGGCTCGAGCTCCACTCCGGCACCCGCGTGCCGCCCCCGTCCGTCGTCGTCGTCGAGCAGGTGGGCCGGCTCGGCGAGCGGACGACGCCGCTCGACGGCAGCCGCGGCGGCTACGTGCTCGACGACCTGCGCCGCGGCCGCTACCGCTTCGAGGCGGCCCGCGCGCTGATCGAGGACCCGTTCGGGCTCGCCTCCGCGGTCGTGCCGCTCGACGCGCCCGGGGCGCTGCTCGTCCGCCCGCGGGTGACCGCGCTCGACCGGCTGTTCACCGAGGCGGGCTCGCGCAGCGCCGGCGGGGGCAGGCTGACCGTGCGCAGGCCGAGCGGCTTCGACGTCCACGGCGTCCGCGAGTGGGGGCAGGGGGAGTCGCTGCGCCACGTCCACTGGCGCTCGACCGCCAAGCGCGGCCGGCTGATGGTCAAGGAGCTCGAGGACTCGCCGCGCGACGAGGTCGCGATCGTCCTCGACGCGCGCGCCGGCACCGAGGTCGGCGACAGCTTCGACGTCCAGGTGCGGGCCGCCGCCGCCGTCCTGCGCGCGTACGTCCTCCGCCACCGGGACACGCGGCTGACGATCGGCGGCGCCCGGCCCGAGACGCACGCCGTCCGCTCGCTCGGCGCCGACTGGGACGCCGCCCTCGACGCGCTCGCCGCCGTCGAGCCGGACGCGCGGACGCCGCTCGAGGCCCTGCTCGTCGAGGACGGGCCCGTCGCCCGCTCGCTCGAGCTCGTCGTCGTCACGGCGACGCTCGGCCGCGGGCTCGTCGACCGGCTCGTGCAGCTGGCGCGGATGCGGCGGCCGGTCTCGCTCGTCCACGTGGACACGACCTCGTTCGCCGCCGGGACGGCGCCGCTCCGCCGCGATCCGTCGCTGCTGCGCCTCGACGCCGCGGGGATCGCGGTCGCGACCGTCCGTGCCGGCGACGAGCTCGCCGTCGTGCTCGGTACGCCGTCCGAGGCGGCGGCCCATGCCTAGGACGGCGGCGGTCGCGGCGCTGCCGGCGGTCGTGATCCTCTGGAACTGGCTCCGGCTCGAGCGGGCTCCGCGCGGGCTCGGGGAGGCGCTGCTCGTGACGGTGCTGGCGCTGCTGCCGGCCCTGGTGCCGGGCCGCCTGCGGCGGGCCCTCGCGGTCGCCGGCGCCGCGCTCGTCGCGCTGCCGGTCGTGGCGCTCGACCAGGGCCTCGACCGGCGGCTCCACTTCGTCGCGCCGGCCTTCCGGCGCTTCGGCGACGGCGTCGGCCGCTTCTACGACGTGACGGTGCCGTTCGCGCCGACCGAGCACGCGATGCACGGCGTCATCCTCGTCGCGATCTTCGGCTTCACGCTGGCGACGGGGCTGGCGGTGGCGGCGCAGCGGCCGGCGCTCGCCGCGGCGACGCTGCTCGTCGGCGCCGGCTGGCCCGCGACGCTCCTCGCCGGCAGCGAGCTCCTCCGCGGAGCCGGGATCCTGCTGGCCGCGCTCGCGCTCCTCGCCGGGCTCCGCGGCGGCAGGGCGCACACCCGGCCGGCGCTCGCCGCCGGGCTCGTGCTCGTGCTCGCCGTCGCCGCCTCCACCTCCTCGGCCGTCGCGCGGGGCGGGATCGTCGACTGGCAGCACTGGCGCCTCGGCGCGCCGGCGCCGGCGCCCGTCTCGGTCCGCTACGTCTGGGATGCCGACTACTCGGGCCTGCACTGGCCGAAGAAGACGACCGACGTGCTGCGGGTGCAGGGGCCCGCGCGGCCGCTCTACTGGCGGGCGACGACGCTCGACGGCTTCGCGGACGGGCGCTGGTACGACGAGGGCGCCGCGATCCGATCTCCCGGCGCCGACCCGCTCCTGCCCTCGCGGTCGGCCTCGAACGACCTCGTCTACCTCCGCGTCAAGGTGCTCGGGCTCGCCGACACGCACCTCCCCGCCGCCGCCTCGCCGGTCGGCTACGACGTCCCGCTCCCGGTCGCCTACACGCGCGGCGGCGTCGCGAACGTCCCCGGGCTCGAGCGCGGGCTCCGCTACGCCGTCCGCAGCTACGCGCCGAGCCCGACCCCGGCGCAGCTCGCGGCCGCGGGCGGCGACTATCCGGACGCGGTCGGCCCGTACCTCGAGGTCGCGGGCGGCGCCACGGCGCCCCTGTTCGGCGCGGCAGGGCGCGGGGCCTCCGTCGAGGCGCTGCTGCGGCAGGACCCGACCTACCGGCCGCTCTACCGGCAGGCGGCGCGGATCGCCGGCGGGGCGCCGAGCCCGTACGCCGCGGCCGTCGCCGTCGAGACCTGGCTGCGCTCCGGCGGCGGCTTCGTCTACGACGAGCAGCCGCCCGCCGCCGGCGCGGCTCCGGCGCTGGTCGAGTTCGTCACCCGCACGAAGCGCGGCTACTGCCAGCACTTCGCCGGCGCGATGGCGCTGATGCTCCGCTACCTGGGCGTCCCCGCCCGCGTGGCGGTCGGCTTCACGAGCGGCACCTACGACGCCGCGAAGGGGAGCTGGACCGTGACGGACCGCGACGCGCACGCCTGGGTCGAGGTCTGGTTCCCGCGCTGGGGCTGGCTGCCGTTCGACCCGACTCCGGGGCGCGGCAACCTCGGCGGCGCCTACACGAGCTCGTCGCGGAGCTTCGACGGCAGCGGCGCCGCGGCCGCCGTCGGCTCGTCGTCGCCGGTCGCGAACGCGCTCGCCCAGCGCGCGAAGGCCAACCCGCGGCTGGAGGGCGAGCAGCCCGTGCCGTCGAGCGGCGCCGCCGCGCGGCCGTCGTCGAGCCGGCGGCCGGTGCTCGCCCTGCTGGCGGGGCTCGCCGTGCTCGCGCTCGTCGCCGCGGCCGCGGTCAAGCGGACCGTGCGGCGGCTGCGCCTCCGGCGTGCCCCGGGCCCCCGGGCCTTCGCGGCCGCGGGGCGGCGGGAGCTCACCGCCTTCGCGGGCGACCAGGGCGTGACGCTGCCCACGACCGCGACGCTGGCGGAGCTCGTGCCCCTCGTGGAGCGGGCGTTCGGCGTCGACGCGCGCGGGTTCGCGGCCGCCGCGACCGAGGCCGCCTACGCGCCGCCGGAGCGGGCCGCCGAGGCGGTCGCGCGCGTCCGCCGGGAGCTGCGCTCGCTCCTGCACGCCCTCGGCTCGAGCCTGCCGCTGCGGCGGCGGCTGCGGGGCGCGCTGTCGCTGCGGTCGCTGTGATCGCCGACGCGGTCGTGATGGCGGCCGGCGAGGGGCGCCGGCTGCGACCGCTGAGCGAGCGCTGGGCCAAGCCCGTGCTGCCGATCGACGGCAGGCCGGTGATCGCGACGCTGCTGCGGGAGCTCGCCTCCGCCGGGATCGAGCGGGCGACCGTCGTCGTCGGCCACCTCGGCGAGCAGGTCGAGCGGCTCGTCGGCGCGCCCGGCGCGTTCCCGCTCGAGGTCCGCTTCGCCGTGCAGGCCGAGCCGCTCGGGTCGGCCGACGCCGTGCAGCGGGCGCTCGCCGCCGGCGCCCGCGTGCCGGCCCTCGTCGCCGCCGCCGACACGGTCTTCCCGCCGGGCTCCGCCGCGGCGCTCGTCGGCGGCCTTCGGCGACGGCGGTGCCGCGGGGGCGATCGCGGTCCGCCGCGAGCCGCCGCCCGAGCCGCCGCACCGCTACGGCACCCGCGTCGAGGCGGGCCGCGTCACGCGCCTGCTCGACGACGATCCGGCGACCGCGACGAGCGGCGCGCCGCTCTGGGCGCTCGGCGAGCCGCTCGTGCCGCTCCTCTGCCGGGACGCGCCGCCGCACGAGCTGTCGCGGGCGTTTCAGTCGGCCCTCGACGCGGGACTGACCGTGCTGGGGGTCGAGATCGGACGGACGCGCGACCTGACGTCTCCGCTCGACGTGTTCGAGGAGAACTTCCCGTACCTGCGAGGTCTGACCTGAGCGACACCTACGAGCTCTTCCAGGAGGGACGCGAGCGGCTCAAGCGCGGCCAGGCGGCCCAGGCGACGGTGCCGCTCGAGAAGGCGAAGAGGCGCGAGCCGGACAAGGCCTCGATTCGCGAGGCGCTCGGGATCGCCTACTTCCGCATCCGCAACTGGGAGGCGGCCGAGTCCGAGTTCCGGGCGATCCTGGAGCTGTCGCCCGCGGACGACTACGCCCACTACGCGCTCGGCCGCTGCCTCGAGAAGCAGGGCCGCGACGCCGAGGCGAACGGCCACTACAAGCTCGCGAGCTCGCTGCGGCCCGGCGAGGCGCACTACGCCGCCCGGATCCGCGACCTCGGCGGCCCCGGCGATGAGGACGGCCAGGGCGAGCGGACGGCCGCAGGACGGCCCGGGGGAGCAGGCCGAGCTGGACGAGCCGGACGCGGCTAGCTGAACCAGACGGCGTAGATCAGCCAGGCGAAGAAGGCGAGCGCCACGAGCGCCGCCCCGAGCCAGGGCCAGCCGGCGATGCTCGCCCGCGCGGGCGGCTCGGCCTCCGCCGCGGGGTCGCGGCGGGCGTCGCGGACGTGGCCGCGCGCGGCCGCGCGGCGCTCCTGCGGGTCGGGGTGCACGTCGGCGGTCCGGCGCGGCTCGGCGTAGTCGGGGCTCTGATCGCTGCTTCGGCTCCATGCCGAGGGGGTTGCCCGGTCGCGGCCGGGGCAAACGCGCGGGCGCCGTCGTCTCGCACGAGCCGCCGGCCGGCCGCCCGTGGGTCATAGTCGTACGTCGGATGAGAGCCGTCGTGCAGCGGGTCGTGCGCGCCGAGGCCAGGGTCGACGGCGGCGCCGTCGGCGCGATCGGCCGCGGGGTCGCGATCCTGCTCGGCGTCGCGGCCGGCGACACGGGGGACGACGCCGGCGCGCCTCGCGGCGAAGATCGCCCGGCTCCGGATCTTCGAGCGCGACGGCCGCATCGACGCGAGCCTGCTCGACGAGGGGGGCGCGGCGCTCGTCGTCAGCCAGTTCACGCTGCTCGCCGACACGCGCAGGGGCAACCGCCCGAGCTTCTCCGAGGCCGCGCCGCCGGAGCTCGCGCAGCCGCTCTACGAGCGCTTCTGCGCGGAGCTCCGCGCGCTGGGCGTCCTCGTCGAGACGGGCGTCTTCGGCGCGAGCATGGAGGTCGAGCTGGTGGGCGACGGCCCGGTGACGATCGTCCTCGACGCGCCGGGCGGCGGCCGTCGGGCGCGGCTCGACCGCCTGCCGGCGGCCGCGCCGCGCCGGTGCGAGCCGAGGCGCCGCTCCGGCGCGCGTCCCGGCGGTGCTCGCCGAGCACGACCCGCGCCAGGGGCCGTTCGGCCGACCACTTGCTATCCTTCCGGCACCACATTTCACCTGCTTGGCGAAATGGGCGCGGCGCGCCCATTTCTTTTTGAGGGAGCGATTTGGCAACCAGCGTGCACGACAGGGAGCGGGGCCTCTTCCGGGAGGTCGCACAGACGGTCGAGACCGGGATCCCCGGTGTCGAGGTGCTCGCCCTGGAGATGGCCGGGCCCGAGCGGATGACCGTCTACGTCGACCATCCCGCCGGCGTCGACCACGCGCTCTGCGAGCGGGTCACGAACGTGCTCCGGGGCTACCTCGACCGCTACTCGCTCGAGGTCAGCTCGCCCGGGCTCGACCGGCCGCTGCGCAAGCCCGCGCACTTCCGGCGCGCGATCGGCCGGACGGTCGCCCTCCGCGTCGACACGCCGATCGACGGGCGGGCCCGCTTCCGCGGCGAGCTCGTCGAGGCCGGCGAGCGGGCGCTCGAGCTCCGCTCGGGCGAGCAGACATTCGAGATCCCGTACGAGGCCATCGTGCGCGGCAACCTGATCGACGAAGGGTAGGACGAGATGACGCAGGAGATCGTTGACGCTGTCCGCGAGATCGAGCGGGAGAAGGGCATCGAGTCCGGCACGCTCGTGACGGCGCTCGAGGACGCGCTCCTCGCCGCCTACAAGAAGACGCCCGGCGCCGCCCGCCACGCCGTCGTCGAGCTCGACGAGAGCGGCGACTTCCGCGTCTACTCGATCGAGCTGCCCGCCGACCTCGAGGAGCGCCTGCTCGACGAGGCCCGCGAGCGCGCGCTCGACGAGCTCGAGCGGATCGAGGAGGAGTCCGGCGAGCGCAGCCACACGCTGCTCTCCGACGACGACCTCGAGATCGACTGGGACGAGGTGCCCGAGGACCTGGTCGACCGCGAGGACGTCACCCCCGAGAACTTCGGCCGGATCGCGGCCCAGACCGCCAAGCAGGTGATCCTGCAGCGGATCCGCGAGGCCGAGCGCGCGATGATGTACGACGAGTACGTCGACCGCGTCGGCGAGGTCGTCACCGGCATCGTCCAGCAGGCGGGCGACCGCAACAACGTCCTCGTCGACCTCGGCAAGGTCGAGGCGCTGCTGCCGCGCTCGGAGCAGGTCGACGGCGAGCGCTACGAGCAGGGCTCCCGGATCAAGGCCGTGATCACCGAGGTGCGCTCGGGGACGAAGGGCCCGCAGGTGATCCTCTCGCGCCGCGACCCGGAGCTGATCAAGACGCTGTTCGAGCTCGAGGTGCCGGAGATCGCCGACGGCCTCGTCGAGATCCGCGGCGTCGCCCGCGAGCCGGGCTACCGCTCGAAGATCGCGGTCGAGTCGCACGCCCAGGGCGTCGACCCGGTCGGCGCCTGCGTCGGCCCGCGCGGCTCGCGCGTCCGCATGGTCGTCTCCGAGCTCCGCGGCGAGAAGATCGACATCATCCCCTGGAACAACGAGCCCGCCCGCTTCATCGCCAAGGCGCTCTCGCCCGCCCGCGTGCGCGAGGTCTTCCTCGACGACGAGGCCAAGGAGGCGACGGTGATCACGCCGGACGACCAGCTGGCGCTCGCGATCGGCAAGGAGGGCATGAACGCCCGCCTCGCCGCCCGCCTGACCGGCTGGAAGGTCGACATCACCTCGGACACCGAGTTCGCGCAGCAGGAGGCGCAGGCCGCCTACGCCGGCGACGGCAGCGAGGGCGAGGAGTTCTCCGGACGCTGCATGGCGATCCTCTCGAACGGCAAGCGCTGCCCGAACGCCGCCTTGCCGGGGACGAAGTACTGCGGCGTCCCGGCGCACCAGGCGCTCGCGGGCACCGAGGTCGAGCCGGCCGAGGCCGAGCCGGAGGGCGTCGAGGCGGACGCCTCCCCCGAGGAGGTCGAGACCGTGCCGCCGGCGCAGGCCGACGAGGCGCTCGAGGCCGAGCTCGGCGCCGGGCCGGAGCACACCGAGGACTCGCCCACCGGCGGCGTCCCGATCGAGCAGGGCCCGCCGCCCGCCGAGGCGGAGCCGGGGCTCCCGGTCGGGGACGTGGTCGACGAGCCCGGCGCGACGCCGGCCGAGGAGCGGCCGGAGGGCGGCGTCGACCCGCAGGAGGGCGCACGAATCTGACGGCAGGCACGCACACGCCGGTCCGGACGTGCGTCGGCTGCGGCCGCAAGGCCCCGCAGTCCGAGCTCGTGCGCTTCACGGCACGCGCGGGTGAGCTGACGCCCGACCCGAACGGGCCGGGGCGGGGCGCCTACACGTGCAGGCGGCTCTCGTGCTTCGAGCGCGCGACCTCCCGCCGCGCGTTCGCGAGGACGCTCCGGCGGACCGTGCAAGTGGACCCGGCGCTCGCGCGCCTCTACACTGGATCGAGGTAAATGGCGAACGGAAGACCCAACAGACCGATCAGGCCCCGCGGGGGCGGCCCCGGCGGCCGCAAGCGCCGGGTCGTCATCGACAGCGGCGGCCAGCGGCCGCGTCCCGGCGACCAGCGCCAGCGCGGCGGCGGCCGCTCCGACGCGCCGAAGCGCGACCAGCAGCCCGGCGCGCAGCCGACCGGCCCCGTCACCGTCGAGTCCGGCGTCACCGTCCGCGACTTCTCGCAGGCGCTCGGCGTCGGCATGTCCGAGATCATCAAGGTGCTGATGAACCTCGGCCAGATGAAGACGGCGACGCAGTCGCTCGCCGACGAGGAGGTCGAGCTGATCGCCGCCGAGCTCGGGCGCGAGGTGACGATCAAGCACGCCGCCGACGAGGAGGACGAGGCCCCGATCTTCGACGACGCCGAGGAGTCGCTCGTCGCCCGGCCGCCGGTCGTGACGATCATGGGTCACGTCGACCACGGCAAGACGACGCTGCTCGACGCGATCCGCAAGACGGCCGTCGTCGAGACCGAGGCCGGCGGCATCACGCAGCACATCGGCGCCTACCAGACCGAGGTCGAGGGCCGGAAGATCACCTTCCTCGACACGCCGGGCCACGAGGCGTTCACCGCCATGCGCGCCCGCGGCGCCAAGTCGACCGACATCGCCGTCCTCGTCGTCGCCGCCGACGACGGGGTGATGCCGCAGACGCGCGAGTCGATCTCGCACGCGCGCGCGGCCGAGGTGCCGATCGTCGTCGCCGTCAACAAGATCGACCTCCCCGACGCCAACCCGGACCGCGTGCTGACCGAGCTCGCGACCGAGGGCCTCCAGCCGGAGGAGTGGGGCGGGGACGTCCAGGTCGCGCGCGTCTCGGCCAAGCAGGGCGAGAACCTCGACGACCTGCTCGAGCGGATCCTGCTCGTCGCGGACGCCGAGCTCGACCTGCGCGCGAACCCCGACACCGAGGCCTCCGGGCCCGTGGTCGAGTCGCGCCTCGACGTCGGCCGCGGCCCCGTCGCGACGATCCTCGTCCAGCGCGGCACGCTCAAGGTCGGGGACGCGATCGTCGCCGGCGACGCCTGGGGCCGCGTCCGCGCGCTCTACGACTACCGCGGCGAGAAGGTCAAGGACGCGAAGCCGGGCGAGCCGGTCGAGGTCGTCGGCTTCGACAAGGCGCCGCCCTCGGGCGAGCTCGCCCGCGTCGTCGACAACGAGCGCCACGCGCGCCAGCTCGCGAACTCGCGCGGAGAGCGGCTCCGCCGCGAGCAGCTGGCGACGCAGTCGCGCCGCCGCGTCACCCTGGAGAACCTCTTCACCGAGATCGAGGCGGGCGGCGTCAAGGACCTCAACCTCGTCCTCAAGGGCGACGTGCAGGGCTCGGTCGAGGCGGCCGTCTCGGAGCTGGCGAAGATCCAGCACAGCGAGGTGCGCGTCAACGTCATCCACACCGGCGTCGGCGGGATCACCCAGAACGACATCAACCTCGCCGCCGCCTCCGACGCGCTCGTCGTCGGCTTCAACGTCCGCCCGAACGCCGAGGCGCGGCAGCTGGCCGACCGCGAGGGCGTCGAGATCCGCACCTACCGCGTCATCTACCAGCTGACGCAGGACATCGAGCAGGCGCTCGTCGGCATGCTCTCCGCGGTCACGACCGAGGAGACGATCGGCGAGGCCGAGGTGCGGCAGCTGTTCAAGGTCTCGCGGCTCGGCACGATCGCCGGCTGCATGGTCACGGACGGCCTCGTGCGCCGGAACGGGCAGGTGCGCGTCGTCCGCGACGGCACCGTGGTCGCCGAGACCGGGATCGCGCAGCTGCGGCGCTTCAAGGACGACGTCCGCGAGGTCGCGGAGGGGTTCGAGTGCGGGATCCTGCTCGAGAACTTCAACGACCTGCGCGAGGGCGACGTCTTCGAGGTGTACGAGACGCGGCAGGTCGAGCGGACGACGCTCGACGAGCCGGATCGCCCCGCCGCAGGCGCGCAGGCTCCGGCCGACGAGAGCTGACCCGCCGCGGATGGGCGCCGGCTACGTCGGCATCCTCAGCTGCGAGCTGCACTTCCCCGCCAGCCACTCGCTGAAGGAGAAACGGCACCACCTGCGCTCCGCCAGGCAGCGGCTGCAGAACATGGGCTGCGCGGTCGCGGAGGTCGACCACCACGAGGTCTGGCAGCGCTCGCGGCTGACGCTGTCGTTCGTCGCGCGCGAGTACCGCGAGCTCGAGCAGCTGCTCGACCGCGCCGAGCGCTTCCTCGGCTCGCAGGAGTGGGAGCTGGGCCTCGTCGAGCGGCGGGTCGTCGACCCCGACGAGTGACGCGCCTGTGCCGAAAGTGCGCCGAGAGCGAAACGGACACTGTCGGCCGCGCCCGCTCCGGTCTATGACGGAAGCCGACCGCTTCCCCGACCGATCGGAGCACCATGACCCGAATCCGACAGCTGCTCCCGGCCCTCCTGGCCGCGCTGCTGCTTCTCCCGTCCGCCGCGCACGCGAGCGCGTCCGGCGTCGTCGTCAGCCAGGTCTACGGCGGCGGCGGCAACGCCTCGGCGACCTACAGCAACGACTACGTCGAGCTCTTCAACGCGGGCAGCGCGCCCGTCGACCTCTCGACCTGGACGGTCCAGTACGCGACCGCCGCCGGGACGAGCTGGCAGCCGACCGCCCTCGCCGGCTCGATCGCGCCCGGCGGCCACTACCTCGTCCAGCTCGCCTCGAGCGCGGCGGTGGGCGCCGCGTTGCCGTCCCCGGACGCCACGGGCACCACGAACCTGAGCGCGTCGAGCGGCAAGATCGCGCTCGTCCGCTCGGCGACGGCCCTCGCCTGCGGCGCCTCGGCGGGAAGCTGCTCCGCAGACGCCTCGGTCGAGGACCTCGTCGGCTACGGCGCCGCGGCCGACTTCGAGGGCACCGGCTCCGCGCCGGCGGGCTCGAGCACGGAGGCGGTCACCCGCAGCGGAGGCGGGTGCGTCGACACGAACGACAACGTCGCCGACTTCGCAGCCGCGACGCCGCTGCCGCGGAACACGGCGTCCCCCGCAGCACCCTGCTCCGGCGTGCCGCCGGTCGACTCGAGCACGTCGGCCGCCGTCGACGTCGCGGTCGACGTCGCCTCGACGCTCTCGATCTCGCTCGACCACGCGTCGCTCTCGTTCGGCAGCCTCGCCGCGGGCGACACGCCGCCTCCGCTCGCGGAGAACGTGACCGTGGCGAGCACGGAGCCGGCCGGGTACACCCTCAGCGTCGTGCGCAGCGCCTTCACGCCCGCCGACCTGCCGCTCGGCCTCGATGCCACCGCGCCTGCGGGCGCCACGCTCGGCAGCGCGTTCGGGAGCGGGCTCGTCGCGATCCCCGTCGCGCCCGCGCTCGAGCTCCTCGTCGGAACGACGGCCGGGCCGAGCGCGGCCGGCGGAGACGTCTGGCCGACGCAGGTCGGCTTCACGTCGCCGGTGCCGCTCGTGCCGGTCGGGCACTACGCCGCGACCGTCACGTACACGGTCGTCGGACGATGAGAACGGCCGCCGTCGCGGCCGCGCTGACGGCGGTTCTCGCAGCGCCCGCACCCGCAGTCGCGGGTGCGGGCGCCGCGCAGCCGCGGATCGCGGTCGCGGCCTCGCCGGCACGGCTCGAGGTCCGCGGGCCCGCCGCGCGTCGCGTGGTCGTGCGGAACCTGGGAACGGACCGCCGTCACGCTCGCCGCCGTCCGGGCCCCGCTCGGCCGGCGGAGCGCCTCCGGGTGGATCGTCGTCTCGCCCAGCCGCCTCAGGCTCGCTCCGGGCGCCCGCCGCGCGTTGACCGTCCGCGTCGACCCGCCGCGGCGCGGCCGAGCCCGGCGACCACCACGCGATCGTCCTCCTGACCTCCGAGGCGCGGCGCGGCGCACGGGTCGAGGTGCGGCTGCGGCATCGGGATCGTCGTCCGCGAGCGCGTGCCGGGCCGCATCGTCCACAAGCTCGTCCCGGCCGGCGTCGGGGTCAGGCGCGCGGGCCGACGGCCGCTGCTCGCGCTCTCCCTCGCGAACCGCGGCAACGTGACCGAGGAGCTGGGGCGCGGACGCGTCGTCGTCTCGATCCTGCGGCGCGGACGCCTCGTCGCGCGCCTGCGTCCTCACGGCCGTCCCGTGCTCCCGGGCACCCGGCGGACGCTCGCCGTCCCCGTGCGGCCGGGCCCGCGGCGCGGCGACCGTGCTCGTCGCGATCCGCGGCGGCCGGACGGCGCGGTACCGCCTGCGACTGTGAGCCTCGCGGGCCGGCCCGGTCGGGCGGCACGGTACCGTGCCCCCGATGAGCGAACGGATGCGCAGAGTCGACGAGTCGATCCGGCAGGTGCTGTCGGAGTCGGTCGGCACCCTCAAGGACCCGCGGATCGGCTTCGTCACGGTCACCGGCGTCCGCACGACGTCGGACCTGAAGGAGGCGCGCGTCTACGTCAGCGTCTTCGGCAACGACCGCAAGCGCGAGCGCACCCTGACCGCGCTGCAGGCCGCCCACGGCGTCCTCCAGGCGCAGATCGCACGCGAGCTCCGCCTGAAGCGGACTCCGCAGCTGACCTTCGAATACGATCCCTCGGTCGAGCGCGGCGTGCGCATGACCAAGCTGATCGACGAGCTCGCTCCCGATGACCCAGAACCCGACGGATGACCTCGCAGCGGTCGTGGCGGCGCTCGGCTCGCACGATCGCTTCCTCGTCACCACGCACGAGAACCCCGACGGCGACGCTCTCGGCTCGCTGCTCGGGATGACGCTCGCGCTGCGCCGGCTCGGCAAGGACGCGCGGATGATCCTCGGCGCGCAGGAGCGGCTGCCCGCCGAGTACGGCTTCCTGCCGCTGGAGGAGCTGCTGCGCGAGCCGCCCGCCGACGCGCACGAGCGGGTGCTGATCTGCCTCGACTGCGCCAGCGAGGACCGGCTGACCGCCGAGGGCCTCCGCGAGCGGGCGCCGCTCGTGCTCGACGTCGACCACCACCACGACAACACGCGCTTCGGCGACGTCAACCTGATCGTCCCGGAGGCGTCCTCGACCTCGGAGATCGTCGCCGACCTGCTCGCCGGCCTCGGCGTCGAGCTGACGCCCGAGATCGCGGAGCCGCTCTACATCGCGCTCGTCACCGACACCGGACGCTTCCAGTACTCGAACACGACCCCGAAGGCGCTTCGCCTCGCCGCCGACCTGGTCGAGGCCGGCGCCGACGTGCACCACATCTTCCGCCGGGTCTACGAGAACGTCGACTTCGCGAAGCTGAAGCTGCTCGCGCGCGTGCTCGAGCGCGCCCGGGTCTACGAGGGCGGTCGCGTCGTGATCAGCTACCTGCTCCGCGACGACTTCGCCGAGGTCGGCGCGGAGGAGCCGTACTCCGAGGGCCTGATCGACTACCTGCGCGCGGTCGAGGGCGCCCAGCTCGTCGCGCTGATCCGGGAGCCGCCGCGGGCCGAGGGACCGGCCCGCCGCGTCAGCCTGCGTGCGAGCTCGGACGAGATCGACGTCTCGGCGATCGCGCGGGCCTCCGGCGGGGGCGGGCACCGCCAGGCCGCCGGCTTCTCGAGCGACCTGCCGATCGAGGAGATCGCCGCGTTCGTCCGGCGGGAGTTCGGTGCCGCCGCGCGCGCTTGAGCCGGCCGGGATCGTCCTCGCCGACAAGCCGGCCGGGCCGAGCTCACACGACCTCGTCGCCTCGCTGCGCCGCCGCACGGGCGCCCGCACCGGCCACGCGGGGACGCTCGACCCGTTCGCGACCGGGCTCCTGCTCCTCCTGTCCGGTCGGGCGACCAAGCTGAGCGGATCGTTCACGGGCCTCGACAAGCGCTACACGACCGAGGTCGACCTGACCGCCCGCACCTCGACCGGCGACCCGGAGGGGGAGGTGGTCGAGCGGACGGAGCCGCCGGAGGCCGGCCGGCTCGAGGAGCTGCTCGCGGGCCTCCGCGGCGAGGTCGCGCTGCCCGTCCCGGCCGCCTCTGCCGTCAAGGTCGGCGGCGAGCGCGCCTACCGGCTCCACCGGCGCGGCGTGGCCGTCGAGATGCCCGTGCGTCGATCGAGGATCTACGAGCTGCGGTGCACGAGCCTCGACGGCGGCATCGCGACGCTCGAGCTGCACGTCGGCTCCGGCACGTACGTCCGCTCGGTCGCCGAGGCGCTCGGCGGGCACTGCCGCACGTTGCGGCGGACGACGATCGGGCCCTTCCGCGGTCGAGGAGGCCGACTGGGAGCGGATCGTCCCGCTCGACGACGCCGTCGCCCGCCTGGAGGCGTGGACGCCGCCGGACGCGGACGCGCGGCCGTGACGGTCGCGCGCACGCCCGACGGGCTCGAGCGGAAGCCGCGGGCGGTCGCGATCGGCACCTTCGACGGCGTCCACCGCGGTCACCGGGCGGTGCTGCAGGCGGCAACCGGGCACGGGCTGACGCCGACGGCCGTCACCTTCGACCCCCACCCGCGCGAGGCGTTCGGCTACCACGTGGAGCTGATCTCGACGCTCGAGCGGCGCCTCGAGCTGCTGCTCGAGGCCGGCGCCGAGGACGTGCTCGTCGTCTCGTTCGGGGAGGAGACGGCGCTGACCGAGGCGGAGGCGTTCGCCGAGTCGACGCTGCGGGCGATCGGCGCGGAAGCGGTCTTCGCGGGCGAGGACTTCCGCTTCGGGCACGGCCGGCGCGGCGACCTGGCGCTGCTGCGCGAGCTCGGCTTCGACGCCCACGGGGTGCCGCTCGTCGACGGGATCTCGTCCTCGACGATCCGGCGGCTCGTCCACGAGGGCGAGGTCGCGGGCGCCGCGCGGCTGCTCGGGCGCCCGGTCGAGCTCGACGGCCCGGTCGTCCACGGCGACGCGCGCGGCAGCGTGATCGGCTTCCCGACGGCGAACCTGCGGGTGGCCCCGAACCTGCTCGTGCCCGGCTACGGCATCTACGCAGGCTCGGCGCTCGGCCGCCCGGCTGCGATCTCGATCGGCACCAACCCGCACTACGGCGGCGACGAGCGGCGCGTCGAGGCCTTCGTGCTCGACTACGAAGGCGACCTCTACGGCGAGCGGCTCGTGGTCGAGGTCTGGCAGCGGCTGCGGGACGAGGCGGCGTTCGCGAGCGAGGCCGCGCTCGTCGAGCAGATCGCGCGCGACGTCGAGGCGACCCGTGCGGCCGTGCGGCCGGAATAGGGCTCGAGCGGGGCTCCGCGCGGGCGAGCGCAGCGCAAGAAACGGCCGCGACCGGCTTCTGAACCTGTGTGAGCGCCGATCCGAACGCCGAGCGCCGCCTCGCCGCGCTCGACCGGGTGAGCTGCCTCGCCTGCGGGGCGGCGTACGCGAAGCCTGCGGCGGGCGGCACGGTCGAGGAGAACCCCGGCTGTCCGCGCTGCGGCTACCTGGGCTGGCTCCCGGCTGGCGGCGAGCTCAGAGGGACGCGGCAGACCCGCTCCGTCGTGGATCTGCGCCTGCGCCCCGCCGACCGACGGCGCTGACCCCGCCGAAGTAGTGGTGCAGGCCCGGCCAGCGCTGGATCGTCGCGCCGGCCCGCTCGAGCAGGGCGAGCGCACGCTCGTCGACCCCGGGCTCGGCGTTGACGACGTCCCCGGCCCGGTGGGCGCGCGGCCGCTCGACCGCGGCCTGCGGCTCGAGCCCCTCGTCGAGGATCCCGGCGGCGACGCCGACGAGCGCCGTCCGCAGCCGCGTGCCCCCGGCGGCGCCGATCGCGAGCGCCAGCCCGTCGCCGTCGAGCGCGAGGCTCGGCGCCATCATGCTCGCCATCCGCGCGCCGGGCCGGAGCGGGGCCGTGACGAGGTCGTTCTCGCCGAGCATCGAGTTGAGATGCAGGTCGAGCCCGGGGAGCCAGTCGCCGGAGCCGAGCCCGAGGCTCGTCGTCAGGACGCAGGCGCTGCCCTCGGCGTCGACGACGCAGAGGTTCGTCGTGTGCCCGTCCGGGCCGCCGCCCGCAACCGCCGCGAGCAGGGCGGGCAGCCGCTCCGGGCCCGGCGAGCGCCGCCAGCGGCGGCAGCCGCGCCAGCGTCTCCGGGACCCCCGAGAGGCCGCCGCGGGTGAGGAAGCGGCAGCCTGCGAGCCGGGCCTCGACCGGCGCCGACCAGCGGGCGCGGTAGCCGGCGAGGTCGGCGGCGGTGACGATGCCGCCGCGCTCCTCCAGCAGCTCGAGCAGGACGCGCGGCGATCTCGCCGGTGTACGCCGCGGCGGCGCCCTCCTGCGCGAGCAGCTCGAGCGCGGCCGCGAGGCCCGGCTGGCGCAGCAGCTCGCCCGCCTCGAGCAGCCGGCCGCCCGGTGCGTAGATGCCTGCGCCCTCGGCGAGCGTCATCACCGGGGCGAGCATCGCCAGGCAGGACGCGTGCGCCGGCGGCATCGGCACGCCCTCGCGCGCGAGCCGGAGGGCCGGCTCGCAGAGCCGCGGCCACGGCAGCCGCCCGTGTGCGCGCCAGAGCTCCTCGAGCCCCGCCGGCACGCCGGGGACGGCGCAGGAGGCGGCCCCGATCGCGTAGTGGACGAGCTCCTCGCCGAACGGGACGGCCAGCTCGTCCATCGCCCCGCCTTCGCCGCTCGGCACCGTCACGAAGAAGTCGAGGTTCCGGACGCGTCCGCTCGCCGCGTCGAGGTAGACGGCGAAGCCGCCGCCGAGCAGCCCGGTCATCACGGTCTCGGCCACGCACGAGGCGAGGCAGGCGGCGACGGCCGCGTCCGCCGCCGAGCCTCCCTCGGCGAGGATCTCGACCCCTGCGGCGCACGTGGCGGGATGACCGGCTGCGACCGCAGCGGGAACCATTGTCAGCTACCCTAGCTCCCGACCACGCCCCGGCTCCTGCGCGTTCGACTTCCTTTCGCGCCGGCTTCGGCGGGGGCGCCGGAGACGACAGAGGAGGTACCAGGGGTGGCCCTGACCAAGGAAGCGAAGCTGGAGATCATCGAGAAGCACGGCCGGACGAGCACCGACACGGGCTCCCCGGAGGTGCAGATCGCGATGCTGACCCGACGGATCAACGATCTGACCGAGCATCTGCGCACGCACAAGAAGGACCACTACTCGCGGCGCGGACTGCTGAAGCTGGTCGGGCAGCGGCGGCGGTTCCTCAACTATCTCCAGCGGGAGAACCTCGAGAGCTACCGCGCTCTCATCAAGGAGCTCGGCCTGCGCCGCTAGCTCCTGCCACGTCCCGTGGGGGGCGGAGGTTCGAGTGAGCCCTCGCGGGCGGGCTGACTCGAGCTCCCGCCCTCCGCAACACACGCAGAGTGGAGGAATGATCGAATGACGGATATCGCGACCGAGCGCCATGCGCAGGTCAGCGTCACCGTGGGCGGCCGGGAGCTCTCGTTCGAGACCGGCAAGCTCGCGAAGCAGGCGGACGGCGCCGTCGTCGTCCGCAGCGGCGACACGATGGTGCTCGCCACGGCCCAGGGCCGGACGGAGGCGCGCGAGGGCGCGGACTTCTTCCCGCTGACGATCGACGTCGAGGAGAAGGCGTACGCCGCCGGCAAGATCCCGGGCGGCTTCTTCAAGCGCGAGGGCCGCGCCACCGAGCGCGCGACGCTGACCGCGCGCATGATCGACCGCCCGATCCGGCCGCTCTGGCCGAAGGGCTTCCGCAACGAGGTGCAGTGCATCGCGACCGTGCTCTCCGCCGACATGGTGGTGCCGCACGACATCCTCTGCATCAACGGCGTCTCCGCGGCGCTGATGATCTCGAGCCTGCCGTTCTTCGGCCCGGTCGGGGCCGTCCGCGTCGCGCTCGTCGACGGCGAGTTCGTCGTCAACCCGACGCTGCAGGAGGCGGACGACGACGCGAACCTGCTCGACCTGATCGTCGTCGGCACCAAGGACGCGCTGACGATGGTCGAGGCGGGCGCGAACGAGGTGCCCGAGGACAAGCTCCTCGAGGCGCTCGAGCTCGCCCACGGCGAGATCCGGCGGCTCTGCGAGGCCCAGGAGGAGCTCCGCAGCCGCGTCGGCAAGCCGAAGTGGCTCGACATGGAGCTGACCGCGGAGCTCGAGGGCGAGTTCGGCGGCCCGATCTGGGACCGGATCCAGGCCGACGGCCTCGCCAGGGCCGGCGCGATGGTCGACGAGATCGTCGCCGACCGGCTGCCGCCGCTCTCGATGGACTCCACCGAGGAGGACATCACCAGGCAGACGCAGTACCGGCAGAGCCTCGCGCTCCTGCTCGAGAAGCAGCGCCTGGTCGCCGTCGAGGCGGCCGTCCGCGAGCAGTTCGAGGCGGACATCGTCGCGCTGACCGACGCCGAGCAGGACTCGAAGGAGCTCAAGTCGGCCAAGCGCAGCCTGCTCTACGAGCGGATCGTCGAGCAGGTCGAGCTGCCCTTCCCGGTCAGCGCGACCGAGGACGGCGTCAAGGACGCGCTGACGAGGCAGTTCGTCAAGAAGGCGACCGACGCGATCTACAAGGCGCTCGTGCGCCGGAAGATCGCCGTCGACAAGCGTCGTCCCGACGGCCGCGGCACCGAGGAGATCCGGCAGATCGCGGTCGAGGTGACCGTCAACCCGCGCGCGCACGGCTCCGGCCTCTTCACGCGCGGCCAGACGCAGATCCTCAGCTCCTGCACGCTCGGCACCGCCAAGGAGGGCCAGCGGATCGACGACCTCTCGCTCGAGCAGGAGCGCCGCTACATGCACCACTACAACTTCCCGCCCTTCTCGGTCGGGGAGACCGGCTTCATGCGCGGCCCGAAGCGGCGCGACATCGGCCACGGCGCGCTCGCGCAGCGGGCCCTCGAGCCGATGATCCCGTCGACCGAGGACTTCCCGTACACGATCCGGATCGTCTCCGAGACGCTCGAGTCGAACGGGTCCTCGTCGATGGGCTCGGTCTGCGGCTCGACGCTGTCGCTGATGGACGCCGGCGTGCCGATCAAGGCGCCGGTCGGCGGGATCGCGATGGGCCTCGTCAAGGAGGGCGACGACTACGTCATCCTCACCGACATCCAGGGCGCGGAGGACCACCTGGGCGACATGGACTTCAAGGTCGCCGGCACGCGGGACGGGATCACCGCGCTCCAGATGGACATCAAGATCACCGGCGTGACGCAGGAGATCATGCAGAACGCGCTCGAGCAGGCGAAGCGGGCGCGCAACGCGATCCTCGACCAGATGCTCGAGGTGATCGCCGGAGCCGCGCCAGGAGCTGTCCGAGAACGCGCCGCGGATCTCGACGGTCAAGATCAACCCGGACTACATCGGCAAGGTGATCGGCAAGGGCGGCGAGACGATCCGCGCGCTCGAGTCCGACCACGACGTCCAGATCGACATCGAGGAGGACGGGACGATCCTGATCTACGCCACCTCGGGTCTGAACGCCGACGCCGCGATCGCCGCCGTCAACGGGCTGACCAAGGAGCCCGAGGTCGGCGACGAGTACACCGGCAAGGTCGTCAAGACGACCGACTTCGGCGCCTTCGTCGAGCTGACGAAGGGCACCGACGGCCTGCTCCACGTCTCGAACGTGGGCCCCGGCCGGGTCGGCCACATCGAGGACGTGATCCAGCGCGGCGACGTGCTCGACGTCCTCGTCCAGGAGGTCGACAAGGCCCGCGGGCGGATCGGGCTGAAGCTCGTCGCCAAGCACGAGGACGGCACGGTCGTCACGCCCGAGCAGCTCGTCGAGCGGGCGAAGGACGCCCCGCCGCGCGAGCCGCGCGAGGAGCGCCCGCGCGGCGACCGCCGCGGTGGACGCGGCGGCGGCGGCCGCGGCCGCTAGCAGGCGCGCAGACGGCGGAGAGCGGGGGAGACCCCGCTCTCCGCGTCTTCCGGGTCGCCCGCAGCCTCGCAGTCCCCTCGACCGGGCCGCGGCGGCTCGACTGCGCCGCGAGCGCATGTGCGGTCCTTAACGAAAGCTTTACCGCACCGCGACCATCTGCGCACACCGGACGCGCAGAGTTGGAAGCAGTTCACGAGCGGGCTGCTCCCCGCTCGGGTGCCGGATCGACGAGGACGCCGGGAGGTGGGGCTCCCGGCGTCCGACGTCTCCTCGGAGGCGCGGAGGCCGTGACGAGCGGCGGCGGCCGCGGCGGGACGAGCGCGAGTCGCGGGACCGTGCAACTCCTCGCGGCGCTCCGGCGCACGCCGGGCAAACCTCTAGGATCCGCGGTCATGGAGAACTTCGTGCTGACCGAGCTCGACTCGGGGGAGCGGCTGATCTCGGAGCAGATCACGCACGTCCGCTCGGTCGCGGTCGGCTTCTGGATCGGCGCCGGCTCGCGGGACGAGACCGACCCGAAGGCGGGCGTCTCGCACTTCATCGAGCACCTGCTCTTCAAGGGCTCGCAGCGGTACACGGCGCTGCAGGTCGCCGAGATCTTCGACGGGCTCGGCGGCGAGCTGAACGCCGCCACCTCGCGCGAGCACACCGTCGTCTACGCGCGCATCCCCGACCACCACCTCGCGACCGCGCTCGACGTGATGACGGACATGGTCTTCGCGCCGGTCTTCGACGACCTCGACGCCGAGCGCGAGGTCGTGCTCGAGGAGATCGCGATGTACGAGGACACGCCGCAGGAGCTCGTCCACGACCTGTTCGCCGAGGCGGTCTTCGGGACGCACGCGCTCGGACGGCCGGTGATCGGCACCGCCGACGTGATCTCGTCGGTCTCGCGCCGGCAGATCCAGGCCTACCACCGCGCCATGTACCAGCCCGGGAACGTCGTCCTCGCCGCCGCCGGCAACGTCGCCCACGACGAGCTCGTCTCGCTCGTCCAGGCCGGGATCGACAAGGTCGAGGGCACGCGCAGCGGGACGCGGAAGCTGCGGGCGCCGCTCGTCAAGGAGCCGCCGCCCGGCACGCGCTTCCAGCGCAAGGACACCGAGCAGTACCACGTCTGCGTCGGCGCGCCCGGGATCGCGCGCTCCGACCGCCGCCGCTTCGCCGCCTCGCTGCTCGACGCGATCCTCGGCGGCTCGGCCTCGTCGCGCCTCTTCCAGGAGATCCGCGAGAAGCGGGGGATGGCGTACGCGGTCTACAGCTTCCTCTCCCAGTACACCGACACCGGCCAGATCGGCGTCTACCTCGGCACCCGCGAGGACAACCTCGCCTCCGCGCTCGAGATCGCGGCCGCGCAGATCGCCGACATCGGCTCGGGGCGGCTCCGCGAGCACGAGCTCGAGCGGGCCAAGGAGAACCTGAAGGGCCGGATCATGCTCTCGATGGAGTCGACCTCGACGCGGATGAGCCGGCTCGGCAAGTCGCTGATCACCGACGCGGAGCTGCTCTCGATCGACCGGATCGTCGCCGAGGTGGACGCGGTGACCCCGGAGTCGGTCTGCGAGCTCGCGGCGGTGCTGCTCGCGCCCGAGCGGCTCTCGATCGCCGGGATCGGCCCGAGCGAGGAGCGCTTCCAGCGCGCCGTCGCCGGCGTCGTGCCGGCGCGCGCGGCCGCATGAACGTCTGCCTGAACGGGCGCGGGGGCAAGGTCGGGACGGCGCTCGCGCCGGCGCTCGAGGCCGCCGGGCACCGGCTCGTCGAGCTGGGCGGCGCGGACGCGATGGTCGACTTCACCGCGCCCGGGGCCGCGCTCGACCACGTCCTCGCCGCGCTCGAGGCGGGCGTCCCCTGCGTCGTCGGCACGACCGGCTGGGACACGGCTGCGGCCGACGCGCCCGCGCGCGAGGCCGGGCTGCCGGTCTTCTACGCGCCGAACTTCGCGATCGGGGCGGTGCTGATGATGCGCTTCGCGGCCGAGGCGGCGAAGCACCTGCCGCGCGCCGAGATCGTCGAGCTGCACGCCGAGACGAAGCAGGACGCGCCGTCCGGCACCGCGAAGGCGACCGCGGCGCTGCTGCCGGGCGAGACCCCGATCCACTCCGTGCGCCTGCCGGGCCTCGTCGCCCACCAGGAGGTGCTGCTCGGCGGGCCGGGGCAGCTGCTGACGATCCGCCACGACACGACCGCACGCGAGGCGTTCGCGCCCGGGGTGCTGCTCGCGCTCGAGCGGCTGCCGTCGCTTCCGCCCGGGCCTGACCGTCGGGCTCGAGGCGCTGCTCGGCTGACCCGAAGACGTCGGCTTGCGGCATGCCCGCAACCGGTGCGGGAGGCCCGTAGCCGGCGCCCGCGGCCTCGTCCCAGCCCGGGCGCGTAGGCCGCGCCGATGCCCTCCGACTGTCCGCGTCTCACGCTGTGATCGGCAACGCACCGGTGACCGCGGGCAGAGCCAAGGGGCGGCGCCGGGTCGCGTGAGCGCACGGTAAATGGGAAAGGGGAGGACAACATGAAGCGGCTTGTGCTCATGGCTGGGCTGCTGACGCTTGCCTTTGCGGTCGTCGCCAGCACGGCGGCGGCGCACAACAGGCACCACGACCCGTTCGTGGCGGTCACCTACTGCGTCGACGGCATCGATCTCGTCGTCGAGAGCAGGGACGACCAGACCCTCGTCGGCGACGTGACGTACGCCGATGCCGCCGAGGCGGGCGGCTACTACACCTACCAGGAGCGGCACCAGATCCTGTTCTGGTGGGGCCAGTGGCACGAGGTGACGGCGCTCGAAGGGCTAGGCCGACTCGGCGACGCCGTGGACGACGGCCGCGGCGTCGCGCGTGATCGCGTCGCCGTGCCCGACGGCGGCGGTCTGCGGCTCGAGGGCCGCGAGCCGGAGCAGCGAGGCCCGGTGCCTGCTCGGATTCAGGTTGAAGGCGCGCCAGCCGGGGCAGAGAGCCGGCCAGGTCGCGACCGCGTCGCCGGCGATCAGGAACCGCCGCTCCGGCCACCAGAAGGCGAGGTGACCGGGCGAGTGGCCGGGCGCGTGCAGCACCTGCAGCGGCCCGAGCGCGTCGCCGTCCGCGATCGCCTCGTCGACCGGGCAGGGGACGTGGCGCGGCCGGTTGAAGCGGAGGCCGAGCTGGAAGGGCACGAGGCGCAGCGACTGCTGCGGGAGCAGCGAGGCGGGCTGCGCCCGTCGCTCGCCGGCGACGATGTCCGCCTCCCAGGCGTGCGCGTGGACGGTCGCGCCGGTGGCGCGCTTGAGGGCGGCGAGCCCGCCGAGGTGGGAGCGGTGCGCGTGCGTGATCCCGATCCGCTTCAGGTCGGACGGCGAGCGCCCGAGCCGGTCGATCGCCTCGAGGACGAGGTGCGCGTCCGTCTCGAAGAGCGTGTCGACGAGCGTCAGCTCGCCGCCGTCCTCGAGCAGGAAGGCGTGGACGTGCCCGCCCTTGCCGTCGCCGAGGCTGTGGACGCCGGGCGCGAGCTCGATCACGTCTGCTCGACCGGATCGGCGGCCTGCGCGGACGACGCCGCGGCCGCGCCGGCCGGCACCCGCCTCCAGGGCGCGAACGGGTTCGCGACGCCCTCGAGCGCGGGCGCGAGCTGCGGGAAGTGGCGCAGCAGCACGGTCCGCATCGTGTTCTGCTCGACCCAGTCGAAGCCCGCCCGCGTGTAGACCTCGGGCCGGTAGTCGTCGGTGAAGAAGCGGTCCGCCTCGAGCCGCCGCGAGGCCATCAGCACGAAGATGCGGAAGGCCGTGTCGCAGAAGCCGAACCCCCGCGGCTTCGGCTCGGCGTAGAGGCCGACGAGCAGGTCGACCCGCTCGACGTCGCCGTAGACGCGGCGCAGCTCGGCCGCGGTCGCGGCGTCGCCGCCCGCCAGCTCCTCGAAGCTCTCGACCGGCTGCAGGTGGACGAGCCGGCGGAACTCGTTGTAGCGGGGCACGCCGCGCTCGCGGACGCGGAGCACGTCGATCGCCGCCAGGTCGAGCAGCTCGCCGTCCGGGCGGTCGAAGCGCTGCAGGAAGCGCGGGTAGTTGTGGAGCGAGATCGCGCCGGGGTGGGAGACGCCGAACGAGTAGAGGGCGTCCGGGAGCGGGATCTGCTCGAGGCACTCGCGGACGTGCAGCGCGTTCAGCTCGGGGAAGGTGCGCTCGGCGAGGACGCGGTCGTCGGCGGCCGAGCGGAAGGTGTAGTCGTCGGCGATCAGCGGGTGCATGCGGTAGACGGCGACGAACTCCTCGGTCAGCGAGTAGGGGACGCCGAAGAGCGCCTTCTTCGAGCCGGGGATGCCGTGCACGACCTCGAAGCGCGTCCGCCGGCCGAAGCGGCGGGCGAAGCGCTCGCCGAGCAGGCCGTACCAGTTCGCCCGGAGCGCCCGCACGGTCGTCGGGTGGGCGATGATCGCCGGCGTCCAGTCGACGGTGTGGATCTTCGCCATCAGCGCCGCGTTCACGAGCCGCGCCTTCCGGTAGAGCTCCTCGTCGTCGAGCTCCGGGTACTCGGCGTGCAGCCGGTCGCAGATCGCGTTGTGCTCGAGCATGAAGAGCCCGTGCAGGAGCGCGAGCCCGACCCAGAAGTTGCCGGCGACGCCGCGCAGGTCGACGTGCTGCTCGACGTCCGCCGGCAGCAGGCCGGTCGGCTCGACGCGCAGGCGCCCGTGCTGCCCGGAGCGGATCGCGCGCGCGAAGTCCGCGTCGCCGCCGTAGATCTGCGAGCCGTCCCACCAGTGCGTGTCGCCGGTGACGAACGTCGGCGGCCCGTCCGCGTCCGCGCTCGGGTCGCGGCGGGTCCGCTGGATCTCCATCGGGTGCCGCGGCCAGGGGTCGTCCGCCTCGAGCTCGACCCGCCAGGGGTTCTCCGCCTCGTTCTGGCCGTGGCTGAACCAGTCGTGCACCTCGAACTGGATCCAGGCGGCCGCGAGCAGGTTCAGCGTCGTCGCCGGCCGGAACGTGTCGCGGGTCATCAGCTCGAGGCTGATCCGGCGCGGATTCGGGTCGAGCAGCCGCGCCTCGGGCTCCGGATAGGCGCGATCGAGCGGGACGTTGCGGCCGAAGCGGCTGCCCCGGGCGCCCATCAACGGCTCGTCGAGGTCGTTGTAGGTGCCGTCGATCGTCCGCGCGGTCAGGTGGTCGGCGTGCTCGAAGTCGTCCGCGGGCGGGCGGTCGAGCGGTCCGCGGCCGGAGTCGTAGAGGTTGCGCGCGCGCAGCCGGAAGCGGATCCCGAGCAGGACGACCATCCCGAGCGGCCACGGGAGCCGGTCCCAGCCGCGGCGGTGGTCGACGGCCTCCGTCAGCGAGCTGTAGAGGCGGGAGAGGAAGGACTGAGGCATGCGTGGGCTCCTTCGCGTGGCGGCGTCGTCGGTCCCGGTCCTGCCGCCGGACGGGAGTCCTGCAGGTCGATCGTGGCCCGGCCGCGCGCGGGCGTCAAGGGATCGCGTCGACGGACGGGCCGCCCGACGTAGAATCGGCCCATGCTCGGCGAGGTGCTGACCGCGATCGTGACGCCGTTCTGCCCGGACGGCTCGGTCGACTGGGACGCCTACCGGGCGCTGGCGCGGCACCTGGTCGAGAACGGCTCCGACGGCATCGTCGTCGCCGGCACGACCGGCGAGGCGCCGACCCTCGACGACGACGAGCGGCTCGAGCTCGTCCGGATCGCCGTGGACGAGGTCGGCCGCGACGCGACCGTCGTCGCCGGCACGGGCACGTACTCGACCGCGCACTCGGTGCACCTGACGCGGCTCGCGCACGAGGCGGGCGCCGACGCGATGCTCGTCGTGACGCCGTACTACAACAAGCCGCAGCCCGCCGGGATCGTCGCGCACTTCGAGGCGGTCGCGGCCGCCACCGACAGGCCCGTCGTCGTCTACAACATCCCGGCCCGCGTCGTGCTCAACATCGAGCCGGAGACGATCGCGCGGCTCGGCGAGATCGAGAACGTCACCGCCGTCAAGCAGGCGAACCCCGACCTCGAGCAGGCGCGGCGGATCGTCGAGCTCGGCCTCGACCTCTACGCCGGCGACGACGACCTGATCCTGCCGTTCCTCGAGCTCGGCGGCCGCGGCGGGATCTGCGTCCACACGCACCTCGTCGGCCCGCAGGTGGCCGAGCTCGTCGGCCGCTGGCGCGAGGGCGACCACGAGGGCGCCGCACGGCTGAACGAGGAGCTGGCGCCGGCGCTCGAGATCCTCAAGGTCGTCGTCAACCCGGTCGCGGTCAAGGCGGCCCTGCGCCTGCTCGGCCGCGACGTCGGCGGCCACCGGCTCCCGCTCGTCGCGGCGACGCCCGAGCAGGTCGACCGCATCCGCGGCCTGCTCGCCCGCCAGGGACTGCTCGCCGCCGCGGCCTAGCGACCGGAGCCCTCGTCGCCGGACCGCCGGCACGCCCGCGGCTAGACTGCCGCGGATGGCAGACGACCGGACGCTACGGATCATCCCGCTGGGCGGGCTCGGCGAGGTGGGCAAGAACATGACCGTCTACGAGCTCGGCGACGACACGCTCGTCGTCGACGCCGGCATCGCCTTCCCCCGCGACGAGCACCTCGGCGTCGACCTGATCCTGCCGGACATCTCGTACCTGCGGGACAAGGGCCGGATCCGCGCCGTCCTGCTCACGCACGCCCACGAGGACCACGTCGGCGGGCTGCCCTACCTGCTCCGCGAGGTGCAGGTCGACGAGATCTGGGGGACGCGGCTGACGCTCGGGCTCGTCAAGTCGAAGCTGGACGAGCACGGCCTCCTGCGCGCCGCCGAGCTGCGCGAGGCCGACCCGGACGCCGGCCCCGTCGAGATCGGCTCCTTCCGGGTCGAGTTCGTGCGGATGGCGCACTCGATCCCCGACTGCGTCTCCTACTTCTTCGAGACGGGCGCCGGCACCGTGCTCCACACCTCGGACTGGAAGCTCGACCACACGCCGATCGACGGGCTGCGCACCGACGTCGGCAAGCTGGCCGAGCTCGGCAACCGCGGCGTCGACCTGATGCTCGGCGACTCGACGAACGCCGAGATCCCCGGCTTCACGCGCTCGGAGCGGGTCGTCGGCGAGGCGTTCCGGCAGATCGTCCCGCAGCGGAGCGGCCGCATCCTCGTCACCTCCTTCGCCTCGAACGTCCACCGGATGCAGCAGGCGGTCGACGTCGCGCTGCAGACCGGGCGCAAGGTCGCGGTCGTCGGCCGCTCGATGCGCAAGAACATGAACATCGCGCGCAACCTCGGCTACATCGACGTCCCCGACGACACGCTCGTCCGCCCGGCCGACCTCGACGAGGTCCCGCCCGGCGAGCAGCTGATCCTCTGCACGGGCAGCCAGGGCGAGCCGATGTCCGCGATGACGCGGATCGCCTACAACGACCATCCGGCGGTGCGGGTCGAGCGCGGCGACACGGTGATCATCTCCGCGCGCCCCGTCCCCGGGAACGAGCTGCGCGTGCACGACTCGATCAACGAGCTGACCCGCTCGGGCGCGGAGGTGCTGCACGAGCTGAACGCCCCCGTCCACGTCTCCGGCCACGCCTGCCAGGAGGAGCTGCGGACGCTGCTCGCGCTCGTGCGGCCGAAGGCGCTGATGCCGATCCACGGCGAGATCCGCATGCAGGCGGCCCACGCCCGGCTCGGCCGGGACGCGGGCGTCCCTGCCGACGCGATCCTGATCTGCGAGAACGGCAGCGTCGTCGAGCTCGAGCAGGGCCGCGCCCGGATCGTCGACTCGATCGGCTCCGGCGTCACCTTCGTCGACGGCCTCGGGGTCGGGGACATCTCCGACGTCGCCCTGCGCGACCGGCAGCACCTCGCCGAGGACGGCGTCCTGATCATCGTCGCGACGCTCTCCTCCCGGAACGGCCACCGCGCCAGCCCGCCGGAGCTGATCTTCCGCGGCTTCGGCGCCGACGCGCCGCTCGCCGACGAGATGCGCGGCGAGGCCGACCGGCTCCTGCGCCACTGCCTCGAGCAGCAGATCACCGAGATCAAGCTGCTGCAGGAGCACCTGCACGACGGCGTCGGCCAGCTCGTCTACGACCGCACCGGGCGGCGGCCGATGATCCTGCCCGTGCTCGTCGAGGTCTAGCCGCCGTGAGCTCGACCGGCGTCGGGCCCGACTGGGCCGAGGTGATCGCAGGTCACGCGACGGTCGACGCGACCGGGCGGCGGCTGATCGCGCAGCTGCGCTCGTGCGAGGCGGCGTCGCTCGCGTTCTGCCGGCTGCTCGAGCGCTGGGCGCGCGGCGAGCCGGAGCCGTGCACGCCCGGGCCGGCGCCACGCGGCGCTGCGGCGGGCCGCCGAGCGGGTCGAGGTGGCGCTGACCGGCCTCGAGGAGCCGCTCGGGCGCTACCTGCTCGAGCTCCAGACCGAGTTCGCCGAGGGCCGCTCGTGGTACGGCGAGCCGGGCGCGGGCGAGCTCGTCGCCTGGGAGCCGGTGCTGCAGAAGGCGGGCGTGCAGGTCGCGCCCGGGCGGGTGGCGCAGGTCTACCTCGAGCTCGCCGTGCTCGTGCGGGCGCTCGGCGGGCTCTCGGAGTCCGTGCGCTTCGGCGTCGAGGTCGACCGGATGTCGCTCTGGGCGGGGCTCTTCGACCTGCGCGAGAACCTGTTCGCCCGGGCGGTCGAGGACCTGCGCGCGCTTGCCGCCGCCTGACGCGCCCCTCGCGAGCCGGCCCGGCCTCACCGTCGTCGGGTCGGTCAACCTCGACCTCGTCGCGTTCTGCGAGCGGCTGCCGCGGCCCGGCGAGACGGTCACGGACGCGCGCTTCGAGCGGCACCCCGGCGGCAAGGGCGCCAACCAGGCGGTCGCGGCGGCGCGGCTCGGCGCCCGGGTGACGATGGTCGGCTGCGTCGGCCGCGACTCCCACGCCGAGGAGGCGCTCGCAGGGCTGCGCGAGGCCGGCGTCGAGCTCGAGCTCGAGACGGCCGCCGACGAGGCGACCGGCGTCGCGCTGATCACCGTCGACGCCGCCGGCGAGAACGCGATCGTCGTCGCGCCGGGCGCGAACGGCCGGCTGAGGCCCCGGCGCGTCGAGGGCGCCGTCCTCTGCCAGCTCGAGATCCCGGACGAGGTCGTGCTCGAGGCCCGCCGCGGCGCGTCGTTTCTCTGCCTGAACGCGGCGCCGGCGCGGCCGGTCGAGGTCGAGCCCGACCTGCTCGTCGTCAACCGCTGGGAGGCGGAGGCCTCGCGGATCCGCGCAGGCCTGACCGCGGTGACGCTCGGCGCCGAGGGCGCGATCCTGCTCGAGCAGGGGGAGGAGGTCTGCCGCGCCCGCCCGCCGCGGGTCGAGGCCGTCGACGGGACCGCCGCCGGCGACGCCTTCACCGCCTGCCTGCTCGTCTCGCTGCTCGAGGGCCGCGGGCGGGAGGAGGCGCTGCGCCGGGCCTGCGCGGCGGGGGCGCTCGCCGCCTCGCGGCGGGGCGCGCAGCCGTCGCTGCCGACCGCCGCCGACGTGGACGCGATACTGCGCGCCTGATGCCGACGCCGATCCTGCTCGACTGCGACCCGGGGCACGACGACGCCTTCGCGCTCCTGCTCGCGCTCGCGAGCCCGGAGCTCGAGCTCGTCGGCGTCACCACGGTCGCGGGCAACCAGACCGTCGAGAAGACGACCGCGAACGCGCTGCGGCTGCTCGAGTTCGTCGGCCGCGAGGTCCCCGTGGCGCGCGGGGCGGAGCGGCCGCTCGTCCGCGAGCCCTACGTCGCCGACTACGTCCACGGCGAGACCGGTCTCGACGGGCCCGACCTGCCGCCGCCGTCCACCGTGCCCGTGGCCGGGCACGCGGTCGACTTCCTCGCCCGCGCGATCCGCGAGCGGGAGGGAGCGGCTGACGCTCGTCCCCACCGGGCCGCTGACGAACGTGGCGCTCCTGCTCGCGCTGCATCCGGACGCGCGGCCGGAGCGGATCGTCCTGATGGGCGGCGCGGTCGGCGAGGGGAACGTCACGCCCGCCGCCGAGTTCAACGTCTGGGCCGACCCGGAGGCGGCGAGCCGCGTCTTCGGAAGCGGCATCCCGATCACGATGATCGGGCTCGACGTCACCCACCGCGCGCTGATCACCCGCGACCACGCCGAGCGCCTGCGCGGCTCCGGCCGCGTCGGCGCGATGGCGGCCGAGCTGCTCGACTTCTACCAGCGCTTCCACGGCCGCCACTACCCCGAGTTCGGCGGCGGCTCGCCGCTGCACGACCCGGTCGCGGTCGCCCACGTCTTCCGGCCCGGCCTCGTCGAGACCCGCCCGGCGTTCGTCGAGGTCGACTGCGGCTGGGAGCAGGGCCGCGGGCGCACGAACGTCCACCTGCGCGGCCGCAGCGGGCGCGAGCCGAACGCCGAGGTCGGCGTCGGCATCGACGGCGAGGCCTTCGCGGAGCTACTGCTCGAGCGCGTCGGGTCGCTCGGGTAGGCCCTCGAGCGCCAGCGGCCGCGGCATCCGGGCGACGAGCACGAGCGTCAGGCAGACGAAGGCGAGCAGCTGCTCGACCGTCATCACGACGCCGGCCCAGTGCTGGTCGGAGAGCGCCGAGAGGCCGAGCAGGCGCTCGTCCTGGCGCACGTAGAAGCCGTAGTGGGCGGTCGAGTCGAAGAGGATCAGGTGCGTGGAGAGGTTGCCGAGCATGAAGAGGCCCCAGGCGTAGAAGATCCGGCCCGCGTCGGTGAGCGCGCCGCGCCGGGCCGGGTCGACGAGCACGGCCCAGACGAGCGTGCCGGCGAGGACGAAGCTGGCGTGCTCGAGGTCGTGGACGCGCTCGTGCGCGAGCGCGAAGTCGTAGGCGGCGGGCACGTGCCAGGCCGCCGTCACCGCCGTCCAGAGCGAGAACGCGACCACCGGCCGGAGCAGCACGCGGCCGAGCGCGCGCAGCGGCGCCGAGGCGGCGAGCGGCCGCAGCACCGCGGGCGGCAGCAGGAAGAAGAGGAGCGGCCCGCGCAGCGCGACGAGCGCGAGCGCCGGCGCGACGTCGCCGATCAGCACGTGCTCGAGCATGTGCGCCGAGAGCAGGTACTCGTCGGCGACCGCGTCGAGCGGCGAGACGAGCGGCAGCACCCCGGCGGCGAGCGCGAGCCCGTAGAGGAGCGGGCGGTCCCAGCCGGCGTGGCCGGGGCTGCGCCGCCGCAGGCGGACGAAGCCCTGCGCGAAGAGGAGCGCCGCGACGAGCGCGAGCCCGACCGGCACCGGCTGGAGGCTCCAGGCGCTCCAGAGCCGGTCGACCGGGACGGCGTCGCCGTGGGCCAGGAGCAGGCGGACGGGCGGCATCGGGGCAGCGTAGCCCGGCGCGGGGAGGAGGCTCCGCCGCCCCGGCGAAACCCCGCTCATGGCGCGCAGGAAGCCGAAGAGGAAGCTGCGCCCGAAGACGCCGTCTCGGGTCAGGAAGCGCAAGCCCGCCCGCCGGGCGAGCGCCCCCCGGCAGAACCACCCCGAGCTGCTCGGCCTCGGCCTCGTCGGCCTCGGCGTCTTCCTCGCCTCGACCCTCTGGTTCTCCTGGGACGGAGGCCTCGTCGGCGGCGCGATCGCCGGCGCCTTCCTCGACGTCGTCGGCTGGGCCGCGTACGTGACGCCGGTCGCCTTCGTCGCGGTCGGCGGGCTGATGGTCGCCCGCAGCGCGCTCGTCTCCTTCCGGCCCTTCCGCGCGGGCGAGGCGCTCGCGGCGCTCGGGCTCGTGATCGCGCTCGGCTCCGACCACGGCGGCTGGATCGGCGAGCACCTGTCGCACGCGCTCGCGAAGCTGCTCGGCGGCCCCGGCACGATGATCGTCGGCGTCCTGGCGCTGCTCGTCGGCGCCCTGCTCGTCTCCGGCGCCTCGCTGGGCGCGATCCTGCGCCGCTCCGGCCGCGCCGTGCGCACCGCCGCGAGCAACCGCCGCCTTCCACGACCCGAGACGCCGGCGGACGCGTTTCCGGCCGTGCTCGACCCGCCCGTCCTGCTGGAGCCGTCGCCGATCCCCGTCGACGCCGAGACGGCCTACCCGGACGTGATCGGCGAGAGGCACGAGACGCCGCCCGAGCCGGACACCGTGCCCGACGCGCTCACGGAGGACCCGCCGACGCTGTTCGAGCTGCCCGCCTCGACGCCCGAGTACAAGCTGCCGGACGCGGCCGTCCTGCGGCGCTCGGCCGCGAGCGCCGGCCCCTCGAAGGAGTCCGGCAACCGCACCGCCGAGCTGCTCGTCTCGACGCTCGCGAGCTTCGGCGTCGACGCGACCGTCGTCGGCCGCATCTCCGGCCCGCGCGTGACCCGCTACGAGCTGCAGCTCGCCGCCGGCACGAAGGTCGCGAAGGTCGCGCAGCTGAAGGACGACCTCGCCTACGCGCTCGCGACGACGGAGATCCGGATCCTGGCGCCGATCCCGGGCAAGCAGGCCGTCGGCGTCGAGGTGCCGAACCTCTCGCCGAACATCGTCACGCTCGGCGACATCTACGACGAGCTGCCCGCGACCGCGAGCCCGCTCTCGGTCTGGCTCGGCAAGGACATCGCCGGCAGCGCCGTCTGGGCCGACCTCGCGCGGATGCCGCACACGCTGATCGCCGGCACGACCGGCTCGGGCAAGTCCGGCTGCATCAACACGATCCTGACCTCGATCCTGCTGCGGACGAGCCCCGACGAGGTGCGGCTGATCCTGATCGACCCGAAGCGCGTCGAGCTCAACTACTACGAGTCGATCCCGCACCTGCTGACGCCGGTCGTCTCGAGCCCGAAGGAGGCCGCGGCCGTCCTCGCCAACTGCGTCGCCGAGATGGAGCGCCGCTACGAGCGCCTCTCGATCCTGCGCGCCCGCAACCTGCCCGAGGCGAACCGCGCCCTGCGCAAGCGCGGCGAGCAGCCGCTCCCGTACCTGCTCGTCGTCATCGACGAGCTCGCCGACCTGATGATGATCAGCCCGCAGGCGGTCGAGGACGCGATCATCCGGCTCGCGCAGAAGTCCCGCGCGGTCGGCATCCACCTCGTGCTCGCGACCCAGCGGCCGTCGGTCGACGTGATCACCGGCATGATCAAGGCGAACGTGCCGAGCCGGATCGCCTTCGCCGTCTCGAGCCAGACCGACTCGCGCGTGATCCTCGACGGCGCCGGCGCCGAGAGCCTGCTCGGCCAGGGCGACATGCTCTTCAAGCCGCAGGGGACCTCGCGGCTGCAGCGGGTCCAGGGCGCCTACGTCAGCGAGGAGGAGGTCGCGCTCGTCGTCGAGGCCTGCCGCGGCCAGCGCGAGCAGGAGCTCGACGAGTCGCTGCTCGAGCTGCCGGAGGCGTTCGCCGACGACGACGAGGAGCACGGCGAGTTCGACCCCGACGAGGACCCGCTGCTCGACCGGGCGATCGAGATCGTCGTCCAGGCGCAGACCGCCTCGACCAGCCTGCTGCAGCGGCGCCTGCGGGTCGGCTACACCCGCGCCGGCCGGCTGATCGACATGCTCGAGCGGCGCGGGATCATCTCGGGGTACGAGGGCTCGAAGCCCCGCCGGGTGCTCGTCGACGAGGCGATGCTCGCCCAGTCCGAGCACGGCTAGCCTGCTCCCGCCCGCGGGAAACCCGTACGAAACCCCCTTCTCGCCGTCCGTCCGAACGGATAGCATCGCCCGGCGCAAACACCCCCCGGCACACCGGTGGAGAGAGGGAGGAACCTAGTGAGAAGGAATCGCTTGACGATTCTGATCGTCGTCACGCTCGTCGCCGTCCTGGCGGCGTCGGTGGCGGCGGCGGTGACCGGCGGCTCGGCCCAGGCCAAGTCGCAGGCCACGATCAAGGTCGGTCTCGTGACCGACATCGGCGGTCTCAACGACCGCAGCTTCAACTACCTGGCGAACCTGGGCGCTCAGCAGGCGAAGAAGAAGCTCGGCGTCGACGTCCGCGTGCTGACGTCGCACTCCAACGCCGACTACATCCCCAACCTGTCGTCGCTGGCCCGTCAGAACTACGACCTCGTGATCGGCGTCGGCTTCCTGATGGCCGACGCGATCGACACGGTGGCGACGAAGTTCCCGAACACGAGCTTCGCGATCATCGACGTCGACTGGAACTTCACCAAGCACAAGCCGAAGAACCTGCGCGGCCTGCTCTTCAAGGAGCAGGAGGCGGGCTACCTCGTCGGCTACGCGACCGGCCTCTGGCTCAAGTCGCATCCGGTGCAGGGCCAGATGGTCGCGGCCTCCGTCGGCGGTCAGAAGATCCCGCCGGTCGACCGCTACATCGCCGGCTACCAGTACGGCGTCAAGAAGGCGAACAAGCAGGCCGAGGTCGTCAACGGCTACTCCCAGGACTTCGTCGACCAGGCGAAGTGCAAGGAGGTCGCCCTGAACGAGATCGCCAACAACGCGGGCGTCGTCTTCCAGGTCGCGGGCGGCTGCGGCCTCGGCGCGCTGGACGCGGCCAAGCAGAAGGGCCTGCTTCGGGATCGGCGTCGACGCCGACCAGGGCTACCTGGGCAAGCACGTCATGACCAGCGCCCTGAAGAAGGTCGACGTCGCCGTCTACAACACGATCGCCTCGAAGCTGCACGCCGGCTCGAAGTGGCGCGGCGGCTTCAACGCGATCTTCAACGCCAAGAAGAACGGCGTCGGGGTCGGCAAGTGGAGCCCGAAGGTGCCGGCGTCGATCCGGAACGCGGTCGCGAAGCAGCTCGCGCTGCTGAAGGCCGGCAAGATCAAGGGCATCCCGCAGGCCGTCAAGTAGGCAGAGGCTGCAGGGTCGTCTCGCCGCAGGGCGGGCCTCCGGGCCCGCCCTGCGTGCTTCCGGGATCTCGCCGCCTGCCTCCGGCGTTTGAATGGGCTTGGAGGGCGGGCAGGGGATCAGTACCGGAAACCAAGGAGGGACACTCGTGCAGAAAAGACGGCGATGGACGCTCGGCGCCGCGACGCTCGCGGCGGCGCTGCTGGCCGTGCTCGCGGCCGGTTGCGGCGGCAGCAGCGGCGGGGGCGGCGGCGAGACGACGAGCGCGGCGGGCGGGGGCGGCGGCGTCTCGACCTCGGCCGGCGGCGGAGGCGGCGGCGGCGCCGCGATCAAGGTCGGTCTCGTCACCGACATCGGCGGTCTCAACGACCGCTCGTTCAACCACCTCGCGAACCTCGGCCTGCAGCGGGCGGAGAAGGAGCTCGGCGCGCAGGGCCGCGTCCTGACGTCGTCCTCGAACTCGGACTACGTGCCGAACCTCTCGACGCTCGCGCGCCAGAACTACGACCTCGTGATCGGCGTCGGCTTCCTGATGGCCGACGCGGTCGAGACCGTGGCGAAGAAGTTCCCGAACGTGAACTTCGCGATCATCGACTACTCCCAGGCGGCGATGAAGTCGGCGCCGACGAACGTCGAGGGGCTGCTCTTCCGCGAGCAGCAGGCGGGCTACCTGGCCGGCTACCTGGCCGGCCTGGTCGAGAAGCAGGGCATCGGCTTCACGACCGGCAACACCCAGGTGATCAGCTCGGTCGGCGGCCAGAAGATCCCGCCGGTCGACCACTACATCGCCGGCTACCAGGCGGGCGCGAAGAAGGCGCTCGCGGGGATGAAGACCCTGAACGGCTACTCCCAGGACTTCGTCGACCAGGCCAAGTGCAAGGAGGTCGCGCTCAACCAGATCTCGCAGGGCTCCGACGTCGTCTTCCAGGTCGCCGGCGGCTGCGGCCTCGGCGCGATCGACGCGGCCAAGTCGCGCGGCGTCTGGGCGATCGGCGTCGACGCCGACCAGGCCTACCTCGGCAGCCACATCCTGACGAGCGCGGTCAAGAAGGTCGACGTCTCCGTCTACTCGACGATCAAGGAGACGCAGGACGGCAGCTTCAAGGGCGGCCAGGACGCCTTCTTCGACCTCTCGAACGACGGCGTCGGGCTCGGCAAGATCAGCTCGAAGGTGCCGCAGTCGATCCAGGACCAGATCGACAAGGTCAAGCAGCAGATCGTCGACGGGACGATCGCGAACATCCCCGACACGGTCAAGTAGCGCATCGAGATCGAGACGGAGGGGCGGACGCCGGCTGTCCGCCCCTCTATCATGGCGCCGTGGCCCAGCCCCCCGTGCTCGAGCTCCGCGGCGTCACCAAGCAGTTCCCCGGAGTCCTCGCCAACGACCACATCGACCTCGACCTGCGGGAGGGGGAGGTGCACGCGCTCCTCGGCGAGAACGGCGCCGGCAAGTCGACGCTGATGAACATCGTCTACGGGCTCTACCACCCGGACGAGGGCGAGATCCGGGTCAAGGGCCGCCCGATCTCGCTCGGGTCGCCGCGCGAGGCGATCGAGGCGGGGATCGGGATGGTGCACCAGCACTTCATGCTGATCCCGGTCATGAGCGTCGCCGAGAACATCGTGCTCGCGACCGAGCCGCGCCGCAGCGGCGTCCTGCTCGACTACGACGCGGCCCGGCGGCGCGTGCGCGAGCTCTCCGACCGCTACGGCCTCGCCGTCGACCCCGGCGCGAAGATCCAGAGCATCTCGGTCGGCCAGCAGCAGCGGGTCGAGATCCTGAAGGCGCTCTACCGCGGCGCGGACATCCTGATCCTCGACGAGCCGACGGCGGTGCTGACGCCGCAGGAGGCGAAGGAGCTGTTCGAGGTCGTCCGCAGCCTCACCTCGCAGGGGAAGTCGGTCATCTTCATCTCGCACAAGCTGAACGAGGTGCTCGAGATCGCCGACCGCATCTCGGTGCTGCGGCGAGGCAAGCTGATCGACACCGTCTCGCCCGAGGGCGTCAGCGAGCAGGACCTGGCGCGGCTGATGGTCGGCCGCGACGTCCTCCTGCGCGTCGACAAGGCGGCGGCGCGGCCGGCGGAGCCGCTGCTCGAGCTCGACGACCTGCACGTGCTCGACAACCTCGGCCTCGAGGCGGTGCGCGGCGTCTCGCTGCAGGTCCGCGCCGGCGAGATCGTCGGGATCGCGGGCGTCGACGGCAACGGCCAGACCGAGCTCGTCGACGCGATCACGGGCCTCGCGCGGCCCTCGGGGGGCCGGGTGCGCATCGCGGGCAAGGACATGACCGGCGCGAATCCGCGGCACGTGCTCGACGCGGGCGTCGGCCACATCCCGCAGGACCGGCAGCGGCACGGCCTCGTGCTCGACTTCTCGCTGGCCGAGAACCTGGCGCTGCACGAGTACCGGACGCCGCCGGACTCGCGGCTCGGCTGGCTCCACCCGGGCCGCCTCGTCACGCGCGCCCGGCAGCTGCTGCAGGAGTTCGACGTCCGCGGCGGCGGCCCGGCGACCCCGGCCCGCTCGCTCTCGGGCGGGAACCAGCAGAAGGTGATCGTCGCCCGCGAGGTGACCCGGAACCCGCAGGTGCTGATCGCCGCGCAGCCGACGCGGGGCCTCGACGTCGGCGCGATCGAGTTCGTGCACCGGCGCCTCGTCGCCGAGCGCGACGAGGGCCGCGCGATCCTGCTCGTCTCGCTCGAGCTCGAGGAGATCCTCTCGCTCTCCGACCGCATCCTCGTCCTCTACGAGGGCCGGATCGTCGGCGAGTTCCCGCCGACGGCGAGCGAGGAGGAGCTCGGCGTCGCGATGACCGGCGGCGGCCGCAGGGAGGCGGTGGCGTGAGGCGCCGCACGTCGAGCTCGAGGCGCGCCGGGCCGGCGCGGGGGGCGCGTGACCGAGCCGAGAGACCCGGAGTCCGGCGAGCCGGAGGCCCCCGAGGAGGCGACGCCCGGGCGGCGCGACCCGGAGGCGCCGCGCGAGGAGACCGCCGAGCTCGGCGCGCCGAGCGTCGCCGAGCGGCTCGCGCTCTGGCAGCGCGCCGGCGGCGTCGCCACCCCGGTGATGACCGCCTTCATCGCCTTCTTCGTCGGCGGCCTCGTCGTGCTCGCGCACGACCGGCAAGAACCCGCTCTCGACCTACAAGGGCATCTTCCAGGGCACCGGCCTCGACTGGCTCTTCCCCTGGGTGACCGGCGACGACCGCGCGCTCGCCGCGCTCAACCTGCAGCAGACCCTGCTCGCGGCGACGCCGCTGGCGCTGACCGGGCTCGCGGTCGCCTTCGCCTTCCGCTGCGGGCTCTTCAACATCGGCGGCCAGGGCCAGTACACGGTCGGGGCGATCGTGTCGGTCTGGGTCGGCTCGTCCTTCGCGCACATGGCCGGCCCGCTGCACCAGGCGCTCGCGATCCTCGCCGCGATGCTGGCCGGGGCGCTCTTCGCCGGCATCGCCGGGATCCTGCGGGCGACGGTCGGGCGCGCACGAGGTGATCACGACGATCATGCTCAACTGGATCGCGTACTGGACGCGGCAGCTACCTGTTCGGCCTCGGCGGGCCGCTCCAGGACCCGACCCAGCCGAGCGTGCCGGTCTCGAGCGACATCGCCGAGAGCGCCCACCTGCACGTCTTCTGGGGCGACCCCGTCCTGCAGGGGCTGCACATCGGCTTCTTCATCGCGCTCGGCGCGCTCGTCGCCTACTGGATCACGCTCAACCGGACGACGCTCGGCTACGAGGTGCGCGCGGTCGGCTTCAACCCCGAGGCCGCCCGCTACGGCGGCATCTCGGTCGCGCGCAGCTACTTCCTCGCGATGGCGATCTCGGGCCTCTTCGCGGGGCTCGCCGGCGCCGTCGACGTGCTCGGCTGGGAGTTCCGGATCAACACGAACGACATCCAGGCCTCGACGATCGGCTTCATCGGCATCGCCGTCGCGCTGCTCGGCCGCAACACGGCGATCGGCGTCGGGCTCTCGGCGCTGCTCTTCGGCGCCCTCGTCAACGGCACCTCGACGCGGAACCTCGACCCGGAGATCTTCCGGCCCGACCTCGCCTCGAACCTGACGACGCTGATCCAGGGCCTCGTCGTCCTCTTCGTCGGCGCCGACGTGCTCGTGCTCTACCTCTGGTACACGTTCCGCAAGCGCGTGCTGCGGAAGGCGACGCCGGCATGACCGCGTTCGCCGAGCGCCTGCAGGTGCGGAGCCTGGCGACCCCACGCTGGGCCGGGATCGCCGGGATCGGCGTCGGCCTGCTCGCCTTCTGGATCTCGCTGCCGCCGGTCACGCAGCGGACGGTGTGGGCGCCGATCGCCGTCGGCGCCGTCGCCGTCCTCCTCGGCGCCGTCGCGATCCGCGACGGGGAGCGGCGGATCGGCTGGGGCGCGGTCGTCGCGGGGGTGGGCGGAGCGGGCCTCGGCATCCTCGCGACCCACTCGAGCGTCACCAACCTCGACACCGTCTTCGTCTGGGGCGCGCTCTTCGCGGCGACGCTCCGCTACGCGACGCCGCTGACCTTCGCCGCGATCGGCGGCATGTTCTCCGAGCGCTCCGGGGTGGTCAACATCGGCCTCGAGGGGATGATGCTGATGGGCGCGTTCTTCGGCGCCTGGGGCGCCGACGTCACCCACTCGTGGCTGCTCGGCGTCCTCGTCGCCGCCGGCTTCGGCGGACTGCTCGCGCTCGTCCACGCCGTCTTCGCGATCCACCTGCGGGCCGACCAGATCGTCGGCGGCACCGCGATCAACTTCCTCGCGCTCGGGATCACGGGCTACATGTTCATCGACGTCTACGGCTCCGACGGGACGCCCGCCGCCCTGCCCTCGATCCCGGACGTGCACCTGCCCGGCCTGGAGCACGTCCCGCCCGGGCACTTCTGGGACGACTGGTTCGGGCAGCTGAACCTGATGATCTGGGTCAGCTTCGCCGTGCTGATCCTGGCCTACGTCGTCATGTTCCGGACGCCGCTCGGCCTGCGGATCCGCGCGGTGGGCGAGCACCCGCGTGCCGCCGACACGGTCGGGATCTCGGTCTACGGCATCCGCTACGGTGCGGTCGTGCTCTCCGGGATGCTGTCCGCGATGGGCGGTGCCTACCTCTCGATCGGCTTCGTGCACTCCTTCAACCAGAACATGACCGCCGGCCGCGGCTTCATCGCGCTCGCCGCGCTGATCTTCGGCAAGTGGCGGCCCGGCGGCGCGTTCGGCGCGGCGCTCCTCTTCGGCCTCTCGAGCGCGCTCGCGCAGCGGCTGCCGACCTACTCCGGCTCCGCCGCGACGCTGTTCCAGACCCTGCCCTACGTCCTGACGCTGATCGCCGTCGCCGGTGTGATCGGTCGGTCGATCCCACCCGCAGCCGTTGGCCGCCCTTACGTCAAGCAGTAACGGGATCCGCGCCCGCGGCAACCCGGCGGCGACGGTCTCGCTGCTGGCGGGGCTGCTCGGGACGGCGGCGCTGCCCGCCGCGGTCGGGGTCGCGCGCCTGCTGCCGTCCGTGCGGCTGCTCGAGGCGCTCTACGCCGGGGTCGGGGCGGCGCTCCTGCTCGGCCTCGTCGCGCTGGCGGCGTCGCGCCGTGCCCGGCGCAGGCAGGTGCTGTCGCTCGGCCGGGCGGGCGGCGGACGCGTCGCCCGGATCGGCCGCTGGCTGGCGCTGCTCGGCCTCTACCTCGGCTGCACCGGCGGGCTCGCGCTCGGCTTCTACGCGGTCCTGCGCCTGTATTCGTGACGGTCGTTGCTTGACCCGCGGCAGCTGGGGTTAGAATCGGGCGCCGGATGTTCGAGATCGGGAACAGCCTCCACGAGGCGCGCGTCCGTCAGGGGCTCGGCCTGCCGACGGTCGAGTCGGCGACGAAGATCAGGGCCAAGTACCTGAAGGCGCTCGAGGAGGAGCAGTTCGAGCTGCTCCCCGCCCAGACCTACGTCAAGGGCTTCCTGCGGACCTACGCCGAGTTCCTCGGCCTCGACGGGCAGCTCTACGTCGACGAGTACAACTCGCGCTTCGTCGCCGGCGAGGAGGAGGGGCGGCCGAACCGGCCGCGCCGCAGCTCGGCGCGCCCGCCCCGCCGGAGCCGCGGGCTCGAGTCCGGGGTCGTGCTCGCGACCCTGGCCGGGATCGCGCTCGTCGCCGCGCTCGTGATCGTCGCCTGGAAGAGCGGCGACGGCAACCAGCGCGTCGACTCGATCGCGCCGGCCGTCTCGGTGACCGGCTCGACGCCGGTGCGCACGACGCCGCGGAAGCCGACGGCGGCGCGGCTCGTGCTGACGGCGCGGCGCGGGAACACGCTCCTCGAGGTGCATGCAGGCTCGCCGGCGGGGAGGCTGCTCTTCCAGGGGACGCTGCTGCAGGGCAAGAGCGTCTCGCTCGAGTCGAAGCGGCTCTGGCTCGCGATCGGCTCGCCCGACCACCTGTACGCGCAGCTGAACGGACGGCACGTCACCCTCGGCCGCGACGGCCGGCCCGTGCTCGTCACCGCCGCCGGCGTCCAGACCGTCGCCGCCGGCTAGAGGCTTGATGCGCATCGTCCGCGGCCGCGGCTGCCGCCCCAGGCACGGCGCCAGGCCGCACCGGCGTCCTCACACGTGCAACCAGCATGCGCCACGGACGCCGGCACGCCCTGGCTTGACCCGGAACGGCCTCGCTGGGGACGACCGATGCGCATCAAGCCTCTAGTGCCGCGCGCTGCGATCGTCGTCACGGGCAGCGAGCTCGTCCGCGGCGACCGGAACGACCGGAACGGCCCCTTCCTGGCCGCCGCGCTCGTCGGCCTCGGGCTCGAGCCCGAGCGCGTCACCGTCGTCGGCGACCGCCCGGAGCTGCTCGAGGCGGCGCTCGCCGAGGGGCTGGGCGCCGACCTGCTGCTCGTCTCGGGCGGGCTCGGGCCGACCCACGACGACCGCACGATCGAGCTGCTCGCGGCGGCCGCGGGCCGCGCGCTCGTCGTCGACGAGGCGCTCGAGCGGCAGATCGAGGAGATCTCGCGCGCGATCGCGGAGCGGATCGGGCGGCCGTTCGAGGAGTTCGCCGCCGGCGTGACCAAGCAGGCGACGCTGCCCGAGGGAGGGCGTCGCGTTCGGGCTCGCGGGGACGGCGCCCGGGGTCGTGCTCGACACGGGCACGACGGTCGCCGTCGCGCTGCCGGGGCCGCCCCGCGAGCTGCAGCGCCTCTGGCCGCAGGCGCTCGCGACCGAGGCGGTGCAGCGCGGTGCTCGCCTCGGTGACGGCGCCGCAGCGCCGGGCGCTGCGCTTCTACGGCACCGGCGAGTCCTCCGTCGCCGAGGCGCTGGCGCGGGCAGGAGGCGAGCCGGAAGGCGTCGAGGTGACGATCTGCGCCCGCGACTTCGAGCTGCACGTCGACCTCCTCGTCGCGCCCGGCGCCGAGGCCCGCGCGGACGCGCTCGCGCAGGCGCTCGACGTCGAGGTCGGGCGCTTCCTCTTCGCACGCGACGAGCGCCCCGTCGAGGAGCACGTCCTCGAGCTCTGCCGTGCCCGCGGCCTGACGCTCGCGACCGCGGAGTCGTGCACCGGCGGGCTCGTCGCGGCGCGGCTGACCGGGGTGCCCGGCGCGAGCGACGTCTTCCTCGGCGGCATCGTCTCCTACGCCGACGGGGTCAAGACGGGCCGGCTCGACGTCCCGGAGGCGACGCTGACCTCGTTCGGCGCGGTCTCGGAGGAGACGGCGCGGGCGATGGCGGCGGGTGCCCGGACGTCGCTCGGCGCCGACGTCGCCGTGGCCGTCACCGGGATCGCCGGCCCCGGCGGCGGCACGCCCGAGAAGCCGGTCGGGCTCGTCCACCTCCATGCGGAAGGCCCGGAGGGCGGCCTCGCGCTCGTCCTCGACTTCCCCGGCGACCGGCCGACGATCCGCGGCAGGGCGACGGTCGCGGCGCTCCATCTCGTCCGGCGACTTCTGACACAGAATCGGCACAGAGACGTGTGAGCTCGCCCGCTAGCGTGGAGCGTGATGACCCGATCCGGATCTTCTGCGCGCTGCGGCTGCCCGACGAGGCGCTCGAGCCGATCGTCGCCTGGCAGCTCGAGCACGTCGTGCGGGCGCGGGTCGTCCCGCGCGAGAACCTGCACGTCACGCTCGCCTTCCTCGGCCGGCGGCCCGCGTCCGAGCTGCCGGCCGTCGCCGCCGAGGTTCGCGGTGCGGCCGCCGCTGCGGCGCCCGTGCGGCTCGCGGTCGAGCGCTACCGCGAGACCCGCAGCGTCGGCATGCTCGTCCTCGCCGACGAGGAGGCGGCCGCCGCCGCGCTCGCGGCCGACCTGCACGCGCGGCTGGAGCGCCTCGGCGTCTACCGGCCGGAGGGTCGCGCCTGGCTGCCGCACCTCACGGTCGCGCGCTTCCGGGAGCGGCCGCGCCTCCGGCCGCCGCTGCCGCGGGCGGGAACACTTGTTCCGTCCGACGCGTCTGTTTACCTGTCCCGACTACGCCCCGGCGGGGCGCAGTACGAAGTCCTCGAATCGGTGGCACTAGGGTGCCCCTAGCGTTGGGAGGTTGATCAGGTTGGAGCGCGAGCAAGCCCTCGAGACCGCCCTCGGGCAGATCGAGCGCAACTTCGGCAAGGGCGCCGTCATGAAGATGAGCGACCGGGGCAACGTCTCGGTCGGCGCGGTCTCGACGGGGTCGCTCTCCCTCGACCTGGCGCTGGGGATCGGCGGGCTGCCGCGCGGCCGCATCGTCGAGGTCTTCGGCCCCGAGTCGTCGGGCAAGACGACGCTCGTCTACCACGTGATCGCGGAGGCCCAGCGCCGCGGCGGCATCTGCGCCTTCATCGACGCCGAGCACGCGATGGATCCCGGGTACGCGAAGAAGATCGGCGTCGACGTCGACGAGCTGCTCGTCTCGCAGCCCGACACCGGCGAGCAGGCGCTCGAGATCACCGAGCTCCTGATCCGCTCCGGCGCGCTCGCGGTCGTCGCGATCGACTCGGTCGCCGCGCTGACCCCGAAGGCCGAGATCGAGGGCGAGATGGGGGACAGCCACGTCGGCCTGCAGGCGCGGCTGATGAGCCAGGCGCTGCGGAAGCTCGCCGGCACGCTCAACCGCACCGAGACGATCTGCCTGTTCACGAACCAGCTCCGCGAGAAGATCGGCGTCATGTTCGGCAATCCCGAGACGACGCCCGGCGGCCGCGCGCTCAAGTTCTACTCGTCGGTGCGCCTCGACATCCGGCGGATCGAGACGCTCAAGGACGGGGTCGAGGCCTTCGGCAACCGCGTCCGCGTCAAGGTCGTCAAGAACAAGGTCGCACCGCCGTTCAAGCAGGCCGAGTTCGACATCATCTACGGCGACGGCATCTCCTGGGAGGGCACGGTGCTCGACTCCGCGGTCGAGCGGAAGATCGTGACCAAGTCGGGCTCGTACTTCAGCTTCGAGGACGAGCGGCTCGGCCAGGGACGGCAGAACGCGACCGCGTTCCTGCGCGAGCACCCGGACGTCGTCCAGGCGATCCTGACCCGGATCCAGGCGCAGCTCGGCTCGGACCAGGTCGTCTCCGCGCGGCTGCTCCCGATCGCAGACGCGGCCGACGCGGCCGCGGCGAACGGCAAGGCGCTCGTCGAGGAGCCGGAGGACGTCGCGGCCGAGGCATAGTGCCCACGGTCACCGCCCTGGGACCCGAGCGGCGCGGGCTGCGTCGCGGTCGAGCTCGACGGCGAGCCGTGGCGCTCCCTGCCGGCCGACGTGGTCGCGCGCACGCTGCTGCGGGTCGGGGCCGAGCTCGACCGCGCGCGGCTGCGGGAGCTCCGGCGCGAGCTGCGACGGCACGAGGCGCTCGGAGCGGCGGCCCGCGCGCTGCGGCACCGCGACCACAGCCACGCGGGGCTCGACGAGCGGCTCCGCCGCGCCGGGATCCGCGAGGCGGAGCGGGCGGCGGCGCTCGTCGCGCTCGAGCGCTCCGGGTACGTCGACGACCGCGCCTTCGCCGAGCGGCGGGCCCGGCAGCTCGCCGCGAAGGACTGGGGGGACGCGGCGATCGCCGCCGACCTCGAGCGGCAGGGTCTCGACGCCGGCGCCCGCGAGGAGGCGCTCGCGGCCTTGCCGCCCGAGCGCGACCGCGCCCTTGCGGTGGCCGAGCGCCGCGGCCACGACCCGCGGACGGGCGCCTATCTCGCGCGCCGCGGCTTCGGCGAAGACGCGCTCGAGCCGTTCGTTGCGCGAGACGCGTGACGGGAGCTACGATGCAGGAAGTTGCACCACCGAATCCTTTTTCCTGCACAGAGCGCACTTCCGAAATCGGCTTGAACCACACCTCGATCCGAAACCGCTACAGCCTTCCACCTCCCGTCCGGGCCCGGAGGATCTCGAGACGCAGCTGACGTTCGTCGCGGGGCACGAACCCGTCACCGATTAGGAGTGCGCCCCGTGCGGCGTCATCGACCCGCAGGGAGCGCGCAATGTCGCTGGTCATCGGCATCGTCGCAGGCCTCGCCGCCGGCGTTGTGGCGACGCTTGCGCTGCTGCGCCTCTCGGGCGGCTCGCGACTCGAGGCCGCCCGCCGCGAACGCGAGCTGCTGCTCGACGACGCGCGCCGCGACGCCGAGGCAGCCCGGCGCGAGGCCCGGTTCGAGGCGGGCGAGGCGGCCGTCCGCGCCCGCGCGGAGGTCGAGACCGAGGTGCGCGAGCGTCGCGCGCAGGTCGAGCGCGCGGAGGAGCGGCTGGCCGCCCGCGAGGAGGACGTCGGCCGGCGCCTGACCGAGGTGGAGCGCCGCGAGCAGGGCTCGCCGACCGCGAGCTCCATGTCAAGAGCCTCCAGGACGAGCTCAAGCAGGCGAGGGAGCAGGAGGCGACGGAGCTCGAGCGCATCTCCGGCCTCACGGTCGGCCAGGCGAAGGCCGAGGTGCTGACGCGCTCGGAGGAGCTCGTCCGGCACGAGCTCGCGCGCCGCGTCCGCCAGCTCGAGGAGGAGGCTGCCGGCGAGGCGAAGCGCCGGGCCCGCAACCTCGTCGCCGACGCGCTGCAGCGGGTCGCCGCCAGCCACGCCGCCGAGACGACGGTGACGATCGTCGAGCTGCCGTCCGACGACATGAAGGGGCGGATCATCGGCCGCGAGGGCCGGAACATCCGCGCGCTCGAGCATCTGACCGGCGTCGACTTCATCGTCGACGACACGCCGAACGCGGTCGTGCTCTCGTCCTTCGACGGGATCCGCCGCGAGGTCGCCCGGATGACGCTGCAGAAGCTGGTCGAGGACGGGCGCATCCATCCCTCGCGGATCGAGGAGACCTACTACCAGTCGAAGACGGAGCTCGAGGAGCACGTGCGCCAGGCCGGGGAGCAGGCCGTCTTCGAGGCGAACTGCGGCGACGTCCACGAGGAGCTCGTCAAGGTGCTCGGCCGGCTCCGCTACCGGACGAGCTACGGCCAGAACGTCCTCAAGCACACGCTCGAGGTCGTGCAGCTGGCCGGCGTGATGGCCGCGGAGCTGGAGGCGAGCGTCAAGACGGCGAAGCGCGCAGCGCTCCTGCACGACATCGGCAAGGCGATGACGCACGAGGTCGAGGGCTCGCATGCGGCGATCTCCGCGCGGCTCGCGCGCCGCTACGGCGAGAGCCCCGCCGTCGTGCACGCCGTCGAGTCCCACCACTACGAGGTGCAGCCGCAGACCGTCGAGGCGGTGCTGCTGATCGCCGCCGACGCGATCTCCGCGTCCCGGCCCGGCGCCCGCGGCGAGGGCCTCGAGAACTACATCAAGCGCCTCGAGTCGCTCGAGGAGATCGCCGCCGCCAAGCCGGGCGTCGAGAAGGTCTACGCGCTCCAGGCGGGTCGCGAGATCCGCGTGATCGTGAAGCCGAACGAGATCGACGACGACGCGGCCGTCCTCCTCTCGCACGAGATCGCCCGCGAGATCGAGGGCCAGCTCGAGTACCCGGGGCAGATCAAGGTGACCGTGATCCGCGAGTCGCGCGCGGTCGAGTTCGCGAAGTAGAGGGAGGTAGGACGATGGCCTACGTCGCGTACGTCCAGGACGAGGAGCTGCCCGAGGCCTGCGCCGAGGACGCCCAGCGGTTCGGCTACGTGCCGAACTTCGCGCGGCTCTTCGCGCACCGGCCCGAGGCCTACGCCGCGTGGAAGCAGCTGAACGGCGCGATCAAGGCGACGATGCCGGAGCGCCGCTACGAGCTCGCGACCCTCGCCGCGGCGCGGCGGCTCCACTCGAGCTACTGCGCCCTCGCCCACGGGAAGGTGCTGGTCGACCGCCACTTCACGCCCGGAGAGCTGACCGCGATCGCGCGCGGCGACGACGCGGGCCTCGACGAGGTCGACCGGGCGGTGATGGCGCTCGCCGACCAGGTCGCCGACGACGCCACCGCGGTCACGCAGGCCGACGTCGACCGGCTTGCTCGAGCTGGGGCTCTCCGCCGCGGAGGTCGTCGACGTCGTGCTCGCGGCGACCGCGCGCTGCTTCTTCAGCAAGACGCTCGACGCGCTCGGCGCCGAGCCGGACGCCGCCTACCGCGAGCTCGACCCGGCGCTCCGCGAGGCGCTGACGGTCGGGCGGCCGGTCGAAGGAGGCTAGCCGGCCAGGCCGTGGCGGCGCCGGCGGGCGAGCGCGAGCTCGTCGAGCGGCGGCGGCACGCCGGCCTGCTCGGCGCTGGCGATCAGCGCCAGGGCGAGCGTGTGCGCGAGGCGCGTGCGGGCAGCCTCGAGCTCGCTCTCCCGCTGCGAGAGCTCGAACTCCCGGCCGGCCAGCTCGGCGCGCAGCACGTCGAGCCGCGCCCGTTCGGCTGCGAGCTCACCGGCGACCTGGTCGTCGTGCGGCGGCGCCTGCGCAGCCTCGGACGGCTGGCCCGCGGGCGCGTCGGAGCCGCGCTCGAGGTGCGCCCGCAGCCCCGTGCCGAAGTCGCTCATATCCATGAAGTCGCCGCAGAGGCCGGAACTTGCGGTGGAGATCCCGCACGCCGCGTCCGCAGCGGCGCGGATGCGGCCCCGGCCCGGGCGGCCGTAGATTGGCGGCGCCTGGAGGTGATCCGATGCAGCAACTGCTCCGCCGCCAACCCGACGACACCGCCCGCGGCCTCGCCCGCGCGGCGTCGCTCGTGCTCCTGACCTGCTTCGCCGGCTGGCTCGCCTGGTTCGGGGTCGCAGCGCCGTGGGACCTCGGCACGAAGGTCGACGCCGGCGAGTTCCTCGGCCGGTTCGCCGGCATCCTGCTCCTGCTCGCCCTGATCTTCTCGCCGCTCCTGATCGCGTTCTCGCTCGACCGGCGCGAGCGTCCGTAGCCCGGCCCGGCAGCGCCGTCTCTACACTGAGCCGCTGTGAGGCGGTACCGCGTCGTCACCTTCGGCTGCCAGATGAACGCTCACGACAGCGAGCGCATCAAGGGCATGCTCGAGGAGATCGGCCTGGGGGAGGCGACCTCGGAGGCGGACGCCGACGTGCTCGTCTTCAACACCTGCACGATCCGCGAGAAGCCCGACCGGCGGCTCGCCGCGCACCTCGCCCAGGCGAGGGCGCTGAAGGCCGGCGACCCCGACCGCGTGATCGCCGTCGGCGGCTGCTACGCCGAGGCGCAGCGCGAGCGGATCTTCGAGCGCTACCCGTTCGTCGACGTCGCCTTCGGGCCCGGCTCGATCGCGCACCTCGGCGACTGGCTCGGCGCCGGCGGCGATGCGCCCCGCGGGAGCTTCGGCACGGACGACCGCGCCTTCGCCGCGACGCTGCCGATGCACCGCGAGCGGCGCTTCCAGGCGTGGGTGCAGGTCTCGATGGGCTGCAACTCGACGTGCGCCTACTGCATCGTCCCCTCGGTGCGCGGCCGGGAGCAGAGCCGGCGCCCGGGCGAGATCGTCGCGGAGGTGACCCGGCTCGCCGGCGAAGGCGTCAGGGAGGTGACGCTGCTCGGCCAGAACGTCAACTCCTGGGGCCGCGACCTGCTCCCCGACGTGAAGACCGAGTTCGGCGAGCTGCTGCGCGCCTGCGACGCGGTCGAGGGGATCGAGCGGATCCGCTTCACGAGCCCGCATCCGAAGGACTTCCGCCGGCCCGTGATCGAGGCGATCGCCGAGGCACGCGCCGTCTGCGAGCACCTGCACCTGCCCCTGCAGTCCGGCTCGGCGCGCATCCTGAAGGCGATGCGCCGCACCTACACGCCCGAGCGCTACCTCGCCCTCGTCGAGGAGCTGCGCGCCGCCGTCCCCGACCTCGCGCTCGGCACCGACGTCATCGTCGGCTTCCCGGGCGAGACCGAGGCCGACTTCGAGGCGACGCTGGCCGTCGTCGAGCAGGTGGGGTACGACAGCGCCTTCACGTTCGTCTACTCGCCGCGCGCCGGCACCGAGGCGGCGTCGATGCCGAGCAGGTGCCCGCACGAGGTGAAGATCGAGCGGATGGAGCGCCTCGTCGAGCAGGTCCAGCGGATCGCGCACGCGCGCAACCAGGCGCGCGTCGGCCTCGTCGAGGAGGTGCTCGTCGAGGGCACGAGCCGCACCGACGAGACGCTCCTGCGCGGCCGGACGCGCCGGAACACGACCGTCGTCTTCGCCGGCGACGCCGCTCCGGGCGACCTCGTCCCCGTGCGGATCGAGGGCGCGACCTCGACGACGCTCAGGGGCGTGCAGGACGCGCTGGTGGCCGCATGAGGGTGCTGATCACCGGCTCGTCCGGGCAGATCGGGACGAACCTGGCGCTGCGGCTGCTCGCCGACGGGCACGAGGTGCTCGGCGTCGACAAGCGCCAGAACGCCTGGACGGACGCGTTCCCGACCGTGCTGCAGGACCTCGCCGGCCACTACCCGGCCTACCCGGGCGGGATCGGCGGCGTCGAGTACCCCGAGGTCGACGCGGTCGTGCATCTCGCCGCGCACGCGAAGGTGCACCAGCTCGTCGCCGAGCCGCACCGCGCGCTCGAGAACGCGGTCATGACCTTCAACGTGCTCGAGTACGCGCGCGGGCTCGGCCTGCCGCTCCTCTTCTCGTCGAGCCGCGAGGTCTACGGCGACATCCACCGCTTCGAGGGCTACAACGAGGAGACCGCCGACTTCGCCTTCACCGAGTCGCCGTACTCGGCCTCGAAGATCGCCGGCGAGGCGCTGATCTACTCGTACGCGCGCTGCTACGGCCTCCCGTACGTCGTCTTCCGCTTCTCGAACGTCTACGGCCGCTTCGACAACGACCTGCACCGGATGGTGCGCGTGATCCCGCTCTTCATCCACCGCCTCTCGCGCGGCGAGCCGATCACGGTCTACGGGCGCGAGAAGACGCTCGACTTCACCTACGTCGAGGACTGCGTCGACGGGATCGCCCGCGGCGTCGAGGCGCTCGTCGAGCGGCGCGTCGTCAACGAGACGATCAACCTCGCCTTCGGCGAGGGGAACACGCTCGTGCGGATGGCGGAGCTGATCGCGGCCGAGCTCGGCGTCGAGCCCGACATGACCGTCGAGCCGTCGCTGCTCGGCGAGGTGACCCGCTACGTCGCCGACATCCGCAAGGCGCGGGAGCTGCTCGAGTGGGAGCCGCAGACGTCCCTCGACGAGGGGATCCCGAAGGCGGTCGCGTGGTTCAAGGAGCACCGGGCGGCGCATCCCGAGGAGGACCGGCCGGTCGACGCGGACAGCTCGATCGGCTGGAAGACGCTCGCCCGCGAGCCGTCGTAGCCCGTGACCCGCTGATCTCGTGACACTTCGTCACATGCGGTGACGCGCGTCCTCGCGATCTTCGGGCCGACCGCGTCCGGCAAGAGCGCCGTCGCGGCCGCGGTCGCCCGCTCCGTCCCCGCCCGGCCGATCTCGGCGGACGCGTTCCAGGTCTACCGCGGCCTGCCGCTCCTGACGGCGCAGCCCGACGAGCCGACGCAGCTCGTCGCGATCCGCGGGCTCGACGAGGAGTTCTCGGTCGGGGAGTACGAGCGGCTCGCGCACGCGGCGATCGACGAGGCGCTCGCGGCCGGGCGCTTGCCGGTCGTCGTCGGCGGCACCGGTCTCTACCTGCGGGCGGCCCTGGCCGAGCTCGAGCTGCCGCCCGCGCCGGACGAAGGGCTGCGCGAGCGGGTCGCCGCCGAGGTCGAGCGGCTCGGCCCCGAGCGCGCGCACGCCGCTCCTGGCCGAGCGCGACCCTGCCGCCGCCGCCGCCGTCCACCCGAACGACCGGCGCCGGCTCGTCCGTGCGCTCGAGCTGCACGAGCTCGGCCGCTCGCTGGCCGGGTCGCGACTCTGGTCCGCCGAATGGCGCCGGCCGACGCTCGTCGCCGGGCTCGACGTCCCCCGCGAGGAGCTCGCACGGCGGATCGAGAAGCGCACGCGGCGCATGTTCGAGGACGGGGTGGAGGAGGAGGTCCGGCGCGCGCTGGCAGGGCCGCCGCTCTCGCGGACGGCCGCGAAGGTGCTCGGCCTCGCCGAGGTCTCCGAGCTGCCGCGCGGAGCAGGCGATCGAGCGGATCGCGGCACGCACGCGGCGGTACGCCGCCTACCAGCGCAAGTGGATGCGACGGATCCCGGGGATCGTGGTCCTCGATGCGACTCGCCCTCCCGACGAGGTGGCGGGCGAGCTCCTGCGGCTGCTGGAATCCTAGGGCCGTGATCCGGGAGACGACCGCCGAGGACTGGGAGCTGCTCCGCGAGGCGCGGCTGCGCGCGCTCGCGGATGCCCCGCGCGCCTTCGCGTCGACCCTCGAGGCAGAGCGCGACTTCCCCGAGAGCCACTGGCGCCAGCTCGCGTCGAGCGACGACCACCACGCGACGTTCGTCCTCGACCTCGGCGAGCGCTTCGACGGGCTCGTCCGCTGCTTCTTCGCCTACGAGCCGCGCACGGTCTTCCTCGTCAACATGTGGGTCGCTCCCGAGCGCCGGAGCCGCGGGCACGCGCAGGACCTGCTCGAGCGCGTGGTCGGATGGGCGGCCGCGCACGGGGCCCGTCGCGTCGCGCTCTCGCTCGAGGACGTCAACCTGCCGGCGCGCCGCCTCTACGAGCGGAACCGCTTCGCCGTCCCGGAGCGGCCGCCGCGCCTGCCCTACACGCCGGGCCCGGGCGACGTGCTCGTGCTCGTGCGGGAGCTGCAGCCGTGACCCTGGAGCGCTGGGACGCGCACGGCAACGTCTACCTCGTCTACGAGGGCGAGCCGCTCCGGCCGGAGCGGGTGCGGGAGCTCGCGGCGGGGAGCGACGGCATCCTCGAGGTGCTCGCGCGCGACCGGCGCTCGGCGCAGGTGACGATCTGGAACCCCGACGGCTCGACCGCCGAGCTCTCGGGCAACGGGACGCGCATCGCCGCCCGCTGGCTCGCGGGGCTGACCGGTGCCGTGACCGTGACGATCCACGTCGGTCCCCGCGAGGTCGCCGCCCGCATGCTCGGAGGGGATCTCGTCGAGCAGGATCTGGGGCCGGTCGAGGTCCACGAGCGCGAGCGCGTCGCTGGACTCGAGGTGACGCCCGTGTCGGTCGGGAACCCGCATGCCGTCGTGCTCGGCGACCCGGACGACCTGCCGCTCGTCGGGCCGCTCCTCGAGACCCACCCGCGCTTCCCGGAGCGCACCAACGTCCAGGTGGCGCGGGTCGAGGAGCCGGGACGCGTCAGCGCGCGGGTCTGGGAGCGCGGCGTGGGGGAGACGCAGGCCTCGGGGACGAGCGCGGTCGCGGTGGCGGCGGCGACGCACGGCGACGGGGAGGTCGTCGTCTGCTTCCCCGGCGGCGAGCTGCGCGTCCGCCTCGCGGACGGGCGCGCCTGGCTCACAGGGCCGGCTGCGCGCGCGGAGTAGCGAGCCGGAGCGTCGCGAAGCTGCGGACACGCGGCGGCCGGCCGAGCTGCGCGTCGTAGACGAAGACCACGGACTCCCCGTCGCTCTCGACGTCCACGAGCCGGCCGACGCGCAGGCCGTAGAGCGGCAGCGGCGTCCCCGGGGGCAGGGGCAGCCGGGCGCGCACGCGGTGCGTCTCGGCATCGAGCTGGATCGTCCCGATCTCCATGCCGGAGACGCTACGAGGGCGCCGGTCGGCCCCGCGGGCGATTCGGGGTCGTCCGCAGGGATGATCTGATACCTTACGTTCACGTAAGGTATGAGCTCTCCGGCCGACACCCAGCAGACGCTCCGCATCGGCGAGGTCGCCGAGCGCACGGGCACGACGCCGCGCACGATCCGCTACTACGAGGAGATCGGCCTGCTCGCGAGCCCCGCGGGCCACGAGAAGGGTCGGCACCGCACGTACGGCGAGACCGACGTGCAGCGGCTCGAGGAGCTGCTGCGCCTGCGGGAGCTGCTCGGAGTCACGCTCGAGGAGCTGAAGGAGCTCGCCGAGCGGGAGGAGGCGCGGGGCGCGCTGCGCGCGGAATGGAAGCAGGCGGCCGATCCCGACCAGCGCCGCCGCATCCTGACCGAGTCGCTGGGCCACATCACGCGGCAGCTCGAGCTCGTGCGCGCGAGGCAGGAGTCGCTCGCCGAGCTCGAGCGGCAGCTCGCCGCCAAGCGGGAGCGCGTCCGGGAGCTCCTGGCAGAGCTGTGACCGCGTCGCTGCTGCGCCAGCCCAAGGCGGTCTGGGCGGTTGCCTTCGCGTGCGTGATCGCCTTCATGGGCATCGGCCTCGTCGATCCGATCCTGCCCGCGCTCGCGCAGTCCTTCGACGCCTCGCCGAGTCAGGTCGAGCTGCTCTTCACGAGCTACTTCGCGATCATCGCCGTCTCGATGCTCGTGACCGGCTGGATCTCGAGCCGGATCGGCCCGAAGCGGACCCTCCTGCTCGGGCTCGTCCTCGTCGTCTGCTTCAGCGCCGCCTCGGGCGCGGCCGACTCGATCGGTCAGATCGTCGGTTTCCGCGCCGTCTGGGGCCTCGGCAATGCGCTCTTCATCGCGACGGCCCTGTCGGCGATCGTCGGCGCGGCGTCCGGCGGCCTCTCGGGCGCGATCATCCTCTACGAGGCCGCGCTCGGCCTCGGGATCGCCTCCGGCCCGCTGCTCGGCGGCGAGCTCGGCGCCGTCAGCTGGCGCGGCCCCTTCTTCGGGACCGCGGCCCTGATGGCGGTCGGCGTGATCGCGATCCTCGTCCTGCTCGAGAAGACGCCGGCGGCGGGGCAGCGGACGACGCTCGAGGCGCCGCTCCGGGCGCTGCGTCACCGGGGGCTGCTCGGCCTCGGGCTGACGGCGCTCTTCTACAACTTCGGCTTCTTCACCTTGCTCGCGTTCACGCCGTTCCCGCTCGGGCTCGACGAGCACGGCCTGGGCTACGTCTTCTTCGGCTGGGGCCTCCTGCTGGCGCTCTCGTCGGTCTTCCTGGCGCCGGCGGTGCGGCGCGCGCTCGGCCTCCTGCCGGCGCTCTACGTCGCCTTCGGGCTCGTCGCCGCCGACCTGTTCGCGATGGCGATCTGGACGAGCTCCCAGCTCGCCCTGATCGTCGCCGTCGTCGTCGCCGGGCTCTTCCTCGGCGTCGTCAACACGCTCGTGACCGAGAGCGTGATGCGGGTCTCGCCGGTCGAGCGGCCGACCGCGTCCGCGGCCTACAGCTTCGTCCGCTTCAGCGGCGGCGCGATCGCCCCCTGGCTCGCCGGCAAGCTGGCCGAGCGGTACGACGTCCACGTCCCGTTTCTCGTCGGCGGCGCTGCTGTCCTTGTCGCGATCGGCGTGCTGGCGCTGCACCGCAACCACATCGCCGGCGACGAGCGGGTCAGGCACGACGAGCTCGACGATGCGCTCGCGCTGACGGCCGAGGAAGCGGCCTAGCCCGAGCCGATCCCGTGCTCGCGCAGGGCCTCGTTGAGCGAGACCTTCTCGTCGGTCGAGTCGCTCCGGCGGCCGACGATCAGCGCGCACGCCAGGTGGTAGGTGCCCGCCGGGAAGTCCTTCGGGCGGGTGCCGGGGACGACGATCGAGCGCGGCGGCACGAAGCCGCGGTGCTCGACCGGCTCGGGGCCCGTGACGTCGATGATCGGCACGCTCGCGGTCAGCGAGACGTTCGGCGCGATCACCGCGCCCTCGCCGACGAGGACGCCCTCGACGATGATCGCCCGCGAGCCGACGAAGGCATTGTCCTCGATCACGACCGGGCGCGCGTTGAGGGGCTCGAGCACGCCGCCGATGCCGACGCCGCCGGCGAGGTGCACCCCGGCCCCGATCTGCGCGCACGAGCCGACGGTCGCCCAGGTGTCCACCATCGTGCCGGGCCCGATCCAGGCGCCGATGTTGACGTAGCTCGGCATCACGACCGCGCCGGGCGAGACGAAGGCGCCGTAGCGGATCGTCGCCGGCGGCACGACGCGGACGCCCTTGGCGGCGTAGCCGCGCTTGAGCGGGATCTTGTCGTGGTACTCGAACGGCCCGACCTCGACCGGCTCCATCCGGCGGATGCGGAAGTAGTCGAGGATCGCCTGCTTGGCCTCCTCGTTGACGACCCAGCCGCCGTCGCGCTTCTCCGCGACCCGGAGCTCGCCGGCGTCGAGCGCCGCGATCGTCTCCTCGGTGCTCACAGGACCTCCTCGATGATCGCCGCCGCACGGGCGCATTCCTCCTCGGTCGGCACGAGCGCGAGCCGCACGTAGCCCTCGCCCGCGGGGCCGAAGTAGGAGCCGGGGGCGACGACGATCCCGTGCCCGAGCAGCCTCTCGGCGAATCCCTCCGAGGTCTCGCCGCGGGGCACCGCGACCCAGAGGAAGAAGGACGCCTCGCTGCCCGCGACCCGGAGGCCCTTCGCCTCGAGCGCCGGTCGCAGCAGGTCGCGCTTGCGCCGGTAGAGGGCCCGCGTGCGGCGGACGTGCTCCTCGTCCGACCAGGCGACGATCGAGGCCCGCTGCACGAACTCCTGCGGCGCCGTGCCGACGGTCGGCCGGAACGCCTTCAGCGCGGCGACCACCGCGGCCGGCCCGGCGACGAAGCCGGAGCGGTAGCCGGGCATCGACGAGCGCTTCGAGAGCGTGTTGAAGACGACGATCCGCGACCGGTCTGCGGCCTGCAGTGCCGAGACCGGGGTCTCGTCGAACCAGATCTCCGAGTAGGCCTCGTCCGAGCAGACGAGGAAGTCGTGCGCCGCGGCGCGCGCCGCGAGCTGGTCGTAGAGCGAGACCGGGGCGACGGCGCCGGTCGGGTTGTTCGGGTAGTTGACCCAGAAGCAGGCGAGCCGCGCCCAGGTCTCCTCCGGGATCGCGTCCAGGTCGGGCAGGAAGCCGCGCTCTTCGAGGAGCGGCACCGGACACGGGCGGGCGCCGGCGACGAGGGCGCCGCGCTCGTAGACCGGATAGGCGGGCTCCGGGATCGCGACGAGGTCCTTGCCCGGACGGACGACCGCCTGCGCGAACGAGAAGATCGCCTCCTTCGAGCCGAGCGTCGGCACGATCTCCGTCTCCGGGTCGAGCTCGACGCCGAACCGGAGCCGCAGCCAGGCCGCGATCGCCGACCGGAGCTCGGGCAGCCCGGTCGCACGCGGGTAGGGCAGCTTCGGCGCGACCGCCTCCCGCAGCGCGGCCCGGATCGCCGGGTCGGTCTCCTCGTTCGGCTCGCCCATCCCGAAGTCGACCAGGTCGACGCCGTGGGCGCGGGCGGCCGCCTTCGCCTCGTCGAGGCGGACGAACGGGTACGCGGCCATCGCGGCGAGGGCGGGGGAGAGCTGCATCGTGCTGGAGGTGTACACCTACATCACCAGGCGCCGCAGCGTCTCGAAGCTGCGCTCGAGCGCCTCGACCGCGACGCACTCGTCGCGCCGGTGCGCGAACCGCGGCGACCCCGGGCCGAAGTTGACCGCGACGAGCCCGCGCTCGGCGAACTGCGCGACCGGCGTCCAGGCCTGCTTCGGCTCGACCTCGAGGCCGCCGAGCTCGACCAGGCGGGTGAGCAGCGGCTGCTCGAGCGAGACGCCGCCGGCGGGCGCGTTCGACGTGATCTCGAGCTCGCCGGCACCTCCGACCAGCTCGCGCAGCCGCGCCTCCGCCTCGTCGCGGCTGCGCCCCGGCGCGTAGCGGTAGTTGATCGTCGCGACGGCCTCGGCAGGGATCACGTTCGCGGCGATCCCGCCCTCGAGCCGCGTCACCGAGAGCACCTCGCGGAAGACGAGGCCGCCCGCGTCGACGTCGAGCGGCTTCAGTCGCACGAGGTCGGCAAGCCCCTCGACGGCGAGCCCGACCGCGTTCACGCCCGTCCACGGCCGCGCCGAGTGCGCGCTCTCGCCGTGGAAGCGGAGCAGCGCGTTCACGTTGCCGAGGCAGCCGGCGTGAAGCCGGTTGTCCGTCGGCTCGAGGACGACGACGAGGTCGGCGTCGTCGACGAGCCCGGTCTCGAAGAGCGCCGGCAGGGGGGAGAGGGCGACGTCTACCTCCTCCAGCGGGAAGAAGCAGAAGTCGACGTCGACCGAGAGCGCGGGCCGCTCGGCGGCGATCCAGCGCGCGAGCTCGACCATGACGGCGACGCCGCCCTTCATGTCGGCGGCGCCGAGGCCGTGCACGACGCCGCCGCCGATCCGGCCCGGGATGTTGCCCTGCGCCGGGACCGTGTCGAGGTGCCCCGCGAGGAGCAGCACCGGCTTCTCCGTGCGGCCGGTCGTGTAGAGGAGCGTCTCGCCCTCGGCGTAGCGCTGCTCGAGCGGCACGAGCGCAGCGACGAGCGCCGCCAGCTCGGCTTCCTGCCCGCTCTCCGACGGGACGTCCACGAGCTCCAGCGTCCGCTCGGCGAGGCTCACGGGGCGAGCCTAGCGGCGGCGGCGCTGCGAGGCGTCAGCGGCGGCGCCCTGCGTCGGAGGCAGGGACCGGGCGTCTCGATCCGGGCGCCGGAGCTCGGCTGCCGTAGCGCCGACCGACGCCTCGCTGCGGCCGGGAGCCGCGCGGCTCCCGGCGGGGCATAATGGCTCGTGATGACGCAACGCCAGCACGATCCCGCGCCCGGTGCGGCCCCGGAGCGCGGCTTCGTCCTCGCCGTGCTGGCGCCCGGGCTCGATGCCGCGGCGGAGCTCGCCGAGATCCACGAGCTCGCGCGCACCGCGGGCGTCGAGACCGTCGGCGACCTCGTCCAGCGCCGGCCGCAGCCGGCGCCGCGGACCTACGTCGGCAAGGGGAAAGTCGAGGAGCTGAAGCTCGCGTACGAGGCGTCCGGGGCCGAGTCGCTGCTCGTCGACGACGAGCTCGACCCCGCGCAGCAGCGGTTCCTCGAGAACGCGCTCGAGACGCGCGTCGTCGACCGGACGCAGCTGATCCTCGACATCTTCGCCCAGCACGCGGTCAGCGCCGAGGGAAAGCTCCAGGTCGAGCTCGCCCAGCTCGAGTACAACCTGCCGCGGATGCGCGGCATGTGGCAGCACCTCGAGCGCCTCGGCGGCGGCGTCGGCACCCGCGGGCCCGGCGAGTCGCAGCTCGAGACGGACCGCCGGCTGGCGCGCCGCCGCATCTCCGTCCTGAAGCAGCGGCTGCGCGGGCTCGAGAAGCAGCGGCAGACGCGCCGGCAGGAGCGGCAGCGCTCCGAGACGCCTCAGGTCGCGCTCGCCGGCTACACGAACGTCGGCAAGTCGACGCTGCTGAACGCGCTCACGGACGCCGACGTGTCGGTCGAGAACCGCCTCTTCGAGACGCTCGACCCGACCACGCGCGGCTTCGAGCACGAGGGGAAGCGCTACCTCGTGACGGACACGGTCGGCTTCATCCGGCGCCTGCCGCACCAGCTCGTCGAGGGATTCGCCTCGACGCTGGAGGAGACGCTGCACGCGGACGTCGTCCTGCACGTCGTCGACGCCTCGGCGCCCGAGAACCGCCTCGACGGCTCGATCGCCGCGGTCAACGCCGTGCTGGGCGAGATCGGCGCCGACGAGCTGCCCCTCGAGCTGGTGCTCAACAAGGTGGACGCCGTCGACCCGCTACATCGCCGCCGGCTCGCCGCCCGCTTCCCGGACGCGCTGCAGGTGTCGGCCGCGACGGGCGAAGGGCTCGAGGAGCTGAAGGCGCACGTGGCCGCCCGCTTCGCCGACCGGTTCGAGACGGTCAGGCTGCTCGTCCCGTACGACGAGGGCGCCGCGCTCGCCGACCTCTACGGCCTCGGCGCCCCGATCGACGACCGGATCGACACGCCCGAAGGGGTCGAGGTGCGGGCGCGGCTGCCGCGCCGCGACGTCCGCCGCTTCGCGGCCTACCTGGTCGCGGACGCCGACGCCGACGGGGACGGCGGGCCCGGTGACCGAGCTGCCGATCAGCAGGCTGCACCCCGGAGCGGTCGTGCCGGCGCGCGCCTACGACGGGGACGCCGGCCTCGATCTCGCCTCCTGCGCGCGGGTCGAGCTCGCGCCAGGGGCGCGCGCCCTCGTCCCGACCGGCCTCGCCGTCGCGATCCCGCCGGGTCATGCGGGATTCGTCCAGCCGCGCTCCGGCCTCGCCTCCGAGCACGGGATCACGATCGTCAACACCCCCGGCCTCGTCGACTCCGGCTACCGCGGCGAGCTGAAGGTGATCCTGCTCAACACCGACGCGGACGAGACGTTCGTGGTCGAGCCGGGCATGCGGATCGCGCAGCTCGTCGTCCTGCCCGTCCCGCAGCTCGAGCCCGTCGTCGTGGACGAGCTTCCCGGAACCGAGCGCGGCGAGCGCGGTTTCGGGTCCTCCCGGGCATGACGGGCGCCGTGCCGCGCATCCGCGTCTCGGCCGTGCTCCGTTGGCGCGACCGCGTCCTGCTCTGCCGGCACGAGAAGCCGGGCAAGGAGTACTGGCTGCTCCCCGGCGGCGGCGTCGAGTCCGGCGAGAGCCTGATCGACGCGCTGCACCGCGAGCTGCAGGAGGAAGTGGGGATCGACGGCGAGCTCCCGATCGAGGGGCCGGTCGCGATCGTCGACTCGATCGCACCGCAGTCGAGCCTGCGGCAGAAACACGTGGTGCACATCGTCTTCGCCTCCGACCTCTCCGGCCGCAACCTCGAGCGCGTCACCTCGGCGGACGCCGCCGTCCGCGGCCACCGTCTCTTCGCCCTCGACGAGCTGGACGACGTCGTCCTGCACCCGCCGATCCAGCGCTTCCTCTCGCGCTGGCGGCCCGGCGACCCCGTCGTCTATCTCGGCGCGCTCTGGGTGCCTTGATCGCTGTAGGCGAACAACAGCATCGAGAAATCGCAACAGACAAATCTGCGGCGAAGGCGTATCACTAGTCGGAATGCGACGCGCGCCGATCCTTCTCGTCCTTCTCGTCCTCCTCGGCGCGCTCGCCCTGCCGGCCGCGTCCGCCGCGGCCGAGAAGCCGAAGATCCCGCCGGCGGAGCGCGCGGCGATCACGCGCGTCCTCGACAGGTACGTCGGGGCCGCGCTCGAGCGCAAGGATCTTCGGCTTGCCTACATGCTCTCCGGGCCGCAGGTGCGCGGGGGGATGACGCTGCGCGAGTGGCTGCACGGCGGCATCCCGGTCTACCCGTTCCCCGCCCGCGACGGGCACCACGCCGGCTGGATCGCCGACTGGGCCGACGGGGACGAGGTCGGCCTGAGCCTGCTCGTCCAGGCCGACCCGTCGACCCGGCTCGGCGCGATCGCCTTCAACATCCAGATGCTGAAGGTGCGCGGACGCTGGCTCGTGAACGCGTTCCTGCCGCAGGCGACCTTCTCGGACCCACGGGAGGACGCCAAGGTCTTCTCCGAGAAGGATCTGCTCCCGTCCGCGGGCGGCGGCAGCGTGCTCGGCGGCGACGCCCGGCTCTCCGCCGTCTGGTTCGCCGTCCCGGGCGGGCTGCTGGCAGGGATGTTCGTCGTCCTACCGGTCGCATACCTGGTCTATGCCCGCCGCCGCGACCGGCGCGCCTACCGCGACTATCTGGAGCTGAACGGCGAGGCCTGAATCGGCCCTCGCCCGGCCCGGGCGGCCGCGCCGCCGGCCGACGTGCCGAGGGTCCCCCACCCTCGAGGGTGGGGACAGAGTCCCACCACGAACGCTAGCGCGATCGTGCGCACGCGTGGGTGCCGATTCTGTGCCGGTTTCGCGGAGCCGGCCGTCAGAGTGGGCGGCGGCGCGGTGCCGGCTCGGCAGCCGCGCTGCCTCGTCGACGGCGCGGACCTCCGTCCTGGACCGGGTCGGGTCCGAGCTCGAGCGGCGCCACGTCGCGGGCACGTGCACGCCCGAGGGGGACGCAGAGCGAGAGGACGTCGGCGTCCGGCGCTCCGGCCCGCAGCCACGCCCTCGCCAGCCCGGGTCGGCCGCGCCCGCCGCGAGCCCGGGTCGGCCGCGCCCGCCGCGAGCCCGGGTCGGCCACGCCCGCCGCGAGCCCGGGTCAGCCGCGCCCGCCGCGGGCACGCGCCCGCTCGGCTGCGACGGCGTGCGCCGCGCGCTCCAGCTCGTCGTCGAGCGGCTCCAGCGTCCCCGCAGGCTCGCCGCGGCGCGCGAGCGCCTGCTCCAGCAGCCAGTCGGCCAGCCAGGGATTCCGCGGCAGCAGCGGGCCGTGCAGATAGGTGCCGAGCACCCGGCCGGCCCGGCAGCCCTCGGCCCCGGAGGCGCCGTCGTTCCCGAAGCCGTGGACGACGTGGCCGAGCGGCTCGGCGCCCTCGTCGAGCAGCGTCCGCCCCGCGTGGTTCTCGAAGCCCGCGAGCGTCGTCACCCGGCCCGGCTCGAGCTCGCACTCGAGCAGCACGTCGCCGATCAGCCGGCGTCCGCCGGCGACGGTCTCGAGCGGCAGCAGCCCCACCCCCGGCAGCTCGGCACCCGAGACGTCGCGGTAGGAGCGACCGAGGAGCTGGTAGCCGCCGCAGACCGCGAGCCCCGCGGCGCCGGCCGCGATCGCGGCCCGCAGCTCGTCGGCGCGCCCGGCGATGTCGCGCGCGACGAGCGCCTGCTCACGGTCCTGGCCGCCGCCGACGTAGAAGAGGTCGGTCTCCGCGGGCAGCGGATCGCCCATCGAGACCGGGACGACCTCCAGCTCGTGCCCGCGCCAGGCCGCGCGGCGCGGGAGCACGGCCATGTTGCCGCGGTCGGCGTAGATGTTCAGGTAGTCCGGGTAGAGGTGCGCGACGAGGATCCTGCTCATACCGGCTCCGGTTCCCGCTCCCAGTAGTTGCGGACGTGGCCGCGGCGGGCGACGACCCGCCGGAGCGCCAGCATCGCGGTGTAGGTGGGGAGGCAGACGAGCTCCTCGCCCGGCGGCGTCAGCTCGAGCGCGCGGTCGAGGCCCTGCTCGAGCCCGGGCACGACCTCGATCCGCTCCCGCGGGAAGCCCGCGTAGGCGAAGCGGAGCGCCAGCTCGGCCGCCCGGCCGCCGGTCGCGACGAGCGTCTCCAGCCCGTCGAGCAGCGGCTCGAAGTCGACGTCCCAGATCCAGGAGACGTCGCGGCCGTCCGCGAGCTCGTCGTTCAGCGCCACGAGCAGCCGCGCCGGCGCGCCGCCGTCGACGATCGTCCGCACCGCCTCGTTCGCGCCGGCGGGGTTCTTGATCAGCAGCATCAGCAGCCGCCGCTCGCCGACCGTGATCCGCTCGAAGCGCCCGAACGCGGCGCTGAAGCGCTCGAGGCCGGCCGCGACCTCGTCGAGCGGCGTCTCGAGCGCCAGCGCGAGCGAGGCGGCCGCGAGCGCGTTGTAGACGTTGTAGAGCCCCGGCAGCCGGAGCCGCACGCGCCGGGTGCCCTCGGGCGTCACGAGGTCGAACGCCACGCTCTCGAGCCCCTGCAGCTCGAGGTTCCGCGCGGCGACGTCGAGCTGCGGCCGCGCATGGCCGCAGCGGGGGCAGCGGTAGTCGCCGAGGTGGCCGACGTAGGCGGCGGCGTACTCGTAGGGCGTCCCGCAGACGACGCAGTACTTCGAGTCGGCGGCGTGCTGCAGCGCGGGCCGCGCCACCCGAGGGTCGTCGAGGCCGAAGACGACGCTCCGCTCGCGGCCGCGGGCGAGCTCGCCGACCTGCGGGTCGTCGCCGTTCGCGACGACGACCGTCTCCGGGCCGAGCGCCTGCACCGCCTCCCGCCAGCGCGCGGCGACGAGCTCGAGCTCGCCGTAGCGGTCGAGCTGGTCGCGGAAGAGGTTGCCGACGCAGACCGCGCGCGGGCGGACGCGCCGCGCCACCTCGGGCAGGGCGGCCTCGTCGGTCTCGAGCAGGGCGAGCTCGGCGTCCGGCGCCTCCAGGAGCGCCGAGGCGGCGCCGGAGACGAGGTTGGCACCGGCGGCGTTGTGCGCGAGCCGCAGCCTCGGGGAGAGGATCTCCGCGGCCATCGCGGCGGTCGTCGTCTTGCCGTTCGTCGCCGAGACGAGCACCGCTCCTTGCGGCAGCCGGGCGGCGAGGCGGTCGATCGCTCCCGGGTCGAGCTTCCAGAGCAGCTTGCCCGGGATCGTCGTGCCGCCGCCGCGGCCGGCGAGCCGCGAGAGCCGGCCCGCGAGCCGCGCGGCGGCGACCTCGAGGGCGAGTGGAACGGGCGGGCGCACGGCTCCGAGCGTACCCCGTCCGAGGGGCCTCACTCGTTCGAGGGAAATCGCCTGCTGCCGCCGGGCGCTCCCCTCGAAGGGTGATTCGACGATCCCCGGCCCGGCCTAGGTTTCGCCCGGCGCTCGGGATCGGCCTTTGCGGCATCCGGCGACCCGAACGGCAACTGCGGCCCGCGCGAAGGCGCGGAAAAGGAGAGTGAATGCACGAGAGCACCGAACGCGGAAGGAATCGCGATCTGCGCTCCAGCGCGTTGTGGGGCACCGGAGGGCGCGGCGGCGACAGCCGTTCGAGCGCGCTCTGGGGCAAGGGTGGCCGTGGCTACGCAGTCACCGCCGTTGCCGTCCTCGCGCTGGGGGTACCGCTCGCGGCCTCCGCCATGTCGAGCTCGCACTCGAAGCCGAGTCACGACAAGAACGCGACGTTCGTCGCGTCCGATCTGTCCGACAAGGCCAAGAAGCACCCCGACGAGCTCGTGAAGGTGATCATCCAGAGCAACTACGGCGCAGCGGACGCCGAGAGGCAAGACGCAGGGCGCTCGGCAAGCTCGCCAAGATCACGAGGAACCTGGACCTGGTCGACGGCGTCGCCGTCGAGCTCTCGGCGAAGGCGATCGACAAGCTGGCGAAGGTGCCGGGCCTCTCGATCACGCCGGACGCGCCCGTGAAGCTGTCGGGGACGTCCGCACCGACGTCGGATCAGCTCTGGCCCTACGAGAACGGCGCCTCGTGGCTGTGGAGCCAGAACGTGAACCTGCCCACGATCGCGATCGTCGACTCGGGCATCCAGGCGAACCGGGCCGACTTCGACAACGGCTCGCGCGTGCTCGCCCAGGTGAACCTGAGCCAGCTCCCGGGCAACAGCGCCGGGGACGGGCGTGGGCACGGAACGTTCGTGGCGGGCATCGCCGCCGGCTCGGCGCCCGGCAAGGCCGGCGTCGCGCCCCGGGCGAACCTCGTCTCGCTCGACGTGATGGACGACCAGGGCACGGCGCTCACGAGCGACGTGATCGCGGCGTGCAGCTGGATCCTCAAGAACAAGAGCACGTACAACATCAAGGTCGCGAACTTCTCGCTCCACTCGACCTACCCCTCGAACTTCGGGCGTGACCCGCTCGACCGGGCGGTCGAGAAGCTGTGGTTCGCGGGCGTGACGGTGGTCGCGGCGGCCGGAAACTACGGCAACGCCGACGGCACGGCCAGCGGCGTGCGTTACGCGCCCGGGAACGACCCGTTCGTGATCACGGTCGGGGCACTCGATCTCGGCGGCAGGGCCAACATCGGGGACGACTCGATCGCCTCCTGGTCGGCCTGGGGCTCGACCTACGACGGCTTCCGGAAGCCGGAGATCAGCGCGGCCGGTCGCTACATGGTCGGCCCGGTACCTGCGGGCGCAACCCTGCCCCTCGAACGGCCGGAGAAGGTCGTCGCCCCCGGCTACATGGAGCTGTCGGGCACCTCGTTCGCGGCGCCGGTCGTCGCGGGCGCGGCCGCGGCGCTCCACGGGCTCCATCCGACGTGGGGGCCCGACCAGGTCAAGGGCGCGCTGATGAAGTCGGCGCGTGCGGTGCCGAAGGGCCAGCCGTTCCAGTCCGGCGTCGGGCAGGTCAACCTCGTCAAGGCGGCCGCGGTCAGCACCGCCCCGAACCCGAACGCGGCGCTGGAGCGGTTCGTCGTCCCGGACCCTGCCGGTTCCTCAGTGCCGATGTTCGACGCGGTCAGCTGGTACGACATGGCCCTCTCGAACGTCTCCTGGGACTCGGTCAGCTGGGCCGACGTCTCCTGGGCCGACGTCTCCTGGGACTCGGTCAGCTGGGCCGACGTCTCCTGGGCCGACGTCTCCTGGGCCGACGTGTCCTGGAGCGACGTCTCCTGGGCAGACGTCTCCTGGGCAGACAGCTCGAAGGAGGACGCGGTCGGCGGCGAGCCCGGCACCGGCGAGGGCATCGCGATCGACCAGGAGGCGGCCAGCGAGCTGGCTTCCGACCCGGATCTGAACGTGGATCCGAGCCTGACGAACCCGGCCCTCGACCTGCTGCTCGGCGGATCGTCGGGGACCTCGACGGACTCGACGACCTCGACGACGAGCACGACCTCGTCGAGCCTGTCCTCCGTCACCTCCACGGTCACCGGCCAGTAACGCGCAACATCGGCTCCGGGGCCTGCCGACGCGCAGGCCCCGGAGCCCCTGCCGGCCGCAAGCCGCGCACGCCTCGACGGCCCGGTACGACGGTGCTGACCGGAGGAGCCTCCGCGGTCGGGCGCAACGGGATCGGCGCAGCGGAGGTGCCCGGGCCCGCGCGCCGAAAGGGCGGTGCGTGCTGCTCGGAGACATCCCGTCCGTACCCGTCCTCGACTCGTCGGTACCGCCGACCCCGCCGCACGGCGCTCGGTCGCCTCCGGGACGGACGGATCCGGCGCCGGCAGCGGCCGGGTCACCCCTTCGAGGGAACTTCTCCGGCCGCCGCGGGCGTACCTCGAACGGGGGATGTCCGCTCAACTGCTCGACCGTACCGTCCGATCACGCCAGCGGACGGTGACGGCGGCGTGAACCGGCTTCTGCACTGCGGTCCCGCGGCGACGCGGAAGGAGATGCGGAGACACGTGAGGACGAGCTCGTGCACATCGGGGAACCGCGCGCGATGAGCGCGTTCCCGAGTCACGTCCCGCTGCAGGTCGAGTCCGACGTCGACGGTACGGACCGCGCCGAGCGGATGCCCTTGCCCGGCACCGTCTACGGGTTCGCGGTCGCCGCGCTCGCAGTCGCCGTCGCGACCCCGTTCGTGCTCCGGATCGAGCCCGCCGCCGACAGCTGGATCCGCTTCGTCCTGATCGCGACCGGCGCCGCCGTCGCACAGCTCTTCGTCGTCCACCAGGGGCCGCGCACCCATCAGAGCTACCACGCGCACGGGGTCTTCCTGGTTCCCGCGATCCTGCTCCTGCCGCCCGAGCTGCTGGTGCTGGTCGCCGTCGTCCAGCACGTCCCGGAGTGGCTGAAGGAGCGCTACGCCTGGTACATCCAGAGCTTCAACATCTGCGTCTTCACGATCGCCAACATGGCGGCGTGGGCCGTCTCGCATCGCATCCTCGCCGCCGGCGGGGCGATCCACGACGCCGACCTGCGTTTCGCGCTCGCCGGGTTCACGGCCTGCGTGCTCTACGTCGGCCTCAACCACGCCGTGCTGGCGCCGATGCTGCGCTTCGCCCGGAACCTGTCGCTGCGCGAGCTGCGCGAGAGCCTCTTCTCGGTCGAGAGCCTGACGACCGACTTCGTGCTCGCCACGCTCGGCCTCGGCGTCGCGGCCTTCTGGCAGTGGAACCCGTACCTCGTCCCGTTCGCGATCCTGCCGCTGGCGCTGATCCACCGCTCGCTCGCCGTCCCCCAGCTGCAGGCGGAGGCCCGGGTGGACTCGAAGACCGGGCTCTTCAACACCCGCCATTTCGCGAACGTGCTCGCAGAGGAGCTCGCCCGGGCCGCGCGCTTCGAGAGGCCGCTCTCGCTGATCATGGCCGACCTCGACCTGCTTCGCGACATCAACAACACGTACGGCCACCTGGCCGGCGACGCCGTGCTCACGGGGATCGCCGAGGTCTTCCGCCGGGAGCTGCGCCACTACGACGTGCCGGCCCGCTTCGGCGGCGAGGAGTTCAGCATCCTGCTCCCGGAGACGCCGCCCGACCAGGCGATCGAGATCGCCGAGCGGATCCGACGCGCCGTCGCCGCGCGCGCGTTCGACGTCGAGACGTCGAGCGAGCCGATCCGGGCGACGATCTCGCTCGGCGTCGCCAGCTTCCCGCGCGACGGCTCGGACGCGAACGAGCTGATCCACCAGGCAGACCTCGCCGTCTACCGGGCGAAGCTGCAGGGACGAAACCGCGTCCTCGACGCGACGAACGAGCCGCTGCTGGCCCAGCCGGCCATGCGCAGCCCGCGCATCGTCGCGTTGGCGCAGGAGGAGGTCGAGCTCGTCGGCCCGCTCCCGGCCGCGGCCGAGGCGATGCCGCCGTCCGAGCGCCGCGTCAACCCGCGGCCGCAGTCGGTCCCCGGCCCGCACTTCTTCAACGTGGCGCGCCGGCTCGGCGTCGTCGTCGCCCTCGTCAGCATCTTCGGCATCGGCGGCGGGATCCTCGGGGCGATCTTCGGCACCTCGACCGACTACCTGGGCCTCGTCGCGGTGATCGCGCTGGTCGGCGTCGGCCAGGCGCTCGCGCTCGAGGTGGAGGACACGGGCTCGCTCTCGGTCAGCGCCGTCGGCGCCCTCACCGGCGTCGCCCTCTTCGGCACCCGCGCCGCGCTCCCGATCGCGATCATGATCGTCGCGGTCGAGTGGAGCGCGCGCCGCTCGCTGATCCACGAGCTGCTCTTCAACGCCGGCTCGATCACGCTCGCGTCGCTCGCGGCCGCGGGCGGCTTCGCGCTCAGCTTCGACACCGGCGGCACCAGGCACCACGCCTGGTTCGCCCTGGCGGGGCTCGTCGCCGGCGTCCTCTACTTCGTCGTCAACACCGGTCTCGTCGCGCTCGCCGTCGCGGTCGCGGGACACGACTCCTGGTGGAAGGCGTGGCACGAGCGGTTCGCGTGGGTGACGCCGCACTACGTCGTCTACGGCTTCATCGGCGGCGTGATCGCGCTCGCCTACGACTCTGCCGGGCTGTTCGCGCTCGCCGTCTTCACGGTGCCGCTGCTGCTGATGCGCAAGACGCAGGAGGCCTACCTGCGGCACACGCAGCGATCCGCGCACAAGCTGCGCGCGGCCGCCGAGACGATCCAGAGCCAGAACGTCTCGCTCGAGCAGGCCAACCGGCTGCTGAAGGAGCGCTCGACGGCGGCGATGGAGTCGCTCTCGGCGACGGTCGACGCGCGCGACGCGTACACGGCCGGCCACTCCCGGCGCGTGCAGCAGCTGGCGCTCGCGATCGGCCGCGAGCTGGGTCTCTCGCAGGCCGAGCTCGAGCTGCTCGGGCACGCGGCGCTCTTCCACGACATCGGCAAGCTCGCCGTCCCCGACTCGGTGCTGCTGAAGCCGTCGAAGCTGACGGAGGAGGAGTGGGCGCTGATGCAGCGGCACGCCGAGGAGGGTGCGCACATCATCAACCGGCTCGGCTTCCTCAACGACGCCGTGCCGGCGATCCGCCACCACCACGAGCGGTTCGACGGTCAGGGCTACCCGGACGGCATCCGCGGCGAGGAGATCCCGCTCGGCGCCCGGATCATCCACGTCGCCGACGCGTTCGACTCGATGCTGACGACGCGCGTCTACCGGCCGGCGCGTCCCGCGCACGAGGCGCTCGGTGAGCTCCGCCGCAACGCCGGCACGCAGTTCTGTCCGCGCTGCGTCACGGCGCTCGAGTCGATCGTCTCGCTCGAGAGCACACCGGCGTCGTCGCCCGTCCCGCTCGTCGCCGCCTCCTAGCGTTCGCCCGGACTTGCGGTTCTGACAGCGTGCTCTACGCTTCTTGTGATGCCGCGAAAGCCGCGCTACCGCGTTCTCGCCGAGATCGACCAGCGTGAGCTGGAGTCGTTCCGCAGCGGGATCCGGCGGCGCTACACCGACGAGCAGATCCTCGAGGAGCTGCGGGCCTGCGCGGAGCGGCTCGGGCGCTCGCCGACGATGAAGGAGTTCGCCGCCGACCCGGGGACGCAGGCCCATCCACAGACGGTGATCGAGCACTTCGGCTCCTGGAACGCGGCCAAGCGCGAGGCGGGGCTCGTGCCGCGGCGCTTCGCGACCCGGGAGGAGCTGCTGCGGCTGCTGCGCGAGCTGGGGGAGCGGCTCGGCCGCGTCCCGACCGCGCGCGACATCGCGGACGCTCGGGGCACGATGCCGTCGAAGTCGCTCTACTGGCACACGTTCGGCTCGCTGGCCGGGGCGCTGCGCGAGGCCGGCTTCGACGTCGCCGTCGGCGAGGAGCGGCTCGAGCGCGCGATCGAGCAGGGCATCGCGCTGGCGCGCTCGCTCCGGCGGCTGCCGAAGTTCGCCGACTGGGCGGCGGCGCGCAAGCAGGATCCCGCGCTCCTGACCGAGTGGCAGGTCTACCGGATGTTCGACGCACGCCGCGGCGCGTGGTCGACGTTCCAGTTCCTGATCCGCGAGCGGCTGCTCGAGCAGGGCGTCGCCGTCGGGCCGGACGGCACCCTCGACGCAGGCTCGTAGCTACGCGGCCGCGAGCGCGGCGAGCCGCTGCAGGCAGAAGGCCGCCTCGCGCGGGGCCCGCACGGCAGGAAGGGGGTTCTTCTCCACGTAGGCGAGGTCTGGCCGGAACGCGTGCCGCTCGGCGACCGCGCCGTCGCGGAGCGCGAGCATGACGCCCTGCCCGAGCTCCCGCTTGCGCAGGCGCAGGCCGACGTAGCGCTCGACGACCTCGAGCGCGACGCGGGTCGAGGCGAAGAACGTGGCGCCTCGCGCGGTGCCGGTCCAGAGCGGTCGGCCGACCCCGCGGGCGACGAAGAAGACGTCGGGGGTGCGCTCGTCGATCCAGGCGGCCGCCATCGACCCGCGGAGCGCCTCGAGTGTGCGCGGGTCGGATCGTGAATGCGCGGCGACGGCGAAGATCGCCTCGGAGTCGACGGTCATCCGCGGCTCCGAGCGGGAGCACGGGAAGGCGGCGAGGACGTCGTCGTCGTTGACGATGATCCCGTTGTGGATCCCGACGACCGGCCCGTGGCGGACCGGGTGGTTGTTGGCCGAGATCGACGGGTGGCCCTTGGTGTAGTCGCGGACGTGAACGAGCAGCTGCGTGGCGTCGGCCGGCACGCCGACCCGGTCGAGGAGCTCGCTGGCGCCGCTTCGCTGCTTGACGACGTGCGCGGCGCCGGCGCCCGGGGCCCGGTGCGCGTAGCCGACCGCGTCGGCGCCGCGCTCGGCGATCCCGGCCAGCAGCGCCTGCGCGGCGAGCGTCCGCTCGACGGGCGAGTCGGGTGTCAGGCTGTAACCGGAGATTCCGCACATAAAAAAAGAGAACCGCCTACGAACGTCCTCGGACGGGAACGGCCGCTCCCATATCACTCGGACGAATGAATCCTCGTCAAGTTAGCGCCGCACGTCCCTTTCTGGAGGTTTACCTCAAGACCCGCTCTTGAACCGCCGATAACGGCTGAGATGGAGCACCACGCGCTCCCCGAGCAGCCGCCGCCTCATTCGGAGCCTCCGCTCGAGCTCCTGCCTACCGCCCAGGACGAGGCGGAGGCAGAGGTCGAGGAGACCCCCTTCGTCGAGGCCGAGCTGGACGACGAGCCGGTCCACACCGAGGACCCGCTGAAGCTGTACGTGCGCCAGATCGGCGACGGCCGCCTCCTGACGCCCTCGGAGGAGCGCGAGCTGGCGCGCCGCAAGGATCTGGGCGACGAGGCCGCGAAGCGCCGGCTGATCGAGTGCAACCTCCGCCTCGTGATGTCGATCACCCGGAACTACACGAAGGCCGGCGTGCCGCTGCTCGACCTGATCCAGGAGGGCAACCTCGGCCTGATCCGCGCGGTCGAGAAGTTCGACTACACGATGGGCTACAAGCTCTCCACCTACGCGACCTGGTGGATCCGGCAGGCCGTCACGCGCGCGCTCGCCGACCAGGGCCGGGTCATCCGCCTGCCGGTGCACGTGGCCGAGCAGGTGCGCCGCGTCCAGCGGTCGCGCCGGCAGCTGGCGCAGAAGCTGAACCGCGACCCGTCGGTGCCCGAGATCGCGACGGAGTCCGGCTTCACCGAGCAGCGCGTGCAGGAGCTCTTCGGGCTCGTCGAGGATCCCGTCAGCCTCGAGACCCCGGTCGGCGACGGCGAGTCGAGCTACGCCGATCTGATCGAGGACGTGCAGTCGGACGATCCCGGCGAGCAGACCGCGCAGCACCTCCGGACGCGGGAGCTGACGGAGGCGCTCGACCGGCTCAACCCACGCATGCGCCACGTGCTGGCGATGCGGTTCGGGCTCGAGGGCCAGCGGCCGCACACGCTCGAGGAGGTCGGCAGCGGCCTCGGGATCACGCGCGAGCGCGTCCGCCAGCTGGAGACCCGCGCCCTGCGCGAGCTGCGCATGGTCGCGCCCGGCCTGCAGCTCTACATCCAGACCTAGACAGGTACCGTGGAAGCAGGTGAGCTTCCGCGACTTCGTCGACTGCCACAGCCACGTCTGCCCGTCGGGGGACGACGGCGCGCCCAACGTCGCGACCGGCGCCTGGCTCTGCCGCGAGGCGGCCAAGCGCGGGACGTCGGTGCTCTTCGCGACGCCGCACGTCTGGCCGGAGCTGCCGCTGACGCCTGAGCGCGAGGCGCGCGTCCGCGCCGCCTTCGAGGAGCTGCGCCCGCAGGCGGGCCTCGAGCTGCTGCTCGGCTTCGAGCTGACCCCGCACCCACGCCTGCTCGACGAGGACATGAGCCGCTACGAGCTCGGCGGCAGCGGCCGGGTGCTGATGGAGGTGCCCTTCACCGGGCGGCTCGAGCTCCTGCATGCGCTCGCCGAGCACGCCGAGGCTGCCGGCCTCTCGCCCGTGATCGCCCACCCGGAGCGGAGCGAGGCGGTCACCGGCGACCGCAGGGTCGCATACGAGCTCGCCGACCGCGGCTGGGCGCTGCAGGTGAACGCGTCGAGCCTGCTCGGGCAGCACGGCCCGACCTCCGAGGAGATCGGCTGGGAGCTGCTGGAGCAGGGAGTCGCGGCCGCGGTCGCCTCCGACGGCCACCGGCCGACGCGGCCGCCGTACCTCGACGAGGCCTGGAAGCGCGTACGCGGCCGCCTCGGCGACGAGCGCGCGCGGCCGCTCTTCGACGGCTCCGCTCTCGGGCTCACAGCCGCCGAAGCGGCCTAGCCGGAGCGGGGGAGGGGCGCGACGGCGCGGTCGCGCCGCGCTCCGCTCAGGCCTCGGCGGCGACCGACTGCATCTCGTGCAGCGCCGCGAGGCGCTTCAGCGCCGTCACCTCGATCTGGCGAACGCGCTCCCTGGTCAGGCCGAGGTGCCTGCCGATCTCCTCGAGCGTCCGCGGCTCGCCCGACTCGTCGAGGCCGTAGCGGAGGATCAGCACCTGCCGCTCACGGTCGCAGAGCGCGTCGAGCGCCGCAGCCAGGGCCTGGCTGCGGAGCGTGTCCTCGACCTCCTCCTCGGGCAGCGGGCCCTCACCGGGGACGAAGTCGGCGAGGACGGCGTCCTCCTGGTCTCCGATCGGCTGGTCGAGGCTGGTCGAGGCGCGCGCGGCCGCCTTGACCTCCTTCGCCTGCTGCAGCGGCAGTCCGGCCTCGTCGGCGATCTCCTCGAGGGTCGGCTCGCGGCCGAGCTGCGTCCAGAGCAGCCGCTCGGCGCGGTGCATCTTCTGCATCCGCTCGACGATGTGCACGGGCATCCTGATCGTCCGGGCCTTGTCGGCGAGCGCGCGCGCGACCGCCTGCCGGATCCACCAGGTCGCGTAGGTGGAGAACTTGTAGCCGCGGCGCCAGTCGAACTTCTCGACGGCGCGGATCAGCCCCAGCGTGCCCTCCTGGATCAGGTCGAGGAACGGCAGCCCCTGGTTGCGGTAGTTCTTCGCGATCGAGACGACGAGGCGGAGGTTCGACTGGATCATCCGCTGCTTCGCGAGCCTGTCGCCGCGCTCGACGCCCTTGGCGAGCTCGACCTCCTGCGCGGCGGTCAGCAGCGGGTGCCGGCCGGTCTCGCGCAGGAAGAGCTGCAGCGCGTCGGTCGTCGTCTCGAGCTGCACCGGTTGAGGCGGCGGCGCCGGTCGCCCTTGCCCCGGCTGCGGCTCGTCGTCCCGGGTGTCGTCGACGAGCTCGATCGAACGGGTCTCGAGCTCGCGGAAGACCGCGTCGACCTCGAGCGGGTCGAGCTCGAGCGGCTCCAGCACGTCGTTCAGCTCGGACTGCCGGAGCGTTCCCGATTGCTCGGACGTCTCGACGAGCTGGGCCAGCTCCTCGGAGAGGAGCAGGATCTCGGAGTCGACGGACACCGCTCCGTTCCTCTCCCGCATCCGGCACGTCGAAACCCCGATCCAGGACGGGGCGCAGGTCGCGTCAGCGCTCCCGGGGGCCGCGTGCGTCGCGCTCGAGCTCGAGCCTGAGGCCTGCGAAGGCGTAGACGACGAGGTAGCCGACGAGCAGGAAGGCCGTGAGCACGGTCAGGACGACGACCATCCGTGGGTGGCGGAGCGGATCGTCCAGTTGCCGCGCGACGACGTCGGCCACGTGCCGTGGACGCCAGAAGACGTCCCAGCTGTTGAAGCGGACGAACCGGCCGAGGTAGACGCCGAAGCTTCCGAGGGCCAGGACGGCCGAGACGACGACCCACGAGGCGGCGGAGCCGACGACCTCGCGCACGATCAGCTGGACGAGGTACAGCGAGGCGAAGCCGAGCAGCAATGCCGTCCACGCGAACGAGGAGAGCATCAGCGCGTCGTACCAGGCGGGCGCCGCGGCGCTCTCGTCCAGGTGGATGAAGTCCGTGAGCAGGTACGGCGCGTTCGGGAAGAAGAGCAGCCAGAGCACGAGCAGGGCCGCGACGAGCGGGTCGAGCCGCCGCCGCGCGCGAGCGAACGCGACGATCGAGATCGCGAACGGCACCCAGGCCAGGAACAGGTTCCACGCGAGGAACCGGTAGTACGTGTCGCCGGTGCGCTCGACCCGCAGCTCCAGGGTGGCAAGGCAGAGCACCGAGGCCGCCGCGAACGCGACGATCGTGAGCGCGCGGCGGCCGACCATCGGCCCAGCGTAACCGCGGCCGCCTGCGCGACCGTCCTCTTCTTGCGCGGCGCACCGCTTCAGTCCCTGGCGCACGAGAACACCCGTTATGTCAAGTCGGCGACTCATCAACCCTTAACCGCGGATCCGCCCCCACGGCCAGTACCGTTCTCGAGGCAATGGACTGGCGGATCTACCACGCCGTCAACGCCTGGAGCGCGGCGCACACGGGCGTCGCGCACGGCGTCGACGTGTTGATGCAGGTGCTCGTCGTCGGCATCGTCGTCGCCGCCGCCGGCTGCTGGTTCGCGGCGCGTCCGGGAAGCGGCCGGCGCTGGAAGCTCGCCGCGGCGGCCGGGCTCGGCTCGGGCGCGCTCGCCTTCGGCCTCAACCAGGTCGTCGGCGCCTTCTGGGACCGTGCGCGGCCCTACGTCGCCCACGGCAGCGTCTGGCATCCCTACGCGCAGGGCACCGACAAGTCGTTCCCGAGCGACCACGCCTCCGCGGCCTTCGGGATCGCCTGGGGCGTCTTCCTCGTCGATCGCGTCGTCGGCTCGGTCTTCCTCGTCGCCGCCGCGGTCATCTCCTGGAGCAGGGTCGTCGTCGGCGCCCACTATCCGTCGGACGTCGGCGCCGGCCTGCTGATGGGCCTCGCCGCCGCGCTCGTGCTCGTGCGTCTCGCACGGCCGCTGCTCGCGTGGCTGGTCGAGCTCGCCTCGCGGGTCACCGACCCGCTCGTCCGCCCCCTCTGGCGCCGCGCCGCCGATTGAGGTTGTCCACAGCCTCTCCCCCCGGCTGTGGAGATGTGGAAAAATCGAGACCGCAATTTGCGGTCTTTTTTCGATTCTGCGGCCTTGTGCGCGCTGGAATTCCCGTCTAGATTTCCTCTTGCAGCGAGCACGGAGCGCGAGTAGGTCGAAGCCGCTCCCGAGGGCTCTAGGCGGAAGCCGAAGGTTCCCGGGGACGGTGGACGAAAGCGCCACCGGCTCGCTGAACTTTGGTCCGGGGGCGTCAGAGCGCCGAGCACGAAAGGCTGCAGAGCCTGGGGCAAAAGCAAGTTCTCGCAAATAGCGGGAATTCGTTTGCCGAGGGCCTTGCGCGCCGGCCGGGAACCTGTAGATTGCGTCTTGCAGCGAGCACGGAGCGCGAGTAGGTCGAAGCCGCTCCCGAGGGCTCTAGGCGGAAGCCGAAGGTTCCCGGGGACGGTGGACGAAAGCGCCACCGGCTCGCTGAATTTATGGTCCGCGCTTTCCGGCGCCCCGGCGCGCCCGGGAACGCTAGGATCGGCGGCGTGATCCACTTCCGCCTCCCCAGCATCGACCACGGAGTCGTCTCGTTCATCTGGGCGCTCGTCTTCGGCGCCTTCATCTGGCTCGGGCTGCTCGCGATCGGCGTCTCGGGCGCGACGGCGTTCGTGGTCGCCTGCGTCGCCGCCTTCGTGATCTTCCTCTACGTGCGCGTCTACGGGGACGAGGTGCCGCGCCGCCCCTGAGGCGCGAGCGCCTGCAGCAGCAGCTCCGACAGCGGCCGCCCGAGCTTCTGCTCGAGCCGCACCGCCGCCGGCACCCGAGGCTCGTCTGCGCCGGCGATCCAGAGGCAGTGCTGCAGGAGCAGCTCCGGGCCGCGGGAGCGCTCGTGGAGGGTGAGGGCGGCGGCTTCCATCGTCGCTTCGTTCATCGGACGGGGCGGCGCCGGTGCCCGATCCCTGAACCTGGGGTAAAGGCCCTCTGACAGCGGATCACCCGAGCAGGAGGCGGCGGGCGTCGAAGGCCGCCGAGTCGAGCTCGGCGCGGAACTCGGCGACGAGGTCGGCGGCATCCGCCGGCGAAGACGTGCCCGACGACCCCGACGGCCTCGTCGTTGTGGAACGGCACGTCGACGTGGTCCTCCGAGACGAGGTTGACCGAGACGCAGCCGCAGACCGGACAGCGGACGGCGAGCCCGACGAGCCCCCGCCCCCGCTCGGACGCCAGGAGCGCGAACGAGGAGGGGAACACGGGACGCGGCCGCTCCTCCGGGTAGCAGAAGAAGCTCCAGGGCCAGCTGCCCCGCTCGAGCCGCCGGGCGCTCAGCTCTCCCAGCTCGCAGCCGGCGTCGTCGAGCCGCGAGGTCATCAGGTTCAGGAACGGGCGCTCCTCCCCCAGCCCGAGCGGCGCCCAGTCCAGGTCGTCGTGGGTGACGAGTCCGGGATGCTCGCCGCCGCAGCCGCAGGAGAAATCGACCCGGTAGACGGCGGGGTGCGCCGTCCCGGGCAGGCGCTCGAGCCGGCGGAACGAGGAGAGCCGCACGCTCGTGGCTCCGCGCGCCGGACACGAGAACGAGTACCGGGCCGTGAGCGCGTCGTACATGTCCAGGTTCTAATCGGCACGTCGGACGCGGACCAAACCCCCACTCGACGTCTTGGCGGAGGCGACGCCGGGATCCGAAACGGGCCGTGCCGCGTCCGTCGGAGCAGAGCTGTCGCGATCGGAACCGACTTCCTGCGCCCAGTTCGGGGCGTCGCCGTCGCAGCTTTGCTGCTCGGGTTGCTCTCGCACGCGCTCCCTCCCCCACCTGACGCTCGCAGGGATGGCCGCGCTGCTCGGGCCCGGCGCCGGCGTCTCCCCCGGTCTGTGGATCGCCGGGCAGTGTCGCCGCCCGTGCAGCTCGTCGAGGCCCGACCCGGAGCTCGAGCCGGGCTAGCGTCAGTAGTGGATCAGCGAGTGGACGTCGTAGCCCTCGAGCTGGTCGGTGCCGTCGAGGAAGTCGAGCTGGATCACGAAGAGGATGCCGGCGACGATGCCGCCGAGCTGCTCGACCAGTCCGATCTTCGCCCTCGCGGTGCCGCCGGTCGCGAGGACGTCGTCGTGGATCAGGACGCGCTGGCCCGGCTTGATCGCGTCGGCGTGCAGCTCGAGCGCGTCGAGCCCGTACTCGAGCGCGTACTTGACGCTGACCGTCCGCCACGGCAGCTTGCCGGGCTTGCGGGCGGCGACGAAGCCGCAGCCGAGCCGGCAGGCGAGCGCCCCGCCCGTGATGAAGCCGCGCGCCTCGGCGCCGAGGACGAGGTCGGGCTCCCGCGGCCCCGCCCACTCCGCCAGCGCCTCGACCGTGTTCCGGAGCGCCTCCGGATCGGAGAGGAGCGGCATGATGTCCTTGAAGACGATCCCCGGCTTGGGGAAGTCCGGGACGTCGCGGATCCTGGCTTCGAGCGCGGCGATGTCGACGGTCACTGCCCGGCGATCCTACGCAAGTCGCGCCAGAAGAGGAGGCCGGAGAGCTCCTGGCCGAGCTCGGCGAGCTTCTGCAGGTCCTGGGCGCCCGCGGCGCGCCGCTCCGGGTTGCGCGAGCGAAGCGCCGGCGCGACCAGCTGCTCGAGCAGGGAGGTCTCGCGGTCGACCGAGAGCCGGAAGGTGCGCAGGTGCCGCGGCGCGATCCCGAGCCGCGAGAGCTGCGCGCAGGCGACGAGCACGTCCGCGTCGCTCTCGGGGTAGCGCTTCTCGGCGCCGCCGCCCTGCGGCGCGAGCAGGCCGTACTCCTCGAGCTCCTTGACGAAGTCGCCGTCGACGCCCGCGCGGTCGCAGATCTCCTCGAGTCCGAGCTGCTCCTCCTGGCCCTGCAGGCCCGGCGGCCGCCGCCGCTTCGTCCGATCCTTCGCCCCCGGCGCCGAGAGCTCGTCCCGGATCACGCGGAGCGGCAGGAACTCGTCGCGCTGCAGCCGCAGGATCGTCCGCAGCCGCTCGAGGTCGTCGTCGCTGAAGAGCCGGTAGCCGCCGCGGGTGCGCCGCGGCTGCAGAAGGCCCTGATCCTCGAGATAGCGGATCTTCGAGATCGAGATGTCCGGGAACTCCTCCCGCAGCCGCCGGCAGACGGTGCCGATCGTCAGGTAGCGCTCGCGGGGGCCGGTCGCGGAGGTCATCGCGCCAGGAAGGTGAGCCGGTACTTGCCGATCTGGAGCTCGTCGCCGCTCCTGATCGGCGCGGACTCGATCCGCTTCTTGTTGACGAAGGTGCCGTTCAGGCTGCCCTGGTCCTCGACCGTGAAGCGGTCACCCTCGCGCACGAGCGCAGCGTGCTTGCGCGAGACGGTGACGTCGTCGAGGAAGACGTCGCACTCGGGCGAGCGGCCGATCAGGGTGCGCTCGCCGGCGGGCTTGAAGATCTCGCCGGCGCGCCCCCCGCCCGCGCGCACGATCAGCGCCGGCCCCTCGAGCCCCATCTCCTCCAGGCCGACGCCGGTGTCCTCGAGCTCGGCGGCCGAGAAGGTCTGCGTCGAGTCGGCCGGCTGCTCGCCGACGAGCGCCGAGCCGCAGCGGGCGCAGTAGTTCGCCGACTCCGGATTCTGGAACCCGCACTCCGGGCAGTAGACGTGGCTCATACGTCGGCGGGCGGCGGGGCCTTCGCGGCCAGGATCGCCGTCAGGCTGTCGACGTCGACCTGGTCGAGGACGCTCCTGCCCCCGGAGGTCTGCAGCCGCGCGACGAGCTCGGCGCGGAGGATGTCGATCTTGCCGTGCAGGATCCGCCGGCGGTACGAGACCTCCTGCTCCTCGCGGACGAGCTCACGGATCAGCTCGCGCAACTCCTCGTCGGAGAGGCTGGCGAGATCGGGCAGAGCTTCCACGGGCGCACCTTTCGACTCGGGGGACGAGCTGACCTGCCTCTTCATTCAAGCAGCGGCGGCCAGAAGGGTCAACCTCAAGTTGAGATTCTAGCTTCTGGCGGCCGCGTCCTCGTGCTCGATCACGTCGTCGACCAGCGCGCGCAGCTCGTCGGCGAGCGCCTCGGAGTCCTCGGCCGTCTCGCCCTCGGCGTAGAGGTGGACGAGCGGCTCGTCGGGGTCGGGCAGCACCTGCGCCCAGCCCCGCTCGGCGAAGAGCTTGATCCCGTCGGTGAGGTCGACGTCGCGATCAGCGAGGCGCTCGTTCAGGATCCGCATCACCAGGCCCTTCTGCGCCCACGGGCACGGCATCGGCCGGTGCACGAGCGTCGGCGCCGGCAGCTCCGCGACGAGCTCGGAGAGCGGACGCGCGACCGGGGCGAGCAGCTCGAGCAGCTTGCAGAGGCTCGCCATCGCGTCGTAGGCGGGCAGGAACTCCGGCCAGACGTAGCCGCCGCCGACGGCGCCGGCGAAGAGGACGCCCTCCTCGGCCGCCGCCTTCGTCAGCTCGGACAGCGAGGCGGGCGTGCGCACGATCTCGATCCCGGAGCCCTCGAGCATCCGGTCGGCCTGGCTCGTGACGGTGACGGGCAGCGCCAGCTTGCCGCCGCGGCCGTTCGAGCCGAGCAGCCGCAGGTAGAGCAGGAGCGCCCGTTCGACGCCGACCTCGCGGCCCTGCTCGTCGATCAGGTAGATCCGCTCGGCCGCGCGGTCGAAGACCGCGCCCAGGTCGGCGCCGACGGCCTGGACGAGCCGCTTCGTCTGCCCGATCGCCTCCGGCACCTGCAGCGACGGCTGCGGCGCCGCCTCCTCGCCCGCGGAGGCGTGCGCTGTGACGGCCTCGACCCCGAGCGGCCCCAGCACGAGCGGCAGCACGTAGGAGGCCGAGGAGAAGTTGTAGTCGAGCGCGATCCGGAAGCCGCGGCCGCGGATCGTCTCGGCGTCGAGCGAGGAGAGCAGGTCCTGCGCGTAGCTCTCGCGCACCCGCGCCGGATACTCGATCGCGCCGACGTCGTCGATCGCGACGCGCCGCAGCTCGCGCCGGGTGAAGTGCTTCTCGACCTCCTTCTGCATGCCCGCGGAGAGCTCGATCCCGGGCTGCTCGAAGAACTGGATCCGGATCATCTCCGGGTTGAGCGGGTTGACCCCGACGTGGAAGCCGGCCTTGTAGCCCTCGGTCTTGAGCACGTGCCGCGCGACGGCCGCCGGCAGCGTGCGCAGGTCGGAGACGTTGACCCCGGTCGAGACGAGCCCGGAGAGCATCGCCCGCTTGATCATCCGGCAGCCGGCGGGCGACTCGCGGCTCGCCACGACCCGGGCGCCGGCCTTCAGCGAGGTGCCGAGCGAGGCGGCGAGCCTGACGGCGGTCTCCGGGGTCAGGTCGACGTTGATCAGGCCGGAGACGACGTCCTTGCCGAAGAGCCTCGAGGTCGCGCGAGACTCCCAGATCAGGCTCTCGTGGATCGCGGCGCCCGAGTCGACCTCCTTGTAGGGGTAGATCCGGACGCCCGGCATGATCACGCTCTGGGCGCCGAGGGTGACCTCGTCGCCGATCGCGACGCCCTCGTGGATGCGGACGTGCGAGCGGACGTCGCAGTTGCGGCCGAGGATCGCGCCCTCGACGTTCGCGCTGCGGCCGAGGTAGGTCGCCTGGTCGATCACGGACCGGATCGTCCGCGCGTGCTCCCGCAGCGTCACCGAGGCGCCCAGCACCGAGTAGGGGCCGACGGTGGCGCCGGGCGCGATCCGCGCGTAGTTGCCGACGTAGGCCGGCCCCTCGATCGTGCTCGAGGTCGTCGATCGCGACCCCCTCCCCCACCCAGATGTTGCCGCGCAGGCGGATCCCCGGGATCTTCAGGCGCACCTGCTCGTCGAGCGCGTCGAAGTTCGCCTGCCGGTACTGGTCGAGGTTGCCGATGTCCTGCCAGTAGCCGTCGCAGACGTAGCCGTAGAGCGGCCGGCCCATCTCGAGCAGCAGCGGGAAGAGCTCCTTCGAGAAGTCGTAGGGCCGGTCGGTCGGGATGTGGCGCAGCACCTCCGGCTCGAGCACGTAGATGCCCGTGTTGATCGTGTCGGAGAAGACCTGGCCCCAGGAGGGCTTCTCGAGGAAGCGCTCGATCCGCCCCTCCTCGTCGGTGACGACGATCCCGAACTCGAGCGGGTTGTCCACCGACTTGAGGCCGATCGTGACCGCGGCGCCCTTCTCCTTGTGGAACTCGACGATCTTCGAGAGGTCGATGTCGCAGAGCGCGTCGCCCGAGATGACGAGGAAGGTGTCGTCGAGCGCGGGCGCGGCGAGACCGACCGAGCCGGCGGTGCCGAGCGGCGACTCCTCGACCGAGTACTCGATGTTGAGCCCGAGCGTCTCGCCGGTGCCGAAGTAGCTGCGGATCGCCTGCGGCAGGAAGGCGACGGTGACGATCACGTCCTCGAAGCCGTGGTCGCGGAGCAGCTCGATGATGTGCTCCATGCAGGGCTTGCCGCAGATCGGCACCATCGGCTTCGGCTGGTTCGAGGTCAGGGGACGGAGGCGCGTGCCCTCGCCGCCCGCCATCACGACGGCCTTCACCGGCGCACCTCGCTCCGCGCCCTCAGCCCGTACTGCGCGAGCGACACGACTGCCAGGGCCACCCCCGCCCAGAAGATCCACACCGGCCAATCAGCTCCCTGTCTCGTGACCATGACGAACCCGAGGCTCGCATACAGGAGCCACGTCGCGGTCTTACCCAGGAAGTTGACCCGAAACTCGTAGCCCCGGCCGAGCAGGACGGGCGTGCCGAGCAGGGCGACGAGGTCGCGCGCCGGGATCGCGAGCGCGACCCAGGGCAGGCGGTCGGCGTCCCAGAGCAGGATCACCGCGGCGTCGATCAGCAACCGGTCGGCGAGGGGGTCGGCGAACTTGCCGAAGTCGGACTCGACGTGCCAGCGCCGGGCGAGGAAGCCGTCGACCTGGTCGGTGACGCCGGCGACGCCGAAGACGATCGCGGCCGGCCAGCTGTGGCCGCCCTCGGCGGCGAGCAGGAGCAGCACGAAGACCGGGATCAGCGCCAGCCGTGCGACGGTGAGCGCGTTCGGCAGCTGGGCCAGCGGTGCGGGGACTGCGCGGCTCGCCATGGTGGAAGGATATGCGCCGTGACCGAGCGGCTCGCGATCCCGGGCTTCGTCAACGCCCACACGCACACCTTCCAGCGGGAGCTGCGCGGCCGCGGCGGCGGCGCCGACTTCTGGGCCTGGCGCGACGGGATGCTCGCCGCGGCCGAGCGGCAGACGCCCGAGCTCGTCCGGAGCGGGTACGCGGCGAGCTACCGCGAGATGCGCGCCGCCGGCTATACCGCGGTCGGCGAGTTCCACTACCTCGGGCTCGAGGAGGCGCGCGCGGCCGTCGAGGCGGCGGCCGAGGCGGAGGTCGCCTGCGTGCTCCTGCACGTGGCCTACGCCCGCGGCGGCCTGCCCCGCTTCCGGCAGGAGTCCCCGGCCGCCTACCTGCGCGAGGTCGAGACGCTGCGCGGCGAGGGGGCCCGGGTCGGGGTCGCGCCCCACTCGGTGCGGGCCTGCCCGCCGGCCTGGCTCGAGGAGGTGGGCCGCTACGCGGCCGCGGAGGGCCTGCCGCTGCACGTGCACGCCTGCGAGCAGCCGCGGGAGGTCGAGGAGTGCCTGGCCGAGCACGGCTGCCGCCCGATCGAGCTGCTCGCCCGCTGCGGCTGCCTCGGCCCGCAGACGACGGTCGTCCACGCCACCCACGCCGACGGCGCCGAGCTCGACCTGCTCCGCGACGCGGGCGCGCGGATCTGCGCCTGCCCGACGACGGAGGCGTTCCTCGGCGACGGCTTCCTGCCCGTCGCGCGCGTCTGCCACCGCGCGCTCGGCGTCTGCATCGGCTCCGACTCGAACGTCCGGGTCGACCCGCTCGAGGAGCTGCGCGAGCTCGAGGGGATCGGGCGCCGCCAGACCGGCACCCGCGGGGTCGTCTCGCTCGACGCGCTGCTCTCGTTCGGCTCCGACGAGGGGGCGGCCGCCCTCGGGCTCGAGCAGTGGCCGGACGTCGAGGTCGAGCTCGGCCACGCGGCGCTGCGGGGAGTCGCGCGGGAGGACGTGCTCGACGCGCTCGTCTTCTCGTGCGCCGCGGACGTCTTCGCCGCCCCGGACGACGCGGCCTGCCTCAGGAGTAGGCGTCCGCCTGCCTCGCGGCGGTCAGAGGCCGAGCTCGGAGCGGTCGACCGCGGTCTTCTCGAGCCAGGCCTCGTCGCCCTGGAGCCCCGGCACGTGCAGGACGAAGTGCAGGTAGCCGGCCGAGCTCGAGACGAACGTGTGCCGCTCGCCCGGCTCGAGCACGAGCACGTCTCCCGGTCCGAGCACGAGCGTCTCCTGCTCGACGCGCACGGTCGCGCTCCCGCGGGCGACGAGGTAGATCTCGGTGATCCGCTCGTGCAGGTGCGGCTCGTCGAGGCCCTCGTTGGCGAACCCGATCGAGACGGGCAGCTCCGAGTTCCAGGGGCCGAGGTGCCAGCCCTTGGCGGGCCGCTCGTCGGCACGGGCGAGGCGCATGCGCGGGAGCCTAGCCGCTAGGCGGGCAGCGGCCCGATCCCGCGCGCGAGCCGGTGCGAGGCCTCGTAGAGGCCGGTCCAGATCGCCGTGTGGTCGAGGTAGGCCCGCGCGGCCCGGGCGCCGCGGAGCCCCCAGGAGCCGTCGTAGCTCTCGTAGCCCGCGCGCGCCGCGGCCGGCTCGATCTGCGTGCCCTCGTGCCACTCGTTGTAGCTCGTGATCGTGACGACGTCGGCGCGGGAGGCGATCGCCGCCTGCCACATCGCGTCGTAGGTGCCGCCGCCGCGGCGGGGCTTGACGCGCGGGTCGCCGGAGCCCCGGCGGGCGTCGTAGCCCGGCCCGACGGACGGGAAGCAGAGGAGCCCGGCGGCGCGCGCCTGCGCGCACAGGCGCGGGAACGACTCGGCGCCGTAGGTGTAGACGTCGTAGGTGTAGACGCCGTCGAAGTGGCCGCGGAGCGCCTGCCCGACGAGGCCGGTCTGGGCCAGCACGCGCACGTCCGCCGGCAGCTCGTCGTTCATCGCCGCCCACTCCTCGAGCGGCAGGTCGGCGGGCCGGTAGACGTAGAACGTCCAGATCCCGAGGGCGTGCAGGGCGAGGATGTCCGCCTCGGTGCTCGCGACCGTCCGGCCGCCGTAGGGCTCGATGTGGACCGAGACGACGAGCCCCTGCGCGCCGGCGGCGGCGATCACCTGGGGCAGCCGCGCGTCCTCGGGCGAGCCCCTCCCCCACCAGGAGACGACGATCTCGGAGATGCCCGCCTGCCGGATCTCGGTCATCTGCGAGCCGAGGACGAGCCGGTTCGAGCTCGAGTAGATCCCTCGCGCCGGCCAGTAGTTCGAGGCGATGTCGAGCGGCGGCGTGTGCCCGCGCTGCTGCCAGTGCGCGAAGCCCCCGTCCGCCGACGGCGTCCCGTACCAGGGGTAGTAGAACGCGGCGACCCGGTCCGTGGCCGACGCGCTCGCGGGGACGATCAGCGCGAGCAGCACGCAGGAGAGGATGAGCCGCACGTTCGAGGTCGGGACCGGGACGGAGGGGTGCCCGCATCATCGCATCCGCGCCAGACGGGGAACAGGCACAATCGGGGGATGCGCCGCAGGCCGCTCGTGCTCGCAGTCGCCGCCGTGGCCGTCCCGGCCGCCGTCTCGCTCGCGGCCGCGTTCGCCGACCCGCGCGGAACGGCGCGTGCGCTCCTGCGCCGGCTGCCCTCCTAGCCTCCGCCGACCGGGCGGTCGCCGGCGACTAGGCGCGGAGCAGCGTCCGGAGCAGCGCGTGGGCGGTCGCGCGCGTCGCGTCCTCGTCGAGCTGGCGCAGCAGCCCCGCGGCGAGCTCGAGCAGGCGAAGCTGCGGCCGGCGCTCGGCGGCGAGCCGCCCCAGCCAGCGGGCGGCGGCGCGCTCGAAGCGCGGGTCGCCGGCGCGCGCGAGCAGCTCGGTCAGCGCGAGCGCGTCCTCGAGCGTCAGCCCGGGCAGCTCGCGCGCCGTCGCGAGCGCGACCGCGACGTTCCCGCGCGCGACCGCGTGCTGGAAGGCTCCGTGCGTCGATCCGGCAGCGCCCACGAACGCATGTTCGCACAGGCCCGGTGCGGGCTAGCCGGCGATCAGCGCCCGCGCCCGCGCCGCGCGGACGGCGGCGGTCAGCGAGTCGATGTCGTAGGCGCCGTGGTGGCGGCGGCCGTTGACGAAGAAGCTCGGCGTGCCGGAGACGCCGCTGAGGTCGGCCGAGTCGACGTCGCGCGCGACGCGGGCCGAGCCCGCGTGCTCGCCGAGGTCGGCTGCGAACCGCTCCACGTCGAGGCCGAGCTCCTCGGCGTAGCGGATCAGGTCGGGGCGCCTGAGCGCGTCCTGACGCTCGAGGAGGAGGTCGTGCATCGGCCAGAACGCGTCCTGCGCGGCGGCCGCCTCGGCCGCCTCGGCCGCGAGCTGCGCGTACGGGTGGACGTCGTGCAGCGGCAGGTGCCGCCAGACGTAGCGGACGTCGCCGTGCTCGGCCAGGAGCTCGCGGATCGTCTCCTCGGCGCGCCCGCAGTAGGGACACTGGAAGTCGCCGTACTCGACGACGGTGACGGACGCGTCCTCGGGGCCGCGCACGTGGTCGTGCGCGGGGTCGACGGGGTCGGCGAGGTCGACGATCGCCTCGTCGTCGCCGAGCAGCGCCCGGAGGCGCAGCCGCTTCGGCAGCCGCCGCAGCGCCCGGAAGACGCCCGTCGACGTCAGCGCCGCGGCGAGCGCGGCGGTCAGCACGCCGAGCTTCGCCTCCTCGAGCTCGGTTCCCGCGAACGCGTGCGTGGCGACGAGCAGCGCGACGGTGAAGCCGATCCCGGCGACGGCGCCCGCGCCCGCGACGACGCCCCAGCCGACGGGCGGCCGCAGCCTGCCGCGCGTCGCGGCGGTGACGAGCCAGGCCGTGCCGGTGATCCCGAGCGGCTTCCCGAGCACGTAGCCGAGCAGGATCCCGAGCGTCACGGGCGACGCGTACGCGTGCGCGAGGAAGCCGCTGTCGATCGCGATCCCGATGTTCGCGAGCGCGAACAGCGGCACGATCGCGTAGCCCGTCCACGGGTGGTAGAGCTGCTGCAGCCGCGCGTTCGGCGAGATCGCGAGCTGCAGGCCGCGCCGGGCCGTCCGCTCGAGCTCGGGCGTCGGCTGCTCGCGGAAGCGGCGGAAGAGGTCGGTCGCGCGCTCGAGGTCGACGCGCGCGGCCGGGTACGCGTAGGTGATCAGGCCCATCGCGAGGCCGACCGCGATCGGGTCGACCCCCGACTCGAAGACGGCGACCCAGAGCGCGATCCCGAGGACGGCGTAGACGAGCCCGACCCGGACGCCGGCGGCACGCACGGCCAGCACGAGGGCGAAGATCCCGAGCGCGGCGAAGAGCGGCGTCCAGTCGATCGCGCCGCTGTAGACCGTGGCGATCACGACCAGGGCGACGAGGTCGTCGACGACCGCGAGGGTGAGCATGAACGCGCGCAGCCGGTCGGGCAGGTTCCGGCCCACGAGCGCGAGCATCCCGAGCACGAACGCCGTGTCGGTGGACATCGCGGCGCCCCAGCCGTGCGCGGAGGCGTGGCCGGCGTTGATCGCGAGGAAGATCGCGACCGGAGCGGCCATGCCGCCCAGCCCGGCCAGGAACGGCAGGGTGACGCGGCTGCGCTGCCGCAGCTCGCCGATGTCGAACTCGCGGCGCGCCTCGAGCCCGACGACGAAGAAGAACAGCGCCATCAGCCCGTGGTTGACCCAGCCCCGCACGTCCTGGGCCAGCTCGTGGCCGCCGAGGCGGAACGAGAGCCGCGTCGCCCAGACCCGCTCGTAGGAGCCGAGGTCGACGTTCGCCCACGCGAGCGCGGCGAGGGTCGCCCCGAGCAGGACGGCCGCGCTGCCGGTCTCGGTGCCGAGGAAGTCGCGCAGCGGCGTGCGGAGGCTCCGCCCCCAGGCCGTGCGGCCGGTGCCGTTCGCCGTCGCCATGACGTCGAACTATCGCAACGACGCGCGGCCGTCTGCGCTTCCGGGCCTGCCCGCCGTCACCGATGTCGCGGCCGTGTAGCGAACTGTCGCCCGCCGCGGTCAGCGGCGCCGCTACAGGGCATCCGTCCGATGACTACGCTGCCTCCCACGGCACGGGTTGCATCTTTCGTGTCGAGACGTCGAGGTACTCCCCGCGATAGCCGCAGAAATAGAGCAGTGCCAGCTCGATGCATGCCGACGTGAGTTCGGCAAGTTCGACGCGGGCCATGACCGGCATCCCGAAGATGTCGCCTGCACGGCTCTTCGGGTGCACGAGCTTGTTGCGGAACCCCACGATCGCCCGCGCCGCGTCTGTCCAATCCTCCGGGCAGTGTATCGCACACCGTCATTTCGTAGGTTCGCGCGTGCGGCAAGCATCAACCGACCTGAGGATGGAACAGATGCGGAAAGGCAGAGCAATGCTCGCTGGCCTTCTGGCTGCGGCGAGACTTGGCGTGCCGAGCGCGGCGCTCGACGACAATTGCTACAACGGAGCGGCCGGAGAGCGTTCAGCACGAACGCCGGCCGATTCTCACAGCCGTACGAAGGGACGCTTGGCTCGACCGTCGGTCGGCATTAGTCACGGCGCTGGGGCTTGCGGCGGCCGTCGAGGATCACTGGCGGCGCCGCACCCGGCCCGAAAAGACGAAAACCCCGCCAGAGCGGTCCTTCGCAAGAGCCCGTAACTTGTGGCTCCGTTCAGGGATTGCACGGTCGATCTGGAGATGATCAAGCAGGCTTGCGATGTGTCGTTCCGCCCGGTCGCGACCAGAATCCCACGCCTTCGGCGTCACGACCTTCTCGTCCTCGACCAAGATCATCCAGCCGAGCAACTCCAACGCGACTTGCCCCAGCACGACTGACGATTCCGCCGGATCGGAAGGGTTCGCCTCGACGAGCCAGGAGATTGCAAGCTCCAACGACTCTCGCCACCGAGTGTCGTCCCATCGACTCATGAAACCCGGAAACGCGCTGATCAGCGGCTCTGGTTCGTGCCAGTCGAACCAGGTGCGGTTGAAGCGCCACGGATCTACCGACGACCCCGACCACTCCCGCCAGACTCGCACGTCGTCGCGGAAGCCAGTGGCAAGAAGAGGCGGCGTCCAAAAGCCGCGTGCGAACGCCAAGAAATATCGGACTGCCCGCTCGAACTGGTGGGCCCTCGCCAGGGAGAACGGCTTCCCGTCGCTTCGGCGAAATTCACCGACGTGCGTTGCAGCAGAGCCCCCCTCCGCCTGGAGGCGTTGGGTAATGCTCTGTAGGTTCTGCCGGGCGTCGAGACGACATCTCCACCCCCCGCCTTGAAGCGTCATTGATCCCATCCAAGCGTTTCCTGCTCCGTCAGTGAGCATCTCGCCTGGTACCTGGGGCCAGTTCGGAAGAACGAACGTGACGCGGTCGGTCTTGCCCAGCTTTCCGCCTTCCAGTGTTGTAGGGCGACACACGCCTTCCACGCGACTGTTCGTTCCGATGGAGACGCGGGTGAGATGAACGGCCAGTACCGCGCTGTCTTCGTCGTGCAGGCGGATGGATGTCGCCGCGTCGGCCGGCGTTGTCGGGCGGACATCGACCCCAACGACTTCGACCCTCACCCGTGTGGAGGGAAGCCAGTTGAGCCGAATGACGGCATGTCCGCTCGTATCGCCGCCCGCCCCCGACAGCGTTGCGTCGCCTTCGTAAAGGAGGACAGGCTCACCGCCGTCTCCCAGCGGATACGGCGGCTCAATAGGCGTCTCTGCCATCGGGAACTCGATCGGCGAGAAATCCTCCGCCACTTCCAAGACCTTTCCAAGTACGGCGGGCAACTGCCAGTCGGACGAGAAAAGCCCTGCACGTAGCAGGGCTTTCTCTCAGTCGGGGCGCCGAGATTTGAACTCGGGACCTCTAGTCCCCCAGACTAGCGCGCTAACCAGGCTGCGCCACGCCCCGCTCCGGCCATCGTAGCGCAGCGGCATCCCGCACCTTCCGGGAGCGCTCCCGCGTTGCACCTCCGGCAGACGAGCGAACGGGAGGGCGCATGGGAGTCCGGGAGACCACGGTAGCGAGACGGGAGCTGCAGGCCGACGCCGAGTCCGGCCGCGGCTGGTACGCGGCGATCGCGCGCGGCGGCCTCGTCGCCAAGGGCGCCTCCTACGGGCTCGTCGGCGTGCTCGCGCTCGGGCTCGCGATCGGCGAGGGCGGCAAGGCGACGAGCCGCCAGGGCGCCCTGCACACGCTGGCGCAGAACGCCTTCGGCAAGGTCGTGCTGATCCTGCTCGCGATCGGCTTCGCGGCCTACGCGCTCTGGCGGCTGATCGAGGCCGTCGTCGAGCGCGAGGACGAGGACGGCGCCGAGGGCGCCGCGAAGGCCTGGGGCAAGCGCGCCGCCTACGTCGGCCGCGGGATCGTCTACGCCGCGCTCACCTACTCGACCGTCAAGATCCTGCTCGGCGCCGGCGGCGGCCAGGGCGGCAACGGCAAGACCAGGCAGACGACGGCGGCGGTGCTCTCCTGGCCCGCCGGGACCTGGCTCGTCGGCGCCGCCGGGCTCGTCGTCGTCGGCGTCGGCCTCTGGAACGCCTACCGGGGCCTGTCGCGGAGCTTCGCCGACTCGTGGCGCGAGGGCCGGCTGCACGGCGCCGCGCGCACCTGGGGCTGCCGGGTCGGCGTCGTCGGCCATCTCGCCCGCGGGCTCGTCTTCGTCCTGATCGGCATCTTCGCGGTCAAGGCGGCCGTCACCTACGACCCGAAAGAGGCGATCGGCCTCGACGGCGCGCTGCAGAAGCTCGCCGCGTCGGGCTACGGCCCGTACCTGCTCGGCCTCACCGCCGCCGGCCTCGTCTGCTACGGCGTCTACTGCCTCGTCGACGCCCGCTACCGGGACGTGTCCGCGGGGTAGCCTCCTCGCCTCCCGGTCCGCGAGACTGCCGCCGAGAGGAGGAAGACATGGCCGCGATGGAGGAGCCGACCCGCGACGAGCTCGCCGCGCTGCTGCGCGAGGCGGAGCGGGCCCACGGCGAGTACGAGCGCGAGCTGGGCGCCCGCGACGAGGACTGGCCCGGCTGGTACGCCGGCTACATCCTCGACCGGCTGCGCGAGCGGGCCTAGCCGAGCTCGCCGACGAGGTCGGCGATCGAGTCGACGATCCGCGAGGGGCGGAACGGATAGCGCTCCGCCTCGTCGCGGGTCGTCGAGCCCGTCAGCACGAGCACCGTGTGCATGCCCGCCTCGAGGCCGGCGACGACGTCGGTGTCCATCCGGTCGCCGACCATCGCCGTCGTCTCGGAATGGGCGTCGATCGCGTTCAGCGCCGAGCGCATCATCAGCGGGTTCGGCTTGCCGACGAAGTACGGCTCGACGCCCGAGGCCCGGCTGATCAGCGCCGCGACCGAGCCGGTCGCGGGCAGCGGCCCGTCCGGGGTCGGGCCGGTCGTGTCGGGGTTCGTCGCGATGAAGCGGGCGCCGGCGACGATCAGCCGGATCGCCTGCGTGATCCGCTCGAAGCTGTACGTGCGCGTCTCCCCGAGCACGACGTAGTCCGGCTCCCGCTCGGTCATCGTGTAGCCGACCGAGTGGAGGGCCGTCGTCAGCCCGGCCTCGCCGATCACGAACGCCGACCCGCGCGGGCGCTGGCGCTCGAGGAAGCTCGCCGTCGCGAGCGCCGACGTCCAGATCGCCTCCTCCGGCACCTCGAGCCCGCTCCGCGCGAGCCGGGCGGCGAGGTCGCGGCGCGTGTAGATCGAGTTGTTCGTCAGGACGAGGAACGGCAGACCGCGCTCGCGCAGCCGCAGCAGGAAGCGGTCGGCGCCGGGGATGGCGGCGTCCTCGTGCACGAGCACGCCGTCCATGTCCATCAGCCAGGAGCGGATCTCTCGCTGCGGCATCGGGCGCATCTTCCCAGCGCGGCGCGGCCGGGGCGAGGAGACCCGCTCGGGCTTCCCCGGACCGGCAGCGACTCGCGCGCGCGGGCGGGACACCGCGCCGCCATGCAGCGAGCGGCCGCGGTACGGTGCTGCGATGCCGTGGTGGGTCGCGCTCCTCGTGGCCGCCGGCGCGCTCTGGGCCGCGCTCGTCGGGGCGCTGCTGGCGAGCGGCAGACGCGAGCAGGCGCGGTCGCTTGCGGGCTTCGTGCCGGACTGCGCGATCCTGGCCGGGCGGCTGCTCCGCGACAGGCGCGTCCCACGCCGCTGGAAGCTCGCGCTCGCGGCGCTCGCGGTCTACCTGGCGCTGCCGTTCGATCTCGTCCCGGACGTCCTCCCGGTCGTCGGGCAGCTCGACGACGCGATCCTGGTCGCGCTCGTGCTGCGGCGGCTCGTCCGAGCCGTCGGCGAACCGCTCCTGCGCGAGCACTGGCCCGGGCCCGAGCGCTCGCTCGCGCTCGTGCTCCGGGCCGCGCGCTAACGGGTGCGGCGCGCGTGTCTGACGATCGTGTCGCTGCCCGGATAGACGATGCTCTCGTGCCCGTCCTGCCAGCGGACGCGGTAGTGCCGGTGGCCTTCCTCTCCCAGCACGTCGAGGATCTTGCCGCTGCGTGCGGGCTCGCCGACGCGATGGCCCGTCACGTCCACGAAGTCGCCTCGGCGGGGATGTCGTGCGGTCTGGGTCACGTTCTCACCTCCGGCCTTCGAGCCAACACCCTCGGGACGCGTCCGTCATCCGCGAGCACGCTGATCCGCATGCGGTGACGGCACGATCACGAGCGGGCAGCGTGCATGGTGAGCGCACTGCTGGCTCACCGACCCGAGCAGCAGGCCGTGAAGCCGCCCCGCCCGCGCGAGCCGACGACGAGCAGGTCGGCGCCGTCCGCCGCCTCGATCAGGCAGGCCGCCGGTGCGCCCTCGACGACCGCGAGGCGCACCTCGACACCCGGATCGGGCCCGACGACCTCGTCGACGACGGCCTGCGCGGTCTCCTCCGCGGCGTGGCCGATCTCGGTGATCGTCTCGCTCGTGACGGGGACCCGAACCCCGGGTAGGTCGCGACCGACCAGCTCCAGACGTGGACGACGTCGAGCGTCGCCCCGGCCTCACGCGCGGCCGCGAGCGCCCAGGCGAGCGCGCGCCGCGACTCCTCGGAGCCGTCGATCCCGACGACGAACCTGCGCATGGCTGCCTCCTTTCGTCCACGCCCAGGGTCGCGCGCGCCGCCCTCGGCCGCATCGGGGGAATATCCCTTACGAAAGCGGCGTTGGTTACGGAAGCGAACCGAGAGACCCGAAGGAGACCCGATGAAGCTGGAAGGCATCCACCACATCACCCTGATCACCGGCGACGCGCCGCGGAACGTCGACTTCTACACGCGCGTGCTCGGCCTGCGCCTCGTCAAGAAGACGGTCAACCAGGACGATCCGACCGTCTACCACCTCTTCTACGCCGACGAGCACGCGAGCCCCGGCGCCGACATCACCTTCTTCGAGTACCCGGGCGCGCGGCCGGGACGCGCCGGCGCGGGCATGGTGCACCGGATCGCCTGGCGCGTCGCCTCGCCCGAGGCGCTCGACTTCTGGGCCGGAGCGGCTCGCGACCGAGGGGATCGAGACCGAGCGCGACGCCGACGGCCTCCGCTTCGCCGACCCCGAGGGCATGGGCCTCGAGCTCGTCGTCGCCGACAGCGGCGACCAGCCGCTGATCGCAGACCATCCGGAGATCCCGGCCGAGCTGGCGCTGCAGGGATTCGACTCCGTGCGCGCCTACAGCGCCGACCCCGAGGCGAGCCGGACGCTGCTCGAGCACGCGCTCGGGTTCGAGCCGCGCGGCGACGCGGCCTGGGAGGTGCGCGGCGAGGAGCGCGGCGGGCTCTACCGCTACGACGCGCCGCCCGCGGAGCCGGGCGTTCCCGGCGCGGGCACGGTGCACCACGTCGCCTGGGCCTCGACCGACGCCGAGCACGAGACCTGGCGCGAGGCCGTCGCCCGCGCGGGCGCCCGGCCGACGCCGGTGATCGACCGCTTCTGGTTCAGGTCGGTCTACTTCCGCGAGCCGAGCGGCGTCCTCTTCGAGCTGGCCACGCTCGGCCCGGGCTTCACGACGGACGAGTCGCTCGAGCACCTGGGCGAGTCGATCGTGCTGCCGCCCGCCTTCGAGCACCTGCGCAGCCAGATCGAGCCGCGCCTGACGCCGCTGCCCGACCCGCGCGCGAGCTGGGACCGGGCGTGACGATCGCCGCCCTGGAGCGCCCTGCGGCCGGGGAGCCGGAGGGAGCGCTCGTGCTCTTCCACGGCCGCGGCGCGGACGAGCACGACCTCTTCCCGCTGCTCGACCACCTCGACCCCGAGCGGCGCCTGCACGGGTACGCGGCGCGCGGACCGCTCTCGCTGCCGCCCGGCGGGGCGCACTGGTATGCGCTCGGCGGGCTCGGCACGCCCGACCCGGGGACGTTCGAGCCCACCTTCGAGGCGGTCGCCGCCTGGCTCGACGGCCTCCCGTTCCCGGCGGAGCGGACGGTGCTCGGCGGCTTCTCGCAGGGCGCGGTGATGAGCTACGCGCTCGCCCTCGCGCAGGGGCGCCCGCGGCCGCGCGCGATCGTCGCGCTGAGCGGCTTCCTGCCCGTCGTCGAGTCGCATCCCCTCGACCTCTCCTCCCCGCTCCCGCCCGTCGCGATCGGCCACGGCGTCTACGACCCGGTGATCGGCGTCGAGTGGGGCAGGCAGGCGCGCGAGCGGCTCGAGCAGGCGGGCGCGGACGTCCTCTACCGGGAGTCGCCCGTCGACCACACGATCGACCCGCGCTTCCTGCTCGAGCTCCGGGAGTGGCTCGTGTGAGCGGGCGGGCGTTCTGCCCCTACTACCAGCAGGCCGTCGAGCTCGTCGGCCGGCGCTTCAGCGGCGCGATCGCCCGTGCGCTCCTCGACGGGCCACGGCGCTTCTCGGAGCTCGAGCGGGAGATCCCGGACGTCTCCGGCCGCGCGCTCGACCCAGCGGCTGCGCGAGCTCGAGGCGGCGGGCCTGGTCGAGCGGCGGGTCGAGCCGTCGAGCCCGGTGCGGGTCAGCTACGCGCTGACGGAGGCGGGCCGGGCGCTCGAGCCGGTCGTGACCGCGCTCGAGCAGTGGGCGCACGACTGGCTCGCGCCCGGCCGAGCACGTGCACGGTTGATCAGCGGGCGAGCCGCCGGTAGAGCCGGTCGACGAGGTCGGGCATGTCCTCGAGCCGCTGGGTGATCATCCGCAGCCGGTACTCGCGGAAGTGCGCCGGCTCGACGTCGAGCGCGCCGGCGAGCGTCTCGACGACGTCGTTCGACGGCACGGGCCGGTTGCCGTGCACGAGGTGGTTGAGGTAGCCGGCCGAGAGGCCGGTCCTGGCGGCGAGCGCCCGGTAGGTGACGCCGCCGTCTGCCATCAGCTGCTCGATCGTCGAGCCGAACGGCTCGTCGCTGAAACGTCGTCTTCGTGCCATCCAGGCGCCTACTTGCCCAAAGCGGCAACGGCTACACGTGCCTCGTCGCCGGTCGCGCGGTCGCGGACGTCGACGGCGCCGTCCTCGAGCGTCCTCTTGCCGACCGTGACACGCGTCGGGATGCCGATCAGGTCGGCGTCGGCGAACTTCTCGCCGGCGCGGAGGTCGCGGTCGTCGAGCAGGACGTCGAGGCCGGCGGCCGACAGCGCCTCGGCGGCCTCCCGCCCCTGCTCCTCGACCCCCGGGAGCACGACGACGTGGGCGTCGTACGGCGCGATCGACCTCGGCCAGACGATCCCGTTCTCGTCGTGGCACTGCTCGACGACGGCGGCGATCGTGCGCTCGAGCCCGATGCCGTAGGAGCCCATCACGAACGGCTTCTCCGCGCCGTCCTCGTCGATGAAGGTGGCGCCGAGCGGCTCGGAATAGCGCGTGTCCAGCTTGAAGATGTGGCCGAGCTCGATCGCGGTCTCGAAGCGGAGCGCGCCGCCGCAGAGCGGGCAGCGGTCGCCGTCCTTCGACTCGCGGAGGTCGGCGAAGCGGGGCTCGTAGTCGCGACCGGCCGCGACGCCGCGCAGGTGGAAGCCGTTGCGGTTCGCGCCCGCGACGTACTGGCCCTCGCGCAGCGTCTCGTCGGCGACGATCTCGCCGGCGAAGCCGATCGGGCCGAGCGACCCGCCGGAGGCGCCGAACGCCGCCTCGATCTCGGCGTCGGTCGCGGGTCGCGACGGGACGCCGAGCGCGGCGGCGAGCTTGTTCGGCTCGAGCCGGTCGTCGCCGCGCACGAGCGCCAGGACGACGGTGCCGTCGTCCTTCGTGACGGGCATCGCCTTCGAGGTCGCGGCCGGGTCGATCCCGAGCAGCTCGGCGAGCCCCTCGATCGTGGTCACGCCCGGCGTCTCGATCTCCTCGGGCGCGTCGAGCCGTGCGGGAAACTCCGGCGCGCGCGGAACCGTCCGCGCGACCTCGATGTCGGCGGCGAAGTCCCCGTTCTCGCAGGTGACGAGCGTGTTCTCGCCGGCGCCTGACGGCGCCAGGAAGTCGACCGACTCGCTGCCGCCCATCATCCCGGACTCGGCCTCGACCGCGTGCACCTCGACGCCGCAGCGCTCGAAGATCCGGTGGTAGGCGCCGCGGTGCAGCTCGAAGCTCCGATCGAGCCCGGCCGCGTCGCGGTCGAACGAGTACGAGTCCTTCATGATGAACTCGCGCAGCCGGATCAGCCCCTTGCCCGGCCGCGGCTCGTCCCGCTCCTTGATCGAGATGTGGTAGAGCATCTGCGGCAGCTGCCGGTAGCTCTGCAGCTCGCGTGCGTGCCAGGTCACCGTCTCCTCGTGGGTCAACGGCAGCACGTACTCGACGCCCTTGCGGTCGGTGAGCCGGAAGAGCTCCTGGATGTAGTCGCGGCCGCTCTGCCGCCAGAGCTCGAACGGCGTCAGCACCGGCATCAGCATCTCCTGCGAGCCGATCGCGTCCATCTCCTCGCGGATGATCCGCTCGACCTTGCGGTGGACGCGCCAGCCGAGCGGCAGGAGCGTCCAGACGCCGCCCGCGACCTGGCGCACGAAGCCGCCGCGGACGAGCAGCTTGTGGTTCGCGGCCTCCGCGTCGGCGGGGGCGTCGCGCAGGGTCGGCAGGAAGAGCTGGGAGGCTCGGGCGATCATCGTTGCCCGCCTAGGCTAATCGAGCGGGATCGCGGACGCCTCGGCCATGGCCAGCGCGGCCGGCTTGGCCATCTTCAGACGCGTCGGCCGGTGCATGCCGTCGGCGATCCAGCGGTCGATCTCGACGAAGAGCTCGTCGATCAGCGTCTCGGACGAGACCTTCTTGAGCACGCGGCCGTGCGCGTAGATGAAGCCGACGTCGCGGCCGCCGGCGATCCCGAAGTCCGCGTCGCCCGCCTCGCCGGGGCCGTTGACCGCGCAGCCGAGCACGGCGACCTCGACGTGCTGCGGGTAGTCGGCGAGCCGCCGCTCGACCTCCTCGGCCAGGAGATGGACGCCGACGTTGTCGCGGCCGCAGGAGGGGCAGGCGATCATGACCGGGCCCCGCTCGCGGAGGCCGAGGGCCTTCAGGATCTCGAAGCCGGTCTTCGGCTCCTCGACCGGGTCGGCGGTCAGCGAGACGCGGATCGTGTCGCCGATCCCGTCCGCGAGCAGCGCGCCCATGCCGACGGCGCTCTTGATCGAGCCGGAGAAGGGCGTGCCGGCCTCGGTGACGCCGAGATGGAGCGGATAGGGCACCTTCTCGGCGAGCAGCCGGTAGGCGCGGATCATCGTCGGCACGTGGCTCGACTTGACCGAGATCTTGAAGTCGAGGTAGTCGAGCTTCTCGAGCAGCCGCACCTCCTCGAGCGCGGCCTCGACGAGCGCCTCGGCCTGGTCGGCCTGGGCCAGCTCGGCCAGGTGCTTCGGCAGCGAGCCGGAGTTGGCGCCGATCCGCATCGGGATCCCGGCCTTCTTCGCGGCGCGGACGACCTGCTCGACCTTGTCGGGGCCGCCGATGTTGCCGGGGTTGATGCGCACGGCGTCGACGCCCTGCTCGATCGCCTTCAGCGCCAGCGAGGCGTTGAAGTGGATGTCCGCGATCACCGGGATCGGCGAGAAGCGGACGATCCTGCCGAGCGCCTCGGCGTCCTCGGTCTTCGGGCACCGCCACGCGCACGATCTCGCAGCCCGCGGAGACGAGCGCGGCGATCTGGGCGGTCGTGGCGGGGACGTCGTGGGTCTTCGTCGTCGTCATCGACTGGACGACGACGGGAGCGCCGCCGCCGATCGTGACGTCGCCCACCTTGACACTGCGCCGGCTGGCCATCGCGGGTCAGTCTAGCCGGGGCCGCCCGCGCCCCGGTGCAGTCCGAGCCGCCGGCCGCGGGCCGGGCCGGGGACGAGTCGGCGCACAATCGTCACGCTTCCGTCACGGACAGGTGCGCATTTTCGCGGTAGCGTCTGCCTCGAGGGAGGCGGGTCAGAAGCCCCACCCAGGGTGGGGGTATGCCCTGGGGTGAGGCGGCCGGCCGGCTCAGCCGCCGACGCCGCCGCCGAGGTCGTTGGAGAGGCCGACGAAGAAGAGGAGCAGCACGAGGGCGATCCCGACGGCGGAGACGCGCTCGTAGACCGCCCGGGCGACCGCGCGGCCGCGAACGGCCTCGATGATCGAGAAGGCGATGTGGCCGCCGTCGAGCGGCAGCAGCGGCAGCAGGTTCAGGAGCGCGAGCGAGAGGCTGATCAGGCCCAGCACCGACAGGTACTGGCGCGCGCCCTGCTCGATCGCCTGCTCGGAGCCGCGCACGATCCCGACCGGGCTCGAGATCTCGTTCCGGCCGCTCCCGCGGACGAGGCGACCGAGCGAGAGCGCGATCTCCTTCGTCACCTCCCCGGTGACCCGGAGCGAATCCCCGAAGGCCTGCGGGGCGCTCTCGCCGGTGTCCTTTCGCGCGGAGGTGGGCGGCAGCGTCACCGTCCGGCCGTCGCGCTGCACGGTGAGCGTCAGGGGCCGGCCGTGCGAGGAGCCGATCACCTCGGAGATGCGGTTCGGCGTCACGCGGTTGCCGTCGATCGCGAGCACGCGGTCGCCCGCCTGCAGCCCGGCGCGCTCGGCCGGGTGGCCCGGCAGCACGGAGTCGACGACGGCCGAGGCGTTGGCGCCGTTCGGCTGGAGCGAGAACCCGAGCCGGTAGGCGCCGCTGCCGACCATGAAGACGCCGGCGAAGAGCACGATCGCGAGCAGCAGGTTCGTGCCGGGCCCGGCGAAGATGACCGCGATCCGCTTCCAGGGCGCCGCCTGCCAGTAGGCGTCGCCGGAGAGGCTGTCGCGCAGCTCCGGGATGCCTCGCTCGACGTCGCGCCGGGCGGTGACGCCGAGCTCTGCCTCGGCGGCTGCGGCCTCGAGCTCGTCGAGCCGCGACCGTGCCGCGACGAAATCCGCCTGCTCGAGCGCGTCGGCGAGCGACTCGATCGGCCGGCGCAGCGCGGGCGCCTCCTCCTCGGCGCGGCCGAACCAGCGGCCGAGGTCGCCCGGGGCGGGCCGGAACATGCCCGGGATCTTCACGTAGCCGCCGAGCGGGATCAGGCCGATCCCGTACTCGACACCTCCTCGCGTGGCGCGGATGATCGCCGGCGGGAAGCCGAGATAGAACTTCCGGGGGCGCATCCGCACGGCGAGCGCGGTCACGAAGTGCCCTGCCTCGTGGACGAGGATCAGGAAGGCGAGGCCGCCGATGGCGACGAGGGTGGTCACGAGCTCACGGTAGCGTAGGCCTCGCGCGCGAGGGCGCGCGCGCTGCTCGTCGGCCTCGGTCAGCTCGGCGAGATCCCGCGCGCGCGCGCCGTCTGCCCGCTCGAGCGCGGCCTCGACGACCGCGGCGATCCCGAGGAACGGCAGCCCGCCGTCGAGGAAGGCTGCGACCGCGACCTCGTTGGCGGCGTTGAAGACGGCGGGGAAGGTGCCGCCCCTCTCCCCCGCCTCGCGCGCGAGCCGCAGCATCGGGAAGCTCTCCTCGTCGGGCGGCTCGAAGGTGAGCTCGAGGCCCTGCGCGAAGTCGAGCCGCGGCACCGGCGTCGCGGCTCGCTCGGGATAGGTGAGCGCGTAGGAGATCGGAACGCGCATGTCCGGGTGACCGAGGTGCGCCAGGGTGGCTCCGTCGCGGAAGCGGACGAGCGAGTGCACGGTCGAGGTCGGATGGACGACGACCTCGATCCGCTCGTAGGGCACGGCGAAGAGGAAGTGCGCCTCGATCAGCTCGAGCCCCTTGTTGGCGAGCGTGGCCGAGTCGACGGTGATCTTCGGGCCCATCGTCCAGGTCGGGTGCGCGAGTGCCTGCTCGGGTGTCACGTCGGCCAGCTCGGCGCGGGTGCGACCGCGAAACGGCCCGCCCGAGGCCGTCAGGACGAGCGAGTCGACCTGCTCGCCCTTTCGCCCCTCGAGACACTGGAAGATCGCCGAGTGCTCGCTGTCGACGGGGAGCAGCAGGCCGCCGCCGCGGCGCTGCGCCGCCAGCGCGAGCTCGCCGGCGGCGACGAGGCTCTCCTTGTTGGCGAGCGCGAGCGTGACGCCGTGCTCGAGCGCCCACAGCGTCACGGGCAGGCCCGCGAAGCCGACGACGGCATTGAGGACGACGTCGGGCTGCGCCCGCTCGAGCAGCTCGGTCGGGTCGCCGCCGACCTGGGTCAGCGGGGCGAGACCGTCGATCGGGGTCGAGCCCGACGTGGCCGCGACGAGCTCGAGCTTCGGATTGGCCTCGACGATCTCGATCGCCTGGCGCCCGATCGAGCCCGTTGCGCCGGCGAGTGCGATCCGCGTGACGGAGCTCACGCGGGGAGCGTACCCCGCAGGCGCCGCGGCTTCTCGCGGCGACCGCCGGCGCCGAGCCGTCGGCGCGCCTGCCGGGTGCGCGAAATCGGCACAGAATCGGCACACACGCGTGCGCCCGCGAGCGCTAGCGTTCGTGGTGGGAGCTCGTCCCCACCCAGGGTGGGGGTCCGTTCGGAGTCCGGCCGGGCGCCGCGCCGATTCAGCTGCGGTCGAGGGCGTTCAGGTGCGGTTGAAGGCCTCGAGCACGAAGTAGGCGGCCGCGGCCGCGAAGAGGAGCGCGTCGATGCGGTCGAGCATGCCGCCGTGGCCGCCGAGCACGCGGCCGGTGTCCTTCACCTGCATGTCCCGCTTGATCGCGGACTCGAACAGGTCGCCGACCGGCCCGGCGACGGCCAGCGCGACTCCGAGCACGATCGACTGCCAGATCAGCAGGTAGTCCTGGCCGTACATGGCGAAGAAGACGACCAGCACCGAGGCGAGCGCGCCCGCGGCGAACCCTTCCCACGTCTTGCCCGGCGAGACGACCGGCGCCAGCCTGTGCCGGCCGAACGCGCGGCCCGCGAAGTAGGCGAGCGTGTCGTTCGCCCAGACCGCGAGCATGACCGTGACGACCACGAGCGCGCCGTGCTCGGGCAGCCCGCGCAGCAGCAGCAGGCAGCCGAGCCCGAGCGCGATCCAGCCGACCCCGAGCACCGTCGTCGCGACCGAGACGGCCGTGGTCGGCTTCGTCCCGGCGAGGCCCCGGAGCAGGAACGCGAGCGGGAACGTCGCGGCGAAGCCGCCGAGCAGCCAGGAGACCCCGCCGAGCTCGGCGCCGACGAGCGCGGCCGCGGCACCGGCGTAGCCGGCGACGGTCAGCGGCCGCGAGCGAACGCGTCATCCGCCAGAACTCGTCCAGCGCGACGAAGGCGGCCACCGCCGCCAGCGCGAAGAGCCACCAGCCGCCGCCCCAGATCAGCGCCAGCACGACGGGCACGCCGACGAGCGCGATCGCGACGCGCGAGAAGAGCTCGCTCACGCCGCTACCGGCCGCCGAAACGCCTGCGCCGCTTCGCATAGTCGTGGAGGGCCGAACGGAGCTCGGACTCGCCGAAGTCGGGCCAGAGCGTGTCGACGAAGACGAGCTCGGCGTAGGCGAGCTGCCAGAGCAGGAAGTTCGAGATCCTGAGCTCGCCCGACGTGCGGATCAGCAGGTCGGGGTCGGGCATCTCCGGCGCGTAGAGGTGCTCCGCGAGCGCGGCCTCGTCGAGCTCCTCCGGCCCGACGCCGCTCTCGAGCAGCCGCCGCGCCGCCTCGACGATCTCGGCACGGCCGCCGTAGTCGAACGCGATCCAGAGCGAGAGCCGGCGGTTGCGCTCCGTCTCCGTCTCCAGCTCGGCCATCTTCCGGCGCAGCTCCTCGGGCGCCCGGTCGCGCCTGCCGACGAAGCGGGTTCGCACGCCCTGCTCCGCCAGGTCGGGCAGCTCCCGGTCGATCGTCTCCGAGAAGATCTCCATCAGGGCGTCGATCTCCTCGGCCGAGCGCGTCCAGTTCTCGGTCGAGAAGGCGTAGACGGCGAGCGACTCGATCCCGAGGTCGATCGCCGTCTCGACGACCGGCCGCAACGCGCGCGAGCCCGCGCGATGGCCCTCGGCGACCGTGACCCCGCGCCTGCTCGCCCAGCGGCCGTTGCCGTCCATGATGATCGCCACCGAGCGCGCGAGCGCCGGTAGCTCGGGCTCCGCGGCGGGCCTGAGGCCGCGGAGCGTCCGGATGCGGGTGAGGAGGTTCACACCTCCATGATCTCGGCCTCTTTGTGCTTCAAGAGGTCGTCGATCCGGTGGACGTGGTCGTCGGTCAGCTTCTGCACCTGCTCCTCGGCCCGGTGCTCCTCGTCGGCGCCGACGTCGCCGTTGTCGACGAGCTGCTTGCACTGGTGGATCGCGTCGCGGCGGACGTTGCGCACGGCGACGCGTCCGTCCTCCGCCAGCCGGTGGACGATCTTGACGAGCTCGCGGCGCCGCTCCTCGGTCAGCTGCGGGATCGCGAGCCGGATCAGCTTGCCGTCGTTCGACGGCGTCAGGCCGAGATCCGACTCCTGGATCGCCTTCTCGACCGCCTTGATCGAGCCGGGGTCGAACGGCTGCACCGTCAGCAGGCGCGGCTCGGGGACGTTGATCGTCGCCAGGTTCCGCAGCGGCGTCGGCGTGCCGTAGTAGTCGATCTGGATCCGGTCGAGCAACGCGGCCGACGCACGGCCGGTGCGGACCGAGTTGAACTCCTGCTGCGTGTGCTCGACCGCCTGCTCCATCCGGTGGCCGGCGTCCTTCATGACCTCGTCGATCATCGAGCCTCCCCGGTCGTTGAGATGATCGTGCCGATCCGGTCGCCGGCGAGGACGCGGCCGACGTTGCCGGTCGCGAGCTCGAAGACGTAGATCGGCAGCCTGTTGTCCATGCAGAGCGAGAGCGCGGTCGTGTCCATCACCCTCAGCCCCTGCTCGATCGCCTGGAGGTGCGTCAGCTCGGGCAGGAAGCGCGCCTCCGCCTCGGTGCGCGGGTCGCCGTCGTAGACGCCCTGGACGCCGTTCTTGGCCATCAGGATCGCCTCGGCGCCGATCTCGAGCGCCCGCAGCGCGGCCGCCGAGTCGGTCGTGAAGAACGGGTTGCCGGTGCCCGCGGCGAAGATGACGACGCGGCCCTTCTCCAGGTGGCGGATCGCCCGCCGCCGGATGTACGGCTCCGCGACCTCGCGCACGTCGAGCGCCGAGAGGACGCGGGTGTGGACGCCGTTCCGCTCGAGCGCGTCCTGGACCGCGATCGCGTTCAGCAGCGTCGCGAGCATGCCCGCGTAGTCCGCCGAGGCGCGGTCCATGCCCTCGGCGGCGGCGGCGAGGCCGCGGTAGATGTTGCCGCCGCCGATCACGATCGCGATCTCGACGCCCGACGCGTGGACCGTCGCCAGCTCCTCGGCGACCGCCTGCACCGTCCGCTCGTCGATCCCGTACTGCCGGTCGCCCATCAGCGCCTCGCCCGAGAGCTTCAGGAGCACGCGCCTGAACACCGGTGCGTGCCCGGCCTTCGGGACGAGGCTCTCGTGCGGGCTCGCGGTCACGGCCGGAACCTACCCGGCCAGCGCGTAGACGGCGAAATCGACGACCTCCATGCCGCCGATCGCCTCGCGCACCGTCTGCCCGGGCTCGCGATACCACGCCTGGTCGAGCAGCACCGCGTCGGCGAACCACTTCTGGATGCGGCCCTCGACGATCTTCTCGCGCACGTTCTCGGGCTTCGAGAGGACGTCCTCGCTGGTCGAGAGCACGTCGCGCTCGGCCTCGACCTCCGCCGCCGGAACCTGGTCGCGGTCGAGGAAGCGCGGCCGCGCGAACGAGATGTGCATCGCCAGGTCGCGGGCCTGCTCCTCGGAGCCGCCGCGCACCTGCACCATCGCGCCGATCTTGTTCGCGGGCGGGTGGACGTAGGCGACGACGGTCTCGCCGTCGGCGGCCTCGAAGCGGCTCGCCCCGACGACCCGGATGTTCTCGCCGAGCTTGCCGACGAGCTCCTGGCGCTCCTGCTCGAGCGACTCGACCGCGTCCGGGCCCTCCTGCTCGACCGTGTCGAGCGCCTTCTCGGCGAAGGCCTGGAACGCGTCGTTCTTCGAGACCGGCTCCGTCTCGCAGCCGACCGCGACGAGCGTGCCGCGGCCCCCCGAGACCCGGTAGCCGACGAGCCCCTCGGGAGTCGAGCGGTCGGCGCGCTTCCCCGCGGACGCCATGCCCTTCTCGCGCAGCAGCCGCTTCGCCGCCTCGACGTCGCCGCCGGTCTCCTCCAGGGTGCGCTTGCAGTCCATCATCCCCGCGCCGGTCTGCTCGCGCAGCTCCTTGACGAGGCTCGCTGAGATCGTCGTCACTGAACCTTCTCCTCCTCGGCCGCGTCGGTCGCGGCCGCGCTGTCTGCCTTGCTCTCCTGCTCGTGCTCGACCGGGGTCGAATCCGCCGCCGGCGCCTCCGCGGGGGAGCTCGACGTGTCCGCGGGCGCCGGGGTCGGGTCTGCCGCGGGTGCCGGCTCCGCCTCGACCGCGGCTTCCGCGGCGGGGGCGGGCTCGGCAGGTGCCTCGGCGGCGGGAGCCGGCTGCTCGCCGGCATCTGCCTGAGCGGGAGCAGGCTGCCCGGCAGGTGCTTCCTCGCCGGGAGCCGCCTCGGCCTGCTGGTCGCGGTCGGCGAACTCGCCGGGGCGCACCTTCTGCTTGCCGGCCTCGATGCCGTCGGCGATCGCGCGGACGACGAGCGAGCACGAGCGGATCGCGTCGTCGTTGCCCGGAATCACGTACTCCGCCTCGTCCGGGTCGCAGTTCGTGTCGACGAGCGCGATCACCGGCAGGTTGAGCCGGCGCGCCTCGCGCACGGCGAGCAACTCCTTGCGGAGGTCGACGATGAAGACCGCGTCCGGCTGACGGCGCAGGTCGGCGACGCCGCCGAGGTTGGCCTCGAGCTTCTCGAGCTCGGCCTCCATCGCGATCCGCTCCTTGGCGGGCAGCAGGTCGAGCTGGCTCTCCTCCTTGAGGCGGCGCAGCTCGTGCAGCCGCTCGATCCGATCGGAGATCGTGCGCCAGTTGGTCAGCAGGCCGCCGAGCCAGCGGTGGTTGACGTAGGGCATGCCGACGCGCTTCGCCTGCTCCTCGACGGCGTCCTGCGCCTGCTTCTTGGTGCCGACGAAGAGAATCGTGCCGTTGCGCTCGCCGATCGCCCGCGCGAACGCGTGCGCCTCGTCGAGCAGCTCCTGCGTCTGCTGCAGGTCGATGATGTAGATGCCGCCGCGCTCGTTGAAGATGAACCGCTTCATCTTCGGGTTCCAGCGACGGGTCTGGTGGCCGAAGTGGACTCCAGCCTCCAGCAGCTCCTTCATGGAGACGACTGCCACGGTGCTGCTCCTTGGGTTGGGTGCTGATGGCGCCGGCGGGCCCGGACGGAACCGCGCCGAGCGCGCGGCACCACCGTCCGGACGTGTCCGCCGGGGAGGGGACACGGAAAACGGCTTCCAGTGTACCGGCGGGCCGCCCGGACGGTGGTGCCGGCGAGCGGGCGCCGGAAATCGTCATCGGATCGTCACGAGCTCGCTGCGGATTCGGCACGAATCCGGCGCAAGTCACGTTGCGACGGTGATGGAGGTGTACACCTACATCTACATCACTTCCGATCGACGCGTCGAGCGGCAGCCCGGCCGACTGACGTGCCCCCCGGCCGCGTCGAGGCGACGGTCGGCGTCCTCTCACTCGAGCGCGTCGAGGAACCGGCGCAGGTCGGGCGGCAGCGGCGACTCGAGCTCGAGCCGCTCGCCCGTGAGCGGGTGCGTGAAGGCGAGTGCGGTGGCGTGCAGGAACTGGCGGTCGAGCCCGTCTGCGGGAACGCCGTAGACGGGATCGCCGACGACGGGGAGGTCGATCGCGGCGAGATGGACGCGGATCTGGTGCATGCGCCCGGTCTCGAGCCGGACCCGGAGGAGGGCGTGCTCGGCGAAGACCTGCTCGAGCTCGAAATGCGTGACGGCGTCCCGCGGGGTCTCGGAGTCGAGCGACTGCCGGGTCGGCTCGAAGCGGTCGCGGCCGATCGGGGCCTCGATCGTGCCGCGCCGGGAGCGGGGCCTGCCGCGGACGAGGGCGAGGTAGGTCCGCTCGAGCTCGCGGCCCCGCACGAGCTCCTGCAACCCGCGGTAGGCCTCCTCGCCGCGCGCGACGACCATCAGGCCCGAGGTGTCGCGGTCGAGGCGGTGCACGATCCCCGGGCGCTCCGGGTCGTCCCCGCCGGCGATCCGCCCGTAGAGGGCGTGCACGAGCGTCCCCGAGCTGCGGCCGGCGCCCGGGGTGGACGACGAGTCCCGCCGGCTTGTCGACGACGATCAGGTGCTCGTCCTCGTAGGCGACGGGGACGTCGATCGGCTCGGCGGCGAGCTCCGGCGCCGGCTCCGGCGGCTCGAACGCCACCTCCTCCCCGCCCGCGAGCCGGTGGCTCTTCGCGCGCGTCTCGCCCTCGACGGTGACACCCCCGGCCGCGATCAGGGCCTCGGCGGCCGCGCGCGTGCCGACCGCCGGCAGACCGGCGAGGAAGCGGTCGAGCCGCGAGCCTGCGGCCTCGTCAGGGACGCGGACGAGCACGCCGCGGCTCCCGGTCTGCGGCGACCAGCGTCAGCAGCAGGATGGCGACGCCGACGCAGATGAAGGTGTCGGCGAGGTTGAACGAGGGCCACCAGGAGAGGTCGAGGAAGTCGGTGACGTGGCCGAGCCGGATCCGGTCGGCGAGGTTCGAGAGGCTGCCGCCGATCAGGAGCCCGAGCGCGGTCGGCAGCACCGGGTGCCGCGCGCCCGACCGGGCGAAGAACCAGACCATCCAGACGACGGCGACCGCGGTCAGCAGCGCGATCGTCACGGTCGAGCGCGGAAAGAGCCCGAACGCGATGCCCGAGTTCTGGACGTGGTGGAGCGAGAAGGGCCCGACCACGTGCACCTCGTCGCCGAGCGCCAGCTGGCTCGAGACGACGTGCTTGGTGACCTGGTCGGCGATCACGGCGGCGAGCGCGACCGCGACGAGGCCGAGCCACTGGAGCGGGCCGGCGGCGAGCGAGCGCTCGGCGACGGAGATCGGCTCGAGGCCGTTCGTCGAGGAGCCGACGCGCACGTCGAGCCGCCGGCGGGGCGTCGCCTCCGCCGGCTCGGGCGAGCCGACTCCGCTCACCCGTCCTGCTTCCTCTGATCCTCGATGCACAGCGTCGCCCACGGTGCCGCGCGCAGGCGCTCCTCCGGAATCTGCTTGCCGCAGACGGCGCAGGTGCCGTAGCCGCCGTCCTCGATCCGCCCGAGCGCCGCGTCGATCTGCTCGAGCCGGCGCTGGGCGCCCTCCTCGAGCCCCTCGTCGAGCTCGCGGTCGAACGTCTCCGACGCGACGTCGCCGATGTGGTTGTCGGCGAAGGACAGCTCCGAGGTCTCGTCCTCGAGCGACCCGGGATGGTCCTGGTGCAGCCGCTCGATCGCCTCGAGCAGGCGGCCGCGCTCCTCGAGCAGCCGTTCCTTGAACTCACCGGTCTCGATCGTGCTCATCAGGCGTCCTTTCCGGGCGCGCTCGCCAGCGCGAGGCGCCGCTCGGTCTCGTCCGGGTCGATGCCCTCGATCTCTACGAGCTTGTCCCTGGAACCATGGCCCGAAACGACGGCGATCGCCCGCCGGGGCACCGCCAGCGCCTCCGCGAGCACCCCGCAGAGGGCCGTGTTCGCGCGTCCGGCCTCCGGCGCGGCGGCGACGCGGACCTTCCAGCCGGCGCCGTGCCGGCCGACGATCGCCGAGCGCCGGGCGCCCGGGGCGACGCGGAGCGTCAGTCGAGTCGAGCGGGCCGCCATCTCGAGCCCAGTCTAGGCGCCGTGCGCGTCCTTCGGCTCGGAGGAGAGGTAGAGCCCCGGGCGGCCCGGCGCCTCGAACTCGCGCGTGTCCTCCCGCTGCGGCCAGCCCTCGCGGCGCTCGGCGGGCGGCTCCTCCCGCGTCGGGGAGCGGCACGTGCTCTCCCTCCTCGACCACGTCGAGGGCCGAGCGCAGGAGCGCCTTGATCCGGCGGATCTCGGTCAGCAGCCGCTCGCGCTCGGCGATCGCCGCCGCGCGTGATCGCGCGCGACTCCGCGTGCGCCTCGGCGACGAGCTGCTCGGCCTTCCGCTGCGCGTCGTCCTTCGCCTCGGCAGCCGCCCGCTCCGCCGCCAGCAGCGTGTTGGCGAGCAGCGCCTCGCGCTCTCGGTGGTGCACGAGCTCCACCTCGAGCTGCTCGACGCGGTCGGCGAGGTCGGCGCGCTCGCGCCAGACGTCCTCGAAGCTCGAGGCCACCTCGCCGAGCAGCGTGTCGACGCCGTCCTTGCGGTAGCCGAGGAAGCCCTTCTTCAGCGAGAGATGTCTGAGCTCGACAGGGGTGTAGGCCATCGTTCAGCGTCCTTTCAGTGCAGGAGCCCGAGCAGCCGCACGATCACGCGGCCGAGGATGATCAGGACGAACACGCCCACGATCGGCGAGAGGTCGAGCGGGCCGAACGCCGGCAGCAGCCGCCGGAAGATCCGCAGGTAGGGCTCGCAGACGTCGAAGAGGAACCGCTGCAGCCAGGAGAGCGAGTACGGCAGCCGAATCCAGCTCGTCAGGATGTAGGCGAAGATCAGCAGGACGTAGACGCCGATGAACACGTCCACGAAGTTCTGGACCGCGCCGACGGCGTCCGCCAGCAAGACGACGACGGCGATCGATGCGCCCATGCCGGGCAATTCGGCTTCCCTCCCGCTCTTCCTCTACCCGGACGCTAGGCCTGGTTGAAGAAGGCGCCCGTCTCGAGCAGGCGGGCGCGCTCCTCCGCCGAGACCTCGACGTTCCGGGGCGTGAGGAGGAAGACCTTGTCGGCGACGCGCTGCATGCCACCGTTGAGAGCGTAGGTGAGGCCGCTCGTGAAGTCGATCAGCCGCTTCGAGAGCTCCTGGTCGGCGTTCTGGAGGTTGAGGATGACCGGCGTCGACTGCTTGAACCGGTCGGCGATCTGCTGGGCGTCGTTGAAGCTCCGCGGCATCACGAGGTGGACCCGCACCGACGCAGGGTCCGGGACCGCCTCGACGCGTCTCGGGCGTGCGGCACGCTCGCGCTCCCGCTCGCGGACGGCGCGGATGCTGCGCGCGGGCGGCGTCGTGCTCTCCGAGTCGCTCCAGTCGTCGAAGTCGCGGCGGCTCGCGCGCGGGGTCAGCCGGCGGACGTTCGGGCGCTCGCTGTAGCTCTGCTCGAGCGCCTCCTCGGTCACGTAGCCGTCCTCGTCGATCCAGTCCTCGTCCTCCTCGGCGATGCCGAAGTAGACGAGCGTGCGGTTCCAGAGGTCGCCGAGGGACATCGGTACGGAATCTTAGCCCTGCCAGAGGGCGGAACCCACGCGGACGTAGGTGGCGCCCTCCTCGGCGGCGACCCGGTAGTCCTGACTCGTCCCCATCGAGAGCTCGCGCAGCCCGTGCGCCTCGGCCAGCTCCCGCAGGCGGCGGAAGTAGGGCCGCGAGGCCTCGGGGTCGTCGGTCGCCGGCGGCATCGTCGTCAGGCCCCGCACGTCGGCGAGCGCGAGCAGCGGCTCGATCCCCTCCGGCGGGACGCCGCCCTTGCTCTCCTCGCCGGCGAGGTTCACCTGCACGAGCGCCGGGATCTCGAGCCTCCGCGCCGTCGACTCGGAGTCGAGCGAGTGGCAGAGCTCGCAGATGCCGTTGACGACCTTCGCCTTGTTCGACTGCAGCCGCCCGATGAAGTGCCAGCGGAAGGCGTCGCCGTAGACCGCGTGCTTGCGCTCGAGGTCCTGGGCGCGGTTCTCGCCGGCGACCTCGATCCCGGCCTCGAGCAGGACGGCCAGCTCCTCGACGGACACGTACTTGGTGGCGGCGACGATCGTCGCCCCCGGCCCGACCTCGGCGCGGACGCGCTCGAGGTTGGCGCGGATCCGCTCAGGCGACGAGACCGACGACACCCTGGGCCCCGCGCGGCTTCCCCTGCCGCCGGTGGGAGAAGAAGAGATCCGGGTTGCAGCGGGTGCAGAGGTCGAGCCGCTCGACGTCGTCGACGCCCGCCGCACGGAGCGCCCGCTCGGCGGCCGCCCAGAGGTCGAGGATCCCGTCCCGCGTCAGGTCGGGGTCGAAGCGCGCGGCGACCTCGGGGCCGACCTCGTAGCAGCACGGCCCGATCGAGGGGCCGACCGCGGCGGCGAGCCTGCCGCTGCCTCCTTCTCGAGCCAGCCAGCGCGGCGACGCCCTCCCCGACGATCCCCTCGGCGAGGCCGCGCCACCCCGCGTGCAGGACGGCGAGCGCCGGTGTGCCGCCGTTCGACACCGCCCGCGCGATCGCGATCGGGACGCAGTCGGCGGTCAGCTTCAGCATCGGCACGCCCGGCTCGTCGGTCCAGAGCCCGTCGCCCGGCTCGCCCAGCACGCCGGCGCGGGCGCGGTGGACGAGCGTCGTGTGCCGCTGGCGGTTCATCGTCAGGCGCGCGGGGTCGGCGCCGACCGCCTCGCACAGGCGCCGGCGGTTCTCCTCGACGCTCGGCTGCTCGTCGCCGCCGAGCGCGGCGAGGTTGAGGGCCGCGAACGGCCCGGTCGAGACGCCGCCGAGCCGGGTCGTGAACGCGACGCGATACGGCCCCGGCGCGTCCCAGCGGTACAGGTGCAGGTCGGCCACGCCTGCAGGCTAGCGCCGGCCGGCGCCCTCGCAGCGCGGCGCCGGTGGCGCATCGGGGCGATGCGCGCGACGACGAGAGCGGGCGTCGTCGTCCGGTCTAGCCGAACTGTCCCCAGTGGACGGCGACGATCACGAGCACCGAGCCGACCGCGAGGGCGAGGCCGCCGAGCAGCATGCCCGCCTTGCGGCCGAAGGGGGTCAGCGCGCCGAGGACGAGGACGCCGCCGGCGATCGCGGCGAGCGCGAAGCCGACCTCGGCGAGCCGGACGCCGGCTTGTTCCGTGAGGGCGAGAGGCGACACGCGGCGAGTCTGCAGCGCCGGCGCCCCGAGGTCAACTCCCGGCGTCGCCGATCAGCTCGCGGGCGGCGGCGAGCTCGGACTCGCGGCCGTCGAGCTCGCCGTTCAGCTTGCGGCGGCGCAGCTCGGCGAGGATCTCCCCCACCCGCGGCGACTCGCCGAGGCCGAGCTCGGCGAGGTCGCGGCCGCCGATCGCGAGGCGGACGTCGCGCAGCCGCTCGAAGTAGGAGCGGAGCTGCGGCAGGTCGGCGAGCGCGAGCGCGTAGAGCGGCGCGTCGGGCGCGTACGGCTCCGCGGCGGCGACGACCTCGGCCGGCGGCAGCTCCTCGGCGGCGAGCCGCTCCGCCAGGCGCGGGCCGACCGTGACGGCGCCGGCGATCGCCTCGGCGTCGCGGCGGCGCAGCTTCAGGCGGCCGGTCCAGCCGAAGATCTCGTCCGGGGGCATCCGGCGCGCGAGCGCCTCCAGCGCCAGGCGCCAGTCGGGGGCGTCGAGCCCGTACTCGTCCCGGAGCCGCGTCAGCCGCCCCAGCAGCTCGACCGCCTCCTCGTCGGCGGCCAGGTGCGGGTGGATCGCCCGGTCGGCGCCGAGCTCGGCGAGCCGCAGGATCGAGTGCCGGATCTCCCCCTCCTCGAGCAGCGCGACGAGCTCGTCCCGCAGCCGGGCCGACGAGAGGTCGCCGACGAGCCCCATCTCGACGCAGGCGCGGGCGAGCCGCTCGCTCTGCGCCTCGAGCCGGAAGCCGTGGCGGTTCTCGTAGCGGATCGCGCGGAAGATCCGGGTCGGGTCGTCGATGAACGAGAGGTTGTGGAGCACCCGCAGCGAGCGGGCCTCGAGGTCGCGGCGGCCGTCGAACGGGTCGACGAGCCGGCCGTAGTCCGCTCCCTTGAGCGACACGGCCATCGCGTTGATCGTGAAGTCGCGGCGGAACAGGTCCTCGCGGATCGTCGCGTGCTCGACCGTCGGCAGGGCCGCGGGCGCGTCGTAGAACTCGGTGCGGGCGGTGACGACGTCGATCCGCTCGTCCCCGTCGTAGACGACCACCGCCGTGCCGAACTTCGTGTGGGGGCGGCACCGGCCGCCGAGCTCGGCCGCGAGCGCCTCGGCGAGCGCGATCGCGTCGCCCTCGACGGCGATGTCGACGTCGAAGCCGGCCTCTCCGAGCAGGATGTCCCGGACCGTGCCGCCGACGAGGTAGACGCCGTCGACCTGCTCGCTGACCGCCTGGACGGCCTCGAAGGCCCGCCGGAGGCGGCCGAGGCCCTCGAGTCGCGAGCGGAGGCTCTCGCCCGGCGTCGCGTCGACCTCCGCGACGGCCCCGAGCGCGCGCAGGACGTCGCTGCGGGTGACGACGCCGACGACGACCCCGTCGCGGCAGATCGCGACCCGGCCCTCGCGCCCCCCCGCGAGCAGGCGCTGCAGCTCGGGCAGCGGCGTCTGCTCGTCCGCGGTCGGGACGCGGCCGCCCATGATCCCCTTGACCGGCGCGTGCGAGAGCCCGTGGCCGATCGCCTTGTCGAGGTCCTCGCGCGAGACGACGCCGACGAGCCGGTCGTCGTCGACGACGAGGATGCCGCTCATCCGGTGCCGCTGGCAGATCCGCATCGCGTCGGCGACCGGGGCGTCGGACGGGACCGTGCGCGGCGGTGCGGCCATCACCTCGCGGGCCCGGATCGGCTCGCGCGTCGCCTGGCCGAGGCTGCCGAGCAGCGCCTCGCGGGCCTCGTCGAGCGTCCCCTTGAAGGACGCCGACGCGGCCTGCGCGTGGCCGCCGCCGCCGACGGCAGCGGCGATCGCGCTCGCGTCGAGCTCGGGGACGCGGCTCCGGGTGACGCAGAAGACGCGGTCGCCCATCTCGACCAGGCAGACGAGCGCCTTCGCGTCGGTCAGGTCGACGAGCTTCGAGGCGAGGTGCGAGACGCTGACGTCCTCGGCGGGCCAGCGCACGGCCGCGACGAGCACCTCGACGCCCGCCGCCTCACGGGTCTCGAGCGCGTCGAGCAGCGCCGCGAGCAGCTCGCGCTCGTCCTGGAGCAGCGGCGTGTGCAGGTACTCGGCGACGAGGTCCTGGCTGGCGCCGTGCCGGAGGCACCAGGAGAGCGCCTCGGCGTCGCGCGTCGTCGTCTCGGGGAAGGTGAGCGAGCCCGTGTCCTCGTGGATCCCGAGCGCGAAGACCGTCGCCTCGAGCGCCGACGGCTGCAGCTCGCGCTCGGCGAGGATGCCGACGAGCGTCGTCGTCAGCGCCGCGTCCTCCGAGAGCACGACGCCGTCCGCCGGCGCCCACTCGGGCCGCTCGCCGTGGTGGTCGAAGACGACCTTCTCGACCGCCGGGTCGCGCGCGACCGGCTCGAGGGCGTCGAGCCTGGCCGCGTGCACCGTCTCGACGACGATCAGCCTGCGGATCGCGTCGAGCTCGAGCCGGGAGGCCTCGACGACGTCGAGCTCGTCCGCGTGGAGGCGGTAGAACCGGCGCACGTTGCGGTTGAGCGCGCCGGAGAGGCAGACGACGGCGTCGGGGTAGAGCCGGCGCGCCGCCAGCATCGACGCGAGCGCGTCGAAGTCGGTGTTGCCGTGCGTCGCGATCACGGTCTCGGCGCGCATCCCTCCCATTCTGCCGGGCGCCGCCGCGGAAAACCGGCACGAAATCGGCACACCGGCGTGCGCGGCGGCGTGCGACGCTCGGGCTCCGGGTCCCCTCGGGGTGGGCGGGCGCCGCGGCCGAACCGGGCCTGCCCGTCGTGGCCGTGCCGGTTCGAGCCGTGCCTCGCCGAGGCTCGCCGGCCCTGCGCCGCGCGCGTGCCGCGCCTTGCCGGCGTCGCGGTCTCGGCGCGCTCCGGACGGGCGTTTTCGTCTCTCTCGCCGCGGCAAGGCGACCTCCATGGGCCGTTCGCGCCTCGTTCCGCTCGTGCTCGCCGTCGCGGCGGCGGTGGCGCTGCTCGTCTTCCTCGGCCTGAACCGGCTCTCGTCCGGGCCCTCGCTCGACCGGCCGACGCCGTCGAAGGGCCTCGAGATCCAGCCGGCCGGGACGACGACGACCGGCCGCTAGCGCCGGGAGGCAGCGCCCGGCCGTCAGAGGTGCGCGATCGCCTCGATCTCGACCAGGGCGCCCGACGGCAGCTTCGCGACCTCGACGGTCGAGCGCGCCGGCGGCCGCTCGCCGACGTGGCGGGCGTAGACCTCGTTCATGCCCGCGAAGTCGCCGAGGTCCTGCAGGAAGACGGTCGTCTTGACGAGGCGGTCGAGCCCGGAGCCCGGCCGCCTCGAGGATCGCGCGCAGGTTCGCGAAGACCTGCTCGGTCTGCTCGGCGATCGAGCCGCCGCTCAGCTCCTTGTCGCCCGGGCGCAGGGCGAGCTGGCCCGAGACGAAGACGAGGTCGCCGGCCCGGATCGCCTGCGAGTACGGCGCCCCCTGGAACGGTGCGGGTGCCTCCTCGGTGCGGACGACGTCCTTCTGCATGCGCTACTCCTTTCCGGGAACGGGTCGGCAGGCCTCGCCGAGCGCGGTGCCGAGGGCCTTGAACATCGCCTCGAGCACGTGCTGGCGGTCCTGCCCCTCGACGAGCCGCACGTGCACCGTCAGCGACGCGGCGTCCGCCAGCTCGCGCAGGAACTGGGAGACCATGTCGCCCTCGAGGCCGCCGACGCGCTCGCGGGAGAAGTCGACGTTGGAGACGAGCTGCGGTCGCTGCGAGACCTCGAGCGCGACGACGGCGAGCGCCTCGTCGGCCGGCGCGGTGCCGGTGCCGAAGCCGCGGACGCCGGCGGCGCGCAGGTGCGTCGCGAGGGCGGCGCCGACCGCCCGGCCCGCAGCCGCGAGCTCGGCGTCCGCGCTGCCGGGCGCGACCTCGAGCGCGAGGTCGAACGAGGCGCGGTGCGCGAGCAGGCCGAGCAGGTGGTCGAGCACCGGCACGCCGCTCGAGACGTTCGCGCGGCCGCTGCCGGCGACCTCGACCCGGACGCCGCCGCGCGTCTGCCCGCTCGCTTCCATGGCGGCTAGCTCTCGACCCGGTCGATCCGGGCGCCGAGCGCGCGCAGGCGCTCGTCGATCCGCTCGTAGCCGCGGTCGATCTCGCCGACGTTGCCGATCCGGGACGTCCCCTCGGCGCAGAGCGCGGCGATCACCATCGCCATCCCGGCGCGGATGTCCGGGCTCGTCAGCCGCTCGCCGTAGAGGCGCGCAGGGCCGGTGACGACGACGCGGTGCGGGTCGCAGAGCACGATCCGCGCGCCCATGCCGACCAGCTTGTCGACGAAGAAGAGGCGGCTCTCGAACATCTTCTCGAAGACGAGGATCGTCCCCTGCGCCTGCGTCGCGACGACGACGGCGATCGAGGTCAGGTCGGCCGGGAACGCGGGCCAGACGCCGTCCTCGATCTTCGGGATCTGGCCGCCGAGGTCGTCGCGGATCACGAGCGTCTGGCCGGCGGGCACGCGGACGCTCGTGTCGTCGAGCTCGACGTGGATCCCGAGCCGCTCGAAGTGCGGGATGATCGGGACGAGGTCCTCGCCCTCGACGTCCGTGACCGTCACCTCGCTGCCCGTCACCGCCGCGAGGCCGATGAAGCTGCCGACCTCGATGTGCTCCGAGCCGGATCCGGTGCTCGCCGCCGTGCAGTCCCTCGACGCCGGTGATCGTCAGCACGTTCGAGCCGATCCCGGAGATGTCGGCGCCGCGGGCGACGAGGAAGCGGCAGAGATCCTGGACGTGCGGCTCGCACGCCGCGTTGCCGATCGTCGTCACGCCCTCGGCGAGGACGGCGGCCATGACCGCGTTCTCGGTGCCCATCACGGAGGCCTCGTCGAGGAAGATGTGCCGGCCGCGCAGCCGCTCGGCCGAGAGCCTGTAGCGCCGGGTCACCTCGATGTGGGCGCCGAGCTGCTCGAAGGCGTGGATGTGCGTGTCGAGCCGCCGGCGGCCGATCACGTCGCCGCCCGGCGGCGGCAGCACCGCCTCGCCGGCGCGCGCCAGCAGCGGCCCGGCGACGAGGAAGGAGGCGCGGATCCGCCGCGAGAGCCGCTCGTCCACCTCGGTCTTGCCGAGCTCGGCCGCGTGCACCCGGAGCTCGTTCGGGCCCTCCCACTCGGCGTCGGCGCCCATGTCGCGGAGCAGCTCGACCATCGTCTCGACGTCGCGGATCCGCGGCACGTTCGTCAGCCGCACCGGCTCGTCCACGAGCAGGCAGGCGGCGAGGATCGGCAGGGCGCCGTTCTTGTTCCCGCTCGCGCGGATCGTGCCGGAGAGCCGCCGGCCGCCCTCGATCACGAACGACTCGTTCACCGACTGGACGGTAGTCGCCATCGACGGGGTAGCCTACCCGCGACCGTGGAACCGACTCGCGCGAACGCCTGGGAGACGCTGACCCGCTACACGACGAGCGAGCCGCTGCTGCGGCACGCGCTCGCGGTCGAGGCGTCGGTCGGCTGGTACGCGCGCCACTTCGGGGCGGACGAGGAGCTCTGGCGGGCCGCCGCGCTGCTGCACGACTTCGACTACGAGCTGCATCCGACGCTCGACAAGCACCCCCAGGACGGTGCCCCGATCCTGCGCGAGGAGGGCTGGCCGGAGGAGGTGATCGAGACCGTGCTCTCGCACGCCGAGCACCTCGGACTGCCGCGCGACACGCCGCTGAAGAAGACGCTCTTCGCCTGCGACGAGCTGTCCGGGTTCGTGCACGCCTGCGGCCTCGTCCGCCCGACCGGCCTCGAGGGGCTCGAGCCGAAGTCGGTCAGGAAGAAGCTGAAGCAGCCGTCGTTCGCGGCCGGGGTGCATCGCGAGGACGTCTACAAGGGCGCCGAGGAGCTCGGGATCGAGCTCGACCAGCACATCCGGAACGTCGTCGAGGCGCTGCAGCCGGTCGCGGGCGAGCTCGGGCTGCGCACGGGCTAGTCGCGAAGGGCGTCGACGAGCCGGTCGAGGTCGTCGTCGGAGGTCCAGTAGCCGCAGGAGGCGCGCAGCCAGCCGGTGCCCGGCAGGTCGCGGACGAGGACGCCGCGCTCGAAGCAGCGGGCCGCGCGCTCGGCCGGGTCGCCGTCGACGCGGAAGGAGACGAGGTTCGCCTGGCCCGGCTCGGTGACGACGTCGAAGCCGGCCTCGGCGAGCCGCCCGCGGCAGCGCTCGGCCGCGGAGCGGGCGTGCTCGAAGCGCCAGTCCGGCAGGTCGGAGAGCGCCGCCTCGAGGCCGGCGAGGGAGGCGCGTCGGCAGCCAGCCCGTGTCGAAGCGCGCCGCGTCCGGCTTCGGGTCGAAGCCCGGCTCGACGAGGTCGTAGGCCGCCTGCGCGAAGTAGCTGGGCGAGCGGACCGCGAGCGAGTCCGGGTCGCGGACGACGAGCGCGCCCGTCGAGTCGGGGCCGCAGAGCCACTTCTGGCCCGAGACCGTGTACCAGTCGGCGACCCCGGCGCCGACCGGGATCGCCCCGACCGACTGGGCGCCGTCGACGAGCAGCGGCACGCCCGTCTCCTCCCGCAGCTCGGCGACCGGCAGCACCTGGCCGGTCGTCCAGACGACGTGCGAGAGCGCGAGCAGCCGCGTCCGCGGCGTCACCTCGGCGAGGACCGCGTCGAATGCCTCGGCGGCCGGCCGGCCCCGGATCGGCGCGACGCGGATCGCCGCGCCCGAGGCGACGAGCGGCCCGATCAGGCCGAAGTGCTCGGAGTCGGTCGTGACGACCTCGTCGCCGGGCCCGAGCCCGAGGCCGCGGACGACGATGTTGCAGCCGTCCGTGGTCGAGGTCGTCAGCGCGACCTGCTCCGGCGCGGCGCCGGCCTCCCGCGCGAAGAGCGCCCGCACGCGTTCGCGCGCCTCGAGCATGCCCTCGAAGTAGACCTTGCCGCCGCGGCCCGCCTCGGCGTCGCGCCGCTGCGCCTCGATCACCGCGTCGCGCGGTCGCCCGGGCGAGCGGGCCGAACGTGCCCGCGTTCAGGTAGGCGAGCCGCTCGAGCACGGGAAAGCGGGCCCGGACCTCGTCGAACGTCATCGAAGCGTCACCTCCAGCGGGGCGTGGTCGGAGAGCAGTCTGCCGTCGAGCCGCCGCCGCTCGTCGGGCCAGACCTCGACGGGCCCGGCGGCGACGTCGCGCACGAGCACGTGGTCGACCTCGTGGCCGCCGCCGGCGAACCCCCACGCGGCGAGCTCCGCGAGCGCGCGCGAGGCGCCGGCGCGGACGTTCAGGTCGCCCGCGAGCACGAGCGGCTCGCCGGGCAGCGCGAAGGCCTCGGCGAAGGTCGCGGCGCGGATCACCTCGGCGTCCGCGAGCCGCGGGTCGGCGTTGTAGCTCGTCGCGTGCAGCGTCGCGACGACCGTCGTGCCCCCGTCGACCGTGCCGATCCGCACCGCATGGCAGCTCCGGCGCTCGTTCGCCCACCCGAGGCGCGCCGCCGCGCCGAGCCGGAGCGTGCGCGCCTGCGCGCGGCGGAAGCGGCGGGAGTTGAGGACGACGCGGTCGCGCCCGAGCAGGCGCAGGTGCGGCGCGACGAGGATCGCGTTCCCCTGCCCCGTGAACGTCGAGCGGAGGAGCGCCGTGGTGCAGGTCGGTCAGCACGCGCCCGAGCTCCGGATGCGACGGGAAGCGGTCCGAGCCGCGCCGGCGCCGCCCGCTCCGGGACCGCCTGCATGCCGCTCCACTCCTCGAGGCGGTCGAACGACCAGAGCGGCAGCTCCTGCAGGCAGACGACGTCCGGCCCGCCGCTCGCGGCGAGCCGGATCATCGTCTCGAGCCGGGCGCGGCGCCCGGGCGGCACCGTGTTGCCGTGGAAGACGTTCCAGCTGCGGACGACCATCGCCCGCTTCTACCACGGACTCAGACCGCGCGGCGGCCCGAGACGAGCGCGAAGATCGCCACGATCAGCGCGACGACGAGCAGCAGCCAGAGCAGGCTGTTGAGCGCGGCGCCGCCGGCCACGGCCAGGATGACCAGCACCGCGACGACGATCCAGAGCAAGGGCATGGGGAACGTCCTTTCCGGTGGAGGAGTCCGGCATGTTGCCGTCCGGGACAAACGCCAAACGACGCGTAGGCTTGCGCGGTGCGCGTCGTCCTCGCCGACCCACCAGCGTTCACGCCGCAGTACGACCACGAGCTCGCGGCCGCGCTCGCGCGGGCCGGCGCCGACGTGGAGCTCCTGACCTCGCCGTTCCGCTTCGGCGAGACCCCCGCGGCGGCCGGCTACCGGCGGGTCGAGCGCTTCTACCCCGCTCTCCTCGCGCCTCTTCCGCCGCTCGCGGCTGCGGCTGCCGGTCAAGGCGGCGGAGCACCTGCTCGTCCAGCGGGCGCTCGCCCGGGCGCGGGGCGGCGTCCTGCACGTGCAGTGGCTCGCCTGGCCGCAGCTCGACCGGCGCCTGCGCTTCCGGACGCCGTCGGTCTTCACCGCGCACGACCTCGTGCCGCGGCGGACCGCGGGCAAGACGGCGCTCTGGGGCGAGCTCCTGCGCCGCTTCGACCGGGTCGTCGTCCACAGCGAGCGGGGCCGCGAGACCGTCGCCGAGCTCGGTGCCGAGCGCGACCGGGTGCGCGTCGTCCCGCATCCCGTCTTCCCGAGCGACCCGCCGCGGCGCGACGACGGCAGGACGCTCCTCTGCCTCGGGTTGATCCGGCCGTACAAGGGGCTCGCCGACGCGGTCGAGGCGACGCTGCTCCTCGACGGGGCGCGGCTGCTCGTCGCCGGCGAGCCGGTCGAGCCGGTCGACGCGGAGCGGGCGCGCGCCGGCGACCGCGCGGAGTGGCGGCTCGGCTACCTGCCCGAGGCGGAGCTCGACCGGGCGCTCGGCGAGGCGACGGTCGCGCTCTTTCCCTACCGCGCCGAGCTCGACCAGAGCGGGGCGCTCCTGCGGGCGCTCGGCGCGGGCGTGCCGGCCGTCGTCTACGACGTCGGCGGCCTCGCGGAGCCGGTGCGCGCCTTCGGCGCCGGGCGGGTCGTCGCAGCCGGCGACGTCGAGGGCCTCGCCGCGGCCGCGGCCGGCCTGCTCGAGGACGGGTCGGCGCTCGCCGAGGCGCGGGCGGGCGCGCGCCGCGCGCGCGAGACGTTGACGTGGGACGCCGCGGCGGCCGCGCACCTGGCGGTCTACGAGGAGCTGCTCCGCTGATCTTCCGGCGCCCGTTCGCCGACGTGATCCGGCGCCAGCTCGACCTCTTCGAGCGCGACCACGCCGACCTGATCGCCGACTGCGCCGCCGCCGAGCGCGCCTACGACGGCGCCGAGCGGGACGAGGCCGAGGAGCGCTACGGCGCCTACGTCGACCTCGTCGAGGAGGGCACCGAGACCCTCGCCGACATCCGCGACGCCTTCGGGCGCACGCTCGACGAGGAGACCGCGGAGGCCTACGAGGCGGCCTTCAACCGGGCGGTCAGGAAGCGGCTCCCCCGCTTCGGCCTCGAGATCGACCTGCGCTGCAGCCCGCGCTGTCCTAGAGCCCGGCGCGAACCAGCCGACGAGCAGGCCGTAGACGACGTGCAGCGCGAGCGAGACGACCGCCGTGCGCGGGCCGTAGTTCGCGAGCAGGAAGCCGGGCGGCTCGAGCAGCGGCGTCTCCTCGGCGTCCGACCACGGCGTGCCCATCCGCGGGTGCACCGTCGGCAGGAGCGCGTTCAGGAAGGCGCCGCCCGCGAGCATCCCGTGCGCGAGCCCGAGCCCGGCGCCGAACGCCGCGCCCTCGTGGCCGACGGCGAGGAAGATCCCCGCGTAGCCGAGCGAGAAGACGAGGCCGTTGACGAAGTGGAGGACGTAGCCGATCGCGACCGCGCGCGAGCGGCTCGGCGAGAACGCGGTCCCGAGCAGGAGCGGGATGTCCATGCGCGTCAGGCCCGTCTCCTGCGCGATCCGCAGGCCCGACGTGAGCGCGATCGTGCCGATGAAGCCGCCGGCGAGGGCCCCGTAGACGGTGGTCACGAGCCCGCCTCCTCTCCGCGGGCGGCCGCGATCGAGACGGCCGCGTTGATCAGGGCCAGGTGCGAGAGGGCCTGCGGGAAGTTGCCGAGGAAGGAGCCGTCGCGCGGGTCGACCTCCTCGGCGTAGAGGCCGACGTCGTTCGCCAGGCCGACGAGCTCGTCCATCAGCGAGACGGCGTCGTCGACGCGCCCCGTCCGGGCGAGCGCGTCGGCGAGCCAGAAGGAGCAGGTGAGGAAGGCGCCCTCCTCGCCGCCGCCCGCGACGCCGTCCTCGCCCTTGTAGCGGTAGACGAACGGGCCGTGGCCGAGCTCGCGGCGGACGGCGTCGACCGTCGAGGCGGTCCGCTCGCCGTCCCAGCCGAGCAGCGACAGCGTCAGCAGGCTCGCGTCGAGCTCGCGCAGGGTCGTCGCACGGACGTAGCTCCGCCGCTCCTCGTCCCAGCCCTCCTCGTCGACGAAGCGGCGGATCGCCTCGGCCTCGTCGCGCCAGCGGGGCGCATGCTTGCCCGGGATCTCGTCGCGCTCGGCGAGCCGCGCCGCACGGTCGAGCGCGACCCAGCACATGGCCTTCGACTGGACGAAGTGCGTCGGCTCGCTGCGCACCTCCCAGATCCCCGAGTCGGGCTCGCGCCAGATCGAGCAGACGTAGTCGGCGATCGCCGCCACCTCCTTGGCCGTGTCCCAGTCGAGGTGCTCGCCGTCCTCGACGTAGCGCCAGATCGCCGAGAGGATGCTGCCGTAGATGTCGAGCTGCCGTTGCTCGACGGCGGCGTTGCCGATCCGCACCGGCCGCGAGCCGCGGTAGCCGTCGAGCCCGGGCAGCTCCCGCTCGCGCGCCCGGGCCGAGCCGTCGACGCGGTAGAGGACGTCGAGCCGCGGCTGCGTCAGCCGCGAGGCGTGCATCAGCCACCAGAAGAAGGCGCGCGCCTCGTCGGCGTAGCCGAGCCCGAGCAGCGCGTCGAGCGTCCAGCTCGCGTCTCGCACCCAGGTGAAGCGGTAGTCCCAGTTGCGCGCGCCGCCGATCGCCTCGGGGAGCCCGGTCGTCGGCGCCGCCACGATCGCGCCGGCCGGCGCGAAGACGCAGAGCTTCAGGGCGAGCAGCGAGCGGATGACGGCGTCGCGCCAGGCGCCGTCGTAGCGCGCGCGGCCCGCCCACGCCGGCCAGAACTCCCGCGTCCGCCGTTCCCGCCGCTCGAGCTCCGCGAGCCCCGGGAAGACTCCCGGCTGCCCGTGCGCCGTCCCGAGCGCGAGCAGCGCCCACTCCCCCGCCTCGAGCTCCGCGTCCCCCTCGAAGCGCGGCTCGCCGAGGTTCCAGGTCGCGAGCCAGAGGGCGTCTCCGCCGCGCCAGGCGAACGGCAGCCCGCCGCGGCGGCCGACCTTCGTCGTCCCCTGCGCGTAGCCGAAGCGCGGGTCGACGCGCCAGCGGAGCCGCACGCTGCCGGAGAGCGCCTCGACGCGCCGCACCACCTCCCGCAGCGGCGCCAGGTCGTCGCTCCGGTGCGTCAGCGCCATCATGTCGGTGACGCGGACGACGCCGGAGGCGGTCCGGAACGTCGTCTGCAGGACGTTCGAGTCCTCGAGGTAGGCGCGCTGCCGCCTCGAACGGCTCGACCGGCTGCAGCTCGAAGCAGCCGCCGCGGCCGGCGTCGAGGAGCCGTCCGAAGACCGACGGCGAGTCGACGTCCGGGACGCAGAGCCAGTCGATCGACCCGTCCCGGGCGACGAGCGCCGAGGTGCGCCCGTCGCCGATGACGGCGTAGTCCTGGATGGGCGCGTAGCCGTCGGGGGACCGCACGCCCCGGATTCTCTACCGGCGGAGCACCATCGCGGCGGCGGCAGCGGCGCCGCCGGCGACCGCCGTGACGGCGCCGAGGGCCGACTTGCGGTGCTTCGTCAGGAGCCACTGCACCGAGTGGGAGTGCGCCTTCGAGTCGTAGCGGCCGTGCGTGCCCTGGTCGGCCGACGGCGGCTCGAAGAGGTTGCCCTCCCGCGGCGGGTCGATCTCCGGCTCGGTCAGCTGCGAGTTGACGGCCGTCTTCGCCAGGTAGCGGTCGACGAGCCAGGGCGCGAGCTTCTCGCCCAGGATCGTGTAGACGGTCGGGATCCCGACGTAGATCTCGCGCCGCTTCGAGTGCGCGGCCTCGTAGACGGCGTCGGCGGCGATCTCGGGCTGGTAGATCGGCGGCACCGGCTGCGGGTACTTGGACATCTTCGAGCGGCAGTGGTCGAACTGGGGCGTGTTCAGGCCGGGCAGCTGCACCATCGGCAGGTGGATGTTCGACCCCTTGTGCATCAGCTCGGTCCGCACCGACTCCCAGAAGCCCTTCATCGCGTGCTTGGCGCCGCAGTAGGGGCCCTGCAGCGGGATGCCGCGGTAGGCCATCGCCGAGCCGACCATCACGATCGTGCCGCGGTCGCGCGGCAGCATCCGCTTCAGCGCCACCTTCGTGCCCCAGACGGCGCCGTGGTAGGTGACGTCGGTCGCGCGCTGGAACTCGTCGGGCTCGATGTCCTCGGTGAAGGCGAAGATCGTCGTCATCGCGCAGTTGACCCACGTGTCGATCGGCCCGAACGTCTCCTCGACGGCGGCCGCGGCCGACTCGACCGCGTCGTAGTTCGCGACGTCGGTCGGGATCGTCAGCGCCTTGCCGCCGAGCTCCTCGACCTCCTTCGCCGCCGCCTCGAGCCCCGTGCGGTTGCGCGCGAGCAGCGCGACGTGCGCGCCCTCCTTCGCGAACCGGTGCGCGATCGCGCGGCCGACGCCGCTCGTCGAGCCCGTGACCACCACTACCTCTGCCATCAGTGCGATACCTCCTCTGCCGCGCGCGCCGGGAACGGTCCCTGCGACTCGACCTCGTGGAAGATGTGCGCCGCGTTGATCAGCGCCAGGTGGGAGAGCGCCTGCGGCGTGTTGCCGCGGAACGCGTGCGTGTCGGGGTCGATCTCCTCGGAGTAGAGGCCGACGTCGTTCGCGAGCTCGAGCATCGCGTCCATCTGCTCGCGTGCCTCGTCGAGCCGCCCGGCGCGCGTCAGGGCGGTGACGAGCCAGAAGGAGCAGGCGACGAACGCGCCCTCGTAGCCGCGCATCTCGGAGAAGCGGTAGAGCAGCGGCCCGCCCGCGCCCTCTTCGGCGGACAGGTGCTCCCGGATCGCCTCGATCGTCGAGACCATCCGCTCGCCGGCGGGATCGATGTAGCCGATGCGCGCGTTCAGCAGCACGGCGCAGTCGAGCTCGTCCGAGCCGGCGTAGAACGAGTACGCCTGCCGCGCCTCCGACCAGCAGCGGCTCTCGACGAACTCGCGGATCTCCTCCTGCGTCGACTGCCAGCGCCCGACCTCCGCGTCCCCCGGCGCGATCTGGCCCAGCTCGCGGAGCCCGAGCGCGCGGTCGAGCGCGCCCCAGACCGACATCTTCGAGGCCGTGTAGTGGCGCTGCTGCGAGAGCTCCCAGAAGCCGGAGTCCTCGTTGCGCCAGAGCTCGCAGGCGAGGTTGCAGACCTCGACGACGCGCGTCGCCGTCTCGTCGTCGAGCGCGTTGCCGTGGAAGCAGTAGAGCCGGATCGTCTCGAGCAGGTCGCCGAAGGTGCCGAGCTGCAGCTGGCCCGAGGCCGAGTTGCCCTTCTGCACCGGCCGCGTGCCGCGCCAGCCGGCGAGCGGCAGCTCCGACTGCTGCTTCGGGACGACCCCGTCGAGCGCGTAGAGCGGCTGCATCCGCGGGTGGGTCGGCTTGGTCGCCTGCAACAGCCAGGACAGCGACTGGTGCACCTGCTCGCGGAAGCCCATCCGCCCGAACGCGTCCATCGCGAAGGCGGAGTCGCGGATCCAGGAGAAGCGGTAGTCGTAGTTCCGCTCGCCGCCGACGACCTCCGGCAGCGACGTCGTCGCCGCCGCCGCCATCGCCCCCGAGGGGGAGTAGGTGAGCGTCTTCAGCGCGAGCGCGCTCCGCTCGACCTCCTGCTTCCAGGGCCCCTCGTACTCGTGCGCCTGCAGCCAGGCGTGCCACGACTCGATCGTCCTGTCCAGGCGCTCGTCGACCTCGCGGCGCGGCGGGAACGGGATCGGCTCGTCGTCGACGACGATGCACGCGAGCAGCCCCTCGTCTCCTTCGCGGAAGGTGTGCTCGCCGCCGATCGACCCGGTCGACCATGCGGGCGCGCCGGCGTCCCAGGAGAAGACGGCCATGTAGACGCCGCCGCCGCTCGCGACCGGCGTGCCGTTCTTCCGCTCGATCGACACCTCCGCGCGGCCGAAGTCGAAGCGCGGCTCGACGAGCCAGCGCAGCGTCACCTCGCCGCGGACGCACTCGATCCGGCGCGCCAGCTCGATCCACGGGACGAGGCCGCCGTCCTGGAGCGTCAACGCGTCGACGACCTTCACCTTGCCGCCGGCGGTCGTGAACGTCGTCTCGAGCACGTTCGTGCGTGGGACGTAGCGCCGGTCGACCTCGTAGTCGCCCTCGGGAGCGAGGCTCCAGCGGCCGCCGGCTCTCGGCGTCGAGGATCGCCGCGAAGACGCCGCTCTGGTCCATCGTCGGCACCGCCAGCCAGTCGATCGAGCCGTCGCGGGCGACGAGCGCGGTCACCCGCCCGTCGCCGAGGATCGCGTAGTCCTCGATGCCTGCGTAGCCGTCGATCCTCATCTCGTCCCCTTCCAGGTCAGCGCGGCCGCGGCTGCGGCGAGGCCCGTCCCGACCGCGGCGACGGCGCCGAGTCGGGCGGCGCGGCGGGCCGCGCCCGGCTGCGGCCGCACCTCGTAGTAGGCGTCCTCCGGACGGGCGCCGCGGACGCCCTCGGCGCCGTGGTCGAGCGCCATCTTGATCAGCTGGGCGACGTGCAGCGCCCGCCTGCCCGTCCCGCCCTGCTCGATCTGCGTCTTGCAGGAGAACCCGTTCGCGATCACGAGCTCGTCCGCGGGCAGCTCGCGGACGGCGGGCAGGAGCGCCTGCTCGCCCGCGGCGATCGAGACGTCGTAGTGGCCGTCCTCGAAGCCCCAGGAGCCCGCGAGGCCGCAGCAGCCGCCGGTGACGAGCTCCGCCTCGACGCCCATCTTCTGCAGCAGCTCCTGCTCGGGGTCCATGCCCCCCGTCGCCTTGTGGTGGCAGTGGCCCCAGAGCAGGCCCTTGCGCGCGAGCTTCGGCGGCTCGAGCTCGAACGCCTGGAAGAACTCGGCGAAGTGGTAGGCGTTCTCCGCCAGGCGCTTCGCGTCGTCGTCGTGCGGCAGCAGCTTCGTCAGCTCGTCCTTGAAGACGGCGAGGCAGCTCGGCTCCATGCCGACGATCGGGACGTCCTCGCGGTAGTACTCGCGCAGCTGGTCGAGGTTCCTGCGCAGGTAGCGCTCGGCGGTGTCGAGGAAGCCGTAGTCGTAGAGCGGCCGCCCGCAGCAGACGTGGCCCTCGGGCATCACGACCTGCCAGCCCGCCGCCTCGATCGCCTCGACCGCCGCGACGCCGACGTCGGTGTGGAAGTGGTTGTTGAAGGTGTCCGGGAAGAGCACGACCTTCCGGCCGTCCGGGTTCGTCGTCCCGCCGCGCTCGCGGAACCACTGCTGCAGCGTCAGCGGCGCGAACTCCGGGATCTCCCGCCGCCCGCTCATGCCCGCGAGCAGCTTCGCGACCTGCGCGAACGGCGGCGTCCGGGTGAGGAAGTTGACCGTCCCCGGCATCCGCGAGGCGAGCCGCGATGCCTGGTCGATGAAGCCGAAGGCGTAGGCGTGCCGCGGCCGCGGCCGCAGGCCCTCGTAGCGGTGGTAGAGGAACTCCGCCTTGTAGGTGGGCATGTCGACGTCGACGGGACAGTCGCTCGTGCAGCCCTTGCAGGAGAGGCAGAGGTCGAGCGCGTCGTGCACCTCGTCCGAGGCCCAGCCGTCCTCGATGATGTCGCCCTGCAGCATCTCGAAGAGGAGCCGCGCCCGGCCGCGCGTCGTGTACTGCTCGTCGCGGGTGACCATGAAGCTCGGGCACATGACGTCCTCGCCGTCCGGCTGCCGGCACTTGCCGACGCCGACGCAGCGCAGCGCCGCGTGGGCGAAGTCCCCCTTGTCCTCGGGGTAGGAGAACCTGACCGGCGGCCGCCACGGGTTGTAGTCGGCGCCGAGCTTCAGGTCCTCGTCGAGTGCGTACGGGTCGACGACCTTCCCCGGGTTCATCTTCCAGTCGGGGTCCCAGATCCGCTTGAACGCGCGGAACGCCTCGACGATCTCGTCGCCGTACTGCTTCGGCAGCAGCTCGGCGCGCTGCTGGCCGTCGCCGTGCTCGCCCGAGAGGGTGCCGCCGTAGGAGACGACGAGGTCGGCCGCCGCCTCCATGAAGGCGCGGTAGGTGGCGATCCCCTCCTTCGTCCGCAGGTCGAAGTCGATCCGCGAGTGGACGCAGCCCTGGCCGACGTGGCCGTACATCGCGCCGCGGTAGCCGTGCTCGTCGTAGAGCCGCTTCAGGTCGCGCAGGTAGTCGCCGACCCTCTCGGGCGGCACCGCCGAGTCCTCCCAGCCGGGCCAGTGGTCCTTGCCGTCGGGCGGGAAGGCCGTCCCGCCGAGGCCGCCCTCGCGCACCGCCCACAGCTGCTGCTCCTCGGTCTTCGAGTCGAAGATGCTGACGTCGTAGCGGCAGCAGCCGTGCCCGACGGCGTCCTCGACGAACTCGCGCGCCAGCTCGTCCGACTCCTCCTTGCTGTCGGCGCCGAACTCGACCATCAGCCAGGCGCCGAAGTCGCGGTCGGAGTGCGGCAGGTTCCGCAGCGCGGACGGGTGCATGTTCTGGTGCATCTCGTCCTCGAACAGCCGGTGGTCGACGGCCTCGAGCGCGATCGGCCTGTGCTCCATGATCCACGGCACGGCGTCGCCCGCCTCGCAGATGTCCTCGAAGCAGACGACGACGAGCGTCCGCTTCAGCATCGCCGGGGTCAGGTAGAGCTTCGCCTGCAGGACGGTCGCGATCGTCCCCTCGGTGCCGACGAGCGCGCGTGCGAGGTTGAAGCCGTTCTCCGGCAGCAGCTCGTCGAGGTTGTAGCCGGAGACGCGTCGCGGCAGCCGGTCGGGCGGCGGGAAGCGGCGGCGGATCTCGCCCTGCGTGGGCGAGCATCAGGTCGGCGAGGTCGCCGTAGATCTGCGCCTTGCGGCCGCCGGCGGCGACGATCCGGTCGAACTCGGCGTCCGAGGTCTCCCCGACCCACATCCGCAGGCCGTCGTAGGTGACGATCTCGAGCGAGTGCACGTTGTCCGAGGTGCGCGGCCCCCGCCCGTAGAACTGCGACTGCACCGAGTGGATGCCGCAGGAGTTGTTGCCGACGTTGCCGCCGATCGCGCAGTAGCTGTGCGTCGAGGGGTCGGGGCCGAAGATCCAGCCCCACTTGCCCGTGTGCTCGTTCAGCTTCTCGTTGATCGCGCCGGGGCGGCAGACGACCGTCTTCTCCTCGAGGTCGGGGTCGTCGAAGTCGTCGAGGTACTTGGTGAAGTCGATCACGACGGCGTAGTTGACGGTCTCGCCGGAGAGGCTCGTGCCGCAGCCGCGCGGCACGATCGGGGCGCCGGCCTCGTGGCAGATCCTGTGGGTCGCGACGACGTCGTCGAGCGTCTTCGGGATCACGACGCCGATCGGCGGCTGCCGGTAGTTGGACGCGTCGGTCGCGTACATGGCCCGCGCCTGGGTGTCGAAGCGGACCTCGCCCTCGAGCTCGGCCCGCAGCGCCTCGGCGAGCGCCTTCCGGTCGATCTCGACGACCGAGCTCATGCCGCCCGCGAAGCGCGTGTCGCCGCGGGCCGGAACCTTCAGCTTGACCGCCATCAGCTCGCCTCCCCGTAGACGCGGAACTCCTCGACGTCCGCGTAGCGCGGCTCGAGCCCCAGGCCCGGGCGCGAGCGGTCGGGGACGAGCGTCCCCTCCGGCGTCGGCTCGAGGACGCCGTCGAAGAGCAGCCGCTCGACGCGGACGTGGTCGTGGAAGTACTCGAGGTGCCGGATCCGGCGGAGCGCGCAGAACGCGTGCGCCGAGACCTGCGGCGCGCAGTGCGCGGAGACCTCGAGCTCGTGCCCGTCGGCGAGCCCGGCGAGGTGCCGCAGCGGCGTGATCCCGCCGCAGCGGGTGACGTCGAGCTGCAGGCAGTCGACGCAGCCGTTGCACGAGCAGGTTGCGGACGTCCGCGGCGACGAAGGCGTACTCGCCGGCCGCGACGTCGAGCCCGGCCGGGCCGCGGTCGCGGAGCAGCCGGAGCCCCTCGAAGTCGGCGGAGGTGACCGGCTCCTCGAACCAGGAGACCCCCCAGTCGGCCCGGAACCGCTCGGCCCAGTAGAGCGCGTCCTTGCGGGTCAGGGCGCCGTTCGCGTCGACGAGGATCGCGGGCTCCTCGCCGATCGCCTCGCGCACGGCGTCGAGCCGCCGCGGGTCCTCGGCCGGATGCCGCGAGGTCTTCAGCTTCACGCGCGGGATCCCCTGCTCGACCCAGCCTCCGAGCTGCTCGCGGAGCCGCTCGAGCGGGTAGTTGCAGAAGCCCCCGGAGCCGTAGATCGGCACGCCCTCGTGGTAGGCGTCGAGCGCCACCGTCAGCGGCAGGTCGAGGAGCCTCGCCTTCAGGTCCCAGAGCGCGACGTCGACGGCGGCGAGCGCCATGAAGCCGAGGCCGGGCCGGCCGACGTTGCGGAGCGCCTGCGCGGACCGCTGCCAGACGGCGCCGACGTCGAGCGCGTCCGCGCCCTCGACGAGGCCCCGCAGCTTCTCGTCGACGAGGGTCGCCGCGGCGGCGTGCGCGTAGGTGTAGCCGTAGCCCACCTCGCCGCCGGCGTGCGCCTCGACGACGACCGCCGTCGTCGAGTCCCACTCGAGCGTCCCGTCGCTCTCGACCCCGTCCGGGCCGTCGACGGGGATCGTGAAGGCCGAGACGGCGAGCCGGTCGACGGAGACCTCGGGGCGGCCGGCGCCGCGAGCCGCCCCGACGGGCCTGTCGACGACCCGGCTCACCGGTCGTCGTCACCTCCGAGGCCCGGCAGCGACTCCTTCAGCTCCTGCCACTTGCCGGCGGCGGACTTCTTCATGATCCCGACCGCCTCCGGGTCGCCCTTGGCGATCGCCATCGACATCTCCTTGGCCTGCTCGAACCTGATGTGCGGCGGCAGCGGCGGCACCTCGTTGTCGACCTTCACCTCGAGCACGCACGGGCGGTCGGACCTGAGCGCCTCCGCCCAGATCTCGCCCATCTCCGCGTCGCTCTCGCAGTAGAGGCCCCGCAGGCCGAGCAGCTCGGCGTACTTGTGGTACGGGACGTCCGGGATCGCCTGCGAGCCCTCGAACTTCGGGTCGCCGGCGAGGACGCGCTGCTCCCAGGTGACCTGGTTCAGGTCCTGGTTGTTGAAGACGCAGAAGATCAGCGTCGGGTTGTCGCGCCAGTACCGCTCCCAGTAGCGCTTGACGGTGATCATCTCGTTCATCCCGTTCATCTGGAAGGCGCCGTCGCCGACGATCGCGATCACGGGCCGCTCCGGGAAGGCGAACTTGGCGCCGATCGCGTACGGCGTCGCCGGGCCCATCGTCGCGAGCGTGCCCGAGAGCGAGGCCCGCATCCCCTTGCGCAGCTTCAGCTGGCGCGCGAACCAGTTCGTCGAGGAGCCGGAGTCGGCGCAGAAGATCGCGTCGTCGGGCGCGCGCTTCGAGAGCTCCCAGATCACCCGCTGCGGGTTCATCGGGTCCGCCTCGCTCATCGCCCGGTCCTCGACCACGCGCCACCACTCCTCGATCTCGCCCTCGATCCGCTCGCGCCAGGAGCGGTCCTCCTTGCGGCGGAGCAGCGGGATCAGCTCCTGCAGGGTCGACTTCGCGTCGCCGACGAGCTGCACGTCGGTCGGGTAGCGGATCCCGATCATCTTCGCGTCGATGTCGATCTCGACGCACTTCGCCGAGCCCTCCTTCGGCAGCCACTCGGCGTACGGGAAGCTCGTCCCGATCATCAGCAGCGTGTCGCAGTTCATCACGAGCTCGTTGCTCGGCTTCGTCCCGAGCAGGCCGATCGAGCCGGTCACGAACGGCAGGTCGTCCGGGAGCGCGTCCTTGCCGAGCAGCGCCTTCGCGACGCCGGCGCCGAGCAGCTCGGCGGTCTGGACGACCTCGTCGGCTGCCGTGCGGGCGCCCTGGCCGATCAGGATCGCGACCTTCTCGCCCTCGTTCAGGATCCCGGCCGCCTGCTCGAGCTGCTCGGGCTGCGGGATCACCCGCGGGCGGGTGTAGCCCGGCGAGGTGAAGACGGCGCCGTGCATGCGCGGCGGCGAGTCCTGCGCGTCCGACTCCTGGACGTCGCTCGGGACGATGATCGTGGCGACGCCCGCCTCGGCGAGGGCGCTGCGGATGCCGCGGTCGATCAGCTGCCGCGCCTGCGCCGGGATGCGCGCAGGTGTTGCAGAAGACGGAGACGTCCTTGAAGAGCACCTGCAGGTCGACCTCCTGCTGGTAGTGCGCGCCCATCGAGATCCGCTTCTGCTGGCCGATGATCGCGAGCACCGGCTGGTGGTCGAGCTTCGCGTCGTAGAGGCCGTTCAGCAGGTGGATCGCGCCCGGGCCGGAGGTGGCCATGCAGACGCCGATCTCGCCGGTGAACTTGGCGTGCCCGACGGCCATGAAGGCGGCCATCTCCTCGTGGCGGGCCTGGATGAACTCGGGGTCGCCGTCGGCGCGGTCGAGCGCGCCGAGGAAGCCGTTGATGCCGTCTCCGGGGTAGCCGAAGACGCGGTGCACGCCCCACGTGCGGAGGCGCTGGAGGACGTAGTCTGCGACGAGCTGGGACATCTAGTCTCCTCCCGGAAAAGCGGTCGTGGACAGCAAGGCGTTCTCGGCCTGGCGCGAGTCCAGCCGCGTGTGCTGGACGACGATCGGGACGTCCGCCTCGATCACGCTGGCGTAGTCGGTGCCCCGCGGCACGGGCTCGGGGTCCTCGAGCCCGTTGAAGCGCAGGTGCAGCGTGCGGCGCGCCGGCACCGTCACCCGGTAGGGGCCGGCCGGCTCGCGGTCCTCGAAGTAGACGGTGATCTCGACGTGCGCGTCGGCGTCGCCGGCGTTGAGGATGCAGGCGGTCTCGTGGCTCTCGAACTCGGGCTCGGGCCCGTTCGACCACTCGGGGATGTACCCCTCGGCGATCGCCCAGCGGCGTCTTCCGATCGGTTCGCGTGACTCCATCGTCAACCGATCGGTTGCCGGGGGACGGGTGCGCAAAACGTCACGCCCGCGCGCCCGCCTCCGCCCGGTCGGGGTCGGCGCCGAGCTCGCGCTCGATCTCCTCGAGCGACTGGTCCTTGGTCTCGGGCACGCGCAGGGCGAAGAAGGCGAGCGCGCAGACGGCGAAGAAGGCGTAGAGCCAGAACGCCCCGGCCTTGGTCAGCGCCCCGACGAGGGTCAGGAACGTGTACGAGATCGCGAAGTTGAAGCCCCAGTTGAACAGCGTGCAGACGGCCATCGCCGGGCCGCGCAGGCGCAGCGGGAAGATCTCCGAGATCATCAGCCAGAAGACCGGCCCGAGCCCGATCGCGAAGCCCATGATGTAGGTGAGCAGGCACGCGAGCGCCATGTACGGGGCGTTGTCCTGCAGCCAGCCCAGATGGAAGAAGAAGCCCATGCCGACCAGCGCGAGGAGCAGGATCGAGGTGCCCGTGAGCAGGAAGAAGCGGCGCCCGAGCCGGTCGAGCAGGAGCACGGCGACGATCGTGAAGAAGACGTTCGTCAGCCCGACGAAGACGGTCTGCTGGAGCGCGCCGGTGTTCTCCATGCCGGCGAACTGGAGGATCGTCGGCGTGTAGTAGATGACCGTGTTGATGCCGACGATCTGCTGGAAGACGGCGAGCCCGATCCCGACGACGAGCAGCGGCCGGATCCCGGCGCGGACGAGCTCGCCGATGCCGGCCTCCTCGCTCGCGACGGTCCTGATCTCCTCGATCTCCTCGTCGACGTCCTCCTCGCTGCCGCGCACGCGCAGCAGCAGCTCGCGGGCCTCCTCCTCCCGTCCCGCCTCGACGAGCCAGCGGGGCGAGCTCGGCATGAAGAACATCCCGATCGCGAGGGCGGCGCCCGGGACGGCGGCGAGGCCGAACATCCAGCGCCAGTTGTTCGAGAAGCCGGCGAAGCCCCAGTCGACGATGTAGGCGGCGACGATCCCGAGCGTCACGAACAGCTGGTTGAAGCTGACGACGCCGCCGCGGAGCTGCTTCGGGCACGAGCTCGGCGATGTACATCGGCGAGACGAAGCTGGCGGTGCCGACGGCGAGCCCGAGCCAGAAGCGGGAGGCGACGAGCTCCCAGTAGCTCTGGGCGAACGCGGCGCCGATCGCGCCGGTGACGTAGACGCAGCCGGAGATGATCTTCGTGCGGCGGCGGCTGATCCGGTCGGCGAGGTAGCCGGAGGCGACGGCGCCGGCCATCGCGCCGAGCAGCAGCACGGCGACGACGAACTGCTGCTGCTGGGTGCCGAGGTCGAGGTCCTTCTTGATGAAGAGCAGCGCACCGCCGATGACGCCGGTGTCGTAGCCGAAGAGGAAGCCGCCGAGCGCGGCGACGGCGGCGACGCCGAGCAGGAAGCGGTTGTCGAGCGCGGCGCGGAAGAAGCCGGTGCCTTCACTCGCTCCCTGGCCGCTCCCCCGCTCCTTCGCCATCGTGCCGGGAAGGATCTCCCTGCGGCTGCGTCCGCAAACGCTCCGCGATCCGCTCGATCTGCTGGGCCGCGAGGCCGGTCGCGATCCCGCTTCCGCCGGCGCGACGGGCGGCGGCGACGGCTGCCTCCCCGTCCCCCGCGGCGAGCCGCTCGACCGCCTCGACGAGCTCCTGCGGCGGCGGCTCCTCGCTGCGGAGCAGCCGCGCGGCGGCCACGGAGAGGACGCGCACGTGGCGGGCCCGGTGCTGCGCGTCGTCGCGGAGGGCGGCGTACTCCTCGATCCGCCTGCGGGCGCGGCGCCGGCGGGGCGCGCGGCGGGAGACCTCCCGCGCCAGCTCGAGCGCGCCGTCGATGCGGCCGACGTCGATGTCGTCGGCGAGGTCGACGGCCTCGAGCGCGAGGTCGGCGTCGCGCCCGCGGAGCGCCTTCGCGATCCGCTGCAGCGCGTCGTCGACCTGCCCGGCGGTGTCGCGGACGGCGTTCTCCAGCAGCTCGAGCGGATCGAGCGGGAACAGCACCTGGGCGAGGATCAGGGCGACGCCGCCGCCGACGAGCGCGTCGACGAGCCGCATCTCCGCGACGGGCAGCTTCCCCTGCGTCGAGGTGACGACGATCACCGACCAGACGCCGGCCTGGGTGACCATGAAGGTCGGCAGGCCGACGGCGGCGGCGGAGGCCATCGTCAGCGAGACGACGACGATCAGCTGCCAGGAGCCCATGCCGGTCGCGCGGACGAAGAGCGAGGCGAGCGCGATCCCGAAGGCGACGCCGAAGATCAGCTGCACGGCGGCGCGCCCGCGGCGGCCCCGGCCCGGAGGTCATCGCGACGACGGCGGCGATCGGGGCGAAGATCGGCTGCTCGTGGCCGGGGATGTGCCGCGCGAAGAACCAGGCGCCGCCGGCGGCGACGGAGGTCTGCAGGATCGGCGAGGCGGACGGCCGCAGGCGGCGCCAGGCCCGCCGCGGCCAGCCGCGGATGCGCGTCGGCTGCATCCGCGCATTCTCAGCGATGGCCGAAGTGGTGCGCGCCCGGGAGGGCCCGGGTCACCTCCGCCTCGCCGGCCGCCCGGCGGGCGAGCGGCCCGAGCGACTCGAGCGCGGCGACGACGACGTTGCGGTTCTCGCCGATCCGCTCGTAGCGGCCGCGGGCGAGCAGGAGCGGCTCGCCGCGGACGATCGCCCGGTGCGCCTCGTAGACCGGCGGCGGCACGATCAGGTTCACCTGGCCGTGCTCGTCCTCGAGCAGCATGAAGACGATCCCGTTCGCGGTCGCGGGCCGCTGGCGCGCGATCGCCATGCCCGCGACCGCGACCTCGGACGCGTGCGGCGCCTCGAGCAGGTCGGCGGTCGAGCAGACCTCGGGCCCGAGGTGCGGGCGCAGGAGCTGGAGCGGGTGGACGCCGACCGAGAGGGTCGTGTGCCGGTAGTCGGCGAGCATGCGCTCCCAGGGGGTCTGCTCCGGCAGCTCGGGCGTCTCGGCGGTCGGCTCGAGCGGCAGCGCCAGCTGCCGGTGGCCGCCGCCGACGGAGGCGCCGCGGGGCACGGTCCCGAGCCGCCAGAGCAGCTGCCGCCGCGACCCGAAGGCGTCGCAGGCGCCCGCGCCGACGAGCGCCTCGAGCGCGCCGCGCTTGACGTCGGCGCGGCGCGCGAGCTCGGCGACGCCGGCGTACGGCCGTCCGGCCGCGACCGCCTCCGCCTCCGCCTCGCCGACGCCGCGGACGTAGCCGACCCCGACGCGCACGGCAAAGCCAAGTGACACAGTGTCACGAGCCTCGTGCGAGCCCAGTCGGCTCCAGAGAGCACCGTGCTTCGCTCAGGTTGACGTCGGGCGGGCGCACCTCCACCCCGCGCCGCTGCGCGTCCCGGACGAGGCTCGCGGGCGGGTAGAAGCCCATCGGCTGGGCGTTCAGGAGCGCGCAGAGGAACTCGGCCGGGTAGTGGTGCCGCAGCCAGGCCGACTGGTAGGCGAGCAGGCCGAAGGCGGCGGCGTGCGACTTCGGGAAGCCGAAGCCGGAGAAGCCGACCAGCTTGTCGTAGACGAGGTTCGCGGTCGCGGCGTCGACCCCCCGGCCGGCGGCGCCGGCGACGAAGCGCGCGCGGTAGGCCTCGATCGCGGCGAGGCTGCGCTTGCGGCTCATCGCCCGCCGCAGCCCCTCGGCCTCCCCGACCGAGAAGCCGGCGAGCGCCCGGGCGACCTCGAGCACCTGGTCCTGGAAGACGACGACGCCGAGCGTGTCGGCGAGCGGCTCGCGCAGCAGCTCGTGGTCGACCGGGTAGACGAACGACGGATCCTCCGCTCGAGCCGCCGGCGGTGCTCGATGTAGGGGTGCACGGCCTTGCCCTGGATCGGCCCGGGCCGGACGAGCGCGACCTGGACGGTCAGGTCGTCGAGGTTCTCCGGCCGCGTCCGCAGCAGGCTCTGCATCTGGGCGCGGCTCTCGATCTGGAAGTCGCCGACGGTGTCGGCGCGCTGGATCTCGGCGTAGACGGCACGGTCGTCGAGCGGGATCCGCGAGAGGTCGATCGGCTCGCCGTGGAGCCGCGCGATCCTGTCGACGCAGTCCTCGACCGCCGAGAGCATCCCGAGCCCGAGCAGGTCGATCTTGAGGAAGCCGGCGTCCTCGCAGGAGTCCTTGTCCCACTGGCAGATCTGGCGCCCGGCCATCGCGGCCGGCTGCAGCGGCACGAGCTCGTGGAGCGGCCGCGTCGAGATCACCATCCCGCCCGGATGCTGGGAGATGTGGCGCGGCAGGCCGCCGATCTCCGCGGCGAGCTCGCCGAGCGCCCGCCAGCGCGGCGAGGAGTGGTCGCCGGGCAGCTTCGCGATCTCCTCGGCGACCCGGTGCGGGTTCCCCTCGGTCAGGCGCGCGAGCCGTTCGAGCTCGGCGTACGGGAGCCCCAGCGCCTTGCCGACGTCGCGGATCGCGCCGCGGGAGTGGTAGGTCGAGAAGCTGGCGACGAGGGCCGCGTGGTCGGCGCCGTAGCGCTCGATCACGCGCACGATCAGCTTCTCGCGGATGTCGCGGGGGAAGTCGAGGTCGATGTCGGGGACGGAGACGAGCTCGCGGTTGAGGAAGCGGCCGAGCGAGAGGCCGTTCGCGACCGGGTCGACGTGCGAGAGGCCGGTCAGGTAGCAGACGATCGAGCCGACCGAGGAGCCGCGGCCGCGGCCGGGTGGCAGCGCGTGGCGGGGCGAGCCGGGCCCGCGCACCTCGAGGGCGCAGTCGCGGGCCAGCTCGAGCACCTCCCAGTGGAGCAGGAAGAAGCCGGAGAGGCCGAGGTGGCGGATCAGCGCCAGCTCCTCCTCGAGGCGGCTGCGGGCCTTCGCGTCGCGGCCGTAGCGGTCGGCGAACGCCCGCCCGCAGATCCGCGCCAGCTGGACGTCGGCGGGGTCGCCGCGGTCGGAGAAGTCGGGGTAGCGGTAGCCGAGCTCCCGGGTCAGGTCGAACTCGAGCCGTGCGGCGAGCTCGGCGGTGCGGGCGACGGCGTCCCGGTCGTGCGGGAAGCGCTCGGCGGCCTCGCGGGGGGCGAGCAGGACGGTCTCGTGGTTGCCGCGCCGCTCCCGCTCGGAGCCGTCGAGCGAGGTGCGGCCGCGGATCGAGACGAGCACGTCCTGGAGCCGGGTGCGGCGCGGGTGGTGGCAGTGGGCGTCGCCGGTCGCGACGGTGTCGACGCCGAGCGCCCCGGCGAGGTCGCGGAGGGCGGCGTTCCGGCGCGTGTCGCCGCGCTCGTAGGGGCGCTGCAGCTCGACGAAGAAGCGCTCGGCGCCGAAGGCGGCGGCGAGCCGGGCGGCCGTCCTCGGCTCCCGGAGCGCGAGCCCGTGGCGGGCGCAGCCGGAGAGGCAGACGAGGCCGTCGCGGTGCTCGAGCAGCGACTCCGGCGCCAGCGCCGGCGGCAGCGGCTCGCGGTGGTCGCCCGGCCGGGTGTGGGCGTGCGCCTCGGTCAGCAGGCGGCAGAGGTTGGCGTAGCCGGCGGAGGTCTCGCAGAGCAGGGTGACGTGGGAGCCGTCGTCGAGCGTCACCTCCGCGCCGGTGAGCGGGCGGACGCCGAGCGCCTTCGCGGCGTGCGCGAACTCGAGCGAGCCGTAGACGCCGTCGTGGTCGGTGAGCGCGAGCGCCTCGTAGCCGAGCTCCGCGGCGCGCACCGCGAGCTCCTCCGGCTGCGAGGCTCCGTCGAGGAACGAGTAGGCCGAGTGGCAATGGAGCTCGACGTAGCTCATGATTCGCGCCGATGGCGGCAGGAGTCCACACCGGCCCGGGCGAGGGCGAGCGCTTCGAGGACGACGTCCGCGTCGCGCTGATCAAGTGCGCGCTGCCCGACACGACGGTGATCGAGTTCTCGGTCGTCGGCGACGGCTACCCGGGCGTCGACCCGCACACCCACGACGACGAGACCGACGCGTTCTACGTGCTCGAGGGCGAGCTCGAGCTGACCCTCGGCGAGGAGACGTTCCTCGCCGGCCCGGGCACGTTCGTGGCGGCGCCGCCGGGCGTCCGGCACGGGTTCAAGGTGCCGCCCGGGAGCCGCGTCCGCTTCCTGAACATCCACGCCCCGGGCGGCTTCGAGCACGCGATGCGGCGGATGAACGCCTAGATGGGGCCCCGGGACGACTACGACGCGCTCGTCGACGACCTGCTCGCGCGGCACCCTGCGGCCGGGCGGTCGCAGATGATGGGGATGCCGTGCGTGAAGTGCGGCGGCAAGCTCGCGCTCGGCTTCGTCGGCTCCGAGGGGGCGGTCGTCTTCAAGCTGCCGGACCCGGACGAGCGGGAGGCGGCGCTCGCGCTCGACGGCGCTCATCTGTTCGATCCGTCCGGCGCCGGCCGCCCGTTCAAGGAGTGGGTCGTCGTGCCGCCGGTGCATGCCGAGGCGTGGGAGCGCCTGGCCGAGTCGGCGCTCGAGACCCGGCCGTCTGAGCTGTCTGAGCGTCCGGCCGGCCCGGCGAACGTCGCCGCCGCCGCAGCGAACGTCACAGATTCGGCACGGTCCCGTTCCAGACACGGCACGACTTCCCGGATAGGATCGAATCGGAGGGAGGCAAGCGGCCGGCCCCCGACCCAACATGTCTCGAGTGGACGTGTCCGGAAGGGCCGCGGCAGCCGTCAGGCCCGCTGGGTGAACCAGCACGCGCGGTCCTCGTCGCGGAAGACGACCGTGTTCTGGCCGCTCTCGAGCACGACGTCGAAGTAGCGGCGCGTGACCGGCTCCTCCGTCCACCAGCGGTCGACGACGCGCCACTCCTCGCGCAGCACGGCGACGTCCTGCCGGTTGACGCGGCGCGGCGTGCCGTCTGTGTGCTCCTCGACGAGCGCCGCCCGCGGCGCGTTCAGTCGTCGCGCGGCACGAGCAGCGCGCGGGCTTCCGGTATCCGTGACCACGGCGCGACCTCCACGACGGTCGAGACCCCGCCCGCGCCGACGCTCGCGCGCACCTGGCGCAGGCCTTCCCTGAGACGTCCCTGCAGCACCTCGCCCTCGGCCCGGACGAGCTCGAGCTGCTCCCCCGACCCCTCGGCCAGCTCGACGAGCTCGAGCCGGAGCTTGACGACCGGGGACGGCAGCTCGGCCAGCTTCGGGCCGAGCGCCGTCCGCAGCCGCACCGGGTCGGCGGACGGCTCGCGCAGGGTCACCGTGCGGCGCCAGGAGGCGCCGCCGACGAGCCGTGCCGTCAGCGCGAGCTTCCGCGCCGGCCGCCCGGCCCGCTCCTCGCGGGCGAGCAGCCGGTCGACGAGCGCCGCCAGCGCCCGCCGCAGCGTCAGCTCGTTCCCGACCGCCTCCGGAAACTCGAGCACCTCGTCGATCTGCACGGGTGCCCGCCGGGGGCGGACGCGACCGTCCACCTCTCCCCTCGCCAGGCTCCAGGCGCGCCGGCCGTCCGGCCCCAACCGCTCGGCCACGGCGCCGCCCGGAAGCCCGGCAAGCTGTCCCAGCTTCCTGACTCCGAGCTCCTCCAGCTCCTCGTAGCGCTCCCGCTCGAGCGGCAGCAGCGTCAGCGGCAGCGGCGCCAGGAACTCGCGCGCGCTCCGGTCGGAGACGATCAGCGCCTGCCCCGCCCGCGCGACCGAGGCCGCCGCGAGCGCCGCGAAGCGCCGGTCGGCGGCGCCCGCGCGGGCGTCCCACGGCTCTCCGACCGCCGAGAGCGCCCGCTTCAGCGCCGGCTCGAGACCGCCGTAGAGCCGCTCGACGCCGGCCGTCTCGAAGTAGGCGCAGCCCGGCTCGACCGGCTCGACCGCGAACCCGCTGTCTTCGAGCCGCTGCAGGATCTCCTCCCACGCCTGCTCGGCCGCCGCCGGGTCCTGCTCGACGAGCACGAGCTCCGGGCAGGTCGCGAGCGCCTCCCCGAGCCGCATCCCAGGCCGCACCCCGGCGGCCTCCGCCGCGGCCGTCACCGGCCCGAGCAGCGGCTCCGACCCGGGCGCCGGCCCGAGCGCCGCAGGCTGCAGCGCGAGGCCCGGCCGCAGTCGCAGCGCCGCACGCAGCTCGAACCCGGGGATGGAGACGCAGGCGATCACAGGAACGTATGTTCTACACGAACAGACGTTCCCCTGTCAAGGACGGCGGTAACTATACCTCACGCCACAGTAGATCGCGGCGTGGCAAGCAGGCGTCTCGTCCAGCTCGAAAGGAAGCCCGCGGCATCACCGCTCGTTTGATACACGAGCAGCCGGGACCTTCGTGACCCACTCCTTCTCCGCCAGCACGTGGGGAGCCAAACGCCAGTCGTTCCGCGTGTCTGGGATCGATCCTCGTAGAAGCCCCGTAGAGGCTAGAGAATAGGTCCTGTCAGCACCATCGCGCGCTAACCTCCATCACATGCCTAAGACTCCTGACGAGCTGCGCGAGCAGCTAGAGCGCGAGAACGAGGACCAGCCGGCCGAGGAAGGCAAAAGCCGGACGGCCGAGGGGCTAGAGGTTGATGACCCGTCGCGCGGCGACTTCTTCGGCAACCTCGACAAGGTTGCTGACAAAGAGCACAGCAGGGGAGAAAGCGGACGCAGTTAGACTCGCTGGGATGGAACTTGACTTTGCGCTTCTCGCCGACGCGGCAGCGGTTTACGAAGGCAAGACTTCAGTTCTCGGCGGGGGCGTGAGCATCCTTTGGCGGCCTCAGCTTCCGGCGCCCATGGGGGTCGTTCTCGTTGCCCAGCTGTCTTATCACCGGACAGAGGCAGACACTGAACACGATTTACGTATCCAGGTCATGGATGCTGACGGAAACCAAGTTGTGCCCGAGGCGACGGCTCAGCTTCGCGTTGGCGGCCCGCTTCCTGGGGTTCCCGCGAACGTGCCGCTGACGGTGCCTGTCGTCATAGGGTTCCCGCCCGCCGCCGTACTTCAGCGGGTAGGGATGTACGCAATCGAACTCCTGTTGGACGGCCGCCATGTCGAGAGTGGGCCGTTCGGTGTGGCTCACCCTCCGCAACCCGCCGGGCAGCAACCCGATTTGCTGAGGTGAACGATGCGTTTTCACCGGCACCACAGCGGCTTCGATGCCGAGGAGCACATCTGAGACAGGCATCAAATCGAGCCGTGGCAGGCTCGCGAGGCGTTCGAAGACGCCGGTCGTCACCGAGGAGGTCTAAAGCGCGCCGAATGGACGCGACGGCAAGCGAAGGTATATCTGCCAGGGCCGAACCGAGAATGGGCTCCGACTCTGGCTTTTTGTAAGGGACGCCGGTGCAGGGGTTGCGGAACTCATTACTTGCAGAAAGGATGATCGACATGAGCGAGCAAATCCCGGACTTCGACACTGAACAGGAGATGCGTGACTGGTTCGATACAGCGGACCTATCAACGTATCGGCTTGACCAGGCGTTGGACGTGGTCATTGCATCAACGGTTGAGCTGAGCTTCGAGGGTGGCAGCACGAGGGGCAGCGCAGGTGCGACTGGCCCGTCGGGCACCATCAAGTACGACCTGATCCGCCGTTAGCACAGCTGGTCGTTGCCGCGCGCTCTAGCAGCCTGCGGAACATCGCTACGGGGTCGTCGCGGTGGTTGTACCGCCACGCGTACTCGTTCAGGTAGCCCTGCAGCCACTTCGCCGAGACGACGTGGTAGACGCCGCGGATGCCGTTCTGACGAGCGAGAAGAACCCTTCGATCGTCTGCGTGTGCACGTCTCCGTCGACGTAGACGCGGTGGGAGTGGTTGATCCGCTGGTGCGTGTAGACGAGAGTTGACGCCGTTGTAGCCGGAGTAGTCGTCCGTGTAGACGGTTGAGACGGGTACGACGTGCCGGCGGATCGTTGACCTGAGCGTGTACCCGTACCTGCTCGGGACGTGGATCGCGCGCACCTCGCCGCCGCGCTCGACATCGCGAGCACGGTTTCGCGCTCCTTGGCGTGCGGGCCGATCTGGACGCCACGCGCCTGAGCCTGCGCTGGAAGGACTCGCGCATCTTCCCGCCGATCCACGTTTCGTCGGCCTCGACCTGCCGCTGAGCGGGTCGTCGTCGTCCTGGTTCATGAGCTTGTTGCGGATCAGGTTGAACATCCGCCACGCGGTCTTGTACGTGACGCCAAGCTCCCGCTCCAACTGCTTGGCGGACACCCCGCATCGGGTGCTGGTCATGATCCACATCGCGTAGAACCACAGATGCAGCGACGTGGACGATTTGTGGAAGATCGTCCCGGCGGTCGGCGACAGCTCCTGCGTGCAGGATGTGCACTTCCACACCTGCCGCTGACGAGCACCCTTGTACCGCTTGAAGGTGCGCTCACGGTCGCAGCGCGGACAATGAGCATGCTCACCATCGGGCGAGTAGCGCGACCGCCACAGATGGTTCAGGCAAGCCTCGTCGTCGGGGAACTCGCGCATGAACTCCATGACCGAGTACTGCGACTCTGACGAATGAGCGCTTTTCGGAGTGTTGCGATTCACAGGAGGCACTAATGCCCTCTCCCATGTTTTTCAGGGCTTGAAGCGAGTGGAGCCGGATGAAACCGCAGTTCTCGCAGGTGAGCGAAGCGGCGTCGACGTAGCCGCCGAGTCGGCGTGTCGTCGGGTGGAAGATCGGTATGCCCGCCTCCTGCCCGGAGCCGACGATCAGCGGCAACCACTGATCGCGCCCGCACATGGGGCAGCGCTCAGTCGCTCCACGTGAGCGAAGCCTGTTTTCTACGTCTTTCCAGTCGATCATGGAGACACATCATAGAACATCTGTCCTGTGGTGTCAAGGGATAGTTACCAAGACGGCGCGCCGCTACCGCGGCTCTCGCCGCCGAGCGCGGCGGCACTGCTCCATCTCGGCGGGCTCGAAGCGCCGGCGGGCCCGGCGGTAGACCTCGACGAGCGCCCACGGGACGTCGTCGACCACCATCGGCAGCATCAGCACCGAGCCGAGCCCGAGCTCCTCGAGCACCTGCTCCTCCATCGCGTCGTCCCCGCTCCCGAGCACGACGCCGATCGGGAGGCGGCGCTCGAGCACGTGCCGGGTCAGCGGGTAGTCCGAGACGAGGTAGCCGCGGCCGAGCTGCAGCGTCGGCAGCGGGCCCGGCTCCTCGGCGACCTGGACGAGCACGTCGCCGATCACGCGCGAGAGCCCGCAGGCGTCGGCGCCGAGCTCGCGCACGAGCGCGGCGCACGTGCGCGCGAGCAGCTCGTTGACCGAGCGGGCGTCCTCGAGCGTGGTCCACGCGACGGATTATGGGCGACTGATTTCCGGGCGTGCGGAAAGGCGTTCCCTCGTGGCCGCGAACAGGCAGCGTGGGCCCGGGGCGACGGAGACGTTCCGCGACGACTGGCGCCAGCTGCGCGCCGTCCTCTCCGACCGCGCGCACCTGAAGGGCCTCGCGCGCGACCTCGTCGAGGCGTTCGAGGAGAACGACCTGCTCACCTACGCGAGCGCCGTCGCCTTCCAGGCGCTGTTCGCGCTCGTGCCGCTGCTGCTCGCCGGCCTGGCCGTGCTCGGGTTCTTCGACCTGACGAGCGTCTGGCACGACGACCTCGCGCCGCGCGTCCACGACCGGCTCTCCGACGCCGCCTTCACGGTCGTCGACCGGACGGTGACGACGATCCTCGGCTCGCAGCAGGGCTTCTGGCTCACCTTCGGCGTCGGGCTCGCGCTCTGGGAGGTCTCGGGCGCGATCCGGGCGGCGATGGGCGCGCTGAACCGGATCTACGGCGTCGAGGAGGAGCGGCCGCTCTGGATCCGCTTCCCGCTCTCGTTCGCGATCGCGGCGGGGGCGTCGGTCGTGCTCGGCTTCGCGGTCGCGCTGCTGCAGGTCGGGCCGGAGCTGTGGCGGCTGACGGGCAGCGGGCTGCTGTCGGAGTACGTCTGGCCCGCGTCGCGCTGGCTGCTGACGATCGTGCTCCTGCTCGCAACCGTCGCGGCGCTGCTCCGCTACGTCCCGACCGAGCGCCCGGCCGCCTCCTGGCTCGGGATCGCCGCGACGCTGTCCGTGGCCTCCTGGATCGGCGTCTCGCTCGTCTTCGGCTGGTACGTGCGGACGTTCGCGTCGTACGGGTCGATCTACGGCGGGCTCTCGGTGCTGATCGTCCTGATGGTCTACGTCTACGCCGCCGCGCTCGCCTTCCTCGTCGCGATCCAGGTGGACGTGCTCGTCCGCAGCGTACGCGACCCGCTACGACCCGGATGTCTAGGGCCCGGTGCTAGCGTCGCGCCGTGCTGCGCGACCGGCTCGAGCGCTCCCGGCTCTACCTCGTCACCGACACGGCTGCCGGGCTCGAGCGCGCCCTCGCCGGCGGCGTCGACGTCGTCCAGCTGCGGCTGAAGGGCGCGCCGGACGACGAGGTCGTCGCGCTCGGCCGGGTCTGCCGGGAGCTGACGCTCGCGGCGGGCGCGCTCTTTCTCGTCAACGACCGGCCCGACCTCGCCGTCGCCTGCGACGCGGACGGCGTCCACGTCGGCCGGGGCGACGCGCAGGTGGCCGCCGCACGCGAGGCCGTCGGCCCCGGACCGGCTCGTCGGCCTGACAATCGACCGGCCGGAGCAGCTCGACGCCGTCGCGGGCGCGGACTACCTCGGCGTCGGCCCGGTCTTCGACACGCCGACGAAGACGGACACGCCGACCGGCGGCCTCGAGCTCGTCCGCGAGGCGGCGGCGCGCGCGACCCTGCCCTGGTTCGCGATCGGCGGCATCGACGAGACGACGGTCGGGGAGGTCGTCGCCGCGGGCGCGACGCGGATCGCCGTCGTGCGGGCGATCCGGGACGCGCCGGATCCCGAGGCGGCGGCGCGGTCGCTGCTCCGCTCCTTGTGACAGATTGTCACTTGGCGCCGGTGCTCGCCCCGCTGCGCTCCTCCGCGGCGCCGGACCTCAGGCCCGGACGACCTCGGCCGCCGGACCCGCCATGCGGCTGTAGCGCGGCACGACCTCGAGGACGCTCTCGCGGGCGCAGTCCTCGATGTCCGCCTGCAGGCCCGAGCGGTGCAGGTTGCGGGCGCTCTGGCTCGCGGACAGGCCCTCGAAGGACGAGTCGAACGACTGCGCGAGCCGGATCGCGGCCGCGGCCGAGTCGTGGTGGTCGCCGCCGATCGCCTCGGCGATCCGCCCGGCGCAGTAGGCGTCGTCGAGCGTCAGCTCGCCGAGCACGCCGGCGCACATGACGACGACCTCCTCCGCGCCCCGCGCCGCCGCGGCGACGGCCGAGAGGTTGAGCAGCGACCCGACGAGCACGCGCTCGCAGCGTGCGGCCGCGGCGAGCAGCAGCCGCGTCCCGTTCGTCGTCGTCAGCACCAGCGTCTCGGCCGGCGGCGCGGCCCGGATCTCCGCCGGGGAGTTGCCGAAGTCGAAGCCCTCGATCCTGACCGTCTTCCGCTCCCCGGCCAGCTTCGCGCCGGGATGGTCGGCCGCGATCGCGCGCGCCTCCTCGATCTCCTGGCAGCAGAGGACGCGCTCGTAGCCGTGCTCGAGCGCCTGCGCGATCGTCGAGGTCGCCCGGAGGACGTCGACGACGATCCCGAGCGGCGCCGCGACCTCCTCGGCGGGAGTGAAGGCGACGTGGACTCGCACGCCGATACGCTAACGGGGATGGCTTCCCCCGAGCCGCGCTACTGCTACCGGCACCCGGACCGCGAGACCGGCCTCTCGTGCTCGGAGTGCGGACGGCCGATCTGCTACGAGTGCATGACCCCGGCCGCGGTCGGGATCCGCTGCCCGGAGCACTCCGGCAAGCCGCAGGGCGTCCAGCGCGTCCGCCAGCGGGCCGCGCGCGTGAGCTCCGGGCAGCGTCGGCGCCTACGTGACGCGGGCGCTGATCGCGCTCAACGTCGGGATCTACCTCGCCGAGCTCGCGGGCGGCTCCGGGATCGACGCCAACCGCGGCTACATCTTCGAGCACGGCGCGCTCTTCGGCCCGCTCGTCGCGGCCGGCGACTGGTGGCGGATCATCACCGCCGCCTTCCTCCACTACGGCCCGATCCACCTGGGCATGAACATGCTCGCGCTCTGGTGGTTCGGCGCTCCGGTCGAGTACGCGCTCGGCCGCGGCCGCTTCCTGCTCCTCTACGTCGTCTCGGGCCTGGCCGGCTCGGCGGGCGCGCTGCTGCTGAGCCCGAACGCGGTCACCGTCGGCGCCTCGGGGGCGATCTTCGGCGTCCTCGGCGCCGCGCTCGTGCTCGAGCGGCAGGGCAGCATGGTCTTCGGCGGCCAGGCGATGACGATCATCGTCATCAACCTCGTCTTCACCTTCGCGATCGGGAACATCTCGATCGGCGGCCACATCGGCGGACTGATCGGCGGCGCCCTCTGCATGCTCGCGATCTCGCGCTTCGGCCGCGGGCACGCGATCTACGGGCGGCCGGGCGTGCCCGGGATCGCAGGCGTGGTGGCGATCGGCGTCGCTCAGCTTCGCGATCGCCGAGTGGGCCGCGCGCTCGCTGACCTGAAGTCTCAGGTTCCTCTTAGCCTCGGCTCACGGCCCTCTCATCGCGTCCGGGCACGCTGGAGGAGATGAGCGAGCGGCAGTCGACGATCGAGCGGGCCCGCGCCCGCGATGCCGGGATCCGGCGGCTGCGGCGGCTGACCGTCGCCGGCGTCGCCGCCGCGACCGCCCTCGCCGGGCTCTTCAGCGGGCTCGCCGCGAAGGCGGTCCCGGGCCGGACGACACCGACGACCGGAACCGGCACGCAGGCCTCGTCGACGACCACGACGACGACGCTGCCCGCCGCCTCCGACCCGATCGTGCCCGCGACCGGCTCCGGCTCCTCGTCCGGGTCCACGCCGCAGGCGCCCGCGCAGACGCCGTCGACGACGCAGGCTCCGCCGGTCGTCTCCTCGGGGGGCTCGTGAGCCCCGCGCCGGGATCGGCGTCCTTCCGGGCGCTCGGCACGACCGCCGTGCTCTGGGTGACGGACGCCGCCCGCCTGACTCCCGCGCTCGAGGCGCTCGAGGAGGAGCTGGACGCCGTCGACCGCGCCTGCAGCCGCTTCCGCGACGACTCCGAGCTCACCGCCGTGAACCGCAACGCAGGCCGACCCGTCCGGGTGGGACCTCTCCTGCTGCACGCGGTTCGCGTCGCCCTGGCCGCGGCCGAGGCGACCGGCGGCCTCGTCGACCCGACGCTCGGCCGGACGCTGCGCCTGGCCGGCTACGACCGCACCTTCGCGGTCGTGGCCGCCCGCGACGGCTCCGGCCTCGTCGCCCGCCCCTCCTCCTCCCCGGGTGTGCGCCGCGTCGTGGTCGACGAGGCCGCCTCCACGATCTGCGTCCCCGTCGACGCCGAGCTCGACCTCGGCGCGACCGCGAAGGCGCTCGCAGCCGACCGCGCGGCCTCCGCCTGCGCCGCCGCGGCCGGCTGCGGCGTCCTCGTCTCGCTCGGAGGCGACGTCGCCGTCGCGGGCGAGGTGCCCGCCGGCGGCTGGCCGGTCCGGATCGGAGACGACCACGCCGCCGGGCCGGACGCGCCCGGGCCCGTCGTCGCGATCGACGGCGGCGGCCTCGCGACCTCGAGCACGACCGTGCGCCGCTGGCGGATCGGCGAGGCGGAGCTGCACCACATCCTCGACCCCCGCACCGGCAGGCCCGCGCGGACGCCGTGGCGCACCGTCACGGTCGCCGCCGCCACCTGCGCGGACGCGAACACGGCCAGCACGGCCGCGATCCTGCTCGGCGAGGCGGCTCCGGCCTGGCTCGCCGAGCGGCGGCTGCCGGCCCGGCTCGTGACCGGCGACGGCGCCGTCACCTGCGTCGCCGGCTGGCCCGAGGCTGCCGCGGCATGAACGGCCACGCGCTCTGGTACCTGACCCGCGGGTCCGGCGTCGTCGCGCTGCTCCTGCTGACGCTCGTCGTCCTGCTCGGCGTCACGAGCACCTTCCGCTGGCGGAGCACGCTGCTGCCGAAGTTCCTCGTCGCCGGCCTGCACCGGAACCTGACGCTGCTCTCGCTCGTCTTCCTCGCCCTGCACGTCGGCACCACGGTCGCCGACGGCTACGCGCCCGATCGGCCTCGTCAGCGTCCTCGTCCCGTTCACCTCGCCCTACCGGCCGCTCTGGCTCGGGCTCGGCGCCGTCGCGCTCGACCTGCTGCTCGCGCTCGTCGTCACGAGCCTCCTGCGGGCCCGCATCGGCGTCCGGCTCTGGCGCGGCCTGCACTGGCTCGCCTACGCGGCCTGGCCGGTCGCGCTCGTCCACGGGCTCGGTACCGGCACCGACGCGCGGGCGGGCTGGCTGGTGCTGCTGACGGCGGTCTCCGCCGGAGCGGTCGTCCTCGCCGCCCTCGCGCGGATCGCCTCGATTCCGGCGGCGCGCCCCGGGCTGCGCGTCGCCGCCGGCGCAGCCGCGCTGCTCCTGCCCGCGGGCATGCTCGTCTGGGCGAGGACGGGGCCGCTCGCCTCGGGCTGGGCGAGCCGGGCCGGGACGCCGACGGCGCTGCTCGGCGGCGCGCGCCGCGCCGCGGCGACGACGTCCGCCGCGAGCGCGAGGCCCGCCTTCGCGGCGCCGCCGTTCGACGCGTCCTTCAGCGGCAGCCTCTCCGAGAGCGTCCTGGCGCGAGGGGCTCGTGCACGTCGCGGTCGACGCGTCGACGAGCGGCGGCGCCGACGGCCTGCTCCACCTCGACCTCTACGGGCAGCCGCTCGAGGGCGGCGGCGTCGCGATGACGGCGAGCCGCGCGACCTTCGGGCCGGCCGGCTCGCCGCGCGCCTACGCCGGCAGCATCGTCGGCCTCGACGGGAACAGGGTCGCGGTCGCGCTGCACTCGGCGGCAGGCGACCTGCTCGACCTGCAGCTGCGGCTCCGGATCGACGGGACCGCCGTCGACGGCTCGCTGAGCGCGTCCTCGGGCGGGTCGGAGTCGTGACCGCGGCCGCCTTGCCCCGCCTCCTCGCCGGCCTGCGCGCCGACGGCCGCCCGGTCGGGCTCGACGAGCACCTCGGGCGCCACGGCGAGCTGCCGCGCCCGCGCAGCGCCGGCGAGGTCGTCGACCTGGTCGAGGCGAGCGGCCTGCGCGGCCGCGGCGGCGGCGGCTTCCCGACGGGACGCAAGCTGCGGGCGGTCGGCCGGGGCCGGCTCGTGATCGCGAACGGCACCGAGGGCGAGCCGCCGAGCGGCAAGGATCGCGCCCTCCTGCACGCGGCGCCGCACCTCGTCCTCGACGGCGCCGTCCTCGCGGCGGCCGCGGTCGGGGCGAAGGACGCGGTCGTCGCGGTCTCCGAGTCGGCGCGCGCGCAACGGGCCGCCGTCGCCCGCGCGATCGAGGAGCGCCGCGCGGCGCGGCACGACCGCGGCGTCTCGCTGCGGCTCCTCGCCGTCCCGGACGCGTTCGTCGCCGGCGAGGAGACGGCCCTGCTGCGCGCGGTCGAGGGCGGTCCCGCGCTGCCCACCTTCGGCGCCAGGCCCTACGAGCGAGGCGTCCTCGTCCAGAACGTCGAGACGCTGGCCCATCTGGCCCTGATCGCCCGGCGCGGAGCCGGCTGGTTCCGGGCGCTCGGGACGCCGGAGGAGCCCGGCTCGACGCTCGTGACGCTCTCCGGCGCCGTGCCCTCGCCGGGCGTCTTCGAGGTGGCGCTCGGCACGCCGGTGCGGGAGCTCCTCGCCGGCGCGCCGCCGCTCGAGGCGGTGCTCGTCGGCGGCTGGTTCGGCACCTGGGTCGACGCCGACGAGGCGCTCTCCCGCAGGTTCCTCGACGCCGACTTCGGCTCGCTCGGGGCCCGGGCCGTCGTCGCGCTGCCCCGCGGCGCGTCCGGGCTCGCCGAGACGGCCCGGATCGCGCGCGCACTGGCGGACGAGAGCGCGGGCCAGTGCGGCCCCTGCGTCTTCGGCCTCGACGCGATCGCCGGCGCGGTCGAGCGGCTCGCGGCGGGAGAGCCCGACCCGCGGCTCGCGCGCTGGCTGGCCCAGGTCGAGGGGCGCGGCGCCTGCCGGCACCCGGACGGCGCCGTCAGGATGGTCCGCAGCGCGCTCGCGCTCTTCGCTCCCGCTGCGCTCAGGGCCGCCGCGTGACGAAGGCGCTCCGCGTCGACCCGACCGCCTGCAAGGGGCACGGCCTCTGCGCCGAGCTCTTCCCCGAGTGGATCGAGCTCGACGACTGGGGCTACCCGATCGTCTCGGACCGGCCGGTGCCGCCCGGCCTCGAGGAGCACGCGCAGCGCGCCGCCGACGCCTGCCCCGTCGCTCGCGCTGAGGCTGGCGCGCCTCGCCGCCGCCGTGCCGCGGTAGCGTTCGCCGCATCGACGCGTACCAGCCCGTGCCGCTCGCCTGGAGCCGCCTCGACCCCGACGAGGCGCTCGCCCGCTCGCGCGCCTTCCTCGCGTCGATGCGGGAGCGGCGCAGCGTGCGCTTCTTCTCGCCCGAGCCCGTCCCCTTCGAGCTCGTCCGCAACGCGGTCGAGGCGGCCGGGACGGCGCCCTCGGGCGCGCACCAGCAGCCGTGGACGTTCGTCGTCGTCGGCGACCCCGAGCTGAAGGCGCGGGTGCGCGCGCAGGCGGAGCGCGCGGAACGGGAGTTCTACGAGCGGCGCGCGAGCCCCGAGTGGCTCGAGGCGCTGGCGCCGCTCGGCACCGACACCGTCAAGGAGCACCTGACCGACGCGCCCTGGCTCGTCGCCGTCTTCGAGCAGGCGACGGGACCGGAGGGCGGCAAGCGCTACTACGCGAAGGAGTCGGTCGGGATCGCGGTCGGCTTCCTGCTCGCGGCGCTGCACGCGGCCGGCCTCGCCGCGCTGACGCACACGCCCGCGCCGATGCGGTTCCTGCGCGAGGCGCTCGGCCGGCCGGCGAACGAGCGGGCGTTCTGCCTGATCCCCGTCGGCTATCCGGCGGCGGACGCGACCGTCCCCGACCTGCGCCGCAAGCCGCTCGACGAGATCCTCGTCCGGCGATAATCGCGGCGATGGCGCTGCGACCGCTGATCGGGCTCACCTCCTACTGGCGCCGCGCCAGCTGGGGCCACTGGACGGACGTGCCGGTCGCGTTCCTGCCGCAGGCGTACCCCGAGAGCGTCGCCGCCGCGGGCGGCACGCCGGTGCTCGTCCCGCCGCTGCCCGAGCTCGAGCACGACCCGGGCGCGGTGCTGGACGGGCTGCACGGGCTCGTGCTGACCGGCGGCGAGGACATCGACCCGACCGTCTACGGCGCCGACCGGCACCCGGAGACCGATCCGGCCGGCGAGCGCGACCTCTTCGAGCTCGCGCTGCTCCGGGAGGCGCTCGCGCGCGACCTGCCCGTGCTCGGGATCTGCCGCGGGATCCAGATCCTCAACGTCGCCTACGGCGGCCTGCTCGTCCAGAACCTCGGGGACGAGCTCGACGGCGAGCTCCACCTCCCCCGCCCCGGGCTCTTCGGCCGCCACCACGTCGAGGTGACCGGAGGCAGGCTGCGGGAGCTCGTGGGCGACCGGGTGCCGGTCGTCTGGTCGCACCACCACCAGGGGATCAGCACGATCGGCGAGGGGCTCGTCCAGACCGCGGTCGGCCCGGACGGGATCGTCGAGGCGCTCGAGGACCCGGAGCGGGCCTTCTGCGTCGCCGTCCTCTGGCATCCGGAAGAGGACGGCCACGAGTCGGGCGCCCCGCTCTTCCGCGGGCTCGTCGAGTCCGCGCAGGGGTACGCGGCGCGCTAGCGACGCCGGACGGAGAAAGAGGCGGGTAGGAGGGGGAGGAGAAGTAAGGTGCAGAGAGAAAAAAAAAAAGAGAAAGAGAGAAAGAGAAAAGAAGAGAGAGAGATGGAAAAGTAGGAAAGGAAGAAAGAAAAAAAGAGAGAAAAAGAAAAGAGGAAGAGAAAAAAAAGGGGGTGGGTGAGAGGGGGGGAGGGGGGGGTGTGGAGGTGGGGGAGAGGGAGAGAGTAATAGGCGCGGGGGGCGGTAGGTGAGAAAAAGAGAGGTGTGGTGGGTGAGTAGACGTTTGGTGCGTGTTGGCGTATTAGGAGTAGAAGGGGAGAGAGAGGTGGAGGAAGGGGAGGAGGGTGGGGGTTTGAGGGTAGTGGTGGATATAGGCGTAGGAGAGAGGGGAGTGGTAGTGGAGGATAGCGTGCAAGTAGTCGACGCCGTGGCGGTGCGGGCGGTCCGGGATAAGAGAGGTCGCCGGTGACGCGGAGGCAGAGAAGTTGGAAGCGCGCGTAGGCGCTGGTGTCCATGTGCAGCAGGTCGCTGGGGCAGGGCCACTCGTAGAGATTGGTCGGCCCTGTACGCGGCATGGGAGGCCGCGAGAGGCCGGCCCGCCAGAGCACCTTCGAGACGGTCGAGGGTAGAAGCCGGTAGCGCCGGCGACCAGGCGCGGCCCGGAGCCGGCTAGTGGCGGCAGGCGCAGATCGCCTCGGAGAGCTCGGGCGCGAGTGGCCTGAGGCGAGCGATGCGGACGGCTGGAGCGATCGAACAGACACGACAGCGACGCGCGAGCCGGGGGGGTCGCGTCCAGCCAGCGGTGCGACCAGCGGTGAGACGTCGCGGCGAGACGCTGAAGGCGGCCGCGGCCGCCTGCAGCGTGATCCCGCCATCGATCGAGGAGACGAGCGCGTAGCGGTAAGCAAGTACGAGCTTGGTGTTAAGAAGAAAAGAGATCTGAGCTATTATGCGAGAGGAAAGTAAAAGGAGAGATAAAAAGCTACGATGTATGGCAGGATTATCAGTAGCTATTCAAAACCGCTGTAGCGCGTCATAGACGGCGGCGCCGGGCGGGCACGGCCGGAAAACGGCCACGGCCCGCCGGGGCGGGCCGTGGCTCGAACGGAGACGTCCGGCGGGCTCAGCCGCCGGCGACCGCGGCCTCGACGCCGCTCTCGCGCAGCGCCGCCTGGGCGGCCGCGAGGCGGGCGAGCGGGACGCGGTACGGCGAGCAGCTGACGTAGTCGAGGCCGAGGCCGTGGCAGAACGCCACCGACTTCGGCTCGCCGCCGTGCTCGCCGCAGATGCCGAGCTTGAGGCCGTCCTTGACCGAGCGGCCGCGCTCGACGGCGATCCGCATCAGCTCGCCGACGCCCTCCTGGTCGAGCGTCTCGAACGGGTTCTGCTCGAGCACGCCGTCCTCGAGGTAGCGCGTCAGGAACTTGCCCTCGGCGTCGTCGCGCGAGAAGCCGAGCGCGGTCTGCGTCAGGTCGTTCGTGCCGAACGAGAAGAAGTCGGCGTGCCCGGCGATCTCGTCGGCGCGGACGCAGGCCCGCGGCAGCTCGATCATCGTGCCGACGAGGTACGGGATCTCGCAGCCCTCCTCCTCGGCGGTCCGGATCGTCAGCTCGCGCAGCCGCCTCAGCTCCTCCTCGAAGCCGACGAGCGGGTGCATGATCTCGACGAGCGGCGCCTCGCCCGTCCGCTCGTTGACGGCGACCGCGGCCCGCACGATCGCGCGCACCTGCATCTCGTAGATCTCCGGCCACTGGAGGCCGAGCCGGCAGCCGCGCGTGCCCAGCATCGGGTTCGACTCGCGCAGCGCCTTGATCCGCTCGCGCATGCGGTCGTCGGTCGCCTCCTCGAGGTCGGGCAGGAACTCGTGCAGCGGCGGGTCGAGCAGCCGGATCGTCACCGGCAGGCCCGCCATCGCCTCGAAGATGCCCTCGAAGTCGGACTGCTGGAACGGCAGCAGCCGGTCGAGGGCCGCCCGCCGGCCGGGCTCGTCGTCGGCGAGGATCATCTCCTGCACGACGGGCAGCCGGTCCTGGGCCATGAACATGTGCTCGGTCCGGCAGAGCCCGATCCCCTGGGCGCCGAACTCGCGCGCCTTCGCGGCGTCCTCGGGCGTGTCCGCGTTCGCGCGCACCTTCAGGCGGCGCAGCTCGTCGGCCCACTCGAGGATCGTCTCGAAGTCGTCGTTGATCTGCGGCGGCACGAGCTCGACCGCGCCGACGATGACGCGGCCCGTGCCGCCGTCGATCGTGATCACGTCGCCCTCGGAGACCTCGTGCCCGCCGATCGACGCCGTGCCCTTCTCGAGGTCGAGCGTCAGCGCCTCGCAGCCGGCGACGCAGGGCTTGCCCATCCCGCGCGCGACGACGGCCGCGTGCGAGGTCATGCCGCCGTGCGCGGTCAGGATCCCCTTCGACTGGATCAGCCCGTGGATGTCGTCCGGCGTCGTCTCCCAGCGGACGAGGATCACGTCCTCGCCGGCCTTGCCCTGCTCCTCGGCCGTGTCCGCGTCGAAGACGACCTTGCCGCAGGCGGCGCCCGGCGAGGCGTTCAGGCCCTTCGCGGCCACCTCGACGTCGGCCTTCGGGTCGATCATCGGGTGCAGCAGCTGGTCGAGCTGGCCCGGGTCGACGCGCGCGACCGCCTCGTCGCGGGAGATCAGGCCCTCCTCGACCATCGAGACGGCGCACTTGAGCGCCGCGGCGGCCGTCCGCTTGGCGGTGCGGGTCTGCAGCAGGTAGAGCGTCCCCTCCTCGATCGTGAACTCGAGGTCCTGCATGTCGCGGTAGTGCTGCTCGATCCGCTGCCCGACCTCGACGAACTCGCGGTAGGCCTCGGGCAGGATCTGCTCGAGCTCGGCGAGCGGCCGGCCGGTGCGGATCCCGGCGACGACGTCCTCGCCCTGCGCGTTCTGGAGGAACTCGCCCCAGACGCCCTGCTCGCCGGTCGACGGGTCGCGCGTGAAGGCGACGCCGGTCGCGGAGCCGTCGCCGCGGTTGCCGAAGACCATCTGGACGACGTTGACGGCCGTGCCGATGTCGTCGGGGATCCCGTAGGTGCGCCGGTAGACCTGCGCGCGCGGGTTCTCCCAGGACTCGAAGACCGCGCTGACGGCCCGCTCGAGCTGCTCGCGCGCGTCCTGCGGGAAGCCGTGGCCGACCTCCTCCTCGTAGATCGACTTGTAGCGGTCGGTCAGCCCCTCGAGGTCCTCGGCGGTCAGGTCGGTGTCGGCGGCGGCGCCGCGGTCGCGCTTCAGCTCGCCGAGCGCGTCCTCGAAGCGCTCGCCGTGGATGCCGTCGACGACCTCGCCGTACATCTGGATCAGGCGGCGGTAGGAGTCGTAGGCGAAGCGCCCGTTGCCGGTCGACTCGGCCAGGCCGGCGACGGCGACGTCGTTGAGGCCGAGGTTGAGGATCGTGTCCATCATCCCCGGCATCGAGATCGCGGCGCCGGAGCGGACGGAGACGAGCAGCGGGTCGTGCTCGTCGCCGAAGCGCTTCCCGGTCTTCTCCTCGAGCGCCTCGACGTGCCGCTCGACCTCCTCGTGCAGGCCCTGCGGCAGCCCGCCCTCGGCCATGAAGGCGCGGCAGGCGTCGGTCGTGATCGTGAAGCCGGCGGGCACCGGCAGGCCGAGCTGGGTCATCTCGGCGAGCCCGACGCCCTTGCCGCCGAGCAGCTCGCGCCCGCCGTCGGCGGGCTCGTCGAAGTCGTAGACGTAGCGGGTGTCGGTCATCGAAGGCGAATCTTTCCATGCCGGGCGGTCCGGCACACGCGGTACCACGGTCACGAGTCCCTCCTCGGGTGCGAAGCGTCGCCTCCTTATCCCGGCGTGCGCCCGGCGACGCATCGGCAGATCGCCGAAGGGCTCCTGCGGAGCGCTACCGACGGCGGCGCGCCCGGAACTCGGCCGCCCACGCGAGCGCGCGGAGGCCGAACCAGACGGGCGTCAGCAGCACGTAGAAGAGGACGAGGGCGAACGCGAGCGCGGTCCACCACTGGGCCCACCGCCAGAGCGGGACGTGCGCCCGCGGCCGCGCGCTCATCGCGCCGCCCTGGCCCCGTTCGCCTGCCGCTCCTGGACGAGCCGGATGATCCGGTGGGCGGTCTCCTCGATCGACGCCTCGGTCACCTCGAGCACGGGACAGCCGACCCGCCGGTGCACGGAGGAGGCGTACTCGAGCTCCTCGTAGACCTCGTTCAGCTCCGCGTAGCGGCGCGAGCCGTGCATCAGCTTGACGCGCTCGATCCGGATCTCGGCCAGCCGCTCCGCGTCGATCGTCAGGCCGACGACCTTCGAGCGGTCGATCCTGAACAGGTCCGGCGGCGGCTCGATGCCCTTGACGATCGGGACGTTCGCGGTCTTGTAGCCCATGTAGCCGAGGTAGATCGAGAGCGGCGTCTTCGAAGTGCGGGAGACGCCGACGAGGACGATGTCGGCGTCGTGGAGGCCGGTGCCGACGCCGTCGTCGAACTTGACCGCGAACTCGATCGCCGACATGCGGCGGAAGTACTGCTCGTTCAGCGGCGGCCGCGCGCCCGGCTTCATCTTCGCCGTCATCCCCGAGACGCGCGCGATCGCGTCGATCGGGTGGCCGAGCAGGTCGCAGTAGTGCAGCTTCGCGCGCCGGCAGAGGCGGCGCATCTCCTCGCGCATCTCGGGGTCGACGAGCGTGTAGACGACGACCGCGGGCCTGCCCTTCATCCGGTCGACCGCGAGCCGGAGGTCGGCGACCGACTCGACGCGCGGGTGGCGGATCTCCTCGAAGTCCTGGTCGGGGAACTGCGCCTCGAGCGCGAGCACGAGCCGCGCGGCGGTCTCGCCGGTGGCGTCCGAGACGACGTGGAGCTCGACGGGGGGCCGGGCCATCAGCCGGGACGGTACCTGCGGAGGATCCGGGCGAACGCGCCGCCGCCGAGCACCCGCTCCGCGCGGCCGCCCGCCCGCTCCCGCAGCTCGCGGTCCGAGGTGACGAGCCAGTAGGGGCCCTCGACGCGCGCGGTCTCGCGCGCGAGCCAGTCGTCGGCCGACTCGCCGCGCGTGCCGATCGCGCCCTCGGGCGCCGCCCCGTCGAAGACGACGACCGCGTCGAGGCCCTCCTCCGCCGCCCAGGCCCGGATCGCCGCCACGAGCTCGTCCGCCGGGATGTTCGGCCATTCCGAGCGGAGCACGTTCCTGCGCGTCGACGAAGACCTGCATCCCGCGACCGTAGCGCCGCGGCGCCTTTACCGCCCGCTTACCGTCCGTTCACGTGCTTCTTAGGATCCGCGGCGATCATTCGCCGGTGCGCCGCCCCCTCGGCCTGCTCGTGCTCCTCGCCTGCGCGGCGCTCGCCCTGCCCGCGGCCGGCGCCGCCGACGCGTCCGCGACCCCGTTCCGGGACACGATCCTCGGCCCGGCCGCCTCGCGGAGCCTGCAGTCGGCGGCCCTCGACGGCGCCTGGGGCGGCCCGGTCACCGCCACCGACGGCGAGGTCGTGGCGGTCTACTTCTCGCAGGCCTATCCCGAGGACGCGGCCCGGCAGCTGCAGTGGGCGGACTTCCTGACCTCGCTCGTGCACGGCAGCGAGCTGCAGAACGTCACCGTCCTCTTCACGCCGCTGCGGCAGCTGCAGCGGACGTGCGGCTTCCAGGCGCTCGCCTGCTACTCGCCCTCGCGGCGCACGATCACGGTCCCCGGCGACGAGCTGCCGGACGGGCCGACGCTGCAGTCGCTCCTGACGCACGAGTACGGGCACCACATCGCCGCCTCCCGCGTCAACGTGCCCTGGGACGCGAACGACTGGGGCACGAAGCGCTGGGCGACCGCCGCCGGCGTCTGCAAGCAGGCGGCGAGCGGGCTGCTCTTCCCCGGCGACGAGGGCCGCAACTACACGCGCAACCCGGCCGAGGTGTTCGCCGAGGACTACCGCCTCCTGAACGAGCAGAAGCTGGGCCTGCCGATCAGCGCCTGGGACCTCGTCGACGAGAGCCTGCAGCCGGACGACGCCGTCCTCGCCGCGCTCGAGCAGGACGTCCTCTCGCCCTGGCAGGCGTCCACGATCAGGACCTTCGCCGGCAGCTTCCGCAAGACCGCCTCGACGCGGCCGCGGACGTTCACGATCCAGACGCCGCTCGACGGCACGATCCGCGCCTCCCTCGCGGCCCCGAAGGGCGCCAGGTTCCGCCTCTTCCTGAACGGCAAGGCGACGGGCACCGGCACGATCTGCGGCACCCGGACGGTGACCGCGACCGTCAAGTGGATCAGCGGCTACGGCGCCTTCAAGCTCGCCGTCTCGACGCCGTAGACGACGGGTAGAGGCGCGTCGTCTAGAGCGGGAGCTGGGCGAAGTCGCCGACGAGCCCGACGTCGTCGCGGACGAGGCGCAGGAGACGCAGCCGGTTGCGGCGCACGTCCTCGTCCTCGGCCATCACGAGCACCTCGTCGAAGAAGCGCGCGACGACGGGCGCCAGCTCGGCGGCCGACCGGATCGCGTCGTCGAACTCGCGGTCGAGCGCGCTCCTGATCCCCGGCCTCGCCTGCTCGAGCGCGTCGTAGACGTCGCGCTCGGCCTGCTCGGCGAACGCACGGGGGTCGGGCGGCACGTCGTCGGCGTCGCCGGCGATCCGCTGGGCGCGGACGAAGACCTCGTGCACCGGCCCGAGCGACTCGCGGCTCGCGTGCAGCGCCCGCGCGAGCGCCGCGACGCCGCCGAGGTCGGGCATCGCCGACGCGCGGGCGGCGCGCACGAACTCGACCGGGACGTCGAGCAGCCCCTCGAGCCGCTCCTCGACGAACTCCCGCACGCCCTCGCCCTCGTCGAGGAGCTCCCGCGAGATCGTGACGCCGCCCTCGTCGGCGAGGCGGCAGAGGCCGATCGCCGCGCGGCGGAGCGCGAAGGGGTCGGAGGAGCCGGTCGGGCGCCTGCCGAGGCCGAAGATCGTCACGAGGCTGTCGAGCTTGTCGGCGGCGGCGAGCAGCCTCCCCGCCTCGGTCGCGGGCAGCGGCGCGTCGGCGGCGTCGGGCAGGTACTGCTCGTCGATCGCCGCCACGACCGCGTCGGGGTAGCCGGCGAGCCGCGCGTACTCGGAGCCGATGTGACCCTCGAGGTCGGCGAACTCGCGCACGAGCTCGGCGGCCTGGTCGGCCTTGGCGAGCCGCGCCGCCTCGATCGCGTCGGGGCCGCCGCCGAGCCGGGTGACGAGGTCGACGAGCCGCGCCGCCTTGTCGGCGAACGAGCCGGCGCCGGCGACGTAGGTGATCGAGCCGAGGCCCTCGGCGAGCGCGTCGATCCCCTTCGCGACGTCGCGGTCGAAGGTGAAGCCGGCGTCGTCGAGCCGGTTCTCGAGCACCGCCCGGTAGCCGGGCAGGATCGTCTCCGCGTCGCCGCCGTTCGCGACGACGGCGAAGCGGTTGCCCCCGAGCGGGAAGTAGCGCTGGTGCGACTGCATCGCCGTCTCGACGACCCGCTGCGGGATCCGCAGGAAGCGCTCGTCGAAGACGGTCTCGAGCACGAACGGCTTCTCGACGAGGTGCACGACCTCGTCGAGCTTCCCGAGCGGGTCGCGCCAGTCGCCGTGCTCCGACAGCGCCTGCTCGATCCGGCGGCGGCGCTCCACGTGATCGGGCTCGACGCCCGCCGCGCGGATCTGCTCCGGGTAGCTCTGTGCGCTCTCGATCGTGACCGCGCCGTCCGTGAATCGGTGCCCGTACGAGGTCGGTCCGGACGCGATGCCCTCGAGCGAGACCGGGACGGTCTCGCCGTCGAGCTTCGCGCAGGTCCAGCGCACGGGACGCGAGAAGCGCAGCTCGGGCCCCCAGCGCATCGACTTCCAGAACTGGAGGCCGCGAACGACGTCCGCCAGCCGCTCGGGGAGCACCTCGACGAGCTCGCGGCCGGGCACGGTGACGCCGAGGACGCCGTCGCGCTCCTCGAGCCGGTCGGGATCGACGCCGTGCCGCCGCGCGAACCCGGCGGCCGCCCGCTCGCGGAGGGCGACCGGCGGCCCCTGCACCCACTGGTCCGCGGTCCGCGCGGGCAGGTCGTCGACGCGGACGACGAGCCGCCGCGGTCCCACCCAGACCTCGGCCGGCGCCGCGCCGAGGGTCTTCTCGACGAGCCCCGGCAGCTGCGCGAGCGCCTCGCGGCACGCGCGCGCCGGCAGCTCCTCGCAGCCGATCTCGAAGAGCAGGCTAGGCAGCTGCGGCCTCCCGCTCGGCCGCGACGTGGGCCTCGGCGACCGCCCGGGCGAGGTTCCGCACCCGCCCGATGTAGGCCGCGCGCTCGGTCACCGAGATCGCCCCGCGCGCGTCGAGCAGGTTGAACGTGTGCGAGCACTTCAGCACCTGGTCGTAGGCGGCGATCGGCAGCCCGCGCTCGACGAGCGCGCGGGCCTCCGCCTCGTAGTCGTCGAAGTGGCGCGTCAGCACGGCGACGTCGGCGACCTCGAAGTTGTAGGTCGAGAACTGGCGCTCGTTCTCGCGGTAGACGTCGCCCCAGGTGACGCCGGGCGCCCACTCGAGCTCGAAGGCGCTCCGCTTGCCCTGCAGGAACATGGCGATCCGCTCGAGCCCGTAGGTGATCTCGGCGGGGACGAGCTCGACCTCGATCCCGCCGAGCTGCTGGAAGTACGTCCACTGCGTGATCTCGGTGCCGTCGCACCAGACCTCCCAGCCGAGGCCCCAGGCGCCGAGCGTCGGCTGCTCCCAGTCGTCCTCGACCAGGCGGATGTCGTGCCGCCGCGTGTCGATCCCGAGCGCCTCGAGCGACTCGAAGTAGCGGTCGAGGATGTCCTCCGGCGCCGGCTTGACGATCACCTGGTACTGGAAGTAGTGCTGGAAGCGGTACGGGTTCTCGCCGTAGCGGCCGTCGGTCGGGCGGATCACCGGCTCGACGTAGGCGGTCTTCCAGGGCCGCGGCCCGAGGCTGCGCAGGAAGGTGGCCGGGTTCATCGTCCCGGCCGCGAGCTCGGTGTGGTACGGCTGCATCAGCACGCAGCCGTAGTCGGCCCAGTACCCCTCGAGGGCGCGGATCATGTCCTGGTAGTTTCGAACGGCCATGTCCGCCGATCCTAGCCGCGGCAGATTCGAGGAGCTCCGCTTCGAGAGCGAGGCGCTGCGCGACAATCCGCTCGGCGACCCGCACGAGCGGCCCCTCTACGTCTACCTGCCGCCCGGCTACGACGCGGAGCCGGAGCGCCGCTACCCGGCGGTCTACGTGATCCAGGGGATGACCGGGCGCGTGCAGCGCTGGTTCAACTCGGAGCCGTTCGACGCGACCTACCCGGAGATGATCGACCGGCTCTTCGCCGAGGAGGGCGCCCCGCCCGCGATCGTCGTGCTCGTCGACGCCTTCACGGCCGTCGGCGGCTCGCAGTTCATCGACTCGCCGGGGGTCGGCCGCTACCAGACCTACCTCTGCGACGAGATCGTGCCGTTCGTCGACGGGCGCTACCGCACGCTCGCCGCGCGCGAGCACCGCGGCCTGCAGGGGAAGTCGTCGGGCGGCTACGGCGCGATGATCAACCCGATCCTGCGGCCCGACCTCTGGGGCGGCCTCGCGACGCACGCCGGCGACGCGCTCTTCGAGTGCTGCTACCAGCCGGAGCTGCCGGCCGCGGCCCGCGCCCTGCGCGCCTACGGCGGCTCCTGGGAGCGGTTCTGGGACGACTTCCGGTCGCGGGCGCGGACGCAGCAGACGCTCGCGAACGCGGACGACCCGGTGCTCGTGAACACGTACGCGATGGCGGCGTGCTACTCGACCGACGAGGACGGCACCGTCCGGTTCCCGTTCGACCTCGAGACGGGCCGGCTCGTCCCGGAGGTCTGGGAGCGCTGGCTCGCCTGGGATCCGGTCCGGCGGGCGCCCGAGGCGGCGGAGTCGCTGCGGTCGATGCGCGCGATCTGGATCGACTCCGGCTCGGGCGACGAGTACTTCCTCGACCTCGGCGCGACCGCGTTCCGGAACGTGCTCCGCGAGCTCGGCGTCCCCGACGACGTCGTCCACTTCGAGCTCTTCGAGGGCCGCCACGGCGGCATCGTCTGGCGCTACCCGCTGTCGCTCCGCTTCCTCGCCGAGCGGCTCTCTCCCTAGGGACTCGCTGCGCAGCGTGCGCGGCCGCGGCCGCCGCTCCCGGCGCGGCGCCGGCTCGGACGTCGTCGTCGCCTGTGCAGCAGGCGCCGGGGACGCCGCCACGTCCAGGCTCGGCCGGGAACACCGGCCTGCCTCGGACGTCCCGGACGCAGCAAGTCGCCGCGCCGCCACCGGGCGGTTTCCGGGCGGCGTCCGTGCGGGACAGGACTCTTTCGGCGGTGTCTGCGCGCGCCTACCCCCACCCTGGGAGGGGCTTTCCTCGATCCCGCCTCCCTCGGAGGCGATCCTACCGCCGAATCTGTGCCCTGTTCGTGCCGACTCTGTGCCGAATTCGCGCGGCGCTCGCTCACGCCGGACGGGCGGGCCGCTCCAGCGACTTTCGACCGGGCGGCTCGAAGCCGAGCTTGGCATAGAGCGCGTGCGCGTCCTCGGTGTGCAGGTACCACTTGAGCCGTGCGAGCGGGCCGCGCTCGACCATCTCCCGGACGAGCTCGGCTCCGAGGCCGCGGCCGCGCAGCTCCGACAGCACGTAGACGTCCGCGAGGTACGCGAGCGAGTAGCCGTCCGAGAAGGCACGGCAGAAGCCGACCTGCCTCCCGTCGGCGGGCGTAGAGGCCGACGACGCGCGTCGCCTCCGCGATCAACCGGTCCTGCGTCGCACGCTCGCGGCCCTCGGCCCAGTACGCCTCCTCGCTCAGGAAGCGGTGCACCTCGGCGCGGTCGACGCGGGAGCGGTCGTCGTCGAGCTCGAATCCACCCGGGAGCAGGCGCCGGGTCACCGCAGGACCAGCCGACGGACGACCGCACTGCCCGAGACGCAGGTCGACGACGACCAGGCGCCGAGGCTCCGGCGAGCGGGCCCTGACGCGCTCGCCGTCGACGCCGTGCTCGGCCGGCGCGAGCGTGGCTGCGAGCTCGCAGCGACGAGCCGCGGACACGGCGACCATCGCGCCGTGCCGCGCGCGGAGCTCGACACGGCCCCGACGAGCGTTCGTCCCTCAGGATCCTCGACCACGACGTCGACGTAGCCGGCGATGGCCTCGAGGTCGTGCCGGTCGAGAGCGACGGTCGCGTCGTCCAGGGCGGACGTCTCGCTCACGCCGAGAGGGTGCGGAGCCGGAAGCCGCCGTGGTACTCGTAGAGCGACCCGATCGCGGCCAGCGCGTCCCTCCGGGCGCGGTCGGAGAGCCCGGCCGCCCCGGCGTCGGCGAGCGGCAGCCGCAGCAGCGCTTCGATCCCGGCGAGGCCCTCGGGCGAGAGCGCGAGCGCGGCCGCCGCCCGCGCGCACCCGCGGCAGACGGCGCCGCCGGCCCGTGGCGAGAAGCCGCCCGCATGCTCCTCCGCCCCGCACTCGGCGCAGCTGCCCAGGTGCGGCAGGTAGCCCGAGAGCCAGAGCAGCTTCAGCTGGAAGGAGAGGGCCAGCGGGTCGAGCGAGGCCCGCTGGCCCGGGGCCGGCTCGAGCTCGTCCAGCAGCTCCAGGAAGCGCGTCAGCGCCTGGAAGGCGCGCTCGTTGCCTTCCTGCTCGGTGAACAGTCGGAGCATCGCCTCGAGGCCGACGAGGCCGACGTTCAGCCGGTCGGGCTGCTCGCGGGCGGCGCGATGCGGGTGCAGCAGCTCGACGCCCGTGATGGTCTGCAGCTCGCCGCCGCCCTGGTGCAGCAGGAGCTCCACGTGGCTCAGCGGCTCGAGGCGGGCGCCGAAGCGCGACTTCGTGCGCCGGATCCCCTTCGCGACCGCACCGATGCGGCCGCGCTCGAGCGTGTAGAGGTGGAGGATCCGGTCAGCCTCGCCGAGCCGCAGCGAGCGGAGCACGACCGCCTCCGTCTTGTATGTCCGTCCGGCCATGTCCGCTGGAGTCTAGAGCCGTGGGTGGCCGGCCCAGGGCCGCGCGTTCGCGGCTACCCTGTGCCGCCGATGGCGAAGGTCGAGGTCTACACGACGCGCTGGTGCGGCTACTGCATCCGCGCGAAGGCGCTGCTCGACGGCCGGGGGATCGCCTACGAGGAGATCCACCTGGACGACGACGCCGGCTTCCGCCAGCGGCTCTTCGACCGCACCGGCGGCTGGACGGTGCCGCAGGTCGTGATCGACGGCCGCCCGATCGGCGGCTACACCGAGCTCTGGCGCCTCGACCGCGAGGGCCGCCTGGACGAGCTGCTCGCGGCCTAGCGCCGCTGGCAGGCCGGGCAGTACCAGGTACCGCGGCCGGCGACCCTGATCTTCTCGATCGGCATGCCGCAGCGGTCGCACGGCTCACCCTCCCGGCCGTAGACGCGGAACTCGTGCTGCATCCGTCCCGCCTCGCCGGACGGTTGGCGATAGTCGCGGAGCGTCGCGCCCTGCCGCGCGATCCCGGTCTCGAGCGCCGCCCGCACAGCTGTCGCGGAGCCTGCGGACGGCGCGGTCGTCGAGGTCGCCCGCCGGCGCGAGCGGATGGATGCGCGCGCGCCAGAGCGCCTCGTCGGCGTAGATGTTCCCGACGCCCGCGACCGTGCGCTGGTCGAGCAGCGCCGCCTTGATCGGTGCACGCCTGCCCGCGAGCCTGCGCCGCAGCGCCCGCGGCGTGAACCCCTCCGCGAGCGGCTCTTCCCCGAGCCGGGCCTCCAGGTAGGCGGCGAGCTCGTCCTCGTCGGTCAGGTACCAGGTTCCGAAGCGGCGGATGTCGCGGTAGACGACGTCCGAACCGTCGTCTAACGTGACAACGGCCCGCACGTGGCGGTCGTCGCCGTCCTCGCGGGCGCGCTGCAGGCTCCCCGTCATCCGGAGGTGCACCAGGAGAAGCCGACCGCTCTCGAACCGGACAATCAGATACTTGCCGCGACGCTCCAGCCGGAGCACGCGCTCCCCCACGAGTTGCGCGGCGACGGCTGCGGGATCCTCGGGCCGGGTCAGGCGGCCGTCGTGGATCGTCACCGCGTCCAGCCGCCGGCCTTCGAGGACGGGGGCGAGCTGCCGCCGCACGGTCTCGACCTCGGGAAGCTCGGGCACGCCGGAACGCTAGCGGGCGTCTCTGCCGCCTAGCGGAGGACCTCGAGCAGCACCGACGACTGGCCGGGCGCATGGTCGCCGAGCTCGTACGCCGCCAGCACCTCCGCGGACGCCTCGGCCGCGGTCTGCTCGTCGCGCGCGTGCACCTCGGCCAGCGGCTCGCCGGCGGCGACCGCGTCCCCGCGCTTGCGCAGGCAGACGATCCCGACTGCGTGGTCGATCGTGTCGTCCTTCGTGCGCCGGCCGGCGCCGAGGTGCGCGGCGGCGTTGCCGATCCGGATCGCGCCGAGGCGGACGATCGTGCCGGCGCGCGGGGCTGCTGACCGTGTGCACGACGGGTGCCGACGGCAGCGCGTCCTCGGCGGGGTCGCCGCCCTGCGCCGCCAGCCAGCGGCGCCAGACGAGGGCGGCGGAGCCGTCGGCGATCGCGTGCTCTGCGCGGCGGCGGCCCTCGGTCTCGTCGATGCCGAGGTCCGAGAGCGCGAGCAGCCGCGCGCAGACGTCGAGCACGAGCTCGCTGAAGTCGGGCGGCCCTTCCCCGCGGACCGTCGCCAGCGCCTCGCGCACCTCGAGCGCGTTGCCGACGGCTGCGCCGAGCGGCTGGTCCATGTCGGTCAGCAGGCAGACGACCTCGCGGTCGGCGCGTCGCCCGAGCTCGATCATCGTCTCCGCGAGCACCCGGGCGTCGTCGAGCGTCTTCATGAAGGCGCCGTCGCCGACCTTGACGTCCAGCACGATCGCGTCGGCGCCGCCCGCGAGCTTCTTCGACATGATGCTCGCCGCGATCAGCGAGACCTGGTCGACGGTGGCGGTCACGTCCCGGAGGGCGTACAGCCGCTTGTCGGCCGGCACCAGGTCGGCGGTCTGGCCGATGATCGCCAGCCCGAGCGACCGCACCTGGTCGACGAACTCCTCGATCGAGAGCTCGACGCGGAAGCCGGGGATCGACTCGAGCTTGTCGAGCGTGCCGCCGGTGTGGCCGAGGCCGCGGCCGCTCATCTTCCCGAACGGGACGCCGCAGGCCGCCACGATCGGGCCGACGGCGAGCGAGGTCTTGTCGCCGACGCCGCCGGTCGAGTGCTTGTCGACGACCTTGCGCCCGAGCAGCGACCCGAGGTCGAGCGTCTCGCCGCTCCGGATCATCGCGTCGGTGAGAGCGAACGTCTCGGCACCGGAGAGGCCCCGGAAGTAGACGGCCATCGCGAACGCCGCCAGCTGGTAGTCCGGGACGTCGCCGCGGGCGTAGCCGAGGACGAGCTCGGCGAGCTCCTCCGGGGAGAGCTCCTCGCCGTCCCGTTTCCGCCGGATCAGCTCTGCGGGGCGGATCACGTGCGCGACGGGGCTCGACGGGTCAGCGCTTCTTCTCCGCGACGAAGACCGTGTGGTGTGCGTGCGCCTCGAACGGCCCTTCGAAGCCCGGCACGTTCCCGGCCAGGTGCGCGCGCGTCATCTGCGCGGCGACGAAGACCCGCACCGCGTCGGCGTCCGGGAAGGTGAACGTCGAGTCCACGTCCCGCTGCTCGACGTCGGCGAAGTACGGCGTCAGCTGCTCCCGGCCGTTCTCGCGGTCGAAGCCGATCGCGCGCTCCCGAGGGCGCGCCGATCAGCTCCCAGACCTGCGCGAGGTTGTCCTCCGCGAGCGTGACGGCGACGAGCCGCCCGCCCGCGCGAGCACGCGGGCGAGTTCCGCGATCGCCGCCCTCGCGGTCGAGGGCGTGGTAGATCACCCAGGCAGCGAGCACGCCGTCGAACTCACCGTCGTCGAAGGGCAGTTGCCGGATGTCGGCCAGGCTCGCGGTCAGCCCGCGCTCCCGCGCGATCTGCACCATCCGGGGCGAGAGGTCGATCGCGACGAACTCGACGCCCGCCTCCGCGACGCGGGCTCCAGCTCGCCGGCGCCGCAGCCTGCATCGAGCACCCGCCGCGGCCGGATCTCCAGCACCGCCTCGACGGCCACGTCCTCCGCGGTCGGTCCGGCCGCCGAGCTCCCGGTAGATCGCGTTGCGCGTCCGCAGCCGCTCCTCGCTCGCGTACTCCCACTGCACGAGCAGCGGGTTGTCGAGGCGGGAGCTCCAGTCGTCCGATCCGGGCGTGTCTCCGGAGACGTCGCCGCCGATCACGGCCGCACGAAGGGCTGACCGGGGATGCCGCGGCCGGGCTGCTTGCCGCCCAGCCACGCGTTCACGGTCGCGCCCACGTCGGCGAACTCGCCCGCGTGCACCTGCCCGCCCGCGTTCTTGCCCTCGACGTACGCGAGCAGGAGCGCGTGCTCGCGCGAGTGGTCGGTCGACGGAGTCGTCGGGTCGCAGCCGTGGTCGGACGTCAGCACGAGCAGGTCTCCGGGCCGCAGCGCCTCGAGCAGGTCCGGGAGGCGCCGGTCGAAGTCCTGCAGGCACCGGTGGAAGTTGACGGGGTCGTTGCGGTGCCCCCAGAGCATGTCGGTCTCGACGAGGTTGACGAAGACGAAGCCGTCGTCGATCTCGCGCAGCAGCCGCTCCGTCCGGTTGATCCCCTCGACGTTCGACTTGGTCGGGAACGACTCGTCGATGTCGCAGCCGGCGAAGATGTCGCCGATCTTGCCGACCCCGTAGACCTTCGTGCCGGCGTCGCGCATCAGCGAGAGGTAGTTCGGGCGGCGCGGCTGGAGCGAGAAGTCGTGGCGGTTGGCGGTGCGCTCGTAGGCGCCCGGCTCGCCCACGAACGGCCGCGCGATCACCCGGCCGACCGCGTGCTTGCCCGTCAGGATCTCCCGCGCGACCCTGCAGGCCTCGTACAGCTCCTCGAGCGGCACCGTCTCCTCGTGCGCCGCGACCTGGAAGACCGAGTCGGCGGAGGTGTAGACGATCCACTTGCCGGTCCGCTGGTGCTCCTCGCCGAGCTCCTGGATGATCTCCGTGCCGGACGCGGGCCTGTTGCCGAGCACCCCGCGGCCGGTCCTGTGCATGAACGGGTCGATCACGTCGTGCGGGAAGCCGTGCGGGTACGTCGGCATCGGCTGCGGCGTCACGACGCCCATCAGCTCCCAGTGGCCGGTCGTCGTGTCCTTGCCCTTCGAGCGCTCGACGAGCCGTCCGGCGACGGCCTGCGCGCCCGGCTGCGGGGAGCAGCCCGCGAGCGGCTCGACGTTGCCGAGCCCGAGGGCCTCCATCGTCGGCAGGTCGAGACCGCCGACGGCGTCGGCGACGTTCGCGAGCGTGTTCGAGCCCTCGTCGCCGTAGTCGGCGGCGTCCGGGAGCTCGCCCGCCCCCACCGCGTCCAGCACGATCACGCACGCCCTCGCCATGGGGCTATTCTAGGAGCCGATGTCCACGGCGCTCGGACTTGTCGGCCTGGTCGGCTTCATCGCCCTCGTGATCGCGCTCGCGATGGGTATCACCTGGGCCGTGGTCAAGATCAGCCCGACGCCGGGCGCGAAGAAGACCGACACCCCGGCCTAGGCCCGCGTCATCGGCAGCAGGCCCTCGAGCGGCGTGAAGCCGAGATCGTGCGCCTCCGCGACCGCCTCGTACGTGACCCTGCCCTCGAGGACGTTGACGCCCTTCGCGAGCGCCGGGTCGTGTGCGACCGCGTCGGCGAGGCCGTGGTCGGCGATCGCGCCCACGTAGGGCAGCGTCACGTTGGTCAGCGCCTTCGTCGAGGTGATCGGCACCGCGCCGGGCATGTTGGCGACGCAGTAGTGCGTGACGTCGTCGACGACGTACACCGGCTCGGAGTGCGTGGTCGCGTGCGAGGTCTCGAAGCAGCCTCCCTGGTCGATCGCGACGTCGACCACCACCGAGCCCGGCTTCATCTCACGGATCATCTCGCGCGTCACCAGCTTCGGCGCCAGGGCGCCGGGAATCAGCACCGCGCCGACGACGAGGTCGGACTCCGCGACGGACTCCTCGATCTGCAGCGTCGAGGAGTGGAGGAGCGAGACCCGGCCCGAGAGGATCTGCTCGAGGTGGCGGAGCCGGTCGAGCGACCGCTCCAGGATCGTCACGTGCGCGCCCAGGCCGAGCGCGATCACCGCGGCGTTGTAGCCGACCATGCCGCCGCCGATCACGACCACCTTGCCCGGCGCGACGCCCGCCACGCCGCCGAGCAGGAGCCCGCGGCCGCCGTGGGGCTTCTCGAGGTAGTTCGCGCCCGCCTGCGGCGCCAGCCTGCCGGCGACCTCGCTCATCGGCGCCAGCAGCGGCAGCGCGCCCCGGTCGGTCTCGACCGTCTCGTAGGCGACGGCCGCGATGCCGCTGTCGATCAACGCGTGCGTCAGCGGCGCGTCGGCGGCGATGTGCAGGTAGGTGAAGAGGATCAGCCCCTCGCGCAGCCGCGCGTACTCGGGCTCGATCGGCTCCTTCACCTTCAGGAGCAGCTCGGATCGCTCCCAGACGTCGTCGACGGAGACGATCCGCGCGCCGACGGCCTCGTACGCGGCGTCCGCGAACTGGCTGCCGACGCCGGCATCGGTCTCGACGAGCACCTCGTGCCCCTTCTCGACCAGCTCGCGCGCGCCCGCGGGCGTGAGCGCGACGCGGTACTCGTCCGGCTTGATCTCCCTGGCGACGCCGATCTTCATGCCGCGGGCAACCATATACGGCTCGTCTGCGCGCGCGAGGGGGAAGACCCGCAGAGCCGGTCAGCGACGACGCAGATACAGCAGCAGGCCCGCGAGCGTCTTCGCGTCCTCGATCTCGCCGAGCCTGTCCGCGATCTCGCGCACCGGCCAGCGCACGAGCTCGATCTGCTCGTCCTCCTCGTGCGCGGCCTCGCCCTGCACCACGCCGGTCGCGACGTAGAGGTGCATCAGCTCGTCGCAGAACCCCGGCGTCGTCCAGAAGCGGGCCGCGAGCCGCCAGTCGCCGCCGTGGAGGCCGGTCTCCTCGGCGAGCTCGCGCCTCGCCGTGTCCGCGGGGTCCTCGCCCGGCTCGAGCGTGCCCGCGGGAAGCTCGAGCAGCTCCTTGCGCGCGGGCTCGCGCAGCTGGCGGACGAGGGTGACGCGGTCGTCGGCGTCGACGGCGACGATGCCGACCGCTCCGGGATGGCGGACGATCTCCCGCTCGTTGTCGCCCCAGCGCTCGAGGTCGAGGTCGATCAGGCGGCCGTCGTAGACGCGGCGCGTGCCGTCGGGGGCGCTCATGCGGCCAGCTCCGCCACGTACCGCACGCTGCTCCTCGTCGAAGCGGGGGCCGTCGCCGGCCGCTGCGTTGGCGCGGGCTCGTCCGGGGCGCCTGGTGGCGGGGATGACCGCGTCGACACGGGGGTCGGAGAGCGCCCAGGCGAGCAGCGCCTGCGCCCACGAGTCGACCCCGAGCGGCTCGAGACGCTCCGGGGGCGGCTCGCGGCGGAGGAGCGAGCCGGAGCCGAGCGGCCGCATCACGATCACGGGCAGGCCGAGCTCCTCCGCGAGCGGCAGGAGCCGCTCCTCGCACTCGCGCTCGTGCGGGTTGTAGGGAAGCTGCACGCACTCGACGCGCCGGTCGCGCATCGCCTCCGCGAGCTCGTCGAAGGCGGACGCCTGGTAGTGGGTGACGCCGATGCGCCCGATCCGGCCCTCGGCCTGCTCGCGCTCGAGCCAGTCGAGGTGCTCGCGCCAGGCGGCGAGGTTGTGCACCTGCTCGAGCTCGACCCGGCCGAACCAGCCGAGCTGGCGCCGGAGCTGCTCGCGCCCCTCGCCGACCGACTGCGCCCAGATCTTCGTCGCGACGGCGACCTCGTCGCGCCGCCCGTCCAGCGCCGAGCCGAGCGCGCGCTCCGCGCCGCCGTACATCGGGGACGAGTCGACGAGGCGGACGCCCGCGCCGACGGCGGCGCCGACGACCTCGCCGGCGAGCTCCGCGTCGTCGCCGAACGTGTTCCAGGTCCCGAGGCCCACGACCGGGCCGAGCCGACGCTCCTCCATCGCCGCCGACTCTACCCGGGGCGCCGCGGCCGTACTCACACTGTCTGGTCCCATCCCAAACCCCCGCCCACCCAGGGGGTAATTAGCTCGACCGTAGCGGTCGGAGACGCACCGGATCGTGCCGATCTCGTGACGATTCTCCGCACGGGCTGCCGTCGCGGGCGAGCGTCGCCCGGGAGCGGGATCGGGAGCAGGCGGAGTGGCGCTGCCCCGGCCCCCTCGCCGGCGGACGGCTGGCTCCGCGGACCGTCTGCGCCTCGCAGCGGCCGCGCGTTCCGCGCTCAGACGTCGAGCAGGGCGGCTGCGGCCAGCCCGGCCGCGTGGGCGGCGGCGAAGAACGCAGGATCGTCGTCGGGGCCGCGGCCCATGTGGGAGAGCGGCAGGCCGGCGCACGCCTCGCGCCAGCCGGGCGGGTCGAGATCGTCGGGGACGAGCGCGGAGGGCGCCGCGCGGAGGATCGCCTCGGTGTGGTGCGACCGGCCCCGGTGGCGCCCGCGCGGGTCCGCGGTCGAGACGCGGGGCGCGACGACCGGTCGCCCGCCGATGCCCGCGGCGGCGAGGGCGGCGACCGCGGCGGCCATGCCGCCGTGGCCCCAGAGCGTTCCCGTCCCGACGATCCCCGGCCCGATCGCGCAGACGGCGACCTCCGCCCCGCGCGCCTTCACGAGCGCGAGCGCCGACCAGACGGTGACGCAGTCGACGTCGCCGCCGAAGCACGCCCCGACGCCCACGGCGAGCTCGAGCAGGCCCCGCTCCCGCAGCGCGCGCACCGCGTCCGAGAGCGCCACGGGCAGCGCCCCGCCCTCGAGCTGCAGGTAGGCGACCCGCCGCCCGGCGAGCGCCGCGCACGCCGGCGCGAGCTGGCTGTGCAGCGAGCAGCAGACGACCGGCATCCCCGCCAGGCCCTCGGCGAGCCCGTCGTCCTCCTCCCCGTGCCGGACGGCGACCTGCACCGGCGTGTACGGCAGCTTCGTCACGTGCGTCCCCGGGTCGGGCTCGAGGCCGAGGCCGCGCGTCAGGTTCGCGTGCAGCACGTCGAAGCCGCCCGAGCCGAGCCCGAGCAGCCGCGCCTGCTCGTTGACGAGCACCTCGTCGCCCAGCGCGACGGGCCCGGTCAGCTGCGGGTAGGCGACGCAGGCGACGCCGTCGACCTCGAGGCGCACGAGCCCCTCGTGCCGCTCGAGGACGGCGCTGACCCGGCCGCGCCTAAGCGAGAGCGCCATCGACGAGCGCGAGCGTGACGTCGACCATCCGCTCGAGGTCCCGGACGGCGATCCGCTCGTCGGGCGTGTGGATGTCGACCATGCCGTTCGCGAGGTTGAGGCAGGCGAGGCCGTGGTCGTTGAAGACGTTCGCGTCGGCCGCACCGCCCGAGAGGCCGAAGCGCGGCTCGAGCCCGCAGCGCCCGAGCGCCTCGGCCGCGAGGCGCACGACGGGCGCGTCCCGCCTGAACCGGTACGCCGAGTAGCTGCGGCTGACCGACGTCTCGACCTCGCAGTCCGCCGAGCTCGCGGCGAAGGAGAAGGCGTCGAGCATCTCCTGGACGACGTCGGCGAGCCTGCTCTCGTCGTGCGAGCGGGCCTCGCCGAGCAGGCTGCACCACTCGGGGACGATGTTCGCCCCGGTGCCGCCGGCGATCGTGCCGACGTTCGCGGTCGTCTCCTCGTCGAGGCGGCCGAGCCGCAGATCGGCGATCGCGCGCGCCGCTGCCGCGATCGCCGAGCGCCCCTCCTCGGGCGCCATGCCCGCGTGCGCCGCGCGGCCGTGGAAGCGCGCCTCGATCACCGCGGCCGACGGCGCGCCGAGGATCACGTCGCCGACCGGGGCCGCCTGGTCGTAGACGAAGCCGGTGCGCGCGCGCAGCCGGCCCGCGTCGAAGGCCGCGGCGCCCTTGAGGCCGACCTCCTCCATCGGCGTCAGCACGAGCTCGATGCCCGCGTGCGGGCGCCCCTCGGCGAGCACGCGCTCGACCGCGCCGAGCATCGAGACGACGGCCGCCTTGTTGTCGGCGCCGAGGATCGTCCCGCCCGCGTTGCGGACGAACCCGTCCTCGACCACCGGCTCGATCGGCCCGGTCGGCGGGACCGTGTCCAGGTGGGCGCAGAAGAAGAGCGGCTCGCCCGCCGCGGTCGGCTCGAGCCGGCAGTAGAGGTTGCCCGCGTCGGACCCGATCTCGGCGCCGGCGCCGTCCTCGTCGACGGCGAGCCCGAGCTCGCCCAGCCAGGCGGCGACGCGGTCGGCGACGACCCGCTCGCGCCCGGACGGGCTCGGGATCGCCGCCAGGTCGGTGAAGGTCGAGAGCAGGTCGCGCACGATGGTCGCCGGCCCGGCGCGCGTCGCCGCGCCGCCCTTACAGCTCCGCCGGCCGCGCCGAGTAGGCGACGGCGCCCTCGCGGCTCCGCGCGCGCTCGCGCGCGGCGCCGACGAACTCGCGGAAGAGCGGCGCCGGCCGCGTCGGGCGCGACTTGAACTCGGGATGGAACTGGCTCGCGACGAACCACGGGTGGTCGGGCAGCTCGACGATCTCGACGAGGCGCCCCTCCTGGAACGTCCCGCAGACGACGAGGCCCGCCTCGACCAGCTTCGGCCGGAAGTGGTTGTTGACCTCGTAGCGGTGCCGGTGGCGCTCGTGGACGACGTGCTCGCCGTAGGCCTCGTGCGCCTTCGTGCCGTCGGCCAGCTCGACCGCCTGGGCGCCGAGGCGCATCGTCCCGCCGAGGTCCTCGACCTCCTTCTGCTCGGGCAGCAGGTCGATCACCGGGTACGGCGTCTCCGGGTCCATCTCGGTCGAGTTGGCGCCCTCGAGCCCGACGACGTGGCGCGCGAACTCCGAGACGGCGACGTGCATGCCGAGGCAGATGCCGAGGTACGGGATCCCCTGCTCGCGGGCGACGCGGCAGGCGAGGATCTTCCCCTCCCAGCCGCGGGAGCCGAAGCCGCCGGGGACGAGGACGCCGTCGACCTGCTCGAGCTCGCGCCGCGCCTCCTCGAGCGACATCCCCTCGGCGTCGAACCAGCGCACCTCGACGTAGGTGCCGTGGTGGATGCCGGCGTGCTTGAGCGCCTCGTGCACCGAGAGGTAGGCGTCCTGGAGCTTCACGTACTTGCCGACGAGCGCGATCGTGACCGTGCCCTCGCGCTCGCCGATCCGGTCGGCCAGCTCGCCCCATTCGCCCAGGTCCGCCTCGGGCGCGTCGATCCCGAGCCGGCGGCAGACGGCGTCGTCCAGGCCCTGCGCCTGCAGCGCCTGCGGCACGCAGTAGACGTCCTCGACGTCCTCGTTCGAGATCACCGCCTCGACGTCGACGTCGGCGAAGAGCGCGATCTTGTCGCGGATCTCGTGCGAGAGCGGGTCCTTCGAGCGGCAGACGACGATGTCCGGGTGGATCCCGATCCGCCGCAGCTCGTTGACGGCGTGCTGGGTCGGCTTCGTCTTCAGCTCGCCCGCGGTCTCGATGAAGGGGACGAGCGTGACGTGGATGTACATGACGTTCTCGGGCCCGTGCTCGCGCCGGAACTGGCGGATCGCCTCGAGGAACGGCAGCGACTCGATGTCGCCGACCGTGCCGCCGATCTCGGTGATGACGACGTCGACGTCGGACGACTTCGCGGCCGAGCGGATCCGCTCCTTGATCTCGTTCGTGATGTGCGGGATCACCTGCACGGTCGAGCCGAGGTACTCGCCGCGGCGCTCCTTGCGGATCACGCGCTCCCAGACGGCGCCGGCGGTGTGGTTGGCGGCGCGCGAGAGGTTCTCGTCGATGAAGCGCTCGTAGTGGCCGATGTCGAGGTCGGTCTCGGCGCCGTCCTCGGTCACGAAGACCTCGCCGTGCTGGAACGGGCTCATCGTCCCCGGGTCGACGTTGATGTAGGGGTCGAACTTCTGGACGGAGACCTTGAGGCCGCGCGCCTTCAGCAGCCGGCCGAGCGACGCGGCCGTGATCCCCTTGCCGAGCGACGAGACGACCCCGCCCGTCACGAACACGTATCTCGTGGTCACGTCGGCCTCCCCCAGGCGTCGACCTCTCGCAGGACGGGCGTCCGCTCGATCAGCGAGCCCAGCGAGCGCCTCTCGCCGACGACGGTGAGTGCCGCGAGCGCTCCGATCAGGCTCCAGCGGCTCCGTGCACCCAGGCGGCTCACGGAATTCAACGCTAGCACGGCCCCGAGCGCGTTCGCGCCTGCGTCCCCAAGCATCGCCATCTCCCGGAGATCGTAGGGGGCGATCAGGACGGCGGCCGCCCCGTACCAGCGCGACCCGCCCGCGCCGGCGAGGAGGAACGCCTTCAGCGCCCGGCCGGGCCGCGTGTCGAGCTGGTTGAGGGCGTTCGCGGCGAGGCCGACGAGCAGCGCGCCCGAGAGCTTCCGCGTCGCGAGCAGGCCGACGAGCGGGATGCCGACGAGCTTGAGGACGCCGGTCGTCCGGCCCGAGGCGAGGTGGGCGCGGAAGCCCCGCTCCGGGCCGCTCCAGAGGTCGTCGGCGAGCCCGAGCAGGCAGACCGCGCCGACGGCCGGGCTCGGCCCGAGCGCGAGCAGCGGGCCGACGAGCCCGACGCGGGCGCCGCGGTGGTTCGCCCGCAGCGGGCCGACCGCGAGCAGGAGGTCGGCGAGCTGGCGGCCGCGGTGCAGGAAGCCGCCGAGGTCGCGGCCCGTCGCCCGGTGCTCGAGCGGCAGCTCGACCTCGACGACCCGGATCCCGGCGCGGGCCGCGTCGATCGTCATCCGCGTCTCGGCCCCGAAGCCGGGCGCGAGCGGGAAGACGGCGCTGCGGGCGCGCGGCGAGAGGGCCCGCTGGCCCGAGAGCGGCTCGGCGACCTCGATCCCGGCCCGCAGCCGGACGAGCACGCGCGCGGCCCGTTTCGCGAGCCCGAAGCCGCCGCCCCGGCGCTCCGAGAAGCGCGCGACCGCGAGCCCGTCGCCGACCGCGGCGAGGAGCGGCGCCAGGTCGCCGCGCAGGTCGGCGTCGCAGAGGAGCAGGAACCCGGGCGGCGCGGCCCGCTCGGCGGCCGAGAGCGCCTGCCCCTTGCCGCGGCGCGGCAGCGCCAGCACGGCGGCGCCGGCCGCCTCGGCGGCCGCGGCGGTGCCGTCGCGGGAGCCGTCGTCGGCGACGATCACCTCCGCGTCGGGAAAGCGCTCCCGCAGCGCCCGCACCGTCGTCCCGATCCGCTCCTCCTCGTCGCGCGCCGCGACCAGGATCGTCAGCGGGTCAGGCACCGCTCGCCGCGCTCAGGGGCTGCAGCGGCGTGATCGGGGGCAGCAGCCCGTCCGGCGCCGAGCTCTCGCCGAGGCCGTACTGGCCGGGCGTCTCGCCGGCGAGGAGCAGCACGAGCGCGAGCCGGCCGAGCGGCTGCTCGACGTCGTCGACGGTCGAGAGGTCGGCGCGCGTGAAGGCCGGGATCGCGGAGGGGTCGGTGCCGGTCGCCTCGACGCCGACCGCGGGGACGCCCGCCGAGGCGAGGCTGCCGTAGAGGGCGGTCAGGAAGCGGCCGGTGTCGCCCTGCTGCGGGTCGACCGCGCGGATGACGACGACGGCGTCGGCGGGCGCGTTGCCGGCGTCGCGCCGCTCCTCGACGAGCTGGCCCGAGAGCGCCTCCCAGAGGGGCGTCTTGCCGCCGCGCACGAGCTCGCGGCCGAGCTCGGCGGCGAGCCGGGTCAGCCGCTGCTCGCCGGCGTAGGAGGCGAGCTGCTTGTGGCCCGCGAGCGTGCTGCCGAGCGCCGCCGGGTCGACGGGCACCTTCAGCGCGCGATAGCGGACGACGCCGGACGCGCCCGCGTCGTCGATCGCCTGCTTGACGCTCGAGCCGGTCGGCCCCTCGTCGCGGCCGACGACGAGGATCGCGACCCGCTTGCCGGCGAGCCGCCATGCCGTCAGCGCCGGGTAGGCCTCCTGGATCAGGGTCTCGGTCGCCTTGCCCTGCCGCTCGAGCTCGGACGCGCGGTCGTGGCTGCCGGCGAGGTCGTTCTGGAGCTGCTGGATCTCGTTCTGGTAGATCTGCCGGTCGGCCTTGTCGACGACGCCGCGGCCCGCGATCCCGACGCCGACGAGGATCCCGATCACGAGCGCGATGAAGACCGCCGCGAGCGAGGCGACGTGGTAGCGGAAGTCGAACACCGGCCCCTACGGTAGACGGTGCCGGGCGCCGTTGCGGCTCGCCCCGCCTGCGGCGCCGGGACACTGCGGCCTCGCGCTCGCCGCGGTCGCGTCGGCTCAGGCGGCGAGCGGCGCGGCGCGGGTCACGGCCCAGGTCGCCGTCGCCTGCGCGAAGAGCCGTCCCTCGGCGTCGACGAGGCGCGCCTCGACGAGCGCGGTCGTCGGCCCCGCGTGCAGGACGGACGCCTCGACGCGCAGCGGGCCCGACCCGACCGTGACCGGCCGGCGGTAGCTCGTCCGCAGCTCCTCGGTCCGCGAGCCGTCGCCCGGCTCGAGCAGCGAGTGCACCGCCCGCCCCATCGCCTCGTCGAGCACGGTCGCGATCACGCCGCCGTGGACCGACGCCCATCGGGTCGTACTCCCGCTCGTTCGCCATGTAGGCCAGCACGGCGCTGCCGTCTCCGACCACGACCGGCTCCGTCGCCGCCGGGGTCGCGTTCCGTCCCGTCACACCCATCGCACCGTTCCTCTCGCTCGTCCGTTGCAGAACGAAACTGACTCTAGACGAGCGCGTTGCGAAATGCAACTATGTGCTCGTGGAGGTACGGGACTTCCCCCGCGACGCCTGTGCGATCGGTGCGGCGCTCGAGCACCTCGGCGACCGCTGGTCGCTGCTCGTGCTGCGCGAGGCCTTCTTCGGCGTCCGCCGCTTCGAGGAGCTGCACCGGAACACGGGCGCGGCGCGGAACATCCTCACCGACCGGCTGCGGCGGCTCGTCGACGCCGGCATCCTCCGCCGCGAGCGCTACAACGAGCATCCGCCGCGCGACGAGTACCGCCTGACCGAGAAGGGCCTCGAGCTCTACCCGGTGATCGTCTCGCTGGCGAGCTGGGGAACCCGCTGGGGCGAGCTCGAGACCGGCCCCGCCGTGCAGCTCCAGCACAGGGCCTGCGGCGCGATCGTCGAGCCGCGGCTGACCTGCCCCGAGTGCGGCGAGCCGGTCGAGGCGCGGGAGATGCGGGCCGTGCCCGGCCCCGCCATGCTCGCGCGCTAGACGGAGCCGGCGGTCTGGACGAGCGCGTGCAGGCGCTCCGCGGCCTTCCGGGCCAGCGTCCGCCTGCCGCCGAGCAGGAGCGCGCCCTCGACGGCGACCGTCACGCGCGTCCGCTGCGGGCCCGCCGCGTGGACGCGCACCTCGACGTCGAGCCGGTCGTCGACGAGGTGCCAGCTCCAGCGCTCGTACGGCTCGATCTCGCGGACGAGGAGCAGCTGCTCCATCGGCCGGCGCCCCGTCAGCGGGTTCGACCAGCGCGTGCCCCGCACCTGCCAGCGCGCGCCCGGCGCGAAGCCGCGGCGGTCGGGGACGACGCCGGCGATCCCGGGCCACCAGTCCGAGAGGTGGTACGGCTCCGCCAGGAACGCCCAGACCTCGGCGCGGCCGGCGAGGAGCTCCCGCCCGGCCTCGACCCTCACAGCCCGAGGGCGGAGCGCAGGTCGAGCACGAGCACCTCGATCAGGTGCCGCAGCGCGGGCGAGGCCGCGATCGCGACGCAGATCGCCGCCAGGCCGGCGAGCGCGAGCGCGACGAACGGGCCGACCGCGGTCCGCGGCGAGACGAGCCGGGAGACGCCCTTCGCGTCGACGAGGATCTCCCCCACCCGCAGCCGGGTGATGAAGGTGGAGGACATGCCGGCGCGGTTGCGCTCCAGGAACTCGATCAGGTTGAAGTGCGTGCCGACGGCGACGATCAGCTCGGCGCCCTTCTCGTAGGCGAGCAGCATCGCCACGTCCTCGCTGATCCCGGGCACCCGGACGACGTGGTGGCGGAGCCCGAGCCGCTCGAGCCGTGCGGCCCCGGGCGCGACGCCGTCGGCGTAGGCGTGGACGACGATCTCGGCGCCGCAGCGGAGCGCCGCGTCGGAGACCGAGTCCATGTCCCCGACGATCACGTCCGGCCTGTGCCCCTCCCCGAGCAGCGCGTCGGCGCCGCCGTCGACGGCGATCAGCACCGGCTTGAAGTCGCGGACGTACGGCTTGACCATGCGCAGGTCGCGCTTGTGGCCGGGGCCGCGGGCGACGACGAGCGCGTGCCGGTCGCGGAAGCGGGTCGAGAGCGGCGGGAAGTCGACGCCCTCCGCGAGCAGCCGGCCCTCGTCGCGGAGGAAGCGCATCGTGTTGTCGGCGAAGTCCCGCAGCGCCTCGTCGACGCGGCCCTTCTGCTCGTCGAGCGCGTCCTCGAGCTCGCGCACCCCGAAGGCGCGGCCGCGGGCGAGGCAGTCGCCGTTCCGGAAGACGCTCGCGCCGCGGACGGTGACGAGCTCGCCCTCCTCGAGCTCCTCGAAGAGCGGCGCGCCCGGCGCGTCGATCAGCCGGACGCCGCCGCGGACGAGCAGCAGCGGGCCGGGGTTCGGGTAGCGCCCGCTCTGCGACGGGGCGACGTTGACGACGACGCGCACGCCGGACTCGAGCAGCTCCTCGGCCGAGACGCGGTCGAGGTCGACGTGGTCGATGATCGCCACGTCGCCGGGCGAGAGCCGCTTCGTCAGGTGCTTGGTGCGCCGCCCGAGCCGGGCGTTGCCGGTGAACTCGATGAAGGTGCTCGTCGCCATCGAACCGGCAAAGCGTAATGCGCGCGACCCGGCGCGGCGGCAGGCGGAGGCCCCGACGAGGCCCCGGCGGGCGAGCGTCTCAGGGCCCCGGGCGGCCGGCGAGCCGCGCGACGGCGTCGGCGGCATCGGGCCAGCGCAGCAGCCGCCGGGCCTCGTCGGGGCTGCACCAGCGATGGTCGTCGTGCTCGCGGTCGAGCCGCGGCTCCCAGCCCGGGCGGGGCGTCGACGGCGAAGCACGCGACGGCGATCTCGCGCGTCCCCGGCGGGAACCGCGGCGCGCGGTGGGGCTCCTCGGCGAGCGGGTAGACGTACGCGTGGCGCTCCGGCCGGAGCTCGGCTGCGAGGCCCGTCTCCTCCTCCAGCTCCCGCCGGGCGGCCTGCTCGTCGGTCTCCCCCGCCTCGACGCCGCCCGCGATCAGGTGCCAGTAGGCGTCCTGCTCCGGCGAGCGGTGGACGACGAGCACCTCGCGCCCGCGCCGCACGACGACGAGCACCTCGCGCGCGAGCCTCACGCGAGCGTCGAGAGGAACTCGCGGCCGCCGAGCATCCGCTCGAGCTCCTCGCGCCGGGCGGCCTCGTCGAGCGGCTCGATCCGGGTCACCGTCGGCTCGCCCGGGGTCTTCTCGACGCGGAAGTGCCGCTCTGCGAGCGTGGCGATCTGCGGCAGGTGCGTGATCGTGACGACCTGCGCGCGGTCGGCGAGGCGCCGCAGGGTCTCGCCGACGGCGTGCGCGGTGACGCCGCCGACGCCCGCGTCGATCTCGTCGAAGACCATCGTCGGGCCGCCGGCGACCGCGGCGATCGCGAGCGCGATCCGCGAGAGCTCGCCGCCCGAGGCCGTCTCGGCGACCGGGCCGAAGGGGAGGCCGGCGTTCGGGCGGATCAGGAAGACGACCTCGTCGCGGCCGGCCTGGCCGGGGTCGCGCTCGCGCAGCTCGACCCGGAACTCGCCCTCGCCCATGCCGACGCCGCGCAGGTTCTCGGCGACCGCCGCCTCGAACGCGGGCAGCGCCGCCTCGCGGGCGGCATGCAGCGCCCCGGCCGCGTCCGCGACGGCACGTTCGGCCTGCTCGAGCTCCGCGGCGGCGGCCTCGACCGGGTCGAAGCCCCCGTCGAGGCGCGCCAGCTCCGCCCGCGCCCCGGCGGCGCGGTCGAGCAGCTCCGGATAGGTCTGGGCGCCGAAGCGCCGCCTCGCGGTCGCGATCCGGTCGAGCTCGCCCTCGACGTGCTCGAGCCGTCCCGGCTCGGCCTCGAGCGAGGCGAGGAAGGCGTGCAGGTCGCTCGCGACCTCGCGCAGGCGGAGCTCCGCGTCGCGCAGCTCGTCGCCGGCGCGGCGCAGCTCGGGCGCGAGCCGCTCGACCGAGGCGACGGCGCGCTCGGCCTCGCCGACCAGGTCGCCGGCGCCGAGGCCCTCCTCGGGGGCGAGCGCCTCCGCGGCCGTCGTCGCCGCCTCGGCCAGCTCGCCGAGGTGCCGCAGGCGCTCGCGCTCGGCCCGCAGCTCGTCCTCGGCCTGCGGCTCGAGCCCCTCGGTGTCCTCGACGAGGGCGCGGAGCTCGGCCAGGCGCGCCTCCTCGGCCGCGGCGCCGCGGGTCAGCTCGTCGTGGCGGCGGCGCGCGGCCGCGAGCGTCCGCCAGGCCGTGCGCGCCTCGCGCCGCAGCCGCAGCTGCTCGTCGCCGGCGAACGCGTCGAGGACGTCCAGCTGGTACGAGGGCCGCGCCAGGCGCCGCTGCTCGAACTGCCCGGACATCGCGATCAGGCGCTCGGCCGCGGCGGCCACGTCCTCGCGGGCGGCGCTGCGCCCCCAGGCGTAGGCGCGCGTGCGGCCGTCGGGGAAGATCCGCCGCGCCAGCACGAGCCCCTCCTCGCCGTCCGGGCGCAGGTCGGCGAGCGCCTCGAGCCCGTCCTCGTCGAGCAGGCCCTCGGGCAGGTCGAACTCGGCCTCGACGTAGGCCTCGGGCGCGCCGGGCCCGACCGCGGCGGCGTCGCCCTTGCCGCCGAGCAGGAGGCCGATCGCCTGGGCCAGGATCGTCTTGCCGGCGCCGGTCTCGCCCGTGATCGCGTTCAGCCCCGCGGCGAGGTCGAGCTCCGCCTCGCGGATCAGGACCAGGTTCTCGATGCGCAGGCGGCGCAGCACCCGTCCGATGGTAGCCCTCGCACCGGCGGGCTCCCAGCGTCCCTCCCGGACCTGGCTCGAGGCTTGATGCGCATCAAGCCTCAGGAGCCGAACGTCTGCCGGTAGCGCGTGAAGAACGTCGTCTCGGGCAGCGAGCCGAGCAGGCTCCTGCCGTCGCCGAGCCGGACGACCCCGCGGCCCGCCGGCTGCAGCTCGCCGACCGCGTGGCCGTCGACGAGGACGCTGACGGGCACGTCGACGGTGCGGTTCCAGACGATCAGGTCGGCCCCCGGCGGGACGACGAGCGGCCGTGCCGAGAGCGAGTGCGGCGCCACGAACGTCAGCGCCATCGCGTCGAGGCCCCAGACGAGCACCGGGCCGCCGTTCGAGAGGTTGTAGGCGGTCGAGCCGCTCGGGGTCGCGCAGATGAGGCCGTCGCACGGCTGCACGCCGAGGTCCTCGCCGCCGATCGCCCAGCCGAGCTCGACCATCCGGCCGATCACCGCCGAGGTGAAGACGACGTCGTTGACCGCCGCGTGCGGGCCGCCGTTCAGCTCCAGGTCGAGCGTCGGCAGCTCGACGACCTCGTACTCGCCGGCGAAGACACGGGCGACGCCCGACTCGAGCTCGTCGCGCTCGATCGTCGTCAGGAAGCCGACCCGGCCGAAGTTGACGCCGATCACGGGCACGCCGGTGCCGAGGAAGCGCCCGAGCGCGCGCAGGATCGTCCCGTCGCCGCCGAGCACGAGCACCACGTCCGGGTCGGGCGGCGCGTACGCGGTCGCGTCGAGCCCGTGCTTGGCGGCCTCCTCCTCGGCGAAGAGCAGCTCGACGCCCGCCTCGCGCGCGACCGTCTCGAGCCGCGCGACCGCCGGGCCGATCGTCCGCGCCTTGCCGTGGGTGATCACCGCGGCGCGGCGCACCGGCTCACCCGACTGCGGCGCGGATCCAGTCGTCGAGCTCCGGCGGGCGCCGCGGCTCGGGTCGGTTGACGAGGTGGAGGACGAACTCACGGTTTCCTTTCGGGCCTGGCAGGCCCGAGTCTACGGCCCCGGCGGGCTCCCCACCCCAGCCGACCGCCGCCTCGGCCACCTCGCGGACGACGCGGCGGCGCACCTCCGGGTCGCGGACGACGCCGCCGCGCGGCACCTCCGCCCGCCCGGCCTCGAACTGCGGCTTCACGAGCACGAGCGCCCGCCAGCCGGGCGCGGCCAGCCGCAGCGCCGGCGGCAGCGCGATCCGCACCGAGATGAAGGAGACGTCGCAGACGACGAGCTGCGGCGCGAACGGCAGCTCCGCGAGCGACGCGCGCGTTCGTCCGCTCCATCACCGTCACGCGCGGATCGGCGCGCAGGCGGGGGTGCAGCTGCCCGTAGCCGACGTCGAGCGCGACGACGCGGGCTGCGCCGCGCTGGAGCAGCACGTCGGTGAAGCCGCCGGTCGAGGCGCCGACGTCGAGGCAGTCGAGGCCCGCGACCTCGAGCGCGAAGGCGTCGAGCGCGTTCGCGAGCTTGTGGCCCGCGCGGGACACGTACGGCGGCGGCGCCTCGACCTCGAGCGGGGCGTCCTCCTCGACCTGCTCGCCCGCCTTCGCGTGGCCGCGGCACCCGGCCGGCGAGGACGAGCGCCTGCGCCTGGGCACGGCTCTCGGCGAGGCCGCGCTCGACGAGCAGGACGTCGAGCCGCTTCCTCAGCTCGCGCCTCCCGGCCGCACGAGCCCGCTCTCGTAGGCGAGCACGACCGCCTGGACGCGGTCGCGGAGCCCGAGCTTCGCGAAGACCCGGTTGACGTGGGTCTTGACGGTCGCCTCCGACACGTAGAGCCCGGCGGCGATCTCGCCGTTCGTGAGCCCGCGCGCGATCAGCTGCAGGACCTCGTGCTCGCGCACCGTCAGCGCCGCCAGCTCGGCGGGCACGGCGGCGCCCGGCGGCGGCCTGCGCACGTACTCCTCGATCAGCCGGCGGGTCACGGTCGGAGCCAGGAGCTCCTCCCCCGCCGCGACGGTCCGCACCGCCTCGACGAGGCGCGCGGGCGGCGCGCTCTTGAGCAGGAAGCCGATCGCGCCCGCCCTGAGCGCCTCGTAGACGATCTCGTCCTGGTCGAAGGTGGTCAGCACGAGGACACGCGTGGAAAGCCCGGAGGAGACGATCCGGCGCGTCGCCTCGATCCCGTCCAGCTCGGGCATCCGCACGTCCATCAGGACGACGTCCGGGCGGAGCGCCTGCGTCCGCTCGACCGCCTCGCGCCCGTTCTCGGCCTCGCCGACCACCTCGAGGTCGTCCTCGGCCTCGAGGATCAGCCGGAAGCCGCCGCGGACGAGCGCCTGGTCGTCGGCCAGCACGACCGTCGTCACGACCCGCCCCCGAGCGGCAGCGACGCGCGCACCGACCAGCCGCCTTCCTCCCGCGGCCCGGCCAGGAAGTCGCCGCCGAAGACGGCGACGCGCTCGCGCATGCCGGCGAGCCCGTGCCCGCCCACGTGGCCGTTCCCGGTGCCGCCGCCGTCGTCGAGCACCTCGATCTCGAGCTCGCCCGGCCCGTAGCGGATGCAGACCTCGACGGACGCACGGCCGGCGTGCTTGAGCGCGTTCGTGAGCGCCTCCTGGACGATCCGATAGGCGGAGAGGTCGACGCCGAGCGGCAGCGGCCTGCGGCCGCCCTCGACGGCGAGCTCGACCGGCAGCCCGGACTCGCGCACCTGGGCGAGCAGCCCGTCCAGCGCGTCCAGCCCCGGCTGCGGCGCGAGGCCGAGCTCGTGCCCGTCCTGGCGCAGCAGCCCGACCAGCCGGCTCAGCTCGACGAGCGCCTGCCGTCCCGTCTCCTGCACGGCGCGCAGCGGCTCGAGGGCGCGCCCGGGGTCGCCGCGCAGCACCGCCTCGGCCGCGCCGGCCTGGACGACCATGACCGAGACGGAGTGCGCGACCACGTCGTGCAGCTCGCGGGCGATCCGCGCGCGCTCCTCCTCGACGGCCGCGGCGCGCTCCTGCTCGAGCCTGGCTCGCGCGCTGCCGCAGCTCGCGCGCCTCCCCCGCCCGCACCCGCAGCGCCATGCCGACGAGCGTCGGCGCCGCGATCACGACCGTCACGAACCCGAAGTCGGTGACGTCGTACGCCTCGCCGTTCCCCTGCGCGATCACGATCTGCGCGAGCGACGTCCCGATCGCGAAGGCGAGGCCCGCGAGCGCGCGGCGCGGCGGCTCGTAGAGACCCACCGAGTAGAGGACGAGGAACATCAGGATCATCGGGCTGAACGGCTCGTGCAGCGAGACGCCGGCGGTCGTCGTGACGATGCCGCCGAGCGCGCCGACGGCCAGGACGACGAGCGGCGCACGTCGCCGCACGACGAACGCGAGCGCGGTCAGGCAGAAGACGGGGACGCTCGCGGCGTAGGGCGTCAGCCGCTCGTGCACGATCTCGAACTGCATCAGCGCGCCCACCGCGACCGCGATCAGCGCGTCCCCGACCCAGGTGGCCGTCAGCATCCGTCGCACGCCGAGACCGTAGCGGGGGCGGGGCCGCGCGTCATCAACGCACGGGCGGACGGCCGTCCGACCCCGGGTGGACGGGGCCGCCGCGGGAACCGACCCGCGGAATCGATCGCGCGGCCGACGACGCGGCGCCGTCACGCTCCGTAGCGTGGCCGGGACAGCCCGTCCGATCAAGGAGGCAACCGTGAAGCTCATCGCACCGCTGCTCGCGCTCGACGTCGTCCTCTTCGCCCTGAGCGGCATCTTCAAGGACGACACCCACGGCGTCCGCTGGGTCCTCGGCGGCGTCGGCTGGTTCGGCTTCCTGCTGACGACGCTCGTGCTGGTCGGCGTCGCCGTCACGCTTCCTCGTCCGGAGCCGCCGGCGGCGCGCGGCGGCCGTCTAGGCGGCTGCGGGCTCGGCCGAGGCGGTGGGCGGTCCCGGACGGACCGCCCACACGCTCGGCTGCGCGAAGACGATCAGCTCGGTGACGGCCATCACGACGGAGGCGCCGACGAGCGTCTCGCGGACGCCGAAGTGGGCCGCGACCGGCCCGGCGAGCGCGAGGCCGAGCGGCCCGAGCACGAACGAGCCGAAGGCGTCGTAGGAGCTGACGCGGGAGAGCGACTCCGGCGGCACCTGCTGCTGGAAGACGGTGAACCAGAGGGCCAGGTGGATGGCGATGCCGACGCCCGCGGTGGCCGAGATCGCCGCCAGCACGGGCAGCGGCAGCCCGAAGGCGATCCCGAGCGGCTGCAGCACGATCACCCAGGCCGCCATGCACGAGGCGAGCAGCGGCCGCCGCGGCCGGAAGCGGAGCGCGACGAGGCCGCCGAGCACCGAGCCGACGCCGAAGGCGGTCATCAGCGTCGCCCAGGCGGGCGCGCCGCCGAGGTCGCGCTTGGCGACGACGGGGCCGAGCACGAAGTACGAGGAGAAGGCGAAGTTGCCGATCCCGAAGAAGACGATCGTCGTCCAGAGCCAGGTCTGGCGGCGGAACTCGCCCCAGCCGGCGCGCAGGTCGGCGAAGAAGGAGGTCGGCTCGACGACCTCCGCGCGCGGCGGCAGCTGCAGCCGGGTCAGGAGCAGCGCCGCGACGCCGAACGAGACCGCGTCGGCGGCGAGCGCCCAGCCGGGGCTCCCGAGCGCGACGAGGACGCCGCCGACCGCGGGCCCGATGATCCCGGTCGTGTTCCGCGAGAGGCCGAGCAGGGCGTTCGCCTGCTGGAGCCGCCCGGGCGAGATCGTCGCCGGGATCAGGCCCTGCGAGGTCGGGATCACGAAGCCGTCGGCGAGCCCGTAGACCGCCTGCAGGCCGACGAGCAGCGGGATCGACGCGTGCCCCGAGAGGACGAGCGCCGCGGTCGCCGCCTGCGCCGAGCCCTGCACCGCGGCGACGCCGATCAGGAGCACGTGCCGCGGCAGCCTGTCGGCGACGACCCCGGCCGCGAGCGTCACCGCCGCCTGGGCGCCCTGCCGCGCCGCGATCACGACCCCGAGCGCGACCGCCGAGTCGGAGACGTGCAGGACGGCGAACGCGAGCGCGATCGTGGCGACGCCGTCGCCGAGCGCCGAGGTGGTCGTGCTCGAGAAGAGGAGCCGGAAGTCGCGCTCCGTCAGCGCGCCGAGCCGTCCTGCGAGCCGCACCTAGACGGTCCGGACGGCGAGGTCGTCGACGATCTCGGCCAGCACGGAGGTGTCCGCGTCGACCTCGTCCAGCGCCGCCCGGGCGCGTGCGGCGGCCTCGTCGGCGAGCCGGCGCGCGCCGTCGAGGCCCTCGGTCTCGACGTAGCCGTCGCCGTCGAGGATGTCGTCGACGACCTGGAAGAGCAGCCCGAGCTCGGCCGCGAAGGCCCGCCACGGGCCCTGCTCCGCCTCGGGCAGCCCGGCGGCCCAGAGCGCCATCGTGACGGCGCCGAAGAAGAGGCAGCCCGTCTTCAGGCGGTGCACGGTCGCGAGGTCGGCGCCGGGCACCATCGTGTCCAGGTACTGGCCGCCGATCATCCCCAGCGTCGCGTCGGCGAGCTCGCGCGCGACGTGCGTCGTCTCGTAGCGGCAGGCGAGCCGGAACGCCTCCGCGAGGAGGCCGTCGCCGGCGAGGACGGCCGTGCCGACCCCGTGCGCGGCCCAGACGGACGGCTTGCCGCGCCGCTCGGCGTCGTCGTCGAGGCCGGGCAGGTCGTCGTGGACGAGCGAGAAGTTGTGCACGCACTCGATCGCGAGCGCGGCCGGCAGCACCTGCTCGGGCGGCGCGCCGAGCGCCTCCCCGACGGCGAGCGCGAGCACCGGCCGCACGCGCTTGCCGCCCATCTCGACGAGCCCGTAGCGCATCGAGGCGGCCTGGCCGTGCAGGTCGGGATGGAGCTCGAGCCGCTCGAGCGCCTCCTCGACGAGCGCCTTCAGCTCCTCAGGCGCCCGCACCGGCCTGCCTGCGCGCCCGCTGCAGCTCGGCCTCGACCTGCTTGGCCAGCTCCGCGAGCTCGCCCAGCACCTCGACCGCCTGCTCGGGGTCGTCCGTCGCCTCCAGCCGGGCCCGCGTCGCCTCGAGCCGCCCGAGCAGCTCCTCCGCGCGCGCGAGCGCGTCCTCCGCCTCCGTCATGCAGCCTCCCTCGCGATTCGACCCAGAATGCCGTTCACCAGCCTGCCTGCCTCGTCGGACGCGTACCGCTTCGCCAGCGCGACCGCCTCCGCGATCGCCACCTCCTGCGGCACGCGCCGGTCGAGCAGCTCGAGCGTCGCGATCCGCAGGACGTTCCGCTCGACGACGCCCAGCCGGTCGGCGGGCCAGCCCTCGGCGGCGCCGCTGATCAGGCCGTCGAGGTCGTCCGCGCGGCCGGCGACCGCCTCGGCGAGGTCGCGCGCGAAGTCGTCGACGTCGCCCTCGTAGAGCGAGGTCAGCGGCTGCCCGGTCAGGTCCCACTGGTAGAGCAGGAAGAGCGCCGTGCGCCGGGCGGAGCGGCGCGACGTCGCGGTCACTCGAGCTCCTCGACGCGGACGTCGACGGCGTCGGGCTCGAGCCCGCAGATCGTGCGGAGCGCGCCGCCGACGGACTCCTGCACGGCGCGGGCGAGCTCGGGGAGGACGGCGCCGTAGCCGGCGGCGAGCTCGAGCGCGACCCGCGCCCTGCCGTCGGCGACGGCGAGCTCGAGGCCGCGGCGCGGCCGGCGGACGCGGACGCCGCCGACCGACTCGACGGCGTGGACGACCACGTGCTGCAGCGCCGCCTCCGAGACGCTGACGCCGGGCGCGAGCTCGTGCGCCATCAGGCCGGCACCGTCTCGGCCAGCAGCTCGGCGAGCGTGCCGGTCGAGTAGTCGCCGCTCGCGAAGTCGCGGCTGCGGAGGACGTCGATCGCGACGCTGCGGGTCGTCGGCACGCCCTCGACCTCGAGCTCGGAGAGGGCGCGGACGGCCCGGTCGATCGCGGCGGGCCGGTCGCCGTCCCAGACGATCAGCTTCGCGAGCATCGAGTCGTAGAAGGGCGGGATCGCCTGGCCCTCGACGATCGCGCCGTCGAGCCGCACGCCCGGGCCGAGCGGCGGCCGGAAGCGGGTGACCGTCCCCGGAGACGGCATGAAGTCGCGCTCGGGGTCCTCGGCGTTGATCCGGATCTCGATCGCGTGCCCCCGGCGCGGCGCCCGGCCGGTCGTCTGCAGCGGCTCGCCGGCGGCGACGCGGAGCTGCTCGCGGACGATGTCGATCCCGGTCACGAGCTCGGTGACCGGGTGCTCGACCTGCAGGCGCGCGTTCAGCTCGATGAAGTAGAAGCTGCCGTCCGGGCCGAGCAGGAACTCGAAGGTGCCCGCGTTGCGGTAGCCGGTCGCGCGGCAGGCGCGCTCGGCGGCGGCCTCCATCTCCTCGCGCGTCTCCGGCGTCAGCGCCGCCGAGGGCGACTCCTCGATCAGCTTCTGGTGGCGGCGCTGGATCGAGCACTCGCGCTCGCCGAGGGTGAGGACGCCGCCGTGCCCGTCGCAGAGCACCTGGATCTCGACGTGGCGGGCCGGGACGACCGCCTTCTCGACGTAGAGCGTCGGGTCGCCGAAGGCCGCCTCCGCCTCGCCCGCGGCGGTCCGGTAGGCGCGCTCGAGCTCGCCGGGGTCGTGGACGAGGCGCATGCCCTTGCCGCCGCCGCCTGCCGAGGCCTTCAGCAGCACCGGGAAGCCGAGCTCGGCGGCGGCCTCGCCGGCCTCGTCCAGGTCGGAGGCCCCCTCGGTGCCGGGAACGGTCGGGACGCCCGCGTCCCGCATCGCCGAGCGGGCCGCGATCTTGTCGCCCATCTGCTCCATGACGGCGGCGTCCGGGCCGACGAAGACGAGGTCGTTGTCGACGCACGCGCGCACGAAGGCCGGGTTCTCGGCCAGGAAGCCGTAGCCGGGATGCACCGCCTCGCAGCCGGTCGTCGCCGCGGCCGCGACCACCGACGGCACGTTCAGGTAGCTGGCCGAGGCGAGCGGCGGCCCGATGCAGACGGCGTGGTCGGCGAGGGAGACGTGCAGCGCGTCCCGGTCCGCGGTCGAGTAGACCGCCACGGCCTCGACGCCCAGCTCGTGCAGGGCGCGGACGACGCGGACGGCGATCTCGCCGCGGTTGGCCACGAGGACGCGCGAGAACATCCGGGCAAGTCTAGGCTCTGCGCGGTGGCGGTCGAGCTCGTCTACGAGACCCATTCGATCTCCGAGGACAACGAGCGCGGGATCGCGACCGGCTGGCTGCCGGGCCGGCTCTCGGCGGAGGGCCGGCGGCTCGCGGCCGAGCTCGGCGCGCGCCGCCGAGGGGCCCGGGTCGCCTACTGCTCGGACCTGCGGCGCGCGGTCGAGACGGCGGAGATCGCGTTCGCGGGCTCCGGGACGGAGATCCGGCAGGACGCGCGCCTGCGCGAGGTCGACTACGGCGACTGGAACGGCGCGCCCGTGGCCCGGATCGAGCCGGAGCGCCGGCGCCGGATCGACGACCCGTTCCCGGGCGGCCAGAGCTACCGCGACGTCGTCGAGCAGACCCGCGCCTTCCTCGAGGACGTGCGCCGCGAGCACGAGGGCGAGCGGATCGTCGTCGTCGCCCACTCGGCCAACCGCTGGGCGCTGCAGCACCTGCTCGAGGGGACGCCGCTCGAGCAGCTCGTCGACGCGCCCTTCGCCTGGCAGGAGGGCTGGCTCTTCCGTAGACCTAGAGCGCGTCGAGCGGCCGGCCCGACGCCGGCTCGAGCTCGAAGAGCAGCTGGCCGAACTCGACCGGGTTGCCGTTCTCGACGTGGATCGCGCGGACGATGCCCTCGACGTCGGCCTTGATCTCGTTCATCAGCTTCATCGCCTCGAGGATGCAGAGCGTCTGCCCGGCCGAGACGGCGTCGCCCACCTCGACGAACGGCGGCGCCCCCGGCTGAGGCGCGCGGTAGAAGGTGCCGACCATCGGCGCGTCGACCGCGACGAACCCGTCCGACCGGGGCTCGACGGGCGGCGGCTCCGCCGGCTCGACCGGCGCGAGCGGCGCCACCGACGGCTGTCCGGCCGGCGCGTCGGAGGTGCGGCGGATCGAGACGCGCATCCCCGCCTCCTCGACCGAGATCTCGCCGACGCCGGTCTCCTGCACGATCCGGACGAGCTCGCGGATCCGCTCGGACCGCGCCTGGTCGACGCCGCCCGCGCCGAGCGGCTCGCCGCCGGCGTGCCGCGCGCGGATCGTCCGCAGGAGCGGCTCCGCCTCCTCGCCGAAGAGCGCCAGCAGCAGCAGGTCCTCCTCGGAGGAGGCGAGCCCGTCCGCCGTCGCGCGCAGCGCCTCGAGGTCGACCGGCGGCGTCTCCGCGGGCGCGCCGCCGCCGACGAGCCCGACCGCGCGGGTGACCGCGGTGTCGACCGGCCCCGGCGGCGTCCCGAACTCGCCCTCGACGAGCGCGCGCACCTCGTCGACGATCGTCGTCCAGCGGCTGGCGGAGAGGACGTTCAGGAGCGCCTGCGAGGCGAGCACCTGCCCGATCGGCGCCGCGAGCGGCGGCGAGCCGACCTCGGTGCGGATCCGCTGCACCTCCTCGAGCACCTCCGCCAGGCGGTCCGCGGCCGCGTTTCCCCGCAGCTGCGCGTCGAGCGCGGCGACGAGGCCGACGGGCACCCGGTACTGGGCCGCGCGGACGGCCAGCCGCGGCGCGAGCGGCGCAACCGCCTCGTCGCCGATGTGCTCGTCGACGAGGTCGGACGCCTCCCAGAGCCGCGCCACGTCGACGCCGCTCGGGTAGCCGAGGCCCTCGAGCGCCTGCGCGAGCGACTCGCCGCCGACGCGGTGCACGGTCAGCGCGACCGGGTAGACCGTCGTCGCGACGAGGTCGGCGCCGGCGCGGATCGCCTCGAGCGAGGTGCCGAGCGCGTTGCCGCCGGCGCCCTGGCAGTAGATGCCGACGGGGAGCCCGCTCGCCTCCCGCAGGGCCGAGACGAGCTCGGCCGCGCGGTGCGGCTGCAGCGAGCCGGTCGGGTCGTGGAGCAGGATCCGGCTGGCGCCGAGCTCGGGCAGGTTCCGCGCCTGCTCGGCGAGCGAGCCGATCATCCCGGAGCCGTAGACGAGCCCGGCGTCGAACTCGCGGCCCGCCTCGACGATCGCCTGCGCCGCCTCGCGCAGGTTCGAGACGTCGTTCAGCGGGTCGTGCAGGCGGAAGATGTCGATGCCGCTCTCGGCCGCGCAGGCGACGAAGCGGCGGGCGAAGTCGCCGCCGACCGGCCGCGAGCCGACGAGGAAGCGCCCGCGCAGGGCGAGCGCGAGCGGCGTCGTCGTCCGCTCCTTCAGCGCCCGGATCCGCTCCCAGGGGCTCGCGACGCCGCGGCGCACCGCCGTGTCGAAGACGCCGCCGCCCGAGACCTCCAGGTAGGCGAAGCCCGCGCCGTCGAGGATCTCGGCGAGCCGCAGCAGGTCCGCCTGCGGGACGCGCCCCGCCAGCGGCTCCTGCCCGAGCACGCGGATCGTGGTGTCGACGAGCCCCGGCATCGCGGGAGACCTTACCGCGACGGCGCCGACCGCATGCCTAGGCCCGCGAGATGTAGCGCTTCTCGTCGGGCGCGACCTTGATCCGGTCGCCCACGTTGACGAAGAGCGGCACCTGCACGACCGCGCCGGTCTCGAGCGTCGCCGGCTTGGTCACGTTCGAGACCGTGTCGCCGCGGATCCCCGGCTCGGTGTCGGTCACCTCGAGCTCGACGGACGCGGGCAGCTGCACCCCGGACGGCTCGCCGCCGACGAAGAGCACCTGCACCGTCGAGGAGGGCTGCATGAACGGGAGCTCGTCCTCGAGCGCGTCGTGCGGCAGCTCGAGCTGCTCGTAGCTGCTCTCGTCCATGAAGACGACGACGTCGCCCGAGTCGTAGAGGTACTGCATGCTCTTCGTCTCGGTGCGGACGCGCTCGAACTTCTCGCCGGCGCGGAAGGTCTTGTCGACGACGGCCTCGGTCGCGAGCGACTTCAGCTTCGTCCGCACGAACGCGCCGCCCTTGCCCGGCTTGACGTGCTGGAACTCGACGATCCGCCAGACCGAGCCCTCGTGCTCGATGTGCATCCCGTTCTTGAAGTTGTTGGTGGAGACGACCTCGGCCATCGGCCGGCCAGTGTAGAGCACCGCGATCGATCGGGAGCCGTTAGGATCCCGCGGCCAGGTCGGCCCGGAACGGTCGGGCCGGCGACCAGCAGGAACAGAGGAGACGCCCATGCGTGCATCCACGCGGCATCCTCTGCGGCTCGCGACCCTCTGCGCGGTCATCGTCCTGGGAGGCGGCGCCGCCGTCGCCTTCGCGGACGAGGACCCGCAGCCGGTCGACTTCACCCACAACGCGGTCGACGCCCCCGCTCCCGTGGCCGGGGCCGTCTTCGGCACGGGGCCCGCGGTCAAGACGGGCACCGCCATCTGCACGACCGAGACCCAGACGACGGCGAACGTGAACACCGACTGCTCGCCGACCGCGGGGCCCCACAACGAGACCTCGATCGCCGTCAATCCCGTCGACCCCGACAACATGATCGGCGGCGCCAACGACTACCAGCTCGCCGTCAACCCCGGCGGGCACGTCAGCGAGTCGGTCCTCTCGCGGGCGCACGTCACCTTCGACGGCGGCCGCACCTGGTCGGAGTACCCGCTCTACTCGAACTCCGCCTACCAGTCGACGGGCGACCCGGCCGTCGCCTTCGACGCGTCGCGGGCACGCCTACTACGCGACGCTCGGCTTCCGCTTCGTCGGGCCGGCGAACGCGCAGAACCCGGACGTGCTCGTGGCGAACTCCGGCGACAAGGGGAAGACGTGGTCGGTCTCCCGCGTCGCGGCGGGCAGCGGCGTCGCGACGAGCGTCGGCGACCTGCTCGACAAGGAGTACATCGCCGCCTGGGGCGACGGCAACGCGATCGTCACCTTCGGCGACTTCCGGCTCGGGCAGAAGGGCTCGTTCCAGAGCGCCCGCATCTACAGCTCGGTCACGCACGACGCCGGCCGCACGTGGACGAGGCCGCGGGTGATCTCGGGCAGCCTGGACGAGGCGTTCGTGTCGGTGCCGACGGTGGCCGCCGACGGGCGGATCTTCGTCGCCTTCCTGAACACCGACGACCGGCGACGGGACGCGACGACTACAAGGTCGTCCAGGTGAGCCCCGCCAGCGGGGCGGCGATCGGCGCGCCGGTCGACGTCGCGACCGTGATCGACGGCTTCTGGGACTACCCGTGGGCGCTCGGCCGCCAGACCTACGCCGACAGCGTCTTCCGCACCTGGGCGGCCGGGAACATCACGGCCGACCCGACGAACGCCGACCACCTCGCGGTCGTCTGGTCGGACATGCGCAACTCGGCCGGCGACCCGTATCGCGCCGTTCGCCGACCCGTACTCGGTGGAGACGAACTCCGACGTGATCGTCAGCGAGTCGTTCGACGGCGGCGCGAGCTGGTCGGCTCCGGCGGCGTACGCGATTCGCCGGAGACCAGTTCATGCCGTGGGGCGCGTTCGACACGACGGGGACGCTGCGGGTCGGCACCTTCGACCGCAGCTACGACGCCGCCAACCACCGGTACGGCTACACGCTGCTGACCGGGACGCCGAGCGGGTACGCGTCGACGCAGGTGACGACCGAGCTGTCCGATCCGACCATGGGCGACCGCTGGTTCGCACGGACCCTCGACCAGGCGTTCCCGAACGCGACGGCGTTCCTCGGCGACTACTCGAACATCGCCGCGATGCCGGACGGGAGCGGCGTGGTCGCCTACTGGACCGACATGCGCGAGGAGGCGTGCTTCGCCGGCGTCTGCCGCTCCGGCGAGGACGCGTTCTTCGGCACGGCGCCGTAGGAGAGGCGGGCGGCGCGCCCGGGCGGCCCGGGCGCGCCGCCGCGCTCAGTCGACGAGGACGAGCTCCTTGCGGAACGAGGTCAGCACCTCGAGGCCGTCCTCCCGCACGATCGCGAGGTCCTCGATCCGCACGCCGCCCTTGCCGGGCAGGTAGATGCCGGGCTCGACGGTGACGACCATGCCGGCCTCGAGCGTGTCGCTCGGACTCCGGCCGCAGGCCGGGCAGCTCGTGGACGTCGAGGCCGACGCCGTGGCCGAGGCCGTGGCCGAACTCCTCGCCGTACCCGGCCGCCGTGATCGGGTCGCGGGCGAGCGCGTCGGCCTCCGGGGCGCTCATCCCGGGCCGGATCCCGCGCAGGGCCGCCTCCTGCGCCTGCAGGCAGACCTCGTAGATCTCGCGCAGCTGCGGCGGCAGCTCGCCGGTCGCGAAGGTGCGCGTGCAGTCGGACGCGTAGCCGTCGACGACGGCGCCCCAGTCGACGACGACGAGCTCCCCCCGCCCGACGAGCCGGTCGGTCGGCCGCCCGTGCGGCATCGCGCCGGTCGGCCCCGAGCCGACGATCGGCTCGAACGAGGAGGCCTGGCCGCCGTGGGCGTGGACGAGCTCCTCGAGCCGCCAGGCGAGCTCGCGCTCGGTCCGCCCGACCCAGGTCTCGCGGCTCAATGCCTCGAGCGCCGCGTCGGCCGCATGGGCCGCGCGGCGCAGCGCGTCGAGCTCCTGCTCGTCCTTGATCGCCCGCAGCCCCTCGACGAGCCCCGTGCGCGGCACCAGCTCGAGCCCGCCGGCGGCGAGCGCCTGGTAGCCCGCGTAGCTCAGGTGCGCCGCCTCGAAGCCGTACCGGCCGGAGAGCCGCTCGCCGATGTCGGGCAGCAGCGCGCGGGCCGTCTCGACGAACTCGACGCCCTCGACGGCGCGGGCGGCGTCGCGGTAGCGGAAGTCGGCGAAGAGCAGCACCCGCTCGGGCTCGACGACGAGCGCCGCGTTCGAGCTGCGCAGCCCCGTCAGGTAGCGCACGTTGACGAGGTTCGTGACGATCAGCGGCTCGAAGCCTCCCGACCCGGCCGGGGCGAGGTCCGCGAGCCGCTCGCGCAGCCGCTCGACGCGCGCGCTCACCGCTGCCCCTCGACCAGGAACTCGAGCGCCTCGCGGTACCCGTCGGGGCCCTTGCCCATGATCCGCTTGGCCGCGAGGTCGGCGACCACCGAGAAGCGCCGCCACTCCTCGCGCTCGTCCACGTTCGACAGGTGCACCTCGACGAGCGGCACGTCGAGCAGCTCGAGCGCGTCGCGGATCGCCCAGCTGTAGTGCGTCCACGCGGCCGGGTTGGCGATCACGCCGCCCGCCCAGGTGCCCGCGTCGTGGCACCACTCGACGTACTCGCCCTCGTGGTTGGTCTGCCGGCAGGTGACCGAGACGGCCAGGTCGCTCGCCCAGCCGTAGATGCGCGTCTCCAGCTCGGAGAGGCCGAGACCGCCGTAGGTCTCGGGGTCGCGCCGGCCGAGCACGTCGAGGTTGACCCCGTTCAGGACCGCGATCCGCACAGTCCGAGCCTAGTGAATGAGCCGGTCGAGCTCACGCCTGACGTCCGCGTCCGGCAGCTCGACGCCCCAGCGCGGCTCGCCGTTCCGCGGCAGCAGCACGAGCCGGATCCGCCCGTCGGCCGTCTTCTTGTCGCGCCGCAGCGCCTGCCAGGCCGCCTCCCGCTCGACCTGCACGGGCTTCGGCCGCAGCTCGCGCTCGACCGTGCGGAGCCCGTCCTCGTTCCCGGAGAGCCGCAGGGCCGCGAGCAGGCCGAGCGCGACGGCGTCGCCGTGGGCGAGCTCGTAGCCCGCGGCGGCCTCGAGGGCGTGCGCGAAGGTGTGCCCGAGGTTGAGGACGGCGCGGCGGCCCCGCTCGCGCGGGTCGGCGAGGCAGACCGCGGTCTTGTAGGCGGCCGCGCCGCGGACGTCGAGCTCGGCGCCCGCGAGCAGGCTCGTCTTGACGAGCTCGGCGCGCCCCTGCCGGTGGACGGCCTCGGGCAGCGTCGCCAGGAGCTCCGGGTCGATCACGGTCCGCGCGGGCCAGTGGAAGGCGCCGACGAGGTTCTTCCCCTCCGGCAGGTCGACGGCGGTCTTGCCGCCGATCGCCGCGTCGACCTGGCCGACGAGCGTGGTCGGGACGGGCACCCAGGCGATCCCGCGCAGGTAGGTGGCGGCCGCGAAGCCCGTCGCGTCCGTCGTGCAGCCGCCGCCGAGCGCGACGAGCGTGCCGCCGCGGTCGAGCCGCAGCGCCCGCCAGAGCTGCTCGAGCTCCCGCACCTGCTTGGCCGGCTCGCCGGCGGGCAGCTCGTGGGTCGCCGCCAGGCGCGAGCGGAGCGCCGCCTGCGCGGCCGGGCCGTGGATCCCCGCGACGTGCGCGTCGGCGACGAGCGCGACCGGCCCCTCGCCGGGGACGAGCTCCTCGAGCCGCGCGACCGCGCCCGCCTCGACGTGGACGCCGCCGGCGGCGAGCACGACCCCGTCCGCGTCCGTCGCGGTCGCGTCGGCGCACTCCTCGTAGATCAGCTGGCGCGCCTCGTAGAGCTCGCGGAACGCCGCCTCGTCGCGCGCGAGCGGCCGGTCGCCCCCGCGGACGCGCTCCCACGCCGTCTCGACGTCGACGTCGACGAAGACCGTGAACGCGTGCTCGCGCAGCAGCTCGCGGACGGCCGGGATCGTGACCACGCCGCCGCCGAAGGCGATCACCTGCGGCTCGGCGCCCTGGAGCAGGGCCGCCGCGGCCAGCGGCCTCGAGCTCGCGGAAGGCCCCCTCGCCGTGGCGCTCGAAGTACTCGTGGATCGGGCCGTGGTCGCGCTCGAAGACGGCGTCCGCGTCGACGCACTCGCGCTCGAGCCGGCGCGCCAGCTCCTGCGCGAGCCGTCGACTTGCCGGCGCCCATGAAGCCGACGAGCGCCAGGTGCCGCCCGAGTGCGTTCAGCGCGGCCGCCAGTCGATCCGCTCCCGGTAGGCGCGCCAGGCGGCGACGAAGTCGCCCACGGCGTCGCCGCCGAACTTGTCCCGCGCGGCCCGCGCCAGCTCGAAGGCCGCGACCGCCTCCGCGACGACCGCGAGCGCCTCGACCGCCGAGACGTCGCTCCGCTCGACGAGCGCCTGCGCGGGCTCGCCGCTCCGAAGGTCGACGGAGCCGAGCGGCTTCATCAGCGTCGGCAGCGGCTTCATCGCCGCCCGGAGCACGATCTCCTCGCCGTTCGAGATCCCGCCCTCGATCCCGCCGGCGCGGTTCGTCTCCCGGTGGAGGCCGTGCGCGTCGCGCCGGATCTCGTCGTGCGCCTCGGAGCCGCGCCGCTCCGCGAGCGCGAAGCCGTCGCCGACCTCGACGCCCTTGACCGCCTGGATCCCCATCAGCGCGGCGGCGAGCCGGGCGTCCAGCCGGTCGGCGACCGAGGCGTAGGAGCCGAGCCCCGGCGGCACCCCGCGCGCCCGCACCTCGACGAGGCCGCCGAGCGTGTCGCGGTCGGCGCGGGCGGCGTCGACGGCGGCCGGATCCGCGCCCGCCACGGCCAGCGCGGCGCCCTCGACCTCGATCTCGATCTCCGCGAGCAGCGCCTTCGCGACCGACCCGGCGGCGACGACGGCCGCCGTGTGCCGCGCCGAGGCCCGCTCGAGCGCGTCCCGGACGTCGTCGAGGCCGTACTTGAGCACCCCGGGGAGGTCGGCGTGGCCGGGCCGCGGCAGCGTCACCGGCTTCGTCCCCTTGCCCTGCGGCTCGCCCTCCGGCGGCCACGGGCTCATCCCCCAGGTCCAGTTCCCGTGGTCGCGGTTGCCGACGACGAGCGCGAGCGGCGTGCCGAGCGTCCGGCCGTGCCGCAGGCCCGCGAGCACCTCGACCTCGTCCGTCTCGATCGACTGGCGCGGCGAGCGCCCGTAGCCCTGCTGGCGGCGGCGCAGGTCGGCGTCGATCGCGGCCCGGTCGAGCAGCAGGCCCGCCGGCAGCCCCGAGACGACCGCGACGAGCGCGGGCCCGTGCGACTCCCCGGCCGTGACGAGGTCGAGCGGCATGCGGCAAGCCTACTGGCGGCCCGGGCCGGGCTCGTGCGCGCCCGCCGTCGCGCCTCCGCGGCCGACGGCCGCGCGCATCGTCTCGACCGGCGCCGGCACCCCCGTCCAGCGCTCGAACGAGGCCGCGCCCTGGCGGACGAGCGCCTCGAGGCCGTCGACGACGACCCGGCAGCCGGCCGCGCGCGCCGCCGCGACGAGCGCCGTCTCGCGGCCGTCGTCGCGGTAGGCGAGGTCGACGACCGCCTGCGCCGGGCGCGGCTCGACGAGCAGCTCGTCGCGGACGGGCGTCGCGTTCACGACCAGGTCGCAGCCGGAGGCATCCGGCGGCCAGTCCCCGCTGCGCGTGAACTGCCGCACCTCCCCCGGCAGCGCGGGCAGGAGCGCACGCGCCGCGCCGCCGGCGCCGATCAGGCAGACGCGCCGGGCCTCGATCCCGGCGACGATCTCGCGGTCCGTGTTGAAGCCGTGCACCTTCCCGTCGGCGAAGACGAGCGTGTTGACCGCGTCGCCGTCGGCCTCGTCGCCCCGGATCGAGTCGCCCCCGATCGAGTCGCACAGGCCGCCGCCGCCTGCTTGTGCGGGATCGTCACGTTCGCGCCGGCGAAGCCGAGCGCCTGCAGGCCGCGCACCGCCGCCTCGACGTCGTCCACCTCGCAGGCCACGTAGAGCCAGTCGAGCCCGCGCGCGGCGAAGGCCGCGTTCTGCATCCGCGGGGAGAGCGACTGCGAGACGGGGTTGCCGAGCAGCGCGACGAGGCGCGTCATCCGCAGCCGTAGCCGTACTCGCAGGCCTTGCGGTAGAACTCCCGCTCGCTCGCGGTGAAGAAGTGGTGCACCTTGTCCGGCTTGCGCACGAAGAAGAGGTACTTCGTCTTGCGCGGGTGCGCGGCGGCCTGCATCGAGGCGAGGCCGGGGTTCGCGATCGGCGTCGGCGGCAGCCCCGCCCGCTTGCGCGTGTTGTACGGGCTGTCCGAGTTCAGCTGCGACTCGCGCAGCGCCTCGGTGCCGGGCACGTCGAGCCCGTAGCGGATCGTCGCGTCGATCCCGAGCGGCATCCCGGCCTTGAGCCGGTTGTAGATCACCGAGGCGACGAGCGGGCGCTCGTCGGGCGCGAGCGTCTCCTTCTCGACCATCGACGCGATGATCAGCACGTCGTAGGGGGTCAGGTTCTTCGAGCGGGCGAAGGCGAGATCCACCTTCTTCCAGTTCGTCGCGAAGGCGTCGAGCTGGTCCTGGACGAGCTTCGCGGTCGTCGTCCGCTTCAGGAAGTCGTAGGTGGCCGGGAACATGAAGCCCTCGAGCTTGCCGCGCTTCGAGCCGAAGCCCTTCGGGAAGCGCGCCTTCGCCGTCAGCTTCAGGTACTGCTTCGCGGAGAGCTTCGGCCGGACGTGGCGCTTCTGGCGGGCGATCTCGTCCACCGCCGTGATCCGCGCCGCCATCTGCTCGATCGTGAAGCCCTCCGGGAAGACGATCCGGAGCGGCTTCGGCGGCGGCGGCGCGGTCGTCGCGGGAGCAGACGAGGTCGCGGGCGCGGAGCTCTCCTCGCCGCGGCCGAGCGTCACCCAGGCGACGCCGACCGCGCCGCCGATCAGCGCGATCGCGACCACGACCGCCGCGAGGCGCCGCAGCACGATCCCGCCCTGCGACGGCGGCTCGGGCCGCCGGCGCACCGGCGGCATCACCGGCGGGCGCTCTGCCATTCCAGCCAGCTCGAGAGGAGGTGGGCGGCGGCGCGTGCGTCCTCGGCGGCGTCGCCGGCGGACCGGGCCGCGAGCGCGGTCGTGAAGCGCTCGTCGAAGGTCTCGACCGGGACGGCGACGGCGGCGCGCAGCTCGGCGACGAACGCCTCCGTCTCGCGCGCCTGCGGGCCGCGGGTGCCGCGCAGGGTCAGCGGCAGGCCGACGACGACCCGCTCCGGGCTCTCGCGCTCGATCAGCTCGAGCAGCCGGCGCCGGCCCTCCTTCGTGCGCGCGCGTTCGACGATCCCCACGGGACGCGCAAGCGTACCGCTCGGATCCGAGACCGCGACCCCGGTGCGCGCGGAGCCGTAGTCGAGCGCGAGCACCTTCACGCGAGCCCCATCAGGCCAGCAGGGCGAGGATCGCCTCGCGCCCGGCGTCGAGCGCCTCGCCGAGCCGCTCGGGGCTCTTGCCGCCGGCCTCGGCGAGCGTCGGCCTGCCCCCGCCGCCGCCGTCGATCAGGCGGGCGAGCTCGCGGACGAGCTCGCCGGCGTCGACGCCGCGCTCGACGAGCGGCTGGTCGACGTTGAGCACGAGCGAGGCCCGGCCGTCGTCGGTCGCCCCGACCAGCACGGCGCCGGCCTTCTTCTGCTGCTTGATCCGGTCGGAGAGGTCGCGCAGCTCGCCGCCCGCGACGTTCGCCGCGCGGACGACGACGACGGTGCCGTCCTCGTAGACGATCTCGACGTCGGCGGCCGCGTCCGCCTGCGCCGGCCGCCTCTTCGCCTCCTTCTTCAGCCGCTCGAGCTCGCCGCGCAGCGTGTCGGCCTCGCGTGCGCGCTCCTCGAGCAGCGCGAAGGCCTCGCCCGAGGTGACCGCCTCGATCCGCCGCGCGCCGGCGCCGACCGACGACTCCGAGAGGATCACGAACGGGCCGATCTCGGCGGTCGAGCGCACGTGCGTGCCCCCGCAGAGCTCGCGCGAGACGCCGTCGATCTCGACCACCCGCACCTCGTCGCCGTACTTCTCGCCGAAGAGCATCATCGCGCCGAGGTTCCGCGCCTCGGCCTGCGTCGTCCAGTAGGTCCGCACCGGGTGGTTGGCGAAGACCGCGCGGTTGACGCGCCGCTCGACCTCGGCGCGCTCCTCCGGCGTCAACGCCTGCGGGTGCGTGAAGTCGAAGCGGAGCTTGTCGGGCCGCACGGCCGAGCCCGCCTGGCGCGCGTGCTCGCCGAGCACCTCCTGCAGCGCCTCGTGCAGCAGGTGCGTGGCCGTGTGGTTGGCCGTCGTCGGGAAGCGCGTCGACCAGGGGACGACGGCGCGCACGCGGTCGCCCGCGGCGAAGCCCTCGCCTTCGAAGAGCAGCGCCTGGTCGTCCTCGAAGCGGTAGGCGGCGCGCAGCTCGGCGCGCGCGCCCGTCTCCTCGTGCTCGATCAGGCCGCCGTCGGAGACCTGGCCGCCGCCGTCCGGGTAGAAGGGCGACTCGCGGAGCTTCGCGAGGAAGAGCCCGTCGCCCGCGGGCTCGAGCGCGCCGATCTGCGTCAGCACCTCGGTCTGCTCGTAGCCGACGAACTCGCTGCGGAAGCCGGCGGAGGCGGCGAACTCGGCGGCGCGGCCCGCCTGCCCGCCCGCGGTGCCGGCGCGGGAGATCTCGCGGTGACGCGCGAAGAGGCGCGTGAACTCCTCCTCGTTGACGCCGAGCCCGCGCTCGCGCGCCAGCTCGAGCGTCAGCTCGATCGGGAAGCCGTAGGTCGCCTGCAGCTCGAAGGCGTCGTCGCCCGAGATCTCGTCGCCCGAGGCGGCCTCCTCGAAGACGCGCATGCCGCGCTCGAGCGTCTGCGCGAACCGCTCCTCCTCGGCGCCGAGGACGCGCCGGATCTCCTCGCGGTGCTCGGCCAGCTCGGGGTAGGCCTCCTGCATCTGGGCGATCACGGTGTCGGCGAGGCCGGGCAGGAACGGCGAGGTCATCCCGATCCGGAGCCCGTGCTGGACGGCGCGGCGGACGATCCGGCGCAGCACGTAGCCGCGCCCCTCGTTCGACGGCGTCACGCCCTCGCCGACCAGGAAGGTCATGCCGCGCCCGTGGTCGGCGAGCACGCGGTGCGCCTTGGTCGCGTCGGCCGACTCGCCGTAGGCGACTCCCGACTGCCCGGCGACCCACTGCATGATCAGCTGGAAGCCGTCGGTGTCGTAGGTCGAGGCGACGTCCTGGACGATCCGCGCGGTGCGCTCGAGCCCGAGGCCCGTGTCGATGTTCTGCTGCGGCAGCGGCGTCAGCGTCCCGTCGGCGTGCAGCTCGTACTCCATGAAGACGAGGTTCCAGAACTCGAGGAAGCGCTCGCAGCGCGAGCAGCCGGGCAGGCAGTCGGGGGTGCCGCAGCCGACCTCCTCGCCCCAGTCGTAGTAGATCTCGGAGTCGGGGCCGCAGGGGCCGGGGCCGCCGACCGACCAGAAGTTCTCGGACGAGGGCAGCGGCACGATCCGCTCGGGCGGGCATGCCGATCTTCTCCCAGAGGTCGATCGCGACCTGGTCGGGGCCGAGGCCGAGCTCGGGGTCGCCGGCGTGGACCGAGACCCAGATCCGGTCCCAGTCGAGCCCCAGGCGGTCGCGCAGGAACTCGGTCGCGTGGGCGATCGCGCCCTCCTTGAAGTACTGCCCGAACGAGAAGTTGCCCAGCATCTCGAAGAAGGTCAGGTGGTAGGTGTCGAGCCCGACCTCGTCGATGTCGACGGTGCGGAAGACCTTCTGCGCGGTCGTCGTCAGCGGCGCCGGCGGCTGCTCACGGCCGAGGAAGAACGGCATCTGCGGCTGCATGCCCGCCGTCACGAGCAGCGTCGAGCGGTCGTCGGCGCGCGGGATCAGCGAGTACGACGGGCAGCGGAGGTGGCCCCGCTCCTCGAAGAAGGAGAGGAAGCCCTCCCGGATCTCGGCGGTCGTCCGCATCGCGGCCATTGTACGGGCGCTCCCGCGCGCCTCCCGCCGCTGCGGCTACTTGCGGCCGCTGGCCGTGCCCGAGCCCTCGTCGACCGCGATCTCGGCCCGGATCTTCTCGAGCGAGCGGCGGATCAGACGGGAGACGTGCATCTGCGAGATCCCGACCTGCTGGGCGATCTGCGACTGGGTCAGGCCCTCGAAGAAGCGCAGGTGCAGGATCGTCCGCTCGCGCTCGTCGAGGACGCGGAAGCCCGGCGCGAGCACGGCGCGGTCCTCGGAGACCTCGTACTGGTGCTCGATCTCGCCGAGCGTCTCGAGCGGGTCGAGCTCGCCGTCCTCGTCGGAGCCGCCGCCGGTCGAGAGCGACAGGGACGAGTAGGCGCGGCCGGACTCGATCGCCTCGAGCACCTCCTCCTCCTCCACGCCCGCCGCCTTCGCGAGCTCGGGGATCGTCGGCGAGCGGGAGAGCTGCACGGTCAGCTGCTCGATCAGGCGCGAGAGCTGGACGTTCAGCTCCTGCAGGCCGCGCGGCACCCGCACCGACCAGCCGCGGTCGCGGAAGTGGCGCTTGATCTCGCCGATGATGTTCGGCGTCGCGTAGGTCGTCAGCTCGACGCCGCGGTCGAGGTCGAAGCGGTCGATCGCCTTGATCAGGCCGATCGCGCCGATCTGGACGAGGTCGTCGAGCTGCTCGCCGCGGTACGAGTAGCGCCGCGCCAGCGAGCGGACGAGCGACATGTACTGCTCGATCAGCTGCTCGCGGGCCGCGAGGTCGCCGTGCTCGTGGTAGCGGCGGAGGAGCTCCTTGTCGCTGCGGTCGGCCACTCAGGTCGCCTCCGCCGGCTCGGGCTCCTCGACGGCCTTGCGCAGCACGATCCACCGGTCGCCGTCGCGCTCGACGAGGTCGACGTCGTCGACGACGGTCGCGAGCACGCGGCCGAGCGCGGGCGACGCGTCGGCGCGCTCGCGCGCGAGCGCCTCGTCGAGACGGCCGGGCTCGAACGGGCCGATCGAGGCCTCGATCGCGCCGGGCTCGACCCGCAGCTCGACGGTCACCTCGCCGCCGTCGTCGTCGAGCAGCTCGTCGAGGGCGAGCTGCAGGTCCTCCAGGCTCTCCAGCGTCAGGTTGCGGCGGAGCGCGAGCCCGCCGAGGACGAGGTGCGCGACGCGGTGGAACCGCTGCTCACGCGGGATCGTCAGCGTGACGCGGTCGTTCACGCATCTCCTGCGCCGGTGCGGCGCAGCTCCTCTGCCAGATCCGCCTCCCGGCGCGCGGCGGCCGTCTTCGCCTCGGCGACGGCGGCGCGCCAGTCGCGGCGGGCCTTCAGCGCCGCCGCGCCGTGCCGGATGCCCGCCGTCCAGCCGGTCGCCTTCTTGACCGGCGTCGTGACCGCGAAGCTGACCGCGCGCACGGCGGTGTCGACGCTGTCGACCGCGTCGACGGCGCTGTCCGTGACCACGTCGAGCTTGTCCAGCTGACCGTTCACCCTGTCCACCGACCCTCCCACCTTCGCTAGCACCGGAACGAGCTCCTGTTCCGTTCCCCTGATCAACGAAGAAAGGCGCCCCAGGGTTTCGCCCAGCCGCAAGAGCATGTAGCCGAGACCGAGCCCGAGCACGACCAGGAAGAAGGCGAGCGCCGCCCAGCCGAGCGCGCTCCACGAAAATGTCGCAAGTGTCGTCTCCACGGCCCCTCCGGGATCTTATTCGGCCTGCGCGGACGTGACGACGCCCGAGCCGACCACCACGTCTCCGTCGTACAGCACGGCCGTCTGGCCACGTGCGACCGCGTAGACGGGCTGCTCGAGCCGGAGCAGGAATCCGTCCTCGGCGGGCTGCACGCGCGCGGCGACCGCGGGTGAACCGTACCGGAGCTTGGCGTCCACGTCCGCGACCGCGGCATGCAGGCGCCCGCGCACGGCGACCCGCCGCGCCGCGAGCGACGCGCGCGGGCCGACGACGACGGTGTTCGTCGCGGGCTCGGTGCGCAGCGCGTAGAGCGGCTCGCCCGCGGCGACGCCGAGCCCGCGCCGCTGGCCGGGCGTGAACCGCCAGAAGCCCGCGTGACGGCCGAGCTCGGCGCCGCGCTCGTCGACGACGGCACCGGCGCGCGGGGCGAGCCCCTGCCTGGGCAGGAAGTCGCGGTAGTCGGCGCCGGCGAGGAAGCACGCCTCCTGGCTCTCGCCGCGCCCGGCCGCCGCGAGCCCGGCGCGCGCCGCCTGCCGCCCGCGTCTCGGCCTTCGTCCGGTCGCCGAGCGGGAACCAGAGCCGTTCGAGCGCCTCGGGAGCGAGCGTCGCGAGCATGTACGACTGGTCCTTGCCGGGGTCGGCCCCGCGGGCGAGCAGCAGCCGGCCGTCGCGCTCGACGATCCGCGCGTAGTGGCCGGTCGCGAGCCGCGCGGCGCCGATGCGGTCGGCGAAGGCGAGCAGCTCGTCGAACCGGAAGACGCCGTTGCAGCGGCTGCACGGGTTCGGCGTCTCGCCTCCCGCGTAGCCGCGGACGAACTCCTCGACGACGGTGCGCCGGAACTCCTCGCGCAGGTCGAGCGTGACGTGCGGGAGCCCGAGCGCGTGGCAGGTCTCGCGCGCCTGGACGACCGCCTCCGGCGAGCAGCAGGCGCGTTCGGCGTCCGGGCCCTGCGGGTCGAGCCAGAGCCTGAGCGTGACGCCGACGGCCGCCGGCCCGGCCTCCAGCAGCGCGACGGCGCTGTCGACGCCGCCGCTCATCGCGACCGCGACCCGCTCGGCGGCGGGCTCGGCGGCGACGGCCGGCCCGAGCGCGTTCGCGAGCGCGTCGGCGGCGAGCGTCTCGCCCGGCACGGCGGCCGCCTCGAGCAGCGTCAGCCCGACGAGCGGCCGCTCGAGCCCCGGCGCGTCGGCGGCGACGATCCGGCCGTGCTCGACGCCGAGCCGGACGAGCGCCCAGCGGCCGTCGCGGGACGAGTCGCCGACGAGCTCGATCATCCGGTCAGGCTAGCCGCAACGCGCCCGCTGCCGCGACCGAAAAAGGGTGCTCCGACCCCGCCGTCGCTCCCGCGCCCATGTGAACCTGGCAAGCCAGGTGGGTGCCCTGCGGACGTCGGTCACCGGAGGCGCCTAGCCCGACGCAGGCTCCCTTGTCATGGGTGTTGGTTCTACATCGATGCGCGGGCCCGCGAACGGGGTCGAGCACCGGGCCAGTGTAGCCGCCGTCGCGGCCGCGGGCGCCTCAGCCGGCGGCGGCGTAGGCCCAGCGGATCCGGCGGACGTCGCGGAGGCCCAGCTTCGCCGCGAGCGGAGCCGTGACGTCGAACTCGCGCCCGGGCACGAAGGGGCCGCGGTCGATCACCTGCGTCAGCACCCGCGTGCCCTCGAAGGAGAGGTAGATCTTCGCGCCGCAGGGCAGGACGGGATGCGCGACGCCCTCGGTCTCGGGCCGCAGCACCTGCCCGCAGGCCGTCGTCGTCCCGTAGCCGCCCGGCGCGCGCTCGCCCGCGAGCGCCGTGTACCAGGTGCCGACCGGCTGCGGCAGCGTCCGCGTCGCGCTCGAGCGGCCCGAGACGATCGCGAGCGAGAGCACGGCGCCGAGCAGCGCGACGCCGGCGAGCAGGATCTCCCGCTGCGCGAGCCGCCGGGTCACCGGCCGCCGGCGCCGATCAGGTCGCCGAACGACTCCCGCACGAGCGCGTCGAAGTCGCTCGGCAGGTTTCCGTCCGGATCGGCGAAGTCGCGCAGGTAGACGAGCAGGTAGACGCGCTCCTCGTCCCTGCCGGTGTCGCGGCTCGGCCCGCGCGCGAGCTGCTCGAGGTTCCAGATGTTCCACTCCTGCGGCACGACCGGGGTCGCCGCGGCGGGCTCGGGATCCGGTTCGGGCTCGAGCTCCGGCGCCGGTTCGGGTTCCGGTTCGGGCTCGTGGTGCGCGGCAGGCTCCGGCTCGTCGTGCGCGGCAGGCTCCGGCTCCGGCTCGGACGGTGCAGCAGGCTCCAACTCGGGCTGTGGCTCGGATTCCGGCTCCGGCTCGGGCTCGAGGTTCCGGCTCCGGCTCCGGCTCGCGGCTCGGGTTCGCGGCTCGGAGTCGACCGCGTCGTCGGACTCGTCCTGCACGCCGGCGTGGGAGGCACCGGCTCGGCGCGCAGCGGCGCCGCGGCGGGCGGCGGCGTCGGCAGCGGCTCCTCCGGCTGGGGCTCCGGCGTCGCGGCCGGCACACGCGCCGGAGCGGAGAGCCGCCGCGAGACGGCGAGCTCGACCGCGGCGACGAGGACCCAGGCGGCGAACATGACCGCGCCGATCACGACCGCGTCCAGGTGCGCGAGCGCGGTCGCGACCGCGACGGCGATCAGGAAGACGGCCCAGCCGCCGAAGCGCACCCACGCGTGGCGGACGAGCCTCATCCGCCGCCGTCCCCGTCGGTCGGCTCGATCCGGACGTGCCGCGGCAGCGGCGGCAGCTCGGCGACGGCGACCGGCTCGGTCCGGCGCTGCCAGGGCCAGCGGCCGACGTCGGGGGCCTCGAACGGGTCGAGCCGGTGGCGGGCGAGGCGCGTCCCCGGGCCGGGCGTCTCCGTCTGGCCGCCTCGGCGCGCTCTCGGGACGGTCGAGCGTCGGGACGGGCTCGGCGGCGGCGCTCGCGGCGGTCAGCAGCTCCTCCGGCAGCTCCGCCGGCCCGCGGCGCCCGTCTGCCGGCTCCTGCTCGACTGCGGCGGGGAGCACGTGCGCGGGGCTCGGCGGCGGCCAGGCGGGCGCAGCCGCGGGGGCCGGCTCGTCCGAGGCGGGCTCCGCCGGGGCGGCGGCCGGCTCCTCGGCGTCCGCCGGCTCGACCCCGACAGGCTCGGCGGCCTCCGTGCGAGGGCGGGTCGAGCGCGGGCGGCTCCGCCCCGCGAGCTTCCGCCGGGGACGGCAGCGCCTCGAGAGGCGGTTCGGCAACCGGCTCCGGGGCCTGCCCGTCGTCGACGGCCGCCGGAAACGGCTCCTCGACGGTGTCGTCGGACGGCGCGGGCGTCGGCCAGCCGAAGAGCTCCTCCCGCAGCTCGGGCGTCGCGATCCAGGTCGGCGCCTCGGCCGCGCGCGGCTCCGGCCGATCCTGGCGCGGATACCCGCCGAACGCAGGCAGCTCCTCGCTCGGCGGGCGCGGCGGCAGCGGCTGCCGGGGCACGTAGTAGCGCGGCGGCTGCCCGCTCGTCCAGTGCGGCTCCTCGCGCCAGGCGGCCCACTCGAGCGCGGCGACGACCGCCCAGGCGACGAGCATGACGAGCACGATCCAGAGCGGGCGCACGTGCGCGACGCCGAGCACCGCCGCGACCGCGACGAGGAACCCTGCCTCGAGCGCGACCCTCGCCCCGCGACCGTCAGACACGACGACCGCCGGGAACTAGTGCTCGTCCTCGCTCCGGGGCGCGTCGCCGTCCTCGGGCGACTGCTCCTCCTCGGAGGGGGACGGCTGCGAGTCCTCGGGCTCCGGTGCGGAGGCCGGAGGCTGCGACACCGGCGGCGGGGCGAACGGCGGCGACGACTCCGGCTCGGACGCGACGACTCCGGCTCGGCCGGCACCTCCGGCGCGGCGACCGGCTCGTCGGGGACGGAGACGCGGTGCCGCCGGGGCTGCGGCGCCGGCGACCGCGTCGGCCGGCCGGCGCGGCCTGCCTCCCTGCGCCTCGCTGACCGCGTCCGCGGCCCGGACGATCGCGTCGACCACGTCTGCCATCGCGTCGGGGCCGAGCCCCGCGGCGGAGAGCAGCTGCTCGGCGCCCTGCTGGGCCCGGTTCATGATCGCCCCGGACTGCTGTCGCGCCCACTCGAGCGTCTGCTCGACCTCCGCGCGCGCCGAGTTCGTGAGCTCGGTCGCCTGGTGGCGCGACTGCTCGAGCAGCCTGCTCGCGCGCGCCTCGGCCTCCCGCATCTCGCCGGTGGCGTCGCGATGCGCGTTCGTCAGCAGGTCGCGGGCCTCGGCCTTGGCCGCGTTCAGGACCTCGGCCCGCTGCCGCTCGGACTCGTCGCGGTAGCGCTCGACCTCGGCCTCGCGATCCTGCAGCTCGCGCTGGCCGCGCCGGATCTCCTCCTCCGCGCGGCCCATCTGGGCGGCGGAGGCGGCCTGCGCGTCGCGCTCGAGCGCGTCGGCGAACTCGGCCGCGGCGCGGATCAGGTGCAGGGCGTCCATCCGGACCGCGTGCCCCGTCGGCTCGACGTTGGCCGACTTTCCCGCGGCCTGCAGCACGCGCAGCTGCGCCTGCAGCTGCAGGGCATGCCGGCGGAAGCTGTCGAACGCGTCCTTGACGCGCTGTGGGTCGAGGCCGCCGCCCTCGACCTGCGGGATCTCCTCGAGCGACGGCAGCGAGGTCAGCGCAGCCATCTGCGGGGCGCGGCCGGGTTCCTGTGTGGACATCAGTCTGCTTTCGTGCGTGCGGTCGTTCGTCCGGCTGGACGGGACACAAGTATGCCCGTGCTATCGGCTGGGAGCCACCCCGGGCTTAGTCCGGGATCTCCAGCAGCTGTATTCCGAGCTCGGCGAGTTGTTCCTGCGGCGCCGTCGTCGGCGCCCCGGTCAGCGGGTCGGAGCCGCTCGAGACCTTCGGGAAGGCGATCACCTGGCGGATGTCGGGCTCGCCGGCCATCAACGCGACGAAGCGGTCGATGCCCATCGCGAAGCCCCCGTGCGGCGGCGCGCCCATCGCGAGCGCCTCGAGCAGGAAGCCGAACTTGGCGCGGCCGTCGTCCTCGGAGAGGCCCATCGTCCGGAAGACGCGCTCCTGCACGTCGACGTCGTGGACGCGGATCGACCCCGAGCCGAGCTCCCAGCCGTTCCAGATCAGGTCGTAGTGCCGGCCCCGGACGCCGGTCGGGTCGGACTCGTCCCAGGTCTCCTGACCCGCGGCGGGCGCCGTGAACGGGTGGTGCATGAACGTCCACGCCCCCGTCTCCTCGTCGCGCTCGAAGAGGGGGAAGTCGACGATCCAGTGGAAGGCCTGCCGCGCCGTGTCGGCGAGCTCGAGCTCGCGGCCGAGATGGGCGCGGAGGCCGCCGAGCACGCGCGCGACGGCGTCCTCGTCGGCGGCGGCGAAGAGGACGGTCGAGCCGGGCTCGGCGCGGAAGGCGGCGAGCTCGTCCTCGGAGAGGAACTTCGCGATCGGCGAGCGCATCTCGCCCGACTCGTCGACGACGAGGTACGCGAGGCCCTTCGCGCCCCACTGCCTCGCGACCTCCTCGAGCCGCTGCAGCTCGGCGCGCGAGAACGCGCGCGGCGCGACCAGGAAGCGGACGCAGGCGGCGCCGGCGAAGACGCCGAAGCCGGAGCCGCGGGTGAGCTCGGTCGCGTCCTCGATCTCGAGCCCGAAGCGGAGATCGGGCTTGTCCGAGCCGAAGCGCCGCATCGCCTCGCCGTAGGTGAGCCGCGGGAACGGCCGCGGCGGCGGCTCGCGACCCGCGGCCTCGAAGGAGGCGACGACGCAGGCCTCGAGCACCTCGAGCACGTCGTCGGCCTCGACGAACGCCAGCTCGAGGTCGAGCTGGCGGAACTCGAACTGGCGGTCGGCGCGGAGATCCTCGTCGCGCCAGCAGGTGGCGATCTGGTAGTAGCGGTCGAGCCCGCCGATCATGCAGAGCTGCTTGTAGAGCTGCGGCGACTGCGCGAGCGAGAAGAAGCGACCCGGCTGCAGCCGGACCGGCACGAGGAAGTCGCGGGCGCCCTCCGGCGTGCCGCGCGTCAAGCTCGGCGTCCAGACGTCGACGAAGCCGAGCTCGTCCATCGTCCGCCGGATCGCGGCGATGACGGTGTGGTCGAGGCGCAGGTTGCGCTGCATCCGCGCGGTGCGCAGGTCGAGCCAGCGGTAGCGGAGCCGGATCGTCTCCTCGACGTTCTCCTCGTCGAGCTGGAACGGCAGCGGCGTCGAGCGCGAGAGGATCCGCAGCCGCTCGACCTGCAGCTCGACCTCGCCGGTCGGCAGGTTCGGGTTGACGGCGTCGGCCGCGCGGTCGACGAGCGTGCCCTCCGCCTGGATCACGAACTCGTTCCGCAGCTCCTTGGCGCGTTCGGCGGCCTCGGCGGCGTGCTCGGGGTTGACGACGAGCTGCAGCTTGCCGGTGTGGTCGCGCAGGTCGAGGAAGATCAGGCCGCCGTGGTCGCGGCGCGTGTCGACCCAGCCCGCGACGGTCAGCCGCCGGCCGACGCCGTCGCGCCGCGGCTCGCCGCAGTAGAGGTCGCGCCAGCTCACGGCGTGAGCCTAGCGGCGAGCTCGTCGAGGGAGACGCTCACGTCCGCCTCCCCCGCCCTGCGGACGGTCGCCTCGCCGGCGCGGGCGATCACCGTCGCCGCCGCGCCGGAGCGGGTCGCCTGGGTCAGCTGGCCCTTGAGCGAGCGGCCGGCGTAGTCGGTGTCGCAGGCGACCCCGGCGCGGCGCAGCTCGGCCATCGCCGCGAGCACCGCGTCGCGGGCCGCCTCGTCCTCGACCGCGAAGAAGACGTCGAGCCCCGCCTGCTCGGGCGCCGCCGCCTCGCGCTCGATCGCGAGCAGCAGCCGCTCGATCCCGGCGCCGAAGCCGATCCCCGGCGTCGGGGGGCCGCCGAGCTGCTCGACGAGGCCGTCGTAGCGGCCGCCGCCGCAGATCGTCGAGTTGACGTTCTCCTCGGGCCCGACGAACTCGAAGGTCGTGCGGGTGTAGTAGTCGAGGCCGCGCACGAGCACCGGGTCGACGACGTAGGGGACGCCGTAGAGGTCGAGCCGGCGGCGGACGCCGTCGAAGTGCTCCCGGCACGCCTCGCAGAGCGACTCGCCGAGCTTCGGCGCCGCCTCGAGGGCCGCCCGCAGCCGCTCGTTCTTGACGTCGAAGACCTGCAGCGGGCTCGTCGAGCGCTTGTGCGCGACCTCCTCGTCGACGAGCTCCGGGTGCTCGTCCAGCCAGGCGTCCAGGCGCTCGACGTACCCGGGACGGCAGTTCGCGTCGCCGATCGAGTTCAGGCGCAGCTCCCAGTCGCCGACGCCGAGCCGCCGCAGGAGCTCCGCGTAGAACTGGATCACCTCCGCGTCGATCGCGGGGTCGGCGGAGCCGATCGCCTCGAGCGAGAGCTGCCAGTGCTCGCGGTAGCGGCCCTTGCCGGGGCGGCCGTAGCGGTACATCGGCGCGATCGTGTAGGCCTTGACCGGCTGCGGCTCGCGCGCGAGGCCGTGCTCGACGTAGGCGCGCGCGATCGGCGCCGTCCCCTCCGGCCGCAGCGTCAGCGAGCGGTCGCCGCGGTCGGTGAAGGTGTACATCTCCTTGTGGACGACGTCGGACGCCTCGCCCGAGGTGCGCCGGAAGAGCGCCGTCTCCTCGAAGCCGGGCGTCTGGATCCGGCGCCAGCCGTAGAGCGCCGCCTGCTCGGTCATCGTGCGGACGACGTGCCACCAGAGGCCGTCGGACGGGAGGACGTCGTGCGTCCCCCGCGGCGCCTGGAACGCTCGGGCTCACGAGGCGCGGAGCTCGGCGAGGAAGGGGTTCGTGGCGCGCTCGGCGCCGAGGGTCGTCTCCGGGCCGTGGCCGGAGTAGACGACGGTCTCCGGCGGGAAGGCGTCGAAGAGCGTCCGGATCGACTCGAGGAGCGCCTCCCAGCCGCCGCCGGGCAGGTCGACCCGCCCGACCGAGCCGGCGAAGAGCACGTCGCCGGAGAAGAGGCAGCCGGGCTCTCCCGGAACCGCGACGTGGTAGGCGACGTGGCCGGACGAGTGGCCCGGGACGTCGAGGACGTCGAACGCGATCCCGGCGACGGTGACGGTGTCGCCGCCCGAGACGAGGTGCGCCGGCTCGTGCGCCTGGACGCCGCCCCCGCGCAGGCTGCTGCGCGGGTCGCGGAGCACGTCCGCCTCGCCGGCCGGGCACCAGACCTCGGCACCGGTGCCGTCGGCGAGCTCCGCGACCGCGCCGATGTGGTCGACGTCCGTGTGCGTGACGAGGATCCCGGCGCAGCGGGCGCCGGCGCGGGCGAGCTCGAGCCGCAGGTCGGCGGCCTGCGCGCCGGGGTCGACGACCGCCGCGTCCGCCGCCGTCGAGTCGGCGCGGACGACGTAGCAGTTGGCCTGGTACGGGCCGAGGGGATAGCGGGAGATCGCGAGCGCCATCGGGCGGTTGAGTCTAACGAGGGCGGGTATACGCGCCTCGGTGCAGCACTGGCAGCTGAGCGAGATCGACGCCCCGGAGGGAACGCGCGACCCGGTCGTCCTGCGGACCGACGACGGCGGCCGCGCCGTCCTGATCCGGCTCGGCCCGGGCCAGGCGCTCGGCGACCACCAGGTCAAGGAGACCGCCTGGGTGACCGTCGTCGAGGGGACGGCGCGGATCGAGTCGGGCGGCGAGACCGTCGACGGCGGCCCGGGGTTGCTCGTCCGCTTCGACCCGGACGAGCGCCACTCGGTCTCGACCGACGACGGTGCGCGGATCCTGCTCTTCCTCGCGCTCTTCCCCGCGCCCGGCCACTACCGCGGGCACGAGCGGGCCGACGCCGCGGCCGGCTAGCGCTTCGCGCCGTCGCCCCTGGGCGGCTTGCCCATCCGCCTCGCGTAGAAGCGGTAGGCCATCGAGTCGACGAGGTAGCTGAACGGCGCGAAGAAGGCGATCAGGACGACCGTGTTCAGCAGGACGGCGGTCGGGGAGACGCCGTTCTTCGAGCTCGACTGCGTCCAGTAGATGAAGATCGCCATCAGCGGCGCGAAGAGCGCCGTTCGCTTGACGACGCGCCTCCACGACGGCGGCTGCGGCTCACGGCCGCGCCCGCGACGCTGCTGGGCGGGTCGCTGGGCGGCGGGGCGCTCGCGCTTCGGCTTCTCGCTCCGGAGCTCCGCCGGGTCGACGGGCCGCTCCTCCCCGGTCTCGGGGTCGATCTCGACGAGCTCGTACTCGTGCCGGAAGCTCTTCTCCCGGCGGCGCCGCTGCTTGCGGGTCGGCATCGTCTCTAGCGTAGCGGGGCCTGGGCGCCGCGGCTCCACGCGACCCGGCCGGCGCGGACGACCGCGGCGACGTCGGCGCCGCCGAGGTGGTACGCGAGGTAGCGCCAGTCGGGAGCCTCGAGCAGGACGCAGTCCGCGGCGTAGCCGGGTGCGAGCCGGCCGATCCGGTCGGCGCGGCCGAGCACGTGCGCGGCGTTGACGGTGACGGCGCCGAGCGCCTCGGCCGGGGAGAGCCCGAGCTGGGTCGCCGCGAGCGAGCAGACGAGCGGCAGGCTCTCGCAGAACGCGCTGCCCGGATTGAAGTCGGTCGCGAGCGCGACCGCGGCGCCCGCGTCCGCGAGCGCGCGCCCGGGCGGCATCGGGCGATCGAGGAAGAGCGCGCTCGCCGGCAGCAGCACGGCGGTGACCTCGCTCGCGGCGAGCGCGCGGACGCCGTCGTCGCGCGTCGCCTCGAGATGGTCGACCGAGCGCGCGCCGAGCTCGATCGCGAGCGGGACGGCGCCCCGCTCGCTGAACTGGTCGCCGTGGAGGCGCAGCGCCAGGCCCGCGTCGCGGCAGGCGACGAGGTAGCGGCGCGCCTGGGCCGCGTCGAAGGCTCCGCGCTCGAGGAAGACGTCCGCCGCCTCGGCGAGCCCGGCCGCCGCCGGCAGCACCTCTGCCAGCGCGAAGTCGAGGTAGGCGTCGGCGTCGGCGAACTCGGGCGGCAGCGCGTGGGCTCCGAGCCAGGTCGCGACGCCGCCGGCGGCCCGGATCGCCTCGAGCGACGCCAGCTCCGTCTCCCGGTCGAGCCCGTAGCCGGACTTCGCCTCGAACGTCGTCGTCCCCCGGCGGAGCATCCAGCCCGCGTGGCGCTCGACGGCCTCGCGCAGCCCGTCGGGCCCGGCCGCGCGCGTCGCCCGGACGGTCGAGAGGATGCCGCCCCCTGCCGCATGCAGCTCCTCGTAGGAGGCGCCGCCGGCGCGCAGCGAGAACTCCTCGACGCGGTCGCCGCCGAAGCAGGCGTGCGTGTGGCAGTCGACGAGCCCCGGCAAGGCGCAGAGCGCCGCGGCCGTCGAGCTCCTCGACCTCGCCGTCCAGCCGCAGGTCGCCCATGCGGCCGACCTCGGCCACGAGGCCGTCCTCGAAGAGCGCGTAGGCGTCCTCGAGCAGCTCGACCTCGCCGAGCGCGCGCCCGCGCAGGGGCGCCGTGCGCCCGGCGGGCGTCACGAGCTGCGCCAGGTCGCGCACGAGCAGGCGCTCGGGCCCGGGGCCGCCTGCGGTCGCGGTCATGCCTCGCGCGGGGGCATCGGCGGCGCGAAGCCGAGCTCGCGCGCGGCCTCGATCGCCTCCGGGTAGCCGGCGTCGACGTGGCGCATGACGCCCGTGCCGGGGTCGGTCGTGAGCACGCGCTCGAGCCGCTCGGCCATCGCGTCGCTGCCGTCGGCGACGACGACCATGCCGGCGTGGATCGCGTTGCCGATGCCGACGCCGCCGCCGTGATGGACGCTGACCCAGCTCGCGCCCGCGGCCGTGTTCAGGAGCGCGTTCAGGATCGGCCAGTCCGCGATCGCGTCCGAGCCGTCGCGCATCGCCTCGGTCTCCCGGAAGGGCGAGGCGACGGAGCCGGCGTCGAGGTGGTCGCGGCCGATCACGACCGGCGCGATCACGTGTCCGTCGCGGACGAGCTCGTTGATGGCGAGCCCGGCGCGGGCGCGGTCGCCGTAGCCGAGCCAGCAGATCCGTGCGGGCAGCCCCTGGAAGGCGATCCGGGAGGGCGCGACGTCGAGCCAGCGCTGCAGGAGCGCGTCGCCGGGGAAGAGCTCCTTCAGGCGCTCGTCGATGGCTGCGATGTCGCCGGGGTCGCCGGACAGGGCGGCCCACCGGAACGGACCGATGCCGCGGCAGAAGAGCGGCCGGATATAGGCCGGGACGAAGCCCGGGTATGAGAAGGCCTCGCTTACGCCGGCGTCACGGGCCTCCCCTCGCAGGTTGTTGCCATAGTCGAAGACATACGCGCCGTTCCGGACGAACTCGAGCAGGCCCTCGACGTGCTCGACGATCGACGTCCGCGCCCGCCGCAGGTACTCGTCGGGGTCGGAGGCGCGGAGGGAAGCGGCCTCCGCGACATCGAGGCCGCGCGGGACGTAGCCGTTCAGCGGGTCGTGGGCGGCCGTCTGGTCGGTCACGAGGTCGAAATGTTCACGCTTTCGTGCCAGTTCCGGCACGATCTCGGCCGCGTTCCCGAGCAGGCCGACGGAGAGCGGACGTCCGTCGGCCGCGGCGGCCCGGACCCGCGCGAGCGCGTCGTCGAGCGACTCGGTCGCCTCGTCGAGGTAGCGGCTCTCGAGCCGCCGCTCGATCCGCGCCGGGTCGACCTCGACGCAGAGGATCGCCGCCCCCGCGAGCGTGCCCGCGAGCGGCTGTGCGCCGCCCATGCCCCCGAGCCCGGCCGTCAGGACCGTCCTGCCGGCCAGGTCGGCGGCGCCCCAGTGCTTCTCGGCCGCCGCCGCGAAGGTCTGGTAGGTGCCCTGGAGGATCCCCTGCGAGCCGATGTAGATCCACGAGCCGGCCGTCATCTGCCCGAACATCGTCAGCCCCTCGGCCTCGAGCCGCCGGAACTCGTCCCAGGTCGCCCACTTCGGGACGAGCAGCGAGTTGGCGATCAGCACCCGCGGGGCCTGCGGCGTCGTCCGGAAGATCCCGACGGGCTTGCCGCTCTGGACGAGCAGCGTCTCGTCGTCGCGAAGCTCGAGCAGGCAGCCGACGATCGCCCGCAGCGCCTCGTGGTTGCGGGCCGCCTTGCCCGAGCCGCCGTAGACGACGAGCTCCTCGGGACGCTCCGCCACCTCGGGGTCGAGGTTGTTGAGCAGCATCCGGAGCGGCGCCTCGGTCGCCCAGGAGCGCGCGTTCAGCTCGCTCCCGCGGGGCGCGCGCACGCGGGCGAGGTCGCCGCAGAGCGACTCGACCCGGGCGGCCAGGTCCCGGACGGCCGTCACGGGCGGCGGCGCTCCTCGGCGAGCCGCCGGCGCCAGCGCAGCCAGCCGTAGCCGGTCGCGGCGGCCCAGAAGAGCCCAGCGACGACCACGGCCCGGACGAAGCCGCCGCCGGTGAGCGGTCGCGACGACGACGATCAGGACGGCGAAACCGAGGTAGACGAGCGCGGTGTCGCGGTAGGGTCGCTGCGGCGTCTCGCGCGGCTCGAGGTCCCAGCGCAGGCGCTTCATGCCAGCTCCCCGACCGCGTCCTCCACGGCCGCGACGAGCGAGCCGTCGCGGATCGCACCCGCGACCGCCGCGATGTCGGGTGCGAGCGAGCGGTCGTCGCGGAGCCGCGGCGAGAGGGCGCGCACCGCGGCGTGCGCCGACCTCGCCCCCGCTCCCGGCTCGAGCGGGGCGAGGAACTCGACCGCCTGCGCGGCGGCGAGCAGCTCGATCGCGACCGTGTGCTCGGCGTTGGCGACCACCTGCCACGCCTTCAGCCCCGCGGCGTTCCCCATCGAGACGTGATCCTCCTGGCCCGCGCTGGTCGGGATCGAGTCGACGCTCGCCGGATGGGCCAGCACCTTGTTCTCGGAGACGAGCGACGCCGCCACGTACTGCGGGATCATGAAGCCGCTGTTGAGCCCGCCCTCGACGACGAGGAACGCGGGCAGGCCGTCCGAGAGGTTCGGGTTGACGAGCCGCTCGACCCGCCGCTCCGAGATGCTCGCGAGCTCGGCGGCCGCCATCGCGAGCCCGTCCAGCGCGAACGCGAGCGGCTGCCCGTGGAAGTTGCCGTTCGAGACGAGGAAGCCGTCCTCGACGAGGACGAGCGGGTTGTCGGTGGCCGCGTTCAGCTCGACCGAGACCGTCCGCTCCGCATACGCGAGCAGGTCGCGGCAGGCGCCGTGCACCTGGGGCGCGCAGCGGAGCGAGTAGGCGTCCTGCACCTTGTCGCACCAGCGATGCGACTCGTTGATCGCCGAGCCCTCGAGCAGCCGCAGGACGTTCGCGGCGCTGTCCCGCTGGCCCGGCAGCGGCCGCAGCGCCTGGATCTGCGGCAGGAAGCTGTCGCGCGATCCCTGCAGCGCCTCGAGCGAGAGCGCGCAGGCGGCGTCCGCCGCCTTCGCCAGCCGCCGGGCGCGCACGAGCAGGAGCGCCCCGGTCGCGGCCATGAACTGGGTCCCGTTGATCAGGGAGAGGCCCTCCTTCGCCTGCAGGCGCACCGGCTCGAGCCCCGCCCGGGCGAGCGCCTCGGCGGCGGGCAGCCGCTCGCCGCCGAGCATCGCCTCGCCCTCGCCGATCAGCGGCAGGGCGAGGTGCGCGAGCGGGGCGAGGTCGCCGGAGGCCCCGACCGAGCCGCGCGCGGGCACGACGGGGACGATGCCCGCCTCGAGCAGCCCGAGCAGCAGCTCGACCGTCTCGACGCGGGCGCCGGAGTAGCCCTTCGCGAGCGCGTTCGCGCGCAGGAGCATCGCCGCCCGCACCACCTCGTCGGGATACGGGTCGCCGACGCCGCACGCGTGCGACCGGAGCAGCCGCAGCTGCAGCTCCTCGGTCTGCTCCTCCGGGATCTGCATCGAGACGAAGCGCCCGAAGCCGGTGTTGACCCCGTAGGTGTGCTCGCTGCTCCCGTGCGCCGCCCGCTCGACGAGCTCGCGCGCCGCGCGCATCTTCGTCCGCGCCTCGTCGGCCAGCGTCGCGCCGGCGCCGTCGACGGCGACCAGCCAGACGTCCTCGATCTGCAGGTCCTCGCCGGTCAGGCTCCGCTGCTCGACCACGCAGCGAGTGTAGTGGGCGGATTGCGCGCGTGGCCGACCCCGCCGGCCGGAGGAGGCGCTCGACCGGCGGCGGCGCCCGGCGCACGCGCGCGCGGCGTGCTCCGGCGGGCGACTTCCGCTACCTCTCCGTCCGCGGTCCTGCGCGAGCGAGCGGGCGACCGCGCTCGGCCGCGCTCGTGGGCTCGGCGGCGCAGGAGACCTGCCGGCGAACCCTGCTCGGCCGCGCGGCGCGATCGATCTCGTTCCGCCCTGTGGCGTGCACGCCCGCGGGCCCTGATGCTCGTCGCTCTTCGCGGTCGCTGCGGGACAGCGTCGTCGGAGCGCGGGCCTCGCGCTCGTGCTCGGCGGCGGCCGGCGTCGCCGTTGCGCGTGTCGCCGTCGACGCGCCGTCGCCCTCGCCGTCGGCGCGCACACGGTCCGGCGAGGACATGTCTGCGCGCGCCATGTCCGTCAGTTCCCCACCCAGGGTGGGGAACACGTCCCACCACCAACGCTAGCGCCTTCGAGCAGACGAATGTGTGCCGATTCCGTGCCGATTTCGCGCGCCGAGGTGCCGAGTGCGCGGCAGGAGGGCGCCGCGCGGCAACACGGCCCCGCCGGTCCCGCCCGCGTAGCGAGGCGCAGCGAGGTCGCGCTCGCCGCATCAGCGCGAACCGCCGCTCGCACCCCGCCGCATCGAGCGACCCGCCGATCGAGAGCAACGCCAGCCTAGCCGTCGTCGAGCAGCCGCAGCTCGAGCACGTGCCGCGCGTCGAAGCCGGCGATCCGCAGCGCCGCGCCGGCGGCCGCGGCGACCGCGCCCGCCGGCATCAGCCCGACGAGCTCGGAGCCGGCGACCTCCGCCCCACGCGCGGCGGCCTCGGCCTCGATGCGGGCGACGAGCTCGTGCAGCGCGCACGCCTCCCAGTCCTCGACGTTCATGCTCACCTGCACGTGCCCGGCCCGCGGCAGGTCGAGCCCGAGGGCGCGCACGCCCGGAAAGCCGCCGTCGCGCTCGCGGACCGCCCGCGCGATCGCCTGCGCGTCGTCGAGCGTGCCGCCGCGCAGGTCGACGTTGAACGCGATCAGCGGTCGGCGGGCGCCGACGAGGACGCCGCCGGCGGCCGGGTCGAGCTCCGGCGGCCCGAAGTCGGGCGCGAGCTCGCCCGCCTGCAGGCGCCGCTGCAGCTGCTCGGGCCCGCCGCGACGGAAGAAGTCGCGCCCGCGCCCCCGGCCGACCTCGTCGCCGTAGAGGAAGACCGGCAGCCCCAGCTCGGCCGCGATCCGGCGGGCGACGGACAACGCCGCCTCGCGGGCCCACGGCATGTCCTCCGGGCGCAGCGGCACGATCGGGACGACGTCGAGGGCGCCGATGCGCGGGTGGACGCCCTCGTGCCGGCGCAGGTCGATGCGCTCGCGCGCGACCGCGGCCCCCGCGACGAGCGCGTCGGACAGCTGCGCCTCGTCGCCGACGAGCGTGAAGACCGAGCGGTTGTGGTCGGCGTCGCTGTGGACGTCGAGCAGCCGCGCGTGACTCCGGAAGGCCTCGCCGAGCGCCTCGATCGTCTCCCGTGCGCGGCCCTCGGAGACGTTCGGGACCGACTCGAGCGGCAGCTGCACGCGCGTAGTCTTGCACCGGTGAAGGCCTACTACGAGGCACGCGCGCGGGAGTACGACGACTGGTGGCTCGGCGACGGCCGCTTCCGTGACCGCGACCGTCCCGGCTGGTTCCGCGAGGTCGCGACCCTCCTCGGCGTCGTCGCCTCCCTGCCGCCCGCCCGCACGCTCGACGTCGCCTGCGGCAGCGGCTTTCTGACCCGGCACCTGCACGGCGAGGTCGTCGGCCTCGACCAGTCGCCGACGATGCTCGAGGTCGCAGCGGCGCAGGCGCCCGCCGCCCGGTTCCTCCAGGGCGACGCGCTCTCGCTCCCCTTCGCGGACGGCGCCTTCGAGCGGCTCTTCACCGGCCACTTCTACGGTCACCTCGAGCAGCCGGAGCGGACCCGCTTCCTCGCCGAGGCCCGCCGGGTCGCGCGCGAGCTCGTCGTCGTCGACTCGGCGCTCCGCGAGGGCGTCCGGCCCGAGGAACGCCAGGAGCGGATCCTGGACGACGGCTCCCGCTGGGAGGTCTACAAGCGCTACTTCAGCGCCGAGCGCCTGCTCGAGGAGCTCGGCGGCGGCGAGACGCTCCTCGCCGGCACCTGGTTCACGGCGGTGCGGGCGTGAGAGCGGTCGTCGTCGCCGACGGCGAGCTGCGCCTCGAGGAGCGCCCCGACCCGGTCCCCGGCCCCGGCCAGGCGCTCGTCCGCGTCCGCGCGGCCGGGATCAACAACGCCGACCTGCTCCAGCGCGACGGCCGCTACCCGGCGCCGCCCGGCGCGCCCGCGGAGATTCCCGGGCTCGAGCTCGCCGGCGAGGTCGTCGCCGTCGGCCCGCTGACGGCGAGCGTCGAGCCGGGCGACCGCGTCATGGCGATCGTCGGCGGCGGCGGCCAGGCCGAGCTCGCCGCCCTGCCGACGCGGCTGCTGATGCCCGTGCCGGACGGGCTCCCGTGGCCGCAGGCGGGCGGCTTCCCCGAGGCGTTCGCGACCGCCCACGACGCGCTCTTCACCCAGGCGGGGCTGCAGCTCGGGGAGCGCGTGCTCGTCACCGGCGCCGCCGGCGGGGTCGGCGGGGCCGCCGTCCAGCTCGCCGCCGCGACCGGCGCCCGCGTCGTCGGCAGCGTCCGCGACGAGGGGCTCCGCGAGCGCGTGCGCGGGCTCGGCGCCGAGGTCTGCGCGCCCGGCGAGGCCGAGGGGCCGTTCGACGTGATCCTCGAGCTGATCGGCGGCGACGGGCTCGCAGCCGCGCCGGGCCTGCTGGCGCCGGGCGGCCGGCTCGTCGTCATCGGCGTCGGCGCCGGCGCGCGCGCCGAGGTCGACTTCCGGACGCTGATGGCGCGGCGCGGCCGCATCTCCGCCTCGACGCTCCGCGCCCGGCCGCTCGAGGAGAAGGCGCTCGTCGCCCGCCGGCTCGAGCGGCACGTCCTGCCGCTCCTGGCCGAGGGCCGCGTGCGCGTGCCGGTCGAGCAGGTCTTCCCGCTCGCCGAGGCCGCGGCCGCCTACGACCGCTTCGCCGCGGGCGGCAAGTTCGGCAAGCTCGTGCTCGCTCCGTAGAAAGTACCGACGCCGCCGCGCGCTCTCCCGGATGCAGCGGCCGGCGCGGCCCGCGGATGCTTTCGCCCGTGAGTGCTCTGGAGCTCGCCCGGTGGCAGTTCGCCGTCACGACGGTCTACCACTTCCTCTTCGTGCCGGTCACGATCGGCACCGCCTGGTTCGTCGCCGCCTTCCAGACCGCCTGGTTCCGCACCGCCGACGAGCGCTGGCTGCGCGTGACGCGCTTCTTCGGGAAGCTCTTCCTGATCAACTTCGCGCTCGGCGTCGTCACCGGGATCGTCCAGGAGTTCCAGTTCGGGATGAACTGGTCGGCCTACTCCCGCTACGTCGGCGACATCTTCGGCGCACCGCTCGCGATCGAGGGCCTCGCCGCCTTCTTCCTCGAGTCGACCTTCCTCGGCCTCTGGATCTTCGGCTGGGACCGGCTGAAGCCGAAGGTGCACCTGGCGGCGATCTACCTCGTCGCGATCGGGACGACCGCCTCCGCCTACTTCATCCTCGCCGCCAACTCCTGGATGCAGCACCCGGTCGGCTACAGGCTGAATCCCGCGACCGAGCGGGCGGAGATGACCTCGATCTCGCAGATCCTGACCAACTCGACCCTGATCCGGGCCTTCGGGCACACGATCGCCGCCGCCGGGCTGACCGGCTCGCTGCTCGTGCTCGGCGTCGCGGCCTGGCACCTGCGGCGGCGGAACGAGGTCGCGCTCTTCGCGCCGGTCGCGACGATCGCGCTCTGGGCGACGCTCGCGACCGGGCTCGCGACCGCGCTGATCGGCCACGAGCAGGGCCAGCTGATGACCCGCCAGCAGCCGATGAAGATGGCCGCCGCCGAGGCGCTCTACACCTCGAAGAGCGGCGCCGAGTTCTCGCTCTTCGCGCTCGGGCCGTGGGCGAGGTACCCGAACGACAACCTCGTCAACGTCGCGCTCCCGCACGGGCTCTCGATCCTCGCGGACAACTCGTGGAACGGCCGCGTCGAGGGGATCAACGACGTCCAGCGCGCCTACGAGGCCCGCTACGGGCCGGGCAACTACAAGCCGATCGTCGGCGTCACCTACTGGTCGTTCCGGATCATGACCGGGATCGGCTTCCTCGCGGTCCTGATCGCGCTCGGCGGCCTCTGGCTGGCGCGGCGGCCGGGCCGGCTCGCCGACTCGCCGCGCTACCTGCGGCTCGCCGTCTGGGCGATCGCGCTGCCGTTCCTCGCCTCGAGCGCCGGCTGGATCTTCACCGAGGTCGGCCGCCAGCCCTGGGTCGTGCAGGGCCTCCTGCTGACCCGCGACGCGGTCTCGCCCAGCGTCGGCCCCTGGTCGGTCGGGCTGACCCTCGCGGGCTTCACGCTCCTCTACGGCGTCCTCGCCGCGGTCGAGGGCTGGCTGATGTTCGGCGCCGCCCGCCGCGGGCCCGACGCGTCCGGCTCGCTCGTCGCGCCCGAGCACGCCGACGGCACGCTCCCCGCCAAGCTCCCGGCCCTCACCTACTGACGTGCTCGCGGTCGTCGAACAGCACGGCTACTGGAACCTGCAGACGCTCTGGTTCGGCCTGATCGTCGTCCTCTGGGTCGGCTACTTCGTGCTCGAGGGCTTCGACTTCGGCGTCGGCATGCTCCTGCGCGTGATCGGCCGGGACGAGGGCGAGCGGACGACGGTGATCCGCTCGATCGGCCCGGTCTGGGACGGCAACGAGGTCTGGCTGCTCGTCGCGGGCGGCGCCACCTTCGCCGCCTTCCCCGGCTGGTACGCCTCGCTCTTCTCCGGCTTCTACCTGGCGCTCTTCCTGATCCTGGTCGGGCTGATCGTCCGCGGCGTCGCGATCGAGTACCGGGGCAAGCACGGCGGCGAGATCTGGCGGCGGCGCTGGGACACCGCGATCGTCGCCTCCTCGGCCGTCCCCGCACTGCTCTGGGGCGTCGCGTTCGGGAACATCCTCCAGGGCGTCCCGCTCGACGCACGAGGCGAGTACACCGGCACCCTCTTCACGCTCCTCAACCCCTACGCGCTCTTCACCGGGCTCGTGACGCTCGGGCTCTTCGCGCTGCACGGCGCCGTCTTCCTCGCCCTGCGCACGACCGGCGAGCTCGAGCAGCGCGCCCGCACGGTCGCGCTCGCCCTGGCGCTGCCGGTCGCCGGGATCGTCTTCGGCTTCCTGACCTGGACGTACCTGAACGCGGTCAACGGCAACGGCAAGGGGATCGTCCCGGGCGTGATCCCGATCGCGGCCGTCCTGCTCGCCTTCGTCGTCGGGGCGCTCGTGCGCGGCCGGCACGAGGGCGCCGCGTTCCTCGCGACCGCGCTCGCGATCGCGCTGATCACCGTCACGATCTTCCTCAACCTCTACCCGCGCGTGCTCGTCTCCTCGACGAGCGAGGCCTGGAGCCTGACGATCTGGTCGACCTCCTCGTCGCACTACACGCTCGGGGTGATGACCGTGGTGGCGCTCCTCTTCACGCCGGTCGTGCTGCTCTACCAGGGTTGGACGTACTGGGTCTTCCGGCACCGGCTCGGGTCGGAGTCGAAGAGCCCGCTCGCGACGCTGACGAAGTAGGCGCGTGGGCCCGGTCGACCCACGGCTCCTGCGCGAGTCCTCGAGCGCCCGCGGCTTCCTCGCGGCCGCCGGGCGTGCTCGCGGCGCTGCAGACGGCCGCGACGATCGCGCAGGCGGCGCTGCTCGCGAAGGTGATCTGCGACGCGTTCCAGCGCGGACGCGGCGCGGGCTCGCTCGTGCCCGAGCTGGCCGCGCTCGGCGGGCTCGCGGTCGCGCGCGGCGCCCTCGCCTGGGCGCTCGAGTCGGGCGGCAGGCTCGCCGCCGACCGGACGACGCGCGAGCTCCGCCGGCGGACGCTCGCCCACGTCGTCGCCGCGCGGCCCGGCCGGGTCGCGAGCGGCGAGGTCGCGACCGCCGCGACCGAGGGCGCCCGCGCGCTCGAGCCCTACTTCGCGCTCTTCCTGCCGCAGCTCCTCGTCGCCTCGCTCGCGCCGCCGGCGATCCTCGTCTGGGTCGCCTTCCACGACCTCACCTCGGCGGTCGTGATGGCGGTGACGCTGCCCCTGATCCCCGTCTTCGGGATCCTGATCGGCAAGGCGGCGGCCGCCCGCACGACCGCGCGCTGGGAGGCGCTGTCGCGGATGAGCGCGCACTTCCTCGACGTCGTCCGCGGGCTGACGACGCTGCGCGCCTACCGCCGCGGCCGCGCGCAGGCGGAGACGATCGCGGCCGTCACCGACGCCTTCCGGCGCGAGACGATGGGCACGCTCCGGATCGCGTTCCTCTCGGCCTTCGTGCTCGAGCTGGCCGCGACGCTCGGGACGGCGGTGATCGCGGTCGAGATCGGCGTCCGGCTCGTCGGCGGCCACGTCGCCCTGCAGCCGGCGCTCGCCGTCCTGATCCTGGCGCCGGAGCTCTACGGGCCGCTGCGGCAGGCCTCGGCGCAGTTCCACGCGAGCGCCGACGGCCTCGCCGCCGCCCGGCGGCTCTTCGCGCTGCTCGACCTCGAGCCGGCCGTGCGCGTGCCGGCCCTGCCGGTGCCCGCCGCCGCCGGGACGATCCGGCTCGAGGAGGTGCGGGCCGCCTACCCCGGCCGCGGCGGCGTCCTCGACGGCGTCTCGCTCGAGCTGCGCCCCGGCGAGCGCGTCGCCCTCGTCGGCCCGAGCGGCGCCGGCAAGAGCACGCTGCTCGCGCTGCTGCTCCGGTTCCTCGACCCGGCGGACGGCCGGATCCTCGCCGGCGGCGTCGACCTCGCCGACGTCGCCCCCGAGGACTGGCGGCGCCGCGTCGCCTGGCTGCCGCAGCGGCCGCGGCTCGAGCCGGGCCCGGTGCGGGAGGCGATCGGCGCCGGCGACGTCGAGGCGGCCGCCCGCGCCGCCGGCGCCCTCGAGCTCCTCGACCGCGTCGTCGGCGAGGGCGGCGCCGGGCTCTCCGCCGGCCAGGTGCGGCGGGTCGCGCTCGCGCGGGCGCTCGCGCGCGGCGCGCCGCTGCTGCTGCTCGACGAGCCGACCGCGCACCTCGACGAGGCGACGGCGCGCGCCGTGGCCGAGGCGGTCTGCGCGCTGCCGCGCACGCAGACCGTGCTCGTCGTCACCCACGATCCCGCGCTCGTCGCCGCAGCGGACCGCGTGCTCGAGCTGGCGGGCGGCCGCCTGCGCGAGCCCCTCGCCCGGAGCGCGGCGTGAGCCGGCGGCCGGCGGGGAAACGCGCATGAGCCCGCTGCGCGGCGTGCTCGCGCTGGCCCGGCCGCTCCGGGGCCGGTTCGCGCTCTCGATGCTGCTCGGCGCGGCCGCGATCGGCGCCGCCGTCGCGCTGATGGCGACCTCCGGCTACCTGATCTCGCAGGCCTCGCTGCAGCCGGAGATCCTCTCGCTGACCGTCGCGATCGTGGCCGTCCGCTTCTTCGGCGTCTCGCGCGCCGTCTGCCGCTACGCGGAGCGGCTCGTCTCCCACGACGCGGCGCTGCGCCTCCTCGCCCGGCTGCGCGTCACCTTCTTCGAGCGGCTCGAGCCGCTCGTGCCCGCCGGCACCGGCGGCGCCCGCGCGGGCGACCTGCTCAGCCGCTTCGTCGCCGACGTCGAGGCGCTGCAGCACGTCTTCCTGCGCGCGCTCGGGCCGCCCGTCGTCGCGCTCGCCGTCGGCCTCGCGTCCGTGGCGGCGGCGTGGCTCTTCCTGCCGGCGGCGGCGCTCTGGCTCGCGGCGGGCCTCGCGACCGCGGCGCTCGCGCTGCCCGCCGCCGCAGCCGCGATCGCGCGCGCCGCCGGCCGGCGGCAGGCGCCCGCGCGCGCCGCCCTCGCGACCGAGGTGGTCGAGCTGCTCGCCGCCGCGCCCGAGCTCGTCGCCTTCGAGCGCGTGCCGGCGCAGCTCGCGCGGATCGACGACGGCCGACCGGAGCCTCGGCCGGATCGCCCGCACCGACGCGGCCGCCTCCGGCCTCGGCGCCGGCGCGGCCGCGTTCCTGACCGCCGCGACGACGCTGGCCGTGCTCGTCGCAGGCGTCCGCGCGACCGAGGCGGGCACGCTCCGCGGCGTCCTGCTCGCGGCGGTCGTCCTGCTCGCGACGGCGTCCTTCGAGGCCGTGCGGCCGCTGCCCGACGCCGCCCAGCACCTGGCGGCGACCGCGGGAGCGGCGCTCCGCCTGCAGGAGCTGACCGACCGTGAGCCGCCCGTGCGCGAGCCCGCCGTCCCCCGCCCGCTCGGCGCCGGCTGCGTCCTGCGGCTCGAGGACGCGCGGCTTCGCTACGAGCCCGACGGCCCGTGGGTGCTCGACGGCGCGAGCCTCGAGCTGCGCCCGGGCCGCCTCGTCGCGCTGCTCGGGCCGAGCGGGGCCGGCAAGACGACGCTCGCGCACGTGCTCGTCCGCTTCCGCGACCTCGACGGCGGCCGCGCCACCCTCGACGGCCACGACCTGCGGGAGTACGCCCAGGACGACGTCCGCCGCGTCGTCGCCCTCGCCGGCCAGGAGGCGCACCTCTTCGCGACCACGATCCGCGAGAACGTCCGGCTCGCGAAGCCGGACGCGACCGACGCGGAGCTCGAGGAGGCGCTCCGCCGCGCCCGCGTCGCCGACTGGGTCGCGTCCCTGCCGGACGGTCTCGACACCGAGGTCGGCGAGGACGGCGGGCTCGTCTCGGGCGGTCAGCGGCAGCGGCTCGCGCTCGCCCGCGCCTTCCTCTCCGGCGCGCGGCTGCTCGTCCTCGACGAGCCGACGGCGCACCTCGACCCCGAGACGGCGGCCGAGGTGCTCGACGACCTCCTCGACGCAGCGGACGGGGTCGGCGTGCTGCTGATCACCCACTCGCCGCTGCGCCTCGAGCGCTTCGACGAGGTGCTGCGGCTCGAGGACGGCCGCATCCGCCGGCTCTGACGTGGCGCCAAGGGAAGATGCGCGCCGTGACGCCTCGCCGCGCCTCCTACCGCTCGCTCCGCTCGCTCCAGCGCGACAACGCCGTCTGCCGGGCCTGCGCCGAGGCGGGCTACCCGCTCGAGTCGCTGCCGGTCTTCGAGGGCCGGCCCGGCCAGCGCGCCTACCTCTTCGGGCAGGCGCCCGGCATCGTCGAGGGCGCCGAGCGACGGCCCTGGCGCGGCCGGGCCGGGCAGACGCTGCGCCGCTGGCTCGACCTCGACGAGGAGCGCTTCTACGGCCTCTTCTACTGCGCCTCGGTGACGCGGTGCTACCCGGGCAGGCCCGCGTCGGGGCGCGGCGACCGGACGCCGACGCCGGAGGAGCAGCGCCTCTGCGCCTTCTGGCGCGACCACGAGCTGCGGCTGCTCGAGCCCGAGCTCGTCGTCACCGTCGGCGGCCTCGCCGCGCGCACGCTGCTCGGGATCCCCAGCCTCGGCGCGTGCGTCGGCGCGCGTCTTCGAGCTCGGCGCGGCGCGCGTCGTCCCGCTGCCGCACCCGTCGGGCGCGAGCGGCTGGCTGAACGTGCCCGCCAACCGCGCCCGCCTGGACGAGGCGGTCGCGCTCGTCCGCGCCGAGCTGGCGCGGCTCTAGCTCGTGCCCCAGAAGGCGAGGAAGACGACGAGCCCGATCAGGACGAGGACGAGCGGGAGCAGGTCGACCACGTGCTCGCGCCACCGCTCCCGACCTTCCGCTCTCGTTCCGGCTCGCCACCGGGCCACGGTGCCAACCCTCTGTGAGCAAGCGGTAAGGCGGGCTTGCGGATTCCGCAAGGGCCGGGCTACGCGGTCACCTCCTCGGAGCCCTCGAACTGCGCCTCCTCGGTCGAGCCGGTCAGCGCCAGCGTCGAGGAGAGGCCGCCGGAGACCGCCTCCGCGACCCGGTCGAAGTAGCCGGCGCCGACCTCGCGCTGGTGGCGCGTCGCCGTGTAGCCGAACTCCTCGAGCCCGAACTCGTGCTGCTGCAGCCGGACGTAGGCGCTCATCCCCTCCTCCGCGTAGCCGCGGGCGAGGTCGAAGAGGGCGGCGCTGTTGGCGTGGAAGCCGGCCAGCGTCACGAACTGGAAGCGGTAGCCGAGCCCGGCCAGGTCGGTCTGGAAGCTCGCGATCTGCTCGTCGGAGAGATGCTTGCGCCAGTTGAACGAGGGCGAGCAGTTGTAGGCGAGCAGCTTGCCGGGGAAGCGCTCGTGGATCGCCTCGGCGAAGACCCGGGCCTCCTCGAGGTCGGGCGTCGAGGTCTCGAACCAGAGCACGTCCGCGTACGGCGCGTAGGCGAGCTGCCGCGCGATCACCGGCTCCATCCCGTCGCGGACGCGGAAGAAGCCCTCGGCCGTCCGCTCGCCGGTGACGAACTCCTCGTCGCGCGGGTCGATGTCGCTCGTCAGGAGCTTCGCGGAGAGCGCGTCGGTGCGGGCGACGAGCACGGACGGGACGCCGCAGACGTCGGCGGCGAGCCGCGCCGCGAGCAGCGTCCGCACGAACTGGCCGGTCGGGACGAGCACCTTGCCGCCGAGGTGGCCGCACTTCTTCTCGGAGGCGAGCTGGTCCTCGTAGTGGACGCCCGCGGCGCCGGCCTCGATCATCGCCTTCATCAGCTCGAAGGCGTTCAGGGCGCCGCCGAAGCCGGCCTCGGCGTCGGCGACGACCGGCACGACGAGCTCCTCGTCGCTGCCCTCGCCCCAGGCGATCTGGTCGGCGCGGAGCATCGCCGCGTTCAGGCGCTCGACGACCTGCGGCACCGAGTTGGCCGGGTAGAGGCTCTGGTCGGGGTAGGTCTGCGCGGCGAGGTTCGCGTCGCCCGCGACCTGCCAGCCGGAGAGGTAGATCGCCTTCAGCCCGGCCTTCGCCATCTGCACCGCCTGCGTGCCGGTGTAGGCGCCGAGCGCCGCCACGTGCCCGTCGCCGTGCAGGAGCTCCCAGAGCCGCTCGGCGCCGCGACGCGCGAGCGAGTGCTCGACCCGGATCGAGCCGCGCAGCCGCACGACGTCCTCGGCGGTGTAGTCGCGCTCGATCCCGCGCCAGCGCTCGGCCGCCCACTCGCGCTCGAGCGCCGCCGCCTCCTCCTGGATTCGCTGCTCCACCGTCATGCCGCCTCCCGGGTCGTCGTGGCCACCTGCCTCGATCGTTCCCGGCCCGGCTGAGAAACACCAATCGTTTCTTTGCCGTTTCCCATAGACGCCGTTTATGATCAGAGCGATGCTGGCGCAGCTCGAGGCCTTCGTCGAGGTGGCCCGCCGGCGCAGCGTCACCGGGGCGGCCGAGGCGCTCTACGTGACGCAGCCGGCGCTGACCGCGCGGCTGAACGCGCTCGAGCGCGCGCTCGGGACGACGCTGCTCGACCGGCGCCGGCGCGGCGGCACGCAGCTGACCGAGGCCGGACGCGCCTTCCTCCCCTACGCCGAGCGCGCCCTCGAGGCGGTCGACGCCGGGCGGACGCTCCTGAGCGCCGTCGCGGAGGGCCGCGGCGGCCAGATCGCGATCGGCTGCTCGCCCGCGGTGTCCACGTACGCGCTGCCGGCGATCCTGCACGCGTTCGCGACCACGCACCCGGACGTCCAGCTCGCCGTGCGGACGGGCCACTCCGAGGAGGTGCTCGAGCTGGTCAAGCGCGGTCAGGTCGAGGTGGCGCTGATCCGCTCCCTGCGCGATCCGGAGGTCGAGTCGATCACGCTCTACGAGGACGAGCTCGTGCTGGTCGTCCACCGCGGGCACGCCTTCGGGGACGCCGTGCCGCTGCAGGAGCTCGCCGCGGAGCAGTTCGTGCTCTTCGACCCGGCCTCGAGCTACCACGAGCTGACGGGCGCGCTCTTCCGCGAGTCGGGCGTCGCGCCGCGCGGGACGATGGAGCTCGACAACATCGACTCGGCCAAGAAGATGGTCGAGCAGGGGCTCGGGATCGCCCTGCTGCCGAAGATCGCCGTCGCCGACGAGGTGCGCGCCGGCAGGCTCCGCCTCGTCCGCATCCTCGGCGCCGCCGCGCCCCGCCGCCCGATCGTCGCCGTCCGCCGGCTCGCCGCGCCGCCGCCCTCCCCCGCCACGGTCGACTTCCTGCGCCTCCTCCGCGCCATGCGCCGGGAGTTGCAGGAGCTGGCGGGCTGAGGGCGCACCCCCACCCTCGTTGGGTGGGGTAGCCAACCCGCCGCCCTCGCGGCTGACGATACCCGCGCAGGCCGCACGACGGGGTGACGGAAGAGCGCCGATTCGGCGCCGATTTCGTGCCGGACCGCAAGGCCCCGGCTTCCGGCGGTGCTCGGAGCGCCGGCCCGCCTCCGCGCGGGAGCCGGAACCCACCGAGCCCGCCGTGACCCGGACCGGCCGCTGCCCCCGGGGACGAGCGCCCTCGCGAAGGCCACGCCGCCCGGACCCCGAAGACTCCACGTCGTCTGCGCCCGGTCTCCGTGCGGCCGCCGCGATCGGCGTCGACCCAGTAGCCGATCGTGCAGCTCTCGAAGACGCCGCGGACGACGTTCGAGAGCGTCACCGCGCCCGCGGGCGCCCCGTCCTCGACGATCGTGAACGGAAACCCACGCCCGGCGTCGCGCTCCGCGAGCGCCGCCGCGACCGTCTGCCGCTGCCCCTCGAGCGTCCAGAACTCCTCCGGCCGCGCCGGCTCCCACGGCTCGAGGAACGCGCGCGTCCGCGTCCGGACCTCGAGCAGCGGCGAAGCGTCGCGCGCCTCGAGCGGGCGCAGCTCGATCACGCCTCGAGCACCTCGTACAGCTCCCATCGCCCTCGATGCCTTTGAGCCCGCTCCGGCCGCGCTCGGCGAACCGGAGCGGCGAGCCGGCGACGAGGTCGCGCACCGTCGCGGTGACGAGCACCTCGCCGGGGCGGCGAGCGCCGCGACGCGCGCGCCGACGTTGACCGCGAGTCCGCCGAGCTTCTCGCCGACGACCTCGCACTCGCCGGTGTGCAGCCCCGCGCGCACCTCCAGCTCGAGGTCGCGGACCGCGCGCCGGATCGCGCAGGCGCAGCGGATCGCCGCGGATCGGCCCGTCGAAGGCGGCGAAGAAGCCGTCGCCGGCCGTGTCGAGCTCGCGGCCGCGGAAGCGGTCGAGCAGCGTGCGGACGACGGCGTGGTGGCGCTCGACGAGCTCCGCCCAGGCGCGGTCGCCGAGCCGGACCGCCGCCTCGGTCGAGCCGGCGATGTCGGTGAAGAGGACGGTCGCGAGCACCGTGTCCGGTTCCGTCTCGCCCCGCGGCGGCCGATCGACGAAGTCGACGACCTCGTCGACGACCGGGGGTGGTGCGAGATCAGGTACGGCGCCGTCGACCTCGACGCGGCGGGCACCCGGGATCCGGTCGGCGGCGAAGCGGCAATGCTCTCGACCTGGAGGCGGTGGTCGACGACCAGCGTCGGCACGCGGATCGAGGGCAGCACCTCGCGGATGTCGACGTCGAAGGCCATGCGCCTGACGGCCGCGGCGGCGCCCGGGCTCGCCCCGACGCGCTGGAGGCGGGCGAACCAGATGAGACGTCCGCCTCGGTCACCTCCGGGACGACCTCCGCGAGCCAGCGCCGCGTCAGCTCCTCCGTCCCCCACAGGCGCCGAACCTCCTCGACCTCGGCGCGCGCCACTCGTCGGCGGTCGGCGCCCACGGGAACCCGGGCGCGGCGGTGCCGCGGACGATCGGGTTGTAGAGGCAGAGCGCGGCGGTCCGCTCCGGGTAGGTCGCGGCGAAGAGCGCGCACATCGAGCCCGCCTCGTGCGTCCCGAAGATCGCCGCGCGTTCGACGCCGACCGCGTCCATGACGGCGCGCAGGTCGTCCATGCGAACCTCGAGCGGCGGCGGCTCGCGGACGCGGTCCGACAGCCCGGTGCCGCGACGGTCGAAGGTGATGAGCCTGCCGACGCGCTGCAGCCGCTCGTACATCTGCCCGAGCAGCGGGTGCTCCGGCTCGACCTCCAGGTTGCCGACGAAGCCGTGGACGTACACGAGCGACCTCTGCCCCTCTCCGAGCATCTCGTAGGCGATCGCGACGCCGCCGCTGTCGGCATAGCGGATCACCGTACGCAGTCTGCGGAGCAGCGGCCCCGGCCGCAACCGCGGCGCCGCTAGATTGGAACGATGGCCGAGGTACCCCGCTACCGCCGACCTTCTTCCGGCTGCTCGGCTTCCTCCGCCCCTACCGGCGCTCGATGGTCGTCTCGATCGTGCTCGCGGTCGCCTCGCAGGGCGCCGCGCTCGTCGCGATCTTCCTGACGAAGAGCGTGATCGAGGCGATCCGCGCCGGCGAGCACGGCCGGCTCTGGCTGCTGCTCGGCGTGATCGTCGCCGTCGGCCTCGCCCGGGCGCGTGATGATGGCGGGCCGCCGCCTGATCTCCGGGCCGGCAGGCGCTCGCGATCGAGATGGACATGCGCCGCGACGTCTACGCGAAGCTCGTGCGGCTCTCGTTCCGCTTCTACGACACCCACCAGACCGGGCAGCTGATGTCCCGCGCCTCGGTCGACCTGCAGGGCGTCCGCTTCTTCCTCGGCTACGGCCTGATCTTCTTCTTCCAGAACGGCCTCACCGTCGTCGGCGCGACGATCGCGATGCTCGTGCTCGACTGGCGGCTGGCGCTGATCTCGGTCGCGATCGCGCCCGTGCTCGTCGTCGTCGCCTACCGCTACAGCCACGTCGCGCATCCGCTGCTCCGCGACGTGCAGCAGAAGCTCGCCGACGTGGCGACGGTGGCCGAGGAGAACATCGTCGGCGTCCACGTCGTCAAGGCGTTCGCGCAGGAGGAGGCGGAGCAGCGCAAGTTCGAGCGCCGCTCGCAGGACGTCTTCCGCCAGACCGTGCTCGCCAACCGGCAGCGCGCGATCTACGTGCCGATGCTCTCCTTCCTGCCGCTGCTCGCCCAGGCCGCCGTCGTCCTCGTCGGCGGCCGCATGGTCGTCGACGGGACGCTCTCGCTCGCCTCGTTCATCACCTTCAACCTCTTCCTGACGATGCTGGTGCTGCCGCTGCGGATGCTCGGGATGTGGATCGGGCAGGCGCAGCGCGCCACCGCCTCGGGCGAGCGGATCTTCCAGGTGATCGACGAGCCGGAGGAGGTCGCGGACGCCCCGGACGCGCGCGAGCTGCCGCCGGGCCCCGGCCGCGTCCGCTTCGAGCACGTCACCTTCGGCTACGACCCGGAGCGGCCCGTCCTCCACGACGTCGACCTCGACCTCGAGCCGGGGAAGACGGTCGCGCTGATCGGGCACACCGGCGCCGGCAAGACGACGCTCGCCTCGCTGATCCCGCGCTTCTACGACGTCCAGGCGGGCAGCGTCACGCTCGACGGCCTCGACGTGCGCGCGCTCTCGCTCCGCTCGCTGCGCTCGGAGATCGGGATCGTCACCCAGGATCCGTTCCTCTTCTCGGCCTCGGTGCGCGAGAACATCGGCTTCGGGACGCCCGAGGCGACCGACGAGGAGATCGAGCGCGCCGCCCGGCTCGCGCAGGCGCACGAGTTCGTCGCGGCGCTGCCGCAGGGCTACGACACGGTCATCGGCGAGCGCGGGATCACGCTCTCCGGCGGCCAGCGGCAGCGGATCGCGATCGCCCGGGCGCTCGTCGTCGATCCGCGGGTGCTGATCCTCGACGACGCGACCGCCTCCGTGGACGCGACCACCGAGATGAAGATCCGCGCCGGCCTCGAGGAGGCGGCGAAGGGCCGGACGACGATCATCGTCGCCCACCGGCTCTCGACGATCGCGCTCGCGGACGAGATCGTCGTGCTCGAGGACGGCCGGGTCGCCGCCCGCGGCACCCACGACGACCTGGTCGGCGCGAACGCGGTCTACGCCGAGATCCACCGGCACGGGACGCTCGAGCGCGTCATCCACGAGCGCGAGGAGGTCGCGTGACCCGTCGCCCGGCGAGCCGGCGAGGCGGATCCCGCCGCCCGGGTCGGGAGGGCCTCGCGTGAAGGTCCACAGCCCCGGCAGCCACCTGACGCAGCAGCGCGGCGCCGAGGTCGACGACTGGTCGCTGCAGGCGACGATCCGGCGCATCCGCGTGCTCTCGCGCCTCTCGCGCCCGTACAAGGCCCGGGTCGCGATCTCGATCCTGGCGCTGCTCGGCGCGACCGCGACCGCGCTGGCGCCGCCGTACCTGCTCAAGCTCGCGATCGACGACGGCATCCGCGCCGACGACCTGACGACGCTGTGGTGGATCGTCGCCGCCTTCCTCGCCGCCGGCGTGCTCAACCTCGTCTTCTCCTCGGCGCAGACGTACTTCACCGGCTGGACGGGCGAGCGGATCCTCGCCGACCTCCGCAACCAGCTCTTCCGCCACCTGCAGCGGCTCTCGCTCGGCTTCTACGAGCGGAACCGGGCCGGCGTGATCATCAGCCGGCTGACGAACGACGTCGAGGCGCTCGACCAGCTCGTCACCGACGGCGTCACGAGCCTCGTCCAGAACACGCTGACCCTCGTCGGCACGATGGTGCTGCTCTTCTGGCTCGACTGGCGGCTCGCGCTCGCGACCCTGACCGTGATGCCGCTGATGGCGTGGTCGACGGCCTGGTTCCGGAAGCACTCGGCCCGCGCCTACCGCCGCGTCCGCGAGACCCTGGCGGCGGTGACGGCGACCCTGGCCGAGGACATCGCCGGCATGCGGATGGTGCAGGCGTTCACCCGCGAGCGGCGGAACGAGGCCGCCTTCCGCCGCGTCGCCGAGACCTACCGCGACGCGAACCAGCGCACCGTCGTCCTGAACGGCCTCTACTTCCCGTTCGTCGACCTGCTCTCGAGCGCGGCCAACGCGGTCGTGCTCGGCTACGGCGGCTGGCTCGTCTTCCACGGCGAGGTGACGCTCGGGACGCTGACCGCCTTCCTCTTCTACCTCGCCAACTTCTTCGACCCGGTCCAGCAGCTCTCGCAGCTCTACTCGACGTTCCTCTCGGCCGTGGCCGCGCTCGACAAGATCGTCGGCGTGCTCGACCAGAAGGTGGAGATCGAGGACGCCGAGGAGGCGCGGCCGCTCGAGCAGGTCGAGGGCCGCGTCGCCTTCGAGGGCGTCCGCTTCGCCTACGGCCGCGGCCCCGAGGTGCTGCACGGGATCGAGCTCGACGTGCCCGCCGGCACGACGGTCGCGCTCGTCGGCCACACCGGCGCGGGCAAGTCGACGATCGCGAAGCTGCTCGCCCGCTTCTACGACCCGACCGAGGGGCGGATCACGATCGACGGCGTCGACCTGCGCGACGCGACCCAGGAGTCGCTGCGGCTGCAGCTCGGGATCGTGCCGCAGGAGGGCTTCCTCTTCGCCGGCACCGTCCGCGAGAACATCGCCTTCGGCCGGCCCGACGCGTCCGTGGAGGACGTGGTCGCGGCGGCGACGTCGGTCGGCGCGCACGAGTTCGTGTCCGCGCTCGAGGACGGCTACGACACCGAGCTGCAGGAGCGCGGAACCCGGCTCTCGCTCGGGCAGCGCCAGCTCGTCGCCTTCGCCCGTGCCCTGCTGGCCGACCCGCGGGTGCTGATCCTCGACGAGGCGACCTCGTCGGTCGACATCGGCACGGAACGCAAGATCGAGCTCGCGCTCCGCCGGCTCCTGCACGGCCGCACCGCCTTCATCATCGCCCACCGGCTCTCGACGATCCGCGACGCCGACCTGATCGTCGTGCTCGAGCACGGACAGGTCGTCGAGCAGGGCACGCACGAGCAGCTGGTCGAGGCGGGCGGGCTCTACTCGCACCTCTACGGCGACTGGGCGGCCGAGGTCGCGTAACCCTGCGGCCGCCGCGCGCGTTCTCCGGGCGTGGCGCCGCTGCACGAGCACGACCTCGACGACGAGTTCCCCGTCTTCCCCTTCCGGCGCACGGTCGTCGACAGCCTCGCGCGCGACGAGATCGCGCCGACGCCGGTCGGGCAGCCGACGCAGGAGATCCTCTATCTCGCGGCCGCGCGGCGGTCGAGCCCGTGGCGGACGCTCGGGCTCGCCGCCCCGGTCGCGCTCCTCGCCTTCGTCGCGACGCTGGCCGGCGCGGCCGTGCTCGAGCGCTCCCCCGACGCCTCGACGGCCCTCGTGGCGGCAGCCAGCGCCGCACCCGCGGCACCGCCGAGCCGCTCCGACGCACGCGGCGCCGAGGCACCGCGCGCCGACGGCGCCGAAGCCGAAGCCGAAGCCGAAGTCGAAGCCGAAGCGCGCCGCCGGTCCCGCGGCGGCTCGCCGCCCCGCTGCCGCCGGTGCCCGCGCCGAAGCCGGTGGTGCGCAGGCTGCTCGTCGCCGGGGTCGTCGGCCTCCCGCTCGCCCGCGCCGTCCGGACGCTCCGGGCGATCGGCGCCGAGCCGAACGTCTACCCGGTGCCGTCGTCGGCGCCGCGCGGCACCGTCGTCGCGCAGCACCCGCGGCCCGGCACCCGCGCCCGCGCCGGCGACCCCGTGCGCGTCAACGTCTCCGCCGGCCGGCGCTAGAGCTTGACCGGCACGCAGCCGGCGGCCTTGTCGTGCCAGGTCTGCTGCTCGGGGTCCCAGAGCATCCAGAGGTAGCCGAGCAGGACGACGAAGTAGGAGACGATGCTGACCGCCCAGCGGATCGCCGCCCGCGAGTAGCCGATCGGCTCGCCGGTGCCGTCGCGCACGTCGACGACGCGGATCCCGAGCGCCGCGTCCCCCGGCGTCTGGCCGGTCGAGCCGTGGAACCAGGTGAAGTAGGCGAGCGAGATCAGGAGCCCGGTCACGTCGCCGATGCCGGTGCCGACGAACGCGGCGACGACGAGACCGACGAGGCCGACGACGAACCCGTCGATCAGGGCCGCCGCGAACCGGCGCCAGAAGCCCGCCGCCTCGGCGACCGGGTTCGCCTGCTGCGCCGGCCTCCGTCTCCACGCGCGGGACGCTAGCAGCCCACCCCGACGGGCTCCCGGCGGCCGGGCCCGCCGTTAGGCTTGGCCCCATGGCGGACGAGACGGCCGACGAGACCCGCAACAGCGAGCTCGAGGCGGAGGCGGAGGCGCGGATCGTCGAGCCCGCCTCGGCCGAGGCCGAGCACGAGGCCCGGATGACCCCGTCGCAGGCGGTCGAGCGGATGCGGATCCGCGTCCCCGAGCGCGGCAACCGCAAGCTGCGGCGCCTGATCGAGCGCGTCAACGCCGACACGCAGCTGAAGGCCTGGTGGCACGTCGCGAACGTGAACGCGGTCACCCGCCTCGAGATCAACGACCACTCCTGGGTGCACATCCAGATCGTCACCAACATCGCGCTGAAGCTGCTCCGGCAGCTGACCAAGCACGGCGTCGAGCCGAACATGGTGCGCGACTACGGGCTGGAGCGCGACGACGCCGAGATCGTCGTCACCCTGTGCGCGCTCACCCACTGCATCGGCATGGCGGTCCACCGGCACGGGCACGAGGACTTCTCGCTCTTCCTCGCCGAGCCGAAGCTGCGCGAGCTGCTCGACGGGATCTACGAGGAGCCCGAGCTGACCGTCGTCGTCTCCGAGGTGCTGCAGGGGATCATCAGCCACCGCTCCGACGGGCAGCCGCTGACGATCGAGGCGGGCCTGCTGCGCGTCGCGGACGCGCTCGACATGGCCAAGGGCCGCTCCCGGATCCCGTTCGAGCGCGGTCGCGTCTCGATCCACTCGCTCTCGGCCGCCGCGGTCGAGGACGTCCTGATCAAGGACGGCGACGAGCGCCCGATCCTGATCGAGATCCTGATGAACAACTCGTCCGGCCTCTACCAGGTCGACGGCCTCCTGAAGGCGAAGCTGCGCGGCTCCGGCCTCGAGCCCTACGTCGAGGTGCTCGCCCACATCGACACCGAGGCGGAGAAGCGCCTCGTGCCGTGTACCGCCTCGACCTGTAGGCGGCTCGAACCGGCGCGGCCGGCACCCGCGCCGCTATCCGCGTTTCGGCCGGCGGCGTCGGCGCGCCCGGTCTGCCCGCGTCCCGGACCGCGGCGGCCCCGCTACAATGTGCGCGCTCTGCGGGATCGTCTAATGGTAGGACGCCTGACTCTGGATCAGGTAGTCAAGGTTCGAATCCTTGTCCCGCAGCCTCGCGAAAGCCCCGCGAACGCGGGGTTTTCGCCGCCCGGACGAGACGGCCGGGGCCGCATGTTCGTCGCGGGAGACGCCCGGGGCCGTTCGGCTCGCTGCGCGCTGCCCTGCCCGGGCAGCGCTCTCACGCAGAGCGAGCGTCGCCGGCAACGACGGCGAGGAGCTCCCACTCTCCGGGGACGCCCCTGAGGACGTGTCGACCGCGCTCCTCGAAGGTGAGGCCGGAGCCGACCGCGAGGTCGCGGACGACGCTCGTGACGACCACCTCGCCCGGCGCGGCGAGCGCCATCACCCGCGCCGCGACGTGCACGCCGATGCCGCGGACGTCGCGGCCGGCGAGCTCGACCTCGCTCGTGTGCACGCCCGAGCGGATGCTCACGCCCACGTCTCGCAGGGCGAGATCGGCTGCGAGCGCGCAGCGGACGGCCCGGGCGGGGCCGTCGAACATCGCCAGGAAGCCGTCGCCGGTCGTGTTCACCTCGAGGCCCTGGAAGCGCTCGAGCTGCGCGCGCACGATCGCATGGTGGCTGTCGAGGAGGGCCTTCCAGCGCCGGTCACCGAGCTCCGCCGCGCGCTCCGTCGACCCGGCGATGTCGGTGAAGAGCAGCGTCGTCAGAACGCTCGCGGGCGGCGGGCCGCCCCGCTGACCGGTCACGAACTCCTCGATCTCGCCGATCAGGCGCTCGGGCTCGGACACCCAGGGATGGTGGTCCTCGCCGGGGAGCTCGACGAGCCGCGCGCCCGGGATCCGCGACGCGAGGTAGCGGCCGCCCCCCAGCGGGTCGATCCGGTCGCCGACGGTGTGCAGGACCAGCGTCGGGACATGGACGGCCGGCAGGGCCGCCCTCACGTCGATCTGCTCGTTCATCCGCAGGTACGCGATCGCCGCTCCGGGGCTGGAGCTCTGGCGCAGGTAGCCGGCCCACCAGTCGGCGAACTCGGGGTCGCCGGCGCGGCTCGGCACGAGAAAGTCGAGGAAGAGTGGTCCGCCCCAGCCGTGCTGGATCGAGTCCTGGAACGCTCGCCACTCGTCCACCGTCGGGCCCCACGGGTAGTCGGCGGACCGGAGTCGCCGGGCGTAGCTGTTGACGACGACGAGGCCGGTCACCCGCTCCGGGTACGTGGCCGCGAACAGCGTCGCGATCGGGCCGCCGTCGGAGAGCCCGGCGACGGTCGCGCGCTCGGAGCCGACCTCGTCGAGCACCGCCCGAACGTCGTCCATGCGCTGCTCGACGCCCGGGAGATCGGCGTCGGCGACCCGGTCCGAAAGTCCCATCCCTCGCTTGTCGAACAGGATCAGGCGCGAGAACGACGCGAGCCGCCGGTAGAAGTGCGCGAGCCGCGGCTGCCGCCAGCCGTGCTCGAGGTGGCTCGGGAAACCCGGCGCCACGACGACGTCCACCGGGCCCTCGCCGATCGTCTGGTAGGCGATGCTGATCTCGCCGCTACGGGCGTACCGGGTCCGCGGAGCTGCCTCGCCGAACTGCGTCGCCGCCTCCTGCCTCATGCGGAGGCCCACGCGACCGGCCCCGCGATTCTCGCAGGCCCGGATCATCTCATCCGGCGGCCTGCGGCGGCTGTCGAGGGCCGCGAGCGGCACACGTGGCTGCCGGATGGACGATCCCGGTCTCTCCGAAGCCTGCACAGCCGCCGAAGATCGACGTTCATCGCCGCGGGCGGCAGCCTCGCACGGACTCCGGGCCAGGTGGTTCAGGCTGACCGCGGTACGGTCGGCGGGGTTCTCCGGATTCGCCCCGCCGCGACGCGGCTAGGCTCGGAGTGAGGAGGGATCCGCCTTGCCCCGCAGCGTCGCGGCGCACATCGACCCGGACTCGGTCTTCCGGCACGTGGTCGTCGGGATCGACGGGACGCCCGCGAGCCTCGAGGCCTGCCGCCAGGCCGGGGCGCTCGCCGACGAGAGCGCCGCGATCGAGCTCGTCGCGGTCGTCCACCTCGCCGAGGCCGCGCGCGTCGGCATGGAGGCGCCGCGCGTCGCGGACGAGCTCACCCGCGAGGCCGAGGACGCCCTCGCGGAGGCCGTCCGCGTGCTCGGCGGCCGCGGCACCCGGCGCTTCGTCGACGGAGTCGCGACGCAGGCGCTGCTGCGCGAGGCCGGGCGTGTCGACGCGAGCGTCGTCGCGGTCGGCTCGCACGGGCATCGGCGCGCGACCGAGATCCTGATCGGCGGCGTCACCGGCGAGCTGCTGCACACGGCGTCCTGCTCCGTCCTCGTCGCCCGCAGGCCCGAGCGGCCGGAGGCCTTCCCGCGCTCGCTCGTCGTCGGAATCGACGGCTCGCGCGAGGGCGACGCGGCGCTCGGCGGCCGCACAGGAGCTGGCGCGGCGGCTCGGCGCGCCGCTCCGCGTCCTCGTCGCACTGCGCGGCAAGGGGATCGACCGGGCGCAGGTGCACCTGCGCGCGCCGCTCGCCGAGACGGTGGACGCGGCGCCGGTGCCGGCGCTCGTCGAGGCGTCGCGCGGCGCCGACCTCGTCGTCGTCGGCAGCCGCGGCCTGCACGGCCTGCGCGCACTCGGCAGCGTCTCGGAGCGGGTCGCGCACCGGGCCGGCTGCTCGGTCCTCGTCGTCCGGCCGCGCCGCTCCTCGGTGAGGCCGCCTACCACGCGCGCGCCCCGGCCGACGTCGCGCGCGGCCTCGACAGCGACCTCGAGTGCGGGCTGACCGCCGCCGAGGCGGAGGCCCGTCTCGCTCCGGGTCGGGCCGAACCGGCTCGCGCGCGCGCGCCGGCCCGCCTATCCGCGCATCGCGCTGCGGCAGTTCGCCGATCCGCTCGTCGCGCTGCTCGTCGCCGCAGCGGCCGTCTCGGCGGGCATCGGGGACACGATCGAGGCGGCGGTGATCGGCGTCATCGTCGTCCTCAACGCCGTGCTCGGCTTCGTCCAGGAGGCCGGCGCCGAACGTGCCGTGCTCGCGCTGCGCGAGTCGCTCGAGCGCCGGGCGAGCGTCGTCCGCGACGGTCGGGAGCTCGAGCTGGCCGTCGAGGCGGTCGTGCCCGGCGACCTGGTCGTGCTCGCGGAGGGCGAGCGCGTGCCCGCGGATGCCCGGGTGATCTCGGCGCACGGGCTGGCGGCCGACGAGTCGCTCCTGACGGGAGAGTCGGCCCCCGCGGACAAGGGAACGGCGGCGGTGCCCGCGGAGGCGGCGCTCGCGGACCGCAGCTCGATGGCGTACGCGGGGACGTCGGTCACCCGCGGGCGGGGCCTCGCGCTCGTGACCGCGACCGCCGACGCGACCGAGCTGGGGCAGATCGCGGGGCTCGCCTCGGAGGCGAAGCCGCCGCCGACGCCGCTGCAGCGGCGGATCGGCGGGCTCACCCGCCTGATGGTCGGCTTCGGGATCGCCGTCACGCTCGGACTCGGCGGCGCGATGCTCGCGCGCGGGGAGACGCTCGAGCAGGCGTTCCTCGTCGGCGTCTCCGTCGCGGTCGCGGCGGTGCCGGAGGGACTGGCGGCGACGGTGACGATCGCGCTCGCCCTCGGCGCCCGCGCGATGGCCGAGCGCGGGGCGATCGTGCGCCGGCTGACCGCCGTCGAGACGCTCGGGAGCTCCACCGTCGTCGCCTCGGACAAGACCGGCACGCTGACGGAGAACCGGCTCCGACTCGCCGACGTCCGGCCGGCCGACGGCTGCGGCGAGCGAGATGTCGTCGTCGCGGCCGCGCTCGCCTCGAACGCGCGCGTGCTCGAGCAGGACGGCGCGCTCCGCGTCGCCGGCGACCCGGTCGACGGCGCGCTCGTCCTCGCCGCCCACGAGCGCGGGCTGGCCGGCGGGGCGCTGCTCGACGGCCGGCGGCTGCTCGAGGAGCTCGCGTTCGACGCCGAGCGCAAGCGGATGACGCGCGTCTACGCCGAGGAGGGCGCGACCCGCGCCTACGTCAAGGGCGCGCCCGAGGTGATTCTGGCGCGCTCCGCCGCCGACGACGCCGAGCGGGCGCGGCTCGCGGCCGCGGCGGAGGACTGGGCGGCGGCGGGGCTCCGGGTGCTCGCGGTCGCCGATCGGCTGCTCGACGGGACGGACGACGACGTCGAGCGGGAGCTGCGGCCGGTCGGGCTCGTCGCCCTCGAGGACCCGCTGCGCGCGCAGGCGGCGGGGCGGTCTCCGAGGCGCGTGCGGCCGGCCTGCGCGTCGAGATGCTGACGGGCGACCACCCCGCCACCGCGCGGGCGATCGGCCGCGCGCTCGCGCTCGACGACGAGGCCGTGCACGCGCGGATCACGCCGGCCGACAAGCTCCGCCTCGTCGAGGCCCGCCAGGCGGAGGGCGAGGTGGTCGCCGTCACCGGCGACGGCGTCAACGACTCGCCGGCCCTGCGCCGCGCCGACGTCGGCATCGCCATGGGCCGCTCCGGCACCGAGGCGGCGCGCGAGGCGGCCGACATCGTCCTCACCGACGACGACTTCGCGACGATCGTCGCGGCGATCCGAGAGGGGCGCGCGATCGCCGACAACGTCCGGAAGTTCGTCGCCTTCCTGCTCTCCGCGAACCTGGGCGAGGTCGTGCTCTTCGCCGTCGCGATCCCGTTCGGGCTCGGCGTCCCGATGACCGTCGTCCAGGTGCTCCTGATCAACGTCCTCACCGACGGGCTGCCTGCGGTGGCGCTGACGCGCGACCCGGCCTCGCCGGAGACGATGCGGCGCTCGCCGGACCGCAGCCGCCGGCTCTTCCCGGCCCGCCTCTGGCTCGCGCTCGCCGCGATCGGCGCGCTCGTCGGCGCCGCCGCGCTCGGCGCATTCTTGCTCGGGCGCCCGCACGGCGACGCCGAGGCGCAGACGATGGCGTTCGCGACGATCGCGCTCGCGGAGCTCGTGCTCGTCTTCTCGATGCGCTCGGAGGCGCTGCCGGCGTGGCGGGCGCCGCGCAACCGCTACCTGGCGGCGAGCGTCGTCCTCTCCGCCGCCGTCGTCGCGCTCGCCATCTACCTCCCCGTGCTGCACGAGCCGCTCGGGACGACCGCGCTTCCCGCCGGCGAGGCCGTGATCGTGGCCCTGCTCGCCCTCGTCCCCGCCGCCGGCGCCGAGCTCGCCAAGCGTGCCGTCCGGCGGCGCCGCAGCTGACGCCTCGTCGATCCCGCGGCGGCGGGACAGCTCCTCGCCCGGCTCCTCCCGCCGGGCCGTCTCGTCACCCGGAGGGGCCCGCCCTTCTCCTCCGGCTAGAAGTCGTAGCCCTCCCGCTCCGAGATCGTTCGCGCCCGGAAGCGCTGTCGCCAGTACAGCGCCGGCAGGAAGACGACGAGCGGCAGGATGACCCGCGCGTCGGCGAGGGCGAGCGTCAGCCAGAGCGTGGCGGTGAGACCGAGCAGACACGCACGGCAGAGGAGGTCGTCCCAGATGCCCCGGGTGACGAGCGTCCTCCAGGCCGTCGCCGCCGCCGCGCCGATGCCCGGGAGGCCTCGCCGTTCGAGCGCGGAGGCGGTGCGCCCCCGCGTCTCCGGAACCGGGCCGGCCTCGGGCTCCCTCGCGGGCGGCGTGGCGGCGTCCTCGACCGGACCGATCGGAGCGTGCCGAAGTGGCGGAGGCCGGCGTGCCGAAGGCTGCTGTTCCGAAGGCTCCGGCATGGGCTTCCGTGCCTGCAGACGGTCGCTCAACCGGCTGCTCTCGACTCCGGGTCGACCGCGGACGCTCGACCTCTCGATCAGCGGGTTGTAGCCGAAGATGTCGGCGAGGGCCCGACCGCTCTCGGGCCGGGGCGGAAGCGACCAGACCTCCTCGGTCACCCCGCCGGCGCGCAGTTCGATCACCAGCCGACCTTCGACCTCCTCGCCTCTGCCGAGGTCGTCGAGCCAGTCGAAGGCGAAGTCGAGCGCGTCGTCCAGCCGATCGAATCCGTCGGCGAGCACCGTCGGCGTCTCCCCCGGGGAGACGGTCACCGCATAGGTTCGCTGCTGCCAGGCCGCATGGCGGGTTTCCGTTGCCATGCTCGTCCTCCTCGATACAGAGAACCCATGGTGGGCGGGACCGCGCCCGAACGCCATCCCTCGTTCGCGTGATTTCGCACAAGCCGCGGGACTAGCGTCGCGGCGCCGGGACCTGCAGGGGGAGGCGCGCGCGGCGGCCGTACGGGTCGAGGGCGACCAGCGTCAGCTCGTAGCTCGCCGCCTTCGCCTGGCTCTTCGGGATGCGGATCCGGAACGGGAGCGCGCCCGGGCGGAGCTGGAGCGCCTGCAGCGACTTCGACTGCCTGCCCTTCAGCCACCAGCCGAGGCGGCTGCCCCGCGGCGAGAGGACGAGGCGGCGGCCGGCGCCGGCGACGCTCGCGTACAGGTGCGCCTGCGTGTCGAGCGTGATCCGGCCGAGGAGGACGACGCTGCCGTCGGCGAGCCGGCGCGAGGCCGCGTGCGTCGCGAGCGCGAGCTTCGGCTTCGTCGGCGTCGTGAAGCGCGGGTCGCCCCACTTCCCGGGCGCGAAGAGCGCGACGCGGCCGGTCCGGCGCGTCAGCACGTGCAGGAAGCCCGACGCGTCCCGGTAGGCTCCCGCGTCCTGCCCGGCGGGCAGGCTCGGCGAGGGCAGCTCCGAGACGGGACGCCAGACGCCGCTGCCGGGCAGCAGGCCGGGGACGGCGTCCGCGGAGGCGGCGGCGAAGCGGACGTCGAGCGCCCAGCGGACCTGCGCCTTGGCGCTCGTCGAGAGCCGGACGGCGCGTGCCGGCGACCGGCAGCCTGCCCGCGACGGGCGAGAGCGCGACCGTGGCCCCCGCCGTGACCGCGCCCGGCTGCCAGCTGACCGTCGCGCCGCCGCCGACCGCGACCACGTTCCCGGCCTGGCCGGGCTGCGCCACCGCCGAGCCCGGCACGGCCTCCGGTACCGGCGCGGGCGCCACGGCTGCGGTCGTCGGCGCGACCGCCGAGCCGGAGCCGCCGCGGCCCGTGGCCGTGACGACGAGCGACAGGGTCGAGCCGATGTCGTCGGGGGTGAGCGTGTACGTCTGGGAGCCGGCGCCCTCGATCGCCGCGCAGGCGCCGCCGGCCGGGTCGCAGCGCCGCCACTGGTAGGCGAACGAGGCGGGCGAGCCCGTCCAGTTGCCCACCTGCGCCGTCAGCGTCTGGCCCGCCTGCAGCGTCCCCTGGATCGACGGCAGCGCGGTCGCCTGCGGGGCCGTCGAGCCGGTCGTGCCGCCGCTCGCGACCGCGAGCGTCGCGGCCGAGCCGACCGACGCCGTGCCGCTCGGCGTGCGGGCCGAGACGACCACCGTCAGCGCGTGGCCGACGTCGGCCGCGACCGGCGTGTAGGTCTCGCGGACGGCGGCGGAGATCGGCACGCAGCCGGCGCCCCCCGCGTCGCAGCGCTGCCACTGGTAGCCGAAGCTCGCGGGCTTGCCGCCGCCCCAGCCGCCCGGCAGCGCGGCCAGCAGCTTGCCCGCCTGCGGCGTGCCGACGATCGTCGCCGGCGCGTTCGCGACCGGCGGCCCGAGCGGATAGGCGGGCAGCGAGGCCGCGGCGGCGTCCGGCCCGTTGTAGCGGTCGCCGTCGACGCAGTTGAGGATCCCCGGCACCTTGTTGCAGTCGGTCCACTGCCAGAACGTCCAGCCGAGCCCGCCCCAGCCGGCGCCCGGCAGGATCGGCAGCGCCGCCTTCGTCCAGTGCGCGATCCAGAGCCGGTGGCCCGCCTGCGCGAAGACCGGCGTGTCGCCGAGCGACGTCTTCCAGAAGCTCGGCGAGGCGTAGACGATCGGCCTGGCGCCGAGGCGCGCGACGACGTGGTCGAGCCAGGTGCGCGTCCAGAGCTGCAGCCGTGCGGTCGAGAGGCCGCCGTTCGACTCGAGGTCGAGCACCGGCAGCAGGTCGCCGCGGGCCGGCTGCGCGTAGTCGACGAAGTGCTCGGCCTGCGCGACCGCGCTCGCGACCGCCGCCGCGTCCGTCGAGCCGGTCGGCCGGGCGAAGTGGTAGGCGCCGATCCGCAGCCCGACCGCGGCCGTGCCGGAGCGGTTCAGCGGATAGGTCGCGTCGTCGAAGGTCGTCCCCTCGGTCGCCTTCGCGAACGCGAACCGGTAGCCGCCGCCGGCGACCTTGACCCAGTCGATCCGCCCCTGCCAGTTCGAGACGTCGATCCCGGTCGGCGCCGTCTGCGCGCGTGCCGAGCCCGCGAGCGCGGCCGCCGCGAGCAGCGCGACGGCGAGCGCGAGCGCCCGGATGCTGTGCCCGGCCTTCACAGTCACCGGCGGGCAGGCTAGCCGCGGCGGATGAGGAGGCTGTTAAGAACTCGAACCGGAATGAGGTCTGTGCCGTCCGGACGCGCTGGCCACGCGCGCTGCGGCGTCCTCGGTCGGCCCGATAGAGCCCCGCTATCGCGCCTCCCTGCGTCCTTGCATCGCACGCACCCATCACGCCCAGCCGACGAGCGTCATTCCGGTTCGAGTTCTAAGACCGGCTAGGGACGGTCCGCCTCGCGGCGCTCGTCCGGCGAGGTCTCGTCCTGCGGCGCCCCGCCCGGGCCGCTCATGACGGTGCCCTCCTCCGCGACGACGTCGCGCGGGTCGGCATGCCGGTAGGCGTCGCTCTGCAGCCCGCCGCGCGGGTCGCCGGGCCGGTCGAGGACGGTCGGATCGCCCTGCTGCCGCGCCGCGGTCGCATCCGGGTCGCCGCGGGAGAAGAACCGTCTCAGGAGCGCGAGCATGCCTCGCCCCTACCCGCGGAGCCGGCTTCCAATCCGCTACATTGTGCCCGCCGCGCCCCCGTCGTCTAGCGGCCAAGGATGCCTGGTTCTCAGCCAGGAGACCGCGGGTTCGAATCCCGCCGGGGGTGCTGAGAGCGATCTCCGAGAGGGTCCCTGCCGGGGCCCTCTCTCTTCGTCGGCCGACCTCGGCCTGCCGGCGCCGCGAGGACCGTCCGGGAGGCTCAGGCGCCGAGCTCGTGCAGCAGCGGCCCGGTGTCGAGCGGGTCGAAGCCGAGCCGGGCGGCGATCTCCTCGCTCGTCGGCTTCGTGCCCTCGCGGAAGAGCGAGCGCAGGAGCTCGCCCGTCTCGGGGCGGCGCCACCAGTCGGCGCCGACCGTGTCGACGAGGTGCGCGCGGAGCTGCGCCGACCGGATCCAGGCGCGCAGGTAGTCGGCCGAGTAGAAGCCGGCGTCCATGTCCGACAGGTATGCGTCGGCGCGGTAGCGGACGCCGGTGGCGTCGGTCAGGTACGCCTCGTAGCCCTCGGGCGTGCCGCCGTCCTCGGGGAAGCGCGTCCAGAAGTCGAGCTCGAAGCGCAGCTTCGCCTCGTAGCGGCGGAAGAGCAGCGCCTCGAGGAAGGTGGTCGCCTCCGCGTTCTCGGCCGCCTCGGCGTCGGAGAGGCCGAAGTGGCGCGCGTGCCACTCGGGCTCGCGGCTGATCGCCTCGCAGATGTACGAGTAGATCTCGGTCAGCGCGTGGTCGCGCGAGATCCGGCGGAACGTGTACTCGAGCGCGGGGTCGCAGCCGGCGTAGTGCAGCGCGTGCCCGGCCTCGTGCAGGAACGCCTGGTAGTCGTGCAGCCCGCCCTGGGCGCGCGTGATCAGGTGGACGACGTTCGGCGGGTCGGACGCGATCACGCAGGCGCGCGGCGCCTTCTGCGGCCGGTCGTCGAGGTCGAGGCGGATGTTCCGCTCGCCCGCGAGGTCGAAGCCGAGCTCGCTCAGCGTCGCGAGGCAGACCTCGGTCGCGCGCTCCTTCGTGTACGTGGACTCGAGCGGCGAGAGCCGGCGCATGTAGGCGACGTGGAACGACGAGGGGAGCTCCTCGCGCTCCTCGCCGAGCAGCCGCTCGAACCAGTGCTCCCGCATTCGCTCGTAGGCGGCCGTCGACGCGTCGGAGACGCGCTGCAGCTCCCGCGAGAGCTCGCGGAGCGAGACGCCCTTCTCCTCCTCGTTGCGGGCGACGGGATCCGGCTCGCCCGAGAGCGCGGCCGCGAGCTCCTCGCCTGCCGCGATCAGCGCCAGCCGGTCGTCGTTGAAGCGCGCGGACGCCTGCGACTGCGCGACGCCGAGCCGCTCGCGCTCGTCGTAGCCGGGCAGCACGGCCAGCATCGCCTGGGCCGTGCGGAGCGGCAGCGACTCGCCGTCGTGGTCGACGCGCGCCGCCAGGATCCGGTTCTCGAGCTCGTCCTCGGGCGCGGCCAGCTCCTGGGCCATGATCCCGGCCTCGCAGGTGAGGCGCAGCCGGTAGATCCGCTCGCGGGTCGCGTCGTCGCCGGCGCCCGCCTCGGCGTCGCGGAGCGCGTCGAGCTGCTCGCGCGTGAAGAGGTCGGTGTAGCGGGCGACGATCTCGGCCTGCTCGGAGACCTCCTTCTCGCCGACCCGGACGGCGCGGCCCTCCTCGGAGCGCTCGTAGAGGTAGCGCTGGAGGCGCTCCTCGTAGTCCGCCGGCGAGAGGACAGGCGTCACGCTCATGCGCTCAACCCTAGCCGAGCAGCCCGCGGACGGTCCCGGTCAGCTCGCCGAGCCGGAAGGGCTTGCCGAGAACCGCGTCGGCGCGGCCGCGCGCCTCGGGCGGCAGGCCGCTCTCGCCGGTCAGGAGCACGACGGGCAGCCCGGGCCGGTCGCGCTTCAGCTCGTCGAGCAGCTCGATCCCGCTGGCGCTGCCGACGTGGACGTCGAGCAGCACGAGCCCGACGTCGTCGCGCGCCAGCTGGACCCGTGCGGCCTCGAGCGTCGCCGCCTCGCTGACGCCGAAGCCGTCGAGCTCGAGGTTGACGCGGCACAGGAGCCGGATCGACGGGTCGTCGTCGACCACCAGCACCCGCTGCGCGTCGTCCGTCATCGCCGCGGGAGTGTACCGACGCCACACCGCCGCCCGGGCTAGAATCGGCAGCAGTGGCGTCCAGGGTGGGCAGCGGGGAACGTCGGCGCTCCGCGAGCGAGCTCGACGGGCTCTGGAGCGACCTGCGCCGCACGCTCGTCCGGCTGGAGGCGATCGCCGGCGGGCCCGCGGAGGAGCTCGGTTCGGACGACGCGGCCGAGGAGCTGGCGCGGCTTCGCTACGCCCTCCACGTCGCCGGCGAGCGCGCCTACGGGCTCGTCGAGGCGGAGGGGCCCGGCACGGAGCTCGAGGAGCTCGCCGACGCGCTCGCCGAGGCGCGGGACGCGACCGCCGACGTCGCCGACTCGGTCGAGCTCGGGGGCGGCGAGGCGACGGCCGAGCTCGTCCCCGAGTGGCGCGGCGCGCTCTTCCGGGTGCGGCTCGCCCGCCTGCGGCTCGACAGGCGCGCCGCGGCGGCGGGCGGGGTCGGCGACGAGCGAGCCGGAGCCGGGCCTGCTCGGGCCGCTCCTCTCGCTCGTCCTGACCGTCATCGGCGCCTCGCTGGTCGTGCTCGGGGCCGCCGTCGGCGCCTGGCCGGTCTGGTCGACCGGGATCGCGGCGGTCGTCGCGGGCGTCCTCTGCTGGCGCCCGTAACCGGCGTCCGCCGGCGGGCGTTTACGCATTTGAGATGGTACAGCGCGCACGATCCCCCCGACGCGCGCGGGATGACGACACGCCCCCCGAGGGGTTCCCCCGCCCGTCCCCCGAGTTCCGGAACCGCTGCTGGCGGATCTTCCAGCGGGCGCTCGACCCGCTCGGGCCGCCCAGGCAGCTGCCGCCCGGTCCGACTAGGCAGCGGCCGCCCGGGCCGCGCTGAGCCGCGCCAGCGACTCGTCGCGACCGAGCAGCTCCAGGCTCTCGAACAGGCCCGGCGAGACGCGCGAGCCGGTGACCGCGACGCGGATCGGCTGGAACGCCTTCCGCGGCGAGAGCTCGAGCCGCTCGGCGAGCCCGCGCAGGCTCGCCTCGATCGCCTCGGCGCGGAACGGCTCGACGCCGCCGAGCGCCTCCTCCGCCGCGGCCAGCACCTCGGGCTCGAGGTCGGCCGTGTCCCAGCCGTCGCGGCGGTCGAAGAAGAAGCCGGCGAACGCGGGGTACTCGGCGAGGCGCGCGATCTTCTCCTGCACGAGCGGCACGGTCGCGCGGACGAGCTCCTCGGGCCAGTCGTACCCGTGCTCGCGCAGCCAGCCGAGCAGCGCCGCGGCGTAGTCGTCCTCGCTCATCCCGCGCAGGTAGACGCCGTTCAGCCAGTCGAGCTTGTCGTAGTCGAAGACGGCGGGGCTCGGCGAGACGCGCTCGATCGAGAAGAGCCGGACGAGCTCGTCGCGCGAGAAGACCTCCGTGTGGTCGTCGGCGCTCCAGCCGAGCCGGGCGAGGAAGTTCATCAGCGCCGCCGGCACGTAGCCCAGGTCGCGGAACTCGTCGACGCCCTGGGCGCCGTGGCGCTTCGAGAGCTTCTTGCCGTCGGGCCCGAGCACGCTCGGGACGTGGGCGTAGAACGGCGGCTCGTGGCCGAGCGCCCGCAGGATCTGGATCTGCTTCGGCGTGTTCGAGATGTGGTCGTCGCCCCGGATCACGTGCGTGATCCCGTCGAGCACGTCCTCGACCGGCGAGGCGAAGTTGTAGGTCGGCCGGCCGTCGGAGCGGACGATGACGACGTCCTCGAGCTTCTCGTTCGGGAACTCGACCCGGCCGCGGATGCCGTCGTCCCACCACGTCGTCCCCTCGTCGGGCATCCGGAAGCGGATCGCGCCCTCGTCCTCGTAGGCCGCGCCCTGCTCGACGAGCCGCCGGGCGAGCGTGCCGCACTCCTCCATCCGGTCGAGCTGGAAGGTGACCGGGCCGTCCCAGTCGATCCCGAGCCAGCGCAGCGACCGCTGGATCTGCTCGGTCGCCTCGACGACCTCGCGGCTCGTGTCCGTGTTCTCGATCCGCAGCAGGCACTCGCCGCCCTCGCGGCGCGCGAAGAGCCAGTTGAAGAGGAACGTGCGCACCGAGCCGATGTGGAGCAGGCCGGTCGGGCTCGGGGCGAGGCGGACGCGGACGGGGGTCGCAGCCATCGCGGCAATGCTAGTCGCGCCGGTCGCGGCGGCGGTCAGCCGGGCTCGCGCAGCCGGCGGCGGGCGAGCCAGAGGCAGAGCGCCGCCAGCGGCAGCTCGACGAAGATCGCCTCGAGGGCGGCCTCGAGGTGCTCGTCGGCGCCGACCGAGAGCACGTTGTCGAACCACGCGTCGCAGAGGAGGATCGTCGCCGCGGCGGCCGCGGCGGCCGCGACCCAGGCCGAGCGGCGGTAGACCCCGATGCCCGTGGCCGCGAGCGCGAGCGCGAGCCCGATGTCGAGCCCGACCCAGGCGACGTCCCAGTGGCGGCTCGTGTGGCTGGCCGGCAGCCGCCAGCCGAGCCAGAGCGTCCAGGGGACGAGCACGAGCACCGCGACGGCGAAGAGCCAGGCTGTCCGGGGGCGCTGCATAGCGAGGTTGTAGCCGCCAGGGCCGGCGCGCTAGGGCTGCGCCGGTGTTCATCGGCGGCCACGTCTCCTCGTCGGGCGGGATCCACACGGCCGTCGACCGGGCCGAGGCGATCGGCTGCGAGTCGCTGCAGATCTTCACGCAGAGCCCGCGGATGTGGCGGCCGACCAGGCACGACCCGGCCAACCTGGAGCGGTTCAGGGAGCGGGCCGCGGAGGCGGGGCTGCACGGGGTCGTCTGCCACGCGCTCTACCTGATCAACCTGGCCGCGCCGAACGACGAGGTCTACGAGAAGTCGGTGACGGCGCTGCGCCAGACCGTCGACGTCGCCTGCGCGATCGACGCGGACGGCGTCGTCTTCCACGTCGGCTCGCACCTCGGCTCGGGCTTCGAGGCCGGGCTCGAGCGCGTCGTCCCCTCGCTCGCGCAGTGTCTCGAACGCTGCTCCGAGCGGACGTGGCTGCTGATCGAGAACACCGCGGGCGCGGGCGGCACGATCGGCCGCTCGATCGAGGAGCTCGCCGCGCTCGTCGACCGGCTCGACCGCCACCCGCGGCTCGGGATCTGCCTCGACTCGTGCCACCTCTACGCCTCCGGCTACGACGTCACCGACCGGGCGGAGCTCGACCGCGTGCTCGACGAGGTCGACCGCGAGATCGGGCTCGACCGGCTCCGCGCGCTGCACGTGAACGACTCGAAGCTGCCGCTCGGCTCGAACCGCGACCGGCACGACGACGTCGGCGCCGGCCTGATGGGCGAGGGCCTCGGCACCTTCCTCGCCCATCCGCGCCTGCAGGGGCTGCCGGCGCTCCTCGAGGTGCCGGGCCCGGAGGGACACGGCCCCGACGCGGATCAGATCGCCGCCGCGAAGGCGCTGCGCGAGCGGCACCTGTGACCCCGCGAGCCGCGCTTGTGACAGATCGTCACGTGCTCGACCACGGCGGCTGCGCTGCGCCAAACGGCATCGCCGCCCCTCCGGCCCCGCTTGTGACGAATCGTCACGAGGCGTCGCGGCGCAGCGGTCCGGCGACGGGCGCGGTACCGGCTTGTGACGAATCGTCACGTGGCGGCGTAGGACCCGTGTGACGACGCTCCAGCAGGCCGCCGAGGCGCACCTCGACGAGGTCTACGGCTACCTCGCCTACCTGACGGGCGACCGCGGGCTCGCCGAGGACCTCGCCGCCGAGACGTTCGAGCGCGCGACCCGGCTCTGGAGCCGCTTCGACGAGCGGCGCGGCTCGGCCCGCACCTGGCTCTGCCAGCTCGCCCGGACGGTCGCGCTCGACCACTTCCGCTCCGAGCGGCGGCGGGCGCGGCGCGAGCAGGCCTACGCGGGCGGCCTCCGCGAGGCGGAGGAGCCGCGCTTCGCGGAAGGGCTCTCCCCCGCCCTCGAGCACGCGCTCGGCGGGCTGAGCGCCGGCGAGCGCGAGGTGATCGCGCTCCGCGTCGTCCTCGACCTCGACGGCGAGACCGCCGCGCGGGTGCTCGGGATCAGCCCGACCGCCTGCTCGACCCGGCTCTCGCGCGCCCTCGACAAGCTGGAGAAGGAGCTGGAGGCCCATGTCGCGGCTTGACCTCTACGCCGACCTGCACGAGCACCGCCCCGCCGCGCCGGACGCGCTCCGCGCGCGGGTGCTGGAGATCGCCGCGCGTGCGCCCGCGGCGCCCGGGCGGCGCCTGCCGTCCCTGTCCCCGCGCCTTGCCCTCGGGACGCTGCTGGCCGCCGCCGCGGCGGTCGCGATCGCCGTCGGCCTCGGCGAGCGCGGCTCGTCGCCGCAGCAGAGCGCGGGCGGCGCCGGAGGCGACGCTCGACGCGTCCGTCCCGGGCGCGCTCCGAGAAGTCGGCGACGGCGCCCGTCCCCCGTGCCGGCGGCGGCACCCGGCTGCAGGACGTCGACGCGACGCTCGCCCTGCGCGTCCGGAACGCGACGGCGCTCTCCGACGCGACCAGGCGCGCGCTCGCGATCGCCCGCTCGCTCGGCGGCTTCGCGACGACGGTGAACGTGCACGTCGACGGCCGCGAGGGCGACGCCTCGATCCGCGTCCGCGTGCCGGTCTCGAAGGTGCAGGCCGCGGTCGAGCGGCTGAGCGCCCTCGGCACGATCACCGGCTCCTCGCTGCAGATCCAGGACCGCCAGGCGGGCGTCGGGGCCGTCGACCGCGAGATCGCGCGGCTGCAGCGGCAGCTGAAGGCGCTGCGGGCCCGCGAGCAGACCCCGGCGACCGAGCGGCAGATCCGGACGCTGACCGCGCGGGTGCAGGCGCTGCAGCGGCAGCGCGCGGCGACCGTGCGCGAGGCGCGCCTGGCGACGGTCTCGCTCTCCCTGACGACGCGCGCCGCGGTCTCGCCGCCCGCGCCGCGAGCGCCACGGCCGCCTGCACGGCGTCGTCGTCGCGCTGACCTGGCTCGGCGTCGGCGCCGTCTACGCGCTCGCGCTCGGCGGCCCGCTCGTCCTGCTCGGCCTCGCGCTCTGGCTCGGCCGCCGCGGCCTGCGCCGGCGCGGCGAGCGGCGGCTGCTCGAGCGCTAGCGCAGGTCGATCTGGGCGAAGACCCTGAAGGTCGGCTCGCCGACCGGGAGCTCCGAGAACTCCGGGTTGACGCAGCCGAGCTCCTCGGTGCGCGCCTCGTAGGTCTGCTCGACCTCGGCCTTGCACATCGGCAGCGGCCGGCGCTTCGCGCGGATGGCGCCGAAGCCGGCGCGGCGCCGCTCCAGCTCGGAGAGCATCTCGACGTCGATCTCGACGTCGTAGATCTTCTGCATGCAGCCGATGTAGGTGTGCCCGAAGGCCTCGTAGGCGTAGAGGAAGGGGCAGGAGCGGGAGAGGCAGGCGCCCGGGTAGACGACCTTGCCGCAGTGGACGTCGCAGCGGCGGCACTCGGTCTCGTCCTGCGGATGCAGCGGGAGTCCGCTCTCCGTCGACGGGCTCGAGTCGGTCTGCATGTGGGAATTGTGGAAGCCGGAAACCGCCGCCGCAAGACTTGACTTCCCCGCCCCGTCGCGCTAGTCGCGGAGCCGCCGGCGCCGCGGGGCGAGGGTAGGGTTACCGCCGGTGGTACGCCGGATCCTCTGGGGCGCGCTCGCGCTCACGCCCGCCGCGATCGTCGCCCGCTTCGCGTTCCACGTGGGCGACACGACCCTGTTCGTGCTCGCCGCGGCCGCGCTCGTCCCGCTCGCCTGGCTGATCGGCGAGTCGACCGAGCACGCGGCCGAGCACACCGGGCCGGGCATCGGCGGCTTCCTGAACGCGAGCTTCGGCAACGCGCCCGAGCTGATCATCGCCCTGTTCGCCGTCGCCGACGGGCTGACCGAGGTCGTCCGCGGCTCGATCACCGGCTCGATCGTCTCGAACATCCTGCTCGTGCTCGGCTTCGCGCTGCTGATCGGGCCGCCCTCGCCGATCGACCGGCGGTCGGTGACTGAGCCAGCTCGGGCTGGTCGTCTTCGCGGTGCTCCTCTACCTGATCCCGTCCGTGCCCGGGTTCCACGGCGACCCCGACCGGCACTCGCTCGCCGTGGCGACGCTCGGGGTCGCGATCGTGCTCCTCTGCGTCTACGCGGTCGTCACCTTCGTCAGGCTGCGCCGGGAGTCGCGCGCGCACACCGCCTCGGGGCACGCGCCCGAGCCGGGCGGCTGGTCGCTGCCGACCGCGCTCGCGGCGCTCGCGGTCGCGACGCTCGCGACCGCGATCATCAGCGAGATCCTCGTGCACTCGCTCGAGTCGTTCGCGCACACGGTCGGCGTCTCCGAGTTCTTCATCGCCGTCGTCATCGTCGCGATCGTCGGCAACGCGGCCGAGCACGGCGGCGCGGTCGTGATCGCGCGCCGCGGCAAGATGAAGCTCGCGACCGAGATCGCCGTCAGCTCGAGCGCGCAGGTCGCGCTGCTCGTCGCCGGGGCGGTCGCCGTCGTCTCCTGGGCGATCGAGCCGCTCTCGCTGGCGTTCCGCCCGATCGAGCTGATCACGATGGGCGCCTCGGCGGCCTTCGTCGCCTTCGTCTCGCTCGACGGCCGCTCCCGCCGCTGGGAGGGCGCGCTCCTGATCGCCGCCTACTGCGCGACCGCGACCTGGTACTTCCTCGCCGGCGACCGGCCTGTCGGCTAGAAGACCTCCAGCGTCGCGTGCCGCCGCCCCTGCCGCTCGAAGAAGCGGAGCAGCCGGTAGCCCGCGATGCCGTAGCCGAGCCCGATCAGCGCCTCGACCGCGAGCAGGCCGCCGACGTCGCCGACGGTCTCGCCCGCGACGAGCCGCGCGCCGCCTCGATCGCGCGGGTCAGCGGCAGGGCGTCCCCGACCCACTGCATCCACGCCGGCAGCGTGTCGCGCGGGATGTTCGAGCCGGCGAAGATCAGGAACAGCGCCGTCGTCATGTTCGCGAGCACGAGCCCGTTGCGATAGCGGAGGCCGACGGAGGCGACGAGCAGGCCGAGCCCGGCGGAGGAGAACGCGACCGTGAGGAGCGTCAGCAGGAGCGGCGCCAGCGCGGAGACGGGTACGTCGACTCCGAGGACGAGCGAGCCCGAGAGGAGCCCGGACGCGGCGACGACGGCGCCGTTGGCGACGACGGGCAGGCTGCGGCCCCAGAAGAGCGCGATCCGGTTCGCCGGAGTCGCGATCAGGCCCGAGAGCGTCTGCTGGAACCGCTCGCCGTCGATCGTGAACAACATCCCGAAGACGGTCGCCACCGAGAGCGAGACGACCGCGTTGCCGACGACGAAGAAGGCGTCGTCCTCGATCCCGGCGGCGCGGCCGACGAAGGCGAAGAAGAGGATCTGGAAGAGCGGCTCCGCCAGCATCACCGGCACGTAGGCCCAGGGGCTGATCCAGTAGAAGAGCGCGCGGAACGCGTAGGCGCCGCCGACGAAGAAGACGCGCAGGAAGTTCTCGAGCTCGCCCTGCGACTCGCGAGGTGCCTGGGCGGCCGCAGCGCGCGCGCTCACGTCAGCGACAGCGTCGCGCGCCGCCGCGCGAGCCGCTCGAAGTTGCGCAGGGAGAGCAGCGCCAGCACCGCGTAGACGGCGCTGAGCCCGAGGCAGAGCCCGATCGCGGGCAGCGCCGAGCCGCCGAGGGCGGCGTCTCGCACGGCGCGCATCCCCCACGTCGGCGCCAGGATCCACGAGAGCGGCTGCGTCCAGCCCGGGAGCACGGACAGAGGCATCAGCAGGCCCGCGAGCAGCCAGACGGGGTACTCGAGCGAGTTCGTCAGCTGGCTCGCCTGCCGGTAGCGGACGAGCACCGACGCGAAGACGAGCCCGAGCATGGCGATCGAGACGATCGCGGCGGGCAGCGCGAGCACGAACAGGAGCGGGTGCTCCACGGTGACGGGGATCCCGAAGAGCAGCCGGCCGAAGGCGATCGTCGCGAAGAAGGCGTAGATGCCGAGCGCCGCCGCGGCGAGCATGATCGGCAGCAGGACGACCCAGAACGGCTGCGGCGCCGCCACCAGCAGCTCGAGCACCCCGAGCCGCCGCTGCGACTGGATCGCGCCGCCGGACGTGAGCGCGATCATCGACCAGATCGCCATCATCGTCGAGCCGAGCGAGACGGAGAAGAGCGATCCCGACGCGTCCCCGGCGCGGTAGATGAAGTAGCCGAGGGTGGCGTAGATCAGCGGCCACATCGTCACGCCGGACAGCTCGAAGCCGCTGCGGGAGAGCATCTTGAAGTGCATGACGAAGCCGGTGGCGAGCGCGCGGATCATTCGCTCACCAGCTCGACGTAGGCGTCCTCGAGCGTCGGCTCGCGGGTGGAGACGCGGCCGACGCGGACGCCGTCGAGCACGCGCAGGAGCGGCTGGACGAGCTCGGCGCCGCGCGACGAGTGGACGGTCAGCCACTGCGCCTGCCCGCGCTCCTCGACCGCGACCGTCGCGACGCCGTCGACGGCGCGCAGCCGCTCGAGCGCCGCCTCGTCGGCGCCGAACGCCTCGATCTCGACCACCGTCCTGTCCCCGATCCGCGCCTTCAGCGCGGCCGGCGTTCCCTCGGCCACGATCTCGCCGCGGTTGATCACCGCGATCCGGTCGCAGAGCGCGTCCGCCTCGAACATGTAGTGCGTCGTCAGCAGCACCGTCTTGCCGGCGGCGGTCAGGTTCCCGATCACGCCGCGGAGCTCGCGCGCGCCGACCGGGTCGATGCCGATCGTCGGCTCGTCGAGGAAGACGACCGGCGGGTCGTGCAGGAGGCCGCGCGCGATGTGCAGCCGCTGGCGCATGCCGCGGGAGTAGCGCTCGACGCGCTCGTCCTCGCGGCCGGCGAGGCCGACGAGGTCGAGCAGCTCGGCGATCCGCCCCGAGCGCGACCGCGCCGGCACGCGGTAGAGGTCGGCGAAGTAGCGCAGGTTCTCGCCGCCGGTCAGCCGGTCGTAGAGGCCGCGGTCGCCGCCGAAGACGTAGCCGATCCGCCGCCGCACCTCCTTCGTCTGCCGCTCGACGTCGAGACCGAGCACACGCGCGCTGCCTCCGGTCGGCAGCAGCAGCGTCGTCAGCAGCTTGATCGTCGTCGTCTTGCCGGCGCCGTTCGGGCCGAGCAGGCCGAAGAGCTCGCCCGCGCGGATCTCGAAGCTGATCCCGCGCACCGCCTCGATCCGCTGCGCGCGGCGGCGGACGACCCCGCTCGTCGTCTCGTAGGTGCGCCGGATGTCCTCGACCTCGACGGCGGCCACCGGTCGACTCTAGACAGCGGCACGGCGGGTGCCTTAGTACACCTCGGGCGTCCGCGTGAACGGGTAGCCCGCCCAGGTCATCCGCACGACCTCGCCGCTCGTCGTCGCGGTGCAGGCGCAGCAGCTCGCCGGCCTCGCGGCCGGACGCGGTGCGGTAGACGTCGCCCTCGACCTGCTCGAAGACCGACGGCGGCTGCGGGCGCTTCGGCTCCGCGAGCCGCGAGCGCAGGGCGCCGTCCTCCCAGAAGAAGACGTGCTCGCCGCCCTCCGACCACCAGCGGCCGAGCGCCGAGACGAGCTCGGGCGGCGGGGCGGCCTCCGGCCGCCACGGCTCCGGCGGCTCGGGCAGCGCCTCGATCGCGGTCTCCGCCAGCTCGAGCGCGAGCAGCTCCGGGTCGGCCCCCGCGCTCGAGTTCGTCAGCGCGGCGGCGCCGATGCCCGAGCGGCGGTCGACGTAGACGCCGGCGAGGTGGCCCTGCATGGCGCCTCCGTGGCCGGCGAAGACGCGCTCGCCGCGGCGGCGGAGCATCGGGCCGAGGCCCCAGCCGAGCGTCCAGGCGTCCGGGTCCCAGATCGCCTGGGGCACGCACATCGCCTCGACGGCGGGCTTCGCGAGCACCTCGTCCGCGCCCTCGGCGAGGAAGGTCGCCCAGCGGCAGAGGTCGCCGGTCGTCGACCAGAGCTGCCCGGCGGAGGCGACGCCCGCGATGTCGGGGTGCTGCTCCCGGTGGAGCACGTTCGCGTAGGGGTCGACGAAGTACCCCTGCGCGTACGGCTCCTGCGGCGCCCAGGTGGTGCGCTCGAGCCCGAGCGGCCGCAGGATCCGCTCGTCGACGTAGGCCCTGTACGGCGTGCCGGCGCAGCGCTCGACGACGACGCCGAGCAGCGCGAACGCGAGGTTCGAGTAGTGGTGCGCGGTCAGCGGCGGCAGCACCTGCTCGGCCTGCGCGAGCTCGGCGAGCAGCTGCTCGACCGTCGGCGAGACGAGCGTCTCCCACATCTCGCCCGGCGGCTCCCGCTGCAGGCCGGAGGAGTGCGAGAGCAGCCGCCGCAGCGTCAGGCCGCCGTGGGCGACGTCCGGCAGGTGCCGCCCGAGCGGGTCGTCGAGGTCGAGGGCGCCCGCCTCGCGGAGCTGCACGATCGCGACGGCGGTGAAGGTCTTCGTGATCGAGCCGATCCGGTACTGCGTCTCCGGCGTCGCCTCGCGGCCCTCCTCGGCGTCGGCGAAGCCGACCGCGCCGGCCCAGAGCTGCTCGCCGCGCCGGACGACGGCCGCCGACACGCTCGGGAGCCGCGCCGCCTGCGCCTCGCGCAGGAGCAGGTCGAGGTCACGCTCGAGCGTGGGCACCGAGCGCCTCCGGAATCAGCTCGACCGCGCGGTCGACGTCCTCGTCGGTCACGTCCAGATGGGTCAGCGCGCGCAGCCGCGACGGCCCGGTCTCCGAGAGGAGCACGCCCCCCGCGCGCAGCCGCTCGAGCGCCTCGTGGACGGTCAGGTCGTGCAGCGGGATCTGGACGAAGTTCGTCTGCACGCGGTCGAGCTCGACCTCGACGCCCGCCGCCGCGAGCCCCTCGGCGAGCCGCCGCGCGCGGGCGTGGTCGTCGGCGAGCCGCTCGACGTTGTGGTCGAGCGCGTAGAGGCCCGCGGCCGCGACGATCCCGGCCTGCCGCATCGCGCCGCCGAAGGCGTGCTTCTCGCGCCGCGCCCGCACCATCGTCTCCGCGGAGCCGGCGACGAGCGCCCCGAGCGGGCAGCCGAGGCCCTTCGAGAGGCAGAGCGTCACCGTGTCGAACTGCGAGGCGATCCGCGCGGCGGGGACGCCGAGCGCGACCGCCGCGTTCACAAGGCGCGCCCCGTCGAGGTGCACCGGGACGCCCAGCCCGCGCGCGGCCGCGACGACCTCGTCGAGCCGGTCGAGCGGCCAGACCGTCCCGCCCGCGAGGTTGTGCGTGTTCTCGAGGGCGACGAGGCCCGTGCCGGGCGTCCAGTTGTCGCCGAGGAGGACGGCCTCGCGCACCTCCTCCGCGGTGAAGGTGCCGCGGTCGCCGGCGAGCGGGCGCAGCTGCAGGCCCGAGTGGCGCGCCGCACCTCCCCGCTCCGCGACGACGATGTGCGCGTCCCGCTCCAGCACGAGCTCGTCGCCGGGGCGCGTCTGCACCGCGAGCGCGACCTGGTTCGCCATCGTCGCCGTCGGCAGGTAGACGGCCTCCTCCTGCCCGAGCAGCTCGGCCGTCCGCCGCTCCAGCTCGAGGACCGTCGGATCCTCGCGCTCCTGCTCGTCCCCCACCTCGGCGCGCGCCATCGCCTCGCGCATCGCCGGGCTCGGCCGGGTCGCGGTGTCGGAGCGGAGGTCGATCACCGGCCGCCGGCCTCGCACGGCCGCCGGGCGCGGCGGAGGATGGCTGCGCGGGCGCTCACCGGCGCAACGCTACCGCGACGGGGCCGCATCCCGCCGCAGCGCCGGCGCAGGGCGGTCGGGCCGGCGCCGCTACCGTGTCGGCGTGGATCTCGAACTGCTCGAGCGGGCGCTCGCGGGCCGCGGCGAGCCCGCCTACCGGTCGGGGCAGGTGTGGCGCTGGCTCGCGCGCGGCGCCGCCTCCTACGAGGCGATGACCGACCTGCCGGCCGGGCTCCGCGCCGAGCTCGAGGAGCGCGTGCCGCTCTCGACGCTGACGGTCGAGCAGGAGTCGCTCGCCCGCGACGGGACGCTGAAGGTGCTCTTCCGCACCGGCGACGGCCGGCCGGTCGAGGCGGTGCTGATGCGCTACCGCGACGGCCGCCGCTCGATCTGCGTCTCGTCGCAGTCGGGCTGCCCGCTCACCTGCAGCTTCTGCGCGACCGGCGCGATGCAGTTCGGGCGCAACCTGACCGCGTCGGAGATCCTCGACCAGGCGCTCCACTTCCGCCGGGCGGGCACGGTCGACCACTGCGTCTTCATGGGGATGGGCGAGCCGCTCCTGAACCTCGACGCCGTCCTCGCCGCGGCGCGCCGGCTGCCCGACCTCGGGATCACGCACCGCCGGACGACGATCTCGACGGTGGGCTGGCTGCCCGCGCTGCGGCGCTTCGTCGACGAGGTCGAGGAGCCGATCCGGCTGGCGCTCTCGCTGCACGCCGCCGACGGCGCCCTCCGCTCGTCGCTGATGCCCGTCAACGACCGCTACCCGCTCGCCGAGGTCGTCGCCGAGTGCCGCCGCTACGTCGAGAAGCGGCGGCGGAAGGTCTTCGTCGAGTACGTGCTGCTCGCCGGCGTCAACGACTCCGTCGGCCAGGCGCGGCAGCTCGCGCGCCTGCTCGACCCGAAGGCGTTCAAGGTCAACCTGATCCCGTACAACCCGACCGGCCGCTACGAGGGCTCGAGCCGGAAGGCGATCGACGCCTTCAAGGCCGTCCTCGACGAGGCGCGCCTGCCGGCGACGGTCCGGCTGACCCGCGGCCGCGACATCGCCGCCGCCTGCGGCCAGCTGGCCGCGACCGCCTGAAGGGGCGGCTTGCACGAGCCGTAATTCCGCCGCGGGTGCGTCTGGGCCGGCCGTCGTCAGGTCCCGGCGGCGAGGCCCGGCGGAGCCGGTGAAGCAGCGGCATGAACCACCGTTCGGGGCAGGAATCAAGCGTCGCCGATCGGTCAGGATGCGGGCGAGGCAATCGACCCCGGCCCTCTGCGGCGAGGCCGGTCGGTTCGACGGAGGCGGTCCGATGCGGCGGGACCGCCTCCACTCATTTCTGGGGTCTTTTCCGGATGCGCCGGTCCCGAGCGGCGCCGGGGCAGCACACTGGGGAGGCTGCTTGCCTGCGGCGACGGGCTCCGCTCCGGCGGGGCCCGTCCCGCGCTCAGCGCCCGATCGTCTCGGCGGCGCGGTCGAGCAGCCGCGCGAGCAGCTCCGCCACGGCGGGGTCGAACCCCGGCGTCTCGGCGTTCCGCTCGACCACCTGCTCGTGCCGGATCCCGTGCTCGCGCCAGACGGCCCCGTCCGCGGCCAGGTTCTGCACGAGCGCCTGCATCCGGTCGACGACGCGCGCGAACCGCGCCTCGCGGCTCTGCCCCGCCTCGAACTCGTCCCAGAGCGCCCGCAGCCTCGCGCCGACGTCGTCCGGCAGGAGCCCGAAGAGCTCCTCGGCGGCCTCGAGCTCGCGCTCGTGCTGCCCCGCCCTGCCGGCCTCGTCGAAGGCGTAGGTGTCGCCCGCCCCGATCTCGACGAGGTCGTGCACGAGACAGAGCTCGATCGTCCGCCCGACGTCGACCGGATCCGAGAGCTCGTCGGCGAGCAGGAGCGCGTAGAGCGCCATGTGCCAGCTGTGCTCGGCGGGGTTCTCCCGCCGCGGCCCCACACGCGTCCGCCGCTCGACGGACTTGAGCTGGTCCGCCTCCTCGAGGAAGGCGAGGATCCGCTCGAGGCGCGTGGCCGCCTGCGGGCTCACGCGCCCTTGGGCGCTTCCGCCTGCGCCCCGGCGGGCTCGCCGGCCGGATCCTCGTGGCCCTCGAAGCCGTAGCGGACGATCGCGAGCTTCGCCGCCTTCACCTCGTCGAGCCGGCGCACCGGCCGCGAGTGCGGCGCGTCCTTGACCGTCTCCGGCTCCTCGGCCGCCTCGCGCGCGATCTCGAGCATCGCGTCGGCGAAGGCGTCGAGCGTCTCCTTCGCCTCGGTCTCGGTCGGCTCGATCATCAGCGCCTCCGGGACGACGAGCGGGAAGTAGATCGTCGGCGGATGGAAGTCGAAGTCCATCAGCCGCTTGGCGACGTCGAGCGCGCTGATGCCGTGGTCGCGCTTGAGCGGGCGGGCGCTGACGACGAACTCGTGCATGCAGAGCCGGTCGTACGGGAGCTCGTAGTCGTCCCGCAGCCGGGCGAGCAGGTAGTTGGCGTTGAGGACGGCGACCTCGGACATCCGCCGCAGCTCGTTCCCCCAGGCGCGGATGAACGCGTACGAGCGGACGAAGACGCCGAACGGGCCCGTGTAGCCGCGCACCTTCCCGATCGTCTTCGGCCGGTCGTGGTCGAGCCGGAACGCGTCGCCGTCGCGGACGACCGCAGGCACCGGCAGGAACGGCTCGAGCGTCCTGCGGACGACGATCGGCCCGCCGCCCGGCCCGCCGCCGCCGTGCGGCTGCGAGAAGGTCTTGTGCAGGTTGATGTGGACGATGTCGAAGCCCATGTCGCCGGGCCGGGAGATCCCGCAGACGGCGTTCAGGTTGGCGCCGTCGTAGTACATGAGCGCGCCGACGCCGTGGAAGATGTCGCGGATCTCCTCGATGTTCTCGTCGAAGAGCCCCAGCGTCGACGGGTTCGTCAGCATCAGCCCGGCGGTCTCGCCGTCGACCTTGCCGCGCAGGTCCTCGACGTCGATGTTGCCGCGCGCGTCGGTCTTCACGTGCGTCAGCTCGAAGCCGGCCATCGTCACCGACGCCGGGTTCGTCCCGTGCGCGGTGTCGGGGACGACGATCCTGCGCCGCCGCTCCGACTCGCCGCGGTCGGCGAAGTAGGCGCGCATCAGCATCAGCCCGGTCACCTCGCCCTGCGAGCCGGCGGCCGGCTGCAGCGAGCAGGCGTCGAGCCCGGTCACCTCCTGCAGGATCTCCTGCAGCTCCCACATCAGCTGCAGCGCGCCCTGGGCGCCCTCCTCCTCCTGCAGCGGGTGCAGGTGCGCGAAGCCCGGCAGCGCGACGACGCGCTCGTTGACGCGCGGGTTGTACTTCATCGTGCAGGAGCCGAGCGGGTAGAAGCCCGTGTCGACGCCGAAGTTGCGGGACGAGAGCTCGGTGAAGTGCCGGACGATCTCCGGCTCGGCGAGCTCCGGCAGCCGCGGCGGCGCGCTCCGGCGCAGCTCGTCCGGCACGTCGGCGGCCGGCAGGTCGTACCGCGGCAGGCTGTAGCCGACCCGGCCCGGCTGCGAGCGCTCGAAGATCAGCTTCGTCATCGGGCCACCTCCGCCAGCACCTCGGCCAGCCGGTCGATCTCGGCCGGCGTCCGCTTCTCGGTCACGGCGACGAGCAGGACGTCGTCCAGGCCCGGGTAGTCGCGCCCGAGCGCGTAGCCCGGGTGGACGCCGCGCTCGCGGGCGGCACGGACGACCTCGGTCGCGTTCCGCCCGACGCGGACGGCCAGCTCCTTGAAGGTCGCCTGCTCGGGGAACGCGGGCTCGAACCCGGCGGCGGCCAGGCGCTCCTTCGCGTAGGCGCCGAGGCTCATGCACGTCTCCCCGACCTCGCGCAGCCCCTGCGGCCCGAGCCACGAGAGGTAGACGAGCCCCGCGAGCGCCAGCAGCGTCTGGTTCGTGGTGATGTTCGAGGTCGCCTTCTCGCGGCGGATGTGCTGCTCGCGGGTCTGCAGCGTCAGGACGAATCCACGCTCGCCGTTCAGGTCGGTCGTCTCGCCGATGATCCGCCCCGGCAGACGCCGGATCGTCTCGCGCTTCGAGGCGAGGAAGCCGTAGTGCGGGCCGGCGAAGGACTGCACGTTGCCGGCGCCCTGGCCTTCCCCGATCGCGAGCGCGCAGCCGTAGTTGCCCGGCGCCTCCAGCACGCCGAGGGACAGCGGGTCGACGTGCGCGACGGGCATCGCCCCCGCCTCGGCGGCGGCCGCGGCGAGCTCCGGCGCCGGCTCGAGGCAGCCGAAGAAGTTCGGCTGCTGGAAGATCACGCAGGCGGCGTCCTGCGCCGCGGCCCGGACCGCGTCCGGGTCGGTCGTCCCGCCGGCGTGCGGCACCTCGACGACCTCGAGCCCGAAGCCGGGCGCGTAGGTCTTGACGACCTGCCGCACCTGCGGGTTGGTCGCCTCGGTGACGACGACCCTCGCGCGCCCGGTCACGTGCCGCGCGACGTAGCAGGCGTCCGCCGCGACGGTCGTGCCGTCGTAGCCCGAGGCGTTCGAGACGTCCATGCCGGTCAGCTCGCAGATCGCCGTCTGGTACTCGAAGATCGCCTGCAGGACGCCCTGGCTCATCTCCGGCTGGTACGGCGTGTACGCGGTCAGGAGCTCGCCCCGCTGCAGGACGGCGTCGACGATCGCCGGCACGTAGTGGTCGTAGATGCCGGCGCCGAGGAAGGAGAGCTCCTTCGTCGTGTCGACGTTGCGGGCGGCGAGCGCCTCGAGGTGGGCGACGATCTCCGGCTCCGAGAGCGGCGCCGGCAGGTCGAGCGTCCCGCGGAAGCGGACGCCCTCGGGGATGTCGCGGAAGAGCTCCTCGACCGAGTCGACGCCGATCGTGGCGAGCATCGCCTCGCGGTCGGCGTCCGTGAGCGAGAGGTAGTTCGACACCTACTCGTCCGCGAGCAGCTGCCGTGTAGGCCTCGACGTCGAGCAGCGCGTCGAGCTCGCCCGGGTCGGAGAGCCGGATCCGGATCAGCCAGCCGGCGCCGTACGGCTCCTCGTTGATCGTCTCGGGGGCCTCGACGGCCTTCTGGTTGACCTCGAGCACCTCGCCGGAGAGCGGCGCGATCAGGTCCGAGACGGCCTTGACCGACTCGACCTCGCCGTAGGAGGAGTCCTTCGCGACCTGCTGCCCTTCCTGCGGCGGCTCGTAGTGGACGAGCTCGCCGAGCGCGTCCTGCGCGAACCAGGTGACGCCGAGGACGGCCTCGTCGCCGTCGACCCGGGCCCAGTCGTGCTCGGGGTGGTACTTGAGGTCCTCGGGGTACGACTCCGCGGCCACGCCTACTCCTCTCGCTCGTAGATCGGCTTTCGGACGACCTCGGCCCGCGCGGGGCGGCCGCGGACGTCGATCGTCAGCTCGGTGCCGGGCGCAGCACGCTCGGCCGGGACGTAGCCCATGCCGATCCCGATCCCGAGCATCGGCGAGTGCGAGCCGGAGGTGACCTCGCCGCCGCCCTCGATCGCCATGCCCTGCCGCGGGATCGCCCGGTCGACCATCGTGAAGGCGACGAGCTTCCGCTCGGGCCCGGCCTCCTTGACGCGGCGCAGCTCCTCGACGCCGGTGAACTCGGTGTCGAGGGCGCAGACCCAGCCGAGGCCGGAGGAGATCGCGTCCCACTGCGGGCCGATGTCGTTGCCGTGCAGCGGGTAGCAGACCTCGAGCCGCAGCGTGTCGCGCGCGCCGAGCCCGCAGGGCACGGCGCCGCGGGCGACGACCGCGTCCCAGAGGGCGGGCGCGTCCTCGGCGGGCGTCAGCAGCTCGACCCCGCGCTCGCCCGTGTAGCCCGTGACGTCGACCATCACCTCGACGCCGTCGATCTCGCCGCGGCTGCCAGGTGAACGGCCGCAGCTCGGGCAGCCCCAGCCGCTCGAACGCGCGCGGGCCCTGGACGGCGAGGAGCGCGTACTCGTCCGAGACGTCGCGGACGTCGGAGCCGGGCACCTCGCGCTCCTTCAGCCAGGCGTAGTCGGCCTGCCGGTTCGAGGCGTTGACGACCAGCAGGAAGCGGTGCTCCTCGATCCGGTAGACGATCAGGTCGTCGACGACGCCCCCGCGCTCGTTGGTCAGCAGCGTGTACTGGGCGGCCCCGACCTCGACCTTGCGCAGGTCGTTCGAGAGCAGCGACTGGAGCAGGTCGACCGCGTGCATGCCCTCGACCTCGAGCTCGCCCATGTGGGAGACGTCGAAGACGCCGCAGTCCTCCCGGACGGCGCGATGCTCGGGGATGACGCCCTCGTACTGGACGGGCATCTCCCAGCCGGCGAAGGGCACGAGGCGGGCCCCGGCGGCGACGTGCCGGTCGTAGAGCGGGGTGTGGTCGAGGGTCTTCGTCATCGCGCCGGATGCTAACCGTCAGCGCCTCCGCACCGCGCGGCGGAGCAGCGTGCGTGGACGGGGCGCGCCCGGACGGGTCAGGTACTCCTCCTCGTGCGGCCCCGCGACCTCGTAGCCGAGCTCGTCGACGAGCGCGTGCAGGCGTCGGACCGACTCGCCCTCGGTCGCGTACGCGCCCTCGTGGACGATCTCGGCGCAGGGCCCGTAGGCCCACGTCTCGACCGCGAGCGGCAGCTCCGCGTCGGTCAGCACCGTCACGTCGTCGGGCACCGGCAGCGCCCAGATCCCCTCCCACTCGGCGCGCGGCGCGCGATGGGCGTTGGGCCAGCGGGCGCGCAGCGCCTCGACGGGGAAGTCGGCGCCGGCCGCCTTGCGCCGGAGCTTCAGCCGGTAGACCGCCCGGTAGAGCACGGGGACGACGCTCGCGGCGGCGGCCGCCGGGTCGCCCGTCGTCCGCGCGACGGCGACGCGCCGGGGCGCCCGGTCGACGATGCGTGCCTCGCCGACGCGCGGCAGGGTCTCCTGCGGGCTCGTGCGCACGGGCCGATGATCGGGGCACGCCCGCTCGAGAGCATCGGCGGCCGGCCGCACGGCCGCTGCGTCCAACTACGGAGCCGTCCCGGAGAAAGGTGTGGCCCCGGCGGGTACCGGGGCCACGGACCGGGTCGTGTGGGGCCGATTCACTCAGCCCCGAGAGGGCATGCGTGTGCATCCCCTGCCGGGCCGGAACCGAAACCTCCTGCGCGAAACTCAGTTCTCGCGGAGGAACGAGGGCACGTCGAGGACGTCCGCCGGGACGTCGAACCCGTCGCCGCCGGAGGGCCGCGGAGCCTCGGCCGCGGCCCGCTGCTGCCGGCGCCGCCGCGGCGGCCCGAAGCCGGTCGCGATCACGGTCACCCGCACCTCGTCCGAGTGCGACTCGTCGATGACGGCGCCGAAGATCACGTTCGCGTTCTGGTCGGCGGCGCTCGTCACCACCTCGGCGGCCTCGTTGACCTCGAAGAGGCCGAGGTCGGACGGGCCGGTGATGTTGAGCAGGATGCCGGTGGCGCCTTCGATCGAGGCCTCCAGGAGCGGCGAGGAGACGGCGGTGCGCGCCGCCTCCGCCGCACGGTTCTCGCCGCTCGAGACGCCGATGCCCATCAGCGCCGAGCCGGCGTCGCGCATGATCGTCCGGACGTCGGCGAAGTCCAGGTTGACGATGCCCGGGACGGTGATCAGGTCGGTGATCCCCTGGACGCCCTGCCGGAGGATGTCGTCGGCCATCCGGAACGCGTCCGAGAGCGGGGTCTTCTTCTCGACCACCTGCAGCAGCCGGTCGTTCTCGATCACGATCAACGTGTCGACCTTCTCGGCCAGCTCGGCGATGCCGCCTTCCGCCTGCTGTGCGCGCTTGCGCCCCTCGAAGGAGAACGGGCGGGTGACGACTCCGACGGTCAGGGCCTCGAGCTCGCGGGCGAGCTCGGCCACGATCGGGGCGCCGCCGGTGCCGGTGCCGCCGCCTTCGCCGGCGGTGACGAAGACCATGTCGGCGCCCTTGAGCGCCTCCTTCAGCTCGTCGCGGCTCTCCTGCGCGGCGGCCAGCCCGACGGTCGGGTCGGCGCCGGCGCCGAGGCCGCGGGTGGCCTTCGCGCCGATGTGGATCTTGACGTCGGCGTCGCACATCAGGAGCGCCTGGGCGTCGGTGTTGACGGCGATGAACTCGACGCCGGAGAGGCCCGCGTCGACCATCCGGTTGACCGCGTTCGTGCCGCCGCCGCCGACGCCGACGACCTTGATCACCGCGAGGTAGTTGCCCGATCTGTCTCTCATCTCGACGTTCCTCGACCTCAATCTCTCGTGGAGGTTCGGCCCCTGAAACGGACCGACCCGACCGCAGGGTACGGCCGAGTGTAGGCGATGTCAACGCAAAGTTGCTGCATCTCGAGTGGCATAACCCTCAACCTCAACCTCCGACTTGAGACTGGAGGAAGGCGACCGGCCGCTCCGGGACGGAGACGTCGACGTAGTCGCCCGGGCCGGCGGGGCCGAGCCCGCGCAGCACCCGCCGTGCAAGCGCGAGCTTCAGGCGCAGGTCGCCGGCGTCGCCGAAGCGCAGCTCGAGCCCCGAGCCGAGCTTGAAGGTCAGCTGCTCCTCGCCCGCCTTGACCGCCGCCACCCGCGCCGGGAAGCGCACCTGGGCGAGCGGCGCGAGCGCGCGCGCGGCCCGGCCGCCGTCCTCGTCGGTGAGCGTCGCGCCCGGGCTGATCGAGGCGTCGCGGCCGACCCAGATCCGCGGCAGGTCGGGCAGCGCGCCCTGCGTCAGCTGCTGGAGCACGCGGCCGCGGGCGGAGACGAGCCACGACTCGCGGCCGCGCCGGACGACCGCGACGGGCCTCTCGGTCCGCACGGTGACGACGAGCGTCGAGGGGAACGACCGGTCGAAGCCGGCCGACACGACCCACGGGACGACGGCGACGCGGCGCTCGACGAGATCGCCGCCGATGCGCAGCAGACTGACGCCCCGCTCGCCGCGGAGGGCCTTCAGCACCTGCGCGCGCACGGCCGGCGGCGCTCCCTCGACCCGGATCGTGTCGACCGCGAAGACCGACGACTCCCGTGCGCCGACGAAGGCCGCCGCCGCAGCCGCGAAGAGGGCGAGCCCGCCGAGGACGGAGCGGAGCGACGGCAGCAGCCGCAGCTCGACGCGGCCGCCGGGAAACGGCAGCGCGGCGACTCGCGGAGGAGTCGGACGGGCGCGGGAGGGCGGCACCGCGCCGACTTCGCCGCGGACCGGTCCGCTCCTACATCGTCAGCGCTCGAGCGGCGGCAGCTCGAGCGGGCCGAGGAACTGCACCTCGTGCTCGAGCTCGACGCCGTACTGCTCCCAGGCGCGGCGGCGCGCCTCGGCCATCAGCGCGATCGCGTCGGCGGAGGTCGCCCCGTCCGCGTTCTCGATGAAGTTCGCGTGCCGCGGCGAGACGACGGCGCCGCCGATCCGGTGGCCCTTGAGCCCGCAGGCCTCGAGCATGCGCCCGGCGCCGAGCTCGTGCTCGGGGTTCTTGAAGACGCTGCCGAACGTCCGCTTGTTCGTCGGCTGCGTCGCCTTGCGCCGCTCGTTCAGCTCCCTGACGTCGGCCTTGACCTCGTCGCCGGGGCGCCGGTGCAGCCCGAGCGTCGCGCGGGCGACGACCCGGCCGGGCCCGAGCTCCGAGCGGCGATACGCGAGGCCGAGCTCGGACGGGGCCACCGTCCGCGCACCGTCCGCGTCGACCACGAGCGCCTCGACGAGCACCGCCGAGAAGTCGCTGCCGTAGGCGCCCGCGTTCATCCGGACGCCGCCGCCGATCGTGCCGGGGATCGCGCACGCGAACTCGAAGCCTCCCAGTCCCTCGGCGCGCGCGCGATGGAGGACGACCGCGTTCGCGGCGCCGCCGCCGGCGACGATCCGCTCGCCCTCGACGTCGACCGACGCCAGCTCGCCGCCGAGCCGCAGCACGAGCGCCTCGACCCCCTCGTCGGCGACGAGCAGGTTGGAGCCGAGGCCGATCACGGCGACCGGCAGCTCCTCTCGACGCGCCCAGGCGAGCGCCTCCTGGAGCTCGGCCTCGGTCTCCGGCTTCGCGAAGGCGCGCGCGGGACCGCCGGTTCCGAGCGTCGTGTGCCGGGAGAGCGCGACCCCCTCCTCGATCTTCATGCGAGCGCCTCGAGCAGGAGCGGCGCGGCGCGGTCGACGTCGCCCGCGCCGACCGTGAGGACGACGTCCCCGGCGCGGGCGCGCCGGGCGAGGAAGGCGACGCCGCTCTCGAGCGCGGGGCTCCAGGCGACGGGCATCCCCGGGCGCAGCTCGGCGAGCGCCTCGACGACGAGCTTGCCGGTGACGCCCGGGACCGGCTGCTCGCGCGCCGGGTAGATCTCGGCGACCGCGACGACGTCCGCGGTCGCGAGGGCGGCGGCGAGGGCCCGGGCCGAATGGCGGGTGCGCGAGTACAGGTGCGGCTGGAAGAGCACGAGCACGCGCGCCGCGCCGCGCTCCCGCGCCGCCTGGATCGCAGCGGCCGCCTTCGCGGGGTTGTGCGCGTAGTCGTCGACGACGGTGACGCCGCCGGCCTCGCCGCGGAGCTCGTAGCGCCGCCCGACCCCGCGGAAGCCCGCGAGCGCGGCGGCCGCCTCGTCGCGCGGCACGCCGAGGAGCTCGAGCGCGGCGAGCGCCGCGGCCGCGTTCCGGCGGTTGTGCTCGCCGGGCACCTCCAGCTCGAGCTCGACCGGCGGGAGCTCCGCGCCCCGGACGACCTCGGGCACGCCGGCGAGCCAGGCCTCGAGCTCCCCCTCGAGCTCCGCCCGCGAGCCGAACTCCGTGTGGTGGTCGAGGTCGACGTTGAGGAGCACGGCGACCCGCGGGCGCAGCGCGAAGACGCTCCGGTCCGACTCGTCTCCCTCGACCACGAGCGGCCCGCCGCCCGCGCCGGCGTTGCCGCCGAGCTGCGGCACCTCTCCGCCGACGATCCAGGACGGGTCGCGACCGGTCTCGCGGAGCGCGTGCGCGATCATCGCCGTGGTCGTCGTCTTCCCGTGCGCGCCGGTGACGACGATCGAGTCGCGCAGGGCGACGAGCTCCGCCAGCAGCTCGCTCCGGCGCCGGCCCGGCACGGCGGGGTAGGCGCTCGAGACGACGACCTCCCAGCCCTCCGGGACGACGGGCTCGGGTGCGACCTCGACGCGGACGCCCTCGAGGTGGGCGAGGTACGGGGTCTCGACGCGGTCCCAGCCGCCGACCTCCGCCCCCCACGCCCGCGCGACCTGCGCGTAGGCCGAGAGCCCGGCGCCGCCGATGCCGACGAACCAGAGCCGCCGCCCGCGAAGCGGCGCGCCGTCGCGTGCCTCGTCCGAGCCTGTCTCACGCGGCCGTGTCCTGCCGGCATCCGTCACGCGGCCGACGCTAGCACCGGCGCGGGCCGACACCCGGGCGCGCCGACACTGTCTGGTCCCATCCCAAACCCCCACCCACCCGGGGAATGACCTCGACCGTAGCGGCGAAAGGCGCACGCGGATGTGCCGATCGTGTGCCAAAAGCGTCACGCCTGCGGCCCGCGCGGGCGCGTGCCCTCCGCGATCGGCACCTGCGCGCGGGGCGGCCCGCGGGATCAGCGGCTCGCCGCGGGCGAGGCGGACGAGCTCCTCGGCGATCGCGTCGGCGGCGCCGGGACGGGCGGCCGCGCGCATCGCCTCGCCCATCGCGCGCAGGCGCTCGTCGTCGGCGAGCAGCGTCCGGGCGAGCTGCGGCACCGTCGCCAGCTCGGCGTCGGGCACGCGGACGGCGCCGCCGGCGCGCACGAAGTGCTCCGCGTTCCTCGTCTGGTGGTCGCCGGTCGCGTGCGGGTACGGCACGAGGATCGCCGGCGTGCCCGCGGCGGCGAGCTCCCAGACCGAGCCGCCGGCGCGCGCGATCACGAGGTCGGCCGCCGAGAGGGCTGCGCCGAACCGCTCGGTCGCCGGCAGCAGCACGTAGTCGTCGCGCCGGACGCGGCCGGCGAGCTCCGGATAGTCGCGCTCGCCCGAGATGTGCAGGAGCGGCGGCCCCTCGGCGCCGAACGCCTCGATCGCGAGCTCGTTGATGCTGCGCGCGCCGGCGAGGGCGCCGAAGACGACGAGCACCCGCCCCTGCTCGGGCAGCCCGAAGAGACGCCGCGCCTCGGCCCGGTCGACGGGCTGCGAGCGCTCCGGGATCGGCCGGCCGACGACGCGGTACCTCCCGCCCTCGCGGCCCGGCAGCGGATACGCGAGGAAGACCCGCCGCGCGAACGGCAGCGCCAGGCGGTTGGCGAGGCCGAGGTGCGCGTCCGCCTCGGTCAGCGCCGCCGGGATCCGCTTCGTCCAGGCGGCCAGCACCATCGGCCCGGCGACGAAGCCGCCGCCGCCGAGGACGACGTCCGGCCGGCGCCGCGCCAGGATCCGGCGGCACGCGGCCGGCGCGGCGGCGGCCTGCCCGAGCGCGCGGGCGAGTCGCAGCGACGGCTCGCCGCGGGAAGCCGCTGACCCGGAAGGTGTCGAGCTCGAAGCCCGCCTCAGGAACGAGCCGCGCTTCGGCGCGATCCGGCGACCCGGCGAACGTCACCGCCACGCCGCGCCGCCGCAGCGCCTCCGCCACTGCGAGCGCGGGCAGGACGTGCCCTGCCGTCCCGCCGGCCGCGATCAGACACCTGAGCTCGGGCTGCTGCGCCATCTCCGCTCGCGATGTTAAGGAGTACGCCGACCGCCGCGAGCCCGACCACGAGGCTCGAGCCGCCGTAGGAGACGAAGGGGAGCGGGATCCCGGTCAGCGGCGCCAGGCTCATGACGGCGGCGAGGTTGATCGCCGCCTGGCCGCAGACGAGCACGGTGATCCCGACCGCGAGCCGCTTCCCGAACGGGTCGCGGCAGGCGAGCGCGACCCGCAGCCCGGCGTACGCGAAGGCGGCGTAGCCCGCCATCAGGGCCGCGGAGCCGACGAGGCCGAGCTCCTCCCCGACGATCGCGAAGATCATGTCCGTGTGCGCCTCGGGCAGGTAGAAGATCTTCTGGACGCCCTGGCCGAGGCCGACCCCGAACCAGCCGCCGGAGCCGAGCCCGATCATCGCCTGCACGGTCTGGAAGCCGGCGCCCTGCGAGTCGCCCCACGGGTTCAGGAACGAGAGCACGCGGGCCCGCCGGTACGGCTCCAGCCAGATCGCGACGAGCCCGAGCGTCAGGGTGAGCCCGCCGGCGGTCGCGAGCAGGCGCACCGGCGCTCCCGAGACGAGCAGGATCCCGGCCAGCATCAGCACGATCGCGATCGCGGTGCCGAGGTCGGGCTCGGCGAGGATCAGCGCGCAGCTGACGGCGGTCATCGCCCCGATCGGCCGCATCAGCTCCTTCAGCGTCCGCGGCGCCCGGTGCCGCGCGAGGTGGGCGGCGGCCCAGATCGCGAGCGCGAGCTTCGCCAGCTCCGAGGGCTGGAACGCGGCGGGCCCGAACGCGAGCCAGCGGCGCGCGCCGTTGACCGAGTCGCCGATCCCGAGCACCACGAGCAGCAGCACGAGGCTGCCGACGACGAGCGTCGGCGCGAGCTGCCGCAGCTGCCGGTAGTCCCGGCGCGAGGCGAGGACGAGCAGGCAGAGCCCGACCGCCGCGTAGATCCCCTGGCGCTTCAGGTAGTAGCTCGGGTCGTGGCCGCCGACCGCCGCGGCCGCCGAGGTCGCGCTGTAGACCATGACGAGGCCGAACGCGGTCAGGCCGAGCGTGACCATGACGAGCAGCCGTCCCTCGAGCTCCCCTCTCTTCACGCCTCCAGGTTCTGCACGAGACGCCGGAACTCCTCGCCGCGGCGCTCGAAGTTCTCGAACTGGTCGAAGCTGGCGCAGGCCGGCGAGAGCAGCACGATCGCTCCCGGCCGGGCCCGGGCGGCGGCCGCGGCGACGGCGCGCCGGAGCGTCCCGGCGCGCTCGTAGGGGACCGCGGCCGCCTCGAGGGCCCCGGCGAGCTCGTCGGCGGCCTCGCCGATCAGGAGCGCGTGCACGCCGCCGCGGGCCGCGAGGTCGGCGGCGAGGGCGTCGAAGGACTCGCCCTTGAGCGAGCCGCCGAGGATCAGCTCGAGCGGCGCGTCGAACGCGCGGGCGCCGGTGCGCGCGGCCCCGGTGTTGGTCGCCTTCGAGTCGTTGACCCAGCGGACGCCGTCCCGCTCGGCGACGAGCTCGAGCCGGTGCGGCACTCCCGGGGAAGGTCGCGAGCGCCTCCGCGATCGCCTCGTCCGGGATCCCCGCGGCGCGCGCGGCCGCCGTCGCCGCCGCCGCGTTCTCGCGGTTGTGGCGCCCGGGGAGGAGCGGCTCCGCCGGCAGCGGGTCGGCGGCGTCGAAGGTCACGACCGGCCCGGCCGGAGGGAGGTCGAAGCCGGCGGGCACGACCGCCGTCCCCGCCCGCTCGAAGATCCTCAGCTTCGCGTCGCGGTAGGCCTCGAAGGAGCCGTGCCGGTCGAGGTGGTCCGGCTCGAGGTTCAGCAGCACCGCGACGCGGCAGGCGAGCTCGTGGACGTCCTCGAGCTGGAAGCTCGAGAGCTCGCAGACGACCCAGTCGGCCGCCTCGACCGAGCTGAGCGGCGTGCCGACGTTGCCCGCGACCGCGACGTCGACGCCGGCGGCGCGGAAGATCGCCCCGAGCAGCTCGGTCGTCGTCGTCTTGCCGTTCGTGCCGGTGACGCCGAGGAGCGGCCGCTCCGGGTGGAGCCGGAAGCCGAGCTCGACCTCGCTCCACACCTCCACCCCCCGCTCCCGCGCCGCCCGGACGAGCGCGTGCCCGCCCGGGACGCCGGGGCTCTTGACCAGCACCTCGACGCCCTCGAGCAGCCCGGTGTCGTCGTCGTTCCCGAGCGTTGCGGTCGACCCGCACGACGCGGCACCCGCGCGCCTCGAGCGCCTCGCCCGCGGCCCGGCCCGAGCGCGCCATCCCGAGCACGAGCGCCGCGCGCGGGATCATCGCGGCGCCGCGCAGCGCCGGCAGGTAGTACGCGTAGTAGAGGGCGAAGCCGGCGGCGGCGAGGATCGCCGTCACGATCCAGAAGCGCACCATGATCTTCGTCTCCGACCACGCCTTCATCTCGAAGTGGTGGTGGATCGGCGTCATCAGGAAGATCCGCCGGCCCCAGTACTTGAACGACGCGACCTGGAGCATCACCGAGAGCGCCTCGATCACGAAGATGCCGCCGACGAGGAGCAGCAGCAGCTCGGTCTTCGTGATCACCGCGAAGCCGGCGAGCGCGCCGCCGATCGCCATCGAGCCGGTGTCGCCCATGAACACCTCCGCCGGGAAGGCGTTGAACCAGAGGAAGCCGATCGCGCCGCCGATCAGCGCCGCGCCCCAGATCGCCATGTCCAGCTTGTTGACGTCGCGCAGCTCGGCCGAGCCCGGGCTCGAGCGGATGAAGGCGATCACGCTCATCGCCGTGAAGGTGAAGAGGGCGATGATCCCCGTCCCGGCCGCGAGCCCGTCGAGGCCGTCGGTCAGGTTCACGCCGTTCGCGGCGCCGGCGATGATCAGGAAGAGCAGCACGTACCAGCCCCAGCCGAGCCCGTACCAGGCGTCGACGAAGGGGACGAAGACGGCCCGCTCGTGCTCCAGGTGGAAGTGGTGCGTCAGCGTGCCGACGGCGGCGGTGATCGCGACCATCCAGGCGAGCTTCCAGCGGCCGGCGAGCCCGAGCGAGCGGCGGTTCGTGATCTTCATCAGGTCGTCGGTGAAGCCGATCCCGGCACAGCCGAGCGTCGTGAACAGCACCGTCAGCGCCGCCCAGGTGTAGTGCGAGAGCGCCAGGAAGCCGACGAGCGCCGCCAGCACGATCAGCAGGCCGCCCATCACCGGCGTCCCCTGCTTGACCTGGTGGTGCTGCGGCCCCTCCTCGCGGATCTGCTGCCCGAACTCGTTGCGGCGGAGGAACTCGATGAACTTGGGCCCGACGACGATCGAGATGATCATCGCGACGAGCGTCGCGACCAGGACTCGGGGCATCAGCCGGCTCCCACGGCTGCGATCTTCTCCGCGGCCGCCTCCAGCCCTACGGAGCGCGAGCCCTTGACGAGGACGACGTCGCCCGGCCGGAGCAGCTCGGCCAGCGCGGCGGCGGCCTCCGCCGCGGTCGCGACCCAGCGGGACGGGACGCCGGCGGCGCCGCTCGAGGTAGCCGCGCGCGAGCTCGCCGACGGCGACCAGCTCGGCGACGCCCGACGAGGCGACGAGCTCGCCGATCTCGCGGTGCCACTCCGCTGCGCCGCGGGCCGAGCTCGGCCATGCCGCCGAGCACCGCCACGCGCCTGCGCCCGCCGGCGACCCGCTCCTGGTGCTCGAGCGCGGCCCGCAGCGAGACGGGGTTCGCGTTCCAGCAGTCGGCGATCAGGACGCCGCCGCCGGGCAGCTCGAGCTCCTCGCCGTGCCAGCGCGAGAAGGCGATCGCGCGGGCGCCCTCCTGCACGCGCTCGAGCGGGAGGCCGAGCGCGGCGTAGAGGTTGAGGGCGACGAGCGCGTTGACCGCGTTGTGGCGCTGCGTGAGGTTCAGCTCCAGCTCGAGCTCCTCGCCGCCGACGAGGAAGCGCCCCCGCCCGTCCTCGAACGCGAGCACGTCCTGCGCGCGGAAGCGGCGCACGGCGAGCTCCGCGGGGACGAACGGCTCGAGCAGCGGCTCCTCGGGCAGCACCGCCTCCTCGACGAAGCCGAGCAGCTCCGCCTTGGCGGCGGCGATCGCCTCCAGCGAGCCGAGCAGCTCCAGGTGCACGGGGCCGATGTTCGTGATCGCGCCGACGTGCGGCCGCGCGAACGCGCAGAGCGCGGCGATCTGACCGGGGCCTCGCATCGACAGCTCCAGCACGCAGACCTCCGTGTCCGGCTCGAGCCGGCAGAGGGTCAGCGGCACGCCGAGCTCGTTGTTGTAGCTCGACTCGGCGGCGACGGTGCGCGCGTGCGGCGCGCAGAGCGCTGCGAGCACGTCCTTCGTCGTCGTCTTGCCGTAGGAGCCGGTGATGCCGACGAAGCGGGCGTCCGAGCGGCCGCGGACGGCGCCGCCGATCGCCGCCAGCGCCGCGTGCGGGTCGTCGGGGACGAGCGCGGCGGCGGCCCCGTGCGCGAACGCGTGCGAGACGAAGTCGCGGCCCGCCTCCCCGACCGCGACGAAGAGGTCGCCCTCCGCGATCCGGCGCGAGTCGATCTGCATGCCGGTGACCTCGTCCGCCCACGGCTGGACGCGGAGCTCGCCGAGCCCCTCGAGCTCCTCGACCGGCAGCGGGATCACGCCCGCGCCCCCTGCGCCCGCAGCGCCTCGCGGGCGACCTCGCGGTCGTCGAACGGGTGGACGACGCCGGCGACCTCCTGGCCCTGCTCGTGCCCCTTGCCGGCGATCAGGACGACGTCGCCCTCGCGCGCGCCCGCGAGCGCGAGCTCGATCGCGGCGCGCCGGTCGGGCTCGACCTCCAGGTCGGGCGCCCCCGCCAGCACCTCCTCGATGATCGCGAGCGGGTCCTCGCTGCGCGGGTTGTCCGAGGTCAGGATCGCGCGGTCGGCGAGCTCGGCGGCGATCCGGCCCATCTGCGGGCGCTTGCCGCGGTCGCGGTCGCCGCCGCAGCCGAAGACGCAGATGACGCGGCCCTCGGCGAGCCCGCGCGCGGCCTGCAGGACGTGCTCGAGGGCGCCGGGCTTGTGGGCGTAGTCGACGATCACCGCGAACGGCTGCCCTTCGTCGACGGTCTCGAAGCGTCCCGGCACGCCCTCGACCGCCGCGAGCCCCGCTGCGACGGCGTCGTCCTCGACGCCGAGCAGGCGCGCGGCCGCGGCGGCGGCGAGCGCGTTCTCGACGTTGAAGCCGCCGCGCAGCCGCAGGTCGATCCCGGCGAGCGCCTCCGGCCCGAGCTCGCCGCCGGCGCCGAAGGTGAGCACGTCGTGCGGCAGCTCGGACGCGAGTCGCCGGCCCCAGGGGTCGCCGACGTTGACCGCCGCCCGGTCGGCGCGGTCGAAGAGGGCCCGCTTCGCCTCGAAGTAGTCGTCCATCGTGCCGTGGAAGTCGAGGTGGTCCTGGCTCAGGTTCGTGAAGACGAGCGCGGCGAAGCGGATCCCGTCGAGCCGGCCCTTCGCCGAGGCGATCGAGGTCGCCTCGAGCACGCAGCTCCGGTTGCCCGCCTCGACCATCTCGCGCAGGAGCCGCTGCAGGTCGATCGCCTCGGGCGTGTTCAGCGACACCGGGCGCTGCTCGCCGCCGACCCGACGCTCGATCGAGCCGAGCAGGCCCGGGACGGAGCCCGGCGACCTCGAGGATCTCCCGGAGCAGGTAGCTCGTCGTCGTCTTGCCGCTCGTGCCGGTGATGCCGGCCACGGGCAGCTCGCGGCTCGGGTCGCCGAAGAAGAGGACGGCCGCCGGGCCCATCGCGGCGCGGACGCTCGGGACGACGAGCTGCGGCGCCTCGAGGTCGAGCGGCCGCTCGACGACGAGCGCGACCGCGCCGTCCGCGACCGCGGCGGCGGCGAAGTCGTGGCCGTCCGCGCGGGAGCCGGGGACGCAGAAGAAGAGGGCGCCGGGCCGGACGGCGCGTGCGTCGTGGGCGAGATCCCGCACGTCGACCGGGGCGAACGCGACGGTCTCGACCGGCGCGAGCGCCTCGGTGAAGCGCTCGAGGTTCATCGCGCGCCGAGTCTACCTTCGGGCTGCTAGCCCGACGGGTCGTACCCGCCGGCCGGCCCGAGAGACGTCTCCTTCGTCGGCCTGCGCCTGCGGAGCGGGTCCCGCCTCCGGCTTGCCGGCGCCCGCGCCGCGCCGGGCCTTCGCCCGTTCGGCTGCGTCCTGCTTCGCCCTGGCAAGCTTCGCCTTCGCCCTGCGCGCTGCTTCGCCTTCGCCGTCGCCGCGGCCTTCTTCGCTGCCGCCGCTCTTCGCCGCGGCCGCCTTCGCCGCAGCCGCCTTCGCCCTGGCCGCGGCCGCCTTCGCGTTCTGCCCGCCGGTCTTCGCGGGCGTGGCCTGCTGCTGCGACGGCTCGCTTGTCGGCCTGCTGCAGCTTCGCCTGCACCCGCCGCTCGCCGCCGCGGCCGGGCACCGCCTGCTGCCCGGCCGGCGCCGTCGGTCGCCGTCGACTCGGGCCTCCCGCGGCCGGAAGCGGCGGCCGGGAGCAGCGACCCGCTCCGCGCCTCGCCGGAGACCGCGCGCCCCGGCGGCTGCGGCCGCTCCGCCGCGGGACGCGCCGCCGTCCGCGGCGTCCTCGCGGCGCCCGCGACCCGGGAAGCGGCCGCGGCGCGTGCCGCAGCCGGCGTCGACTTCGCGGCCGCGCTCCGCGCGGCGGCCGGGCCGCGGACGAGGGGCGGCACCTGCTTGACGCCCTCGTAGGCGCCGCCGCCGACGATCGCCGCGCCCGCGAAGACCGCGGCGGCCTTGACGGCGACGCCGGTGCCGGTCGCCGCGACGGCGCTCGCGGCGGCGGTCTCGGCGGCGGGATGGAAGAAGGAGTCGAGAGCCGGGAGGGCAGCGGCACCGCGAAGAGCGTCCGCAGCATCCGCCGCTGGGCGCGCTGGCTGTGCGCGAGCCCGGCGCACTCGGGGCAGGCGCGGATGTGCGCGCGCAGCAGCCGCCGCTCCGCGTGGCCGAGCCGGCCGTCGATCTGCCGCGAGATCGCGAGCTCGGCCTCGTTGCAGGTCAGCTGCTCCTCGAGCTGCTCGCGCAAGCGAGCGGCGCGCGCGGAAGAGCAGCGTCTCGAGCGCCGAGACGGTGATCCCGAGCACCTCGGCGATCTCGGCGTAGCCGCGGCCCTCGAGCTCGCGCATCACGAGCGCCGCGCGCTGGTTCTCGGGCAGCTGCGAGAAGGCGCGGCGGAGGTCCTCGACCGTCGGGCCGGTCTGCTCCGCCTCCTCGAGCGCCGCCGCCGAGCTCGTCGGCGTACTCGACCTCGCGCGGGCGGCGCTGCGCCTGCCGGAAGCGCTGCCGGCAGACGTTGTGCGCGATCGTGATCAGCCAGTTCTCGGGCTTCGCAGGGCGCTCGCCGCGCTGGAACGCGCGGTAGGCGTTCAGGAACGTCGTCTGGGTGACGTCCTCGGCGTCGGCCGGCTCGCCGAGCACGGCCAGCGAGTAGCGGTAGACGTCGCGGGCGTGCCGACGGTAGAGCCGTTCGAAGGCCCTGTCGTCGGTGCCGGTTCGCCGGAGAAGCGGTGCCATCGCTGAACTGGGCCAGAGCCGGACGGCGCTGACCTACACATCATGATCCCATCGCAGCGAAAAACCTGCGTGATGCTCCATTCTCCCTCGAATGGGTGACGAGCTCGTCGACGAGCGGATCGAGGTCGCGGGCCTCGAGCTGGCGTTGCTGCGGCCGGCCGACGCCGAGGCGCTGATCGACGAGGACGCGTTCGCCGTCGACGAGTTCCTGCCCTACTGGGCCGAGCTCTGGCCGGCGGGACGCGCGCTCGCCGAGGCGCTGCCCCGGTCGCTGCGCGGGCGGCGCGTGCTCGAGCTCGGCTGCGGCCTCGCGCTGCCGAGCCTCGTCGCGGCGGCCCGCGGCGCGCGCGTCCTCGCGACCGACTGGGCGCCCGCCGCGGTCGACCTCCTGCGGGGGAACGCCGAGCGGAACGGCCTCGTGCTCGAGGCACGGGTCGCCCGCTGGGACGAGCCGGGGCGGCTCGGATCGGACTGGGAGCTCGTGCTCGGGGCCGACCTCCTCTACGAGGCGCGGAACGTCCCGCAGCTGCTCGAGCTGCTGCCGCGGCTCGCGCCCGAGGTGCTGCTGGCCGAGCCGGGCAGGCCGGCGGCGAAGGCGTTCTTCCGGGAGGCGGAGGCGTCCTGGGAGGTCGAGGAGCTCGGCGGGCGCGTCTACCGGCTGACCGCCCGGGCTACCACGCGTCCCAGTGCACCATCGTCTCGAGCGGCGAGCGGCGGCCCGGCTTGAAGTCGGTGCCCTTCGTGTAGGCGACCGGGATCAGCGCGCCCTGCATGACGCGCTCGTAGGGGATCCCGAGCAGCTCGGCGGCCTCGCGCTCGAACATCAGGTGGAAGCTCGTGATCACGGTGCCGAGCCCGCGCGAGCGCGCCGCCAGGCAGAAGCTCCAGGCGGCGGGGAAGATCGAGGCCCAGCGCGCGGCCTGCATCGGCACCGGCGCGTCCTCGGTGCGGCCCTCGACGCACGGGATCACGTGGACGGGCACCTCGTGCAGGTGCTCGGCCAGGTGCAGGACCGCGTCGACGATCCGCGTCAGCTGGGGATTGCCGCCCGACCCGGACGACTCGCGCCGGCGCTCCATGTAGGCCGCGCCGCCGCGCCGCCACAGCTCGGCCAGCGCCGCCCGGCGCTCCGCGTCGGTGACGACGACGAAGTGCCAGTTCTGCGAGTAGCTCGCCGTCGGCGCCTGCTGGGCGAGCCGCAGGCACTCCTCCAGGACCTCGCGCTCGACCGGCCGCTCGAGGTCGAGGCGCTTGCGGACGGCGCGCGTGGTCGAGAGCAGCTCGTCCGGGGTCAGCTCGAGTCTCGCCACGGCGGGATCATCTCATCTAGCGTCCCGGGCGATGAACTGGACCGCGTTCGGCGAGACCTTCGTGACCCTGCTCGTGATCATGGACCCGATCGGCCTCGCCCCGGTCTACATCACCCTGACCGCGCGGATGAGCGTGCACGAGCGCCGCCGGGCGGGCCTGCGGGCGACGGTCGCGGCCGGGCTGCTCGTGCTCGGCTTCGCCGTCTTCGGCGAGGTGATCCTGCGCTACCTGAACGTCTCGATCGCGAGCCTCTCGATCGCCGGCGGGCTGCTGCTCTTGCTGCTCGCCCTCGAGATGCTGCGCGGCGTCGACTTCCCGGCCGGCCCGAGCGGCGACGTCGCGCTCGTGCCGCTCGCCTCGCCGCTCGTCGCCGGGCCGGGCGCGATCGCGACGGCGATCGTGCTCTCGCGCCAGCACCCGTCCACCGAGGGCCGCGTCTCCGTGCTGGTCGGCATCCTCTGCGCGATCGCGGTCGTCGGGCTCTCGCTGGTGGCCGCCGAGGCGCTCGCCCGCGTCGTCCCGGACGTCGTCATCAACTTCGTCACCCGCGTGCTCGGGCTGCTCCTGGCCGCGATCGGGATGGAGCTCATCCTGCGCGGGATTCACGGCTCGTTCGGCTAGGGATCCCGACCGCGCCGACCAGAGCGCCCGCGAAGGCGAGGCCGGCCGCGACGAGCATCCCGAGCCGGAACGCGTGCACCGACCCGTCGTGCCTCGACGCCGCCGACAGGGCCTCGCCCGGGCCCGAGTAGGCGGCGGCGATCACGGCGCCGACGACCGCCACGGCGATCAGCGCCCCGACCCGCGAGACCGTGTTGTTGACGCCCGCGGCGATCCCCGCGTACCGCTCGGGCGCCGACTGGAGCGCCGCGGCGGTGATCGGCGCCACGGTCACGGCGAGGCCGAGCGCGAAGATCACCGAGCCGGCGACGAGCCAGTACCAGGTGCCGCGCGAGGTGACGAGCGTGAAGAGGAGCGTCCCGGCGCCGAGCAGGGCCGGGCCCGACCGCGAGGTAGAGCCGCGGCCCGTGCCGGTCGGCGAGCGCGCCGAAGCGCCCGGCGAGGAACAGCAGCACGACGCTGACCGGCACCCACGGCAGCGACGCCTCGAGCGGCGAGAAGTCCGCGACGCCCTGCAGGTAGAGGAGCAGGAAGAAGGTCGAGCCGGAGAGCGACGCGTAGACGAGCAGCGTCTCGGCGTTCGCGGCCGCGAAGATCCGGTCGCGGAAGAGCCCGAGCGGCAGGATCGGCTCGTCGGCGCGCGACTCCCAGACGAGCGCGGCGAGCGACGATCGCGATCCCGAGGCCGAGCGTCCACCACGGGCCCTGCTCGACGAGCCCGTAGACCGCGAGCGCGAGCCCGCCCGCGAGCAGCCCGGCCCCGGCGACGTCGAACGGGCGCCGCTCGTGCTCGCTCGCGGCGCGCTCCTCGGCGAAGCGGTGCGCGAGCCAGCGCCGAGCCGGCGGCGAGCGGCAGGTTGACGAAGAAGATCAGCCGCCAGGAGGCCCACTCGACGAGCGCGCCGCCCGTGGGCGGGCCGACGATCGCCGCGATCCCGGTCCAGGCCGTCCAGAGCCCGACCGCCCGGCCGCTCTCGGCGCCGAAGGTCGCGCGCAGGAGGGCGAGGCTCGTGGTCGAGACGAACGCGGCGGCGACGCCCTGGAGCACGCGCGCCGAGAGCAGGAAGGCGCCCGTTCGGCGACGCGCCCGCGAGCGCCGAGGCGGCCGCGAAGCCGACCGTGCCCCAGAGGAAGACGCGCTTGCGGCCGATCCGGTCGCCGACCGCGCCGGCGAGCAGGTAGAGCGCGGCGAGCGCCAGCGAGTAGGTGAGGAAGACCCACTGCCTGCCGGCGAGCCCGAGGTCGAGGTCGCGGCCGATCGTCGGCAGGGCCACGTTGACGACCGTGGTGTCGACGAAGGCCATCGACGAGCCGAGGATCGTCGCGACGAGCACCCAGGTGCGGGACGAGAGCGCGGGCACGACGCCATCATGAAGCCTGCAGCTAGCGTTGTCGCGGATGCCACGACCGCGGACATTCGAGGCGCGCGAGCTGCCGGAGCGCCCGGCCGACCGGGCCGTCAGACGCGCGAACCTGCGCCGCGTCGCCCGGCTCTTCCGCCCCTACCGGCTCCCGCTCGGCTCGGTGCTCGTCCTGATCGTCGTCTCGGCGCTGGCCGGGATCGTCTCGCCGTTCCTGCTCCGCGCGGTGCTCGACACCGCGATCCCGCGCCAGGACACGACCCTGCTGGCCGAGCTCGTCGCCGGCATGGTCGCGATCGCGGTCTTCACGGGCGTGCTCGGCGTCGCGCAGACGTACCTCTCGAACACGGTCGGGCAGCAGGTGATGCACGACCTCCGCTCGGCCGTCTACCGGCACCTGCAGCGCCTCTCGCTCGCGTTCTTCACGCGCACGCGCACCGGCGAGGTGCAGTCGCGGATCGCGAACGACATCGGCGGCGTCGACACCGTCGTCACCTCGACCGCGACCTCGGTCGTCTCGAACGTGACCACGGTCGTCGCGACCACCGCGCGCGATGTTCCTGCTCGACTGGCGGCTGGCGCTCTTCGCGCTCGCGCTCGTGCCGATCTTCGTCTTCCTGACCCGGCGGGTCGGCCGCGAGCGGCAGCGGATCACGACCACGCGCCAGCGGACGCTCGCGGACATCTCGACGCTCGTCGAGGAGTCGCTCTCGGTCTCGGGGATCCTGCTCGGCAAGACGATGGGCCGCGCGCCCGAGCTGGCCGAGCGCTTCGCGGGCCAGTCGCAGGAGCTGGCGCAGCTCGAGGTGCGCCAGCGGATGGCCGGCCGCTGGGTGATGGCCTCGATCCAGACGACGTTCTCGGTCATGCCGGCCCTCGTCTACCTGATCGGCGGCCTGCTGATCGCGCACGGCTCGGCGTCGATCTCGATCGGCACGCTCGTCGCCTTCACGACCCTGCAGACGCGGCTCTTCTTCCCGGTCGGGCAGCTGCTCTCGGTGCAGATCGACGTCCAGACCTCGCTCGCGCTCTTCGACCGCGTCTTCGAGTACCTCGACCTGCCGGTCGACATCGAGGAGCGGCCGGACGCCGTCGAGCTCGGCCGCTGCCGCGGCGACGTCGCCTTCGAGGGCGTCTGGTTCCGCTACGGCGACGAGGGCGCGTGGACGCTCGAGGACGTCTCGGTGACCGTGCCGACCGGCTCGACGCTCGCGATCGTCGGCGAGACCGGCTCGGGCAAGACGACCATGGGCTACCTGGTCGCGCGGCTCTACGACCCGAGCCGCGGCCGGGTCGCGATCGACGGCCACGACCTCCGCGACATCGGCTTCGCCTCGCTGGCGGCGACGGTCGGCGTCGTCTCCCAGGAGACGTACCTCTTCCACGCCTCCGTGCGCGAGAACCTGCGCTTCGCGCGGCCCGACGCGACCGACGAGGAGGTCGTCGAGGCCGCGAAGGCGGCGCGGATCCACGACCTGATCGTCTCGCTGCCGGAGGGCTACGAGACGATGGTCGGCGAGCGCGGCTACCGCTTCTCGGGCGGTGAGAAGCAGCGGATCGCGATCGCGCGGACGATCCTGCGCAACCCGCCGGTGCTGATCCTCGACGAGGCGACGAGCTCGCTCGACACGCAGACCGAGCGCGCCGTCCAGGACGCGCTCGACCGGCTCGCCGAGGGGAGGACGACGATCGCGATCGCGCACCGCCTCTCGACCGTGCGCGACGCCGACCAGATCGTCGTGCTCGACCGCGGCCGGATCGTCGAGCGCGGCACGCACGAGGAGCTGCTCGAGGCGGGCGGCCGCTACGCGACGCTCGTCTCGCGCGACACGCAGCTGGCGACCCTGTAGTTCGGATGGCCATGTCCGGGGGCTGTCCCCCGGACACGGCCGCGCGGGTCAGGTCCCGGCGGCCGGCTCGGTGCCGGCGCCGGGACGCGTCTCGCGGTGACTAGGCGGCGTTCGCGAGCTCGCCGAGCTCGTCCTCGAGGCGGATCATCGCCTCGGCCTCGAGCTGGCGGACGCGCTCGCGGGTGATGCCGAGCTGCCTGCCGATCGCCTCGAGCGAGAGGGGCTCCCCCTCGAAGCCGAAGCGCAGCTCGAGGATCCGGCGCTGCCGCTCGGGCAGCTCGGAGAGGGCCCGGCGGACGCTCTCGCCGCGGAGGGTGTCCTCGGCCTCCTCGGACGGGTCGACCGAGCGCTCGTTCGCGTAGAGGTCGCCGAGCTCGCCGTCGCCGTCGGAGCCGACCTCCTGGTTCAGCGACACCGACGCCTCGACCACGTCGAGCGCCTCCTGGACGTGCCGGAGCTCGATCTTCGTCGCGGCCGCGAGCTCGTCCGCGGTCGCGTCGCGGCCCAGCTTCGCCTGCAGCTCGTTGGCTGCGCGCGCGAGCTTGACGCGGCGCTCCTGGACGTGCACGGGCACGCGGATCGTCGACGACTGGTTGGCGACGGCGCGCTGGCACGACTGGCGGATCCACCAGGTCGCGTAGGTGGAGAACTTGTAGCCCTTGCGCCAGTCGAACTTCTCGACGGCGCGGTTGAGGCCGATCGTCCCCTCCTGGATCAGGTCGCCGAGCGGCAGGTCGTGCCCCTGGTAGCGCTTCGCGATCGAGACGACGAGGCGGAGGTTGGAGTTGATCATCCGCTCCTTCGCGACGGGGTCGCCGCGCTCGACGCGCTTCGCGAGCTCGACCTCCTCGGCGGCCGTCAGCAGCTTGTGCCGGCCGATCTCGTTCAGGAACAGCTGGAGAGAATCGTTGAGAACCAGTTCGCTCAAGTAATCCTTTCGTGTCGGTACGTGGCGCGAGTCGCCGGGGGAGGCGGCCCGTCCGTTCGAGGGAGACGCGGCGTCGCGCGGCGATGCGCGCCCGGCGTCAAAGGGATAAACGCGTTCGTCAGCTCGGGTATTCCTGGCAGGACAGGCGCCCGAGCAGGTCCTCGAGCGCCGTCAGCTCCTCGACAGAGTAGCGATCTTCGAGGAAGGTGGCAATTGCCCCGACGTGGCTGCAGGAGGCCTCCGCCAGCTTCGCCTCCCCCGCGGCGGTCAGGACGGCGTAGGTGACGCGGCCGTCGCTCTCGCAGGTGCGCTTGCCGACGAAGCCGGCCCGCTCGAGCCCGTCGAGCAGGCGCGTGACGCCGGAGGGCGTCAGGCCGAGGCCGTCGGCGAGGTCGACGCGACGCATCGCCAGCCGCTCGGCGCGCGCGAGCAGCTGCAGCGCCTCGAACTCGCTCACGGTCAGGCCGTGCTCCGCGTCGAGCCGGGCGCTGAGCGCGCGGCGCGCGGCGGCGTGCCCCCGCAGGAGCCGCGCCCAGACCTGGAGCGCCTGTGATACTTGTGGGGTCAATACTTGACTAGTCATGTTTATCTGCTACCTTGCTTGCGTAGTCAAGTTTACCAGCTCCCAGGAGGATTCACCAGATGAGCACCGTCGAGACACAGATTCCCGCAGGCACGTACTCGGCCGACCCCGTGCACTCGCACGTCGGCTTCGAGGTCGCCTACATGGTCGGCACCTTCCGCGGCACCTTCTCCCCCTTCGAGGCGACGCTCGAGGCCGGCGACGCCGGCGCGTCGCTGCGCGGCCGCACCCGGGTCGAGGGCGTCCACGTCCAGGACGAGAACCTGAGCGCGCACCTGCAGTCACCGGACTTCTTCGACGCCGAGCGCGCGCCGGAGATCACCTTCGCCTCGGACGACGTCCGCGTCGACGGCGACCGGGTCGCCGTCGAGGGCGAGATCGCGATCAAGGGCCGCTCGAACCCGCTGACCCTGACCGGGCAGCTGACCGGCGCCGGCCCGGACGCCTACGGCAACGAGCGCGTCGGGCTCCGGCTCGAGGGCACCGTCGACCGGACCGCGTTCGGCATCGACTGGAACGCGCCGCTCCCGAACGGCGAGCAGGCGCTCGCGAACGACGTCACCCTGACCGCCGAGCTCTCGTTCGTGAAGGCGGCGTAGCGATGGACGTCCTCGCGATCTCGGGCAGCCTCAGGCGCGACTCCTGGAACTCGGCGGTGCTCCGCGCCGCCGAGCAGCTCCTCCCGGAGGACGCGACGCTCCGGCTCTACGACGGCCTGAAGGCGCTCCCCCCGTACGACGAGGACGACGACGTCGGGTCCGGCGCCGGCGGCGGTCGCGGCCTTCCGCGACGCGATCGCCGGCGCCGACGCGATCCTCTTCTCGACGCCCGAGTACAACTCGTCCGTCCCCGGCGTGCTCAAGAACGCGATCGACTGGGCCTCGCGCCCGCTCGCGTCGAACCCGCTCCGCAACAGGCCCGTCGCCGTCGTCGGCGCCTCGACGGGCGCGTTCGGGGCCGTCTGGGCCCAGGCGGAGCTCCGCAAGGTGCTCGCCGCCACGGGCGCGCGGGTCGTCGAGGGCGAGGTCGCGATCGGGCACGCGCCCACCCGCTTCGACGCCGAGGGCTTCCTCGTCGACCGGCAGCTCCGGCTGCAGCTCGAAGAGGTGGTCGAGACGCTCGTCGACGCCACGCGCGACCGCCTCGCCCGCGCGGCCTGATCGCGACGTCGACTAGCTCGCGCTCCGCGCCGCGGGCGCGAGCTGCGGCCCGGCCGCCTCGAGCCCCGGCGGGCACTCGGGCGCGAACTTGCGGAAGTTGCCGACGTAGCGGGCGGCGAGCTCGCGGTAGCGGTCCCAGTACTCGTCCTCGCTCGCCCAGGAGCGGGCCGGGTAGAGGACGTCGTCGGGGATCCCCGGGCAGCTCGCGGGCACCTCGAAGCCGAAGACCGGGTCGGTGTAGGTCTCGACCTCCTCGAGCGCGCCCGACAGCGCCGCCTCGAGCAGCGTGCGCGTGTGCCGGATCGAGATCCGCGAGCCGACGCCGTAGGGACCGCCCACCCAGCCCGTGTTGACGAGCCAGCAGCGGACGTCGTGCGTGACGATCTTGCGGCGCAGGAGCTCGGCGTAGACGGCCGGGTGGTGGACCATGAACGGCGCGCCGAAGCAGGTCGAGAAGGTGATCTCCGGGTCGAGCCCGACGCCCGCCTCGGTGCCGCCGACCTTGGACGTGTAGCCGGAGACGAAGTGGTAGAGCGCCTGGTCGGGCTCCAGGCGCGCGATCGGCGGCAGCACGCCCTGGGCGTCGCAGGTCAGGAGGACGACGTTCCGGGGGTGGCCGGCGCGCCGCTCCGGGAGCGCGTTGCCGATCGCAGACAGCGGATAGGAGGCGCGCGTGTTCTCGGTCAGGCGGTCGTCGTCGAGGTCGATCGCGCGCGTGACCGGGTCGAGGACGACGTTCTCCAGGATCGTCCCGAAGCTGGTGGTCGCGGCCGCGATCTCGGGCTCGGCGGTCGGCGAGAGCCGGATCACCTTCGCGTAGCAGCCGTTCTCGACGTTGAAGACGCCGTCGTCCGACCAGCCGTGCTCGTCGTCGCCGATCAGGCCCCGCGCCGGGTCGGCGGAGAGCGTCGTCTTGCCCGTGCCGGAGAGGCCGAAGAAGAGGGCGCTGTCGCCGTCCGGCCCCGCGTTCGCGGAGCAGTGCATCGAGAGGACGCCCTCGAGCGGCAGCAGGTAGTTGAGCAGCGTGAAGACGCTCTTCTTCAGCTCGCCCGCGTACTCGGTGCCGCCGATCAGGCAGAGCCTGCGCGCGAGGTCGAGCACGACGAAGGTGGAGGTGCGGGTCGCGTCGGTCGGCTCGTGGGCGCGGAACGACGGCGCGCAGATCACCGTCAGCTCGGGCACGTGCTGCCGGTAGGCCTCGCGGCTTGCGAGCGGCTCGAACATGTTGCGGGCGAAGAGCGAATGCCAGGCGCGCTCGCTGACGATCCGAAGCGGCAGCCGGTACTCGGGGTCGGCGTTCGCGGCGCAGTCCTGGACGAAGACGTCGCGGCCCTGCAGGAAGCCGCAGAGCCGGCCGTAGATCTCGTCGAAGGTCTCGGGCGCGAGCGGCCGGTTGTACTCGCCCCACCAGACCTGGTCCTCGGAGGACGGCTCGCGGACGATGAACTTGTCCTGCGCGGAACGGGAGGTGTGCGCGCCGGTCGTGAAGACGACGGGCCCGTCGCGGGCGATCCGGCCCTCGCCGCGGAAGGCGATCTCCTCGTAGAGCGCCTCCGCGGGCAGGTTCCAGTACGCGCAGCGGAGGTTGACGAGACCGTGGTTTCCGAGCCCGAACTCGCTCGCGAGCGCGGCCGCCTCGGCCTGCGCCGGCGTCTTCAGCTTCAGCAGGTCGAAGCTCACGGCCTGCTCCGGCACGCGCCGACGCTCACAGCCAGTCCCTCCGGACGACGCGCTCGCCGATCACGATCTCGTTCGGCGCCGTCGGGTCGAGCGCCCAGCGGATCCGGCGGACGCCCTCGGTGATCTCCTTGACCGAGCCGCAGAAGGAGAGGCGCAGGTGCCCCTCGGCCCCGAACTCCTTGCCGGGGACGGTGACGACGAGCGCCCGGTCGAGCAGGAGGCGCGAGAGCTCCTCGGAGTCGTCGGAGAAGGCCCGGAAGTCGGGCAGGCAGTAGAAGGTGCCGAGCGGCTTCTCGACCCGCACGCCCTCGAACGCGCGCAGCTCCTGCAGCATCACGTCGCGATTGTTCTGGATCCCGAGCCGCAGGCTCTCGACCGCCGACTGGACGCCGAGCAGCGCCCCCTCGGCCGCCGCCATCGAGACCGCCGGCGGGCACGAGGTCGTCTGCGACTGCAGGTTCTTCATCACCTCGACGAGCGGCCGCGGCGCGACCGCCCAGCCGATCCGGAAGCCGGTCATGCCGTAGAGCTTCGAGACGCCGTTGACGACGACGACGGGCGACGCGTCGACGTCGAGCCCGGTGAAGTCGTAGGCCGACGGCGGCCGGACGCCGTCGAAGACGAGCCGGTGGTAGATGTCGTCCATGACGACCGTGATCCCGCGCTCCTCGGCCAGCTCGACGATCCCGCGGACGAGCTCGGGCGGGTAGACGGCGCCGGAGGGGTTGTTCGGGCTGTTGACGACGATCGCCCGGGTCGACGCCGAGAGCGCCTCCTCGACCTCCTCGAGGCGCGGCACGAAGCCGCCGTCCTCGGCGCGGACGATCACCGGCCTGCCGTAGGCGAGCTTGACGAGCTCGGGGTAGCTGACCCAGTAGGGCGCCAGGATCACGACCTCGTCCTGGGGGTCGACGAGCGAGAGCAGGACGTTGTAGAGCGACTGCTTCGCGCCGGCGGAGACGATCACGTTGTCGGGCGCGACGAGGCGGCCGTAGTGCTCCTCGGTGTAGCGGATGATCGCCTGCTTCAGCGACGGCGTCCCGTCGGCGGGCACGTACTTGACGTCGCCCGAGGCGAGGCGGGCGGCCGAGTGCAGGATCGCGCCGATCGGCACCTTGTTCTTCGGCTCGCCGCCGCCGAGGTGGACGACCGGCTGGCCCTGCGCCCGCAGGAGCGCCGCGCGCTCGTTGAGCGTCAGCGTCGCCGACTCGGCGATCGAGCGTGCGAGCTGGCTGACCGTCATCGATCGAGGATGCGGCGCTGACGAAGATGCGTCATCGGTAGAACTCCGACCTTTCGAGGCTTGGGACGTCCAATGACGCACCAAGCCTCTTAGCTGCCGTTCGTCCCGTAGACCGGCGGGAAGACGAGCTCCTTCCACGAGGCGGGCTGCTTCGAGATCGCGCCGATCGAGCCCATGAAGCGGGCGAAGCGGACGAGCCCGAGCGGGCGGGTCGTGAAGGTGACGCCGGGGTTCGCGATCCACTGCTTGAACTGGCGCCAGGTCGGCCGGCCGCCCGCGTCGTCCTGGAGGATCTTCGCGACGAGCTGCGGGTTCGTCTTGATCAGCCCGATCGCCTTGACGACGTCGGCGTAGAAGGTGCGCGCGAAGTCGGGATGCGCGTCGTAGAAGGAGCGCTGCACCATGACGCCGAGGAACGAGTGGGCGCCGAAGTACTGGTAGCTCCGCGCGACGACGTGGGCGCCCGCGACCTTCTCCTGGAACTGGTACGGCGCCGAGGTCAGGTGCGCGTCGACCTGGCCGTTCAGCAGCGCCGCCATCCCGTCCGGGTGGTCCATCGAGACCATGCCGGCGTCGAGCGCGTGCGCGTCGCCGAGCTTGACCTGCGCCATCTTCCGGAGCGCGAAGCCCTGGATCGAGGTCGGCGAGGGCATCGCGACCCGCTTGCCCTTCAGGTCGGCGACCGTCCTGATCGCCGGGTCCTTCGCCATCAGCCAGAGGTCGCCCCAGTCGAGCGGGGCGAGCAGCTTCCAGTCGACGCCCTTCGCCCAGCCGAGCAGGAACGGCGCGACGCCGCCGGCGCCGATCTCGACGTCGCCGGCGATGACGCCGTTCGTGATCGCGGCACCGGAGGCGAGCACCTTCCAGTCGAAGCGCGTCTTCGGGTACTGACGCTCGAGCGTCTTCTGCGCCCGCATCACGATCAGCGGCGCGTAGCCGATCCCGGGCTGGTAGGCGATCGTGACGTGGTCGGGCGGGCCGGCGGCGGGCCGGGCGCCGGCGGTGCCGGCGACGACGGCGACGCAGGCGACGAGTGCGACGGCGAGCAGAGCGGCGAGCTTCATCGTTCCTCCCTCAGGTCTTCATGCCCCAGCGCACCACCGTCCGCCGCTCGAGCACCCCGAAGAGCGCCTCGAAGGCGATCCCGAGCAGCGCGATCGTCACGAGCCCCGCGAAGATCGGCGGCACGACCAGGTAGTTGCGCGCGTTGTTGATGTAGGTGCCGAGCCCGGCCTTCGAGCCGGCGACGCCGAAGACGAGCTCGGCGGCGATCACCGTCCGCCAGCCGAACGCCCAGGCGGTCTTGATCCCGGCGACCGCGTACGGCAGCGCCGAGGGCGCGAGCACGTCGGTGATCAGGCGCAGGCGCGAGAGGCCGATCGTGCGGCCGACCGCGACGAGCGTCCGGTTCGTCGTCCGGAAGCCGGTCGAGACGTTGATCGCGATCGGCCAGACGGTCGCGTTCGCGATCACGAACAGGATCGCGCGCTCGTTCAGCCCGAACCAGAGCATCGCGAGCGGCAGGACGGCGACGCCCGGCAGCGGGTTCAGGATCGAGCTGAGCAGCGTCAGCAGGTCCTCGCCGAAGCGGGTCAGGGTGGCGAGGACGGTCAACGCGACCGCGAAGACGAGGCCGACGCGCGATCCCCTCGAGCAGCAGCCGCAGCGTCGTCCAGGTCGCGGTCGCGAGGCTGCCGTCGCGCCAGTCGGAGACGAAGACGCGCGCGGTCTCCCACGGGCTCGCGAAGGTGAGCGCGCTCGGCCGGCGCACCCAGATGTAGGCGTACCAGGCGAGCACGAGCAGGCCGAGGAGGAGCGCGCGGCGGAGCCAGACCGGCAGCGACGGCCCAGCGGACGCGGCGCGCCCGCGCGACCGGGAGCGCGACGCTAGGCGAGGCCATCGGCGTCCTCGCTCCTCCTCGCCGTGGGTCAGCAGCGTCCGCAGGCGCGGGCGCAGCTCGGCGTAGGCGGCCGTGTCGCGGCCGCCGACGCCGCGGATGTCGACGAGCTCCCGCACGGTCGAGGGCGCGTGCGTCAGCACGGCGACCCGGTCGCCGAGCACGAGCGCCTCGTCGATCGAGTGCGTGACGAAGACGAGCGTCACCTCGGTGCGCTCGAGCAGCGCCAGGAGCTCGCGCTGCAGCCGCGTGCGGGTGATCGCGTCGAGGCTGCCGAAGGGCTCGTCCATCAGCAGCACGAGCGGCTCGAGCGCCAGGGCGCGGGCGATCGCGACCCGCTGCTTCATCCCGCCGGAGAGCTCGTGCGGGTGGCGGTGCGCGGCCGGGCCGAGGTGCATCAGCTCGAGGAACGAGCGCGCGCGCTCGGCCGCCTCGGCGCGGCCCGCGCCGTTGACGCGGAGCGGGTAGGCGACGTTGTCGAGCACGGTGCGCCAGGCGAAGAGCTGGTCGAACTCCTGGAAGACGACCGCGCGGTCCGGCCCCGGCGGCGGCGAGACGCGTCCGCCGACGACGACCCGCCCCGCGACGGCCGGAAGCAGGCCGGCGATCCCCTTCAGGAGCGTCGACTTGCCGCCGCCGGAGGGGCCGATGACGACGAGCTTCTCGCGGGCGGCGAGCTCGAAGGAGACGTCGCCGACGGCGAGGTGGAAGCCGTCCTGGGTCTCGTAGCCGAGCGCGACGTGCTCGACGCGCAGCAGCGCGCCGCCCTCGGCGGGGCCTGCGGCCCGCGGCTCGGCCAGCATCTCCATCAGCAGAGGTAATACGGCGCATAAGCCGCTTCCGCCTCAGGGGTTTCTCCCGATCCGCCGCCGCCGGTCGCGGGCTACGGTCGGGCCATGGCGGGACTCGACGGGCAGCTCGGAGGTGGGCACGGCGTGCCGGCCCTGCTGCTCGTCGCCTTCCTGCTCGGCCTCCGGCACGCCTCGGACCCGGACCACCTCGTCGCCGTCTCGACCCTCGTCGCCGGCGCGCGCGAGCGGGCCGCACGCGCGGGCGCGCGGCTCGGCGCCGCCTGGGGCGCCGGCCACGCGGCGACGATGCTCGCGCTCGGCCTCCCCGTGCTCTTCCTCGACGCCTACCTGCCGGCGGGGCTGGGCCGCGCGGCGGAGGCGGCGATCGGCGTCGTCGTCGTCGCGCTCGCGCTCCGCCTGCTCCACCGCTGGCGCCGCGGCGCCTTCCACGCGCACGTGCACGAGCACGACGGCGGCCGGCACGCTCACCTGCACTCGCACGCGGCCGAGCCCGCCCACGGGCACGCGCACGCGGTCCGCTCACCGGCGCAGGCCTTCGCGCTCGGGCTCCTGCACGGCGCCGCGGGCAGCGCCACGATCGCCGTCCTCGTGGTCGCGGCCGTGCCCGACCGCCGGCTCGCGGCGGTCGCGCTCGCGATCCTCGTCGCCGGCGCCGCCCTCTCGATGACGCTCCTGTCGGCCCTCGTCGGCCGCCTGCTCTCGCTCGGCGCGCCGCGGCGGCTCCTGCCGGCGGCCGTGCCGGCGCTCGGGACGGCCGCGTGCCTGTTCGGGGTCTGGTACGCCCTCGACGCGATCCGCGGCTTCTGAAGGCTAGCCGCGCGGCGGCGCGGTCGACCCGCGCACGATCAGCTTCGTCGCCAGCTCGACCTTGAGCGCCTCGAGCCGCTGGCCGTCGAGGAGCCGGGTCAGCAGGCTGACCGCCATCCGTCCCATCTCCGCGAGCGGCTGCCGCACCGTCGTCAGGGGCGGCGTCACGAGCTCCGCGACCTCGAGGTCGTCGAAGCCGACGACGGAGAGGTCGCCCGGCACGGAGAGGCCCGCGTCGCGGGCGGCCCGGATCGTCCCGATCGCGATGTTGTCGTTCAGGGCGAAGACGGCGGTCGGCCGCTCGGGCAGCCCGAGCACGTGCTGCGCGGCGCGATAGCCCTCCTCGACGAGGAAGTCCGCCCGCACCTCGAGCGAGGCGTCGCGGACGATGCCGGCGCCGGCGAGCGCCGCGCGGTAGCCGACGAGCCGGTCCTCGGTCGCCGTCCAGCCGGCCGGGCCCGTGATCGCGGCGATCCGCCGGTGGCCGAGCCCGAGCAGGTGCTGGGTCGCCTCGCGGGCGCCCGAGGCGTTCCCCGCGGAGACGCTGGCGATCCCGTCGTCGAGCGGCACGCGCGGGTCGAGGACGACGAAGGGGAAGCCCGCGCGCCGGAGTGCCTCGAGCTCGGCGCTCGTCTCGGTCGGCAGCATCAGGATCGCGCCGTCGGTCGTCCCGTGCATCAGCCGGTCGAGCAGGCCGAGCTCCCGCTCGTGCTCGTGCAGCGTCGGGCAGATCACCCCGCGCAGGTCCTGCTCGTAGAGCGCCTCGGCGAGCCCGGAGAGCATGAACGAGAAGTAGCCGGCATGGACGATCGGCACCATCACGCCGACGAGGCCCGTCCGCCCGCCGGGCAGCCCGCGGGCGCTCCGGTTCGTGCTGAAGCCCTCGCGGCTGACGACCGCGAGCACGGCCTCCCGCGTCTCGGGGGAGACGTCGGGCCGGCCGTTGAGGACGCGCGAGACCGTCGCGATCGAGACCCCGGCGAGCTCCGCGATGTCCCGGATCGTCTGGCGTGGCTTGCTGCCCGGCCGCAGCGGCTGCGCTCATGCCGGGAATTGAAGCAGGTGCTTGAAATCGTTTCCGCAACTTCACCCGTAACTTTACGGTCACGGTCGACCGTCGTAAAGTTGAGTTGTTGCCCCAAACGTGCCAACTACCTGTATCTACGGACTTGAACGGCGCCGGAACGTCTGGTAAACGTTACCGGAAATCTTCTCAGTCCGGAGTCCTCCGGCCGGCCAGCCGGCGGAGAGAGAGAAAGGAAGCCAGATGAAGAGTCGAGCCTCCCTACGCCTCACCGGGATGCTGGTCGCGACCGCCTTCTGCACCGTGCTCGTCGCGGGCGCGCAGGCGCGCACCGACCGGCAGGCCGGGCCGTCGGCGGCCGCCGCGAAGGCGCACACGTGCCTCGTGATGACCGGCTCGGGCGACCCCGTGTTCGTCCGGAACTTCAACCCCTACACGGCCACGAGCCTGCCGAGCGGCGCCTTCGTGCGCGGCAACATGTACGAGCCGCTCGTGATCACGACCCTCGGCGGCCGCAACCAGGTGCCGTGGCTCGCGCAGAGCTTCAAGTGGTCGAACGGCAACAAGACCCTGACGCTGAACCTCCGCAAGGGCGTCCGCTGGTCGGACGGCAAGCCGCTGACGGCGACGGACGTGCTCTACAGCCTCACGGCCGGCAAGCAGAACAAGGTGATGGACATGATCGGCGTCTACCGCGCCGGCTCGAACATCGCCTCGGTCAAGAAGACCGGCAACTACCAGGTGCAGATCAACCTGAAGACGCCGGACTCGCAGTTCATCGCCGCCAACCTCAACCTCCAGTTCGTCGTCCCGCGGCACGTCTTCTCGAAGATCGCGAACGTCGAGACCTGGACGAACCCGAACCCGGTCTCCTCCGGGCCCTTCAACCGGATCACGCGCTTCACGAGCCAGGACTACGTGCTGGGCAAGAACCTGCACTACTGGAAGGCCGGCGCGCCGAAGATCCCCTGCATCGAGTACGTGCAGGCGGCCTCGAACGACTCCGCCCTGCTCCTGATCCAGAGCGGCCAGGTGGACTGGACGCACAACTTCGTCCCGAACGTCGAGAAGGCCTACATCGCCAAGGACAAGAAGCACTTCCACGCGTTCTACGCGACGACGGCCTACCCGATCGGGCTGATGCTCGACACGACCGAGTACCCGTACTCGATCGTCGCCTTCCGGAAGGCGCTCTCGCTCGCGATCAACCGGAACGACGTCTCCAAGCTCGGTGAGTACGGCTACGCGCCGCCCGCCGACGCGGTCGGGCTGAACGGCCTCTTCCCGCAGTGGGTCACCGACGCCAAGGTGAAGGCGCAGGCGAAGGCGATGGCGACCTACAACGTGTCGGGGGCGAAGCAGCTCCTGACGCAGAACGGCTTCACCTACAAGGGCAGCGACCTGATCGACCCGAAGGGCAACAAGGTCAAGCTCGACCTGCACGTGATCTCGGGCTGGTCGGACTGGGTCGCCTCGCTGCAGATCATCACGAAGAACCTGCAGGCGATCGGGATCGACTCGAACGTCAAGCTCGAGCCGGACTGGGGCTCCTGGTACCCGAACGCGGCCGCGACGAAGAACCCGACCCTGCTCTGGCAGGTCGCCTCCGCCGGCTCGCCGTACGGCTACTTCTTCTCGATGATGCACAAGAACGCGTTCGTCGGCTCCGGCCTCGACGCGACCAACACGGGCAACTGGATCCACTACTCGAACCAGACGGCCACCGGCCTGCTCGACCAGTGGAAGGTGACGCTCGACCTCGCCAAGCAGAAGAAGATCGCCACCCAGCTCGAGCAGCTCTGGCTCGACCAGCTGCCGATGGTGCCGCTCTTCCTCGGCCCGCGCTGGTCGACCTACAGCACCAAGTACTTCCACTGCTTCGCGACGCCGAAGAACTTCTACGGCGATCCGATCTTCACGACCTTCCCCGACAACGTCCTGTCGTTCACCTCGATCTGCCCCGGCGGCACGGTCGAGCCCCAGACAGGCGTCAGCTAGGAGAAACGGAACCGCCTCTCCGACGGGCGGGTGGGAAACCGCCCGCCCGTCGGGGAGACTTCCGGTGAATGGCGATGCGCTGGTTCCTCAGACGACTCGGCTTCTACGCCTTCGCCCTCTGGGTCGCGGTCACGCTGAACTTCCTGCTGCCGCGCCTGATGCCGGGCGACCCGCTCTCCGGGATGCTCTCCCGGCTGACGCCGGCGCAGCTGCAGGCGAACCCCGGCATCGTCGACGCCTACCGCACGATGCTGGGCGTCAAGGACGAGTCCCTCTGGGCCGCCTACCCGCGCTACCTGAAGGACGTGGCGACGCTCGACTTCGGGATCTCGACCTCGAACTACCCGGCGCGCGTCTCCGAGGTGATCGGGCGCACCCTCCCCTACTCGATCGCGCTCGTCGGCGTCGCCTTCCTGCTCGCATTCGTCCTCGGGATCACCGTCGGCATGGTCGCGGCCTGGCGCCGCGGCGGCTTCACCGACAACGTCGTCGTGCCGGCGCTGATGTCGCTCGGCGCGTTCCCCGCCTTCTTCACCGCCCTCGTCGCCGTCTACTTCCTCGGCCTGAAGGCGCACTGGTTCCCGCTCCAGCACGCCTACGCCAACGACGTCGAGCCGGGCGCCAACTGGGCCTTCCTCTCGAGCGCGTTCCGGCACGCGCAGCTGCCGCTGCTCGTCGTCGTGCTCGTCTACGCCGGCGGCTGGGTGCTGAACATGCGCACGGTCATGATCAACACGATCGAGGAGGACTACGTCGCGATGGCGAAGGCGAAGGGCCTGCGCGACCGCCGCGTCATGACCCGCTACGCCGGCCGGAACGCGATCCTGCCGCCGCTGAACGGCTTCGCGGCGCAGTTCGCGACCGCGGTCGGCGGCCTCGTCTTCGTCGAGTTCGTCTTCAGCTACCCCGGCGCCGGCTACACGCTCCAGCAGGCGGCGCTCGGCAGCGACTACCCGCTGACGCAGGCGCTGCTGCTCGTCTTCGCCGTCTGCGTGATCGTCGCGAACCTGATCATGGACGTCCTCAACATCGTCCTCGACCCGCGGGTCCGGGCCTCCTGATGGCCGTGCCGGGGACCGACGTCCGCGCGCTCGAGCTGCCCGCCTCGCGGCCCGTCGCCGAGCGCGGCCGCCGCCGGCTCGTCCCCGGCTGGCTGCGGCTGCTGCTCTCGAACCCGAAGTCCCGCGGCGGCATCGTCGTGCTCGGGACGATGGTCACGGTCGCGCTCGCGGCCCCGCTGCTCGCCCGCCAGGACCCGCAGGAGTCGCTCGGCCTCCTCGGCGCCCGCCAGCCGCCGAGCTTCCAGCACTGGTTCGGGACGACCGACCAGGGCTACGACATCTTCTCGCAGGTCGTCTGGGGCGCCCGGACGTCGCTGCTGCTCGGCGCGGCCGCCGCCGTCCTCGCGACGGTGCTCGCGACGACGCTCGGGATCCTCGCCGCCTACGCCGGCGGCGTCGTCGACGACGCGATCACCTTCCTCGCGAACGTCTTCCTCGTGATCCCGACGATCCCGCTCCTGATCGTCATCTCCGCCTACCTGCCGCGAAGGGGACGACGACGATGGTGCTGATCCTCGGGCTGACGATGTGGGCCTGGGAGGCGCGGATCCTGCGCGGGCAGGCGCTGACGCTCCGCAACCGCGACTTCGTGCTCGCGGCGAAGGTCGCGGGCGAGTCCACCTGGCGGATCGTCTTCGGCGAGATCGTCCCGAACATGATCAGCCGGATCGCCGCCGCCTTCGTGCTCGTCTTCTACGTCGCCGTCCTGACCGCCGCCGGCCTCGAGTTCCTCGGGCTCGGCGACATGAACGCGACGAGCTGGGGCGTGACGATGTACTGGGCGCAGGTCAACTCGACCGTGCTCCAGGGCGAGTGGTGGCCGTTCTTCTTCCCCGGGCTCGCGCTCGCGATCACCGTCGCCGGGCTGGTCTTCATCCTCGCCGGCGTCGACGAGGTCTCGAACCCGCGGCTCCGGCAGCAGCACCGGCGGCGGCACCTCGCGCGGCGGCTCTGGCGCGCGCTCGTCGGCGGCCGTCCGGCGGCGCGGATCGGAGAGGCGGAGTGAGCGGCAGGCCCGACCCACGCGTGGAGCGGGCATGAGCGCGCCCCTGCTCGAGCTGAAGGGCCTGACCGTCGACTACGTGATCGCCGGAGCCGGCGACGAGGTCAGACGCGTCCGGGCGGTCGACGGCGTCGACCTGACGATCGAGGCGGGCGAGATCGTCGGCCTCGCGGGCGAGTCGGGCTGCGGCAAGTCGACGACCGCGAACGCGATCCTGCAGATCCTGCGGCCGCCGGCGCAGCTCTCGGGCGGCGAGATCCGCTTCCAGGGCCGCAACCTCGCCGGCCTCTCCGAGGAGGAGCTGCGCCGCTTCCGCTGGCGGAACGTCTCGATGGTCTTCCAGAGCGCCATGAACGCGCTCAACCCGGTCATGCGCGTCGGCGACCAGTTCGTCGACATGATGCGCGCGCACGAGCCGGTCTCCTCGCGCGACGCGCTCGCGCGGGCCGGCGAGCTGCTCGAGCTCGTCGGCATCGACGCGCGCCGCCTCCGCGCCTACCCGCACGAGCTCTCCGGCGGCATGCGGCAGCGGGTGATCATCGCGATGGCGCTGGCGCTGAAGCCGGAGCTCGTGATCATGGACGAGCCGACGACCGCCCTCGACGTCGTCGTCCAGCGCGAGATCCTGCAGGAGATCGAGGCGCTGAAGCACGACTTCGGCTTCGCGGTGCTCTTCATCACGCACGACCTGTCGCTGCTGCTCGAGTTCGCCGACCGCGTCGCGATCATGTACGCGGGCGAGGTGACCGAGCTGGCGCCCGCGGAGACGCTCTTCCGCAACCCGCTCCACCCCTACACGGTCGGGCTGATGAGCTCGTTCCCGCCGCTGACCGGGCCGGTGACGCCGATGACGGGGATCCCCGGGGCGCCGCCCGACCTGGCCGCGCCGCCGGCGGGCTGCCGCTTCCACCCGCGCTGCCCCCACTGCCTGCCCGACGACGCGGAGGTCTTCGCGCTGCAGACGAGCGTGCGGCCGCCGCTGCTCGAGGCGGAGCCGGAGCACCTCGTCGCCTGCCACCGCGTCGGCGGCCGCGTGCCGGGGCGGCTCGACGAGGCCGCGTCGCTGCCGGGGCGGACGGCATGAGCGGTAGGCTCGACGGACGCTCGCAGAGAGCGGAGGCGGCGGCTTGCCGGCGCCGGGAGCGGGCATGAGCGCCGCGCCCGAGCTCGAGGTCGTCGGCCTCAGCAAGCACTTCTCCGCGGGCGCCGGCGGCCGCTTCTGGGCCCGCCGCGGCCGGCTGCACGCGGTCGACGACGTCAGCTTCACGCTGCGCCCCGGCACGATCACCGCCCTCGTGGGCGAGAGCGGCAGCGGCAAGAGCACCGTCGCGCGCGTGCTCGCGCACCTCTACGAGCCGAGCGAGGGCTCCGTCCGCTTCGGGGGCCGCGAGGCGACCCGGATCCGGCGTCGGCGCGAGCTGCTCCGCTACCGCTCGCAGGTGCAGATGATCTTCCAGGATCCGTTCGGCTCCCTGAACCCGGCGCGGACCGTCCGCCACCACCTGGAGCGGCCGCTCCGGATCCACCGGGTCGTGCCGCGGAGCCAGATCGACGAGCGCGTGCTCGAGCTGCTCGAGACCGTCGGCCTCGTGCCGCCGGCCGAGATCGCGGCCAAGTACCCGCACGAGCTCTCGGGCGGTCAGCGGCAGCGCGTCGCGATCGCGCGGGCGCTCGCGGTCGAGCCCGTCGTCCTGCTCGCCGACGAGCCGATCTCGATGCTGGACGTCTCGATCCGGATCGGGATCCTCAACCTGATGACGAAGCTGAAGGAAGAGCGCGGGCTCGCGTTCCTCTACGTCACGCACGACCTCGCGAGCGCGCGCTACCTCGCCGACCGGATGCTCGTCATGTACGCCGGCCAGATCGTCGAGGAGGGACCGACCGAGCAGGTGCTCGCGGAGCCGCTGCACCCCTACACGCGGCTGCTCCGCTCGGCCGTCCCCGACCCCCACGCCGGCCTGCGCAGCACGCGGATCGAGCTGCACCGGCGCTCGCACGCCGCGGTCGACCCCGGTGCGGGCTGCCGCTTCCGCGAGCGCTGCCCGCTCGCCGTGGCCGCCTGCGAGACGGTCGATCCCGCGCTCGTCGAGGCCCGTCCCGGCCACGCCGCGCGCTGCCTCGTCACCGTCCCTCCGGCCCCTGACCCCTGTGAACCCCCCGAACCCGAGGTACACCATGTCCGAGTTCCCTGCCGACTTCCTCTGGGGCGCCGCCACCGCCTCGTACCAGATCGAGGGCGCCGTGGCCGAGGACGGCCGCGGCGAGAGCATCTGGGACCGCTTCTGCGCCACCCCCGGCAAGGTGCGCAACGGCGAGTCCGGCGCGATCGCCTGCGACTTCTACCACCGCTATCCCGAGGACGTCGCGCTCGCCCGCTCGCTCGGCCTCGACGCCTTCCGCTTCTCGATCGCCTGGCCGCGGGTCATCCCGGAGGGGCGCGGCGCCGTCAACGTGCGCGGGCTCGACTTCTACGACCGCCTCGTCGACGAGATCCTCGCCAACGGGATGGTGCCGTTCCCGACCCTCTACCACTGGGACCTGCCGCAGGTGCTCGAGGACGAGGGCGGCTGGCCCGTCCGCTCGACGGCCGAGGCCTTCGTCCCCTACGTGGAGGCGGTCGCGGCACGGCTCGGCGACCGGATCGGCCACTGGATCACGATCAACGAGCCCTTCGTGGCCGCCTGGCTCGGCTACTCGTGGGGCTGGCACGCACCGGGCCGCACGGACGAGCCGGACGCGGTCGCCGCCGCGCACCACCTGCTGCTCTCGCACGGCTGGGCGACCGAGGTGCTGCGGCGGGAGTGCCCGCAGGCCCAGGTCGGGATCACGCTCGACCTCTCGCAGGTCTATCCGGCCAGCGAGTCGGAGGTCGACCTCGCCGCCGCGCACGAGGTGGACGGGCTCCACAACCGCTGGTACCTCGACCCGGTCTTCCACGGCCGCTACCCCGAGGACATGCTCGAGCGCTTCCACCCGCCCGTCGAGGACGGCGACCTGGAGGCGATCTCGGCGCCGCTCGACTTCCTCGGGGTCAACAACTACTCGCGCTGGGTCGTGCAGGCGAACCCGGCCGGCGGCGAGCCGCTGCGGCTGCGCGACGCCGAGAGCCGCTTCACCGACATGGGCTGGGAGGTCTTCCCCGAGGGGATGCACCGGCTGCTCGTCCGCGTCCGCGACGACTACGGCCCGCGGGCGATCTACGTGACCGAGAACGGCGCCGCCTACTCCGACCTGCTCGGCCACGACGAACGCGTCGACGACCTCGAGCGGCAGGAGTTCCTCGCCGAGTACATCGGGGCGATCGGACGGCGCGCTCGAGGACGGCGTCCCCGTCGCGGGCTACTTCGTCTGGTCGCTGCTCGACAACTTCGAGTGGGCGCACGGGTACTGGAAGCGGTTCGGGATCGTCTACGTCGACTATCCGACGCTGCGGCGGATCCCGAAGCGCTCCGCCTACTGGTACCGCGACTTCATCGCGGCCCGGCGGGCCCCGACCGCGGGGGCGGCGCCCGGCTAGACGATCCGCTAGATCCGCGCCGCGGCGGGCGCGCGCACGTCGACCGTCAGCTCGACCGGCACCGAGAGCGCCTCCGAGACGAGGCAGCCCTGCTCGGCGCGCCGGCAGGCGTCGCCGAGCGCCTCGGCGTGCTCCTCGTCGGTCTCGACCGTGACGTCGAGCCGCACCGAGGTGAAGCCGAAGGCCCGCTCGCCCGGGCCGACGCGGCCGACGCCGGCGACCGACATCGCCTGCAGCGGGATCTCCCGGCGCTCGCAGATCGCGACGAGCGTGACGGCGAAGCACGAGGCGGCGGCGCCGACGAGGAAGTCCTCGGGGCTCCAGACGCGCTCGATGCCGCTGCCGAACTCCGGCGGCGTCGCCACGTCGATCGCGTGCTTGTCCGGCGCGCGCGCGACCACGCGCTTGCCGCCGATCCACTCGACGTCGACCGGGAACTCGAACTCCTTCGCCTTCATCGCCCACCTCCGGGCCGCGGGTTGCCGTCACCGCCATTCTCGGCTACCGTACAACTACACGGTTTAGTAGTTTTCCCCGATCCTGACGCGAGGATGCCGCTTCCCCACCCACTCCCGGACGAGCTGGTCGAGCTGATCGCCGCGCGCTTCCGCGCGATCGCCGAGCCGACCCGGATCCGCCTGCTCGACCGCCTGCGCGGCGGCGAGGCGACCGTCCAGCAGCTGACCGAGGAGCTCGGCTCCTCGCAGCAGAACGTCTCCAAGCACCTCTCCGTGCTCGCGACGAACGGCATCGTCGCGCGGCGCAAGGAGGGGAACTACGTCTGGTACCGGGTCGTCGACGAGGGCGTCTTCCGCCTCTGCGAGGACGTGTGCGGCAGCGTCGAGCGGCAGCTCGACGAGCTCCGCAGCGTGCTCGGGCAGCTCCTAGCAGCGCGCCTCGAAAAGCGGAGGGGGCCGCGGAGCGGCCCCCTCCCGCCGTCACGGGACGATGCCCGCAGGGGGCTGGGCCCAGGCGTAGTCGGCGCCCGGGGGCAGCGTGGCCGTTCCCGACGCCGGGACCGTCGGCGTCGGCGTCGTCCGGTCACCCGTGTAATCGGGCGCACCGGCGACGATCGGGATCCAGGCGGGCGGCTGCCCCCAACCGTAGGCAGGCGGGGCAACCGTGACGGCGATCCTCGCCGGGAGCTGGACCTGCACCGGGGTCGGCGCCCAGGGGTACTCGGACGCTGCCGCCGGTGCGGCAAGGGCCAGCACGGCGAGTGCTGGAAGCATTCGCGTGATTCGCATCGTGCCTCCTTTCCCTCTCAGCATCGCCCCTGCAAATCGGGCGAAAAGGGGCGGGGGCGCCGGATCAGTAGTCCGGAGCGGAAGATCGGTGTCTACCCGGACGAGCCGGCGGCCGCGCGGCGCTCGACTCTTCCCGGCGGAGCCTCGCGGGGAAGCTCCGACGCGGCGTCGGCTGGCCGTGCAGTCTCAGCCGGTGTTGCGCAGCGCCGCGGCGATCGCGGCGATCGAGCGGAGCAGCGGCCGCCGCGCCGCCTCGTCGCCCGCCCGGTGGCGGCGCAGCAGCTCGACCTGGAGCGCGTTCATCGGGTCGACGTACGGGTTGCGCAGCTCGACCGAGCGCTGCAGCTGCTCGTGGCGGTCGAGGAGCGCGTTCGACTCGCCGATCTCGAGCACCGCCGCGACCGCGCGCTCGTGCTCGGCCTCGATCGCCGCGAAGAGCCGCTGCGCGGCGGCCGCGTCGGGGACGAGCTCCAGGTAGCTGCGGGCGATCCCGAGGCTCGACTTCGCCAGCGTCATCTCGAGGTTGTCGACGAGCGCGCCGAAGAACGGCCAGGCGCGGTAGAGCCGCCGCAGCTCGGCGACGTCGGCCGCCGCGAGCGCCGTGCCCGCCCCGTACCACGACGGCAGCAGGCAGCGGTTCTGCGTCCAGGCGAAGACCCACGGGATCGCGCGCAGCGCCTCGAGCTCGGCCGAGCCGGCCGCCTCCGGGCGCGAGACGGGGCGCGAGCCGATCTCGAGCAGGGCGAGCTCGTCGAGCGGGGTGAAGCTGCGGAAGAACGGCGGGAAGGCCGGGTCCTCCCAGACGAGCGCGCGGTAGGCGCGGTGGGCGTCGGCCGAGAGCGACTCGACGAGGGCGCGGGAGCCCTCGGGCGGGGCCGGCGCCAGGTCGGGGAAGGCCGTCAGGAGGGTGGCCGAGAGCGCCGCCTCGAGGTTGCGGGTCGCGAGGCCCGGCAGCGAGTACTTGAACGAGATCGTCTCGCCCTGCTCGGTCAGCTTCAGCCTGCCGCCGGTCGCGTGCGGCGGCTGGGCGAGGATCGCGGCCCAGGTCGGGCCGCCGCCGCGCCCGGTCGAGCCGCCGCGGCCGTGGAAGACGGTCAGCTCGACGCCGCGCTCGGCCGCGAGCCAGGCGAGCCGCTCCTGCGCCCGGAAGATCTCCCAGTTCGCGGTCAGGTAGCCGCCGTCCTTGCCCGAGTCCGAGTAGCCGACCATCACCTCGACGCGGCCGCGCGGGCGCCGGTCGAGGTCGGCCGCGACGACGTCGGCCGCGCGCCGGAGGTCGTCGACCGTCTCGAAGAGCGGCACGACCTGCACGTCGAGGCCCGCGTCGGCGGCGAGGGCCTCGGCGGCGGCGAGGTCGTCGGCGGACGAGGTCATCGAGACGATCAGCGTGTCGAGGGCCAGGCGGCCGTGCCGGCGCTGCAGCCGGGCGGCGGCGCCGAGCGTCTCGAGCAGGCGCGGCTCGCGCTCGCGGACGGCCCGCGCGTGCGTGCGCAGGTCGAGCTTCGCCAGGTGCAGCCCGAAGACCTCGACGCGCCGGCGCAGCGCGGCGAGGCCGCCGTCGGCGATCCGGTCGCCGCGGTGCCGGCGCAGGCTCGCGTCGACGAGGTCGAGCTCGGCGAGCAGCTCTGCGGCCGAGCCGAAGGCGTCCTCGCCGAGCCGCTGCCAGATCGAGGTCAGCCGCCGCCGGTACGGCTCGGCCGGGTTCCGCCCGGGCGCCACGTCGGCGACGGCGCCGACCTCCTCGTCCGCCCCGGCCAGCTCCGCGGACATGCCCCACGAGCGGGCGAGCGCGCGGACGTCGCGCTGCAGCAGCGTCCGCGCCAGGGCCCGGGCCCGCTCGAGCGCGTCCTCGACCGTCTCGGCGCCCGTGTTCGGGTTGCCGTCGAGGTCGCCGCCGATCCAGGAGCCGAAGCGCAGCACCGCCGGCGCCCCGGGCACGACCGCGCGCAGCTCGGCCAGCAGCCGCGGCGCCGCCTCCCAGAGGCTCTCCTCGAAGAACCAGTGGCCGTTCCGGATCTCGTCGGCGACGCGCGGCCGCTGCGAGCGCACCTCGTCCGTCTGCCAGAGGATCGTCACCTCCTCCGCCAGGTCGCGACGCACCCGCTCCCCGGCCGAGGGCGGCAGCTCCGGGTCGTCCAGCTCGTGCAGCAGCGCCGCGAGCCGCCGGTGGGCGCGGAGGATGCCGAGCCGGGTCGCCTCCGTCGGATGCGCCGTGAGGACGAGCTCGACCGAGACCGCACGCACGGCCGCCGCGAGCGCCGTCGGCGCCGACGCCCGCCTGCTCGAGCCGGTCGAGCGCGTCGGCGAGCGACTCGCGCGGCACGCGGCCCTCGTGCTCGTACGCGCGCCGCCGCCGCAGCCGGTGATGCTGCTCGGCGATGTTCGCCAGCTGGAAGTAGAGGGCGAACGCGCGCAGGACGAGCGCCTGCCGCTCCAGGTCGAGGCCGCGGACGACCTCTGCGAGCTCGGCGGCCGCCGCCTCGTCTCCCCCGCGCCCCCTCCGCGCCAGCGCGCGCACCCGCTCCTCGAGCTCGAGCAGCTCCTCGCCCTCCTGCTCGACGATCACCCGGCCGAGGATCTGCCCGAGCAGCCGGACGTTGCCCCGGAGCGCCGCGTCCGGACGCGTCACGTCCCGGCGGGCCTCGCCTCGGGGTACCGGGGCAGGCCGTCGTCCGGGATCGGCTCCCAGGCGGCCGCGTAGGCGACGTACTGCCGGTAGGCCGGGCGGACGCCCGGGTCCTCGTCGAAGGCGCCGAGGCGGACGCCGATCGCGCCGTCGGCGCGGCGGCTCCAGAGCTGCCCGCCGCAGAGGCCGCAGAACTCCTTCGCGGCCCCGTCCGGAGGCTGCCAGGCGCGGACGTGCTCCTCGCCGCGGACGAGCCGCAGCGAGCCGGGCTCGAGCTGCGCCTGGACCGAGGCGGCCGTGCCGGTGCGGCGCCGGCAGCGCGTGCAGTGGCAGTAGCCCGCGCCGAGCGGCGGCGCCGTCACCTCGAAGCGCACGGCGCCGCAGAGACAGCCTCCGGTCAGGGGCGGCTCGGCCACCCCCGCAATCTACGCGCTAGGCGGCGGCGGGCTCCTTCGCGAGCACCTCGTCGTCGAAGAAGCGGGCGATCGCCTCGGGCGGGTAGGCGCCGACGAAGCCGGTCACCGGCTCGCCGTTGCGGAAGACCGCGACCGTCGGGATGCTCTGGACGCCGTAGCGGCCGGCGAGCACGCCCTCGGCGTCGACGTCGATCTTCGCCAGCTCGAGCTTGCCCTCGCGCTTGCCGACCTCGCTCTCGATCGCGGGCCCGAGCATGCGGCAGGGGCCGCACCACGCCGCCCAGAAGTCGACGACGACGGGCAGCTCGTGCGAGCGCTCGATCACGTCGCGCTCGAAGGTCTCGGTGGTCACGTCCATCGGATGGCTCCTTTCGCCTCTACTGCTAGACAACTATTTGATTGTATAGTAGCAGAGAGGGCGGCGGGCTAGCCCAGCGGGCCGCGGTAGACGAGCTCCGTGTACAGGAGCCGGTAGCCGAGCCGGCGGTTGAGGGCCAGCATCCCCGTCAGGCGCGTCTCGTTCGCCGTCCGCAGCCGCGCGATCCCGTGCGCCTTCGCCCAGGCGATCTGCCCGCGCTTGATCGAGCCCGCGACCCCGCTCCCCCGCGCCCTGCGCGCGACGGCGGTGAAGCCGTGGGTCGCCTCCTCGCCGTCGAGCTCGAGGTAGCCGTAGCCGACCGGGACGCCGCGGTCGAGCGCGACGAGGAACGCCTCCGGCGGGTGCGGGTCGAGCCCCCAGGCGCGCCAGGCGTCGAGGTCGCCGATCCGCGTCTCCGCGCGGCCCGGCTGGTCGGGGTAGGACTCGAGCGCGATCGCGTGGAGCGCCTCCGCGAGCTCGGGCCGCTCCGCGAGGGTGACGAGCGGGTGCGCGGGAGGCTCCGGGTCGGGCGCCGCGGCGACGTCGAGCTCGGAGAGCTCGTAGCGGCGGTGCAGGGCGTAGCCGCGCGCCTCGAGGAAGGCGGCGACCCCGGGCGTGCGGTCGGTCGTCCAGACCTCGAGGCCGCGCTTGCCGAGCGCCCGCGCGGCGGCCGCCGCCTCGCGCCAGCGCGCCTCGTCGGGCTCGTGGAGCCAGACCTCGGCGAACGGGAGGTGCTCGAGCCCCGGCAGCGGCTGCACGGTCACCCGTCGATTCTCCCGCACAATGTGCGGGCGATGGAGCTCGGGATCTACACCTTCGCCGAGGTCGTCGGCGCCGGAGGGCGCGTCGACCCGGCGGAGCGGCTGCGCGACCTGCTCGAGGAGATCGAGCTCGCCGACCAGGTCGGGCTCGACGTCTTCGGGGTCGGCGAGCACCACAGGCCGGACTTCGCCGTCTCGGCGCCCGCGGTCGTGCTCGCCGCCGCGGCCGCGCGGACGAGCCGGATCCGCCTCTCGAGCGCGGTCAGCGTGCTCAGCTCCGACGACCCGATCCGCGTCTTCCAGCAGTTCGCGACGCTCGACCTGCTCTCGGGCGGCCGGGCCGAGATCATGGCCGGCCGCGGCTCCTTCGTCGAGTCGTTCCCGCTCTTCCGCTACGACCTGCGCGACTACGACCGCCTCTTCGACGAGAAGCTGCGCCTGCTGCTGGCGCTGCGAGAGGACGGGTCGGTGCCGTGGGCCGAGAACGTCGGCGTCCACCCGCGGCCGCTGCAGCAGCCGCTGCCCGTCTGGGTCGCGGTCGGCGGCACGCCCGAGTCGGCGGTCCGCGCCGGCGCCCTCGGGCTGCCGCTGGCGCTCGCGATCATCGGCGGGCTGCCCGAGCGCTTCACGCCCTTCGCGGAGCTGCACCGGCGGGCGGCGCGCGAGGCGGGCCACGAGCCGCCCGCGCTCGGGATCAACTCGCACGGCTACGTCGCCGAGACCTCGCAGCAGGCCCTCGACGAGTCGTTCCCCGCCTTCTCGGCGACGATGAACCGGATCGGCCGTGAGCGCGGCTGGTCGCCGCTCGGCCGCGCCGACTACGACGCGATGGCCGAGCTGCGCGGCGCCAACGTCGTCGGCAGCCCCGCCCAGGTCGCGGAGAAGCTCCTCTTCCAGCACGAGCTCTTCGGGCACGACCGCTTCCTCGTGCAGATGAGCGTCGGCAACCTCCCGCACGACCGGATCCTCCGCTCGATCGAGCTATTCGGGACCGAGGTGGCCCCCGCCGTGCGGGACGAGGTCGCCCGCCGCACGGCTCCTGCCGCCTGAGAGCCGGGCGCGGGCCGCCTCGACGACCGAGGCGACGAGGAAGAAGGCGGCCGCCGTCAGGACGATCGCGCCGCCCGGCGGCAGGTCGCCGTAGTAGGCGGCGGTCAGCCCGACGAGCACCGAGACGAGCCCGAGCGCGATCGAGAGCCAGAGCGTCGAGCGGAGGCTCCAGGCGAGCCGCTGCGCGGCGACGACCGGCAGCACCATCAGCGCCGCGATCAGGAGGATGCCGACGATCCGCATCGAGACGCCGATCGTGACCGCGGCGAGCATCGAGACGACCGCGTTCAGCGGCGCGACCCGCAGCCCGGCGACCCGCGCGCCCTCCTCGTCGAGCGAGACGGCGAGCAGCGGGCGGCGCAGCACCGCGACGAGCACGAGCGCCGCGGCGCCGAGCGAGGCGATCGTGGCCAGGTCGGTGCGCGTCACGGTCAGGATCGAGCCGAACAGGTAGCCGAACAGGTTCGCGTTCAGCGCTCCCGCGCTCGAGATCAGGACGACGCCGGCCGCGATGCCGGTGTAGAAGACGATCGCGAGCGCCTGGTCTCCGGCCGTCCGCTTCCGCGACCGCAGCCACTCGATCAGGCCCGCCCCGAGCACGGCGGCGACGAGCGCCGTCCACACCGGCGAGATCCCGAGCAGGTAGCCGGCGGCGACGCCCGCGAAGGCGACATGGCCGATCCCGTCGCCGATCAGCGAGAGCTCGCGCTGGACGAGGAAGAAGCCGACCGCCGGCGCGAGCACCCCGACGACCGCGCCGGCGGCGAACGCGAGCCGCATGAACTCGAGGTCAAGCATGGGCGTGCGAGGGGTCGTGCCAGATCCCGGGCAGACCGCCGGGCGGGCCGTCGTAGACGATCCCGCCGCGGACGAGCACGATCCGGCCGACGAAGCGCTCGACGGCGCCGAACTCGTGCGAGACGTAGAGGATCGTGACGCCGAGCTCGCCGTTCAGCTGCCGCAGCAGCGCGCCGAACCGCTCCTGCGCCTCGGCGTCGACCCCGGTCGTCGGCTCGTCGAGCACGAGCAGCTCGGGCCGGGCGGCGAGCGCCTTGGCGATGAACGCGCGCTGCTGCTGGCCGCCCGAGAGCCGCTGCAGCGGCCGCCGCGCGAGGTGCGCGATCCCGACGCGCTCGATCGCCTCGTCGATCGCCTCCCGGTCCTCGCGGCGGAGCCGTCCGAACGGCCGCAGCGGCGTCCGGCCCGCCTCGACGACCTCGCGGACCGTGGCGGGGGCGCGGACGCCGATCTCGCTCCGCTGGGCGAGGTAGCCGATCCTGAAGCGGTCGCCGACCTCCGCGGCGGGCTCGCCGAAGAGCCGCACGGAGCCGCGGCGGGGCCGCTCGAGCCCGAGCGCGAGCCGGAGCAGGGTCGTCTTGCCGCCGCCGTTCGGCCCCGCGATCGCGACGAACTCGCCGCCCTCGACGCGCGAGGTCGACGTCCTCGAGCACGGGCGGGCAGCCCGCGTACCCGAAGGCGACGCCCGCGAGCTCGACCGCTAGCGGCACCGCAGCACCGACCGGAGCTGGGCGAGGTTGCGGCGCATCAGCGAGAGGTAGTCGGCGCCGCCGGCGGCCTCCGCGGGCGTCAGCCCCTCGATCGGGTCGAGCACGGCCGTGCGGGCGCCGGCCTCGCGGGCGACGGTCTCGGCGAGCTTCGGGGAGACGAGGCGCTCGAAGAACACGGTCGAGATCCTCTCTCGCCGGACGAGGGCGACGAGCGCGCTCAACGTCTTCGGGCTCGGCTCTGCCTCGGGGTCGAGCCCCGTGATCGCGATCTGGTCGAGCCCGTAGCGCGCCGCCAGGTAGCCGAAGGAGGCGTGGCTCGTGACGAAGGTGCGGCGCGCGCAGCGCGCGAGGCCGCGGCGGTACTCGCCGTCGAGGGCCTGCAGCCGCTGCACCAGCCGCTCGGCGGCGGCCGGCCTGCCGAGCGCCTCGCCGATCCGGCGGACGACCGTCTCGAACCTGACCGGGTCGAGCCAGACGTGCGGGTCGGCGTGCCCGGCCTCGTCGCCGGCGCCTTCGCGCAGCCGCTGGCCCGCGAGCGCGTCGACGCGGGAGCCGGAAGCCGAGTCGGCGGCCTGCTCGACCGCAGGCTGGAAGTCGTGCGAGAGGTAGAGGACGAGGTCGGCGCGCTGGACGAGGGCGACCTCTTTCGGCGTCAGCTCGATGTCGTGCGGCTCGGCGCCGGTCGGGGTCAGGTTCGTCACCTCGACGGCGGCCCCGCCGACCTGCTCCGCGGCCCAGGCGAGCGGGTAGAAGCCGGCGACGACCCGGGTCTTCCCCGAGGCGCCGCCTGCCCCGCAACCCGCGAGCGCGAGAGCGAGGGTCGCCGCCGCGGCGGTGAGCGCGAGAGCGTGCGTCATCGCGCAGATGATAACGATTATCGTTACCATTCCGTCGATGGCATGGCAGACGGACGCGGAACGGCGCCTGCGCGAGGCCGGGCACCGGTCGGGCGCGGCGCGGAGCGCCGTGCTCGCCCACCTGGCGGACCAGTCGTGCTGCAGCAGCGCGCAGGAGCTGCACGGCTCGCTCGCCGCCGGCGGGGCGAGGGTCGGCCTCGCGACGGTCTACCGCGTCCTCGACACGCTCGCCGAGCTCGGCCTCGTCCAGCGCGTCGACCTCGGCGACGGCGTCGCGCGCTTCGAGCCGGCGCGGCGGGACGAGCACCATCACCACCACCTGCTCTGCGACGAGTGCGGACGCGTCGAGCAGTTCGAGGACCCCGGGCTCGAGGCCGCGATCGAGGCCGTCGAGGGACGCAGCGGCTTCGTCGCCCGCGCGCACGAGGTCGTCCTCCGCGGCGCGTGCGCCGACTGCCGCGCGCGCTAGCCGGGCGACAGCGCCCGGTCGAAGAAGCCGACGACGCGGCGCTCGTACTCGGCGGGCCGCGCGGCGAGGCCGCCGGTGTGGGTCGCCTCCGGGATCAGCCAGCGCTCCTTCGGCTCGCGCGCGGCCCGGAGGTAGTCGGCGTTCAGGTCCTCCCCGCCGGCGCCCTTGCCCGCCTCGACGAGGAGCAGCGGCCGCGGCGCGATCCGCCCGACGAGGTCCCGCAACGAGGGCGGCGGCGCCTGCCGGAGAGGACGGTGAGCGCGAGCGTCTGGACGGCCGCCGTCGGCACCGCCGGCCAGCCGCGCGGGCCGCGGCTCAGCGTCTCGCGGACGGAGCGCTCGCCGGCGCCCTCGGAGACGACGGCGCGCAGCGCCGGGTTGCCGGCGGCCGCCTCGAGCATCACCTCGCCGCCGACCGAGAAGCCGATGCCGCCGATCCGGCCGCCGCGGACGTCGGGCCTGCGGGCGAGCCAGGCGACGGCCGCGTCGACGTCGCGCGCGCCGCCCCAGCCGAAGAGGTTGACGTCGCCGTCGCTGCCGTCGTAGCCGCGCAGGTCGAGCAGCAGGACGCCGTAGCCGTGCCGGGCCAGCATCCGCGCGTGCGCGAGCTTCCCCTGCCGCGTCGGCGCCGAGATCAGCGCGGCGCCGTTCCGGGAGGGCAGGTAGAAGGCCGCCAGCCGGACGCCGTCCGCGGTGCGGATCGTCACCTGCTCGTAGGGGCGGCCGAGGTCGGGCGCCGCGACCGCCTGCCGCGGCCGGTGCGTGGCGACGAGGGCGATCGCGAGCGGCGCGACGACGACGTAGACGCCGACGACGGCGGCTGCGGCGAGCAGGCTCCGGCGCAGCCACCGGCGTCCGCGCCGCTTCCGCGAGCGCAGCAGGAGCGTGACGCCGACGACCGCGAACGCGGCCGCCGCCGGCACGAGCAGGAACCCGGTCCAGTCCTCGCCGCGCGGCCCCGCGAGGCGCGCGTCGGCGACGGCGAGCCCGGCGCCGACCGCGGCGAGCGGGGCGAGCAGGAGGGCCAGCGTCGCGCGGGCGCCGTCGCGCAGGCGCGGGTAGGCGGCGACCGAGCAGGCGAGGAGCGCGAGCGGGACGAGCCCGCGCGCGAGGTGGCCCGACCGGCTCGCGCCGGGCTCGAGCAGGAGGAACGCGTCGGCTGCGGCGTGCAGCGCCACGAGCGCGCACGCGGCCGCGAAGATCGCCCGATCACGCACGCGGCCATGCTCGCGGCCGCCGCGGCGCCCCGGCTCGGTAGTCGGCCGTGGCTAGGATCGGGGCATGCCCGAGAGCCGCCTCGTCTGGTCGAGCGACGGGGGCGACCGGCGGCCGCGCGGCCGGAAGGCGCGGCCGGCGCCGGAGAGCCGCGGGCCGCAGCTCCCCGCCGACGGCGTCGTCCGGATCTTCCGCGACCGCGGCGGGCGCGGCGGCAAGGTGGTCACCGTCGTCCGCGGGCTGCCGGCAGCCGACCGTGCGGGGGTCGCGCGCGACCTGAAGCGGCGCTGCGGCTCCGGCGGTGCGGTCAAGGGCGACGCGGTCGAGATCCAGGGCGACCACCGCGAGACCGTCGCCGAGCGGCTGCGCGCGCAGGGCTACGCGGTCAAGCTCGCCGGCGGCTGACCCCTCGGCGGCCCAGGGTTCGACGGCGGTGCGTCGGTGGATCGGTAGGGACCGGCCGTGCTTTCATGCGCTCGTGGAGAGCGTCAGGATCGACAAGTGGCTCTGGGCGGCCCGGTTCTTCAAGACGCGCGGCCTCGCGACCGAGGCGGTGCTCGGCGGGCACGTCGACGTGAACGGCGCCCGCGTCAAGCCCGCGAAGGAGGTGCGGGCGGGCGACCGGCTCGAGCTGCGGATCCGGGATTCCCGCTGGTCGGTCGTCGTCACCGGCCTCGCCGACAAGCGGGGCCCCGCGAAGGTCGCGGCGACCCTCTACGAGGAGACGTCCGAGTCGCGCGCCGCCCGCGAGCAGCAGGTGCTCGCGCGCCGCGCCGCCCGGCCGCTCGGCGCCGACCTCGGCGCGCGCCCGACGAAGCAGGACCGGCGCCGGCTCGAGGCGCTCCGGCGCGGGCAGCGGCGAGGCTAGCCGACCGCCTCGCCGCGGCTGCGCGCAGCCGCCGTGCTACCCGTAGCCGCCGCCGTAGCCGCCGCCGGGCGTCGTCGGTCGTCGTCGGCGTGGTCGTCGTCTGCGTGGTCGTCTCCTGCCCCGACGAGCCGGATGCCATGCGCTCGACCTTGCGGCCGGCCGCGTCGAGCACGTACCACTCGGCGCCGAAGCCGTCGACACCCTGGCCCAGCGTCTGACCCGCCTTCGTGTCCTTGACGAAGAAGTAGAGCGGGTGGCCGCGGTAGGTGACCTGGAGCTTGCCGTCGCGGCGCTTCGTCGTGCCGAGCAGCGCGGCCTTGACGCCCTTGCCGCCGCGCGGCTTCGCGGTCGTCAGGAGCGGCGGCCAGAAGCTCGCACACCGGCCGTAGCAGGCGCTGCGGCGGCTCTTGTCGGCCTCGAAGAGGTAGAGCGTCCGGTTGTTGCCGGCGACGAGCACGCGGCCGAGCGAGGACGTCCGCAGCTTCACGAGCGCCCGCACGTCCGCGCGGCCCGTCGCATCGCGGGAGCGCCCGACCCCGAGGGCCGAGCCCGCTGCGAGCGCAGCCGCTGCGAGCGCGAGCGCCGCGATCGCCGCCGTCCTGCCCTTCCGTCCACGCATCTCGTCCTCCCTGGTCGTGATCGTCTCGGGAGTGAGATACGCCGCGGGCCCCGCGGCGGATTCCTCAGCTGCGGACGAGCCAGCGGTCGGCCGCCGCGAGCCGCCGCTCGAGCTGCTCGATCGTCGCCTCCGAGACGCGGCGGACGCCCGAGAGGCGGTTCAGCTCCGCGTTCACCTGCGCGTGGGTCGACGCCGTCCGCCGCACGAGCTCGCGCGCGGCGCCCGCGTTCGCCTCGCGCAGGAGCTGCTTCTGCTCGCGGCGCGTCGGCGCGCCCTCCCCCGCCGCCTCCCCGCCCGCGAGCGGCGGCGGCGGCGCCAGCGTCAGCTCGAAGTCGCTCCCGTCGTGGTCGTCCGCGTCGTCGTCGTCGTCGACGTGCTCCTCGCCGCCGGCGTCCTCCGGGTCGGTCGCGACCGCCGAGATGACGGCGAAGAGCGAGAGCTGCTCCTCGCCGGCCGCGGCGCGGGCCTCGTCCTGCCTCGAGCCCGACGCGGGCGCCGTCGCGGCGGAGCGAGTGACGCCGCTGCTCGGCGACCCGGAAGGCATGCGTGCGCAGCCGCGGGTCGTCCGGGATGTAGAGCCAGGCTCGCTGCCGCGGCACCCCGCGCGTCCAGCGGACGAGCCGGCCGACCGCCTGGCGGAAGAAGAGCTCCGTCGCCGTCGTCGTCGCGTAGACGCCGACGCGCAGGCGCGGGATGTCGACGCCCTCGGAGACCATCCGCACGGCGACGAGCCACGACTCGCTGCCCGCCGCGAAGGCCGCGATCCCGGCCGAGGCGGCGGGGTCGTCGGAGGTGACGACCCGCGCGGAGGCCCCGAACCGCACCCGCAGGATCGTCGCGATCCCGCGCGCGTGCTCCTGGTCGGTCGCGATCACGAGCCCGCCCGCGTCCGGCTGCTCCCGCCGCACCTCCTCGAGCCGCGCGTTCGCGGCGCGCAGCACCGTCGGCAGCCACTCGCCGTCGAGCGAGAGCGCCGTCCGCAGGCGCTGGCTCGACCGCGCCGCGTCGAGCCGGTCGTCGAAGGTCGCCTCCTGCAGCGTCCCGTCCGGCGCCGTCCACTCCAGCCGCCCGTTCGTCGTCGGGAAGTAGACGGGCCGCACGACGCGCCGGTCGGCGAGCGCCTCGCCGTAGCCGTACTCGAAGTCGGGCACCGCCTCGTCGCCGCGGTAGGAGACGAACGGGATCGCGCGGGTGTCGGAGCGGAACGGCGTCCCCGAGAGCGCGAGCCGCCGCCCGGAGCCGGCGAACGCGGTGCGGATCGAGTCGCCCCAGGCGCGCTCGGAGGCGGCGTGGTGCAGCTCGTCGAAGACGACGAACGCGTCGCGCGAGAGCCGGGCGAGCGTCGCCGCGCTCGTCGCGACCTGCTGGTAGGTCGTGACGATCCCGTGCATGTCCGCGGGCAGCGCCCCGTCGGCGGCCGACCAGAGCGGGTCGAGGTGGAGCTGGAACGCCGCCGCCGCCCGCGCCCACTGCAGCTTCAGGTGCGCCGTCGGCGCGACGACGAAGAGCCGCGCGGGCCGGGTCGCGAGCTGGTGCCGCGCCGCGGTCAGCGCGAACGTCGTCTTGCCGGCGCCGGGGGTGGCGACGGCGAGGAAGTCGGGCGCGGGCGTCTCGACGAAGCGGTCGAGCGCGGCCTTCTGCCACGAGCGGAGGCGGACGGTCCGGGTCACGGGCGGCCAACCTTAGCCTCGCCGTCCGACGAGCACCGGCGATGAGTTTCCCGGCGCCGAGGGGTCATCTCCTGCGGATGCCGGCCCCTGCGAGAACGATCGTCTGCGACGTCCGCGCGCTCGCCGCGCCGGACGTCGGCGCGATCGACGCGCTCGCGCGGCTGCAGCTGGCCGCGCGCCGGCTCGGCCTCGAGCTGCGGCTGCGGCACGCGTCCGCCGAGCTGCTCGGGCTCGTCGAGCTGGCAGGGCTCTCCGAGGCGCTAGGCGTCGAGGCGGCCGGGGAGCCCGAAGAGCGGGAAGAGCGTCTCCGTGTCGAGGAAGAAGCTGAGCTCGGCGATCCGCCCGCCTGAGAGCTCGAGCACCTGCAGCGCCCACGGCTCGTAGCCGCCCTCCGGGCTCGGCTTGTACTGGCCGAACGCGGGCGAGCCGTTCGCCGCGACCGTCGCGACGACCCGCGAGCCGCTGCAGCCGATCCCGGGCCCGAACCACCAGGTGAAGATGTCGTCGCGCCCACGGAGCCAGAGGTCGAACGGCGGCATCGACTGGGTCGCGTCCTCGTGGATCAGCGAGGTCAGACGCTCGACGTCGTAGGCCTCGAACGCCTCGACGTAGCGTGCGAGCAGGGCCTGCTGCTCCTCGTCGAGCTCCTCGGCGACCGCGCTCGCGCGGAGGTCGGCGGAGGCGAGCGTCGCCCGCGCGCGCTGGAGGGCGCTGTTGACCGAGGCGACGCTCGTCTCGAGCAGCTCGGCGACCTCCGAGGCCTGCCAGCGGAGCACCTCGCAGAGGATCAGCGAGGCCCGCTGCCGCGGCGGCAGGTGCTGCAGCGCCGCCACGAACGCGAGCTTGATCGTCTCGCGCGAGACCGCCAGCTCGGCCGGGTCGGCGACGAGCCCGTCCGGCACCGGCTGCAGCCACGGCACCTCCGGCGTCCGCAGGTTCTCGACGACCGGCTCTCCCGCCGGCCCGAGGTCCATCGGCCGCACCCGGCGCTCGCGCCCGTTCAGCGTGTCGAGGCAGACGTTCGTCGCGATCCGGTAGAGCCAGGAGCGCAGCGCCGCCCGGCCCTCGAAGCGGTCGTAGGCGCGCCAGGCCCGGAGCATGGTCTCCTGGACCGCGTCCTCCGCCTCGAAGGGCGAGCCGAGCATGCGGTAGCAGTGGGCGAGGAGCTCGCGGCGGTGCTGCTCGAGCAGCCGCTCGCGCTCGTCGGCGGCGGGGAGCGAGGTGTCCACGGACGTCGATGGTACAGCCGCGGGCACCCCGCTCACCACTGCGCGAGGTGCTCCGCCGGCCGGTCGCAGGAGCCGTCGAGGCCTGCTCGACCGGCGGGCGTGAGACGGGCGCCGGCGGGCGGCGTCCCGAACCGGGCCGGCAGTGCCCGGTCTCGGTCACCGCCTGCCGGACGGGGTCGCGCGGCGCCTCGAACACCCTGTGATCGTGGCCCCGTGCATGTCTGCCGTCGTCGCCTCTCTTCGTCGCTGCCTCGTCCACTCGGACCGGGCGCCGCGCGCGCGACTCATCGGTCGCCGACCCGCCGGAGCGAGGCGGTCCTTCGGGCCCCTCTCGCACCCGACCTCGGCCGACCGCCTGCTACGGTGACTCCTCAACCGAGAGCGAGTCCGGTTCGCGCCACGCGCCTTCCTCACACGTTCGTCAGCGGTAGAGGAGGTGTTTTCATGGCCAGCGGAATCGTCAAGTGGTTCAACGACGCGAAGGGGTACGGGTTCATCACCCCCGACGAGGGATCGAAGGATCTCTTCGTCCACCACAGCAGCATCGCCGGCGACGGCTACAAGTCGCTCGCGGAGGGTGCCCGCGTGGAGTTCGAGCAGCGCGAGGGATCGAAGGGGCCGGAGGCGACGAACGTCGCGCCGGTCGCCTAGCGCCGTCACCGAGCCCGTGGCCGCGCGGCGGCCACGGGCCACCCGCCCCGACTTCGACTGGAGGCCCTGTGGCCGAAAAGGAAGAGAAGATCGAGATGGAGGGGGAGATCGTCGAGGCGCTCCGGAACCGCATGTTCAGGATCCGGCTCGACAACGGGCACGAGCTGCTCGGCTACACCTCCGGCAAGATGAAGCGCTACCGGATCCGGATGCTGCTCGGCGACCGCGTCCGCGTCGAGCTGTCGGCCTACGACCTCGACAAGGGCCGGATCGTCTACCGGCTCCGGTAGAGGCTCGATGCGCATCGGCCGTGGCCGCGGACGTCCGCCCCAGGCGCCGCGCCAGGCCGCACCGGCGTCCTCACACGTGCAACCAGCATGCGCCACGGACGCCGGCACACCCTGGCTTGACCTGGAACAGCCCCGCTAGGGACGTCCAATACGCATCAAGCCTCTCGGAGCGGTTCCGACTCCGGCCCGGCCGCCGCGGGAGAGGGAGAAGCTCCCCCTCCCGGCAGCGGGCCGATCGCTAGACGGCGGGTACCGGCGGAGCCTCGACGGCCGGCTCGTGCTCGAGCCGCGGCAGCCACTCGAGCCAGCGCGGGAGGTACCAGTTCCAGTCGCCGAGCAGCTTCATCGCCGACGGCAGCAGCACCGCGCGGACGATCGTCGCGTCGAGCAGCACCGCGATCGCGAGGCCGACGCCGAACTGCTTCAGCATGATCACGGAGATCGTCCCGAAGATCGAGAAGACCCCGACCATCACGATCGCCGCGCTGGTGACGACGCCCGCGGTCGACTTGATCCCGAAGGCGACGGCCTCCTGCGTGCTCATGCCGCGGTCGTAGGCCTCCTTGACCCGGCTGAGGATGAACACGTGGTAGTCCATCGAGAGGCCGAAGAGGATCACGAACATGAAGAGCGGCATCGCGGCGACGATCCCGCCCGTGTACTCGAAGCCGAGCAGGCTCTTGGCCCAGTCGTGCTGGAAGATCAGCGTCATCGCACCGAAGGTGGCGCCGACCGACAGCAGGTTGAGGATGACGGCCTTCCCGGCGATCACGACCGACCGGAAGGTCAGCAGCAGCAGCGCGAACGCGAACAGCAGGACGAACCCGAAGACGTAGGGCAGCGCCTTCTTCATCTGCGTGTTGAAGTCCTGCGAGAGCGCGGTCTGGCCCGAGACGCCGTAGGTCTCGATCGAGGCGACCTTGCCGATCGTCGCCGGGATCACGTTCGACCGGAGCGTGTCGAGCGCGGCCGTCGACGCCGCGTTCGTGCCGTCGCCGTCGATCGGGAGCGAGACGACCGCGATCGTGCCCTCCGGGTTGACCGACTCGTCGATCGGCTGGTGCACCTTGCCGGTCGCGAGGGCCCGGCTCTCGAGCTGCGCGATCGCGCTGCGCACCTCGGGCGAGCGGACGTTCCCGGCCTTGACGAGGACGGTCGCGGCGATCACGTCGCCGGGGAACGCCTCCTGGACGCGGTTGTACGTCGCGACGACCGGGATGTCCTTCGAGAACGACTCGGCGCCGGGGGTGACGAGGCGCATCTGGAGCGTGGGCAGCGCCAGCGCGACGAGCAGCGTCGTCGCGACGAGCGCGGAGACGAGCGGCCGCTTGAGCACGGCGTTCAGCGTGGTGTTCCAGAAGCGGCTCTCCGTGCCCTTGCCGAGCTTGTGCAGGAAGGGCAGGCGGCCGCGGTCGACCTTGTCGCCGAGCCGCGAGAGCAGCGCCGGGAGGACGGTGACCGAGCCGATCACGGCGCTCGCGACGACGATGATCGTGCCGAGGGCGAAGCCGCTGAACGTCTTGTCGCCGGCGAAGAACATGCCGGCCATGGCGATCATCACGGTCAGCCCGGAGACGACGACGGCGCGGCCAGACGTGGCGGCGGCGGCCTCGAGTGCGGCCTCGGCGCTGCGGCCGGCGGCACGCTCCTCGCGCTCCCGCTTGAGGTAGAACATCGCGTAGTCGACGCCGACGGCGAGGCCGACGAGCAGGATCACGGCGGCGATGTTCTCGTCGATCGGCATCAGGTGGCTCGGCAGCGCGATCAGGCCCATCGTCATGAAGACGGCCGTGAGCGCGAGCAGCAGCGGGATGCCCGCGGCGACGAGGGCGCCGAAGGCGACGACGAGGATGCCGAGCGTGATCGGGAGGGACAGCTCGCCCGCCCGCTTCAGCTCGTGCGAGAAGAGGTCGTTGATCGCCTTGTTCGCGCTGGCGTCGCCGAACTGCTCGACGCGGAACGCCGGATGCCGCGCCGCGAGCGCGGAGACCGCGGCCTCGACCCCGACGACCTTCTTCTCGGCCTTCGTCTTGTCGGTCTCGGCGAGCTCGAACTGCACGAGCGCCGAGTGCCCGTCGGCCGAGATCTGGTGCTCGTAGGCGCCGATCAGCGGCGCGTGGACGTTGGTCACGACGGGAAGCTTCGAGAGCGTCCGCGTCGCGTCCTGGATCGTCTGCTGGAACGACAGGATCGGTCGTGACCTGGCTCCTGTTCTGGATCAGGACCAGCTCCTTCGCGTTCTGCTTGAACTCGTCGGCCCTGATCCGGTCGACGCGGCCGGACTCGCCGGCGCCGCTCTTCGCGGGATCGAGGTTCTTCGTGCCGACCTGGCCGCCGATGAAGACGGCTGCGGCGACCAGTGCGAGCCACCCGAAGGTGGCGGTCTTCCAGTGCGACGCGCTCCAGCGACCCATGCGGGCAGCCAGGTTGCGCGAGGGTGCGAGCGGTGACATTGCGATTGCCTCCTTGGCAATCGGTTCGGTGTGCTGCCCAGGCTCCCGCAGCGGCGGCCGCCGTGCCATTGGGGGCAGCAGGCGTCCCGGGGGTGCGGGCAGCCGCACCCTGCGGCGGGGACAGCCCTACGCCGCGTCGAGGAAGGCCCGGACCGCGAGCACGCGCCGGTGGGCATCGCCCGAGGCCGGCAGCCGCAGCTTCCCGAAGATGTTCGTCACGTGCTTCTCGACCGCGCGCTCCGTGACGACGAGGCGGGCGGCGATCGCCGAGTTCGAGAGGCCCTCGGCCATCAGCCCGAGCACCTCCTTCTCGCGCGGGGTCAGGTCGTCGAGCGGGCCCGAGCCGCGGCGGCGGCCGACGAGCAGCGAGACGATCTCGGGGTCGAGCGCGGAGCCGCCCTCGCCGACCCGGCGCACGGCCGCCGCGAAGGCGGCCACGTCCGCGACCCGGTCCTTGAGCAGGTAGCCGACGCCCTCGGCGCTCTCGGCGAGCAGCTCCATCGCGTAGGCCGTCTCCACGTACTGCGAGAGCACGAGCACGCCGACCTCCGGGTGCGACTCGCGGATCTCCTTGGCGGCGCGCAGGCCCTCGTCCGTCTGCGTCGGCGGCATCCGGATGTCGACGATCGCGACGTCGGGCTTCCAGCTGCGCACCTTCAGCAGCAGCTCCTCGGCGTCGCCGGCCTGGCCGATCACGTCGAAGCCCGCCTCCTCGAGCAGGCGGGCCATGCCCTCCCGCAGGAGCACCGAGTCGTCTGCGAGCACGACGCGCATCGCCCGCGACTCTGCCACGTCCGGCCGGCTCTCGACAGAGGCACGAAGCGGCGGGAACTCGTCCGCGAGCCCGTCGCCGAGCAGCTGGAAGAGGCGCTCGGGCCTCGGCAGGCCCGCGAGCCTGTGCTCGCCGAGGTCGCGGGCGCGGAGGTCCGCGACGGCGTCCCGCACCGCCTGCGAGAGCAGCACCTGGCCGCCGTGGCCCGCGTCGCAGATCCGCGAGGCGCGATGGACGTCGAGGCCGACGTAGCTGCCCTCGTCGTGCTCGACCACGCCGGTGTGGATCCCCATCCGCACGCGCAGGGGCACGTCGCCGGGCCAGGGCCGGCTCGCGATCCTCCGCTGCGCCGCCGTGGCCGCCGCGACGGCGGGGCCGGGCTCGGCGAAAGACGAAGAAGAGCTCGTCGCCGCGCGCGTCGACCTCGCGGCCGCCCGAGGCCGCGGCGGTCTCGCGCAGCAGCGCACGGTGCTCGGCGAGCAGCTCGCCGTAGCGGGGGCCGAGCAGACGGACCAGCATCGTCGACCCCTCGACGTCGGTGAAGAGGAGCGTCAGCTCCGTCTCAGCCAAGCGGGATCTCCGCGACGACGCGGGTGCCGGCGCCGACCGGGCTCGAGACGTCGAGCGTCCCGCCGACGAGCGCGAGCCTGTCGGCGAGCCCCCGCAGGCCGCTGCCCCGCTCCGGATCGGCGCCGCCGCCGCCGTCGTCGGCGATCTCGACGCGGGCGATCCCGTCGACCCGCTGCAGCGAGACGACGACGTCGCTCGCCTCGGCGTACTTGGCGACGTTCGTCAGCGCCTCCGCGACGACGTAGTAGGCGGCGATCTCGACCGCCTCCGGCAGCCGCTCGCCGTCGACGCCGTGGAGGTCGACCGCGAGCGGCGTCCGGGTGACGAGCGACTCGAGCGCCGCCTCGAGCCCGCGCTCGCTCAGCACCGCAGGATGGATGCCGCGGGCGAGCTCGCGCAGCTCCGCGAGCGCCTCCGTCAGCTCGCCGCTCGCCGCCTCGAGCAGCGCCTCCGCCGTGTCCGAGCCGGCGGGGAGCGCCGAGCGCGCCATCCGCAGGGTCAGCGCCAGCGAGACGAGCCGCTGCTGGGCGCCGTCGTGCAGGTTCCGCTCGAGCCGGCGGCGCTCGGCGACCGCGCCCTCGAGGCCGCGCGCGTGTGCCGCCTTCAGCTCCTGCAGCCGCGAGGCGAGGTCGGCCTGCAGCCGCTCGTTCTCGAGCGCGAGCCGCGCCGTCGCGAGCGCCGAGGCGAGCAGCTCCGGCTCCTCGTGCAGCGCCGGGTCGTGGAGGACCGCGGCGGTCTCGCCGAAGACGGTCAGGCTCGGGCCGGGCGGCGGCAGCTCGACCGGCGCGCCGTCGACGGTGACGTAGCCGCCGCCCTCGCGGCGCGGGTAGGCGACGACGAGCGTCGGGTCGTGCAGGACCCGCCGCAGCGCGTCCGTCAGCCGCCCGGGCCCGGCGCGGTCGAGCTCGGTCGCGAGCTGCGCGACGCCGCGGTGCGCGAGCCGGACGCGGACGAGCCCGTAGAGGAACGCGAGCGGGATCGTCATGAAGGCGACGCTCGCGCCCACGTTGACGATCTGGCCGCCGCGGTGCGACGCCGTCTGGACGGCGAACTGCAGGCCGTAGAGGCCGAGCGTCGCCCCGGCGGTGAGCAGGACGGGCTTCAGGCTGCGCCGGTACGCGGCGCTCGCCGAGCGCCAGCGGCGCACGAGGACGACGCCGACGCCCGCGAAGACCGCGACGACGACGGCCTGGACGGCGACCGTGAGGCGCGGTCGTGGCGGCCTGCGAGTCGGCGACGAGGAAGACGTTGTCGGGGCAGGGCCCCTTGCAGAAGCCCGACGCGGGATCGGGGTCGAAGAGGTTCGTCAGCAGCGGCCCGACGAGCGCGAGCGCGTAGCCGGCCGCCGCCAGCCGGCGCTCGGCCCGCGTGGCCAGGGTTCCCGAGGGATAGGCGAGCACCAGGTGGACGAGCACCGCGAGCGGGATCGCGCCGACAACCTGCCCGACGCTGAAGAGCAGCGGGTCGTTCGCGTCGGCGAGGGCGCCGAGCAGGAAGGTGAAGCCCACGAGCGCGAGCAGCCTGCCCGTGGCGTTGTCGGGCCGCCGCCACCAGGCCACGAGCCCGCTGCCGACGAACGAGATGCCGACGAAGAGCCCGCCGGCGAGCGTCAGCGCCACGTTCTGCTCGTGCGTGGAGGCGAGCACGAGCAGGGCGGCGCCGGCGACGGCCGGCGGCGCGGCCGCCGCCGCGGCGAGCCAGAGCCGGTCGGGAGCCCTCATCGCAGCAGGTCGGCCAGCGCCTCGCCCGAGAGGTCGCTCTTCGCGACGAATCCCCGCGCGGGGCTGTCGGCGACGAGCGAGCCGTAGTCGGAGCGGTCGCGGCTGGAGGTGAGGACGACGTCGACGCCGCCGTTCACCGCCTGCAGCCGCCGCGCGACCTCGAAGCCGTCGAGGTCGGGCAGCTGCACGTCGAGCAGCACGAGCTCGGGCCGGAGCCGCTCGGCGGCGGCGAGCGCCTCGCCCCCGCTGGCCGCCTCGCCCACGACCTCGTAGCCGTCGGCCTCGAGCAGCGCGCGTGCGCGCAGCCGGAACCCGGCGTGGTCGTCGACGATCAGCACCCTGGCCATACGAGGATGGTGGCAGGCGGCGGGCCTCGGCGCCATACGGCTAGCCACACCATCGCGAGGGTCGCCGCGCGACGGCGCGTGTGCGAACATGTGTTCGTGTCCCGCGGCGGCGCGACGATCCTGCACGCCGACCTGGACGCGTTCTTCGCGTCCGTCGAGCAGCGGGACGATCCGGCCCTGCGGGGACGGGCGGTGATCGTCGGCATGGGCGTCGTCCTCGCCGCCAGCTACGAGGCCAAGGCCTGCGGCGTGCGGACGGCGATGGGCGAGGCCCAGGCGCGGCGGCTCTGCCCGCACGCGGTCGTCGTCCGGCCGCGGATGTCCGCCTACGCGGAGGCGAGCCGGGCGGTCTTCCGGGTCTTCGACGACGCCTCGCCGCTCGTCGAGGGGCTCTCGATCGACGAGGCCTTCCTCGACATGCGGGGCATGGAGCGCAGCGTCGGCACGCCCGTCGAGCTCGCCGTGCGGCTGCGGCGGGACGTGCGCGAGCGCGTCGGGCTGCCGATCACGGTCGGGATCGCGCGGACGAAGTTCCTCGCCAAGGTCGCGAGCGGCGTCGCCAAGCCGGACGGGCTGCTCGTCGTCCCGCCGGACCGCGAGCTCGCGTTCCTCCGGCCGCTGCCGGTCGAGCGGCTCTGGGGCGTCGGGCCCGTCACCGCCCGGACGCTGCACGCGCGGGGGATCGCGACGGTCGGGCAGGTCGCGCTCCTCCCCGAGGCGGTGCTCGTCTCGATGCTCGGCCGCGCGACGGGCCGGCACCTGCACGCGCTCGCGCACAACCGCGACCCGCGCCCGGTGCGGGCGCGGCGCCGCCGCGGGTCGATCGGCGCCCAGCGCGCGCGTGGACGGGCTCCCTGGTCGCCGGAGTCGGTCGACGCCGACCTCGTCGCGCTCGTCGACCGCGTCGCGCGGCGGCTGCGCGCCGCCCGCCGGGCCGGTCGCACGGTCGTGCTGCGCCTCCGCTTCGACGACTACGCGCGCGCGACGCGGTCGCACACGCTGCCGCACGCGACGGCGAGCACCGCGGCGATCCTCGCGACCGCGCGCGGGCTCCTGGCCGCGGCCCTGCCGACGATCGAGCACCGCGGCCTGACGCTCGTCGGCGTCGCCGTCGCCAACCTCGAGGACGCCGACGGGGTCCAGCTCCCGCTCCCCTTCGAGGGCCGGGACGACGCGGCGCTCGACGCCGCCGTCGACGAGGTGCGGGACCGCTTCGGCACGACGGCGATCACGCGGGCGACCCTGCTCGGCCGCGACCGCGGCCTGACGATGCCGCTCCTGCCCGACTGACCAGCGCGCCGGGCCGGGGCTCGACCGTCGGCCGGAGCCGCATCCACCGGCTCAGGCGCTCTCGCGCAGCGCGTGCACGCCTGCTTCGAGGCCGTAGACGACGATCGCGAAGCCTGAGAGGGGATCGGCCCACCACCAGCCGGCGGCGGCGTTCAGGATGAGCCCGATCATCACGGCGCCGGCGAGACAGCCGTCGATCACCGTCACCCTCGACTCGGTCTCGAGCACGCGGTTGCCGAGCGCGCGTCCGGTACGGCCCTTGCCCCAGGCGAGCGCGAACATCGCAAGAGCCGTCGCCGCGAGCCAGCCGATGCCGAGCAGCGAGTGGTGCGGCCGCGCACCGACGGCGAGCACGTAGGTCGACTGCGTCATGATCAAGGCGGCCAGGAGCAGGAAGGAGGCGCCGATGACCCGGAGGGCGCGCCCCTCGCGGTCGTCGCGGATGCCCTGCAACTGCCAGACGACGACGAGCGACGCGACGATCTCGACCAGTGAATCGAGGCCGAAGCCGGCAAGTCCCACCGAGCGCGCGCGCAGCGCGGCGGCGATGACGACGACCGCGCCGACCACGTTCCAGCCGAGGGTTGCGTACTCGAGCCGCAGGCCCCGCCGCAGGAGCCCTTCGGCGGTCAGCGCGTCGGGACGGCGCCGGTCAGCGCTCGTCGACATGCTCGAGGTCGATCTCGGCGTTTCTGACCTCGTGCCATGCCTCCCAGGTGATGTGGAGGATGATCAGCGTGATCACGAGGCCGATGAGCGGGTCTGCGATCTGAGCGCCGAGGGAGACGACGAGCGCGCTCGCGACGACTCCGAGCGAGACGAAGCCGTCGATGCGGGCGTGCTTGCCGTCGGCGATCATCGCGGCCGATCCGAGCCGCCGGCCCGCGCTCAGCCGCACCTGGGCGGCGAGCTCGTTGCCGATGAAGCCGATCACACCGGCGGCGGCGAGCACCCAGAGGTGGGACAGATGCTGCGGGTGGATCAGGCGCACGACCGTCTCGTAGAGCGCAACCATCGCCGACACGAAGATGGCGACCACGACCGCGAGCCCGGCCAGCCTCTCCCCGCGTACGCTGCGAAGGAAGAACGCGATCCCGAGCGGGATCGCCGTCAGCGCGTCCCCGAAGTTGTGGATCAGGTCCGCGAGCAGCGCAACCGAGTTCGAGACGACGAAGATCGCGACCTGAGCAGCCGCGGTCAGGCCGAGTACGAGCAGGCTGAGGGCGACCGCCTTGACGCCGGCACGTGAGCGCAGGATCGCCCGGTCGACCAGCCGGTGGGAGTGGTCGTCGTCGTCACCGTGCTCGAGCTCCTCGGGCTCGGCCCGCTTCGGCGGCGCGCTCACGAGGCGCGCTCCCGGCGGTCGACGAGGCCGAGCCGCAGATGCTCGACATGCCAGACGGCCTCGTCGATCAGGTCCGCGACGTGCGAGTCGTAGAGCGCGTAGACCACCCTGCGGCCGCTCCGCTCGCCGACGACGAGACCGAGGTGCCGCAGAAGCCGCAACTGGTGCGAGACCGCCGACCCCTCCATCTCGACCGCCGCCGCGAGCTCGTTGACGCTGCATGCCCCTTCCCGGAGCCGCGCGAGAATCCGCACCCGGCTCGGAGTCGCGAGCGCCTGCATCGTCTGCGCAACCTCGCGGGCTGTATCGCCGTCTACCGCCGCCCGCCGGTCATGCCCTTCGACGCCGTGAGCCATCCAGTCAGAGTACCTGAACGTCCGCTCAGATATTCAGGCATCCGGTCGATCGCTCGCCGCCGGATCTCGTCCCTTCTGCGACCGCCTTCCGCGTCGAGCGGGCGCGTCGCTGGCGGCCCTCTTCACGGGGCGGGCGAGTTCTGCCCATCGGTCACCGGTTCGGCAACGCCGCCGGTGGCGCCGGTGCCGGCTGCGGTAGACCCGGCAAGCCCCGTCGCGGCGTCCGCGAGTCGCCGGCGAGGTGGGCGACCATCGCGTCGGCGGCGGCGAGACCGGCCGAGATCCGGTCGTCACCGGGCTGGCCCAGCACGACCCCGGTGATTGTCGTGCGCTTGCCGTGCACCGAACGGATCGCCCGGAACGCGAAGCAGCCGCCGGCCGCTTCGTCGGAGCCGGTCTTGACGCCGACGAACCCGTCGTGCCCGAGCAACGTGTTCGTGTTGTGAACCGTGCCGGCGACGGGCAGCGTGACGCTGGGTGTGCCGACGATGCTCGTGAACACCGGCAGGCGCATCGCGTGAGCGACGACGCGCATCTGGTCGGCGGCAGTCGAGACGGTGGCGTCGTCGTAGCCGCTCGGGTCGGTGTAGCGGGTGTGGTTCATGCCCAGCGCCCGTGCGGTCGCATTCATCCGGGAAACGAATCGGGTTTCCGAGCCGGCGTCCCAACGCGCCAGCACCGCGGCGATGTTGTTCGCCGACGGCAGCAGCAGCGCCTGGAGCGCCTGGAGCTCTGTCAACTCCTCTCCCGCAGCGATCGAAACGACCGACTCCTGCTGCCGACGCCGGCGGTCCGTGTCGGCGACATCGGCGTCGGTGAGCCTGATCGTCGGCCCGTCCTGGCCGGGCCGGAGCGGGTGGTCACGAAGCACGAGATACGCCGTCATCACCTTCGCGACGCTCGCGATCGGAGCAGCGTGCTGGTTCGGGCCGACTTGGACGTGCGACTGTCCTACTTGGACGGCGGCCTGACCGGATGACGGCCATACCGTGCCGGCGTGCGCTGCTCCAGGTGCACCACGCTGCTCACTGCGAGGAACATCTCGCGACGACGCCGCCGTCGACGCGAGCAACCGGGCGCCGACGGGCGCAACCATCGCCGCGACGACGGCCAGCAGGCCGGCGGCGCGGATCCAGCGGACACGTCTTCGACGGCTCGCCGTCCGTGCCTGGCGGTAGGTCATGCCGCGATTCAACGACGCGTCGCGTTGCCGGCACGTATGGGCTTTTCGATATGCCGGCGATACGCGGCCGCTCTAGCATCGGGGCATGCGTGTGCTGGTCGTCGAGGACGAGCCCTACATGGCGGAAGCAATCAGGGACGGCCTGCGCCTCGAGGCGATCGCGGCAGACATCGCAGGTGACGGCGCCACCGCGCTGCAGCTGTTGAGCTTCAACACGTACGACATCGCCGTCCTCGACCGGGACATTCCCGGACCTTCCGGGGACGAGGTCGCGAAAACCATCGTCGCCTCCGGCAGCGGCATGCCCATCCTCATGCTCACCGCTGCCGACCGTCTCGACGACAAGGCAACCGGGTTCGAGCTCGGGGCCGACGACTATCTCACGAAGCCGTTCGAGCTCCGAGAGCTCGTGCTCCGTCTCAGAGCGCTCGACCGCAGGCGCGCCCACAACAGGCCGCCCGTGCGAGAGATCGCAGGCCTGCGGCTGGATCCGTTCCGGCGCGAGGTTCAACGCGACGGCCACTACGTCCCGCTGACCAGAAAGCAGTTCGCAGTGCTCGAAGTCCTCGTAGCCGCCGAAGGCGGCGTCGTCAGCGCCGAAGAGCTCCTTCGACGGGCGTGGGACGAGAACGCAGACCCGTTCACCAACGCCGTGCGCATCACCGTCTCGCTACTCCGCAAGCGGCTCGGCGAACCGTGGATCATCGCCACCGTGCCCGGTGTCGGCTACCGCATCGACAACGGAGGAGCCGGTGGATAGAACGCCCGGCCCGAGCGTTCGCCTCAAGCTCACTCTCAGCTACGCCGGCTTTCTCATGCTCGCCGGTGCCGTGCTGCTCACCGCCGGGTACTTCTCGCTGTCGCGTGGTGTGCACCCCGGTGTGATCTTCCTGGTGCAAAGCCACGCCGCCCTCCTGCGCTATTTCGCTCCGATCGCAGCCGTCGTGATGACATTCCTGCTCGTATTCGGCCTGCTGGGTGGGTGGCTTCTCGCCGGTCGCATGCTCGCCCCACTGACTCGCATCACCGACGCCACACGCATGGCCGCCGACGGATCGCTCTCCCACCGCATCGAGTTGGATGGGCGCCGGGACGAGTTCCGCGAGCTCGCCGACAGCTTCGACACCATGCTCGCTCGACTCGAGGCGCACGTCGTCGAGCAGCAGCGATTCGCAGCCAACGCCTCCCACGAGCTGCGCACCCCGCTCGCGATCACACGGGCACTGCTCGACGTCGCCCGCAACGATCGGAACGGCGACACCGAGGAACTCGTCGACCGACTTCACGCCGTCAACGCCCGAGCAATCGATCTCACCGAAGCACTGCTTCTGCTCAGCCGCGCCGACCAACGATCGTTCGGCCGGGAGCCCGTCGACCTGTCGCTCGTGGCGGAAGAAGCCGCCGAAACGCTCCTCCCCCTCGCGGAGAAGCGCGCCGTCACCGTCGAGACCGGTGGCGACGCGGCCCCCACGATCGGCTCTCATGCGCTCCTGCTCCAGCTGACGACGAACCTCGTGCACAACGCGATCGTCCACAACCTGGCCGACCGGGGGACCGTCTGGGTGACGACGAGCATTCGACCCGGCAGCGCGGTGCTCACCGTCGAGAACACCGGCGAGACCCTCGCCCCAGAGGTCGTTGCGACGCTGGCCGAGCCGTTCCAGCGCGGCACGGAGCGCATACGCACCGACCAGGCAGGCGTCGGCCTCGGCCTCGCGATCGTGAAGAGCATCACCCGGGCACACGACGGAACCCTCGTCCTCGCGCCGCGGCCCGATGGCGGGTTCCGGGCCACGGTCGAACTACCGGCCGCGCCTCATGCGAACACCGAGGCCGCTGCGCCGGGCGCCCGGCGTCCCTCTCACCGAGGAGAAACGTGACGCGTACCGGCTCTGCTACATCCACGGGCCTGGAAGAGGTCTCATCGGGCTCGCCCCAGAACTCGGCTGAGTGCCGGCAGTGTCTTGATCAGAGGCTGGAACAGCGACCGGCCGCTCGAGGCGGCCGGTCGCGGTGACTCGTCCATAGCGGGGGCAGGATTTGAACCTGCGACCTCCGGGTTGTGAGCCTGCTCCATGGGGGTCGCGCGGATCAACAATCGAGATGTCGGCAGCGAGCCACTCCTCCAGCCGCGATTCGAGGTTTGGGCTCGCCCACGGAAACCGCACGAGCCGCTCACCCGCGCCGACCTCCCAGAGATGAACCTCGTCGCTCACGACGGCAAGTCTAGGTGCGCGTACCGAACCGCCCACGCGAGCGAGGTCATCGACCATAGCCATCTCATTCAGGGCGACCGGCAAGACCCGCAGCTTCGCCGTCATGGGTCTGGCTCAGCCTCGGCGTCGCGGGACAGGTCTAAAGCGGTCCTCGAACTCCCCCACGCTCAGCCTGCGTTCGCCGTGGCGGGCGAGAATCGATTCGACCGAGTCCTCCTCGTCAACCTTGTCGATGACGACGATCCGTGGGCGCTCCACCTGAGCGTTACTGAGAGCGTCGGTGCTTCAGGTCGCGAAGACGACGAGCCGCGGCACGGGAGTCATGCTCCCGCGTCGCCTCGCACTTAGAACTGCTACTTCGTTCGGCGACCAGACGGAGGGTTGGCCAGGACGTCTAGCCGCACGTTGCCAGATGGGTCGCCGAAGATGCTGGCTGCCTCGGCTTTGATTCGGACAACCTCCGCCGATGCTCGGCCTGCTACGAGCGTCGCGAGTATCGTCGTCGCTCCGAGCAACCGCTGGCGGAAGTCCGGAATGCCGCTCACCTTCTCCCAAAAGGCGTCTGACGCGAGCTTTGTGATGTTTGGGTCAGAGCTGAGCGGAGCGCTCTTGCTGCGCCCATGGAGTACTGCCACATACTGCTCGACAATCCGTCGCCCTGCGCGAAGGGCGCCTGCGGCTCTGCGGAGGGAGTCGACGTCAGAGCGGCTCCCGCCTGCACTCTTCGTATTCGGTGCAGCCTGGATTGCATAAAGCTCGGTGATCGGCGGCGTTCCCGGCCGTTCGATCTGCAGGTCAACTCCGCTCCCAGGCTTGATCCCGCCGCTAACGATTCTCGCCACTTCTTCCATCCACGTGCCGATGTGGCCCTCGATCGCGGACGTTTCCCAATCCTCGAGCGCCCGATCAACCCATTCGTCGACGGTCGTCGTTCCCCGGGCGGTGTAGATCATCGGATTGCGCTTGGCGAGGTCGCGGCCCTTCTTCTTCGCGAGGTTCGCCTGGAGCGGCTGAGCGATGACCTCGTCGAACGCCTGCACGATCTCGGCTGCGATTTCGGCGACGGAACGCCCAACACCGCTTGGACCTGCTGGTTCAGCTGCGCCTGGCTAGGTGTTACCGACACGACAGATCAGGATGCTCTCGAAGAACTCGCCCGCCCGGCGCCCCGTGCGCCGATTCACGTGGCGGGTGACTTTGTCCTCAAGCATCAGCCCGGCGGCGGCCAGGATACTCGGGTAGAGGTTCCGCGAGTCGTTGACGACGATCACGATCGGCGCGCCCGGCTCGAGTTGATCTGCGGCGTTCGCGAACACCGACGTCATGTCGGCGACATACACGGAGACGGCGCGGTTGCTCGTGCCCTTCGCGGCTGCTCCGATCTCCTCATGACTACGGTCACGTAGCCCCACGAGTTCGTACGAGTAGCGGTGTTGCTCGTGGTAGTCGATCAAGCCCGGGTAGGGCGGCGACGTGATGATTCCGTGCGGCTTCGCGTCCAGTCGCAGCGTACGAGCATCGTCATGGAGGACGTCGATGCTCTGCTCCGTCCGAACCTCCGTGAACTCGCGAATGCGCCTGACCGTGTCGCGGGTGTAGCGCGCCAGGAACTTCTCAGCCTCCTCCACCGGACGGCAGACACGCTTGTGCTTGTGGCAGAAGTACTCAGCGGTCGTAGGTGCTTTCGGAAAGTCGAGATCGAAATGTGTCGTCAGGCGAGCAGAGCGCGCGGCTCGCGAGAGGATGATCTTCGCAACGTCCCAGGCCGGATCATCAAGACGTTCGGAGGCGACCTCGTAGTACCGCAGCAGCTCGCCCAACGCGCGCGGCGCGTACCACGTACGAAGCCAATCGCTGGCGGTATGAATCGGAGCCGGTCCTGCCTGGCGCGCCTCTTCGAGCGCGGCCTTGAGACTCAGCTCGAGGCCACCGAGGGAATAGGTCGTCGTCTTGACTCGGCTGAGGAGGCAGTTGAACGCCGAGATGTCGCACCCGACAGCATCGGCCCCGAACACGTTTGCCTCGACCAGAGTCGTCCCGGAGCCGACGAAGGGGTCGAAGACGAGCTGGCCCGGCAGGAAGTAGCGCCTGAGGAAGATCTCGACGAGCTGAGGCACGTACTTCCCGAGGTACGGATGGAGACCATGCACGTGCTTCGTCCGCTCGACCTGGGGAAGCTCCGCCTCGGACCAGGAAAGCTCGAGGTCGATCTCCGAGTACAGGGCCTCCTGCGTCCGTCCCGCCATGTTGAGCACTTTATGGTCACCACCGGACGGCCTCTTTGGAGGCTCGTCATAGCGGAGACACATATGCAGCGAACCACCGGCTCCTCTCCGGTCTGGTCTGACCTGAGATCGTCATCGTCGCTCCCCGACGGTGCGCGGAGCGGCACAGCTCAGCTCGTACGACGTCAAGCTCGATCGAGCCGATCTGTCAAGACGATCTCCAGGTACGCCCAGCCGGGAACATGCACGTCCTCTTCCTCCCGATTCTGTGTCGTCCGTCAGCAGCCGAAGCGCACGCGCGCCATGACCGGGTCGCGCTCGATCTCGTCGATGATCCGCCGGTACTCATCGGCGTCCTCGAGCGCGAAGAAGGCGTTGCCGAAGGCGAGGAAACCCCTGGCGGGAAGGCGCCAGCTGCCGATCGCGAGCTGCTCGTCGCGGACGGGATCGCCGAGCGCTCGGCCGTCGAGCCGCGCCGTCGAGGAGCCGGACCAGGTAGATCCGGCGGGGCATCATCACGCCGGCCTGGCCACTCGGGGCCGTCTGCGCCATCTCGACATGCCCGAGGCCGAGGACGCTGCGCCCGAAGCGCTCGCGCATGCGCCTGAAGGCGTGCCAGCGCCATGTCCGCTCGGGGACGAGCCGATCGAGCGCGTTGACGACCCGGAGAACCGACGTCTCCACGAGCGAGAGCCGCCACTCGAGCGGCGGCTCGTCCATCCGGACGAGCAGCTCCGTCGCTCCCGTCCACTCGACGTCGATCGTCGCGAAGTCGACGAATTCCGCCGCGGCGCCGAAATAGCGCGGGCAGGCGGTATCGATGCGAACGCCGTCGACGTAGATCGCCCACTCGCCGTCGGGAGTCCGGTGGTGAACCGTGCGGTACGGGGCGAAGTCGTTCTCGGGGAAGACGTGGAGGGCGAGCACGTGGCCGCTCGTGAACGCGAGCGCCGGAACGCTGTAGCCGCGCAGGCACTCGTACCCGGGCCACGGCGACGGCCGCCCGCGAGGCGCGAGACCCTCGGCGCGTTTCGCCGGCAACATCGTACGAGCACTATGACAGCCGCACGCGGTGAAATCACGGTGACGGCAGCCTGAGAGTACGGCAGATCGGCCGCTGCTCCGGGCGGCACCGCCTCCTACGTTTTGGGCCGAGTTGGCCAAACGAGCAGGGAGGACGGGATGAGACGCATCACGATCGGCTTGGCGATGGGGCGGTCGCGCTCGCGGCCGTCGCGCTGTCCACCGCCGGAGCCGGAGCGGGCGTGACGACGCCGCCGCAGGGACTGTCGATCGTCAACCCGGCGCAGGGGAAGGCGGCCGGGCCGGTGAGCATCGGCGAGGCCGGCGACCGCTTCCAGATCCGCGTCGGCTCCAGGAAGCAGTTCCAGATCCTGACGATGGACATGACGCTCGCGGCAGGCGGACGCGTCGGCTGGCACACGCACCCCGGGCCCGCGATCGTCGTCGTGAAGTCGGGCTCGATCACGGACTTCGAGGGCGCAGCGAGCCACGGCGTCGCCTGTCCGACGCACACGTTCAGGGCCGGCCAGGCGTTCATCGAGCCGCCCGGCGACCTGCACGACGCCCGGAACACGGGCCGCAAGCCGGTCAAGATGGCGGTGACGTTCCTGCTTCCGCTCGGAGCGAAGCCGCTGCTCGACCAGCCCGACCCGGGAACCTGCCCCGCGTGAGGGCAGCCGAGCGAGGCGTAGACTCGGGCTCGTGAGCAACCCGCTGGTCGGCCGCGATCGCGAACTCGCCGAGCTTGCGCAGGCGCTCGCGGCCGCGGCCGACCAGGGCGGTGGAGGCCTGCTGCTCCTCGCGGGCGAGGCCGGGGTCGGCAAGTCCAGGCTGGCGCAGGAGGCACTCGCTCGTTCCGGCCTGGACGTCTTCCGCGGCGAGGCGCTCGAGCACGCGACGCCGCCGTACGGCCCGGTGGTGCAGGCGCTCCGCGCGGCCTGGCGCGCGGGTGCCGAGCCGCCGGAGCCGGGCCCGCTGGCGAGCCACCTCGCCCTGCTGCTGCCCGAGCTCGGGCCGGCCGCGGAGACGAGTGACCGCCCGACGCTGGTCGAGGCGCTCTGCGCCGGCTTCGAGGCGATCGGCCGCCGCTCGCCGGCGGTCGTCCTGATCGAGGACCTCCAGTGGGCGGACGACGCGACGCTCGAGCTCCTGCCGGCGCTCGCCGCCCGCCTCGAGCATGCGCGCGTCCTGCTGCTCGCGACCTACCGCAGCGACGAGATCCCGCGCGGGCACGGTCTCCGGCGGATGCGGACCCAGCTGCGCCGCGCGGGCCGGTTCCGAGAGCTGGCGCTCGAGCCGCTCGACGCCGAAGGAACGGCCGCGCTGGCGGCGGCCGTCCTCGGAGAAGAGCCCGACCGTCGCCTTGCGGCGGCGCTCTACGACCGAACGCAGGGCCTCCCCTTCTTCGTCGAGGAGCTGGCCGCCGCCGCGGCCGTCGGCCGGTTGCAGGACGAGGCGACGCCGATCCCGGAGACGGTGCGGGAGGCGATCCTGCTGCGCGCGGAGGGCTTGGCGGGGAGCACTCTCGCCGCGCTCGAGGTTGCGGCCGCCTGCGGCGTCCGCTTCGACCTCGACCTCGTCGCCGAGGTCTCCGGCGGCGACCTGACGGAGGCGTTCGAGCGCGGGCTGGTCGCGGCCGAGGACGGTGAGGCGGCGTTCCGGCATGCGCTCACCCGCGAGACCTTCTACGGCGAGATCCCGCTCCCGCGGCGGCGAGAGCTTCACCGGACGCTGGCCGAGCGGTTGGAGCGCGACGGTGCTCCGCCGGCAGTCCTGGCGGAGCACTGGGTCGCCGCGCGGGACGGCGAGCGCGCCCGCCCGGCTCTGCTCGCCGCGGCCGAGGCGTTCTGCGCCGTGCACGCCTACCGCGACGCAGCCGACGCCGGCCGCAAGGCGCTCGAGCTCTGGCCCGACCAGGGCGAAGACGAGGAGCGCCTGGCAGTGCTCGACCGGCTGGGCCATTGCGCTCAGCTCTCCGGCGAGCTCGACGAGGCGGCGCGCTGCTGGCGGGAGGTCGCCGATGCCCGCCTCGCAGCGGGAGAGCTGGAGCAGCTGGCCGAGGCGCGGCGGCGGCTCGCGCTCACCTACGAGCTGCAGGGTGCACGCGTCCGGGCGACCGAGGCCAGGGAGCAGGCGGCCGAAGGCTTCCTGGCGGCGGGGCTCCCGGCGGAGGCCGCTGCGGAGTGGCTGGGCGCCGCCGACCTGCTGCACGAGGCGTGCGAGTTCTCCGCCGCGCTCGTCCCGACGGCGCGGGCCGCGGCCGCCGCCGAGCAGGCCGGCCGGCGCGACCTCGCGGTGCGGGCGCTCGGCTTCGAGGGCGTCGAGCGGGCGAAGCTCGGCGAGCTGGAGCACGGGCTCGAGCTCGCCCGGCGGGCGCTCGCCGAGAGCCTGAGCGAGGGCCTGACCGCCGCCGCACCCGAGACCTACTGGGACCTGGCGGCGGTGCTCGTACTCTCGGCCGACTACGCCGACGCCCAGGCGACGCTCGAGGAGGCGGTCGACTTCTGCAACGCGAACGGAGCCGAGCCGATGGAGCAGGTCTGCCTGGGCTGCCTGGTCAAGGTGCTCCACAAGACCGGCGAGTGGGACCGGGCGCTCGAGCTCGGAGCCGCCGTTCGCGACTCGCCGGTCGCACCCGCCTTCGCGAAGGCGCAGGCGGCCGCCACGCTCGGAGCGATCCTCGCGGAGCGGGGCGAGCGGAAGCGCGCGCGCCCCCTCCTGCTGGAGGCGCGCAGGTTCCTCGAGGACGTCGACTTCCCCGCCGTCGAGATGGAGGTCGTGCCCGGGCTGGCCCGGCTCGACGAGCTCGACGGCTCCGCCGAGGCAGCCGCCGAGCGCTGCCGGAGCCTGCGGGAGCGCGCCGCCCGGACCGCGGACGCGCACAACTACGTCGCCCCGCTCCGGTACGCCACCACCCTGCACGCGGTCGAGGGCCAGGCCGCCGACGCGCGCGCCTGCGCGCACGTGCTCGCGCGCATCGCCGCCGAGCACCGCCAGCCCGAGTCGCTCGCGGGGCTCGCGCATGCGCTCGGCGAGACGGCGCTCCTCGACGGCGACCCGCAGGCCGCCGTCACGCACTTCGAGCAGGCGCTCGAGCTCCTGCGCGAGGCGGCGCTCCCGTTCGACCGCGCGCAGATCGAGGTGCGCGCGGGAGTCGCGCTCGCCGCCGCGGGCGAGCGCGAGCCGGCGATCCTCCGGCTCGTCAGCGCCTACCGCTGCTTCCGCAAGCTCGGCGCCCGCTTCTGCGCGGCGCAGACAGCCGCCGAGCTGCAACGGCTGGGCGAGCCGGTCGAGCGCCGGCTCGGCCGCCGCGCCGCGGCCGAGCTGGAGCAGGGCGGGCTGACCCGGCGAGAGCTCGACGTGCTGCGACTCGTCGCCGTCGGCCGCACCAACCGCGAGATCGCCACCGAGCTGTTCCTCAGCCCGCGCACGGTCGACATGCACGTCCGCAACCTGCTCGGCAAGCTCGACTGCCGCTCGCGCACCGAGGCGACCGCGAAGGCGCACGCGCTCGGGCTGCTCGACACGCTCGGCGCTCGCTGAGCCGCTCCTTCCCGGCCACGAAATCACGGCAGCGGACGTCCCGAAGTACGGCAACGTTGCCGCTGCTCTGCGTTGCGCGGCGCCCTACGGTCGACTCGCAAGAGCCCAGCATCGAACCAAGGAGGTCCTCGCATGCACACGAGGGAGGAATCGATGTCGCGCGTCCGGCGGACGAGCATCCTGCTCGCCCTACTCGTCTTGTTCGCTGCCGCAGCTGGCGACAACCCCGGCGCTCGCCGGCAGTGGCGGCAGGCTCCGAATCGAGACGGCCTGGTACGACGGCCACGAGGTCAGCTTCCTGCAGCCTTCGCTCTTCAGCGCCAAGCCGAACGGCGGCATCTTCGCCTGCTTCGGGCTCGGTCCCGACCTCACCGGCATCGACAGGCCCACCCAGCCGATCTACGTGATCGTCGACGACACGGCCACCCAGGACCACTGCGACGGCGACCCGACGGCATTGCGCCACGAGCACGTGCTCCCGGTGGCGCCGGGCGACCCGGGCTACACCGGCGCGTGGACGATCGTCCTGCTCGTCGAGGCGCAGCCGGGATCGATCGACCTCGGAGCGAACCCGTTCACGAGCGCCGCGCAGGTGGAGAACGCGCTCGAGGCCGGTCTCCTGGTCGAAGTGCCGACAGGCGGCGTCTCGTTCATCGGGCCGGTGATCGGCGGTAACAAGTCGTGACGAACGCCAGAGTGGTCGTCAACCTGGCCACCGGCCTCGAGGACGCCGAGCGGGTGACGGTCGCGTTCCTGGTCGCGACCGCCGCGCTCGAGCAGGGCAAGCGGGTGGCGATGTTCCTGACCAAGGAGGCGACCCGCCTCGCCCTCGCGCGGCGGGGCCGAGGGAGTCGCCTGCGACGGGTGCCCGCCCCTCCCGCGCCTGTTCCAGCAGTACGCGGAGGGCGGCGGCGAGCTGCTCGTCTGCCCGATCTGCTTCGCCGCCCGCAAGCTCGACGAGGCCGGCCTCGTCGAGAACGCGAGGCTCGGCGGGGCGACGCCGCTCTGGGAGTGGATCGGCGATGGTGCGACGGTCTTCAGCTACTGACGAGCGGACGGCGACGCTCTACGGGATGCCGCACTCGCACCCCGTCGTCGCCGCCCGCCTGATGCTGGAGCGAAGCGGGGTCGAGCACGAGGTCCGGAACATCCTTCCCGGCCTGCACGCACCGGTCGTACGGGCGCTCGGCTTCCCGCGCTGGACCGTCCCGGCGCTGCGGATCGACGGGAAGCGGATCCAGGGAACGCTCGCGATCTCGCGCCTGCTCGACAGGCTCGCGCCCGACGCGGGCCTGTTCCCGCGCGACCCGGACGAGCGGCGCGCCGTCGAGGAGGCCGAGCGCTGGGGGCACGACCGGCTGCAGCCGGTCGCGCGACGGGTCTTTCGCTGGGCGGGCGCCCACAGCAACGCGGTCCGGAGCGTGGATGGCCCGCGAGGTGGTCGGCTTCCCGCTCCCGCCGCGTTCGGGCTCGCGTTCACGCCGGTGATGCTCTTCTTCGCCGCGACACGTCTCGGGCGCGAACGACGCCACCGTCCGCGCCGACCTCCTCCGCCTGCCGCAGCTTCTCGCCGGGGCGGACGAGCTGCTCGAGGCGGGGGTGCTCGGCGGGGAGTCCCCGAACGCGGCCGACTACCAGATCTTCAGCTCACTGCGGCTGCTGCTCGCACACGAGGATCTCCGACCACTGATCGAGCGGTGGAGATTGCTCCCGGGCGGCGCTCCGGTTGCTCCCCGACTTTCCCCGCCCCGGGCCCGAGGCGCTCCCCGCGGTTCCCGCGGCGCTGCCGCACGAATGGCTCGCCGAGCGTGAGCCCGGGCCGGGGTCGGGCGCGCCGGGCTCGAGGCGCCGGGGCGGCTCGGAAGGACTTGCCATGAGCACGTGGCTTCGCGCGTTCGCCAGGGCAGTCGCACGCGATCAGGCTGACGCCCTGCCGCGCAGGCAGCAGACCTTGCTCGGCATCCAGGCTCCGATCGCGGCCGTCCCCGGCGACCGGGCGTGGGCGCTCGGGACGATCAGTTCGGCAGCCGTCCCAGCTTCGCTGCGCTGCGAACCGGCGAGCTGCAGCGCCGATCGGTTCGGCGACCTCGCCGGTCGCTCCGTGTCTGCCCCCGCGGGCACGAGGACGGTCAGCCCGTGCCTCCATTCGAGCGCGGAACGATCCGGATCGTGACGGACGCCGGCTCCGGCCGCCTCCGCAGAGCCCGGAGCGTCCTCGTGAAGACGCCGACGGCGCGGAACATGAGCCCGTACTTGCGGGCGAGCAGCGCCGAGACCTGCGTCGTGTCCTCGTCGAGCGCGGCATCCGCGTCGACGGGGTCGCCGCGGACGACGCCCCGTGCGTTGCAGGGGGCGACGCGGACGTGGCAGTCACGTCGTATGCGCCTCACCTTCCACGAGTCGGCCTCGCTGTGGACGAGCAGCGCCCCGTCGCCGCCGGCGACCCACACCGGCGTCGAGACCGGTGTCCCGTCGCGAACGTGGTGATGCTGACGAAGCGTTCGTCGGCGAGGTTCGCGGTGTCCATGGTCTCCCCCTCTCGCCAGCAGCGCGGCCGCCGATCGACCGCTGCTGGAGTGACGGTCGCCCGACGCCGTCGCAGCGATCAGCTGGTCGATTGCGTGTCGCTCGGCCTCCGCGGCCCGGTTGAGCGCCGGCGCTGCTTCGGACGACGAGCCGACCCGGTTCATCCGGAGCCTCCTGGTGGTGCGGTCTCGCGCGCGGCCGACCAGGCGCTGCGGAGGCTGATGCGCGGGCCGCTGCGCAGGAGCCCGTGCGCGTAGACGCGGCCGGCGAGCCGGACGAGCCCGTAGATCGAGGCGAGCACGAGCAGGACGGCGAGCGCGTGCTCCCAGAGCGGGACGCCGACGAGCGCGCTGCGCGCGGGAAGCACGAGCGGCGCCGTCACCGGGAAGACGGTGAGCACGTTCGCGAGCAGGCCGTCCAGGTCGGACGAGAGGGCGACGTAGCCGAGGAAGTAGGCGGCCGCGAGCGTGTAGGTGACAGGCTGCCCGGCCGAGTTCGCGTCCTGCGCGCGCGACGCGAGCGCACCCGCGGTCGCGAAGGCGACGGCGTAGAGCGCGAAGCCGAGCGCGAACCAGGGGATGATCAGGGCGAGATTCCCGCCGAGCGACCCCGGCGCGTCGAAGAAGCCGACTGCGAGCAGGATCGACGCGAGCCCGCCGACGAGCGCGATCTGGCCGAGCCCGAGCAGGCCGATGCCGATCACCTTGCCCGCCATCAGGTGCCGCGGCCGCACCGTCGCGAGGACCACGAGCTCGACGACGCGGTTGCTCTTCTCCTCGACGACGCCGGTCAGCACCCACTGGCCGTAGACGAGCAGGGTCAGCAGCAGCAGGATCGAGCCCGCGTAGGCGACCGCGGTCGCGGCGTCGGTCGCCTTCGCGTCCGGCGGGTCGAGCGTCACCGCTGTCAGCTCCGGTGCCGCGCGGCAGCCGGTTGCGGATCGTCCGGACCGCGCTCCTCGGCGGTCGCGGCGATCTTGCTGTCGACGTTCGCGCGGAAGACGAGCCGGTCCTGCGCCGGCAGCAGCAGCGCGTCGACCTTCTTCGCCTCGAGTTGCGCGCGCCCGGCCGCCGCCGACCGCACGACGATCAGCCGCGTCTTGGCATCGAACGGCTTCGCCGCCTGCTCCAGCGCGGCCTCGAGCCCGCCCGGCGCCGGCGCCGTGACCGCGACACTCGTACGTCGGCTCGCGCGAGACCAGCTCGTTCAGCGCCGTCGTCGCGCCGACGAGCGCGAGCATCAACAGCGTCGAGACGAGGAACGCACGGCTCCGCAGGCGCTCGTAGACCTCGCGCCGACGCCACCAGCACGATCGCCTGCCGCGCGCTCATCGGCCGACCAGCTCGAGGAAGAGCTCCGACAGCGACGGCGGCGCCGTAGTCGAAGCCGACGACCCGCGCGGCCCGCGCGGCCTCGCGCAGCACGAGCTCGGGATCGACGTCGCGGCCGAGCGAGAAGCAGCAGGCTCCCGTTCCGGCGGTCGACGACCTCGACCCCCGCGACGTGCGGCAGCCAGTCCGACGGAGCGCCGTCCAGCTGCAGCTCGACCCGGCGATGCTGCGACTGCCGACGAAGCGCCGCGAGCTCGCCGGCGGCGACGACGCGGCCGCGATCCACGATCGCCACCTGCTCGCAGATGTCCTCGACCAGCTCGAGCTGGTGGCTCGAGAACAGCACCGCTGCGCCGCGCGCCGCCTCGCCGCGCAGCACCTCCGCGAGCGTCTGCACCGCGACCGGGTCGAGCCCGGCGAAGGGCTCGTCGAGCACCAGCAGCTCCGGCTCGTGCACGAGCGCCGCCGCGAGCTGCGCCCGCTGCTGGTTCCCGTGCGACAGCTCCTCGACCTTCGCTCCGCCGCGCTCGGACAGTCCGAGCCGGTCGAGCCAGCGCGCGGCCGCCGCGCGCGCGTCCTGCCTGCTCATGCCGTGCAGGCGCCCGAAATACGCGACCTGCTCGGCCGACGCGGCATCCGCGGATACAACCCGCGCTCCTCCGGCATGTAGCCGAAGCGCAGCCGCTCCTCCGCTCCGACGGGGCGCCCGTCCCAGAGAGCCTCGCCGGCGTCCGGCTCGACGATGCCGAAGACACGCGCATCGTCGTCGTCTTGCCGGCGCCGTTCGGGCCGAGGAAGCCGACCGTGCTGCCGCGCTCGACGGAGAACGAGCAACCGTCCAGCGCCCGCACGCTGCCGAAGCGCTTCCGAACCTCCGACAGGGTCAGCATCGAGTCCTCGGCACGTCACGTTCGCGCAGCCGCTTCGAGCCGGCATCGGTGATTCTTCTGAACACGGCATCCGCCGCAAGGAGCAGAGGCGAGAACGACAACGGCCCGCGTCGTGCGGGCCGTCGCATAGCGGGGGCAGGATTTGAACCTGCGACCTCCGGGTTATGAGCCCGGCGAGCTACCTGACTGCTCCACCCCGCGTCGCAGGCCCCAGTATAGCGCCTCCGGCGCCGGGTCGCAGGCGCTCGGCTAGCATCGCAGCGTGGCTCCGGCCCTTCTCGCTCTCTGGGTCTCGCTCGCCCTCTGCGTGCTCGCGATCGGCGGCGCGGCGGCCTTCGCGGTCGTGCGCGGGCTGCGGTTCTGGCGCGACCTGAAGCGCTTCCTGCGGGTGCTCGGCGCCGGCTCGGACGCGCTGACCGCGCGGGCCGACGAGGCGGCGCGGAAGGCCGGCGGCGCGGAGTCGTCGGCGGCGCGGCTCTCGGCCGCGGCGGCGCGGCTCTCGCGCTCGACCGCCTACGCGAAGGCGATCGCCGACGCGGCCGGCGACGTCGCCGCGACGGTCGCGATCGTGCGCGGCACGGTCCCGCGCAAGTGACGCGGGTCGCGGCGGTCGACCTCGGGACGAACTCGACCCGCCTGCTCGTCGCGGACGTGGTCGGCGGCGAGGTGCGGGAGCTCCTGCGGCGCACCGAGATCACCCGGCTCGGCGAGGGCGTCGACGAGCGCCGGCGGCTGCTGCCGCTGCCCGTCGCTCGCGTCCGGAACGCGCTCTCGGGCTTCCGGCGGGAGCTCGAGCAGCTCGGCGCCGAGCGAACGCTCGCGATCGCGACGAGCGCCGTCCGCGACGCGGAGAACGGCGAGGCGCTCCTCGGCGAGATCGAGTGGAGCTACGGCTTCGAGACGCGGCTCCTGAGCGGCGAGGAGGAGGCCGCCATGACCCTCCGCGGCGTCGGCGCGGGGCGCGAGCTGCCCGCCGGCACGCTCGTGCTCGACGTCGGCGGCGGCTCGACCGAGCTGATCTCCGACGAGCTGCACGTCTCGCTCGACGTCGGCAGCGTCCGGCTGACCGAGCGGTTCCTGCACGGCGACCCGCCCGGCCGCGACGAGCTCGACGCGGCCGCGGCCGCCGTCCGCGAGCTCCTGCCCGACGCGACGCCGCGGACGGCGATCGGCGTCGCCGGCACCGTGACGACACTGGCGGCGCTCGAGCTCGGCGCCTACGACCCGGAGCGGGTGCACGGCTACCGGCTCTCCCGTGCGCGCGTCGAGGCGGAGCTCGAGCGGCTCGCCTCGCTGCCGCTCGCGGAGCGGCGCGGGCTTCCCGGTCTCGAGCCGGAGCGGGCGCCGGTGATCGTCGGCGGCGCGCTCGTCGTCCGCGAGCTGCTCGGCCGCTACGGGCTCGACGTGCTCGAGGTCTCCGAGCGCGACATCCTCACCGGCGCCGCCCTGGCCGCCGCCGAGCTGCCGGAGCGCGCCGAGGGCGACGCGCCGCCGGGAGCGTTCACGTGCTGCTGAGGACGGCCGCCTGCGCCTGGCTCGCCGCCGCACTCGCGCTCGCGGGCTGCGGCGGCGGCGGGAGCGGCGGCGACGGCGCCACCACTGCCGGCACGCCCACGACGCCGCTCCCACCTCGCACCCGGCTGCGAGGTCCCCGTGATCGAGCGCACGCTCACCTCGTTCTTCGAGGCGGTCACGAACGGCAACCGGCAGGCGCTCGACCGCCGGCTCTCCCCCGCCGACGACTTCGTCCGGCTGACCGTGATCGCGCCGGACGGGTCCCGCTTCTCGACCGCCGAGCGCGCGAAGGCGCTCGACTACCTCGTCTCGCGCCACGCGCAGGGCGAGGCGCTGCGCCTGATCCGGCTCCAGGTCGCGCCGGGCGTCGACGCGAACCACGTCACCGTCACCGGCGCGGTCACCCGCGTCGCCCGGGACAGCGGCCGCGACGTCGCCGTCTTCGACGGCGCGGTCGGCTGCGTGCACGAGTCGGTCACGCGCTGGCGGCTGCGGCCGTCCGGCTAGCCCTGGTGCCTACACGCCGGCGCGGCGCTGCTGTTCCTTCGCGAGGCGCCGCTTCTGCGGGATGACCGTGTAGCGCGGGTCGCGCGCCGACTGGAAGCCCGCCTTGTAGACGGCGAACCGCAGCGCCAGCTCGCCCGCGAGGACGAGCGCGCTGCCGGCGACCGCGGCCGCCCGGCTTCTGCGCCCGCGCAGCCCGAGCAGCGCGGCGCCCGCGCTCGTGGCGGCCTTCGCCGCCCACGCCAGCTTGCCCGCGGGCCCCTGGTGATACGGCTCGCCGACGAGCCCGAGCCGCGCCTCCATCGCGAGCATGCCGAGGTTCTCGGCGACGACGCCGCCGATCGCGAGCCGCCGGGCGGGGCCGCGAGTCCCTGGGCGCGCAGCACGAGCGAGCAGGCGGCGCCCGCGCTCGCCCCCGCGCTCGCGCCGAAGATGAACGGCAGCTCGTGCCGCGCCTCGTGCCAGACGGGCACCGCCGTGTTCGAGACGAGCGTCGCCGTGTAGGTCGAGAGCAGGGGGCCGAAGAGCGCGGCGACGCCTTCCGCGGCGATCTTGACCGGCTTCAGCTTCCCGGTCAGCTCCAGCAGCGCCGCCGTCGAGGAGGCACCGCCGGAGACGACGAGCACCCAGCTGCCGACGCTCATCGGCGAGGTGACCTTGAAGACCCGCAGCATGTTCAGGAAGCGCTCGGGGCGCCCGAGGTCGGAGATCAGGAGCGGCGGCGAGATCAGGTCGCCGGCCGCGCCCCAGTAGGTCGCGGCCTTGCCGAGCTTCTCGTGGCCGGTGGCGCGGGCCACGACCGAGAGGATCGCGGAGGCGCCGCCGAGCCCGCCCGTGAAGAAGTAGGTCGGGATCTCGGGCGTCCAGACCGGCTCCTTGATGATCGGCCGGCCGTAGTACGACTCCATCCGGGTGCCGACCTCGGTGATCGAGCCGTCGGCGGAGGTCGTCTTCGCCGGCTTGCCGTCGTGCGAGCCGAGCGGCTCGACGCCCGTCCTCGGGTCGGGGCTCATCTCGGATCCTCCCAGGAACGCGGCGGCGACACCGGCGACGAGCGCGGCGCCGGCCGCGAACGCCGTCGCCCACATCGCGGGCAGGTGGCTGGTCGTCACGACCGGGTCGGGCGGCAGCCCGTACACCTCGGGCTCGTCGAGGAGCAGGAAGAAGGCGCCGGCGCCGCCGATCCCGTCGTTCTCGTCCCGCAGGTAGAGCTGGGCGCCGTTCCAGCCCTCGCCCTGCAGCTTCGCGAGGCGCTTGTCTGCCCGCTCCCGGAGCTCGTCGACCTCGCCGAACTGGATCGAGTCGGTCGGGCACGCCTTCGCGCAGGCCGGCTCGTAGCCGCCCTTGAGGCGGTCGTAGCAGAGCGTGCACTTCCAGACGCGGCCGTCGGTCTGCGAGCCGAAGAGCGGCAGCGCCAGCTCGGGCGAGGGGTCCTGCCGGGGCATGTCCCGCCGGTCGAGGACGCCGAACGGGCACGCGGGGACGCAGTAGCCGCAGCCGTTGCAGACGTCCTCCTGGACGACGACCGTGCCGAACTCGGTGCGGAAGAGCGACCCCGTCGGGCAGACGTCGAGGCAGGCGGCGTGCGTGCAGTGCTTGCAGACGTCGGAGGACATCAGCCAGCGGAGCACGTCCTCCTTGCCCTCGGCGTCGACGGCGCCGTCGATCCCGGCCGACTCGCCGTCGAGGCGGAGCGGCTTGCGCTGCTCGACGAAGGCGACGTGCCGCCACGTCTCGGCGCCGAGCGCGGAGGTGTTGTCGTACGACTCGCCCGTCCAGGCGAGCTCGCGCATCGGCAGCAGGTTCCACTCCTTGCACGCGACCTCGCAGGCCTTGCAGCCGATGCAGATCGACGTGTCGGTGAAGAAGCCCATGCGGGGCTTCGCGTCCTCGCCGTAGGTGTCGGGCCAGGCGGCGGCCGAGCCGGTGGGCTGCGCCAGCTCGGTCACGTCTGCCGGGCCTCCGCCGGCTCGACCAGCTCTGGGCCGCCTTCCCGGGCCTTCGCGGCGCGCTCCCGACGCTCGCGCACGAACTCGGGCAGCGCCGCCCCCTTCGGGCGGCGGCCGGGCCGGATGTCGCACGAGAACGCCTTCACCTCCTGGATGTGCACGTTCGGGTCGAGCACGACGTGGGCGAGGTCGTTGGCGCTGTCGCCGGTCGTCAGCCCGCGCGTGCCCCAGTGGTACGGCAGCCCGACCTGGTGGACGGTGCGCCCGTTCAGCCGCGCCGGCTTGACCCGGTCGGTCACGAGCACGCGCGCCTCGATCGCCGAGCGCGGCGTCACGATCGTCGCCCACTCGCCGTGGACGAGGTTCCGCTCGGCGGCGAGCTCCGGGTGCACCTCGACGAACATCGCCGGCTGCAGCTCGCTCAGGTACGGCACCGTCCGCGAGAAGCCGCCCGCGGTGTGGTGCTCGGTCAGCCGGTAGGTCGTGGCGACGTAGGGATACACCTCCGCGCCCGCCTCGTCGGCGACCGGCGCGTGCGGGTCCCAGTCGACGTCGTTCCGCTGGCGGCGCGGGTTCGCGCGCTGGCGGTGCAGGCGGTTTCCGAGCGGCGACTCGTGCGGCTCGTAGTGCGTCGGCAGCGGCCCGTCGACGAGCCCCTGCGGGACGAAGAGCCAGCCGCTGCCGTCGGCCTGCATGATGAACGGCTTCCCGCCGGCGATCGCGTCCGGGCCGGTCGCGTCCGGGTCCGGCATGTAGTCGGGCGGCTTGTCCGTCTTGAAGTCCGGGACGTCGACGCCCGTCCACTGCCCGCCCTCCGCGTCCCACCAGACGTAGCGCTTCCGCTCCGACCACGGGTCGCCGTGCGGGTCGGCCGAGGCACGGTTGTAGATGATCCGGCGGTTCGACGGCCACGCCCACCCCCACTCCGGCGCGACGTAGGTCTGTTCCCAGTGCGGCTTCTTGCGGGCCGCCTGGTTGCGGTGGTCGGCGTAGCAGCCGCAGTAGATCCAGCACCCGCACGCGGTCGAGCCGTCGTCCTTCAACTCCGTATAGCTCGAGAGGGCGCTGCCGTCGGCGGCGTGGCCGTTGATCTCGGCCAGCACCGCCTCGGCGCTCGGCTCGTCGATCTCGGTCGAGGTCGGGTAGTACCAGGTCAGGTCCTGGATCGGCTTGTCGCGCGGGTCGTCCGAGTCGGCCAGCTTCTCGCGGATGATCCGGCCGAGGTGGTAGTAGAACCAGAGCTCCGAGCGGGCGTCCTCGTCGGGGTCGACCGCCTTGTAGTGCCACTGGAGGAGCCGCTGGGTGTTCGTGAAGGACCCGTCCTTCTCGACGTGCGCGGAGGCGGGCAGGAAGAAGACCTCCGTCTTGATCTCCTCCGGCACGAGCTCGCCCGACTCGACCTCGGGGCTGTCGTACCACCACGCCGCCGACTCGATCTCGACCAGGTCGCGGACGACGAGCCAGTCCAGCTTCGAGAAGGCGAGCCGGTGGGCCCGGGAGTTCGCGTTCCCGACGGCCGGGTTCTCGCCCGCGATGATGTAGCCCTTGACGACTCCCTCCATCATCTTCCCGAGCGTCCAGTAGACCGAGTTGTCCTCGTCGACGCGCGGCAGGTAGTCGAAGCACCAGTCGTTCTCCGCCGTCGCCGTCGACCCCCACCACGACTTCAGCAGGCTGACCGTGTAGGCGTCGATCTCGTTCCAGTAGCCGCCCTGAGAGCGCACCGAGTCGAGGTAGCCGGCGAGGCCCCCGTAGTCCTTCGTCTGCGGGTGGACGAGGTAGCCCGGCAGGTAGTTGAAGAGGGTCGGGATGTCGGTCGAGCCCTGGATCGAGGCGTGGCCGCGCAGGGCGAGGATGCCGCCGCCGGGCCGGCCGATGTTGCCGAGCAGGAGCTGGATGATCGCGGCGGTGCGGATGTACTGGACGCCGACCGTGTGCTGCGTCCAGCCGACCGCGTAGGCGAAGGCGCCGGTCCGCTCGCGACCGGAGTTCTCGCAGAGCGTCTCGGCGACCTCGAGGAAGTCCTCGACGCTGCAGCCGCAGGTCTCGGCGACGAACTCGGGCGTGTAGCGCGCGTAGTGCCGCTTGAGGATCTGGAAGACGCAGCGTGGATGCTGCAGCGTCGGGTCCTGCTCGGGCGGCTCGCCGCGGACGAGCCCGCGGGAGGTCTCACCGGGCGCGAAGCCCTTCGTCCGCTGGCCGGCGGCGGCGTGCACCTTGGCGCCGGCGTACTGCCAGGTCGTCACGTCGTACTCGCCCGACTCCGGATCCCAGCCGGAGAAGAGCCCGTCGAGCTCCTCGGTGTCCCGGTAGCGCTCGTCGATGATCACCGGCGCGTTCGTGTAGTTGACGACGTAGTCCTCGAACCAGCGGTCGTGCTCGAGGATGTAGTTGACGACGCCGCCGAGGAAGGCGATGTCGGAGCCGGCGCGGATGCCGACGTGCTTGGTCGCCATCGCGCTCGTCCGCGTGAAGCGCGGGTCGACGTGCAGCACCTTCGCTCCGCGCTCGCGCGCCTCCATCACCCACTGGAACCCGACCGGGTGGTTCTCGGCCATGTTCGAGCCCATGATCGTGATCACGTCCGCGTTCGCGAGATCCTGCTGGAAGGTGGTCGCGCCGCCTCGTCCGAACGAGGTGCCCAGACTGGGCACCGTCGAGCTGTGTCATATGCGGGCCTGGTTCTCGACCTGGACGACGCCGAGCGCGGTGAGGAGCTTCTTCATCAGGTAGTTCTCCTCGTTGTCCAGCGTCGCGCCGCCGAGGTTGCCCAGGCCGAGCGTGCGGTTCGCGGGAGCCCCGTCCTCGGTCTCGTCCTGCCAGCCGGCCCGCCGCGCCTCGAGCACGCGGTCGGCGATCATGTCCATCGCCTCGTCGAGCCGCAGCTCCTCCCACTCGGTGCCGTACGCACGGCGGTACTTGACCTTGTACTCGCGCAGCGGGCTCTGGGCGTAGTTCTTCGAGCCGGCGCCCTTCGGGCAGAGGCGGCCGCGCGAGATCGGGCTTGCCGGGTCGCCCTCGATCTGCGTCACCTTGCCGTTCTGGACGTAGACGAGCTGGGCGCAGCCGACCGCGCAGTACGGGCAGATCGAATGCACGACCTGGTGCGCCTCGTCGAGCCGCGGGCGCAGCTCCCGGGAGCGGGGCGACTGCGCCGCCTTGCCGAGCCCGAGGATGTCCCCGTCGGTCAGCTGGCGCAGCACCGGCCAGGACGTGACGAACCGCTTCAGCCCCACGGCCCGAGTATTTCGCCGCCCGGGTGGACTAAACCAGCGCGGAGCGGGAAGGCCCGCCCACATGAACAGAGCCCATCTCGAAGCCGTGCTCGTCGGCGCGAGCCTGCCCTCGAGCAAGCAGGAGCTCGTCGACTACGCGCGCCGGCAGTCGCCCGACGGGCCCGAGGCGGCGGCGTTGATCGAGCAGCACGTCCCCGACGGCACCTACATGACCCTGCAGGACGTCGGCGAGCAGCTGCAGCCGCGGCAGCCGAGGTCGTTCTCGGAGCCGCCGCCCTCGCACCTGCCCGAGGAGGAGAGCGACCTGCCGCCGGGCGGCGTCGCCTACCTCGGCGAGCCGCAGGAGCCGGCGAACGTCGTCGCCGCGCGCGAGAGCGCCTGAGCTCTCGCCCGCGCCGTCGCGCTTAGGGCCGGTCGACCGCGTCCAGGCTCTCGTCGTCCGCCGGCGGCGGCTCGTCCTCGGCGAGCCGGCGCTGGACGACGGCGCGGGAGATCACACCGGCCAGGCGGCCGTCGGCCTCGACGACGGGGACGCGCTCGAGCTCGCGCTCCTCGAGGTCGCGGAACGCGTCGTCGAGCGGCGTGTCCGGCGTCGATCGTGTGCAGGGGCGGCTCGGCGATCTCGCCGAGCGTCGTCGCCTGCGGGTCGCGGCCCGCCGCGACGACCTCGCGGACGAGCGTCTTGCGGGTGACGACGCCGACGAGCCGGCCGCCGTCGCAGACGAGCACGGCGCGGACGTCCGGGTCGGACAGCCGCCCGCCCGCCTCCTGCGCGGACGCCGAGGCCTCCAGCGAGAGCGGGTCGCGCACCATCGCGTCGCGGACGTGCTCGCTCACGATCAGGGGTAGATCCCGCGCGCCTCGAGAGCCGCGGAGACCTCGCGGATCGCGACGACGAGGGCGGCGTCGCGCAGGGTCACGTCGCGCGCCTGGGCGAGGCGCCAGACGCGGTCGAAGGCGTCGCCCAGCTTGTCGGCGAGCCGGCGACGGATCTCCTCGCGGTCCCAGAAGAGCCGGCCGAGGTCCTGCACCCACTCGAAGTAGGAGACCGTGACGCCGCCGGCGTTCGTGAGGATGTCCGGCAGCACCGGGATGCCCCGTTCGGCCAGGATCGCGTCGCCCTCGTTCGTCGTCGGGCCGTTCGCGCCCTCGGCGACGAGTCGCGTCCGCAGCCGGCCCGCGTTCTCGGCCGGTCACCTGGTCCTCGCGGGCGGCGAGCACGAGGATGTCGCACTCGAGCTCGAGCAGGTCGGCGTTCGAGATCGGCGCGGCGCCCTCGAAGCCCTCGAGCGAGCCGTGCTCCCCGGCCCATTCGTGCGCCGCGAGCACGTCGAGCCCGTCCGGGTTGTGGAAGCCGCCGGAGACGTCGGAGACGCCGATCACGGTCGCGCCCAGCTCGTGCAGCTCGAGCGCGGCGATCCCGCCGACGTTGCCGAAGCCCTGGACGACGCAGCGCTGCTCGGCCAGGTTCCAGCCGAGCCGCTCGCAGGCGCGCTCGACGACCATGATCACGCCGGCGCCGGTCGCCTCGTGCCGGAAGAGCGAGCCGCCGAGCTGGACCGGCTTGCCGGTGACGATCTCGGGCACCGCGTGGCCCTTCTGCATCGAGTAGGTGTCCATCATCCAGGCCATCGTCTGCTCGTTCGTGGCCATGTCCGGGGCGGGAATGTCCGTCTGGGGGCCGATGAAGTTCATCAGCTCCGAGGTGAAGCGTCGGGTGACCCGCTGCAGCTCCTCCGGCGAGAGCGTGCGGGCGTTGCAGCGGACGCCGCCCTTGGCGCCGCCGTAGGGCAGCCGCAGCAGCGCGCACTTCCAGGTCATCCACATCGCGAGGGCCGCGCACTCGCCGAGCGAGACGTCGCCGTCGTAGCGGACGCCGCCCTTGGTCGGGCCGAGCACGCTCGAGTGCTGCACGCGGTAGGCGGGGAAGACGTGCCAGGAGTCGTCGTCGAGCCGGACCGGGACGCTGACCATCAGCGAGCGCTCGGGGTAGCGCAGCCGCTCGGCGACCTGCTGCGGAACCTCGGCGTGCCGGAGCGCCCCCTCGAACTGGTTCAGCGCCTGCCGGAAGAGCGGCGTGTCCCATTCGAGCGCGCGAACCTCTTCTTCGAGCCTGGCCACGACGGTCGGAGTGTAGACGGCTGGGCCGAACGGGCGGACAGGTTGGGCCACACGGCCCATTGCGGAAACCCCGCACGGTTGCGAGGCTTGCTGCATGGAGCATTCCGGCCTGCTGGCACCGATCGCGACGCTGATCGCCCTGGAGCTGGCGCACCTGCGCTGGATCCTCTGGACGCAGTGGCACTGCCGGCGCTGCAGCGCGACGCACCTCGCGTGCGAGTGCAAGCCGGCCTGGGTCAAGCTGCTGCTCTAGGGCCGCCCGACCACCGGGAAGGAGTCCCCGGCGCGGGTGCGAAACGGTCCTGCTCATGGCCAAGCTCGCCGCAGCCGGAGCGGCTGCGCTCGCCCTGCTTCTCGCCGCACCCGGGGTCGCCGCAGTCAACCCGCAGCTCGCCGGGCTGCAGGTCGCCCTGCGCGCCCAGGGGCTCTACTGCGGGCCGATCGACGGGATCGCCGGGCCCGCGACGGCCGCCGCCGTCCGCGCGTTCCAGACCCGCGCCCGCCTTCCGGTCGACGGGATCGCCGGCGTCAGGACCCGGACCGCGCTGGGCCCGCTCGGCACGCCGCTCTTCGGCGCGCGCCAGCTGCGGAAGGGCGACTTCGGCCTCGACGTCGCGGTGCTCCAGTTCCTGCTCCACCGGCGCGGGCTCTATCGCGGCCCCTACGACGGCTACTTCGGGCCCGCGACCGCGAAGGCGCTGCGCCGCTACCAGGCCGGGCGCAGGCTGCTCGCCGACGGGATCGCCGGCCGGCAGACGACCGGCGCCCTCGTGCGCCAGATGCACGTTCCCGTGCGCTCCGTCCCCGGCCGCGCCCCGGCGCCGGCGCCGGCCGCCCAGGCATCCCTGGCCGTCTACCGCGTCCACGCCGGCGACAGCCTGACCGCGATCGCCTCGCGCTACGGCACGACCGTGGCCTCGCTCGCGAAGACGAACGGGCTCGACCCCGCCAGGGTGCTGCTGCTCGGCACCGTGCTGAAGGTGCCGACCGCCTCGGCCGCGCAGCCCGCCCGCACGACGGCGGGAGCGACCGCGGCGACGATCCGCGGCGCGCTCGGCACCTGGGCCGCCCGCTACGGCGTCGACCCGAGCCTCGCCCGCGCCCTCTCCTGGATGGAATCCGGCTTCCAGGCGGACGTCCGCTCGCCCGTCGGCGCCTGGGGGCCGATGCAGCTCCTGCCCTCGACCTGGGACTACGTCGAGCAGACGCTGCTGGGCACGAAGGTGCCGAAGACCGCCGAGGGCAACGTCCGCGTCGGCGTCGCCCTGCTCCACCACCTGCTGCAGGTCTTCGGCGGCGACGAGCGGCTCGCGCTCGCGGCCTGGTACCAGGGCGAGCGCGCCGTCCGCGAGCACGGCGTCTACAAGGTCTCCGAGCCGTTCGTCGCGAACGTGCTCGCGCTCAGGACGCGGATGTAGGCGATCGCCGGGCCGAGCGACGACGCGCGATGCCGGGGGAGGGACTCGAACCCCCACGCTCCTCGCGGAGCCACCGGTTTTAAGCCGGTCGCGTCTACCAGTTCCGCCACCCCGGCCGGGTGCGCCCGGACTGTAGCGCTACGAGCTGCCCGGCTGGTTCTGGTTCATCGAGACGCCCTCCGGGCCCTTGCCGCGGTAGGCGTCGCGGAAGGCGGTGAACGCCGCCTTCGTCTTGTCGTCCCACTGCGGGCAGGTGGCGACGTGGCCGATGCCGTAGTAGCCGTCGCGGAAGTAGCGCGACGGATCGCCGGTCCAGGCGGTGATCCCGATCTTCGAGCCGAACCCCTCGAGCGGGGTGCCGATCATCGAGACGGGGTCGTCCGAGTAGAAGGCGTTCAGGTCGTCGACCGTCGCCGCGGGCGTGTCGGGGCCCCACCAGAGGACGACGCCGCCGTGCTCCTCGTTGTGGACGACCATCCGCGGGTTGACGGCCTCGGTGTAGAAGTCCCAGACCGCCCACTGGCCGTAGTGCGGGCCGCCGGCGGGCGGGAAGCTCTTCCACTTGCCCTTCATCGAGGTCGTCAGGGTCGGCACGTCGCTGTGGTCGGACGTCTTCATCGTCACCGGGTAGGAGCGGAAGCTGCAGCCGGCCGCCGTCATCGTCGAGGCGACCTTGTCGTCTCCGGCGGCGCTGCCGTTGCCGCCGCCCGCGAGCGCGATCGTGATCACGACGACGGCGAGGACGACGATGCCCGCGACGCCGGCGCCGTAGAGGAGCAGGCGCTGCCGCCGTGCGGTGTCGTTCGGGCCGGGTTGCCGCTGCGGGCCCTTCGAACGCGGCGGCGGGGGGGTCTTCGACTTCTTCGCCACGGGAGCGTCCTACGGTACCAGGGCCCGCCGGCGCGTCAGGCGGCGACGGCGCCGAAGAAGCGCGCCACCTCGTCGCGCTCCTCGACGACCGGACAGGGCGGGAGCGCCGCCAGGAACGTCCGCCCGTAGGCCCGCGTGCGCAGCCTCGGGTCGAGGATCGCGACGACGCCGCGGTCGCCGTGGCCCCGGATCAGCCGTCCGAAGCCCTGCCGGAGCTGCAGCACCGCGGTCGGCAGCGAGTACTCGCGGAACCAGTCGCCGCCGTCCCGCTCGATCCGCTCGCAGCGGGCCTCGACGAGCGGGTCGCCCGGAGCGCCGAACGGAAGCTTGTCGATCACGAGCAGGCTGAGCGCCTCGCCCGGGACGTCCACGCCCTGCCAGAAGGTCGAGGTCGCGATCAGCACCGAGTCGGTCTCGGCCCGGAAGCGCTCGAGCAGCCGCTCGCGCGGCGCGTCGCCCTGGACGAGCACCTCGTACGGGAGCCGGTCGCGGACGCGCTCGGCGATCGCGTCGAGGGCCCGGTAGGAGCTCGTCAGGACGAGTGCGCGCCCCCGGGAGAGCTCGCAGAGGGCCAGCACCTCGTCCGCGACCCGCTCGAGCGCCTCGGGCTCCCGCGGGTCGGGCATCGTCCGGGGCACGTAGAGCAGCGTCTGCTCGCCGAAGTCGTAGGGCGAGCCGACGGCGAGCTCGTCGGCGTCGTCGAGCCCGAGCCGCCGGCGCGGGAACGCGAAGCCGCCGGCCGTCCGGAGCGTGGCCGAGACGAGGATCGCGGTCGGGCCCTCGCCCCAGAGGAGGCGGCGGAGGTCGGCGGAGACGTCGACGGGCGCCCAGGCGAGGACGTCCGGCTCGGCCCAGACGACGACCTCCCCGGCGTCCGCATCGAGGCAGGCCTCGACGTCGTGGGCGAGCCGCAGCGAGCGGCCGGCCAGCGCATCCAGCTCGTCGCCCTGGCCCTGCAGCGCGAGGTGCAAGCGACGCGAGCGCGTCGACGAGGACGAGTCCGAGCTCGAGCGGCGGCTCCCGCAGGCGCCGGCGCCCGCTGGGCGGCGCGACCGTGCGCAGCAGCCGGTCGGCGCCGCGCTCGACCCGGTCCATCGCCGTCGCGGGCGCGGGCAGGTCGGCCTCCCGGCAGGCGCGCTCGACGTCGGCGAGGAATCGCCGGATCCCGCCGGCGCCGACACGGCCGCCGAGCCAGGTGGCCGCCGACTCCTCGAGCCGGTGGGCCTCGTCGAAGACGACGGCGTCGTGCTGCGGCAGCACCCGCGGCCCGTCGTCGCCGTCGCCGGACGCGCGCAGGGCGACGTCGGCGAAGTAGAGCGCGTGGTTCGCGATCACGAGCTCCGCCTCGCCTGCTCGTTCGCGGGCCGTCTCGGCGAAGCAGGTCGAGAGGAAGGGACAGCGGCGGCCGCCGCAGCGGTCCGCGCCGACGGCGAGCTCCGACCAGAGCGAGTGCGAGGGCTCCCGCTCGAGCTCGGCCCGGTCGCCGGTCTCGGTCGAGTCGATCCAGGGCACGAGCTCCTCGTAGGCCGCCGCGTCCTCGGCCGTCTTCATCAGCGCCCCGCCGAGCAGGCCGAAGCCGTGGACGCTGCGGCGGCAGAGGTAGTTCTGGCGGCCCTTGAGGACGGCGACCGAGACCGGCCGCCCCAGCGCGGCGGCCGCCACCGGCACGTCCTGGCGCAGCAGCTGCTCCTGCAGCGCCTTGGTCGCCGTCGCGACGACGACGCGCTGCCCCGACTCGAGCGCGGGCAGCAGGTAGGCGAGGCTCTTGCCCGTCCCCGTGCCCGCCTCCGCGAGCAGGTGGGCGCCGGTCTCGAGCGCCCGCTCGACCGCCTCCGCGAGCGCGCGCTGCTCCGGCCGGCGCTCGTAGCCGGGCAGCACGGAGGACAGTCGCGCGAACGAATCCACGCGCGAAAGGGTACGCGCCCGGGCGGTCGGAGTCGAACGCGCGTTCGCCGTCGATCGCAGCAGAACGCCCGTCCGGAAGTGCGCTCGTTGCGTGATTTTTCGTCCACAGCGAGCTTGACCGGCGCGTCCTGCGACGCCTACAGTTGCCGGGTCAGATCCGATGGGCCTTCGGGCCTGCCGGATCTGACATTTTTTGTGGCAAACGGTGCGCGGATCCCCGATACTCGGGGTTCGTTCCGCGACAAGGAGGCCGAAGCCGCATGGGACTGCTCGACAAGCTGATGGGCCGCGGCAAGAAAGCCGCAGGCGACCTGACCGGGGACGCGTCGATGCGCCGCGAGGGCATGCACCAGGAACAGGAGGGGCTGTCCGAGGACCGCGCGAAGGCGCACGAGGAGGCCGCCGCCGAGGAGCGCGCGGAGGCGGACGAGCACCGGATGGAGCAGAGCTAGCGCTTCGCCTCCGGTCGGACGGCGTGTGGGTGCGAGGGCGGCTCCGGCCGCCCTCGCTCGTTCCGTCCGACGCGGTCTCTACCGTTCTTCGGCTCATGGTCGTCCTGCTCGCACTCCTGCTCGGCGCCGCGCTCGGCGGCCTCGCCGCCTGGGCGATCGCGCGGGCGCGCGCAGGCGAGGCCTTCCGACCCGAGCTCGCCCGCCTCGAGGCCGAGCGGCAGGCGGCGCGTCGACCGCGCCCGGTCGATCGAGGAGAGCGACGAGCGCGTCAAGGCGCTCGCGGCCGAGGCGCTCCGCCAGAACAACACCTCGTTCCTCGAGCTCGCGCAGACCCAGCTGGCGCCGATCCGCGAGTCGCTGCAGCGCTTCGGCGAGCACACGCAGGCGCTCGAGCAGAAACGCAGCCAGGCCTACGGCGCCCTGTTCACGCAGGTGCAGTCGCTCGCCGAGGGCCAGGAGCGGCTCCGCAGCGAGACCGGGAACCTCGTCAAGGCGCTCCGCGCGCCGCACGTCCGCGGCCGCTGGGGCGAGATGCAGCTGAAGCGGGTCGTCGAGCTCGCCGGCATGGTCGCGCACTGCGACTTCGTCGAGCAGTCGAGCTCCGCCGACGACGAGGGCCGGCTGCTGCGCCCCGACATGGTCGTCAAGCTCGCCGGCGGCAAGAACGTCGTCGTCGACGCGAAGGCGCCGCTGGCCGCGTACCTCGACGCGCTCGAGGCCGAGGACGAGGCGACGCGGCGGGCGCACCTGCAGACGCACGCGCGGCAGGTGCGCGACCACGTGACCAAGCTCGCCGCCAAGCGGTACTGGCAGCAGTTCGCGCCGACGCCCGAGTTCGTCGTCATGTTCCTGCCCGACGAGACCTTCTTCCGCGCCGCCGCCGACGAGGATCCCTCGCTGCACGAGCTCGGCCCCGAGAGCGGCGTCCTGATCGCCTCGCCGATGACCCTGATCGCGCTGCTGCGGGCGATCGCCTACGGCTGGCAGCAGGAGACCGTCGCCGAGAGCGCGCGCGAGATCGGCGCGCTCGGACGGGAGCTCTACGAGCGGCTCGGCACCTTCGGCAAGCACCTCTCGAAGGCAGGGCGCGGGCTCGAGACCGCGGTCGCCGCCTACAACGAGGCGGTCGGCTCGCTGGAGACGCGCGTGCTCGTGACGGCGCGCAAGTTCGAGCAGCGCGGCGCCGCGAGCGGCGAGCTGCCCGAGGCGGCGCCCGGTCGAGCGGGCCGTCCGGCCGGTCCAGGCCGCCGAGCTCTCCGCCGGCGAAGACGAGCCGGGCAGACCGCAGCTGCCGGCCGCCGACGCGGCCTAGCGAGGACGACGGCCCGGCCCGGCGCGCGCCCGGGGCCGCAGCGACCGCCACGGCCGATGCGCATCAAGCTCTACTAGTAGCGGAGCAGCGCGCCGATGCCCTCGACCGGCGCCAGGTCGTCGTGGTGCTCGGCGACGCAGACGTCGCCCCCGTGCTCGAGCGTCCGGTGGACGGCGAGGTCGAGCCCGTCGAGGCGCTTCTCCATCCGCGTCCCGTCCAGCGGGCAGTTGCCGTTCGTGAGCTGTCCGCGGCCGCACGAGGGGCACATGAAGGCCTCGTGGTTGGCGCTCCCGCCGACGAGCAGCAGCTCGACGCGGCCCTCCGAGGCCGCCTCGAGGGTCTGCTCCCAGCCTGCCGTGGCGCGGCCCGTGACGCGAGGACTCCTCGCGCCAGCGCTCGAGCGCGCGTCGCTCGTCGCCGGCGCGGGCCTCGTCGAGGATCGGCGTCACGACCTCGAGCAGTTGCGGCGCGCCCGCGTGCGCCTCGGCGGAGGCCCAGCCGACGAGCGCCTTCTCGGCCTCGGCGGGCAGCAGGCTCTCGATCTCGCTCTTGACGGAGTCGTTCGTGACCATCACGAGCCGCAGCGACGGCTCGCGGCGCACGCGCCGTGCGACGAGGTCGAGCACGTGGCGGAGGTGGCGGGCGACGATCTCGTCGATGTGGCGCTGGTAGCGCGCCTGCGACCAGCCGCCCTGGTCGTGCCGGCCGGGAGTCTCCTCGGTCTCGTCGACGACCTCGTCGAGCCGGCCGCCGCGGAGCCGGAAGAGCTGTCCGCGCTCGCGGCCGACGACCGCGACGAGTGCGCCGTCGCCGCGCCCGACGCAGGAGACGAGCGGCGAGAGGTAGAGCTCGCGTCCGAGCCGGACGTCGTCCCCGACGCCGCAGGGAAGCGGCACCTCGCGCCAGAGGTTGTCCAGGCTCGACGAGAAGAGCGCGAACCCGCGCAGGCCGGAGCGGTCGAAGTCGCCGCCGAAGTGGCCCTTGATCCGGTCGACGTCCTCCCGCAGCGCCTGCTTCTGGTCGCGGGAGAGGGAGCCGAGCTCGAAGCCGCCGTCCCGGCCGCCGGCGTCGAGCAGCGAGTTGACCTTCGCCATCACGTCGCCCGGGTTGACCGTCGTCTGCGGGTCGAAGTCGAGGTAGAGCGAGATCGCGCACCCCTTGGCCGCCCTGAAGCCGGCGAGCTCGCGAAGTGCGTCCAGCGTCATCGTCGCAGCCATGCGATCCCCCTTGCCCCGCGTAGACGATTCTATGCATCGGCAGCCGCCCCGCGCCCGCCGGTCCGCAAACGGAAGTTTCGACCGACCCGGAGCGTTTAATACTGGTGATAGCCCAGAACTCTTGGAGGGATTCGGTTGACGGACAGCGAGACCCGGAACGTGATCGTGATCGGCGGCGGCCCCGCCGGCTACACCGCCGCGCTCTACGCGGCGCGTGCCAACCTGGAACCGCTCGTGATCGAGGGATTCCAGTGGGGCGGCCAGCTGATGATCACCAGCGACGTCGAGAACTACCCCGGCTACGCGGACGGCGTGCTCGGGCCCGGAGATGATGGCCGACCTGCGCCGCCAGGCGGAGCGCTTCGGCACCGAGTTCGTGACCGACGACGTCACCCGCGTCGACTTCTCCGAGCGTCCGTTCCGGATCTGGGTCGGCGACGACGAGTACCGCGCCCGCTCGGTGGTCGTCGCCACGGGCGCGAGCGCGCGCTGGCTCGGCATCGAGTCGGAGCAGCGGCTGCAGGGCCGCGGCGTCTCCGCCTGCGCCACCTGCGACGGCGCCTTCTTCCGCGACAAGCGGATCGTCGTCGTCGGCGGCGGCGACTCGGCGATGGAGGAGGCGCTCTTCCTGACCCGCTTCGGCAGCAACGTGACGCTCGTCCACCGCCGCGACGAGTTCCGCGCCTCGCAGATCATGGTCGAGCGCGCCCACGCGAACGAGAAGCTCGAGTTCGTCCTCAACGCGGTCGTCGACGAGATCCTCGGCGAGCAGAAGGTCGAGGGCGTCCGCCTGCGCTCGACGGTCACCGGGCGAGACGTGGGAGATCGCGGCCGACGGGTTCTTCGTCGCGATCGGCCACGACCCGAACACGAAGCTGTTCGTCGACCAGCTCGACCACGACGAGGCCGGCTACCTGATCACCAAGCCCGACTCGACCGAGACGAACGTGCCCGGCGTCTTCGCCGCCGGCGACGTCAAGGACCACACCTACCGGCAGGCGGTCACCGCCGCCGGCTCGGGCTGCATGGCCGCGCTCGACGCCGAGCGCTACCTCGCCGAGCTCGAGGGCCACGAGGGCACCGCGCTGACGGCGCCGCGGCCCGAGGCCGCCGAGGTCTAGAGGAGCCGGGGCGGCACCGGCGAACTGGCGTCCGGATGGGCGCCACCTGGGTCGACCTGCTCGATCCGAGCCGCGAGGAGCTCGAGCGCGCGCTGCCGGTACCCGTGCACGAGAGCGCGCTCGCGCAGCTCCTGGCGCCGCTCGCGGGACGACGAGCCGCGTCCGCTGCTCTCGGCGCAGGGGGCGTACGTCTTCGGCGTCCTGCTCGTCCCGGTCGAGCAGCCGGGCGCCGCGCCGATCGCCTACCGGGAGGTCGACCTCGTCCTGACGCGGGACGAGATCGTCACCGTGCGCAAGACCCCGCCCGAGGGCGAGCCCTTCTCGTGCGAGGCGGTCAAGACGCTCCACGGGGAGGGGCGCATCGACGCGCCCGGTCTCGTCGCCTACCACCTCGTCGACGACGTGGCCGAGGCCTACCTCGACCTGATCGACGACCTCGACGACGAGATCGACGAGCTCGAGGAGCACGTCGACGACTGGGCCGACGCCCGGATCCGCAGCCGGATCTCGTCGCTACGCCACGACCTCCTGCACCTGCGCCGCTCGCTCGCGCCGACCCGGGACGCCGTCCGCCGGGTCGTCGACGGCCGGATCGACCTCGACGGCGACGCGCTCTTCGACCGGGACGTCGAGCTCCACTTCGCCGACGCCTACGACAAGCTCCTCCGCGCCGCCGAGGGCCTCGAGCTCGCCCGCGACCTGCTCGCAGGCGTCCGCGACTACCACCAGGCGAAGGTCGCGAACGACCAGAACGACGTCACCAAGCGGCTGACCGCGATCGCGTCGCTGCTGCTCCTCCCCACCTTCATCGTCGGCCTCTACGGCCAGAACTTCCGCGACATGCCCGAGCTCGACTGGGCCTGGGGCTACGGCTGGTCGTGGGCGCTGATCGTCGTGACGACGCTGCTGCAGCTCTGGTACTTCAGGCGCAAGCGCTGGATCTGAGCCGGCGGCTAGGCTGGGATCGTGCCCTACTTCATCTGCCCCAACTGCAAGGAGCGCTCCGTCGACATCGACGGCAAGGAGGGCTTCACGCGGCAGGCGGCCGCCTGCCGCCACTGCGGCTTCGGCTTCCTGTTCGAGCTGCTCGAGGACTACTACCCGGCGCCGGCGACGGGCCTGATCACCTGCGACGCGGACGCGCGCGTGCTCTCGGTCGGGCGAGGCGTCTTCGAGCTGACCGGCTTCGAGGAGCGCGAGCTGATGGGGAGAGACGTCGTCGATGCGCTCTCGCTCGCGGGCTTCGCGCCCGACGCGAACCCTGCGTCGATCTCGCTCGAGTGGGGCGTCCGCCGGCTCGGCGAGCACCTCTCGCTGACGACGAAGACCGGGATCGAGAAGTCGGTGACCGCCGACTTCTTCCCCGCCTACGACGACGACGGCGGCCTGCTCGTGGCGATCACGCCGCGTTCGAACGGCGCCGGCGCCTGACCGCCCCGCGGCCGAGGTAGGCGACGGCCTGGCTGGGGCGGCAGGGCAGCGCCTCGACCGGGACGCCGTAGTCGACGAGCCCCTCGACCATCTCCTCCTGGGTCAGCCGCGGCCGGCGGCCGTCGCGCTGCGGGACGTAGAGCGTCGCCGGATAGGCGTGCGAGGCGCGCCAGCCGCGCTCGCACTCGATCACGTCGCCCCAGAGGTTGACCTGGCCGAGGACGCGCGCGCCGGTCTCCCACGGCGCGTCGGCGAGCAGGGGCTCCAGCTCGGAGAGGTGCGTCGCGTAGATGCCGCACTGGCACGAGGGCATCGGCACGGACTCGTGCGCCTGCCGCCGGAGGAGCTTGGCGAGCACGCGCCGCTGGCAGCAGTGGGCGACCAGGGCGTCGCGGGCGGGCCAGAGCGTCTTCTGGACGACGCTGCGGAGCCGCGGCGCGCCGACCTCGTCCGGGACGACGACCCAGACGCGCCAGCCGACGAGCGGCCCGGCGTAGTCGGGCGCGGCGCTCACGCGCGCGCGCGGCCGGGACCGGCGGGCACCTTCTCCGGCTCGCGCGCGGGCGCCGGGGCCGGCGCCTCACGTGGCACGGGCTCGCGAAGCGGCTCCACCTTCACCTTCCGCTGGGGCTTCCCGATGTCCATCTCGTCCTCCTGGGCGTCGCACTGCTTCTCGAAGCAGTTCGTCTCCGGTCGGGTCGAAGTGAAACCGCGACGGCCCGCGATCCACGCCTGCAGGCGCGCGACCGCGGCGACGGCCTCGGCGGGCCCGCGGGATCGCCGCAGGACCGGCTCGCCGTGGCGGCCGAGGACGCCGATCGCCTCGAGCCGCTCGAGGACATCCGGCTCGAGCCCGGACCCGCTCGAGCCGAGGCTCGCCGGCCGCGTCGCCTGCGGGCTCGTCGGCGGCGACCGCGGGGTCGACCTCTCGCACCATCTTCGGCGCGGGCGCCCCAACCACCCCCAAGGGATCCCCCGCGACCCCCTACAGGCACCGTACCCGCGAACGAGTCACGTGTCTGTGCAGCATTCGTGCCGAAAGTCGCGCCCGCCTCGGGCCGACCGCGCGGGGCCGGCCCGGCGCGGAACGTCGCGCCGTCTCCGTGCCTAGATGCGGGAGGACGGGCAGAGGTCGTGGACGACGCAGTCCTCGCAGCGCGGGCGCCGGGCGTCGCAGACGCGCCGGCCGTGCCAGATCAGGAGGTGCGGGAAGAGGGCCCAGCAGCCGCGCGGGACGAGCCTCTGCAGGTCGCGCTCGATCCTGACGGGATCCTCCTGCCGCGTGAAGCCGAGCCGCTGCGAGAGCCTGCGGACGTGCGTGTCGACGACGATCCCCTGCGCGTCGCCGAGCTCGGCGGCGACGACGTTCGCGGTCTTCCGCGCCACGCCCGGCAGCCGCAGGAGCTCCTCGATCGTGCGCGGTACCTCGCCGTCGAACTCCTCGAGCAGCACCCGCATCGCGCCGCGCAGCGACTTCGTCTTCTGCCGGTAGAAGCCGGTCGCGAAGACGTCCTGCTCGAGCTCCTCCGGCGGCACCGCGAGGTAGTCCTCGGGCCGCCGGTACTTGCGGAAGAGCGTCGCCGTGACGCGGTTGACGTTCACGTCCGTCGTCTGCGCCGAGAGCATGACCGCGACGAGCAGCTCGAGCGGGCTCGAGAAGGCCAGCGCAATCCCGGCGTCGGCGTGCTCGACGGCGAGCCGCTCGATCACCGGCCCGACCCGCTCGCGCTTCGGGCCGACGCGCTTCCGCGCCTCGCCCACGTAGCTGCGCGCCGACGCGCGCCGGAACGGCTTCGCCTCAGCCACCGCGCAAGGCTAGCCGCTCGGCGACGCGGGTCATCCTCGGCAGTCACGGCCGCGCCCCAACCACCCCCAAGGGATCCCCCGCGACCCCCTACAGGCACCGTACCCGCGGCCGTGTCATGTGTCTGTGCAGGATTCGTGCCGAATTGCGCGCTTGCCCGGGCGACGCGCGGCGTCGAGCCGGAGCGACTCGGCTCAGCCGGCGCGGAGCCTCGGCCCGGCGCAGACGACGTCGAGCGCGGGGCAGCCGGAGCAGGCGAACTCGGACGGCGTCGGCCGGAAGGTGCCTTCGCGCAGGCCGGCGATCGCGGCCGAGAGCTGCTGCTCGAGCTCCGGCACGTCGGCCCGCGCGAACGTCGTCGAGACGACCGCGTCCGGCCGCTCGAGGAACGCGTAGGCGACCTCGACCTCGTCGGCCCCGCCGCGGAAGCACGCGAGCGCGTAGACGAGCCGCTGCAGGCCGTACTCCGCGTCGACGATCTCGGCCGGCGGCCGCTCCCCGAGCGCGTTCGTCTTGTAGTCGAGCACGAACGCCCGCCCACCCTCGCGCTGGAAGACGTCGAGGAAGCCGTGCAGCAGGACGCCGTCGTGCTCGAAGGCGAAATGCCGCTCGGCCGCGGCACCCTCGAGCGCGGCCACCCGCAGCGCGAGCTCGGAGTCGCAGTAGGCCTGCACGAAGGCGCGGATCCGCTCGATCTCCTCGTCGCTCGCCTCCGGGTAGTCGGCCCGGACGCGGTCTGCGAGCGCCTCCGGAACGGCGGGAGCCCGCAGGTCGGCCTCCTCGAGCAGCGCGTGGACGGCGCTGCCCACGGAGGTCGCCGCCAGCCCCTCCCCCGCCCCGTCCTGCTCCCGCGGCCGCATCCCGGCGACCCGCTCGGCGTAGTAGCGGTACGAGCAGCGCTCGTAGAGCGAGAGCGCGGTGAACGAGAGCTTGCGCACCTCGTGCAGCGGCGGCGCGGGCGGCGGCTCCAGCTCCGGCAGCCGCGGCGCGGGCGCCGGCAGCGGCGGCACCTCCGAGAGGTCGGTGAAGAGCGCGAGCTGTCCGTCGACCCCGGCCGCGGGCTCCGGCTCGGCAGGTCCGGCCGGCGCGACCTCCTCGCGGTGCCGGTCGACCCGGACGAGCAGACGCGCCCCTTCCCGCTCGAGCTCGACCGGCCCCTCCCCCGCCTGCTCGAGCTCCTTCGGCTCGAGCCGCGCGAGCACCCAGCCGATCGGCGTCTTCTGGTCGGCCGCCTTCTCCCGGTCGAGCGAGCCCGAGACGACGAGCCGGTCGATCGCCCGCGTCATCGCGACGTAGTAGAGGCGCAGCCGCTCGGCCGCCTCCTCGTGGCGGCCGGCCTCGCGGACCTCGTCGTAGGCGAGCGCCGGCCGCCGCTCGCCGGTCGTCGGGTCGGCGACCCGGAAGCCGAAGCGCCCGTCCGGCCCGAGCAGGATCTCGTCGGAGGAGGGGCTCGCCCGGTCGCGGCCCGCGTCGGCGACGATCACGACCTTGAACTCGAGCCCCTTGGCGGCGTGGATCGTCAGCAGGCGCACCGCCTCGGCGCCCTCCTCCTCGGCGACCGCCTCGAGCTCGCGCGCGCCGACGGCCTCCTGCTCGTCGACGAAGCGGACGAAGCCCTCGAGATCGGGGCCGCGCAGATCCTCGTACGACCGTGCCAGCCGCGCGAGCTTGCGCAGGTTCGCGTAGCGGCGGCGGCCGTCCCAGCGCGCGAGCACGGCGAGGTCGTAGTCGTGCCGCGCGACGATCTCCTCGCAGAGCCGCTCGAGCGACAGCGTCGGCGCGAGGGCGGCGAGCCGCTCGTAGCGCTGCCGGAACGCGAGGCAGAGCTGCCGGTCGCGGGCCGCGAGCGACTCGGGCAACCCACGCTCGAACGGCTGGAAGAGCGGCCGCCGCGTCGCCGCGCGGCGGATCAGGACGAGCGCGTCGTTCGAGACGCCGACGAACGGCGAGGCGAGCACGCTGACGAGCGCCTCGTCGTCGTAGCGGTTGTGCAGGAGGCGCAGGTAGGCGAGCAGGTCGACCACCTGCTGCTGGCCGAAGTAGCCGCGGCCGGTCGCGCGGTAGGTCGGCAGGCCGGCCGCGCGCAGCTCCTCCTCGTACCACTCGGCGTCGGTGCCGGCGGCGAAGAGGAGCACGATCTCGCCCGGGGTCGCGTGCCCGGCGTCGACGAGCTCGCGGACGCGGCGGGCGACGTGGCGCGCCTCGGCCCGGCGCCAGTGCGTGCCGGTGCCCTCGTAGCTCGCCTTGTCGGTGACGAGGAGCTCGACGGGCGAGCCGAGGCTCGGCTCCTCGAACGCGCCGGCGGCCTGCAGCGGCTGGAACTCCTCGCCGAAGTCGGCCTGGAAGAGGTGGTTGATCACGGCCAGCACCTCCGGCCGGGAGCGGTAGTTGCGCGTCAGCGCCAGCACGCCGCCGGCCGCCTCGCGCCGCTCCCGGAAGACCTGGACGTCGGCGTGGCGGAAGCCGTAGATCGACTGGAACTCGTCGCCGACGAAGAAGAGCTCCTTCTCGTCGTCGCCGCCCGCGAGCAGGTCGACGAGCTCGCACTGGAGCCGGTTCGTGTCCTGGAACTCGTCGACCATGATCGCGCGGAAGCGCCACTGCTCGCGCCCGCGGATCTCGGCGTCGTCGCGGAGCAGGTCGCGGGCGCGGAGCTGCAGGTCCTCGAAGTCGAGGGCCGACTCGCGGTCCTTGGCCGCCTGGTAGGCGCGCTCGAAGCCGACGAGCAGCTCCTGGAGCAGGTCGCGGTCGCGGGTCGCGAGCTCGTCGAGCGCCGCCTGCTCGACGGCCTTGCGGGCCTGCTCGTAGGCGGCCGCCCGCTCGCCGCGGACGCGCAGCTCCTTCAGGGAGAGCAGCCGCTCGGGCAGCGTCCGGTCGCGCATGATCTCGACGGCGCGGCGCGCCGTCTCGCGGGCGGCGTCGGTCGCGTCGGCGTCGTCGGCGAGGCAGCGGGCCGCCTCCTCGAGCTCGGCGCGCCGCTCCGCGAGCGGCGGCCGCACGCCGAGCTCGAGCACGAGCTCGCGGCCCGCGGCCCGCAGGGTCTCGTAGACGCCCGTGATCGTGCGGCGGAGGGCGCGGCGCCCGTAGGTCGAGAGCAGCGCCGTCCGCTCCGTGTCGGCGCCCACGAACTCGGCCAGCGCGGCGTCGAAGGCCTCGCTCATCAGCACGCGGCCCTGGCTGTCGTCGAGCACCCGGAAGCGCGGGTCGACGCCCGCGGCGAACGGGTACGTCTTCAGCAGGCGCAGGCAGAAGCCGTGGATGGTCGAGATCCAGGCGCCGTCGAGCTCGCGCGCGAGGTCGGGCCGCTCGAGCTCGGCCAGCCGGGCGCGGATCCGCGTCCGCAGCTCGCCGGCGGCCCGCTCGGTGTAGGTGATCACGAGCACCGAGTCGACGTCGAGCCCCCGTTCGCAGACCGCCCGCGCGAACCGCTCGACGAGCACCGTCGTCTTCCCGGTGCCTGCGCCGGCCGAGACGAAGACGAGCCCCGGCGCCTCGATCGCCGCGGCCTGCTCGGCGTTCGGGCCCCGTGCCTCGACGACGGTCATGCCCGCCGCACCCTGCACATCGGGCCGAGGTCGCACCAGGAGGGGCAGCTGCCGCCCTTCGGGTCGTGGCGCACCTCGCCGCCGCGCATCCGGCCCACGACGGCGCCGGCCAGCTCCTGCGCGCTCTCGACCTGTCCCCAGAACGCCTCCTCGTCGAGGTAGTCGCGGGCCGAGAAGCCGGGCAGGCCGTCGTCTCGCGCCTCCGCGCGCAGCAGCCCGCGGGCCTCGCGCTGACCGGCGAGCGCCCGGTAGAGGCCGCCGAGCGGCTCGAGCCCGAGCTGGTCGCGCAGGACGAGCATGTAGAGCGGGATCTGCAGCCGCTTCTCGGAGTCGATCTTCGAGGCGGAGAAGACCGTCTTGCCCGACTTGTAGTCCCAGACGATCCCGCGCGCCGAGAACGGGTCGACGTCGACGCGGTCGATCTTGCCCGAGATCGAGAAGCCGCCCAGGTCGAGACCGTTGCGGCCCGAGCGCTCGGTGCCGAACGAGACCTCGAAGTACTTCGGCACGAGCGGCAGGTCCGACTCGGCCTCGGCCTTGACGAGCTCGTGCAGGTCGCGGCGGAGGCCGAGGTCGAGCTCGCTCCGCTCGAGCTCGGAGAGGTCGATGCGGACGCCGCCTGCCAGCGCCTCGTCGAGGCAGGCGTCGAGGAAGCGGAGCGATTCGTCGAGGTTCTCCGGGCGGACGCGGTCGGCGCCGACGGCCTTCGGCAGGCCCGAGAAGAACTTGTGCAGGGCGCTGTGCGCGACCGAGCCACGGAGCCTCGCGTCGACCTCGCCGTCGATCTGCCGCGGCGAGACGAACCGCTCGACGAACCACATCGAGGAGCAGTCGGCGAAGGACTCGAGCTCGGTCGCCGAGAAGACCTGCTTCGAGCGCGAGCTCCTCGAGCACGAGCGGGTGCGTCAGCCGGGTCGGCCGCTCGAAGGCGCCGAGCGCCCGGTCGAGCCGGCGCTGCCAGTCGTTCGCGCGGGCGACCGACTCCGCCTCCTCGGGCTCGGTCGCGGCGAGCTGCGCGAGCGCGCGCAGTCGCTCCCGCTCGGACGGCGCCTCCTCGAGCGGCCAGCTCAGGCGCGAGAGCGGCCGCCGGATCGTCCAGCGGCGCACGTCCTCCTCGTCGAAGCAGGCGCGCACGTCGTCCCAGAAGGGGCTCGCCTGGCGGGGCGAGCCCTCGTCGGTCGCCGCCTCGCGGACGAGGTAGAGCCGCCGCGACGGGCGGGTGCAGGCGGTGTAGAAGAGGTAGCGCTCGCGCGCGACGGGGTCCGGGCGCTGCAGCCGCGCCTTGCGGGTCAGGTCGAGCTCGCGGCGGGCGTCGTCGTCGAGGAACGGCGACGCGGCCGTGCGGCGGGGCAGGCTGCCCTCCTCGAGCCCGAGCACGAAGACGACGTCGTAGCGGCGCCCGCGCGCGCGCATCAGGTCGATCACGTGGACGCGGCCGGACTCCTGCGGGCGCGCGAGCCGGACGGAGGCGCGCTCGAGCGCGGCGACCACGTCCTCCTCGGCGAGTCGGCCCGCCGAGCTCCTGCCAGCCGGCGAGCTCCTCGAGCACCGCCAGCGTCTCTTCGTGGGCGCGCAGGTCGAGGTTCGCGCGCTCGCCGACCGGCGGCGCGTCGAGCCCGTGGGCCGCGCGGAGCATGCTCGCGGCGAGGCCGCCGACGGCCTCGAGCGGCGAGCCGGCGCTCCGCAGCAGCTCGAGCGGCGGCAGCGGCTGCCCGCGCAGCTCGCCGACGACCTCGTCGACGCGGTCGTGGCGGGAGACGGCGCGGCCGCGGAGCCGGCCCTCGAGGTAGTCGGCGTGCGCGCGGGTGACGCCCGAGTACGGCGAGCGGAGGAAGCGGAAGAGGTCGCCGCGGCCGCCGCCCTGCCACTCGAACGCGAGCAGGCCGAGCAGGGCCTGGCCGAACGGCGTCCGGTCGAGCCGCAGGCGGCCCTCGAACGCGTACGGGATCCCGAAGCCGCCGAGCACGGTCTCGACGGCGCCGCGGAACCGGTCGAGCGTCGGGACGACGAGGGCGATCCGCTCCGGCGGCGTGCCCGCACGGAGCAGGGCGAGCAGCTCGTCGGCGACGAGCTCGAGCGACCCGCGCGCGCCCGCGCCCTCGAGGAAGCGGACCGCGCCCTCGAGCGGGGCGGGTGCCGGCGCGGTCTCCGCGAAGAGCGCGCGCTCGAGCTGCGCCAGGGCGGGATGCGCGAAGGTCTCGTAGGCGGGCGGCAGCTCCTCGATCCGGCCCTGCGCGAGCGCCGAGAGGTCGTCGGCGGTGCGGCGCAGGCTCGCGAAGGCGGGCCGCCCGGGCTCGTACGGGAGCGAGACGGTCACCTCCGCCCGGCCGGCGAGGGCCTCGAGCAGGCTCCATTCGGCGGCCGTCAGGTCCTCGAAGCCGTAGGCGAAGACCGGAGCGCCGTCCCAGGCGTCGAGCTCGTTCGCGACCCGCTCGGCCGCGCGCCGCTGGCGCAGCCGGCGGTCGGAGCGCCCGAGCCGCTCGAGCTCGTCCCGGTAGGCGCCGTAGAGCCGCCCGAGCTCGCCGCCGACCGCGTCGGGCGAGAGCAGCCCGGAGTCGAGCTCGGCGAGCGTCTGCAGGAGCGCCTCCGCGAAGCCGGCGAAGCGGGCGGAGCGGCCGAGCCCGTTCAGGCTCGTCTGCTGGAGGACGCGGCGGACGAGCAGCGTGCGCTGGACGTCGCCGAGCACGGGCGTGCGGTCGGCGCCCGCGCCTGCCAGCCGCTCGAACAGGTCCGGGAAGGTGCCGATCCAGCCGCCGAAGAGCGCTCCCGCGTCGGCGAGCAGGTCGCGCTGCACCCGGTCGACGTCCGACCCGTTCGGCACGATCAACACCGGCCCCTGCTCGAGCCGGGCGCGGTAGCGCTCCAGCAGCAGCGCGACCTTGCCCGCGTTCGCGGGCCCGGCGATCAGCGTCAACCCCATAGCCGACCCATGGTAGTCCGGTGGTCTGACGGCTCCCGATCGGCCGAGAGCGGAAAAGCCCGGAAACTCCGCGTTTCGTCCCGTGCCGCCGCGCGCACCGGCTGCCGCGCGCCGGGGCCGCCCCGGCGCGGAAATCGGCACGAAATCGTCACGTTCCGGTGCGCGAACGAGCGCTAGCGTCTGCGGCTGACGATGCCGGCTCCCGCCGGTTCCCGCCCCGGTCTACCCCTCGGGAGGGCAATCTAGTATGGTTGTCTGGGATAGGTCGCGAGCGGTCGCAGCCGCCGGCAGCAGAGACAAGCAGATGGAGAGATGCGTCTCGAGCCGCTCCCGCAGGGGTAGGCGCGGTCACGAGCAGCGCCTGCAGCTGGTAGAGCGAGACCGTCCGCGCGTGGGCGCTACGCCGCTCGACCAGGAGTACCTGCGACAGTTCGCGCTGCCGAAGAAGCGCAAAAGGGAGAGAACGTCGTCGGCGAGCAGACGTCTGGCGAAAGGTCGGCGTCGAGGGAAAGAAAAACATGCGAAGATCTAGCCGTTATGGCGCCGACTCGTACAACGGCCGACCTGAAGCGACGAACACACGGGCAAGACCGGCGACAAAGGACGCGGTGCCCTAGATCGCGAACGACGGCTCGCCGAGCGAGCAGGCAAATCGAGCAGCCCGAGATAGCCGGCGGCGGTCGCGGCGAAATCGAACCGACAGAGCAGACGGACGAGCTGGTCGAACGCGCTCGCAGAAAGACGGTCCTTGTGCGATCAACGACGATCGACACCGTCCAGTCGATCACCTAGCCTCCTCACATCCAGCAGAGACGCAACGGTGGACAGCACTGCTTGCAGCGACGAGCAGGTTTCTATCAGGTGACTCCGGCGGCACAAGGTCTGTGGCGGGAGACAGGTTATAATTTAGGGTATCACGTCAGTGTGGGTTCGGGTCATATAGTTATGGAATGTATTCTCATGAGATGATTGGATAACAAAGGAAGATATGGAAGAAAAACTGTGGGGGTTAGGGATGGGACCGGTTCCGGCGCCACCGGACGAGTCCCGGCCGGAGGCGTCCGGTCGGACGTGGCCGAAGGGGCGGCCTCGAGCGCGGGAGTTCGGGCGCGATCTCCTCACGCGCGCAGACGGCCGTGGCGGCATCACCGCCGTCCCGCGGCCGTCGATCCGGTTGCAGGCGAAGACGGCCACGGCGGCGGGACCCCCGTCCCGCCGCCGTGGATCCGTCGTCTAGGAGGCGACCGACTTCGGGCGCCGGCCGCGACGCGCGGCCGGGCGGCCGGGCATCTTGCCGGCGCAGTCGTCGCAGAGATCGCCCTGCTTGGCGCCCCGACGCGCGTCGGAATAGGTCAGGCGCAGCGTCGCGCCCTTGCCCTCGCCGACTTCCTTTCCGCAGTTGTCGCAAACGAGTACGGTCTTCCGAGCCACGAATTCCTCCCTCGGGGGTGCGTTCGATTCACGCATGCTAGATCAAATCACGCAGCTTTTCGCGAGGACCGAATTCGCCACGAGCGGAGCAGCGAGAGAAGCGCCTGCTCTTCCGGGTCGAGCTCGGTATGCCGGCCGCGCACGACGCGTAAATGCCGTGGGCGGAAATCCTCGATCGTTCTGCCGTCGAGATACTGCTCGACAACCGCAGGGCTGACGTATGACGAACGTGCGACGGCCGGCGTGTTTCCGAGCTCCTTGCCGACCTTCCGCATCACGGCCGCGACCGCCCGCTTCCGCTCGCGCTCGCCGTCCGGCAATCCACGCTCGGCGAGCGAGACCGCGGCGACGAGCGTCCCGCCCCAGGTGCGGAAATCCTTGGCGCTGAACTCGTCGCCCATATGCTCCCGGATGTACTCGTTCAGTTTTCGCGAGGTCAGCTTGTACGGCTTCCCGTCGCGCTCGTAGCGAAAGAGACGCGTGCCGCCGTCGAACCCGAGCAGGCGCCGCACGTCGGACGCGAGCTCCGCGTCGACGAGCGCCGTGTGCACCTGGACGCGGTGCTTGCTCCGGAACTTGAAGGTCATCTTGCTGCCGCGGATCGCGACGTGCCGCTTCCGGAGCGTCGTGATCCCGAACGTCCGCGAGGTCTTCGCGTACCGGTCGGAGCCGACGCGGAACCAGCCGAGGTTGATCAGCCGGATCGCGATCGCGCAGACGCATTCGCAGGAGAGGTCGTCTCGCGCAATGTGCTCGCTCGCGGCGCGCCGGAGCTCGGGAAGGCGCTCCGCGAAACGGACGAGCTTGTCGTACTTCGCCTGCTCCTGCCGGGCGCGGTAATCCGGGTGGTAGAGGTACTGGCGCCGGCCGGCCGAGTCGACCCCGACCGCCTGCAGCTTCGCCCGCGGCCTCGGCGAGATCCAGACGTCCTTCCACGCGGGCGGCACCGCCAGCGCCTCGATCCGCTCGAGCGTCGCGGCGTCGGTGATGCGATCACCGTGGCGGTCGTGGTAGCGAAAGCGACCCTTCCGGCCCTTGCGGGTGATGCCGTTTCTCCGCGCCATGTCGAGCGAGCCTGCCCACGGCTCCCCATCGGTACACTCGGCCACCGATGGAGGCGAAGACGATCGTCGTGCTCGAAGGCGACGAGACCGGCCAGGAACTGCTCGAGGAGTCGTTGCGCGTGCTCGCGCCGGACGTACTCGGGATCGCGCTCGACCTGCCCCGCTTCGACCTCTCGCTCGAGCACCGCCGGGCGACCGGCAACGACGTCGTCCACGACGCGGCGGCGGCGATGCGAGCGGCGGGGCTCGGCCTCAAGGCCGCGACGGTGACTCCCGAGGCGCCGGGCGACGTCGGCTCGCCGAACCGGCTGCTGCGCGAGGAGATCGGCGGCCGGGTGATCGTCCGGACCGGCCGACGGATTCCCGGGATCGTGCCCCACGGCGGCGTGCTCGGGCCGATCTCGGTCGTGCGGATGGCGGTCGGCGACGCCTACGGCGCCGAGGAGTGGCGCGAGGGCGAAGGCGCCGCGGAGGTCGCGTTCCGGACCGAGCGGATCGAGCGCTCGATCTGTCATGCCGTCGCCGAGTACGCGTTCCGCCACGCCGAGCGCGCCGGCGCGCGGGTCTTCGGCGGCCCGAAGTACACCGTCAGCCCCACCTACGAGGGGATGCTGAAGGAGGAGCTCGACGCCGCCGCCGCGCGGCACCCCGACGTCCCCTACGAGCCGCAGCTGATCGACGCGACCTTCGCGCTCCTGATCGGCAAGGCCGACGTCCCGCTCGTGATCCCGACCCTGAACCGGGACGGTGACATCCTCTCCGACCTCGTGCTGCCGCTCTTCGGCTCGATCGCGGGTTCGGAGTCGCTGCTCGTCGCCTTCGACGAGGAGTACGAGCCGCGCGTCGTGATGGCCGAGGCCGCGCACGGGACGGCGCCCTCGCTGCAGGGCAAGAACGTCGCCAACCCGATGGCGATGATCCTCGCGGCCGCGTCGCTCCTCGGCTACTGCGAGGGGACGGCTCGTCGGGCCGGGCGCGCGATCAAGGAGGCGTGCCTCGAGGCGGTGGCGGCAGGCGAGCGGACGCCCGACCTCGGCGGCCACCTCGGCACGAGCGAGTTCACCGACGAGGTGATCGCGCGGACGCGGGCCAAGCTCGAGGTCTGGTCGACGCTCTAGGCGTCTGCGAGCTGTGTCGCGACGCGTGCAAACCCCATCGGCCCGCAGGTTCAACCCGCGACGTGTAACCCTTCCGGGATGCCTCAGCGCCGCTCGAGCAGGCGCCGGCGCCAGAGATGGAGCCCGACGAGCGCGATCACGACTGCTGCCGCGGCGATCCCGCCGCCGATCGCGCCGTAGCGGGCGACGGCGTCCGCGACGGCGCGCCCGAAGTAGTAGGCGACGACGCCGACGAGGGTCGCCCAGACGATCCCGCCCGCCGCGTTCCAGGCGAGGAACCGCCACCACGGCATGTGCGAGATCCCGGCGAGCCAGGCGGCCGTCCAGCGGAGCAGCGAGACGAAGCGGCCGATGAAGACGGTCTTCGCGCCGTGCCGGCGGAAGAACCGCTCCGACGGCGGGATCACGCGCGGGGCGAAGCGGCGGACGACCGGCGCGCGCTCGATCAGCTTCCGCCCGCCGGTGCGGCCGACCCAGTAGCCGCCGTTGTCGCCGACGATCGCGGCGGCGGCGGCGACGGCGATCACGGTCGGGAGCGCGTAATGGCCCTCGGCGGCGAGGACGGCGGCCGCGATCAGCGCCGTCTCGCCCGGGAGCGGCAGGCCGAACGACTCGAGAGCGACGACCCCGAACAGCAGGATCAGCCCGTAGCTGTCCACGAGGTTCGTCACGGATCCATCCTACGGCCGACTACGCACTCGACCGCCGCCGCGTCTGAGATAGTTCCCGGCGGCATGAAGGTCGGCGTCCCGAAGGAGATCACCCCAGGCGAGCGGCGCGTCGCCCTGATCCCCGAGACGGCCGGCCGGCTCGACGGGTTCGAGCTCTTCGTCGAGCGCGGCGCCGGCGAGGCGGCCGGGTTTCGAGACGCCGACTACGAGCGTGCCGGCGCGACGATCGTCGACGACGCCTTCAACGGCGTCGACGCGGTCGTCAAGGTGCAGAAGCCGACGGCTGCCGAGATCGGCAAGCTCTCCGACGGCCAGCTGCTGATCGCCTTCCTGCAGCCGCTCGCCGACCCGGAGGGCGTCCGCATGGTCGCCGCCCGCGGCGCGATCGCGTTCGCGATGGAGTCGATCCCGCGGACGACGCGCGCACAGCCGATGGACGCGCTCTCGTCGCAGGCGACGGTCGGCGGCTACAAGGCCGCGCTCTACGCCGCCGAGCGCCTGCCCCGTTTCTTCCCGATGCTGATGACCGCCGCCGGCACCGTCGCTCCCGCGAAGGTGCTGGTGCTCGGCGCCGGCGTCGCGGGCCTGCAGGCGATCGCGACGGCGCGACGCCTGGGCGCGGTCGTCGCCGGCTTCGACGTCCGGCCGGTCGTCCGCGAGCAGGTCGAGTCGCTCGGCGCGAGCTTCCTCGACCTCGGCGTCGTGGGCGAGCAGACCGAGGGCGGCTACGCCGCCGAGCTGACGCCCGAGCAGATGGCGGAGCAGCAGCAGCGGCTCGAGGAGCGCCTGCCGGAGTTCGACGCGGTGATCACGACCGCGGCGATCCCCGGCCGCGCCGCTCCGCGGCTGATCCCCGCCGGCGCGGTCGAGAAGATGCGCCTCGGCTCGGTGATCGTCGACCTCGCCGCCGAGACCGGCGGCAACTGCGAGCTGACCCGGCCGGGCGAGGAGGTCGTCGCGCACGGCGTCACGATCGTCGGCCTGACCAACCTGCCCTCGACGATGCCCTTCCACGCGAGCCAGCTGTACGCGCGCAACGTCGCGGCGCTGCTCGGCCACCTCGCCCCCGGCGGCGAGCTGAACCTGGACTGGGACGACGAGATCACCGCCGGCGCCTGCGTCACCCGCAGCGAGGGCGTGACCGCATGAGCGCGGCACGGAGGTCGAGGCGGCACTGCCGCCGTGACGATTTCGGCACGGAATCGGCACAGCCGCGTGCGCATTTCGCCGGTATCGTCGACCTCGAGGGAGGCGGGTTGAGCCCCACCCTGGGTGGGGGGTCCACGGACATGGCCCCGGGAGGCACTGCCTCATGAGTCACAACACGCTGCTCGTCTTCGAGGTGACGATCCTCGTGCTCGCGATCTTCCTCGGCTTCGAGGTGATCTCGAAGGTGCCGACGCTGCTGCACACGCCGCTGATGTCGGGCACGAACGCGATCCACGGGATCGTGATCGTCGGGGCGATGCTGGTCGCCGGCATGGGCCACAAGGACACGCTGACGCTCGTCGTCGGGCTGATCGCGGTCGTGCTCGCCTCGGCGAACGTCGTCGGCGGCTTCGTCGTCACCGACCGGATGCTCGAGATGTTCAAGAAGCGCGAGCCGGCGCGGGCTGCGGTCAACGCCGGCGCCAACGGCGGCGCCGCCAAGGACGAGACGCCGGCATGAGCAAAGACCTGACCAACCTGCTCTACCTGATCACGATCGTCACCTTCATCCTGGCGCTGCGCTTCCTCTCCTCACCCGCGCACGCCCGGCGCGGCAACCAGATCGGCGCCGTCGGCATGCTGATCGCGATCGTCGTCACCTTCGTCCAGACGGAGATCGTCAGCTACTGGGAGATCGCCGTCGGGATGGTCGTCGGCGGCGTCTTCGGGGCGGTCGCGGCGCGGCGCGTGAAGATGACCGCGATGCCGCAGATGGTGGCGCTGTTCAACGGCGTCGGCGGCGGCGCCGCGGCGCTCGTCGCGCTCTCCGAGTACCACAACAAGCAGCCGCTGCGCCGGCCACCTGCACGTGGACATCAGCGCCGCGATCGTGCTCTCGGCCCTGATCGGGTCGATCTCCTTCGCCGGCTCGATGGTCGCCTTCGCGAAGCTCCAGGAGCTGATCGGCGGCCGGCCGATCGTCTATCCGGGCCAGAAGTTCGTCAACGCCCTGCTCTTCTCGGCGACGCTGGCGGCCGGGATCGCGATCATCGCCAACGTCGAGAACCAGTGGCTGCTCGCGGCCGTCCTCGCCGGCGCGGCGGTGTTCGGCGTCCTCTTCGTCCTCCCGATCGGCGGCGCCGACATGCCGGTCGTGATCTCGCTCCTGAACGCGTTCACCGGCCTCGCCGCCGCGGCGACCGGCTTCGAGCTCGAGAACAACGTCCTGATCGTCAGCGGCATGCTCGTCGGCGCCTCCGGCACCCTGCTGACGCTGATGATGGCGCGGGCGATGAACCGCTCGGTCGGCAACGTCATCTTCGGCGCCTTCGGCCAGATCCAGGCCGGCGCCGGGCAGATGGGCACGACCGACGGAACCGTCCGCTCGGCCAGCGCCGAGGACGTCGCGATCATGCTCGCCTACGCGCACAAGGTCTGCTTCGTCCCCGGCTACGGCATGGCGGTCGCGCAGGCCCAGCACGACGTCCGCCAGCTCGCGGAGCTGCTCGAGGAGAAGGGCATCGAGGTCTCCTACGCGATCCACCCGGTCGCAGGCCGGATGCCGGGCCACATGAACGTCCTCCTGGCCGAGGCGAACGTGCCGTATCCGCAGCTGAAGGAGATGGAGCAGGTCAACCCGGAGTTCCCGCGCACGGACGTCTCGCTCGTGATCGGCGCCAACGACGTCGTCAACCCGGACGCGCGCTCGAACTCGGGCAGCCCGATCTACGGGATGCCGATCCTGAACGTCGACGAGTCGCAGCAGGTCGTCGTCCTGAAGCGGTCGATGAACCCCGGCTTCGCGGGCGTCGACAACCCGCTCTTCCTCAACCCGAAGACCGTGATGCTGTTCGGCGATGCCAAGGACTCGATCACGAACCTGATCGCCCAGGTCAAGCACCTCTGACCTCGTGACCGGGATCCCGCTCTTCACCGGGCGCCACGTCGAGCTGGCGGTCTCGCCCGACCGGGCCGTCGAGGCGGTCCGCGACGCGTTCGTGCGGCACGCCCGCGGCGAGTGGACGATGCCGTCCAAGGTCTACGTGCCCGCCTACCCGCAGGGCGACTTCCGCGCGATGCCGGCGCTCGGCGGCGGGCACGCGCTGCTCAAGTGGGTGACGTCCTTCCCCGGGAACCCGCAGCAGGGCCTGCCGACCGTGACCGGGCTCGTGCTGCTCTCCGATGCGACGAACGGGATGCTCAGGGCCGTGCTCGACGCGGCGGCGGTGACGGCGCTGCGGACGGGAGCGGCTGCGGTGCTCGCCGCCGAGACGGTCGGCCGTCCCGACGCGGAGACCGCGGCAGTCGTCGGCGCCGGGGTGAACGGACGCGCCGCGGCACGCACCTTCCTCGCGCGCGGCCGCGACGTCGCGATCTGGGACGTGAACGAGCAGCGGGCGCGCCACGTGGCTGCGGAGCTCGGCTGCCGAGTCGCAGCCGGCCGTGACGACGCCCTGGCGGCCGACCTCGTCGTCACCGTGACGCCCGGTCGCCAGGTGCTCTTCGAGGAGCACGCGCTGCGGCCGGGACAGCATGCGAGCCTGATGGGCGCCGACGGGCCGGGCAAGGCCGAGATCGCGGCGGGAGAGCTCGCCCGCGTCCGCGTCTTCTGCGACGACTGGGAACAGGCGAGCCACAACGGCGACCTCGGTCACGCGGTCGACGCCGGCCTGGTCGAACGCGAGGCGGTCACCGAGCTCGGCGCGGTGCTGGCGGGCGACGCGCCCGGACGCTCCTCCGCCGAGGAGGCGACGGTCTTCGACTCGACCGGGCTCGCGATCCAGGATCTGGCGATCGCGTTGGCCGCGCTCGAACGGGCCGACGAGATCCCCGACCTGCCGCTGCTGCCGCTTTAGCTAGACGAGACGCTCCGGATCGAAGAGCGCGAGGTCGGGGACCTCGTCGCCGGCGACCGCATCCGCGACCAGCGAGCCGCAGACGAGACCGAGGACGTTCCCGTGCCCCGAGTAGCCGGCGGCGACCCAGGTCCGCTCCCGTCCGGGCACGCGGCCCGCGAGCGGCAGCAGATCGGGCGTCGTGCCCCAGATTCCCGCCCAGCGGTGCGTGATCTCGACGGCGCCGCCCGCCAGCTCCCGGGCGAGGTGCTCGAGCGGCCCCTGGACGGCCGGCGTCGTCTCCTCGACGGCTGTCCACTCCTCCTCCAGGCTCGCGTCGCGTCGGCCGCCCAGGACGAGTCGGCCGTCCGGCAGCTGCTGCCAGTAGTCGAACCCGCCGCGGGCATAGTGCGGACGCGCGTAGCGCAGCTCGGCGCAGCGGGCCCGTGACGAGCACCTGCCCGCGCGTCGGCCGCACGAGCTCCGCGAGCTCGGGCAGGGCTGCGCTCGTGAACCCGTCGGTGGCGACGACGACCGCGTCTGCAGCACGCGCCGCGACGTCCACGTCGACCGGGCTCTGCTCGACCACCGCCGCGCCCGCCGCCGCGGCGTGCCCTGCCAGCCGACGTACCCAGCGCGCAGGTTGGATCGCCCCGTCGGTCGGATGGAGGATCCCGCCGCGATAGAGCCGCGCGAGGGCGTCCGGAAGCCGCTCGAGCCACTCGGCCGCAAAGCCGTCCGCGACGAGCGCCTCGTGCTCGGCCCTCAGCGCCGCGAGCTCGGCCGCGTCGGCGGCGAGCCGCAGGCTGCCCAGCCGCCGGAAGGCATCCCCGGCCAGCCCCTCGAGCCGCTCGAGACCCGCCTCCGTCAGCGCCATCAGCCGACGCGCCCGCTCGCGGCCGAGCTGCGCGACCGCCTCGTCGTAGGGCACGCGCGGCGCCGCGGAGCGCGAAGCCGCCGTTGCGGCCGCTCGCGCCGCCGGCGACCGTGCGGGCGTCGTGCAGGCGCACCCGGATCCCGCGCTCCGCGAGTCGCAGGGCGCAGGCGCAACCCGTGACGCCGGCGCCGACCACGATCACCTCGGCGCGCCCGGCCGGGTCGGATCGCGGGAGCGCCGGCGCGGGCTCCTCGAGCCAGTATGGAGTTGTCGTCACCGCCGGCGATGCTATCCCGGCCGCACCACCTCCCTGTAGACGCCGGCGTCCTCGGAGACGACCCCGGCGAGCTCGAGCTCGATCAGGGCGCCTGCGACCTCCGCGGGGTCGAGGCCCGTCGTCCGGGCGAGCTCGTCGGCCGAGGCCGCCCCTTCCCGGAGCCGCGCGAGCGCCGCCGCGGCCGCCGGCCCGAGCGTGGGCGGCGTCGGGCTCGGGAGCCTGGATCCCGAGGTGCTCGAACACGTCCTCGACCCGCGTCAGCGGGACCGCTCCCAGCCGGAGGAGCCCGTTCGACCCGCGTGAGAGCAGCGAGGTGATCTCCCCCGGCACCGCGAAGACGTCGCGCCCTTCTTCGAGCGCCAGGTCGGCCGTGATCAGCGCGCCGCTCCGCTCGCGCGCCTCGACGACGATCGTCGCCGCGCACAGCCCGGCCACGATCCGGTTCCGCGCCGGGAACCGCCACGGGGCGGGCAGCACGCCGGGCGGATACTCCGAGACGACGTGCCCGCCCCCGGCGCAGATCCGTGCCGCAAGCTCGCGGTGCACGGCCGGATAGTCGCGGTCGATCCCGCAGCCGAGCACCGCGACGGTCGCGCCGCCCGACTCGAGCGCTCCCCGATGCGCCTCCCCGTCGACGCCGCGGGCGAGACCGCTGACGACGACGACCCCGGCCGCCGCGAGCTCGCGGGCGAGCCCGCGCGCGACGCCGGCGCCGTAACCGGAGCAGCCGCGCGCACCGACGACGGCGACGCAGACAGCGGCGGGAAGCGGCAGGGAGGTCTCGCCGCGGACGAACAGTCCCGGCGGCGGATCGTGGATCGCGCGCAGGAGCGGCGGAAACCCCTCGTCGGCGCGGGCGAGCCAGCGCAGGCCGCGTTCCGCGAGCCGCCGGCGGTAGCGCCTCCGCGTCGAAGCCGCGCAGGAAGCGGAGGAAGCGCTGCTCGCGCGGCAGCTCGACCAGATGGGCGTCCCGCTCGGCGGCGTAGACGGCGAGCGCCAGCTCGCGGTCCGCGGTGGTCACGGCGCTCACGACGGCAGCTCCGACGGCGACCGGTAGGCGAGCGCCTCGGCGACGTGCTCGGGCAGCACCTCGGCGGCACTCCCCGAGCGCGGCCGCGGTCGCCGCGACGCGCGCGACCCGGGCACGGCCCCGCCCGGAGAGCGGCAGCCGCTCGACGGCGCGGTCGAGCAGCTCCGACGCCGGACCCGTCCGCGCGGGCACGGCTGCGGCGAGCCGCTCCCGCGCCCGCCGCCACGCGCTCGGCCACGGCCGCAGAGCCCTCGCCGGGCGCCCCGGAGAGCTCGTGGGCGCGCGGCCTGGGGACGGTGACGACGAGGTCGAACCGGTCGAGCAGCGCGCGAGAGAGCTTGTCCCGGTACCGCGCCAGCCGCTGCGCCGAGCAGCTGCAGTCGAGCGCCGCGTCGCCCCGCGCGCCGCACGGGCACAGGTTCATCGTTCCGACCAGCTGGAAGCGGGCGGGGAACAGCGCCCGGCCCTCGACGCGCGCGATCGAGACGACGCCGTCCTCGAGCGGCTGCCGCAGCGCCTCGAGCGCCGTCCGCTGGAACTCGGGCAGCTCGTCGAGGAGCAGCACGCCCCGGTGCGCGAGGCTCGCCTCGCCGGGCCGCGGGTTCGTGCCTCCGCCGACGATCGCGGCCGTCGAGGCGCTGTGGTGCGGCGCCCGGAAGGGCGGGACGCGGACGAGCGGCCGACCCGTCGGCAGGATGCCCGCGACCGAGTGGATACGCGAGACCTCGAGCGCCTCGTGGTCGCGGAGCGCAGGCAGGATGCCGGGCAGGCGCCGCGCCAGCATCGTCTTGCCGGTGCCCGGCGGCCCGGCGAGCAGCAGGTTGTGACCGCCCGCGGCGGCGAGCTCGAGCGCCCGGCGGGCCCGCTCCTGTCCGCGCACGTCGGCGAGGTCGGGCGGCGGTCGCTCGGCGCCCGCGGTCCCCGCAGCCCGCGGCTGCGGCGGGTCGCGTTCGCCGCGCAGGTACGAGACCGCCTCGACGAGGTGGTGCACGGGCACCGGCATCACGCCGGCGAGCGCCACCTCCGCCCCGGACTCGGCGGCGCAGATCAGCCGGTCGAGCCCGGCTCGCCGGGCGCCCTCCGCTGCGGCGAGCGCTCCCGCGACCGGGCGGAGCCGCCCGTCGAGCGCCAGCTCGCCGACCGCCGCGTGCCCTGCGAGGCATCCGGGTGGGAGCTGCCGCGAGGCGGCGAGCAGAGCGAGCGCGATCGGCAGGTCGAAGCCGGAGCCCTCCTTGCGGAGGCCGGCGGGAGCGAGGTTGATCGTGATCCGCCGGTCGGGCCAGACGAGCTCGGCCGACGCGATCCCGGAGCGGACGCGCTGCTTGGCCTCCTGGCAGGCGCGGTCGGGCAGGCCGACGATCGCGAAGGCCGGCAGCCCCTCGTCCAGGTGCGCCTCGACCTCGACCCGGCGAGGCTCGAGGCCGACGAGCGCGTGCGTGACCGTGCGGGCGAGCATGCTGCCAGCCTAGGCAGCGAATTCGCACGGAACCGTGCCGGAAGCGTGACGATTTCCGCGCCGCGCGCCGCCCGCGGCGCCGCCGCTGCCGGCCGGGATGCGGCTCGGGTCGCGCATGCCTGACGGCGCCGAGGGGTCCCGCCGAACCTCTGCGCCCGCGGGGATCTGCCCCACTACCTGGCACGTGGGGTCGCCGCTTCCGAAGGTCATCCCCGCGTTCAGGCGTCGACGGCAGGCCCCGTGGCTCCCTCGCGGCGTGGCCCGGTTCCGCGCCCGACCCGGCGGGTAGCGTGTCCCCATGACCGACGGCCGGCCGCGGCAGGTTCCGCCGGGCGAGTTCGCAGGCAAGCTCGTCGAGCGGACGATCGCGGAGTTCCTCGACGACCACTGCCCCCAGCTCGCCGCCTCGATCGCCTACCACGTGCTCTTCTCGCTCTTCCCGCTCGCGATCGTGCTCGCGGGGATCTTCGGGATCGTCGTGCAGGCGACGGGCGTCCAGGCCGACGTCGTCGACGCGATCGTCAGGAACGCGCCGCTCTCCGCCGACGGCGACCGGCAGCTGCGGAACCTGCTCGACGGCGCGACGAGCGGGCTCTCGGCGCTGGGGCTCGTCGCGGTCGTCGGGCTCGTGTACGCGGCCAGCGGGATGATGGCGGCGATCAGGCTCGCGCTGAACGAGGCCTGGGACGTGACCGAGTACCGGCCCTTCCTCCGCGGCAAGCTGATCGACGTCGGTCTCGTGTTCGCCACGGCACTCGTCGCCGCGGTGTCGGTCGTGCTGACGATCGGCGTCCGCTTCGCCGGCAGGCTCGCCGACTCGATCGGGTTCGACGTCGCGACCGGCTGGGCCGTCTGGCTGCTCGGCGTGGTCGTCCCGCTCGTCTTCGCCTTCGGCGTCGTCCTCTTCCTCTACCGGACGATCCCGGCCGCCGAGGTCTCCGCCCGCGACGCCTGGCCCGGGGCCCTCGCCGCCGCCTCCGGGTTCGTCCTGACGCAGAACCTCTTCGCCGTCTACGTGCAGCACTTCGCGAACTACAACGCCGTCTACGGGTCGCTCGGCGCCGTCATCGCCCTGATGTTCTTCGTCTACCTGTCCGCGCTCGTCTTCCTGCTCGGAGCCGAGGTGGCGAGCGAGTGGCCGCGCGTCCGGCGCACGCTGCAGGAGCTCGACCCTGCCGAGCAGGAGCAGGGCCCGGCGCTCTCACAGCAGGTGAAGGAGGTCGTCGCCGGGCTCTGGGTCCGCCGGCGGCAGGAGGAGGGCCGGCGCGAGGAGGAGCGCGTCGACTAGCGGGCGCGCGCGACGAGCACGTCCTCGAAGAACTCGCCGTTCCGCCGCCCGGTCCGCCGGTTGACGTGGCGGCGGTAGGTGGTCTCGAGCGCGAGCCCGGCCCGTTCGAGGATCGCCGGGTAGAGGCCGCGGCGGTCGTCGACGACGACGAGCACGGGCGCCCCGCGGCCGCAGGGCGGCGACGGCGTTGGCGAGCACGGCCGCCATCCCGTCCGAGTAGGCGGCGATCGCCGCGCGCGAGACCCCGGCTGCGGCGGCGCCGAGCTCGAGCTCGCGCCGGTCGTCGAGCCGGAGCAGCTCGTAGGCGTAGCGGTGCTGCTCGTGGTAGTCGATCAGCCCGGGGTACGGCGGCGAGGTGAGGACGGCGTCGAACGGCCCGCCGAGCTCGAGCGAGCGCGCGTCGCCGTGCAGAACCTCGGCCGAGCCGGAGCCGCGCACGCGCCCGAACTCCTGCAGCCGGACGAGCGTGTCGAGCGTGTAGCGGCGCAGGAACTTCGCCGCCTCCTCGACCGGGCGGCACTCGCGGCGGTGCTTGTGGCACCAGTACGGCTCCCGCTGGGGACGCCGGGGGAAGTCGAGGTCGAAGTGGGTCGTCCGCCTGGCCGAGCGGGCGGCGCGCGAGAGCACGACGCGGAGCACGTCCTCGTGGACGTAGCCGGCCGCGAGCGAGCGGAAGCGGAGCAGCTCCTCGGCGGCGCGCGGCGCGTACCAGTCGCGCACGAAGCGGGACGCCGTGCCGGCTTCCCCCTCCCCGCGCTCGAACCGCCGCAGGCAGTCGCGCAGCTCCGCCTCGAGGCCGAACGGCTCGTAGCGCCGCGTCTTCACGCGCATCAGCAGGCAGTTGAAGGCGGCGACGTCGCTGCCCGTCGCCTCGAGCCCGCTCTCGAGCGCCTGCACGAGCGTCGTCCCCGAGCCGGCGAACGGATCGAGCACGCGCTGGCCGCGGACGAGGTGCCGGTCGAGCAGCACCTCGACGAGCTGCGGGATGAACTTGCCGAGGTACGGGTGCAGCCGGTGCACGTGCTTGGTGCGCACCCGCTCGGGGAGCGCGCGCTCCGACCAGGAGAGGTCGAGGTCGATGTCCGCGTACAGCTCCTCCTGCGTCGCCACGGCCTCCACTTCGCGGCGCGACCCCGTCGTCCTTGGCCGAGGAACGAGTGAAGCCGGTCCGGCAGCCGCTCGAACGGCGCCGGCCGGCCTTCCTCGAGCGGCTATCGGGTGGTGGCCTCGCTCGGGCTCGGCGGCAGCCGGCTGTGCATCGCCCGTCCGTCAGCCGGCTCGGTCGGCCGGCTCCACCTTGCGGCGGATCGCCTCCCTGAGCTCCTCGGCGAGCTGCTCCTGGCGGTCGCCGTCGTCCGGCTCGGCGGCCCCGATCGGCTCGCGGTCGGCGGGCGGTGCGATCGTCGTCTCCATGGCGGCTCCCCTCTGTGCTTCGCGGTTCGCGGGCTACGAGCCTATACCCCTCAGAACGCGCGCGACACCCGCTCGAGCCGCCCCTCCTGCTCGGCGACGACGTCGAAGCGGATCTCGAGGCGCCGCTCGGCCGGATGCGCCGCGAGCCACGCCTCCGCGGCCCGGCGGACGCGCCGCGTCTTCTCCGGGCCGACCATCTCGAGCGCGCGCCCGAAACCGGCTCCGCGGCGTGACTTGACCTCGCAGAAGACGAGCGTGCGGCCGCGGCGGAGGATCAGGTCGAGCTCGTAGCCGCCGGCCCAGACGTTCGTGCCGAGCACGCGATAGCCGCGCAGCCGGTAGTGCCAGAGCGCCCGCCGCTCCGACCGGTGGCGGTGCCGGCTCACCCGTAGCAGAGGGCGCGGAACGAGCGGCGGTGGATCTCGCAGGGGCCGCGCTCGCGGACGACGGCCGAGTGGCCCGGCGTGATGTAGCCGACGTGCGAGGCGAAGCCGAACTGCGGGTAGAGCGCGTCGGCGCGGCGCATGTAGCGGTCGCGGGTCACCTTCGCGACGATCGAGGCGGCGGCGATCGCGGCGCTCTTCTCGTCGCCGTCGACGACGGCGCGGTGCGGCGGCGCCGCCGGCCCGAGCCGGAAGCCGTCGACCAGGCAGACGTCGGCGGGCTGGCAGCCCTCGAGCGCCTCCCGCAGGCCGCGCAGGTTCGTCCGGTGCAGCCCGTCGCGGTCGATCACGCCGGGCGGGAAGACGTGCACCGAGATGCGCTCCGCGCAGGAGACGACCGCGCGGAAGAGCTGCTCGCGCAGCGCCGGCGAGAGCTGCTTCGAGTCGTTCAGGAGCGCCAGCGGCCGGACGCGGTGCTCGCGCAGGCGCTCGTAGTCGAGCAGGACGCCGGCGGTCACGAGCGGCCCCGCCAGCGAGCCGCGGCCCGCCTCGTCGGCGCCGGCGACCAGGCGCGCGCCCAGCCCCCGGTCGAACCGGAGCAGCTTCTGTCCCGTGCGGCGCGCCACCGGCCGAGGATAGCTCCGCCGTCCGCCGGCGCCCGTCCACGTTACGAAATCTGCACGTTTGACCACCGCCGGGGCGGAAACCTGATCCGCGTATCCGGAGCCTTCGGGGGGAGTTCCGGAACGGTGGGAAGCACGAGCGTCCGTCGTCAGGCGGGCGCCGTGCCCCCACCGACGCGCTCGCGGCGTCCGTCCCCGGAGAGGCCGCGCGCTACCGCTTCTCGCGGATGCGCGCGCGCTTGCCGACCCGGCCGCGCAGGTAGTAGAGCTTCGCGCGGTTGACGTCGCCGATCGCGACGACCTCGATCCGGTCGATCTTCGGCGAGTGGAGCGGGAACGTCCGCTCGACGCCGACGCCGAACGACTGCTTGCGGACGGTGAACGTCTCGCGGGCGCCGGAGCCCTGCCGCTTGATCGCGATGCCCTCGAACACCTGGATGCGGCGGCGCTGGCCCTCGATCACCTGGAAGTGGACGCGCACGGTGTCGCCCGCCTTGAAGCGGGGCACGTCGCGCAGCTGCTCGCGCTCGAGTCTCTCGATCGTGGTGCTCATAGGAAGAGGGTCGGGTCGACCGACCGGGGAACGATAGCAGGAGCCCCGCCGCGTCGGGTTCCGCGGCCGCCTACTCGAGCGCGATCCGGTTCGGCGGCCAGTAGATCGCGAAGACCTTGCCGATCAGGTTCTCGCGCGGCACCGTCCCCCACTCGCGCGAGTCGCACGAGGAGGCCCGGTTGTCGCCCATGAAGAAGTAGTGGTGCGGCGGGATCTTGATCGGGGCGACCGTGCGCACGTCGCGCCGCTCGGGCTTCACGTAGGGCTCGTTCAGCCGCTTGCCGTCGATGTAGACGTAGCCGTTCCGCTCCGACCAGGTCTCGCCGGGCAGGCCGATCAGCCGCTTGACGAAGGTGCCGCCGGCGCCGCAGCGGAGCGCCGCGGCCGGGGGCGTGTTGAAGACGACGACGTCGCCGCGGCGCGGGTCGCGGAAGTGGTAGATCAGCCGGTTCGCGAGCACGCGGTCGGAGAAGCGCGCCTCGCAGCCGGGGCCGGGCCGGGCGCAGTGCAGCGTCGGCTCCATCGACGACGACGGGATCCGGTAGGGGTTGACGACCCAGGCCTTGATCGCCAGCACGATCAGGATCGCGCCGACGATCGTGACCAGCCAGTCGATCACGACCCGCCAGCCGTGCGGCATCCCCTCGGTCAGCCGGTCGACGGGGTTCCTCACGCGTGCGTCCTCAGCCGGCTCTGCTCGCGCCGCCAGGCCTCGATCCGCGCGTGGTCGCCGGAGAGGAGCACGTCCGGCACGCTCCAGCCGCGGAACTCGGCCGGCCGTGTGTAGTGCGGGTACTCGAGGCCGCCCTCGAGCGCCTCGGAGAAGCTCTCGTGCTCGCCGGAGCCCTCGGCGAGCGCGCCCGGGAGCCGGCGCGCGACGGCGTCGAGCAGCACCATCGCGGGCAGCTCGCCGCCGGAGAGGACGTAGGGGCCGATCGAGATCGCGTCGGTGGCGAGGTGCTCGACGATCCGCTCGTCGAAGCCCTCGAAGCGCGCCGAGAGCAGGGTCAGCCGCTGCTCGCCGGCGAGCTCCTCGACGAGCGCCTGCTCGAGCGGGCGCCCGGCCGGGACGAGCGCGACGACGCGGTGGGAGGGCGCGCCGCCGTAGACGCCCTCGAGCGCGGCGGCGACGACGTCGACCCGGAGCACCATGCCGGCGCCGCCGCCGTAGGGCTCGTCGTCGACCTGGCCGGCGCGCAGCGGCGTGAAGTCGCGATAGCCGTACAGGTGCAGGTCGAGCCCGTCGCCGAGCACCGCCGCGAGCGGCCGCTGCTCCGTCATCCACGCGAACGCGTGCGGCACGAGGGTGAAGACGTCGATCTGCACGACCGGAGAGCGTACTGGCCGCCGCTAGTCGAGGCCGATCCGGTCGGGAGGCCAGTAGGTCGCGATCACCTCGCCGACGATGTCGGCGCGCGGGACCGCCCCCCATTTCCGCGAGTCGCACGAGTACTTGCGGTTGTCGCCCATGAAGAAGTAGTGGCCGGCCGGGATCCGCCGCCGCGGCCAGTCCTCGGCGTCGCGCCGCGCGTCCTGGACGTACGGCTCCTTCAGCGGCTTGCCGTCGATGTAGACGGTGCCGTCGTGCTCCGACCAGGTCTCGCCGGGCAGGGCGATCAACCGCTTGACGTAGGTGCCGCCGGCGCCGCATTCCGTCAGCGCCTTCGGCGGCGTCCGGAAGACGACGATGTCGCCGCGCCGCGGGTCGCGGAACCGGTAGACGAGCCGGTTCGCGAGCACGCGGTCGGAGCTCGAGGACTCGCAGCCGTTCGCGGGCCGCGCGCAGCGGAGCGTCGGCTCCATCGACGAGGACGGGATCCGGTAGGGGTTGACGACCCACGCCTTGACCGCGAGCACGAGCCCGACGGCGACGGCGACCGTCAGCGCCCAGTCGACGAGGGTCCGCACCCTGTGCGGCAGGCGGCGGAGCGGGCTCCTCACAGCGGCCGCTGCTGGTCTTCGTCCGGGCCGCGCCTCATCCCTGGTCGGCGAAGCCCTCCGCGACGACGATCCGCCCGCCCGCGAGGTCGACCTCGAGCACGCAGTCCTCGACGAGCGGGAGCAGGAGTCCGGTGTCGAGCTCGAGCACGTCGTTGGCAGGATACGGGCTGACCTCGACGACCTTCCCGAGCGTCCGCCCGGAGGCGCTCGGTCGCCTCGAGGCCGACGAGGTCGAAGACGTAGTAGGCATCCGGGCCCGGCGCGGGCAGGGCCTCGCGCGGCACGGTCAGCTCGGCGCCCCGCTCGACGGGCCGGTCGAGCCTGACCGCGAGCCGCCCGCCGCCGACCCGCCGGGCGGCGACGACCTCGGCCCGCTCGCCGCCGACGAAGACCTCCAGCCCGACCTCGAGCCTGCCGCTCGGGCGCTCGACGACGAAGGAGCCGTCGAGCCCGTGCGGGCGTCCCACGCGGCCGACGGCCGACCCAGTCCGGCGCGCCGCTCACGGGCGCCGCCGCTCTCGCCTCCGGCCGGCGCGCTCCGGTCTCCAGCCACCCTCGGGCCTCCAACCGCCCCCAAGGGGTCCCCCGCGACCCCCTGCGGGCAGCCTAGCCGCGAAATCGGGACGTGTCTGTGCCGGAAGCGTGCCGAAAGACGCGCGGGCGCGGCGGCTGCGCACTAGTCGACGATCTCGAGCAGGACGCGGCGATCGTCGCGCGGAGCGCTCGCACGGACGAGCGTCCGCAGCGCGCGCGCGATCCGGCCCTGCCGGCCGATCACCTTGCCGACGTCGTCGGGCGCGACGTACAGGAGCAGGACGACGCGCGTCGTCCCGCTCCTCGGTCTCCACCCGCACGGCGCCCGGGTCGTCGACGAGCTCGCGCGCGAGGTAGACGAGGAGCTCGGACACCGTGCTAGGCGATGTTCTGCGTCTTCAGCAGCTTCCTGACCGCGTCCGTGGGCTGCGCGCCCTTGGCGAGCCAGTCCTTCACCTTCGCCTCGTCGAGCTCGATCGTCGACGGGTCGGTCTGCGGGTTGTAGCGGCCGACGATGTCGAGGAACTTCCCGTCGCGCGGGGAGCGCTCGTCGGCGGCGACGACGCGGTAGATCGGGTTCTTCTTCGAGCCGACCCGCGTCAGCCTCAGCTTCACTGCCATGCCTTACCTCCTCCCGGCCTTCTGGTTGACGGCCGGGAGCGCCGGGAGCTTCCCCTTGCCGATCTGCTTCATCATCTTCTCCATCTGCTTGCGCGCCTGCAGGAGCTGGTTGACCTGCTGGATCGTCACGCCGGAGCCGCGCGCGATCCGCTGGCGGCGCGAGCCGTCGATGATGTGCGGCAGGCGCCGCTCGCGCGGGGTCATCGAGAGCACGATCGCCTCGACCCGCGCCAGCTCGCGCTCGTCGATGTTCACGTCCTTGAGCTGGTTGCCCATGCCGGGCAGCAGCTTGAGCACGTTCTGGATCGGGCCCATGCGCTTCAGCATCTTCTGGGCGGCGAGGAAGTCGTCGAAGGTGAACTGCCCCTTCCTGAGCCGCTCCTCCATCGCGGCCTGCTCGTCCTCCTCGACGGCGGCCTCGGCGCGCTCGATCAGGCTGAGCACGTCGCCCATGCCGAGGATCCGCGAGGCCATCCGGTCGGGGTGGAAGTACTCGACCTGGTCGAGCTTCTCGCCGACCGAGACGAGCTTGACGGGCTTGCCGGTGACCGCCCGCACCGAGAGCGCGGCGCCGCCGCGGGCGTCGCCGTCCAGCTTGGTCAGGACGACGCCGTCGAAGGCGATCCGCTCCTGGAACGACTCGGCGACGTTGACCGCCTCCTGGCCCGTCATCGCGTCGAGCACGAGCAGCACGTTCGTGGGGCGGGCGGCGTCGCGCACCTGCTGCAGCTCCGCCATCAGCTGCTCGTCGATCTGGAGACGGCCGGCGGTGTCGACGACGACCGTGTCGAGGCCGTCCGCGCGGGCGCCGGCGAGCCCCTCCTGGACGGCGGCGACCGCGTCGGTGTCGTCGCGGTGTGCGTAGACCGGAATCTGGATCTGGCGCCCGAGCTGCTCGAGCTGGTCGATCGCCGCGGGGCGCTGCAGGTCGGCGGCGACGAGGCCGGGCGTGCGGCCCTCCTTGCGCAGGAGCAGCGCCAGCTTGGCGGCGAAGGTGGTCTTGCCCGAGCCCTGCAGGCCGGCGAGGAGGATCACGGTCGGCGGCCGGCCGCCGAACACGAGCTTCGAGTCGCCCGTCCCCATCAGCTCGGTCAGCTCCTCGTGGACGATCTTCACGACCTGCTGGCCGGGTGTCAGGCTCTTCGCGACCTCCTGCCCCTGCGCGCGCTCGCGGACGTGGCCGACGAAGTCCTTGACGACCTGGAAGTTGACGTCGGCCTCGAGCAGCGCGAGCCTGATCTCGCGCATCGCGCGCGAGATCGCCTCGTCGTCGAGGCGACCCTGCTTGCGGAGGTCGCCGAGGGCGTCCTGAAGCTTGTCGGAGAGCGTGTCGAACACGGTCAGACAGTGTACGCACGGCCCGTCGGCTCCCTGTCGCGTGCCCGTGCCCTCGGGTCGAGAACGGGATCGTTCGCGAGCGCAGCTCGTGCGGATCGGCCGAAGACCCGCCGCGACGATGCTCGCGCCGGTCGCTCGACCGCGGCGAGGAAGCCCCGAGGCTCGCTGCGGAGCGGACGTCCTACGAACCCGCGACGAGCGCCCGCGCGAAGTCGTCCGGGTCGAAGGGGCGCAGGTCCTCGAGCCCCTCCCCGACGCCGACGAGCTTGACGGGCAGGCCGAGCTCGTGGGCGATCGCGACGGCGATGCCGCCGCGCGCGGAGCCGTCGAGCTTCGTCAGGGCGACGCCCGTCACGTCGACGGCCTGCCCGAAGAGCCGCGCCTGGACGAGGCCGTTCTGGCCGGTGGTGGCGTCGACGGTGAGGATCGTCTCGTGCGGAGCGCCGTCGAGGCGCTGGGCGATCACGCGACGCACCTTCGCGAGCTCCTCCATCAGGTTCGCCTGGGTGTGCAGGCGCCCCGCGGTGTCGACGATGACGACGTCGTGGCCGCGCGCCTGCGCGGCCTCGATCCCGTCGTAGGCGACGGAGGCGGGATCGCGGCCGCGCTGGCCGCCGACGAAGTCCGCGTCGGCGCGCCCGGCCCAGATCTCGAGCTGCTCCTCGGCGGCGGCGCGATACGTGTCCGCGGCGGCGAGCAGGACCGAGCGGCCGTGGCGGCGCAGCTGCCAGGCGAGCTTGCCGATCGTCGTCGTCTTGCCGGTCCCGTTGACGCCGACGACGAGGATCACCGTCGGCTTCGCGGCGACGTCGAGCGTCGGCGGCTCGCCCATCAGCGCCCCGATCTCCGCCGCGAGCGGCTCGCCGAGGTCGCCGAGGTCGGGGCGGGCCTCGAGCCGCTGCACGAGCTCGGCGGTCGCGCGGACGCCGACGTCGGCCTGGATCAGCGCCTCCTCGAGGCGTTCCCAGGCCTCGTCGTCGCTCGGGTCGAAGGCCGCCGCCGCGATCGACTCGGTCAGCGCACGGCGCGACTTCGAGAGCGAGTCCCGCAGCCGCCCGAAGAAGCCGCCGCGCTCCTCCGGCGACTCGTCGCCGCCGCCCTCTCCGAGCAGCTCTCCCCAGCTCCGCGCCATCGCCGCGACACGTTATCGGCCCGGGGTTCGACTGCGATCGGCACGGCTCGCCGCCCGCCTCGACTCGGAGCGCACCCCCACCCTCAAAGGGTGGGGCTTTCTACCCGCCTCCCTCGGAGTCGACGATACCGCGGAACTCGGCACGGAAGTGGCACGGGATCGTGCCGATTTCGTGAAAACTCGCTGCTGCCGGCGGCGGCCAGGAAGGCGCGCGCCTCGCGGCGGGAGCGGAGCGTCACGACCGCGGTCGAGGCGGGCGCGGCGGCCAGCGCCTCGAGGATGCGCGGCCGGTCGAGACGGGGGAAGCGCCAGACCCAGCGCAGGAAGGCGGCGTCGATCCGGTCGGCGACGCCGGTCGCGGGATCGACCGCGCCGCGATGACGCAGGCGCCGCCGCAGGATGCCCCCGAGGCAAACCCGGCGGGGCAGGTCGAGGAAGACGACCGTGTCGGCGGCGGCGACGCGCCGGTCGAGCGAGGAGAGGCGCATCGCGTCGAGCACCCACGCGTCCCGGACGAGCACGCCCGCCTCGAGCCGCTGCCACGCGTCTCCCCGTGCGCGCTCGCCTCCGCTGCGGCCGAGGAAGTCGCCGTGGACGACCTCGATCCCGAGCGACGCGGCCGAGCGCCCGCGCCAGCGTCGTCTTGCCCGCGCCGCTGCAGCCGATCACGGCGACGCGCCGCATCGGCTACGCCGTCGCGGCGACCTCGTCGCGCGGCAGGCGGCGCGAGAGGATCTGCGAGACGCCGTCGCGCATGGTGACGCCGTAGAGCACGTCCGCGGCCTCCATCGTCCGCTTCTGATGCGTGATCACGACGAACTGCGCCTCGTCCGCGTAGCGGCGGAGCAGCTCGACGAAGCGGCCGATGTTCGTGTCGTCGAGCGCCGCCTCGACCTCGTCGAGCAGGTAGAACGGCGCCGGCCGCGCGAGGAAGAGCGAGAAGAGGAAGGCGATCGCGCCGAGCGCCTTCTCGCCGCCGGAGAGGAGGCTGAGTCGCGTCACGCGCTTGCCGGCGGGCCGCAGCTCGACCTCGACGCCCTGCCGGTCCGGATCGGGCTCGGCGCCCTCCTCGTCGCGTGCCTCGACGAGCCGCAGCCTGCCCTCGCCGCCGGGGAAGAGCGTCTCGGCGACCTCGGTGAAGTGCCGCTGCACGGCGTCGAAGGTCTCGGCGAACCGCTGCTCGACCGTGCGCGTCAGGTCGTCGCGCAGCGCCTCGAGCTCCTGCAGGCTCCGCTCGAGGTCGTCGCGCTGGACGGTCAGCTCCTCGAGCCGCTCCTGCTCGGCCTCGTACTCCTCCTTCGCGAGCGGGTTGACCTGTCCGAGCTGCTCGCGGCGGCCGCTCGAGCCGCTCGAGCTTCACGGCCAGCTCGTCGCGGTCGCCGTCCTCGAGCGGCTCGGCGCCTGCCGCCTCGAGGCGGCGGCCGGCGTCCTCGGCCTCCGCCTCGAGCCGGGCGAGCTCGACGTCGACGGCGGCGATCCGCTCGCCCGCCTCTGCGGAGGCGCGCCGGAGCTCGGCCTCGGCCGCGCCCAGCTCCCGCAGGCGCATCGCGAGCTCGCCGGCGCGGTGTGCGCCGGCGTCGACCCGCGCCTGCAGGGGCGCCTCGAAGCCGGCCGCGGTGGCCGTGGCCGCCGCGAGCGCCTGGTCGAGCCGCTCCACGCGGGCCGCGACCTCGGTGAGCCGCTCGGGGTCGAGGCTGCGCAGCTGCCTCGGGACGGCCTCGTCGAAGGCGTCGGCCGCCGCGCGGGAACGCTCCCGGGCCGCGGCCGACGATCTCCGCGGCCGCCGCGAGCTCGCGCTCTGCCTCCTCGGGGGAGAGCTCCGTCTCCACCGGCTCGGCGTCGAGTCGCGCCGCCGCCTGCTCGTGCGCGGCCGCGCGGGTCGCGAGCTCGGCGAGCTCGCGCCGCACGTCGGCCTCGGCCCCGCCGAGGCGCCGCAACTCCTCGCCGAGCTCGCCGGCGCGCGCCGTCCCCGACTCGGCGCCGCTCGCGCAGCGGCGCCGCGAACCGCTCGAGCTGCGCTTCGAGCGCCGCGTCGAGCCGGCCGGCGGCCGCGAGCGAGGCGCCGCAGCGCGTCCCGGTCGGCCGGCCGGGAGCGCTTCAGATGCGCGACCTCGGCATAGGCGGCGGCGGCCTCCTGCGCGCGCGCCTCCGCCTTCACCGCAGCGGCGGCGGCGACCTCGGCCTGCCGCTCCAGCGAGCCCGCCTCGGCGACGAGGGCGCGGCGTCGGGCGTCCAGCTCGAGCAGCACGGCCTCGGCGGTCTCGCCCGCGAACCAGAGCTCGCCCCGCTGCGGGTCGAAGCCGTAGCCCTCGGGCGTGACCGAGGCGACGGTGCAGGCGAGCAACGCTTCCTTCGCGACGACCGGCAGCGCCGCTACGAGCTCCTGCGGGGCGCGGCCGACGAGGACGAGCAGGCTGCCGAGGCCCGCCTCCCGGGCGCGCTCGAGCAGCCGGAAGCCGTCGCCGGCGTCGTCGGCCAGGAGCGCCGACGCGCGCGGCCCGAGCGCGGCCGCGACCGCGCGCTCGCGTCCCGGCTCGACCTCCAGCGTCGAGAGCGCCAGCCGCTCGCCCTCCTCCGCGAGCGCACGGGCTGCCGGCGGGATGCCCTCCCGCTCGGCGATCGACTGCTCGAGGGTCTGCAGCCGCTCCTGTGCGGCGCGCGCCCGCTCGGCGAGGGTGTCCCGCTCGCGCGCCGCCGTCCGCGCGGCGGCGTCGGCCTCGTCTGCGGCCGCCTCGAGCTCCTCCGGACGCGGGCCCGGCGCCGAGGCGGCCGCCTCGGCCTCCTCGAGCTCCCGCCCCGCGTCGGCGACGAGCGCCTGCGCGGACTCGCGGCGGAGGGCCAGCCGCTCGCCCGCCGACTGCAGCCGCAGCAGCGCCTCAGCAGCCCCCTCACGCCCGCCGGCGGCGCCCGCCAGCTCGCCCTCGAGCTCGGCGCGACCTGCCAGCAGCGCCTCGACGCGGGCCTGCACCTCCGCCTGCGCGGCCCGCCCGACCGACGCCGCCCGCTCGTGCGCCGAGCGGGCCCGGCCGGCCGCGAGCCGGCGCGCCTCGTCGGCCACGCGCGCCGCTGCGGCCGCCTCGCGGGCCACCCGCTCGAGCTCGGCCTCGCGGCCGGGCGAGCGGGTCTGCGCGAGTGCGATCTCGGCCTGCACCGCGGCGAGCAGCGCCTGTGCGGACTCGCGGCGCAGCCCGAGCCGCTCGCCCGCGCTCCGCAGCCGGTACAGCGTCGCCGTCGCCCCTTCGCGGCCGCCCGCGGCATCCGCGAGCTCCTCCTCGGCCGCGTTCCGCTCGGCCAGGACCGCCTCGAGCTTCCCGTCGGAATCCTTGCGCGCGAGCGCCGCGGCCGTCCGCCGCCCCTGCGCCTCGCCCGTCCGCTCCTCGAGCGCCGCCAGGTCGAGCGTCGCGATCGTCGCCCGGATCCGTCCGATCTCGCCGCGCAGCTTCTCGGCGCGCTCGGCGGCCGTCGCCTGCAGCGCCAGCGGGCGCAGCCGCTTCCTGACCTCGTCCTCGAGATCGCGTGCGCGGTCGACCTGCAGCGCCACGCGCGCCAGCTTCAGCTCGGCGCGGTGGCGGCGGCTCTTGAAGCGCCCGAGGCCCGCCGCCTGCTCGATCAGCTCGCGCCGCTCCTCGGGCTTCGACGACAGCACCGCCTCGACGCGGCCCTGCGAGATCACCGAGCGGAGGCCGCCGCCGAGCCCGACGTCCGCGAGCAGCTCGACGAGGTCGAGCCGCCGCACCGGCGTGCGGTTGACGAGGTACTGGCCCTCGCCGCCGCGGTGCAGGCGCCGCGCGATCGAGACCTCCGAGAAGCCGATCTCCTCGCCGAAGCCGCCGTCCTCGTTGTCGAAGAGGAGCTCGACCTCGCAGTGGTCGACGGGCGTGCCGCGCGCCGAGCCGGCGAAGAGGACGTCGTCCGGCTTCTCCGCGCGCAGCTCCGACGGCGCCAGCACGCCGGTCGCCCAGAGGATCGCGTCCGAGACGTTCGACTTCCCGGACCCGTTCGGGCCGACGACGACGGAGACGCCCGGCTCGAGCAGGATCTCGACCGGGTCCGCGAACGACTTGAACCCGCGCAGCTTGATCGCCTTCAGGTGCACCGGCGGGAGGCTAGCGGGCGGCGCGGACGTCGATCCACGTCGGCTCGAGCGGTGCCGGACGGGCACCCGAGCCTGCCACCCGGTCGCTCGCGGCGAGAGAGAGCCCACACGACGGTGCCGCCGCCGGCGGCGCCGTGGCCGTCGCGCCCGGGCAGGCGAACGGACGAGAGCCGGGGCTGCCGGAACTCCGGGCTCCGGGGGTTCCGGACGACGGCCGCACGGACTACGATCCGCCCGTGGAGCAGCCCCTGCTCGAATTGCTCGCCTCCCGGAGCGACGACGCCGCAGTCGCGCTCGCGGCGGGGCGGCTGGGTCCGGCGGCCGAGCGGCCGGCGCGGACGGGGGCGCCGGCGCGTGCCGTGCGATTGGAGCAGGTCGCGGACCTCGAGGAGGAGGCCGCAGGCGAGGAGCGCTCGAGCTGAGCCGGCGTCGCGGCCTCACCGGAGTGGCGGCCGTGCTCGCCGCGGCCGCTGTCGTAGCGGCCGCCGCGGCCGGGCCCGATCAGAAGGCGAAGCCGCCACGGATCGTCGCCGCCGCAATGGTCGACGCGGATCGCGACGCCCGCGCCGACCGTGTCCGCCTGACCTACTCGACGCAGATCCGGCACGCCGCCGACCGCGACGGCCGCTACCCCTTCCGTGTCGCGCGGTACCGGATTCGCTCCGTCGGCGCCGCGCACGGGCGGACGCTGGTGCTGCTGCTGGCCGAGAAGGCGACGCCCGACCCGGCCGCCCGCCCCGCGATCCGCTACGTGCTCACTCGCTCGGGGCGCGTCGTCGACCGGCGCGGTCGGCAGGCGGCTGCACAGCGCTTCCTGCGGACGAAGGCGCACCGGCGCACACCGCCGGCGCGGCCCACGACGACCACGTCGACCACGACGACGACGACGCCCGCGACCACGACGAGCGTGCTCGACCGCGACCGGGACGGGACGCCCGACGCTGCCGACTGTGCGCCCGACGACGCCCGCATCCACCCCGGCGCGCCCGACGCGCCCGACCTCTCGTTCACCGACGCGAACTGCGACGGGATCGACGGCGACGCGGCTCACGCGATCTTCGCCTCGCCGAACGGCAGCGACGCGAACCCGGGCACGAGGACGAAGCCGAAGCGGCAGATCGGCGCAGCCGTCGCGGCGGCGGTTGTCGACGGCCGGGACGTGTACGCGGCGGCCGGGACGTACGCCCGCGTCGCTGCCGAGACCGGCGTCGCGATCTACGGTGGCTACGACGCCGCCGACTGGTCGCGACGCGGGACGGCTCAGGCGACGACGATCACGGGCAGCCCGGAGGCGGTCCTGCTCGACGGCGACAAGAACGTCCTCCTGCAGCTGGTCGCGGTGCGCGGTACCCCGACTGCGACCAGCGCCTACGGGATCCGCGCCGTCAACGGCTCCGGCCTGACGCTGCAGCGCGTGACGGTGACCGCCGTCGACGCGCTGGCGGGAGCGGCCGGGAACCCGGGTGCGGGCGGGGCACGCGGCGGCGACGGCCCGGACGGCCGGGCGGGCAAGTGCGACGACAGCATCGCGGCCGGTCCCGTCAGCGGCGGGTCGAGTCCCGCGGGACGCCCCGGCGGGGCCGGCGGCAGCGGCGGCACCACCGACATCTTCAGCGGCAAGGAGAACGGGCAGGCCGGGGGCCCGGGCGGCGGCGGCGCGCCGGGCGGCGCGGGCGGCAAGAACGGCAATCCCGGGAAGCCGGGCGGCAACGGCGGCCCGGGCGCGAACGGCGCCGCGGGCGCCGGCGGGGCCGGCGGAACCGTCGCGACGACGCAGGGCTCGACCTGGCAGGGCGGGCGTGCCGGGGCCCCGGGAACGCCCGGCGGGCCGGGCGGCGGCGGCGGCGGCGGCGGGGGCGGCGGCGGCCAGGACGGCTTCACCGTGCGGAACGGCGCCGGTAACGGCGGGGGCGGCGGCGGCGGCGGTGCCGGCGGCGGCGGCGGCGGCCGCGGCGGCTCGCCCGGCGGCGGCTCCTTCGGCGTCTACCTCTACGACTCGACGCTCGTCGTCTCCGACTCGAGCTCCGTCACCGCAGGCCGGGGCGGCGCCGGCGGCCGCGGCGGGGCGGGCGGCTCCGGCGGCCTGCCCGGTGCCGGCGGCCTGGGCGGCACCACCTGCACCTCCGAGGTCGGCGCCGGCGGGAACGGCGGCAACGGCGGTCTCGGCGGCCGCGGCGGCGGGGGCGGCGGCGGCGCGGGTGGCCCGAGCATCGGGATCTTCAGGGCAGGCGGCTCGAACGCGACCGTCCGGCAGTCGACCGTCGCCCACGGCGCGGCGGGCGCGGGTGGGGCCGGCGGCGGCACGGCGCCGCTCGCGGGCGGCACGGGCCAGGCCGGGCCCGCAGCCGACCTCTACCCCTGATCCTGCTCCCGCCCGACCCGGCGGCGCGCTCGCTCGTCGAGACGGCGCCCTTCCACGAGAGCGGGGACCGGCCGCTGATGGAGGTGCTGGCCGCGCGCGACGACCGCGCGGAGGCGCTGCGCGTGTAGGAGCGGCTGCGCGTGCTGCCGCGCGAGGAGCTCGGCGCGGCACCGAGCCCGTCGACGCAGGAGCTACACCGTGTCCTGCTCGGGTAGGTCGAGCCGCTCGAGCGCCTCCTTGGCGGCCTCCTGCTCGGCGTCCTTCTTCGAGCGGCCGCTGCCGGAGCCGACCTGCTCGTCCTCGATCACGGCCGCTGCGGTGAAGGTGCGCTCGTGCGGCGGACCGTCCACCGCCAGCACCCGGTAGCTGACCGCCCGCCCGTCGCGTGCGAGCGCCTCCTGCAGCTCGGTCTTGTAGTCGACGTGGTGGGTGAGCGCGTAGTCGATCCGGCCGGCGAAGGCCTCGACGACCGTCCGCTCGATCGGCTCGAAGCCGTGCTCGAGGTAGAGCGCGGCGAGCGCGGCCTCGAGCAGCGCGGCGAGGACGTTGCGGTTGGAGGCGAGCCGCTCGGCCTCCTCCTGCGGCAGACCGGGCGCATGCCGCACGAGCCCCTCGTCGAGCCGGAGCTCCCGCGCGACGACGGCGCAGCTCGCCCGGGAGACGACGTGCGAGCGGATCTTGGCCATGCTCCCCTCGCTGAACTCCGGGAACCGGTCGAAGAGCTCGCGCGCGATCGCGAGCTCCAGCACCGAGTCGCCGAGGAACTCGAGCCGCTCGTAGGACGAGGCGCGGTCGGGCGCCCAGGAGGAATGGGTGAAGACGTGCTCCAGCCGCTCGGGCGGGAGCTCGTCGATCAACTGTGCGAGGGACGCTCCGGCGTGCCCGCTACTGGTGCGACGAGACGTAGTCGACTGCCTGCCCGACCGTCGTGATCTTCTGGGCGTCCTCGTCCGAGATCTTGATCCCGAACTGGTCCTCGAGCTCCATGATCAGCTCGACGAGGTCGAGCGAGTCCGCGTCGAGATCGTCCTGGAAGGAGGCCTCCTCCGTGATCTCGCTCTCGTCGATGCCCAGCTGCTCGACGAGCACCTCCTTGACGCGATCGTAGACCTCTTCGCGCGACGCTGCCATGTCACCTCATTTGGGGTTGGGTTGCCTGAGAGCGCGCCGATGCTACCACGCGCTCGGGCAGCCGCTCCGCCAGGTGCTCCACCACGCGATGCTCGACGCCGCGCGCCGCGAGCCGGATCGCGTTCGCGACCGCGGTCCGCGAGGAGTTCCCGTGCGCGATCACCGCGAGGCCGCGGAGCCCGAGCAGGTAGGCGCCGCCGTAGCTGTCCGGGTCGAGGCGGGTGCGCAGCCGGTTCGCGGCGGGGCGGATCAGGAGACCGCCGAGCCTGCCCGGCACGGTCGCCGTGATCTCCTGCCGGAGCGCGTCGAGCAGGCTCCGGATCGTGCCCTCGAGCAGCTTCAGCGAGACGTTGCCCGTGAAGCCGTCGGTGACGACGACGTCGGTGCCGCCCTCGAGCAGCTCGCGGCTCTCGACGTTGCCGCGGAAGTCGAGCCCGGCGGCCCCGGCGAGCAGCCGGTGCGCCTCGAGCGCGAGCGCGTTCCCCTTCTCGGGCTCCTCGCCGATCGAGAGCAGGCGCACCGAGGGCCGCTCGATCCCGAGGACGTGCTCGGCGAAGACGGCGCCCATGACCGCGAACTGGAGCAGGTGCTCCGCGCGCGCGTCCGCGTTCGCGCCGGCGTCGAGCAGCACCGAGGGGCCGCTCCGCGAGGGGATCGGGACGGCGATCGCGGGTCGGAAGACGCCCTGGACGCGGCGCAGCGTCAGCAGCGCGGCGGCCAGCATCGCGCCCGTGTTCCCGGCCGAGACGACCGCGTCGGCGTTGCCGAGCCCGACCGCGCGGCAGGCGGCGACGAGGCTCGAGTCCGGCTTGGCCCGGACGGCCTCGGCCGGCTTCTCGTGCATCTCGATGACGCCGTCGGTCTCGACGAGCGGCAGCCCGTGGGTCTCCGTCCCCGCGGGGCCGTAGAGGATCGGCTGCAGCTCCTCCGACGCCGCCTCGAGCGCGCCCGCGACGATCTCCTCCGGCGCGCGGTCCCCGCCCATGGCGTCGACGGCGATCCGGATCAAGGCCGCTCTAGGGCGCCGTGCTGCGGAGCGGCTCGACCTCGCGGCCCTTGTACGTGCCGCAGGTCGGGCAGACGGCGTGCGGCCGCTTGGGCTGGTGGCAGACCGGGCACTCCTGGACGCTCGGCGTCGCCAGCTTGAAGTGCGTCCGCCGCTTGTCGCGCCGCGCCTTGGATGTCTTTCGCTTCGGGACCGCCATCGCGGCGGACACTATAGCGGCAGCGCCCGCGGATCGACCTTGCGGCCGGCGCCGGTGCCCGTGCGGATCGGCTAGGATCGTCCGCGAGCCTCCGGGCTCGCCACCATGCGCGCCCTCTAGTCGATACCCGCCGACCCGCCCGCGGCCCCGCCGCGCGGCCGTCCGTTTCGACCTGAGGAGGAGAGATGCCGGGATCCCTGGCCGCGCACGACATCGAGAAGAGCTACGGCGCCGAGACGATCCTCGCGGGCGTCTCCCTGACCGTCCCGCCGGGGGCGCGCGTCGGCGTGCTCGGGCCGAACGGGATCGGCAAGTCGACGCTGCTGCGCCTGCTCGCGGGCGTCGAGGAGCCCGACGGCGGCTCGGTCGTCCGCGACGGCGAGGTCGGCTGGCTGCCGCAGGAGCCGGACGCACGCCCGGGCGAGACGCTGCTCGGCTACCTCGCCCGCCGTACCGGCGTCGCGGCCGCCGAGGCGGAGATGGACGCGCTCGCGGCGCGGCTCGGCGGGGAGCCGGAGCTGGCAGAGGCCTACGGCGCGGCGCTCGACCGCTTCCTCGCGCTCGGCGGCGGCGACTTCGAGGCCCGCGCCCGCGCCGTCTGCGCCGGCGGTCGGCCTCGCCGAGCTCGCCGACCGCCCGCTCGGCGCCGTCTCGGGCGGCCAGGCCGCGCGTGCCCGGCTGGCGGCGATCCTGCTCGCGCGCTTCGACGTCTTCCTGCTCGACGAGCCGACGAACGACCTCGACTTCGCGGGCATCGAGCTGCTGGAGCGGTTCGTCGCGGGGATCCGCGGCGGCCTCGTCGTCGTCTCGCACGACCGCGCCTTCCTCGAGCGGACGATCGACCGCGTCGTCGAGCTGGAGGCCGAGACGCGGCGGCTGCGCAGCTACGCGGGCGGGTTCGCCGAGTACGAGCGCATGCGCGCGGCCGCGCGGCAGGCCGAGGAGGCGGCCTGGGCGCGCTACACCGAGGAGCGCGACCGCTTCGGCAGCCTGCTCTCGGAGCGGCGGACCGAGGCCCGCGCAGGCGGCAAGCAGGCCGACAGGCGCGGCACGAACGCGCTCTCCGGCAAGGTCCGCCAGGCCGAGCGGCGGGTCGAGCGGCTCGACCGCGACCGGCCCGACGTCCCCTGGAGCCCCTGGCGCCTGCAGCTCGAGCTCGCGGAGGGCCCGCGCGGCGGCGACCTCGTCGCGGCCCTCGAGGGCGCGGTCGTCGAGCGCGGCGCGTTCCGGCTCGGGCCGGTCGACCTCGAGCTGCGCCGCGGCGACAGGCTCGCCCTCGTCGGGCCGAACGGCTCCGGCAAGACGACGCTCCTGGCGGCGCTGCTCGGCGAGCTGCCGCTCGCGGCCGGCCGGCGGCGGGTCGGCCCGGGCGCGCGGCTCGGGCGGCTCGACCAGCGACGCGAGCTCTTCGCGGGCTCCGAGCCGCTGCTCGAGCCGTTCCGCCGCGAGACGGGCCTCCCCGAGGGCGAGGCGCGCACGCTGCTCGGCCGCTACGCGCTGCGCGGCGAGGCGGTCCTGCGCCCCGCGTGCTCGCTCTCGCCGGGCGAGCGGACGCGGGCGCTCGTCGCGCTCCTCGCCGCCCGCGGGCGTCAACGCGCTCGTGCTCGACGAGCCGACGAACCACCTCGACCTCGAGGCGATCGAGCAGCTCGAGTCGGCCCTCGCCGGCTTCGGGGGCGCGGTCGTGCTCGTCACGCACGACCGGCGGCTGCTCGAGGGGTTCGCTCCCACGGGCACGCTCGACCTCGGCGCGTCATACTTCGGCTCGGCGTGACGGGGCTCCCGCGCATGGCAGTCCGGGTTCTGATCGTCGACGACGACGAGGTGTTCGCGAAGAGCCTCGAGTCGCGGCTGACCGGCGACGGGCGGATCGAGGTCGTCGGCCGGGCGACCCGCGGCACCGACGCCCTGCGCATGACCCGGACGCTCGAGCCCGACATCGTCCTGATGGACATCGCGATGCCGCGGATGGACGGGCTCACCGCCGCCCGGCGCCTGCGCAAGACCTGCCCGGCGCGTGCGGGTCGTGATGCTGACCGGCTCCGACATCGAAGCCGACCAGAACCGCGCCCGCGAGGTCGGGGCGAGCTACTTCCGCAAGGACTCGCTCGACCTGCTCGCGGACGAGCTCGCCCGGGCTGAGGAACGCGCGCCGGCGGAGCGCCGCCGGGCCGACTCCTAGAGCGCGTCCTTGAGCGACTCGAGCGCCGCCCAGCGCGGGTCGCCGCCCTCGCGCTCGTGCTCGTGCGGCTCCTCGTTCAGGTTCCTGCCGCAGACCGGGCAGAGCCCCGCGCAGTCCGCACGGCAGAGGATCTGGTCGGGCAGCGCGAGGACGACCGAGTCGCGCGCCCCAGGCGGAGAGGTCGAGCCGGTCGTCCTCGAGGTAGGGCGTCCGCAGCTCGTCCGAGTCGGGGTTCGTCGCCTGGTACTCGCGCACGTCGATCGGCAGGTCGACGACGGCGTCGCCGAGGCAGCGGTAGCAGGGCCCGTGCAGCCGCACGCGGAAGCGGAGGCGGAGCGCGGTGCCCGTCGTGGCGCGGTTGACGACGAGCTCCGCGGGGACGGTCTCGGGCACCGGCAGGTAGCGCTGCCCGCCGAACTCGAGCGGCTGCAGCTCGAGCTCGACCTCCTCGCGGTGCTCCTCGCCCGACCGGAGCTTCAGCCGCCGCAGATCGAAGCTGGTCATGCGGCCAGCGTAGCTCCCGGCGCGGCTCCGGCGGCTGTCAGGGCGGGGTAAGGGTTCTGTGAAATGGCGTTTGGACGGGCAGGAGCCACGGCGCCAGGCTGCTAAGTCTTGAGCCGGAACCCGTCTACCTAGGGGGAAACGGATGAAACGACCTGCGACACGCAACCGCCGGCTGGCGGCCGCAGCAGTGTTGACCGCGGCGCTCGCCGTTCCGGCGGCGGTCTTCGCGACCGGCGGCATCGCCCAGTCCTCGACCGCCGCACAGGCGCAGTACGCACCGCAGAACACCGGCGCCCCGGTGATCTCGGGCACCGCGCAGGAGGGCCAGACGCTGACCGCGAACACCGGCACCTGGCAGAGCTCCTCGAACGTCAGCTACACGTACCAGTGGCAGCGCTGCAACTCGAGCGGCGCCGCCTGCGTCGAGATCTCGGGCGCGAACGGCGCCCAGTACGGGGTCGTCGCCGCCGACGTCGGCAACCGCCTCCGCGTCGTCGTCACGGCCCGCAACAGCGACGGCTCCTCGGCGGCGAACTCGTCGGTGACGGTGCCGGTGACCGCGAAGAGCACGACGACGCTGCCGGCGGGGGCGATCAAGGAGTCGAACGGCCGCACCTCGATCCCGGCCACGAGCGTCGCGCCGCCCGAGCGGCTGATCGTGCAGGACGTCAAGTTCGACCCGAGCCCGGTCCGCTCGCGGACGACGATCACCGGGCGCTTCCACATCGTCGACACGCGGGGCTACGACGTGCGCGACGCGCTCGTGTACGCGATCGGCCTCCCGTACAGCCGCGTCGACGGCGCGCCCGAGGTGAAGACGGGCCAGGACGGCTGGGCGACGATCGAGTTCCAGCCGGACCGCTTCTTCCCGGTCAAGGGGTACATCACCTTCTTCGTCCGGGCGCGCAAGCAGGGCGACAACGTCCTGACGGGCGTCTCCAGCCGGCGGCTCGTGCAGGTGACGATCAACCGCTAGGCGCTTCCCGGCCGAGCGGGTTCAGGCGGGCGGCCGTCGCGGCCGCCCGCCGCCGCTCGGGGCCCGTGGCCGCGTCGCGCAGCGCGGCCCAGAGCCGCCAGTCGTGCGGGTCGCGGTCGAGCGCCTCGCGCAGCGCGGCCGGGTCGCCGCCGCGTGCCGCGGACGCGAGCCGCCACGGCTCGGCCGCCCAGGGAGCCCAGCGCCGCGCCCGCCGCGCCTGCGGCGAGCGCCTTCGCGGTGTCGCCGCGGCGGAGCGCGTCCTGCGCGGAGGCGGTCGCGGCGTTCCCGGCGAGGCCGACGAGCGCGAGCGCCGCGACCGCGCCCAGGGCCGCGAGCCCGGCCCCGCGCACGGCGGCTCGTGAGGATTCGACGCTCGGAGGCAGCGCGGCGAGCCCGCAGAGGAGCCCGGCGAGGCTGACCGCCGGCAGCTCCCACTGCCAGTCGACGCCGGCGCCGACGACCCAGGCGGCGTAGGCCCCGAGCGCGGCGCCGCCGCGGCCGAGCAGAAACGGCAGCGAGAGCGTGCCCGCGAGCAGCAGCAGCCCGACGGGGCCGAGCTCCGCCAGCACCTCGAGCTCGAGGCTGTGCGCGTCGCGGGCCTCGAGCGGCGCGGGCCGGCGCAGCAGCCATTCCTGCCGGTAGGTGCCGGCGCCCGACCCGAGCGCGGGGTTCGCCCGCGCGTCGGCGGTCGCGACGTCCCAGTAGATCGAGCGCTGGTGCCCGTGCAGGCCCGCGAGCACGACGACGGCGGCGAGGACGGCGGCGAGCGGCGCCAGCCGCGGCAGCCGGCCGACGACGAGGCCGACGCCGAGGCCGAGCCAGGCGCCGTCGCTGCCCGCGAGCGCGAGCACCGGCACCGTCAGGCCGAGCGCGGGCCACGTCCACGGCCGGCGCAGCGCCAGCACCGAGCCGATCGCCGCCAGGAGCGCCAGCCCGTTCGCGTAGCCGACCGGCTCGGCCGAGGCGCCCGTCACGTCCTCGTACCCGTGCAGGCGCCAGGCGAGGTTCCAGGCGCAGACGACGACGGCGGCGGCGAGCACGCCGTCCTCGGCGCCGCGCCGGAAGAGGAGCGCGGCGGCCGCGAGCCCGGCGAGGTAGACGAGGTCGCGCTCGACCTCGAGCGCCGTCGCCGGCACGCTGCGCGACCAGACCGCCGAGAGCGCCGTCCAGGCGGTGAAGGCGGCGAGGCCGCCGAGGAGCAGGAGCTGCGGGCGCGAGGGGAGCCGCGGCTCGAGGACGAGCGCGAGCCCGCCCGCCCAGCAGAGCGCGAGCGCGGCCCAGCCCCAGGAGACCGCCCCCCAGCCGCCTCCCGCGGCCGCGAGCCCGAGGACGCTCCCGAAGGCAAGCAGCCGCCCCGCCATCGGCCGGAGCCTAGCTATGCGGCTTCGCGGACCGGCTCGAGCTCGGGCGCGGCCTGCACCGGCTCCGGCTTCGGCCTCGGCTTCGAGCCGAGGATCAGGACGACGGCGAGCACGATCACGGCGCCGCCGACGACGGTGTTGAGCGTGATCCGCTCGCCGGCGAGGAGCGCGCCGAGCAGGACGGCGACGACCGGGTTGACGTAGGCGTAGGTCGAGACGAGCGCGGCCGGCGCGCTCTGGAGCAGGTACCCGTAGGCCGAGTAGCCGATCACCGAGCCGATCAGGATCAGGTAGACGAGGCCGCCCGCGGACCGGAGCGAGACGGCGCCGAGGTCGACGCTGCCCCACTCGCCCGCGCCGGCGACGCAGAGGACGAGGCCGCCGGTCAGCATCTGCATCGCGACGCCGACGAGCGGGTCGGCGTGCCGGGTCGCGCGGGCGGCGTAGAGGCTGCCGGCGGCCCAGGCGAGCGAGGAGAAGACGAGCGCGACCGCGGCGACGAGGTCGCGCGTGGAGGCGCCCGTCGGGTCGACGAGGAAGGCGACGCCGCCGAGGCCGATCGCGATCCCGGCGACCGCGCGGCCCGAGAGCCGTCGCCCGAAGGCGAGCCGCTCGAGCACGGCGATCCAGAGCGGGATGATCGCGATGATCAGGGCGGCGAGCCCGCTGTCGATGCGGGTCTCCGCCCAGCCGACGGCGCCGTTCCCGATCGCCGGCAGCAGCAGCCCGATCAGGGCCGCGGCGGCCCACTGGGCCCGCGTCGTCCGCGGCAGCCCGCGCCGCGAGCACCAGGCGAAGAGGATCGCGCCGGCGACGAGGAAGCGGAAGCCGAGCATCGGCAGCGGCGGCAGCGAGTCGACGCCGAACTTGATCGCGAGGTAGGTCGAGCCCCAGACGACGTAGACGATGCCGAGGGCGGCCCAGACGCGCGCACCGAGGGGGCCTGCTCCTGCCATGGTGCAGGATCGCAGACGCGCGTCGATCAGCTCAACGCGAGCTCGGACTCGACTCGATCAGCCGCGCTAATACGGCTGCTCGTCGTCGGTGAGCGCCCCGTTGGCGCCGATGCCGGCGACGACGGTCTCCTGCGAGCGCTCGTGCAGCCGCTCCCGGCCGCGGCGGACCGCGACGAGGAACTTGTCGAGGTTGACCTCGAGCGTCGAGAGGATCGAGTCGGCCCAGTCCTCGATCTCGAGGCGCATGTCCCGGGCCTGCCGGCGCGCGTCGTCGATGATCTCCTGGGCCTGCCGCTCGGCCAGCTTGACGATCTCCGTCTGCGAGGCGTCGCGGACGGCCTGCTCGCGCGCCTCGGCGATCAGCCGGTCGGCCTCGCGCTTGGCCTCGGCGAGCATCTCCTGCCGCTCCTTGACGATCCAGCGGGCCTGCTTGATCTCCTCGGGGATCGTCGCCCGCATCTGGTCGAGGATGTCGTAGATCTCCTCGCGGTCGATGCGGACCTGGTCCGTGAGCGGCACGGCCTTGGCGTTGTGCACCAGGTCGTCGAGCTTGTCGATCAGAACGAGTACGTCCATGGCTCCTCGCGCATTCTACTCCTGCGGACTGAGCGGGGCGCCGCCCCGACCGTTCGGGAACATCTGCTTGAACCGCCGGGCGACCGTCTCCGGCACCAGCTCGTCCACTGTTCCCCCGAAGGCGGCGATCTCCTTCACCCCGCTCGAGGAGACGAAGCTGACCTGCGGGCTCGCCATCACGAACACCGTCTCGATGTCCGGGGCGAGGTGGCGGTTGAGCTGGTTCATCTGGAACTCCCACTCGAAGTCGCTCGTCACCCGCAGGCCCTTGACGATCGCGCGGGCCTCCCAGCGGCGGGCGAAGTCGACGACGAGCTCGGCGAAGACGTCCACCTCGACGTTCGAGCGGTCGGCGACGGCCTCGCGGATGAAGGCGACGCGCTCCTCGGAGGTGAACATCGGCGTCTTGTGGTGCGGCTCGCGGACGACGCCGACGACGACGCGGTCGAAGATCGAGGCCGCCCGCCGGATCACGTCGACGTGGCCGAAGGTGACCGGGTCGAAGCTGCCTGGGTAGATCGCCGTGATCATCGCTCGAAGAGGGTGAGGCGGACGGAACCGTACCGGCGCGAGGTCCGGAGCGCGAGCGGCAGCTCGGGCTCCTGGCGCGCGCTCGTCTCGTAGACGACGAGGCCGTTCTCGGCGAGCAGCCGGGGCAGGTGGGCCGCGAGCGGCGCCGCGAGCCCGTCGACGCGGTCGTACGGCGGGTCGAGCAGGATCAGGTCGTAGCCGCCCCGCTCGGCCGCGAGGAAGCGGACGACGTCCTGGCAGAGGACGCGCGCGCCGGTCAGCCGCAGCTTGTCGAGGTTCGCGTTCAGGACGCGGCACGCGTCCCGGTCGGACTCGACGAAGGTGGCGCGGGCGGCGCCGCGCGAGAGCGCCTCGAGCCCGAGCGCGCCCGAGCCGGCGAAGAGGTCGAGCACGACCGCGTCCTCGAGCGGGCCGATCAGGTTGAACGCCGCCTCGCGGACGCGATCCGAGGTCGGCCGGGTCGCCGTCCCCTTCGGCGCCGCGATCCGGTGGCCCTTGCGGCTGCCGGCGATGATCCGCACGCCGGCGAGCCTATCCCCTTGTCTTCCCCCGCCCTCGTGGGCCACACTGCGAGCAGAGGGCCGTCCCTTTTCAGAGCCGCCGACGGGAAGGGAGTCTGATGACGAGAAGGAGCTGGGGGGGCCTCGCCGCCTGTGCCGCGGCGAGCGCGATCACCGTCTACGCGCTGCAGGGGGCGCAGGCCGCGACCGGACCGAGCACGATCCGGATCACCGACGCGCAGCAGCGCTTGACCCGTGTCGACCAGGGCAGGACGGGCCGCGGGGTCGGCGACGTCGAGATCGTGCGCCTCGTCCTCTACAACACGCGCATCACCAGGAAGCCGATCGGCCACGGGGACCTCGTCTGCACGATCCTCCCCGGCGCCGCGCGCTCCTGCACCGCGACCTACACGCTGCCGAAGGGGAAGCTGGTCGTCGGCGGCGTGATCGGCTCGAGGCTGCTCTACGAGTCGCCGGTGCTCGGCGGCACGGGCCTCTACGACAACGCCAGGGGCTACGTGGTCGTGACCGCGAGCTCCGTGACGCCGAGGCGGGAGATCCTGGTCTTCCGCCTCACCGGGTGACGTGACGCGTGCCGAGCGGCTGGTGCTCGTCTGCGACGACGAGGAGGTGCTGCGGGAGCTGATCACGGTCGCGCTCGGCCCGGCCTACCGGGTGTGCGCCACCGCGACGGCCGACGAGGCGCTCGCGGCGGTCGCCGCGGAGCGGCCGGACGCGATCGTGCTCGACCTGATGATCCCGGGCGGGGGCGGGCTCGCCGTCCTCCGCGGGCTCCGGGAGGCGTCCGGGGGCCGCACGCCTCCCGTCGTCGTCGTCTCCGCCTGGGCCGACGAGGAGCACCGGCGCGAAGCCGAGGCCGAGGGCGCCGAGGCCTTTCTCGCGAAGCCCTTCGACCCGGTCGAGCTGGAGCAGACGGTCGCGGCGATGATCCGCGACCGGTCCGGGGGCGCGGGTGCAGGCTAGGCCGCTCCTGCGCCGCCCGTCGTGGCCGCAGACGCTCGTCGGCCGCGTCGTCGCGCTGAGCGCGGTGGTCGCGGCCGTGACCGCGGCCGGGCTGGCCGTGCTCGCCCTCTCGATCCTGCACCTGCGCGACGCGGTCGACCGGGAGGCGCACGCGCGGGACACCCTGGTCGCGACGCTCCGGCTCGAGGAGACGTTCGGCACGCTCGAGACGAGCCTCCGCGGCTACCTGCTGACGGCGAACCAGCGCTTCCTGCAGCCCTGGGACGAGGGCCGGCGGCTCCTGCCGCCGCAGGAGGCGCGGCTCGCGGCGCTCGTCGGCGACCGTCCGGACCAGCGCAGGCGCGTCCGCGACCTGGAGACCCAGGTGCAGGCGTACCTCGACGACTACGGCGAGCCGCTGATCGAGCTCGCGCGGATCGACCCGAACGTCGTCCGCGGGGCGGTCGCGACCGACGAGCGGCGGCGTCGCAGCGACGCGATCGTCGCGCTCTTCGACCGGATCGAGTCGGAGGAGAACCGCCGCGCCGCCGACCGCCGCGCGTCGGTCAACGCGGCCTCCACCTCCGCCCTCGCGGGGGCGATCGGCGGCTCCGCCCTGGCCGTGCTCGGGATCCTCGCGGCCGGGCTCCTGGTCGCGCGCGGCGTGCGGCGGCGCGTCGGCGGCGCCGCGGGCGCGGCGAGCCAGGTCGCGGCCGGCGACTTCTCCGTCCGGCTCGACGAGCAGGGGCCGCGCGAGCTCGCGCAGCTCGCGACCGCGTTCAACGCGATGGCCCGCTCGCTCGACGACGGCCGCCGGGAGCTGCTCGAGCAGAACGCCCGGCTCGAGGAGAGCGAGCGGCAGAAGTCGGAGCTGATCACCGTCGTCTCGCACGAGCTGCGCACGCCGCTGACGAGCCTGCTCGGGTTCACGAACCTGCTGCTGGCGCGCTCGTTCGACGCGGAGGAGCAGCGGCGGTACATCGGCATCGTCCACGAGGAGAGCAGGCGGCTGGCGGCGCTCGTGGAGCAGTTCCTCGACCTCCGCTCGATCGAGGAGGGGAGGCTGCAGCTCCGCCGCGAGCCGGTCGACCTCGGGACGCTCGTGCGCGACCAGAGCGAGTTCCTGCTCGCGCACGCCCCGCTGCACGAGCTGGCGCTCCGGCTCCCCGACGAGGACGTGACCGTGTCGGCGGACCGCGACCGGCTCGCGCAGGTCGTCGCCAACCTGGTCGGCAACGCGGTCAAGTACTCGCCGGACGGCGGGCCGATCGAGGTCGTCGTCCTCCCCGCCGACGACGGCCGCGTCCGCGTCGAGGTGACGGACCACGGCTACGGGATCGGCTCCGACGACCAGCCGCACGTGTTCACGAAGTTCTTCCGCGGCGCGGCGTCGGACGCCGGCATCCCCGGCACCGGGCTCGGCCTCGCGGTCGCGCGCGAGATCGTCGAGGCGCACGGCGGCGCGATCGGCTTCGTCAGCGCGCCCGGCCGCGGCTCGACGTTCTGGATCGAGCTGCCGCGCGACGAGCCCGCGCCGGCCCGCGAGCCCGGCGCGGAGGAGCGGACGGCGCGCTGACTCAGGCCGCGACGTCGGCGCCGGCGAAGAAGGCCTCGACCTCGTCGTCGAGCGGGCCGGCGACGTCGACGAGCGCCGCCGCCGCCTCGCGGGCGCGCTCGAGCAGGGCCCGGTCTGCGCGCAGCCGGGTGAAGCGCAGCTCCGAGAGGCCCGACTGGCGCGTCCCGAGCAGCCGCCCCTCGCCCCGCAGCTCCATGTCCACCTCGGCCAGCTCGAAGCCGTCGGTCGTGTCGCAGAGCGCCTGCAGCCGGGCCTGGGCGACGTCGGTCAGCTCCTCCTTCGCCCGCGAGACGAGCAGGCAGTAGGACTGCTCGGCGCCGCGGCCGACGCGGCCGCGCAGCTGGTGGAGCTGGGCGAGGCCGAAGCGATCCGCCTCCTGCACGATCATGATCGTCGCGTTCGGGACGTCGACGCCGACCTCGATCACGGTCGTCGCCACGAGCACGTCGAGCTCGCCCGCCTTGAACGCCGCCATCAGCTCCCGCCGCTCCCCCGGGCGCAGCCGCCCGTGCAGGAGCCCGACCCGGTAGCCGCGAAGCTCCCCGCGCCGGAGCCGCTCCGCCTCGGCCTCGGCGGCGCGGGCGAGCGAGGTCTCCGACTCCTCGATCAGCGGGCAGACGACGTAGGCCTGCCGCCCCTCGTCGAGGTGCCTGCGAAGGCGCGTGTACGCCTCCGAGGAGCGCTCGGCCGTCACCCACGCGGTCACGATCGGCTTCCGGTCGGCGGGCGGCTTCGCGATCTCGGAGACGGAGAGGTCGCCGTAGACGGTCAGCGCCAGCGTCCGCGGGATCGGCGTCGCGGTCATGTGCAGCACGTGCGGCGTCCGGCCGGCCGCCAGGGCCTTGCGCTGCTCGACGCCGAAGCGGTGCTGCTCGTCGACGACCGCGACGCCGAGGTTGCCGAGGTCGACGCTCTCCTGGATCAGCGCGTGGGTGCCGACGACGATGCCGATCGACGGCGGCTCGCCCCGGACCGAGCCGGTCAGGAGGGCGCAGGGCACGCCGAGCGCGCTGCAGTAGCCCTCGATCGTCAGGAAGTGCTGCTCGGCGAGCGTCTCGGTCGGGGCCATCAGGGCTCCCTGCCGCCCCGCCTCGACCGCGCGCAGGAGCGCGTAGAGGGCGACGACGGTCTTGCCCGAGCCGACGTCGCCCTGGAGCAGCCGCTGCATCGGCTTTTCGCCGGCGAGGTCGCGGTCGAGCTCGGCGATCGCCGCCTCCTGGTGCTCGGTCAGCGCGAACGGCAGCTCCTCGCGGTAGCGCGCGACGATCTCCCCGGGTGCGCCGAGCGCAGGGGCCTCGGCGGTCTCCTCCTCCCGGCGGCGGCGCAGCAGCCCGAGCTGGAGGACGAGCAGCTCGTCGTAGGCGAGCCGCCGGCGGGCCCGCTCGCCCTCCGCCTCGTCGCGCGGGAAGTGCAGCGCGGCGAGGGCGTCGGCCCGCTGCGGCAGCCGCTCGGCCTGCTTCAGCGCGGCGGGCAGCGGATCGGGCAGGTCGCGGGCGTGCTGCTCGACGGCGACGTGGGCGAGCTCGCGCAGCTTCTTCACGGACACGTCCTCTCCGGCCGGGTAGACGGGAGCGAAGTCGGCCGTCTGCTCGGCCTCGCCGACGTCGAAGCTCCTGACCGTGAAGCCGCCGCGCTTCGGCTGCCCGCGCAGGCGCACGCGCGTCCCCGGCTGCAGCTTCTCGGCGAGCCAGGGCTGGTTGAACCAGACCGCCTTGATCTGGGAGCTGCCGTCCGCGACGACGGCCTCGAGCAGCGAGAGCCGCCGGATCCGGCGCGCGCGCACGCTGCGGACGACGCCGGCGATCGCGACCTCCTCCTCGCCGAAGAGATCGGCGATCGCGACCTCGGGCGCCGCCGGCTCGTAGCGGCGCGGCCGGTGGCCGAGCAGGTCGCCGACGCTGACGAGCCCGAGCTTCGCCAGGCGCTTCGCGACCGCAGGCCCGACGCCGGGCAGCGTCGTCAGCGGCAGGAGCAGCCGCTCGGCGCGCCCGAACCCGCGCGGCGCCGGCCAGCTCGCGGGCGGCTCCACCCCCGCGAAGGCCGCCTGCGGGCGGGTTGCTGTCGGCTGCGCAGCCAGGGTCGTTCGAGTATAGGAATCAGGCCGGGCGCAGCAGCACGACCGCGTCGACGCCGCCGCCGGGCGCCTCGCGCAGCTCGACCGCGCCGCCGTCGGCCTCGACCAGGCGCTTGACGATCGCGAGGCCGAGGCCCGAGCCGTCCTCGCGGCCGCGCCAGAAGCGGTCGAACGCGCGCTCGCGGTCCGCCGCGGGAAGGCCGGGGCCCTGGTCGAGCACGTGCAGCGCGACCCGGCCGCCGGTGCTCTCGGCGAAGACGCGGATCGCCGCGCCCGCGGACGAGACCTCGAGCGCGTTCGAGAGCAGGTTGTCGAGCACCTGCTCGAGCCGCTCGCGCGCGGCGCGCGCGCGGACGGGGCCGCCGCGCGGCGCGATCAGGTCGACCCCGCGCTCGGCGGCGAGCGGCGACCACGCCTCGGCCCGGTCGGCGGCCACCCCGGCCACGTCGAGCGCGGTCGCGGCCGCGGCGGTCGTGTCCGCACGGGCCAGCGCGAGCAGGTCGTCGACGAGCCGCGCGAGCCGCTCGACCTCGGCGAGCGCGGCCTCGACGTCGGCGCCGCCCGCCTCCAGGTTCTCGAGCCGCAGGCGCAGCGCCGTCAGGGGCGTCCGCAGCTGGTGGGAGGCGTCGGCGACGAACTCCTCCTGCGAGCGGAGCAGCGCCTCGAGCTTCGCCGCGGTCGCGTTCAGGGAACGGGCGACGGCGCGCACCTCGGGCGGCCCCTGCTCCGGCGCGTGCTCGGCGAGCCGCCCCTCCCCCAGCCGCACCGCGGCGGCGCCGACGGCGGCGAGCGGCCCCGCGATCCAGCGCGCGATCGCGAGCCCGACGAGCGCCGTCGCCGCGAGCACGACGAGCGCGACCACGCCGAGCAGCGCCCAGCTCCGCCGCACGCGGGCATCGACGCGGGAGGTCGGGTAGGTGACGCGGACGGCGCCGTGGACCGTGCCGCCCGAGGCGACGGGCACCGCGACGTAGACGAGGCCGTGCCCGAGCGTGTTCGAGTAGCGCGTGCCGCTCGCGACCTCGCCCGCGAGCGCGCGCGCGACCTCCGGGCGGCTCGAGAAGTCGCGCTCGCCGGCGAACAGCGGGTCGGTGTCGAGCACGGCCGTGCCCCGGCGGTCGACGACGACGAGCCGCTCCCCGGTCGCGGCGGCGTAGCCGCGGGCGATCCGCGCGACGGGCGCGAGCGGCGCGCCCGAGGCGAGCGCGTCCTCGGTGAGCGAGGCGAGCGAGACCGCGTCGCGCTCGACCGCGGCCTGGAGGTCGCGCCGCTCGTTGCGGGCGTAGGCGACGCCGAGCGGCACCTCGAGCACGACCAGCACGAGCAGGGTCAGCGACAGGTAGCCGAGCAGCAGCCGCCGGCTCACGGCCGCGCCAGCCGGTGCCCGATGCCGCGCACGGTCTCGATCCAGCCCGGGTCGCCGAGCTTCTTGCGCAGCGAGGCGACGTGCACGTCCACGGTCTTCGACGACCCGTACCAGGTCGTGTTCCAGACCTCCTGCAGGCTGCGGGTGCGCGGGACGACGGCGTCCGACTCCCGCGCGAGCAGGGCGAGCAGGTCGAACTCCTTCGGGGTCAGCTGCAGCGCGTCGCCCGCGAGCGACGCGCGGCGGGCGCGCACGTCGATCTCGAGCGGGCCGACGCGGAACGAGGTCGTGCCGCCGCCGCGGGCGCGCCGCATGACGGCGCGGATGCGGGCGACGAGCTCGCGGAGGCCGAACGGCTTGACGACGTAGTCGTCGGCGCCGAGCTCGAGCCCGATCACGCGGTCGACCTCCTCGCCCTTCGCGGTGACGACGATGATCGGCACGTCCGAGCGCGCGCGCAGCTCCCGGCAGACCGTGTAGCCGTCGACGTCGGGCAGGCGCAGGTCGAGCAGCACGAGGTCGGGCTCGGCGGCGTCGAGTGCCGCCCGGCCGGTCGCGACCCGCTCGACCTCGAACCCCTCCCGGCGGAGGCCCTCCGCCAGCGGCTCGGCGATCGCGTCCTCGTCCTCGACGACCAGGATCCTCATCCCGCGCATCGTCCCAGAGCCGCCGGGCGGCCGCTTCCGAATTTGCCCGGAGCCGGCGGAATCCTGGCCTGCGCTTTACCCACGCCTGGCCCGGCCGCTCCTACCGTCGGGACATCGACTCAGGAGGTCTTCGATGAACCGGCGAAACGCGACCATCATCTCCGTCTTTCTCGCGCTGGCGCTCGTGCTCGGCACGGCGGCGATGCTGCGGACGGCGCAGCTCGGCGCCAGCAGCACGGCGTCCTCGCTGACGGCGGCGCAGATCGCGGCCAGGAGCAGCAAGCTCGACCGCTTCGAGGCCCAGCTGCGCACGGCGGCCAAGCAGGTGCCGCCGGCGCTGCCCGCCGCCGCGACTCCGCTCGACGGCTCGGGCGAGCACGCCCGCGCCGGCCCGGCAGCCGCAGCAGGTCGATCTACGTCCGGCCGAAGCCGGTCGTCCAGACGGTGTCGCGCCACGGCGAGGGTCACGAGAGCGAGGCCGAGCACGAGCGCGGCGGCGAGGGCGAGCTCGATGACTAGCCACGTCGCCAGGCTCTACGCGGCGGCCGTCTCGCTCGTCGGCTTCTTCCTCGCCTGGGCCGCGATCGCCGCCCACCCGTGGTCGACGCCGGCGGCCGACCCGGCGGTCGCCGCACTCGCCGCCCGCGAGCAGCGGCTGCAGGCCGACAGCGTCGCCGTCAAGCAGCTGACCGACCGGCGCTGGGCCGCCTACCGGAGCGCCCTCGCGGCGCAGAAGGCGGCGGCCGCGGCGGCCGCGGCGGCTCCCGCGCCGGCGGCGCCCGCGGCCCCGGCGGCCCCGAGCGTCCGCGTCGTGACGCTGCCGCCGCTGACCGTGACGAGGACGTCGTGACCGCCCGGCACGGGTTCCGGGCGATGGGCACCGAGGTCGAGCTCTTCGGCGACCCGGCCGGCTTCGACCTCGTCGAGGCCGAGTTCGAGCGGCTGGAGGCGATCCTCTCCCGCTTCCGCCCCGGACTCGGAGCTCTCGCGCCTGAACGCCTCGGGGCGCCTCGCCGCCGGCCCGGACCTGCGCCGGGTCGTCGAGCTCGCGCTCGAGGCCCGCGCCCGCACCGGCGGCCGCTTCGACCCGACCGTCCACGACGCGCTCGTCGCTGCCGGCTACGACCGGAGCTTCGAGCTCGTCGCCGCACGGGCCGGCGACGGCGGAGCTCGACCGCTCGCGGCCCCGCGCTGCGGCGGCCGCGTCCTGCTCGAGCCGGACGAGATCCTGCTCGAGCCCGGGGTCAGGCTCGACCTCGGCGGCATCGGCAAGGGCTACGCCGTCGACCGCGCGGTCGAGCTGCTCGGCTCCTTCGGGCCCGCGCTCGTCGACGCCGGCGGGGACATGGCCTGCCGCGGCGGCTTCTGGCCGGTGGGCGTCGAGATCCCCGACGGGCAGCTGACGGTCGGCCTCGAGCGCGGAGCCCTCGCGACCTCGGGCAGCGACCGGCGGCGCTGGCGCGGCGGGCACCACCTGATCGACCCGCGGACGGGCCGGCCGGCGGCGAGCCCGTACCTGCGGGTCACGGTCGCCGCGCCGACCGCGGTCGAGGCCGAGACGCTCGCCAAGGCGATCTACCTCGGCGCCGACCCCGGCGACGCGGCGACCGTGCTCGTCGGCCACGACGGCCGCGTCCGGCGGACGGGAGCGCTCGCATGACGCACGACCCGACCTTCTGGATCCTGGCGCGGGCGGGCGGCCTCGCCGCCTACGGCCTGCTGACCGCCTCCGTGCTCGCCGGCCTCGTGCTCAAGTCGCGGCCCTTCGGGCGCGCGCTGAAGGCGGCGGTCGTCACCGACCTGCACCGGACGCTCGCGTTCCTCGGGCTCGGCTTCCTGGTGCTGCACGGCGTCGCGCTCGTGCTCGACTCGACCGTCCGCATCACCCCGGCGATGCTGCTCGTGCCGGGCCTCTCGTCGTACCGGCCGGTCGCCGTCGCCTTCGGCGTCCTCGCCGGCGAGCTGATGGTGCTCGTCTACGCGTCCTTCTCGCTGCGCAGGCGGATCGGCATCAGGGCCTGGCGGGCGCTGCACTGGCTCACCTACGCGATCTTCGCGGGCGCGACCGTCCACGGCCTCGCCGCCGGGACCGACTCGGCGCAGCCCTGGGCGCTCGGCCTCTACCTCGGCGCCGTCGGCTCGGTCGCGCTCGCGACCGCCTGGCGCGCGCTCACCGTCGTCCCCCGACCGAAAGGAGCTGCACGATGACCCTCTACCGGATCGAGATCGACCGCTCGCTCTGCAGCGGCTTCGGCGCCTGCGCCGAGCTCGCCCCGGACGCGATCGAGCTCGAGGGCGGGCTCGCCCGCCTCCGCGTCGGCGAGACCGACGACCCGGCCGTGCTCGACGCCGCGGACTCGTGCCCGATGGGCGCGATCCGCGTCACCGAGGTGCGGGCGGCATGAGCGGCGTCCTCGTCGTCGGCGCCGGCCTCGCGGGCGCCCGCTGCGCGGAGACCCTCCGCGCCGGCGGCTACGAGCGGCCGGTCGTGCTCGCGGGCGAGGAGCCGCACCCGCCGTACGAGCGCCCGGCCCTCTCGAAGGAGCTGCTCGCCGGCACGCGCGAGCGCGTCGAGCTGCGGCCTCCCTCCTACTGGCAGGACCAGGGCGTCGAGCTCCGGCTCGGCCGGCGCGTCGAGGGGTTCGAGCCCGTCGGACTGGGACGCCGTCGTGCTCGCGACCGGCGCGCGCGCCCGCCGCCTTCCGGGCGCGCTGACGCTCCGCACCCGGGCCGACGCCGAGCGGCTCCGGGCGCGCCTGCGGCCGGGCAGCCGGCTCGTCGTCGTCGGCGCGGGCTTCCTCGGCGCCGAGGTCGCCTCGACCGCGGTCGCGCTCGGCGTCCGGGTCACCATGCTCGAGGGCCTGGCGGCGCCGCTGCAGCGCGTCCTCGGCGACGAGGTCGGCGCGCTGCTCGCCGCCCGCTACCGCGCGCACGGCGTCGACCTGCGCCTCGGCACGCCCGTCGCGTCGATCCGGCCGCACGCGGTCGAGCTCGGCGACGGGACGCTCGTCCCCGCCGACGGCGTGCTCGCCGCGGTCGGGGTCGAGGCCGACACGGTCGAGACGGACGCGTGCGGGCGGACGGAGCGGCCCGGCGTCTACGCGGCCGGCGACGTCGCGGCGTGGTGGCGCCCCTCGCTCGGCCGCAGGCTGCGCGTCGAGCACTGGACGAGCGCGGCCGGGCAGGGCGCCGCGGTCGCCCGGACGATCCTCGGCGAGCCGGAGCCCTACGACGAGCCGCCCTACTTCTGGTCGGACCAGTTCGGCCTGCGCCTGCAGTACGTCGGCCACGCCGAGAGCTGGCACCGGCTCGAGCTCGAGGGCGACGAGGGCTCGTTCCTCGCCCGCTACCTCGACGCCGAGGGCCGGACGCTCGCGGCGCTCGCCGCGAACCGGCAGGCGGAGGTCGCCGGCCTCCGCCGGGAGCTCGCGGCGGCCTAGAGTGAGAGCCGTGAGGCGCGTGCTCCCGTTCCTGCTCGTCGCGCTCGCCGTCGCAGCCGCGGCCGTCTCGGCGAACCTGCTGCTGCTCGGCGCCGCGGACAGCCGCGACCCGGTCGGCAGGCTCAGCCCCGTGCAGCCGGCGCTGACGGGGCTCGCCACCACCACGACCGCGCCGTCCGCGACCCGCCCGGCCGACGACGACGCGCGACGACCACGGCGGCGGCGGCCGCGACCACCCGGAGGACGACTAGCCCCTAGTCGCGGTCGTGGAACCAGAAGAAGCCGACCGTGCCGGGGCCGGCGTGCGTGCCGACGACGGGCCCGAGCGTCGTCGCCAGCTCGACCGTCGCCTGCGGCCGGACGTGCTCGACCAGCTCGCTCAGCGCCCGCAGCCGCTCCGGCGCCGCCGCGTGCGCGATCCCGACCCGGAGGCTCGCGTCGTCCTCGGTCGCCGCCTCGAAGCGCTCGCGGAACTCCCGGAACGCCTTCTGGTTGCCGCGCACGCGCTTGAGCGGCTCGATCTCGCCGTCGCGGAGGCCGAGGATCGGCTTGACGTTGAGCAGGTTGCCCGCGAAGGCGGCCGCCTTGCCGATCCGGCCGCCGCGCGCCAGCCACTCGAGCGTGTTGACGGTGAAGAGGAGCCCGTTCTCGCGCGTGTAGCGCTCGATCAGCGCGTCGACCTCCTCGTCGGTCGTGCCGCGCTCGAGCCGCCGCTCGATCGCGAGCGCGAGCAGCGCGATCGCCGCCGAGGCGGTGCGCGAGTCGAGCACCCGCACCCGGCCCGAGCCCTCGAGCTCCGCCGCCGCGCGGGCGCTCTCGTAGGTGCCGGAGAAGCTCGAGGCGATCTGCAGCGAGAGCACGCGCTCGTAGCCGGAGAGCTCCTCGTAGACCGCGAGGAAGTCGCCGGGCGTCGGCTGCGAGGTCGTCGGCAGCTCGCTCGCCGCCTGCAGCCGCTCGTAGAACTCGGCCGCGCCGAGGTCGACGTAGTCGCGGAAGCTCTCGTCGCCGAAGCGGACGTAGAGCGGGACGACCCGGAAGTTCGGGAAGCGCGCCGCCGCGTCGGGGAAGTCGGCGGTCGAGTCGAGCACGACGGCGGTGTTCTCGGCCGTCAGCTTCACTCGACCACCTCGCGGGCCGCCGCGTCGTGGATCGCGGCGATGATCCGGTCGAGGTCCTCGTCCTTGGTCAGGCAGGCGCGGGCGCCGGCCTCGTACAGCTCCTCGACCTCGCGCGACGACACGGACGCGGTCAGGCAGACGACGCTGACGCCCGGGCTGGCGCGGCGGATCTCGCGGGTCGCCTCGGCGCCGTTCAGGCCGGGCAGCCGGTAGTCCATCAGGACGACGTCGGGCTGCAGGGCGGCGACGATCCCCGCTGCGGCGGCGCCGTCGCCGACCGACGCGATCACCTCGACGTCCTCCCGCAGCGAGAGCAGGAGCTCGAGCGCCTCGCGGAACACGTGGTTGTCCTCGACGAGCACGAGTCGGATCGGCGCGACCACCGGGGGGACCGTACCCGCTACTCCGCCGAGACGAGCAGCGGGTAGTGCGGCTGGCCGCCCTCGTGCACCTCGAGCTCGACCTGCGGGTGCGCCTCGCCGATCCGGGCGAGCAGGCCGTCGAGCGGCGGCTCCGCCTCCCCGGTCAGGAGCGTCAGCACCTCGCGCGGCTCCGCCAGGAGCCGCTCGATCACGGCGCCGCGCGACCTCGTCGAAGGAGTCGCCGCCTGCGACCGCCTCGCCGTCGGCGAGCCCGAGGAAGGCGCCGCGCCGCACGTCGAGGCCGTTCAGCCGGACGTCCCGGGAGGCGACGGTGACGGCGCCGGTCGCGACGGCCGAGAGCGCCTCGCGCATCGCCTCGGCGTTGTCGTCGCCGCCGGCCGTCGGGTCGAAGGCGACCATCGCCGCGAGGCCCGACTGCAGCGACACCGTCGGCAGCACCTGCACGGCCTTCGCGCTGTGCTCCGCCGCCTGCTCGGCGCTCATGATCACGTTCGAGTTGTTCGGGAGGACGATGACGCTGCCGGCGGCCGCGTCCTCGACCGCGGCGAGGATCTCCGCGGTCGCGGGGTTCATCGTCCGGCCGCCGTCGACGATCCGCGCCCCGAGGCTCTCGAACAGGCGCCGGTTGCCGTCGCCGGCGACGACGGCGACGACCTCGGTCGCGAACGGGTCGGACGGCGCGGGAACGGCGGCGCAGGAGCCGCGCCTCGCGCTGCTCGGTCTGCGCGTGCATGTTCGCGATCTCGACCCCCTCGACGGTGCCGGCTGCGACGCCGATCGAGAGCGCGCGGCCCGGGTCGTCGGTGTGCACGTGCACCTTCAGCGCGGTCGGGTCGCCGACGACGAGCAGCGAGTCGCCCAGCTGCTCGAGCTCCGTCTCGACCGCGTCGGCGTCGAGCCCCTCGCCCTCGATCACGAAGACCGTGCAGTAGCGGAAGCGGGAGAGCTCCTGGTGGATCGCCTCGACCGCGACCGCGTGGTCGTGGGCGGGCGCCTCCGGCAACGGCTCGCCGGCGACGGCCGCGGCGATCCCGCGCACGATCTCGACGAGCCCGGCCGCGCCCGCGTCGACGACGCCGGCCTCCCGGAGGACGTCGAGCAGCTCGGGCGTCCGGAGGACGCAGTCGTCGCCGCGCTCGACCAGGTGCCGGAGCAGCTCGACGGTCGGCTCCCCGCGCCGCGTCTCGGCCTCGTCGGCCAGCTCGCGGATCGCGGTCAGCATCGTCCCCTCGACCGGCTTGCGGACGGCGCGGTAGGCCGCGTCGGCCGCGCTCCGGACGGCGCCCGCCAGGTCGGCGCGCTCGCCGAGCGTGTCGGCGGCGCCGCGGACGATCTGCGAGAGGATGACGCCCGAGTTGCCGCGCGCGCCCATCAGCGCCGCGCGGGCGATCTCGTGCGCGAGCGCGGCGCGGTCGGGCGCGGTCGAGCCCTCGAGCGCCTCCGCGACCGCGCGCACGGTCAGCGTCAGGTTCGTGCCGGTGTCGCCGTCCGGCACCGGATAGACGTTCAGGTCGTCGATCCGGCGGCGGTGCGCCTCCATCGCGGCGAGGGCCGCCCCGGCCAGGCGGCGCGCGAGCTCGAGGTCGCCCTCCGCGGTCATCCGTCCGACCGCCGGGCGCTCTCGATGTGGACGTCGACGGCGGCGACCGGCATCCCGGTCAGCCGCTCGAGCTCGTAGGTCACCTGCGAGCGCAGCGTCGCCGCCACCTCGGCCAGGTTGAGGCCGTACTCGATCACGACGTGGAGGTCGATCCGGACGCGGCCGTCGTCCTGGGCGACCTCGACCGCCGAGGCGGCGCGCTCGCGGCCGAGGATCCGGCCGACGCGGCTCCGCGAGGCGAGCCCGACGACGCCGTAGCAGCGCGAGGCGGTGCGCGCGACCAGGTCGGCGACGGCGCCGGCCGAGATGGTGATCGTCCCGAGCTCGGACGGGATGGTCAGGTCGTCGTTTCTCACGGCCGTCCGTTAGACCCTACCGCCGCCGCGGACGGTTGCCGAGACGGGCGGCCGCGGCCGCGAGACGCCGCCGCGCGGGCGCCGGACGGGAGCTAGACGGCCTTCTGGACCTTGCCGGACTTGAGGCAGCGCGTGCAGACGTAGGCGCGCGTCGGCGAGCCCGAGAGCAGGACGCGGATCCGCTGCAGGTTCGGGTTGAAGCGGCGCTTCGTCGCCACCATCGAGTGGCTCCGGTTGTTGCCGAACCCCGGCTTCTTCCCGCAAATGGCGCAGACCCTGGACATCCGGCGGCCCACTATAGCGGAGAGCCGCGCAGGCGCCGACGCGACCGCCGCGAGACAACCAGACGGTTACGTAGTTGTTGCCGAGGCCGACAGCGGCCGCGGGCCCGACGATCCGGCCGACACCCGAGGAGGTAGATGGAGATGCGGAACGGCAAGGCTCTCTGGTGGGTCGTGCTGGCGGTCGGCGCGGCCCTCGTGATCGCGCCGCTCGCGATCGGGCTGCCCGGCAAGGCGGCGGCCGGCGAGCGGATGATCGGCGACTTCCAGCCGATCATGCAGCCGGCGCAGGTGGAGAAGACGGCGAGCTTCTACTACGACGTCTTCGTCCCGCTCGGCAAGGTCGTGCCGGCGCTGAGCGCCGCGAACGTCGCCACGTTCAGCGGCTACGTCGACGGCTTCGACGGCATGAGCGGCGACGTCGGCAAGCTCGTGCCGATGCTCTCCGAGGCGCTCGGGATGACTCCGGCGCAGGTGCAGGCGATGCTGACGACGCAGCTGCCGGCGATGTCCGCGCTGCTGCAGGGGCTGCCGCAGATGCAGCGGGACTTCCAGCAGCTGATCGGCCTGATGCAGCAGAACGTCGGCATCTTCGCGGCCGTGCCCGCCGGGCTCGCGCACTACAAGCCGCTCGTCGACACGATGCAGGGGAACGTGCAGGACTACGCGAGCATCGCGAGCCTGCCCGACTTCCGGCTCTTCACCTGGTTCTTCGTCGTCCCGGGCATCCTGCTGATCGTCGTCTCGGCGCTCGGGCTGGCCGGCGACCGGCTGCCGAAGCTGGCGCTGCACCGGCCGGGGCCGACCCCCGCCTAGAGCGTCGCCGCTCGCGTGCGTGCGGGCCGCTAGCCGGTCCGCGCGCCCGCGCGCACCTGCGCGAAGACGTCGGCCATCTCGAGCGCCGTGCGCACGGCCTCGGCGCCCTTGTCGAGCCGCGCCTCGGCCTGGGCGAGCGTGTCGCAGGTGAGGACGCCGAACGCGACCGGGACGCCGGTCTCGATCGCGGCCAGCTGCAGCCCGCTCGCGGCCTCGCCCGCGACGTAGTCGAAGTGCGGCGTCTCGCCCCGGATCACGCAGCCGAGCGCGACGACGCAGGCGTAGCGGCGCGTCTTCGCGAGCGCCATCGCGCCGAGGGGCAGCTCGAAGGCGCCGGGGACGGGCATGACCGTGATCGACTCCGAGGCGACACCGGCCTCCTCGAGCTCGGCGAGCGCCGCGGCGAGCAGCCGGTTCGTGACCTCGCCGTTGAAGCGGGCGACGACGACCGCGACCCGGCGGTGGTGGCCGGTCGGGTAGCCCTCGACGACGTCGACCTCGCCGGGGATGTCGAGCTCGCCGGCCGCGTGCTCGGCGGCCGCCCGCTCGGCGGCCTCGGCCTCGTCCTCGGGCACGGCCTCCGCCTCGAGCTGCTCGTCCGGCGCGGGCGGGAGCTCCGGCTCGGGCTCCTCGTCCTCGTCCTCGTCGTCCTCGTCGTCGTCGGCCTGCTCGGGCTCGGCGGCCGCGATCGGCTCGCCGGTGTCCTGCTCGTCCTGCTCGTCCTGCACGGGCTGCTCGGCCTGCGCGTCCTCGGCGGGAAGCCGCTCGGCGAAGGGATCGTCGGCGAGCTCCTCGGCCGGCTCCCGGCGGAGCGACTCGTCGGCGCGCAGCTCCGAGTCGCGGCGGCGCGGCCAGGGATCCTCCTCCGGCGCGTCGCCGGTCCAGCGTGGAAGGTCGTCCGGGAGCCTGCTCTTCCCTTCGCGCTCGCTCATTCGCCCTCTCGCTCGAACTTGAGATCCTGGTGGTGCAGCCGGTGCCCGAGCTTATCCCGCTTGGTCGCCAGGTAGCGGCGGTTCTCGCTCCTGCGGCGGCACCTCGATCGGCACCTGCTCGGTCACCTTCAGCCCGTACGCCTCGAGGCCGGAGACCTTCTTCGGGTTGTTCGTCAGGAGGCGGATCGTCGAGAGGCCGAGGTCGGCGAGGATCTGGTTGCCGATCCCCCACTCCCGCTCGTCGGCGGCGAAGCCGAGCGCGAGGTTGGCGTCGACGGTGTCGAGGCCCTGCTCCTGCAGCTCGTAGGCCTTCAGCTTGTTCAGCAGCCCGATCCCGCGGCCCTCCTGCGCCATGTAGAGGAGGACGCCGCAGCCCTCGGCGGCGATCGCGGCGAGCGCGCGGTCGAGCTGCTCGCCGCAGTCGCAGCGGAGCGAGTGGAAGACGTCGCCGGTCAGGCACTCCGAGTGGACGCGGACGAGCACGTCGTCGGCGGCCGTGACGTCGCCGAGCACGAGCGCGACGTGGTGCTTGCCGGTCAGGGTCTCGCGGAAGGCGACCGCCTGGAAGTCGCCGTGCTCGGTCGGCAGCCGCACGGCGATCTCGCGGACGACGAGCTTCTCGGTGCGGCGCCGGTACTCGATCAGGTCGGCGACGGAGACCATCTTCAGCCCGTGCCGCCGGCAGTAGGGGACGAGGTCGTCGACGCGCGCCATCGTCCCGTCCTCGTTCATGATCTCGCAGACGACGCCCGCGGGGATCAGGCCCGCGAGCCGGGCGAGGTCGACGGAGGCCTCGGTCTGGCCGGAGCGGCGGAGGACGCCGCCGTCGCGGGCGCGCAACGGGAAGACGTGGCCCGGCTGGACGAGGTCGTGCGGCGTCGAGCCGGGGTCGATCGCGACCTGGATCGTGTGCGAGCGGTCGGCGGCCGAGATCCCGGTCGTGACGCCCTCGCGGGCCTCGATCGCGACCGTGAAGGCGGTGCCGAGCGGCGTCTCGTTGCGCTCCGCCATCGGCCGCAGGCCGAGCTCGTCGCAGCGCTCCTCGGTCAGGCAGAGGCAGATCAGCCCGCGGGCGTGGGTGGCCATGAAGTTGACGGCCTCCGGGGTCGCGAACTGCGCGGCGATCACGAGGTCGCCCTCGTTCTCGCGCGTCGGGTCGTCGACGACGACGACGAACTTGCCGTTGCGGATCTCCTCGATCGCCTCGTCGATCCTCGCGAAGGGCGTCGTCTGCTCGGTCGTCGTCACCGCCTCCATGCTAGCCGCGGGCCCGGGCGGGCAAGAGCCGCTCGACGTACTTGGCGAGCACGTCGACCTCGAGGTTGACGGGATCGCCCGGCTCGAGCGCGCCGAGCGTCGTCACGGCGAGCGTGTGCGGGATCAGCGCGACCGCGAAGCCCGCGTCGTCGAGCGCGGCGACGGTCAGCGAGCAGCCGTCGACCGCGACCGAGCCCTTCTCGACGCAGTAGCGGAGCAGCTCCGGCGGCGCGTCGAACCAGGTCGGCTCGCCCGCCGCGCGAGTCACCCGGCGAGCGGACCGAGCCGACCCCGTCGACGTGGCCCTGGACGACGTGGCCGCCGAGCGGCTCGCCCGCGCGCAGGGCGGGCTCGAGGTTGACGCGCGTCGCCCGGCGCGAGCCGTCCCAGCGAGCTGCGGTCGAGCGTCTCGGCGACGGCGTCGAAGGCGAGCCGCCCCGCGGAGACCTCGACGACGGTCAGGCAGACGCCGGCGACGGCGACCGAGTCGCCGACCGCGGCCTGCGCGGCCGTCTCGGGCGCCTCGACGACGAGGCGGACGCCGTCGGCGCCCCGGTCGACGGCGGCGACGCGGCCGAGCTCGCGGACGATCCCGGTGAACACACAGGCAACCGTACGTGCTCGCGCACGGCCGGCGGGTGCCCGCCGTCGGCGGCGGGCACCCGCGGCTGCTTACGGCAGGTAGTAGTTCGGATTCGGCAGCTTGAACGTCTTGTCGGTGTAGCCGCCGAGCAGGTCGCTGTACTGGTCGCCGAAGTCGGCGACGATCTCGAAGCCGAGCGACTCGATGTGCGCCCGGGTCGCCGCCTTGTAGTGGATCGTCGTGCACGAGTGCCCGGCCGCGATCTCCACGGCGCAGGCCGCCTGCAGGTACGGCGGGTAGTCCGCGACGGCGGGCTTGGTGAAGAGGCCGTCCTCGCCGTTTCCGAGCGGCGTCGGCGCCGGATAGCCGGCGTCGACGCCGATTCCGTCGGAGGTCAGGTTGCCGAGCGTCGCCGCCTCCTGCGTCGCTCCTCTCCCCGTCAGGTAGAAGACCGCGTACCCCTGCCCGTCGGCCTTCGTGACCATGTCGACCATGCCGGGCACGGCCGGGAACAGCTGGCCGAGCACGTAGACGGCGTTCGACGCCGGGGTGTAGGCCCAGTTGCTCGCGATCTCGTAGTTCCAGGTCGCGAGCGTCGTGTCGTCGACGTCGAGGACGATCGCCTTGCCGGGCACCTTCGCCCGTGCGGACAGCCACTGCGAGCCTTGCTGGGCGACCGACATGGCCTCGCGGGCGTAATTGCTGGTCGGGGCGAAGATGCCCGTGCCCGCCGGATCGCCGTAGTAGTTCTTGATCTGCGAGCGGAGCACGTCGATGTTCGTGATCTGATCCGCCTTGTTCGGCGTGAAGCTCGGGCTCGACGGCCCGTCGCCCGCGTAGGCGACCGTGCCGGCGCCGAGCGAGCGCCGACGACGGCGACGACGGCGGTGAGCCACGGCTTGCGCCACAGCCAACTGAGAGCGTGCACGAGAGAACCTCCCCTGATCCGATTGTGGTCGTGCGCCCTCCGCCCCGCTCATCGTAGCTCGGGGCCGCCGCGGAGAAACCGGCGGCTCAGAGCACGTCGAGCACCGGCATCCCGTCCCAGCCGTCGAGGCAGGCGCGGAGGACGAGGGCGGTGCCGAGCGCGCCCGTCCAGAGCGCATCGCCGGGATCGTCGCGCTCGACCTGCGCGGCGGCGTGGAGGGCGAAGGCCCGCGCGCGCTCGAGCCAGAGCGGCTCGCCCGTGCGGCGGTGCAATGCGAGGAAGGCGCAGGCGTTGCCCGCGGTGCCGTGGCAGAGGCCGGGACCCTTCCGGAGCGGGCCGGCGCGCCAGACGAGCTCGCCCGCCGCTTCGAGCAGGGCGTCGGTGCACCCGTCGCGCGGGAGCGTCCAGAGGCTCGTGACGAGGCCCGGCGCGCCGTGGCACCACTGGACGCGGATCTGCTGCTCGGCGGCCCAGAACGGGTCGGCGGAGGTCTCCCAGTTGGCGAGCCCGTCCTGCCGGAGCGCGAGGGCGGCCGCGGTCTCCGCGGCCCCGCGCTCGACCTCGGCGCGGCGCTCGTCGCCGAGCAGCGCCGCGCCGCGCAGCAGCGAGCGGACGTTCGAGGCGAAGCCGTGGCCGGCGCCGATGCTGCGGACGAGCCGTCCCTTCCTGTACTGGATCCAGAGCCGGCACCCTCGTTCCGGGTCGGGCCGCCACTGGTCGATGACGTAGTCGGCGCACTCGAGCCAGAGCTCGCGCCAGCGCTCCTCACCGGTCGCCTCGTACAGGTGGAGCGCCGCGAGCATCGTCCCCGGGGCGCCTTCGAAGAGCTCGTGGCCCGGGTTCCGGACGTTGGCGCGCACGAGGTCGTGGAGGCAGTCGGCCTGCGCGGGCGCCGGCTCGAGCCGCCAGGAGACGAGACGGACGCCCACCTCCCCGGACATCAGCCCCGGGCCGGCTCCCGCCGCCGGCTCGAGCCCGGCCTCGCCGCGGCCGTGACCGAGCCGATCGAGGGCCCAGAGCGTGCCGGCCGCGCCGCTCCAGAGCGACCGATCCTCGCCCGGGGCGAAGCGACCGGCCGCCCGCCTCGCGATCCCGTCGATCGCGGCGCGCGCCCGCTGCTCGTCCCACTCCGCCTCGACGAGCGGCTCGTGCGCGGCCGGATCGTAGAGCTGCACGCGCGCTAGCCGGCCTCGACGACGGGCGCCGGCTCGCGGGCGCGGCGGCCGGTCGAGACGATCACGAGCCCCGCCAGGATCGTCGCGGCGCCGAGCGAGCTGCGACCGCCGAGGGCGACTCCCCGAGCAGGACGATCGCGAAGACGACCGAGCCGACCGGCTGGGCGGTCAGGAGCACGCTCGTCAGCGCCGCGGGCAGCCGCGGCAGCGAGTAGCGCGATCAGCAGCCAGCCGAGCACCTGCGAGGTCAGGGCGAGCACGACCAGCCAGCCCGAGCGCGTGCAGGCCGGGCCAGAGGTCGAGCTCGCCCGCCGCGAAGCCGACGCGGCAGCGTCGCCAGGGCGCCGACGAGGGTCGCGTCGGCAGAGCGGCCCGGCCGCGCGCCGGGTGCCGCTGCCCTGGCGCAGCAGGATCAGGAAGCCCGTGTAGGCGATCCCGGTCAGGACGCCGAAGACGACGCCGCGCGCGCGGATGGTCGCCGTAGGTGGCGCCGCCCGCGGCGCCGGAGATCAGGACGACGCCGCCGAAGACGACCGGGATCGCGACGAGCGTGCGCCGGCCGGGCCGCTCGCCGAGGAGCGCCCAGGCGACGAGCGCGACGAGCACGACCTGCGTGTTGCCGAGCACGGTGCCGAGCCCGGCGCCGACGTCCTCGATCGCGTGGTGCCAGAGGACGAGGTCGGCGCAGAAGAAGACGCCGGCGGCGACGGCGAGCAGCCGCTCGCGGCGGCTGCGCGGCCCGAGCGCCCGCTCCTCGACGCGCGCGGCGACGAGGAGCAGCGGCACGGCGAGCGCGCAGCGGAAGAACGCGCCCGTCGAGGGCGAGACGTCGGCGAGGCGGAAGAGGATCGCCGAGAAGGCGATGCAGAGGGCGCCGAGCGTGGCGGCGACGCTCGGCCGTCGCAGCACCGCCGGACGCCGCGAGAGGAGCGCGACGGCCACGACGCGCAAGGGTACGCGCAGCCGCGGCGGCCGGAACGCGCCCGGGCGCGCCGCCGCCCGGCGGCCGGCCCGGTTCGCAGAATCGTCACGAAGCCGGCACAGACGCGCGCGCAGCGCCCGGCTAGGCTGCCCACAGGGGGTCGCGGGGATCCCTTGGGGGTGGTTGGGGCGGCGGGTGTGGCGGCCGGGCGGCGAGGTTGGGAGCAGCGGCCCGGCGGCCCGCGCGGCTCCTAGACTGCGCGCGTGCCCCTTCCGCTTCGCGTCGGCGTGCAGCTGCCCGAGGTCGAGCGCGACGTGCGCTGGCCGGAGCTCCTGGCGATCGCGCGGGCGGCCGAGGAGGTCGGCTTCGACTCGATCTGGGTCGGCGACCACGTGCTCTACCGCGGCGACGGTCGACCCGAGCGCGGGCCCTGGGACGTCTGGACGACGCTCGCCGCCCTCGCCGCCACGACCGGGCGGGTCGCGCTCGGGCCGCTCGTCGCGAGCACCGCCTTCCACCCGCCGGGCCTGCTCGCGCGCATGGCCGCGACGGTCGACGAGATCAGCGGCGGCCGGCTCGTCCTCGGTCTCGGCGCGGGCTGGAACGCGGTCGAGTTCCGGGCGTTCGGCATCCCGTTCGACCGGCCCGTCGCACGGTTCGAGGAGGCGTTCTCGATCGTCCGGCGACTGCTCGCGGGCGAGCGCGTCGACCTCGACGGGCGCTTCTACCACGTCGAGGACGCCGTCCTGCTGCCGCCGCCCGCCCGCCGGCTCCCGCTGCTCGTCGGCTCGGCCGGGCCACGGCTGCTCGCGGCCGCGCTCCCGCACGTCGAGGCCTGGAACTGCTGGTACGAGCAGTACGGCAACGCGCCGGAGGGCTTCGCGGAGCTGAACGCGCGCGTCGACGAGGCGGCCGCCGCGGCCGGGCGCGACCCCGCCGACGTCGCCCGCAGCGCCTGCGTCCTCGTCGCGTTCGACCCCGACAGGCCCGAGCGCCCGCTGACGGAGGACTGCCCCGCCGGTCGAGCCCTCACGGCTCGTCGAGCACCTGCGGGCGCTCGCCGAGGCGGGCGCCGACGAAGCGATCCTCGTCGTCAGCCCGATCGACGAGGCCTCCGTGCGAGGGCTCGGCGCGCTGCTGTTCGGAGCTTTGATGCGCATCGGCCGCGGCCCCGGCTGCCGCCCAGGCACGGCGCCGCCCCGCACCGGCGCCCTCACACGTGCAACCGGCAGGCGCCACTGCCGCCGGCACACCCCGGCTCGGCCCGGAACGGCCCCGCCGGGGACGTCCGACACGCGTCGAACCTCTACGGCTCGTGCAGGTAGCCGGAGAGGAGCACGTCCTCGCCGACCTGCCTCGACTCGAGCCGGGTCAGCCGTCAGCGGCGACGGCAGCGAGGCCGCCAGGCCCGGCCCGTCGCCGGCGAGCCTCGGGGCGACGAAGACGAGCACCCGGTCGACGAGCCCCGCCGCGAGGAAGGCGGCGGCGAGCCTGGGCCCGCCCTCGAGCAGCAGCGACTGGACGCCCTCGGCGGCGAGCGACCGCAGCTCCTCGACGAGCGGTCCCGGACCGCAGCTCGAGCTCGAGCCCCTCCGGGAGCGCCGCCGTGCCGAAGACGAGCCGCCGCGGCTGCCCGCGCGGCGTCTCGACGTCGCGCGCGGTCAGGAGCGGCCGGTCGATCCGCGCCGTACCGGAGCCGACGGCGACGGCGTCGGAGGCCGCGCGCAGCTCGTGCACGAGCCGGCGCGACGCCTCGCCGGTGATCCAGCGCTCGCCCGGCAGCGTCGTGCGCCCGTCGAGCGTCACCGCGGCCTTGTAGGTGACGAACGGCCGCCCGTGCGCGATCCAGGTGCGCCAGGCCTCGTTCTGCCGGCGCGCCTCGAACGAGTCGACGAGCTCGACCTCGACTCCCGCCGCGCGCAGCCGCTCCAGCCCGCCCGCGGCGGCGGGGTTCGGGTCGAGCGAGCCCGCGACGACGCGCGCGACGCCCGCCGCGAGCACGGCGTCGACGCAGGGCGGCGTCCTGCCGCGGTGCGCGCACGGCTCCATCGTCAGGTAGAGCGTCGCGCCGCGCGCCAGCTCCCCGGCGGCGTCGAGCGCCACGACCTCGCCGTGGCGGCCGCCGTACGGCTCGGTGACGCCCTCCCCGACCACCTCGCCGCCCGCGACGACGACCGCGCCGACGGTCGGGTTCGGGTAGGCCCTCCCCGGCGCCCCGTCGGCGAGCGCGAGCGCGCGGTCGAGGCTCACGCGAGCGCGTCGACGAGCCGGTGGTAGGCCCGAGCCGGGTCCTCGTGGCCGAAGATCGCCGTGCCCGCGACGAGCAGCGTCGCGCCGGCCTCGTACAGCTCGCGGACGTTCCCGGCGCCGACGCCTCCGTCGACCTGCACGTGGACGCCCTCGGGCAGCAGTCCGCGCAGCCTCCGCACGCGCTCGAGCGCCTCCGGCATGAACTGCTGGCCGGAGTAGCCGGGGTCGATCGACATGCAGAGGACGAGGTCGACGCCCTCGGCCGCGGCGGCGACGTCCTCGACGGCGGTCTGCGGGTTGCAGGCGATCCCCACCTGCAGCCCGAGGTCGCGCGCGGCCTGCACCGTCGCCGCGACGTCCTGCACCGCCTCGTAGTGGAAGGTGACGCTGTCGCCTCCCGCCTCCGCGATCTGCGGGAAGTGGTGCACGGGGTCCGAGACCATCAGGTGGCAGTCGAGCACGGCCCGCAGCCGGTGCACGAGCGGCGCGACCGAGCGGAGCACGACCGGCCCGATCGTCACCGGCGGCACGAAATGGCCGTCGCCGACGTCGAAGTGGAAGACGCGGCAGCCGCTGCGGAGCAGCACCTCGACCTGCTCGCCGAGGCGGGCGAAGTCGGCCGCGTAGAGCGACGGCTCGACCTCGACGGTCCGGATCCAGTCCCGCCAGGCCACGGTCGGCCGATCTTACGTCCGGAGCCGGGCGGCGAAGAACCCGCTCGTGCCGTGCACGTGCGGCAGCGTCAGCAGGAACTCCGGCCGCCGCGGGTGGCGGAACTGCGGCCACTCCTCGCCGAGCGGCTCGACCTCGAGGCCGGAGGCGTCGACGACGGCCTCGTTCTCGTCCGCGTTCGTCGTGCAGACGGAGTAGACGATCGTGCCGCCGGGCCGCACCCGCTCGGCCGCGGCGCGCAGCAGCTCGAGCTGCAGCTCCGGGAGCGGCCGCGCGCGCCAGCGCAGGTCGGGGCGGCGCGCGAGGACGCCGAGCCCCGAGCAGGGCGCGTCGACGAGGGCCCGGTCGAAGCCCGACTCGGGGAACGCGCGCGCGTCGCCGACCCAGACGCGGACGTCGGCGCGGCCGAGGCGCCCGAGGTTCTCGCGCAGCTCGGCCGCGCGCCCCGCGTTCAGCTCGAGCGCGACCACCTCGTCCCCGCGCAGCATCGAGGTCTTGCCGCCGGGGGCGGCGCAGAGGTCGAGCACGCGGCCGCCCTCGCCGACGAGGAGGCCGACGAGCTGCGAGGCGCGGCTGATCGGGAACGCCCTCCCCTGCTCGAGCCAGCGCGGGTCGATCCGCTCGACGCGCACCGCGCCGGGCACGTCCGTCGGCTCGCCCGGGACGTCGCCGCGGACGACGAGCTCCGGCTGCTCGTTGCCGGCGCGCATCTCGGCGAGCGCGGCCTCGCGGCCGAGGTCGCGCTCCCAGACCTCCGCGATCCAGTCGGGGTACGAGTGGAGGAGCGGCCCCTCCGGCAGCCCCGCGAGCAGGCTCGCGGAAGCCCTCCGAGAGCCGGCGCATGACCGCGTTCGCGAACGGCACCGCCCGCTCGAGCCGGGCGCGGCGGACGAGCTCGACCGACTCCGAGACGGCCGCGTGCGCCGGCACCTGGTCGAGCCAGCCGAGCTGGTAGGCGCCGAGCCGCAGCGCGGCCAGCACCGGCGGGTCGAGCTTGCGGGTCGGCCGCCGCCCGAGGGCGTCGATGCCGTGGTCGATCGTGCGGACGCGCTGGACGGTGCCGTAGGCGAGCCGCTGCGCGAGCGCGCGGTCGCGCTCGTCGAGGCCCGCCGCCGCGCTGCGGAGCGCGCGGTCGGCGTAGGCCTCCTGCTCGAAGACGCGGCGGACGACCTCGTAGGCGGCCGCCCGCGCGGGGGCGATCACCCCGCCTCCATCAGCGCAGGCCGCGGAGGAACTCGTCGTAGCGGGAGCCGCCGCCGCCCCTCCGCCTGCACCTCGAGCGGCACGAGCTCGCCGTCGACGAGCTCGGCGCGCCAGATCGTGACGCGGCGGCCGTGCAGCTCGGCGCGCGCGCCGATGTGCGGCGAGAGCGCGCGGATCCGCCGCAGCGCCTGCTCGGGGTCGTCGAGGTCGAGCTCGCGGTCCTCGGGGCCGAGCTTGGCGGCGTAGGTGACGCCCTCCGCCGGCTGCGGGCGGAACCGCGGCTCCGGCAGCACCTCCTCGAGCAGCTCGACCGCGACGGCGGCCGCGCGCGCGAAGACGCCGCCGGCGTCGTCGTCGCCGATCGGGAAGGCCCGCTGCGCCGCGATCGGGCCGGCGTCGAGCTCGGCGACCGTCTCGTGGATCGTCACGCCCGTCTCGGCGTCGCCCGCGAGGATCGCGCGCTCGACCGGAGCGGCGCCGCGCCAGCGCGGCAGGAGCGACGGGTGCACGTTCAGCCAGAGCCCGCGCGCGAGCAGCGACTCGGGGATCAGCAGGCCGTAGGCCGCGACGACGACCGTCTCGGCGGGCAGCTGCAGCTCCGGGCCGGGCCGCTCGGGCTGGAGGACGGGGATCCCGAGCCGCTCGGCGGCCTCCTTCGCCGGCGGCGGCGCCGGGCGGCGGCCACGGCCCTTCGGCGCGTCGGGCCGGGTGAGCAGGAAGGCGACGTCGAAGCTCCGGGCGAGCCGCTCGAGGACGTCGGCGCCGAACGGCGCCGTCGCCGCGACGCCGATGCGCATCAGCGCGGGACGAGGATCGGCTGCGGCCGCAGGGTCGCGAGCGCCTGCTTGCGGCTCCCTGCATCGGTCCGGTCGATGATCAGGACGCCGTCGAGGTGGTCGGCCTCGTGCTGGGCGACCCGCGCGGCCAGGCCCTCGAGCTCGAGCCGGAGCGGCGCGCCGTCGAGGTCGATCCCCTCCAGCGTCACCGAGGTCGAGCGCTCGACCGGGACGAGCACGCCCTGGAGCGAGAGGCAGCCCTCGTCGTCGACGTCGGTCTCCTGCGAGCGCTCGGTCAGCGTCGGGTTGACGACGACGTGGGGCTCGTCGTCGGCCTGGGTCTGGAAGACGACGAGGCGGCGGAGCACGCCGACCTGCGTCGCGGCGAGGCCGACCCCGTGGGCGTCGTGCATCAGCGAGACCATCCGCTCGGCGAGCCGGCGCAGGTCGTCGTCGGGCTCGAGCTCGCGCGCCTGCAGCCGCAGCGCCGGGTCGGGGTACTGGCGGATCTGCGCCAGCGCGAGCCGCCGCCGCGCCTCGACCTCGGGGTCGCGCTCGGCGTCGTCCTCGACCAGGATCTGCCCCTGTTCCTCGGCCATCGGGCGGGATTCTATGGTAGGAACGGTCCGTGCCGTCGCTCGAGGGAAAGGTCGCGATCGTCACCGGCGCGGGCCGCGGGATCGGCCGCGAGCACGCGCTCGCCCTCGCGCGCGCGGGCGCGAAGGTCGTCGTCAACGACCTCGGCGCGACGCTCGGCGGCGAGGGCGCGGACGCCTCCCCCGCGCAGCAGGTCGTCGCCGAGATCGAGGCGCTCGGCGGCGAGGCGGCCGCGAACGGCGACGACGTCGCGGACTTCGCGGGCGCCGGCCGGCTGGTCGCGCAGGCCGTCGAGCGGTTCGGGCGGCTGGACGTCCTCGTCTGCAACGCCGGGATCATCCGCGACCGCATGCTCGTGAACATGGACGAGGACGAGTGGGACGCGGTGATCGCGGTGCACCTGAAGGGGCACTTCGCGCCGACCCGGCACGCCGCCGCGCACTGGCGCGAGCGCGTCAAGGGCGGCGAGGAGGGCGTCCGCGGCCGCGTGATCACCACCTCGAGCCCGTCGGGCGTCTTCGGCAACGTCGGCCAGGCGAACTACGGCGCCGCCAAGGCCGGGATCGCCGCGTTCACGGTCATCGCCGCCCAGGAGCTCGGGCGCTACGGCGTCACGGTCAACTGCATCGCGCCGAACGCGCGGACGCGGATGACCGAGGCCGCCTTCGGCGAGATCGCGGCGCCGGAGGGCGGCTTCGACCCGATGGACCCCGCCAACATGGCGCCGCTGATCGTCGCCCTCGCCGCCGACGAGGCGCAGGACATCACCGGCCAGGTCTTCTTCGTCTACGGCGGCGCGATCAACGCGCTGCGCGGCTGGTCGCCGGGCGAGCTCTTCGCCCGCGACGGGCGCTGGGACGCCGACGAGCTGCTCGCGGCGATGCGGGAGCGCTTCCCCGACGGCGTCGCGCCGGACGGGATGGCGGCGGGGATGCGCGCGGCCGGCGGGCAGTCGCTGAGCGAGGCCTGATGACGACCGAGCTGACCCTCGCCGAGCTGGAGTCCAGCGCCGGCGCTCGACCTCGGCGCGACCGACTGGGTCGAGATCACGCAGGAGCGGGTGAACCTGTTCGCGGACGCGACGGGCGACCACCAGTGGATCCACGTCGACCTCGAGCGGGCGAAGGCGGGGCCGTTCGGCGGCACGATCGCGCACGGCTACCTCTCGCTGTCGCTGCTGCCGGAGCTGCTCGGGCAGCTGCTGAAGGTGACCGACGCGCGCATGGGCATCAACTACGGCACCGAGAAGGTGCGCTTCACCGCGCCCGTCCCGGTCGGCTCGCGCGTGCGGGCGGCGGCGCGGCTGCGAGGGCGCCGAGCGCCGGGGCGAGGGGATCCTCTACCGCGTGGGCGTCCGGGTCGAGATCGACGGGCGCCGAGAAGCCGGCGCTGGTCGGCGACGTGCTCTACCTCGTCTTCTGAGCGCGGCCCCGTCCCCTCTGGGTGTCGCCTGGAACGACGAAGCGCGCCGGCGGCTGCTCAGAGGCTCTGCGGGTCGACGTCGACGACGACGGTGAGCCCCGCCTTGCGCATCGCCGGGGCCGCCGCCGAGAGCAGGCGCGCAGCCTCGGCCGCGATCGCGCGGGGGCGGTCGGTCTTCGCCACGAGCTGCGCCCGGTGTCGGCCGCGGAGGCGCAGCACCGGCGCGGGGCCGAGCAGCTCGCCCGGGAGGCGCGCGGCGAGCTCCTCGAGCGCGGTCAGCACCGGCCGCAGCTCCGGCCCCGCCGCGAGGATCCGGACGAGGTGCCCGGCGGGCGGGTAGCCGAGCGCCCGCCGCCGCTCGAGCTCGCCCGTCAGGAAGCGGGCGACGTCGTGGTTGGCGGCGAGCGCGACCGGGCGCGCGTCCGGCTGGAACGTCTGGACGACGACGCGGCCGGGCGCGTCCCGGCCGGAGCGGCCCGCGAGCTGCGTGATCAGCTGGAAGGTGCGCTCCTCCGAGCGGAAGTCGGGCAGCAGCATGCCGGTGTCGGCGTCGACGACGGCGGCCAGCGCCACGTTCGCGAAGTGGTGGCCCTTCGCGACCATCTGCGTCCCGAGCAGGACGGCGCGGTCGGTCTCGGCGAAGCGGCGCAGCGCGGCCGCGAGCTGCTCCGGCTTCTCGGCCGTGTCCGCGTCGAGCCGGACGAGCTCGAGGTCGGGGAACGCGGTCGCGAGCTCGCGCTCGAGCCGCTGCGTGCCGGCGCCGAGCCGGGCGAGCTCCGCCGAGCCGCACTCCGGGCAGACCTCCGGCTTCGGCTCGTCGTGCCCGCAGTGGTGGCAGCGGAGCCCTCCCGCGCCGGCGCCGCGGGCGCCGTCGTGGAGGACGAGCGCGACGTCGCAGTTCGGGCAGCGGCGCGTCGCCCCGCAGGCGCGGCAGTGGAGCGCCGGCGCGAGGCCGCGCCGGTTCAGGAGCAGGATCGCCTTGCCGCCGCCCTTCGCGACCGCGCCCAGCTCCTCGAGCAGCGGCGCCGAGAGCGGGTAGCCGGCCTCCCGTCGCAGGTCGACGACCCGGACGGGCGGCAGCCTGCCGGCGAGGCGGCCGCCGAGCTCGAGCCGCTCGAGCGTCGCCCAGCTCTCGGGCCGCGGCGTCGCCGAGCCGTAGACGGCGACCGCGCCCTCGAGCGCCGCCCGCTTCGCCGCGACCGTGCGCGCGTCGTAGCGCGGGTCGGACTCCTGCTTGTAGGAGGCGTCGTGCTCCTCGTCGACGCAGATCAGGCCGAGCCGCGGCACCGGCGCGAAGACCGCCGAGCGGGCGCCGACGACGAGCGGCGCGTCACCCGAGGCGATCCGCTCGCGCTCGTCGCGCCGCTCGGCCTCGGTGAGCCCGGAGTGGAGGATCGCGACCCGGTCGCCGAAGCGCGCCCGCACGCGGCCGACCGTCTGCGGCGCGAGCGCGATCTCGGGGACGAGCAGGATCGCGCCCAGCCCCCGCTCGAGCGCCGCCGCACACGCCTGCAGGTAGACCTCGGTCTTGCCGCTGCCGGTCGCGCCCCAGAGCAGGAAGTGCCCGCCGCCGGAGTCCAGGGCCTCGACGAGGCGTGCGATCGCGTCCGGCCTGCGGCTGCGAGAGCGCCTCCGGCTCCGCCTCGCCGCCGAACGAGTGCCGCTCGGCCGGCGGCGCCTGCTCCTTGCGACGCTGCCGCTTCGGCGGCGCGACGAGCGCGAGCGCCCGCGCAGGCGTCGACCCGTAGTAGTCCGCCACCCAGAGCGCCAGGTCGACGAGGGCCGGCGGCAGCCGGTCGAGCACCTCGCCGACCGGCACCGGCCGGATGCCCGTCGGGCGCCGATCCGCCGACCTCGACGACGACGCCGCGCTGCCGGCCGCGCCCGAACGGGATCGAGACGACGGCGCCCCGGTCGACGTCGGGGCCGGCCTCGTAGGTGAACGGCCGCGCGAGGGCGCGCGCGGTCACGAGCGGGTACACCGACGCGAAGCGGCTCATCCGTCGAGCGTACTGGCGGCTCAGGCCGGAGCCGTGTCGCCCGACTCGTGCTTCTGCGCGTCGGCGAGGCGCCGCCAGCGGAGCGTCCGCGCGAGCAGGAAGAGGGCGGCGAAGCCGAGCACGACGTTGGCGACGACGAGCGCGATGTTCATGCCGACGCTGAAGCTCAGCACCGAGCTGAACGAGAACTTGTTCCGGAACGCGTAGACGAGCAGGCCCTGCTTGGTGCCGGCGCCGCCCGGCGTGAACGGCAGCAGCGTCGAGGTGCTCTCGACCACCTGGACGACGAGCGCGTTGTGGAGGCTCGGCGTCAGCCGGAAGGCGCGCAGGAACGCGTAGACCGAGCCGATCCGCAGCAGCCACGAGATCGCGTCCCAGCTCGCGACCTGCCGCAGGTAGACGCGCGGCTGGTGCAGGATCGCGAAGCCGCGACCGACCTGCGCGCGGAACTCCTCGACGCGGCGGCGCGCCCAGAGGAGCAGCACGACGAGGCCGGCGGCGAGGACGCCGAGCAGCGCCAGGGTCAGCTGCGGGTGCCGGTACGGCCACGACCAGTCGACGTTCGGCAGACGCGACAGCACCTGCCCGCTCGGGATCACGCCGGCCCAGAGCGCCCAGAGGAAGATCGCGCCCGCCGCGAAGAAGTCGAAGACGGTCTCGACGACGAGCGTCGGCGCCAGCGTCGGGTAGCTCGAGCCCGGGACGCGGCGCTTGACGAGGTAGAGCTTGACGAGGTCGCCCGCGCGCGCCGGCGCGATCGCGTTGACGCCGACGCCCGCGACGTAGGCGCCGAAGACGCCCCGGCGGCGGATCGGCACGTCCGGGTAGGCGGCGACGAGGATGTTCCGCCAGGCGAACCCGCGCACGACCAGCTTCAGCAGGTGCAGGAAGAGCGCGAGCGCGAGCGCGTCCCAGCGGACCGCCGCAAGGTGGTCCCAGAAGACCTCGACGGCGTCGATGAACGAGCGCATGCGCGGGCAGGGTAGCCCGCGCGAGACCTAGTAGGCCGACTCGGAGGGCTGCGGCTCGGGCCGGCGCGGGCTGCGGAGGAAGAGGTAGACCGTCGGCGCCGCGAGCAGGAGGAACGCCCCCACGAGCGCGCCCTCGTTCTCCGGCATCAGCCCGGCCTCGGCGAGCTCCTCGAGGCCGCGGGCGAGCAGCCAGCCGGCGAAGACGAGCAGCAGCACGCTCGTGATCGTGAAGAAGCGCCGCAGGTCGAGCCGCGCCGAGCCGCGGTAGAAGAGGTAGCCGAGCGTGACGGCGGCGGCGAGCCCGACGGCGGCGCTGGTCGAGGCGAGCAGCCGGTTCGAGCCCTCGACGGTGCCGAAGAGGAAGAGCGCCGTCTCGACGCCCTCGCGCAGCACCGACACGAAGGCGACGGCGCCGAGCGCGAATGCGGAGCCGCCGGCGAGCGCGTGCTCCACCTGCGCCTCGAGCTCCCGCTTCAGCCCGCGGGACTGCTTGCGCATCCAGAAGATCATCCAGGTCAGGAGGCCGGCGGCGAGCAGCATCGCGGAGCCCTCGAACGCGTACTCGGCGGAGCCTTCGAGCTCGGCGCCGATCGCGAACAGGAGCGTCGCGACGCCCGGCGCTGAGGGCGAAGGCGATCCCGGCTCCGACCCAGACGGCGACGAAGCCGTCGCGGCGGCCGGTGCGGTTCAGGAACGCGAGCAGGATGCCCACGATCAACGACGCCTCGAACCCCTCGCGGAGCATGACCAGGCCTGCGCCCACTGCTCGTCCCTCCTCTCGTCCTCCGGTGGTGGTGCCCGTCGTGCCGGCGGTGCTGTAAGGCGGCTCCGACCGCCTGTGTAAGGCCCACCTTACAGCACCTCCCTCGCGTATGCTCGGACCATGGCGCAGGGGCATTCGGTCGACGAGTACCTCGAGACGATCTACTTCCTCGCCACCCCGATCGGCGAGTACCGGCCGCACCCGACCGGCACGCCGACCCTCTCGTCCCGCGTCGCCGAGATGCTCGGGGTCTCGCGGGCCTCGGCCGGGGAGATGCTGAAGCGGCTCGAGGCCGACGGCCTGATCGAGCGCGGCGAGCGCAAGGAGGCGATCCTGACCGAGCCCGGCCGCGAGCGGGCCGAGCAGGTGATCCGCAAGCACCGGATCATCGAGCGGCTGCTGACCGACTTCATGGGCTACACGGCCGCCGAGGCGCACGTCCACGCCGACGAGCTCGGCGACACCTTCAGCGACGACATGGTCGAGCGGATCGACCTCCGGCTCGGCCATCCCGAGCGGTGTCCGCACGGCTGGCCGGTCGACGTCGAGCTGGAGAAGCGCGAGAACCGGGAGCTGGCGCCGCTCGCCGACCTGCCGCCCGGCTCGCGGGCGACGATCGTGCGGCTCGCCGAGCACGACGGCGACCTGCTGCACTGGTTCTACGACCAGGGGCTCGTGCCCGGCACCGAGCTCGAGCTGAAGGGCGGCGCCGCCGGGCAGTTCACGATCGCGGTCGGCGGCGGCGAGAAGACGATGGGCGAGCAGGCCGCGCAGGGCCTCTACGTCCGCGCCGCCTGAGCCGCTCCCGCAGCGTCGCAGGGAGCGACCGAGCCGCAGTCGCCGCCGGCTCGGAGCCGCCGCCGCAGCGGGCCTCCGTCTCCCGGCTGCGTCGAGGCACTTGCCGCCTCGATCGGCCGCATCGGCGGGGCTTCGTCGCCGCGGCCGCCGAGCAGCGCTGCCGGGCGGGTCGTGCTGGAAATCGGCACGAATTCGGCACGAATCCGTGCCGGCTCGGCGGCTATCGTCGACCTCGAGGGAGGCGGGTTGGATCCCCACCCAGGGTGGGGGTGTGCCGAGAGCCGTGTCCGCTCAGGCCCTGGCCCGCTCAGGCCTTGACCGCTCGGCCTGGCCGCTCAGGCCTTGGCCGGCTCGGACAGGCCGGCTGCGGCGCGGAGCGCCTCGGCCTTGTCCGTGCGCTCCCACGTGAAGTCGTGGTCGTCGCGGCCGAAGTGGCCGTACGCCGCGGTCTTCGCATAGATCGGCCGGCGCAGGTCGAGGTCGCGCAGGATCGCGGCCGGTCGCAGGTCGAAGTGCTCGCGCACGAGCTGGGCGATCCTGTCGACGTGCAGCCGCTCGGTGCCGAAGGTGTCGACGGCGATCGAGACCGGGTGCGCGACGCCGATCGCGTAGGCGACCTGCAGCTCGCAGCGGTCGGCGAGCCCGGCGGCGACGACGTTCTTGGCGACGTAGCGCGCCGCGTAGGCGGCCGAGCGGTCGACCTTGGTCGGATCCTTGCCCGAGAAGGCGCCGCCGCCGTGACGACCGATGCCGCCGTAGGTGTCGACGATGATCTTGCGCCCCGTCAGGCCGGTGTCGCCCATCGGGCCGCCGATCACGAACTTGCCGGTCGGGTTGCAGAAGAAGAAGTCCTTGTCCTCGAGCTGCTTCTCGTCGTAGAGGTCGCGCGGCAGGATCGGCCGCAGCACGTGCTCGGCGAGGTCGGGCTTGATCAGCGACTCGACGTCGAGCCCCTCGCGGTGCTGCGTCGAGATCAGCACGCGCTCGACGCCGACCGGGCGCTGGCGTCCCTCGTCGTCGAGCTCGTAGCGGATCGTCACCTGCGCCTTCCCGTCCGGCCGCAGGTACGGGAGGATGTCCGCCTTGCGCACCTCGGAGAGCCGCTTGCAGAGCTTGTGCGCGAGCATGATCGGCATCGGCATCAGCTCCTCGGTCTCGTTCGAGGCGTAGCCGAACATCATCCCCTGGTCGCCCGCGCCGACCCGGTCGAGCGGGTCGTCGTCGTTGACGTCGTGCTGCACCTCGTACGAGGAGTCGACGCCCTGGGCGATGTCCGGCGACTGCTCGTCGATCGCGACGACGACGCCGCACGTCTCCGCGTCGAACCCGTACTTGGCGCGCGTGTAGCCGATCTCCGTGATCTTCCGGCGCACGAGCCGCGGGATGTCGACGTAGGTCTGGGTCGTGATCTCGCCGGCGACGACGACGAGGCCGGTCGTGATCAGGGTCTCGCAGGCGACGCGGCCCTGCGGGTCCTCCGCGAGCACCGCGTCGAGGACGGAGTCCGAGAGCTGGTCGGCGATCTTGTCCGGATGGCCCTCGGTCACCGACTCCGACGTGAGGAAGATCTCGCGCGGCATGCCCGGGAGCCTAGCCGTTTCACTCCGCGGTCGGTCGGCGACCCATCAGCCCGACGAGCAGCGCGTCCAGGGTCAGCCCCTCGAGCACGGCGCAGACGCCCTCGGTGATCGGCAGCTCGATCCCGAGGCGCCGCGAGAGATCCCGCAGCACCGGGGCGGTCGTCAGTCCCTCGACCACCTGCCCGATCTCGGCGCGCGCCTCGTCGGCGGTCGCGCCGCGGGCGATCAGCTCGCCCGCCCGCCGGTTGCGGCCGCTCGGGTGCCAGCAGGTGACGACGAGGTCGCCCATGCCCGCGAGCCCGGAGAACGTGTCCGCCTCGGCGCCGCAGGCCTCGCCGAGGCGCGCCATCTCGGCGAGCCCGCGGGTGATCAGCGCCGCCTTCGCGTTGTCGCCGAGCCCGAGCCCGTCGACGCCGCCGGCGGACATCGCGATCACGTTCTTCGCGGCTGCGCAGAGCTCGACGCCGATCAGGTCGGTGTTGACGTAGACGCGGAAGACGCTCGAGTTGACCGCCTCCTGCAGCTCGAGCGCGAGCCCCTCGTCCTCCGAGGCGATCACGGTCGCTCCCGGCAGCCCGGCCAGCACCTCCTCGGCCATGTTCGGGCCCGACAGCACCGCGACGGGCCTGCCCTCGACGAGCTCCGAGAGCCGCTTGCCGCTCTCGGGTCGAGGCCCTTGGTCAGGCTGAGGACGGGGCAGTCGCCCGGCAGCGCCCGCACGACGTCGCCGAAGGCGCGGCTCGGGACGGCGACGACCGCGAGCTCGGCCTCGGCGACCGGGGCCTCCGCGATCGTCGTCGCCGCGATCCCCCGCAGGTCGGCCGCGGTCGCGTAGCGCGGGTTGCGCCCGGTCTCGCGGATCGCCCGCGCCTGCTCTTCGCCGCGGCAGGCGAGCGTGACCTCGTGGCCGCGGTCTGCCAGCAGGCGGGCGAACGCCGTCCCCCACGAGCCGCCCCCGACCACGACAGTCCGCACCGGCGCACCCTACCGGGAGCCGCCGCGCGAGCTCGCGCCGAGCCGGTCGGCTAGCCGCGGCGCACGAAGTCGATGTCGACCGGCACGCCCTGGAGCTCGAACCGCTTGCGCAGCTCGTTCTCGACCCAGTAGCCGTAGTCGCGCGTGACGAGCGAGGTGTCGTTGACGAAGAGCCGGAAGCGCGGCGGCCGCGTCTGCACCTGCGTGCCGTAGAGCAGGTTCAGGCGCCTGCCGCCCTTGCCCGGCGGCTGCCGCGCGGCCCGCAGCTCGGCCAGCGCGCGGTTCAGCTCGCCGGTCGGGATCCGCGCCGCGTGCTTGTCGTAGAGCTCGACGACCCGCTCGAGCAGCCGCGTGACGCCCCGGCCCGTCTTCGCCGAGACCGCGATCACGGGCGGCCGCTGGCGCAGAACCCGGCTCAGGTGCCCGCGGGCCTCCTCGAGCGGCAGCTCGCCGATGTCCCACTTCGAGAGGACGACGAGCGTCGAGCACTTCGCCTTCCGGGCCGTGTCCGCGATCGTCAGGTCGTGCTCGACGATCCCCTCGGAGGCGTCGACGAGCACGAGCGCCACGTCCGCCCGCTCGGCCGCCTCGAGCGTCCGCAGCTCCGAGTAGTACTCGATCCCCTGCCGCTGCTTGCGCTTGCGACGCATGCCGGCCGTGTCGACGAGCACGAAGGTGCGGCCGTCCCGCTCCAGCACCGTGTCGATCGCGTCGCGCGTCGTCCCGGGCACCTCCGAGACGATCGTCCGCTCCTCGCCGACGATCGCGTTCAGGAGCGACGACTTGCCCACGTTCGTGCGGCCGAGGATCGCGACGCGGATCGCCTCCTCCCCCACCTCGAGCCGCTCCGTGCCGGGCAGCCGCGCGACGATGTCGTCGAGCAGGTCGCCGGTGCCGTGGCCGTGCGCGGCCGAGAGCGGCACCGGGTCGCCGAGCCCGAGCCGGTGGAACTCGTGCGCGACCGCGTCCTGCGCCGGGTCGTCGATCTTGTTCGCGAGCAGGATCACCGGCGTCCGCGCCCGCCGCAGGATGTCCGCGAGCTCCTCGTCGCCGGGCGTGATCCCGGCGCGCGCGTCGACGACGAAGAGGACGAGGTCCGCCTCCTCGATCCCCTGCCGCGCCTGCTCCACGATCGAGCGCGCGATCGGGTCGTCGGAGGCGACGTCGACGCCGCCGGTGTCGATCAGGAGGAAGCGCTTCCCCGTCCATTCGCAGACGAGCTCCTTGCGGTCGCGCGTCGTCCCGTGCGTCTCGTGGACGACGGCCGCGCGCGTGCCGGTCAGCCGGTTGACGAGCGTCGACTTGCCGACGTTCGGGTAGCCGACGACCGCCACCGTGCCGAGGAGCGGCGCCGTCTCGGTCTCGCTCACGGCAGCGTCACCCGCCGCGGCCGCCCCTGCGCGTGCACCTCGACGAGCCAGGACCAGAGGCGGTGGAGCTCCTCGCCGATCTGGGCCGAGGCCTCCTTGTAGCCGCGCCCGCCGCGCGGCAGCCCGTCGAAGCGCATCGGCGTGCCGACGACGAGCGAGCACGGCGCCAGGTTCCCCGGCCGCCAGTGCTGGCTGCCGTGGATCGCGACCGGGACGACGGGGACGTCCTCCTGCAGCGCGACCATCGCCGCGCCGGGCTGGACGACGCCGAGCTCGCCGGAGCGCTGGCGCGTCCCCTCGACGAAGAGGCCGAGCGCGCCGCCGGCCCGGACCGCCTCGCGCATCTTCCGGACCGCCTCGCGGTCGGTCTCGCCGCGCCGGATCGGCAGCGTCCCGTGCGCCCGGATCAGCTGCCCGAGGCCGGGCACGCGGTGCGCCTCGATCTTGGCGACGAACTGGATCCGGCGCGGGCAGGCGGCGCCGACGAGCGGCGGGTCGACCCAGGAGAAGTGGTTGATCGCGAGCACGAGCCCGCCCTCGGCCGGGATCCGCTCGACGCCGTAGAAGCGGGCGCGCGTGAGCAGGCGGATCGGGCCGCCGATCCAGATCCGGCCCGCCTGCCAGACGACGTCGACTGCGCTCACGTCTCAGGCCGCCGGCTGGCGGGTGCGGACGAGCTGCGCGATCCGCTCGACGACGTCGTCGACCGTCAGCTCGGTCGTGTCGATCCGGATCGCGTCCTCGGCGGGCTGCATCCGCTCGGCGTCGCGCCGGTCGCGGGCGCGCAGGTCGGTGACGAGCGCGTCGGCGCCGATCCCGGGGCGCTCGGCCTGCCGCCGGCGCGCGCGCACGGCGGGGTCGGCGACGAGGTAGACCTTGACGGAGGCGTCCGGCGCGACGACGGTGCCGATGTCGCGGCCCTCGATGACGACGTTCCCCTCCTCGCCGAGCTCGCGCTGGCGCTCGCGCATCACCTGCCGGACGGCCGCGTGGGCGGCGACGACCGGCACGACCTGGTCGATCCGCGGCTGCCGGATCGCCGAGGTGACGTCGGTCTCGGCGATGCGGACGCGGCCCTCGTCGTCGAACTCGACCGGGTGCTCGCGCGCGAGGTCGCCGAGCCGCTCGCCCTCGCCGAGCGGGATCCCCTGCTGCATCGCCAGCCAGGTCAGCGCCCGGTACATGGCGCCGGTGTCGAGGTAGCGAAAGTCGAGCCGCTCCGCCAGCCGGCGGGCGACGGTGCTCTTGCCGGCGCCTGCCGGGCCGTCGATCGCGACGATCACGGCCTTTTCGGCCTCCGGCCGAGCAGGCTGGTGGGCTGCTGTCTGGACATACGCGTTGGGACTCGCCGACGTCCGCTCACCGAGCGACTTCGGCCAGGAGCTCGAAGAATCCGGGGAAGGATACCGCCACCGCCTCCGGGCCCCTGAGCTCGACGCCCTCGCGCGAGGTGAGCCCGGCGACGGCCCCCAGCATCGCGATCCGGTGGTCGCCGCGCGCGTCGACGGAGCCCCCGCGCGGCCGGCTCGGGACGCCCCTGATCCGGAAGCCGTCGGGCCGCTCCTCCGCCCGGACGCCGAGCCCGCGCAGCGCGCCGATCACGGCTTCGATCCGGTCGGTCTCCTTGACGCGCAGCTCGCCGGCGCCCGCGACCTCGCTGTCGCCGCGCGCGTGGGCCGCGGCGAGCGCGAAGAGCGGCAGCTCGTCGACGAGCAGCGGCACCTCCTCCGGCGCGACCCGCGTCGCCACGAGCTCGGCCGAGCGCACGGAGAGGTCGCCGACGGGCTCGCCGCCGGCGCGGCGGCGGTTGAAGACCGCGATCCGCGCGCCCATCCGCTCGAGCACGTCGAGCAGGCCCGTGCGGCGCGGGTTGAGCCCGACGCCCTGGATCACGAGCTCCGAGCCGGCCAGCAGCGTCGCCGCGACGAGGAACGGCGCCGCCGAGGAGAAGTCCCCGGGCACCTCGAGCTCGCCGAGCCGGAGCCGCTCGGCCCCGTCCACCGAGACGGACCTCGGCCGCTGCGCCACCGCCGGCCCCGGCGGCGCGGAGCATCAGCTCGGTGTGGTCGCGCGTCGGCAGCGGCTCGACCACGGTCGTCCGCCCGGCCGCGTTCAGCCCGGCGAGCAGCACCGCCGACTTCACCTGCGCGCTCGCGACCGACAGCGTGTAGTCGATCGCGGTCAGGTCGGAGCCGACGATCCGCAGCGGCGGCGTCCCGTCCCTCGTCTCGACGGTCGCGCCGAGCTGCCGCAGCGGCCCGGCGACCCGCTCCATCGGCCGGCGCGAGAGCGACTGCGTCGCCGACGAGCTCGAAGGTGCCGCGCTGCCCGGCGAGGATCCCGGCGAGCAGCCGCATCGTCGTCCCGGAGTTGCCGCAGTCGATCGGCCCCGGCGGCGCCTCGAGCCCCCGCAGGCCGACGCCGTGGACGACGAGCTCGTCGACGTCCGGCTCCTCGATCTCGACGCCGAGCTCGCGCATCGCCCGGAGCGACGCCTCCGTGTCCGCCGAGCGGCCGAAGCCGCGCACGCGCGTCTCGCCCTCGCAGAGCGCGCCGATCAGCACCGACCGGTGCGAGATCGACTTGTCGCCGGGTACGGCGATCGCGCCCGCGAGCCCCGTTGCCGGCTCGAGCCTCCTCACTCGACCACCGGCGAGACGACGACGCCGTAGCCCTGCGACTCGAGCAGCGTCGCCGCCCGCTGCGCCTCCGACTCGCCGCCGATCAGGAGCTCGAGCACGCCGCCGCGCTCGGGCGAGTGGTGGTGCAGCTCGAAGTCCTCGATGTTGATCCGCTCGGCCCCGAGCGCCTGCGTGATCCCGGCGAGCACGCCCGGCCGGTCGGGCACGTGGACGCGCAGCCGCTGCAGCGAGCCCGGGATCGGGGTACTCGCGCTCGAGCATGCGGCGGCGGTTCGAGCCCGCCTCGCCGATCCAGCGGGCCAGGTAGCCCGCGTCGCCCGCCGCGAGCGCGCCCTCGACCTGCTCGAGCCGGCGCCGGTGCTCGCGCGAGCGCCTCCAGGATCGCGCCCGCGTTCTCGAGGAAGATGTCGACCCAGATCCGCGGGTTCGCGCCGGCCACGCGGGTCATGTCCCGCAGAGAGCCGCCCGCTGCCGCGAGCGGCTCGTGGCCCTCGATCCGCTGCCCGCCGGCCTGGTTGACGATCAGGTTCGCGAGCACGTGCGGCACGTGGCTCGTCAAGGCGACGAGGCGGTCGTGCGCCTGCGGGTCGACCGCCACCGGCACGGCTCCGAGCGAGGCGGCGAAGCCGTGCACGAGCCGGTAGCTCGCCGGGTCGGTCCCCGCGAGCGGCGTCAGGAACCAGGTCGCGCCGCGGAAGATCTCCGCCTTCGCGTGCTCCGGGCCGCGCGCCTCGGCGCCGCAGATCGGATGGCCGCCGACGAAGCGGTGCGAGCCGCCGGCCGCGGCGCAGACCGAGCCCTTGGTCGAGCCGACGTCGGTGACGGTGCACGTCTCCGGCGCCGCCGCCAGCACCTCGTCGACGACCGCCGGCAGCTGCGCGATCGGGGCCGCGACGACGGCGAGCTCGGCGCCGGCGACCGCCTCCGCGAGCGAGCCCGCGGCGGCGTCGAGCGCGCCCCGCTCGGCCGCGACCGCGAGCGCCTCCGGGTCGGTGTCCCAGCCGACGACGCGCTCGACCCCGGCCGCGCGGGCGGCGAGGCCGAGCGAGGCCCCGATCAGGCCGGTGCCGACGAGGGCGAGACGCATGCGCTCCAGCATGCACGAACGCGAGGCGTCCAGGTTTCGTCAAGCTGCCGGGGTGCGCACCGCCGTCGTCCTCCTCACCCGCGACCTGCGCGTCCGCGACCAGCCGGCGCTCGCCGCCGCCGCCGGCGAGGCCGAGCGGGTGGTGCCGCTCTTCGTGCTCGACCCGGCGGTGCCGAAGCCGCCGAACCGCACCGCCTTCCTGGTCGACGCGCTCCACGACCTCGACGCCTCGCTGCGGGAGCGCGGCGCCGGGCTCGTCGTCCGGCACGGCGACGCCGTCGCCGAGGCGCTCCGCTTCGCGCCCGACGCGGTCTTCCTGAGCGAGGACGTGAGCGCGCTCGCGCAGGAGCGGCTCGCTCGGCTCGGGCGCGAGCGCGTCGAGGTGCGCGCCTTCCCCGGGCTGACGATCGTCCCGCCGGGCGACGTGACGCCGGCCTCGCGCGACCACTACCGCGTCTTCACGCCCTACTGGCGGGCCTGGCGGGAGGCGCCGCGCCGGGCGCCGCTCGAGCCGCCGGGGCGGCTCCGGCTGCCGGACGGCGTCGAGCCGGGCCCGCCGCCCGCGCGGCCCCGGCCGGACTCGCCGGAGCTGCCGCGCGGCGGCGAGCGCGCCGGGCGCGAGCGGCTCGAGCGCTTCCTCCGCGACGGGCTCGAGCGCTACGGGGAGCGCGCCGACCTGCTCGCGCGCCGACGGCACCTCGCGCCTCTCGCCCTACCTCCACCTCGGCTGCGTCTCGCCGCTCGAGCTCGCGACCCGCGCGGCCGCGTCGGAGCCGTTCGTGCGGCAGCTCTGCTGGCGCGACTTCTTCGCGCAGCTGCTCGCGGCCCTGCCGGAGACCGCCCACGAGGACCTGCACCCGGGCCGCCGGCGATGGCGCCGCGACGAGGAGGCGCTCGGGCGCTGGCAGCGGGGCGAGACGGGCGTGCCGCTCGTCGACGCCGGCATGCGGCAGCTGCTGCGGGAGGGCTTCATGCACAACCGCGCGCGGCTCGTCGTCGGCTCCTACCTGACGAAGGACCTCGAGCTCGACTGGCGCGAGGGCGCCCGCTGGTTCTCGCGCCTCCTCGTCGACGGCGACCTCGCGAGCAACGTCGGCAACTGGCAGTGGGTCGGCGGCACCGGCGCCGACACGCGCCCGAACCGGCGGCTCAGCCCGGAGCGGCAGGCGGCGCGCTTCGACCCGGACGGCGACTACGTCCGCCGCTACGCGCCGCTAGACCGGCAGGCCGCGCGTCAGGTACCGCCGCCTGCAGTCGTTCGAGCAGAAGCGGCGCCGAAGGCCGTGCTCCTCGATCGAGGGCAGGTCGGCCTCCGGGTCGAGCACGAGCCCGCAGACCGGGTCGTGCACGACCGGCGAGGGGCCGTTGCCCGCGAGCTCGTTCAGGAGCACGAGCTCGTTCGAGCAGCAGCCGCGGCAGCAGGAAGTGCTCGTGGACCCGCTCGCGGCCGGTGCGGCCGAGCTCGCGGCCCCGCTCCGGCTCGCGGACGAGCTCGACGATCGCCGCGGCGGCCTCCTCGACCGAGTCGACGAGGACGCCGCCGCTGCCGTCGGCCATCTGCAGCGGGATCCCGCCGGCGCGGCCGGCCACGACCGGCGTCTCCTTCCAGAGCGCCTCCGCGATCACGAGCCCGAACCCCTCGCGGATCGACTTCTGCAGCACGACCGAGGAGAGCCGCTGGAACGCGTTCACCTCGATGTTCCCGACGCCGGTCAGGTTCGTATGGAGGTCGATCGCCGGGTCGCCGGCCGCCGCCTGCTGGATCTCGCGGTAGAGGTCCCAGCCCTCCGGGTCGTCGAGCGCCATCGAGCCGACGAGCGCGAGCTGCAGGTCGGGCACCTCCAAGCGCGCGAGCCGGAACGCCTCGATCACCCCGAGCGGGTCCTTCCAGGGGTCGAAGCGCGAGACCTGGGTCACGAGCGGCACGTCGAGCCGGACGCCGATCCAGTCGAGCACCTGCTTGGCGGTGATGCGCGCCAGCGGCAGGTTCTTGGGGCTGAGCGGGTCGATCGCCGGCGGGATCACGGCGACGCGGTCGATCGGCAGGTCGGGCGGGACGAACTCCGGCAGCGTGAAGACGGCGGCGTCGTAGTCGGCGAGGAAGCCGCGCAGGAAGTCCCAGGTGGCCGGGTTCGGCCGCGAGGTCTCGATGTGGCAGCGCCAGACCCAGCGCGCGTTCCGCTTGCCGCGCAGCGGCAGCACGGCCGCCGGCTGCGGGTCGTGGACGACGACGAAGTCCCAGCCGTCCTCGAGCAGGTCGGCGTTCCGGGCCGAGGTGGCGAGGTAGGCGTCGCGCTCGGCGTCGGTGAGGTCGTGCGGGTCGCCCTGGAGTCCGTTGTGGATCGCCTTCGTGACCCGGAAGAAGGGCTCGTCGCCGCTGATCACGTGCCACTCGACGTCGAGGCCGAGGTCGCGCAGGAGCGGCACGCCGGAGCGCAGGAGCTCGGAGACGCCGCCGCCGTACGGGGTCGCGTTCAGCTGCAGGATCCGGGCGCCGCGCAGCTTCTCCGCCTCGCGGTCGAGCGCCTCGAGCAGGTGGATCGGCGCGACGTTGAAGTACGACGCGAGCGAGCGCTGGCCGACCTCGACCGCCTGCAGACGCGTGGACGGCCGCTCGGCTGCCTGGTTCCGGACGCCGGTCATCTCCGCACGGTCAGGGTCGCCGACGGCGGCGCGGCGCGGAAGCGTGAGAACTACGGAGGCCCGCTCAGCGCATCAGCTCGGCCACGCGGAAGGCGAGGTCGAGCGACTGGCGGGCGTTCAGACGCGGGTCGCAGAGCGTCTCGTAGCGGGAGCTCAGGTGCTCCTCGGTGACCGCCTCGCCGCCGCCGAGGCACTCGGTCACGTCCTCGCCGGTGAACTCGAGGTGGACGCCGCCGGGCCAGACGCCCTCGTCCCGGCAGGCGGCGAAGAAGCCCTCGAGCTCGCGCATGATCTCGTCGAAGCGGCGTGTCTTGACGCCGGCGGCGGTGCGGATCCCGTTGCCGTGCATCGGGTCGGAGAGCCAGACGACCGGGTGCGCCTCGTCGCGGACGGCGCGCAGGAGCGGCGGCAGCGCCTCGCGCACCCGCTCGGCGCCCATGCGCGCGACGAAGGTGAGCCGGCCGGGGATGCGGGCCGGGTTGAGCCGCTCGCAGAGCGCGATCGCCTCCTCCGCGCTCGCCGCCGGCCCGAGCTTGACCGCGAGCGGGTTGTGGACGCCGGAGAAGAACTCGACGTGGGCGCCGTCCGGCTGCCGTGTCCGCTCGCCGATCCAGAGCAGGTGGGCCGAGCAGTCGTACCAGTCGCCCGTCAGCGAGTCCCGGCGGGTCAGCCCCTCCTCGTAGTCGAGCAGCAGCCCCTCGTGGCTCGTGAAGACGTCGACCTCGTGCAGCTGCCGCTCGGAGGTCAGGTCGATCCCGCAGGCGGCCATGAAGCGGAGGGCGCGCTCGATCTCCGCGGCGAGCCGCTCGTAGCGGCGGCCCTCGGCGGAGCTGGCGACGAACTGCTGGTTCCAGACCTGCACCTGGGTCAGGTCGGCGAAGCCGCCCTTGGTGAAGGCGCGGAGCAGGTTGAGCGTCGCGGCCGACTGGTTGTAGCCCTCGACCATCCGACGGGGGTCCGGGACGCGGGCGTCCGGGCTCGGCGCGTCGTCGTGGACCATGTGGCCGCGGAAGACGGGCAGCTCGACCCCGTCGGCGGTCTCGGTCGGCAGCGAGCGCGGCTTCACGAACTGGCCCGCGATCCGACCGACCTTGACGACGGGGAGCGTCGCGCCGTAGGTCAGCACCGCCGACATCTGCAGGATGATCTTCAGCTTCTCGCGGATCGTCACCGCCGAGAAGTCGTGGAAGGACTCGGCGCAGTCGCCCGCCTGCAGCACGAAGGCGCGCCCGGCCTGCACCTGCGCGAGGTCGTCCTGCAGCCGGCGCGCCTCGCCGGCGAAGACGAGCGGCGGCGAGGCCTTCAGGCGCGCGAGCGCGGCCTCGGCCGCGGCCGCGTCGGGCCATTCCGGCTGCTGCAGCGCGGTCAGCTGCCGCCACGACGACGGCGACCATGCGGACGAGGTGACGGCCATGGGCGGTCCAGTGTAGTCGCGGCCGGCCGCGCGAGATCCCGGCCGATACCCCCACCCTGGGTGGGGCTATCCAGCCCACCTCCCTCGGGGTCGACGCTACCCGAAAAGTCGTGACGGGACCGTGACGCGCGCGCACCAGATGTGTGTCTCTTCCTTCGACTATCCTGCGGGGACAGTGTCGACCGCTTTCGCACCTCGCTGGTCGTGGCCCGGGCGCCGCTAGGCGCCTGCTCGACCCTGTGCCGACCCCTGTCCCGACCCGCAGCGAGGTGAACGCATGAGGATCTTCTCCGGCATCCAGCCCACGGGAGCGAAGCACTTCGGCAACTACGCCGGCGGCTTCCGCCAGTACGTGCAGACCCAGGAGCGCGGCGACGCGTTCTTCTGCATCGTCGACCTGCACTCGATCACGGTCGACTACGACCCCGCCGACCTGCGCGAGCGCACGCTCGACCTGGCCGCGATCCTGTTCGCGACCGGGCTCGACCCGGAGCGCTCGACCGTCTTCGTGCAGAGCCACGTCCGCGCGCACGCCGAGGCGGCCTGGCTGCTGTCGGCGGTGACGAGCTACGGCCAGCTGGGCCGGATGACGCAGTTCAAGGACAAGGCCGAGCGAGCGGGACTTCGTCTCGGCCGGGCTCTTCACCTACCCGGTGCTGATGGCCGGGGACATCCTCCTCTACCAGACGGACATCGTCCCGATCGGCGACGACCAGCGGCAGCACCTCGAGCTCGCCCGCGACGTCGGCGAGCGCTTCAACGCGCGCTTCGGCGAGACCTTCCGGATCCCGGACGGCGTCTTCCCCGAGGTCGGCGCACGCGTCATGGACCTGCAGGAGCCGACGAAGAAGATGTCGACGACCGGCGGCACGCCGCAGGGCACGGTGCTGATGCTCGATCCGCCGGAGACGATCCGGAAGAAGCTGAAGAGCGCCGTCACCGACTCCGGCTCCGAGATCCGCCGCGGCGACGACAAGGCCGGCATCTCGAACCTGATCGACATCATGTCGGTGGCGACCGGCGAGAGCCCGGAGGCGATCGAGGCCCGCTACGACGGCGGCGGCTACGGCGCGTTCAAGCAGGACGTCGCCGAGGCGGTCGTCGCAGTGCTCGAGCCGTTCCAGGCCCGCTTCGACGAGCTGCGCTCCGACCCGGCCGAGCTGCAGCGACTGCTGCTCGTCGGCGCCGACAAGGCTCGCGAGGCCTCCGCGCCGACGCTCGAGCGGATGTACGAGCTGATGGGGTTCGCCGGCACGTAGGCCGCCGGGACCTGCCTAGCGGCGGCTCGCCGGCGCGCCGGCGAGCCGCTCGACCTCCGTCGGGCTCGAGCTCGCGCCAGCGGCCGGGCTCGAGCCCCGCCAGGTCGAGGCCGGCGTAGCGGCTCCTGTGCAGGTGCCGCACGGGGTGGCCGACGGCCTCGCACATCCGGCGCACCTGCCGGTTTCGGCCCTCGTGCAGGGTCAGCTCGAGCCGCGACGGGCCGAGCCGCCGGACGCCGGCGGGCGCGGTCGGGCCGTCCTCGAGCTCGACGCCCTCGGCGAGCCGCCGCAGCGTCCCGTCGGTGGGCGCGCCCTCGACCTCGGCCTCGTAGACCTTCTCGACGCCGTAGCGCGGGTGCGCGAGCCGGTGCGCCAGGTCGCCGTCGTTCGTCAGCAGGAGCGCGCCGGTCGTGTCGACGTCGAGCCGGCCGACCGGGACGACGCGGGCGGGATGCTCGACCAGGTCGACGACGGTCCGCCGTCCCTGCGGGTCGCTCGCCGTCGTGACGGCGCCGCGCGGCTTCCAGAGCAGCACGTAGGCGAGCCGCTGCCGGGTGAGCGGCCGGCCGTCGAGCGCGACCCGGTCGCGCGAGGAGACGAACGTGTTCAGCTGTCCGGGCTCGCCGTTGACGGTGACCCGGCCGGCCTTGATCAGCTCGTCCGCCTTGCGGCGGGAGGCGACGCCCGCGCGGGCGAGCCAGGCGTTCAGGCGCATGGCCCGATGCTAGGGCGAGCAGCCGTCGCGGCCGTTCGTCTACCTTTGGACCGAACTTGGACGTTGTTTCCGACAGACCCGCAGGAGAGACTGGACGACCGTGAACCGGATCGCGAAGGGAGCACTCGCGGGCGCCGTCGCCGGCGTCGTCTGGAAGGCGGTCGAGCCGCTGCTGCAGAAGGAGTTCGGCTCGCCCTACTCGGACGCGGGCATCGTCGCCGGCTTCTTCTCGCAGGGACCGCTGCGGCAGCCGCTCGAGTTCGTCGGCCAGGGGCTCGGCGGCGCGGCGTTCGGCAGCCTCTTCGCCGCGCTCGGCGGCCACGGGATCAGCCAGGGCGCGAACGCCGCGCTGGCCGAGAACGCCGCCCTCTGGCCGGTCGTCGCGCTCCTGCAGCGCTACCACCCCGACGTGCAGTCGGGCCGCTGGCCGAAGCCGTTCTCCGACCCGGGCTCGATCCAGGTCTCCTTCGCGGGGCACGCGATCTTCGGCGTGCTCCTGGGCGCGCTGCTCGACCCGCCGGCGATCCGCGGCTAACCGCGCCGCAGCCGCGGCAGCACCTGCTCGCCGTAGACGCGGATCGACTCCTCCGCGTGCGCGCCGGAGGCGTTCGTCAGCTTGACGACGTCTGCCCCGAGGCGCTCGACCTCCCGGATCCGCTCGACGTGCACCTCGGGGTCGGACGAGACGATGAAGCTCTCGGCGAACTCCTCGTCGGAGAGCTGCTCCTCGCCCCGCTCGAGCATCCGCCTCGGGTCGTGCCAGTCGTCGACGTAGAACTCGGGCGGCTGCGCGCCCTTCCAGACCCGGGCCTGCTCGAGCGCGGCGTCGTCGTCGGGCGCCCAGGAGAAGCCCGCCTCGAGCACGATCTCGCCGGGCTCGCGGCCGAGCTCCTCGCAGGCGTCGCGGTAGGCGGCGATCGCCGCCGACGCGGTGTCGGGGTCGCCCATCGTCCAGAGCCCGTCGCCGAAGCGCGCCGCGGCGCGGGCCGCGCCCTCGTGGAAGGCGGAGACGTAGAGCGGCGGCGGCCGCTCGGGGCGCGTGTGCAGGTAGGCCTGCCTGGTGCGGAAGAAGCGGCCGTCGTGGTCGACGCGCTCGCCGTTCCAGAGCCTGCGGACGAGGTCGAGCGCCTCCTCGAGCGCCTCCAGCTGGCCCGGGCCGTCGGGCCAGTCGCAGCCGAGCGGGGTCTCGTTCAGCGACTCGCCGGAGCCGATGCCGACGAAGACGCGGCCGGGGAACATCCGCTCGAGCGTCGCGAAGGCCTGGGCGACGAGCGCCGGGTGGTAGCGCTGCAGCGCGACGGTGACGGCGGGCCCGACCGGGACGCGCTCGGTCGCCTGCGCGGCGGCGCCGAGCCAGACCCACGCCTGGCCCGACTCGCCGGGCTCCCACCAGGGCTGGAAGTGGTCGGAGCAGGCGACGCCCTCGAAGCCGGCCTGCTCCGCGAGCACGGCGTGGCCGAGCAGGACGTCCGGGCCGAACATCTCGTGCGCGGCGCCGTACCAGTAGCGACAGGTCACGGCGGGCGCATTTCCGCGCCCGCGACCGGGAAACCTGCGGCGGAGAGCCTCGGCTCAGCCGGCGCGCTGCCCGGCGACCGTCTCGAGCCGGGCGCGGATCTCCGCCTGGCCGGCGCCGAGATCGTCGAGCCGCGGCAGCGCCGAGAGGCTCTCGAGCCCGAAGACGCGCTCGAAGAGCGGCGTCGTCCGGTAGCGGATCGCGCCGCCGGCGTCGCTCTCGCGGCCGGCCTCGGCGATCAGGCCGCGCTCGGCGAGCGAGGCGACGACCGAGTCGACGGAGACGCCGCGGATCCTCGAGATCTCGGGGCGCGAGACCGGCCCGAGGTAGGCGACGATCGCCAGCGTCTCGAGCGCCGCCTGCGAGAGGCCGCGCTCGATCGGGCGCTCGTAGAGGCGGGCGCAGGCCTCGGCGGCCTCGCGCGAGGCGCGGAAGGCGTAGCCGCCGGCGACGTGCTCGAGCACGATCCCGCTGCGTCCCTCGCGGTGGCGCTCGCCGAGCAGCCCGAGCGCGGTCTCGACCCGTTCCGCGTCCTCGTCGGCGGCGGCGCAGAGCTCGTCGACCGAGAGCGGCTGCGAGGCGACGACGAGCAGCGCCTCCACCGTCCTCGCGAGCTGGTCGACCGGGTTGGACGAGATCAGGCGGAGCGGGCGTTCCATGCGAGACCCCCTTCTTCGACGTCGGCGCGGGAAATCCTGATCGGCGCGAAGGGAGCCGCCTGGGCGAGCGCGATCTCGCCGGACTTGCGCAGCTCGAGCAGCGCCAGGAAGGCGACGGCCTGGTCGACGCGCGGCAGCGAGCCGACCTCCTGGTCGAAGTCGACCGTGCGCCGCCGGCGCAGCAGCGAGCGGAACCGCTCCAGGAACTGCGAGACGGGAGGGAAGCGGAGCCCCATGTGCGCGAGCGAGACCTGCGGCGGCTCGGTCGCGAGCAGCCGCAGCGCCGCCGCGAGCCGCTCCGGCTCCTGCGGCGCGAGCGCGCGCTCCGGGGTCGGGGCGAGCGGCGCCGGTCCGAGCCGGAAGTAGCGGTCGCCCTCGCCGGCGAGACGTTCGGAGAGCCAGGCGGCCGCTTCCTTGGCGCGTCGGTACTCGGCGAGCCGCCGCGCCAGCTCCTCGGCGGCCTCCTCGGGCCCGAGCTCGGCCAGCTCCGCCTCCTCGTCGGGGAAGAGGCCGCGGGCCTTCAGCTCGAGCAGCGCGGCGATCAGGACGAGGAACTCTCCGCAGGCGTCGAGGTCGAGCTCGTCCCGCTGCCCGGCCTCGACGGCCCGGGCGAGCCGCTCGACGAAGGCGACGACGATCGCCGCGACGTCGACCTCGGCCGGCTCGAGCTCCTCCTTCAGGACCAGGGTCAGGAGCAGGTCGAAAGGACCCTCGAAGGCGTCGAGATCCAGCTCGAGCTCCCGCACGACCACGGAGCTGAGGCTAGCGGCGGGGTCGGACGCGGCCCTTCGGAACCGTCATCCGCGGGCGCTTCGGCTCCGGCCGGCGGCGGCGCAGCGACAGCCGCGGCCGCCCGCTCTCGCCGTCTCGGCTCGCCGCGGAACTGCCACCAGAGGAAGAAGCCGGTCGAGACGAGGAACATGCCGAGCGAGACCCAGAAGTTGAGCCGCATCCCGAGCACGTGGTGCGAGCCGGTGTCGATCCGGAGCACCTCCTCGTAGCAGCGGAAGGCCGTGTACCAGCTGACGTAGAGCGCGAAGAGGCCGGGCCGGCGGATCCGGAAGCGCCGGTCGAGCCAGAGGAGCACCCCGACGCCGAGCAGGTTCCAGATCAGCTCGTAGAGGAAGGTCGGGTGGAAGGTCGCGTACTGCTCGTAGCCGGGCGGGCGGTGCGCGAAGTCGATCTCGAGCCCCCACGGCTGCGAGGTGGGCTTGCCGAAGAGCTCCTGGTTCCACCAGTTGCCGATCCGCCCGATCGCCTGGGCGAGCAGCAGGCCGGGCGCGACGGCGTCCATCATCGCGCGCGCCGAGGAGCCGTCGCGGCGGACGATGACGACGCCGGCGACGACGCCGAGGAAGATGCCGCCCCAGACGCCGAGCCCGCCCTTCCAGACCTCGAAGACGCCCTGCCACTTCGGGTCGGGCACCTGGCTCCAGGAGGTGACGACGTGGTAGATGCGCGCGCCGACGACGCCGAACGCGACGCCCCAGACGGCGCAGCGCAGCACGAGGTCCCAGTCGCCGCCGAGGCGCTGCCAGCGGACGCCCGTCAGCCAGACGCAGGCGGCGATGCCGGCCAGCAGCATCAGCCCGTACATGTGGACGGTCAGCGGGCCGAGCGAGAGCGTGCCGCTGGAGGGCGAGGGGATCGAGGCGAGCAACAGGGGCACGCGCCCATGCTCGCAGGTCCCGCAGACGACCCGCAGACCGGTCGGGGCAGGCTCAGAGCAGGATGCGCAGGGCGACCTCCCGCGGGCAGCCCTTCTCGATCAGGCCGATCGCGGTGTGGAGGTCGACGTCGTGGCGCGAGGCGAGCTCGGACGCGTCCTCGGCGCCGAAGCCGGCGCGCTCGAGCATCTCGGCGCGCCAGCGCTCGATCCGCTCCTGCTCGGTCTCCCGTGGTTGTAGCTCTGCCGCAGGCATTGGCCCCTCTCTTCTTTCTGCCCTCTGTTTCGACCAAACGAGGGAGCGGGGCGTCGCCCTTCCGGGTGATCCGCAGAATGCACGGAAAAAGGCGGCGGCCGCCGACGGCCGAGGGTCACACCCCCACCCTGGGTGGGGCTTCTACCCGCCTCCCTCGTGGTCGACGATAGCGGCGCGGACGGGGTCGCGGGGATACGCGGGCGTGCCGATTCTGTGCCGATTCTGCGGCGGTTCGGCTCCGCGGGAGCGGCTCGGCGGTGCCGGGACGCCTCAGCTCCGGCGATGCTGGGATGCGTCGGCGCGGCGCGCCGGTTCGGGGATGACGGCGACGCCTCGGGGCGGCCGTGCCGGTTCGGCGGTCGCGGCGGCCTGCCCGACGCGCGGCAGTGTTGCGGGGCAGTCGGCGTCGCGGTCCGCTCAGACGCGGCGGCGGGCGAGGTCGATCAGGCGACCGAGGATCCGCTCGCCGTCGGCGCGCAGGCCGTTGTGCTCGTACTCGTTCGTGACCCAGGCACGGAGCCCGCGGATCGCGGCGGCCGTCTCCTCGGAGAAGCGGCGTTCGACGTACATGTCCTCGGCGTACACGGCTGCGGCGACGGGCACCTCGTTCGCGGCCAGGGCGTCGGGGTCGTACAGCGGCCCCCACTCCTCCTCGGCCAGCAACTCGGCGGCCTCGCGCAGGGGGCGAAGGCCGTCGTAGTCCTCGAACATCCAGGGGTAGACGTGCTCCCCGGTGAAGAGCTCGGGCTGCTCCGCATACGCGTCCGGGCGCAGGCGCTCGGCCGACCAGCGGGTCGCGCTCCCGTCCGCGTAGCAGGCCTCGTGGACGACCGCGTAGAGCGGGTTTCGGTTGAAGTGGACGCCGGCCTCGACGTCGTGCAGGAACCCGGGCGACCCGAAGGGCTGCTCGACGATGTAGTGGAGCACCTCGGCGCCGTCGCTCATGCCGAGCACCATCCCGAGCTGGCGGAAGCGTCGCGAGGTCAGCCGCTCGCCGCCGGGGAGCCGCACGTCGTCGGCGTCGAGCCGCCGGTGGATCTCGCACACCCGCGCACGGTCATCCGGGTAGCGGTCGTAGTAGCGGCGGTTACGTTCGAGCACCCGCTCGTAGGTGGCGCGGTAGACGTCGTCGACGGGCCGGCGCAGGGGCGGCAGGCCGCCGGTGACGAACGCCTCGCGCAGCGACCCGGGCGCGAGCGACAGGTAGGTGACGGCGCAGAAGCCGCCGAAGCTCTGGCCGAGGATGCTCCAGCGCTCGACGCCGAGCGCCTCGCGGAGCCGCTCCGCGTCGCGCACGATCGAGTCGGCGCGGTGGAGTCGCAGGTAGGCGGCCTGCTCCTGCGCGTCGAGGCCCGGCAGCGTGCCGACGGGCGTCGAGCGGCCCGTGCCGCGCTGGTCGAGCAGGAGCACGCGGTAGTCCCGGAGCGCCCGGGGCAGCCAGGTCGGGAGCAGCGGCGCCCCGGTCGGCCGCGGCGACTCCGAGCCGGGCCCGCCCTGGAAGAAGACGAGATACGGCCGGTCGCGGCCCTCGGGCGCGGCGACCTCGCGTGCGAAGACGGTGATCGCGGCCCCGTCCGGGCGCTCGTGGTCGAGCGGCACCTCGAGCTCGTGCTCGGTCAGGACGAGGCCCGGGATCTGGCGGTTCACCATCGCGGCGATTCCATCAGATCGCCCCCTGCTAGGTTGCCGGCGTGGCCCAGGAGCCGAACGTGGCGCTGCTCGAGTCGCTGCTCGGCCGCGCACGGCTCGCCGTCGCGTTCTGGGACCGGGTGCAGCTCGTCGACCGGATCGCCGAAGCTGGCGCCGAGCTCGAGCGGCCGGCGCTCGAGCCGCGGGCGCGGGCGGAGAGCGAGCGCGGCCTGAAGCCGTGGCCCGCGCTGGGATGAGCGCGCCGACCCCGGAGCCGCCCCGGATGCCGACCGGCTACGGCGTTCCCGCCGATGCCTCCGGCGCCGAGACGCTGCCGTGGACGGAGGTCGAGCGCTGGCTGCTCGAGAGCCGCAACTACTGGCTCGCGACGACCCGTGCCGACGGCCGTCCGCACGCCGCGCCGGTCTGGGGCCTCTGGCGCGAGGGCGCGCTCGTCTTCTCCACCGACCGCGCCTCGCAGAAGGGCCGCAACCTGGCACGGAGCCGGGAGGCGGTCGTCCACGGCGAGAGCGGCGACGAGGTCGTCGTCCTCGAGGGCGCGGTCGTCGAGGTCGAGCTGACCGCGGAGCTGGCCGACGCCTACGAGGCCAAGTACGCGTTCCGGCCGGAGCCGTCGGCCGGCGGGGTCTGGTACGCGCTGCGCCCGCGCTCGGCCCAGAGCTGGCGGGAGCGGGACTTCCCGCGCTCGGCGACGCGCTGGCGTTTCTAGAGACTCGGTGCGCATCGCCGTGGCCGCTGCTGGCAGGGACGGCCAGGACGCATCGAACCGCTACGCGATCGCGGCCTCTCCGAGCAAGCGCCTTCACCTCGGCGAAGAAGTCGGGATCCGGCTGCACCTTGAATCCCGGCCCGAACTCGAGCAGGGCGGGGCCGCTCGGCCGGACGCACGTGACGACGACCGGGGACTCGCCGGGAAAGTCGCCGATCAGCCGGCGAAGGTCGCCGACGATGCCTGCCGGCGCCTTCGTCGTGTCGATCCGCAACCGCACCTCGCGCCGCTCCGAGACCGCCTCGAACGGCTGCAGCTCGAGCGCGAGCAGCTTCGACTCGCCCTCCTTGCGGTCGATCCGCGCCTTCGCGACCACGATCCGGTCGAGCGTGCACAGCTCCCGCGCCTGCGCGTAGACCGAGGCGAAGACGACGCATTCGGCCGAGCCGGTCACGTCCTCGAGGGTCAGGAAGACCATCGGCTCGCCCTTCTTCGTCGTCAGCTGCTTGACGCCGGCGACGATCCCGCCGACCGTGACGACCTCGCCGTCTCGGCGGCGGTCGAGCTCGTTCAGGCTGCAGTCGGTCTTGCGGCGCAGCTGGTCGCGGATCTGCGTCAGCGGGTGCTCCGAGACGTAGAGGCCGAGCACCTCCTTCTCGAGCTTGAGGAGCTCCGGCTTCTCGAACTCGTCGGCCGGCACGCTCGGGTGATGCTTCGGCTGCGCCTCGACCGCGTCGCCGAGGTCGAAGATCGACGCCTGCCCGAGCAGCCGGTCGGCCTGACGGCCCTGACCCCAGGCGACCGCCTGCTCGAGCACCTCGAGCATGCCCTTCCGCGAGTGACCGACCGAGTCGAGCGCGCCACACTTGACGAGCGCCTCCAGGACGCGCTTGTTCGAGACCTGCCCGTCGACGCGCTCGGTGAAGTCCCAGACCGACGCGAACGGACCCGCCTCCTCGCGCGCCCGGACGATCGCGGCGGCCGCGCCCTCGCCGACGCCCTTGACCGCGTTCAGGCCGAAGCGGATCTTGCCCTCGACGACCGCGAAGTCGACCTGCGAGGAGTTGACGTCCGGCGGCAGCACCTCGATCCCCATCTCGTCGCAGGCGTTGACGTAGAAGGGCACCTTGTCCTTCGTGTTCATGACCGAGCTGATCAGCGCGGCCATGTACTCGCAGGGGTGGTTGGCCCGCAGCCAGGCGGTCTGGTAGGCGATCAGCGCGTAGCAGGCCGCGTGCGACTTGTTGAACGAGTAGTCCTGCGACTTCTCGATGTCGTCCCAGAGCTGGCGCGCGACCTGCTCCGAGGTCTCGTTGGCGATGCAGCCCTCGATGAACTTGTCCTTCAGCGACGCCATCAGCGCGTGGATCTTCTTGCCGATCGCCTTGCGCAGGTCGTCCGCCTCGGCCGGGGTGAAGCCGGCGACCTGCTTGGCGATCTCCATCGACTGCTCCTGGTAGATGGAGATGCCGTAGGTCGAGCCGGTGATCGGCTCGAGCCGGCGGTCGATGAAGACGACCCGCTCCTTGCCGGCCTTGCGGGCGGCGTAGTTCGGGATGTACTGCATCGGGCCCGGCCGGTAGAGCGCGACGAGCGCGATCAGGTCCTCGAACTCGGTCGGCTTCACCTGCCGCAGCGCCTCGCGCATGCCCGAGGACTCGAACTGGAAGACGCCGGTCGCCTCGCCGCGGGCGAGCATCTCGTACGTCCTGCGCTCGTCCATCGGGATCTGCTCGATGTCGAGCCCGTCGCCGATCAGCGCCACGGCCTTGTCGATCACGTCGAGGTTGCGCAGGCCGAGGAAGTCCATCTTCAGCAGGCCGAGCGCCTCGACGTCGTTCATCGGGAACTGGGTCACGACCTCGTTGCCCGCGCCCTTCTGCTGCAGCGGGATCACGTTCGAGAGCGGCTCGGCGCCGATGACGACGCCCGCCGCGTGGATCGAGTCGGCGCGGGTCAGGCCCTCGAGCGGCCGGGCGAGCTCGACGACCTCCTTCGCGACCGGGTCGGTGTCGACGAGCTTGCGCAGCTCTCCCCGGGCTTCAGGCACTCGCCGAGCGTCTGGCCCGGGCCCTCCGGGATCAGCTTGGCGATCCGGTCGACGACCCCGTAGGGGATCTCGAGCACGCGGCCGGCGTCGCGGACGGCGGCGCGGGCCGCCATCGTCGAGAAGGTGATGATCTGGGCGACCCGCTCGTTGCCGTACTTCTCGCGCACGTAGTTGATCACGCGCTCGCGGCCCTCGACCGAGAAGTCGATGTCGATGTCCGGCATCGACTTGCGGCCCGGGTTCAGGAACCGCTCGAACAGCAGGTCGTACTTGATCGGGTCGAGGTTCGTGATCTCGAGGCAGTAGGCGACGAGGCTGCCGGCGGCCGAGCCGCGGCCGGGCCCGACGCCGATGCCGTTGCGCTTCGCGAAGTTGATGAAGTCCCAGACGATCAGGAAGTAGTCCGGGAAGCCCATCTCCTTGATCGTCTTCAGCTCGAACTGGAGGCGCTCGCGGAGGACGTCGTCGATCGTGTCGTAGCGGCGCTGCAGCCCCTTCTCGCAGAGCTCGACCAGGTAGTCGAAGGCGTCGCGGCCGTCCGGGGTCGGGTACTTCGGCAGCAGGATCTTGCCGAGCTCGATCTCGACGTTGCAGCGGTCGGCGATCTCGACCGTCCGTCGCAGCGCCTCGTCGAGGCCGGGGAAGTCGGCGTACATCTCGGCCGGCGACTTGAAGTAGAAGTGGTCGGTCTCGAAGCGCCAGTGGTTCGGGTTCTTGAGCGAGTCGCCCGACTGGATGCAGAGGAGCGCCTCGTGCGCCCGTGCGTCGGTGTCGCGCAGGTAGTGGACGTCGCCGGTGCAGACCGTCGGCAGCCCGGCCTGCTGCGCGAGCTTCTCCAGCCCGGCGACGAGCGTCTGCTGGACCGGCATGTGCGCGTTCTGCAGCTCGACGTAGACCGAGTCGCGGCCGAAGACCTGGGCGAGCCGGTCGAGCTCGGCCGCCGCGTCGCCCGAGCGGTTCTCCTCGATCGCCTTCGAGACGCGTCCCGACATGCAGCCGGACAACGCGACGATCCCCTCGGCGTGGCGCTCGAGCAGCTCGAAGTCGACGCGCGGCTTGTAGTAGTAGCCCTCGAGGTAGCCGAGCGAGGAGAGCTTGATCAGGTTGCCGTAGCCGACCGCGTTCTCGGCCAGGAGCGTCAGGTGGGCGTAGCCCTTGCGTTGCGCCTTCCGGTCCTCGGCGACGTAGACCTCGCAGCCGAAGATCGGCTTGACGCCCTGCTTGCTCGCCTCCCTGTAGAGCTGGACCGAGCCGGCGAGCGAGCCGTGGTCGGTCAGCGCCACTGCCGGCATCTCGAGCTCGGCGGCGCGCGCGGCGAGCTCGGGAACGCGACAGGCTCCGTCGAGGATCGAGTACTCGGAGTGGACGTGGAGGTGGACGAAGGGGTGCTGCTGGGCCACGGGGAAGCCATCGTACTACCGCCTCAGGACGACTTCGTTCGGACGTTTTCGTGTCGGCAACGGGCCACTCGACGAGCCGCGCGCTCAGCGCGGCCGGAGCGCTCCGGGCACGGTCGCGCGCGCGTGAAATCGCGGCCCTCACCCGGCGGCCTTCTCGCCCGTCGCCCTCTCACCCGTCACCGTCTCGACCGTCAACCTGGGCGCGGCCCGGCCCTCGAGCTGCGAGAGGAGCGACTGCACCTCGACGCGCACCGCCTCGTCCAGCGGCTCGCCGTCGGCGATCTCGCGCACGAGCATCGTGCGCAATTGCTCGCGGGCTTCCTCGGCGGCCCGCTGCCTGCGCGTCCGGTCGTCAGCCATCGCCCGCGCCTCCACGGCTGCGCCCCTCGACGTGCCGCCACCACGGGTAGGCGCCGCGACGACGCCGGCCCGGGTACGGCGGATCGAGGAGCCGCGGCTCGCGGTGGCCGTTCTCGACCCGCAGCCGCTCGATCGCCTCGCTCGCGGCGAGCCGCGTCTCGGGGAACTCCTCGCCCGTCCGCTCGCAGAGCTCCGCCGCGAGCGCGTAGATCTGGCGGGCGGTCGGCGGCGCGCCGGGGAAGGCGATGCGGGACCGTTCCTCCACGGGGGGCGGTTGGAGTGCGCCGTCGCGGCTCATGCCTGCATCGAAGCAGGGAAGCCGTGACGTGTCTGTGCCGGCTTCGTGCCGAAACCGTGCAGCCGGACGACGCGTAGGGAAGGTCGCCGGTGCAGGGCCGGGCTACGCGCCCGAGGGCGAGCCCGCCGGCAGCTTGACGACCTGCTGGGTCATGCCGCCGTCGACGAGCCAGCTCGCACCCGTGACGTAGCTCGCCGCCTCGGAGCAGAGGAAGGCGACGACGGCGGCGACCTCCTCCTCGGTGCCGGGACGGCCGAGCGGCACCTCGGGATCGAGCTCGTCCGCCTCCTCGTTCCGCGGCGTCTCGATCACGCCCGGCGCGACCGAGTTGACGCGGATGTGGTGTTCGGCGAGCTCGAGACACATGCCGCGCGTCAGCATCCCGAGCGCCGCCTTCGCGGCGGCGTAGACGGCGAAGTTCGGGCGCGGGACGTGCTCGTGGACGCTCGTGATGTTGACGATCGCGCCGCCGTCCCCCTGCTCGATCATCTGCCGTGCCGCCGCCTGGGAGAGCAGGAACGACGCGCGGACGTCGACGGCGAAGGTCGTGTCGAAGTCGTCGGCGTCGAGCTCGAGGAACGGCTTCGCCGTCGAGAGCCCGGCGTTGTTGACGAGCGCGTCGACGCGACCGAGCTCGCGGACGACCTCCTCGACCATCCCCGCCGGCACCTCCGGATCGCGCAGGTCGCCGGCGACCCAGTGCGTCTCGCCCTTCGCGGCCAGCTCCTCGTAGGGCCCCTCGTGCTTGGCGTCGCGGCCCGCGGTCGCGTAGCCGAGCGCCCAGCCCTCGGCCTGCAGTCGCCGTGCGATCCCGAGCCCGATGCCCGTGTTCGCCCCGGTGACGATCGCGACCCGCACGGCAGGGTCGTTCCCACGCACCGCGCGGGCTAACCGCCGGCCGTGCGTCGGACGTCCGAAACCCGGCGGCGGCCGCGGCCGGCGGGAGCGCTAGTCACCGTCCGGCGAGCGGCGGCGCTTCCAGAACGTCAGCACGCCGAAGAACGTCGCGACGCCGGCCGCGATCGCCGCGCGCGAGGTCGTGCTCTCCGGCGCCGACGGGACCGCGTCCTTCGCCTCCTGCGCCTTCTTCTTCGCCGCGCGCTTCGCCGCCTTGACGACGACCCAGCCGATCAATGCGTTGCGCCTGTTGACGATTCCCATTGCCCGCTCCTTTCGCTCTTCCCGCGACGCTACACCACCCGCGGCGGCGCCGGAAAAGACGGAGCCGCCCCTCTGCGGCTCAGGGGCGGCTCCTGGAGAGATGCCCCGGAGCCGGCGGGCGGGCGCGACTCCGGGACGGGACGAGGGCACGTCCACCAATGAAGACGCCGCCCTCCCGGGGAACTTGCGGTCTTCATCGATTCCTAACAACCGTTCAGGCGCTCGCGGCGGCCCGCTTGCGGTTGGGGACGTGGAGCGCCCGGCCGAGCGCGACGAGGGCCGCCTCCTTGATCGCCTCCGAGAGCGTCGGATGCGGCGCCATCCCGTCGGCGACCGTCTCGACCGTCGACTCGGCGTCGATCGCGACCACGCCCGCCTCGACCAGGTCGGTCACGTGCGGGCCGACCATGACCAGGCCGAGCAGCTCGCCGTAGCGCGTCTCGTGGATCGTCTTCACCCAGCCGACCGTCTCGTTCTGCATGACGGCGCGGGCGTTCGCGATCCACGGGAACCGCCCGACCGCGACGTCGTCGCCGTAGGCCTCGCGCGCCTCCGCCTCGGTCAGGCCGACGCCGGCGATCTCGGGGTCGGTGTAGATCGGCCGCGGCACGGCCCGGTTGTCGACGACGGCCTCGTGGCCCGTCGCGTTCTCGGCCGCGACCTCGCCCTCGCGGAAGGCGGTGTGCGCGAGCTGCCAGTAGCCCGCGCAGTCCCCGATCGCGTAGACGTGCGGAACCGTGGTGCGGCGGTGCTCGTCCGCGGCGATGCCCGTGCGCCTGTCGAACTCGACGCCGACCTCCTCGAGCCCGAGCCCCTCGACGACCGGGCCGCGCCCGACCGAGACGAGCATCAGGTCCGCCTGCACCGCCTCGCCGTCGCCGTAGTGGACGGTCAGCTCCGAGCCGGAGTCCTCGACCCTCGTGCACTGCTTGCCGAGCTGGAGCTCGATCCCGCGCCTGCCGAACTGCTTCGCGAGCTCGCCGGCCGCGTCCGCGTCCTCCTGCGGGATCAGCGTCTCGAGCATCTCGACGATCGTCACCTCGCTGCCGAAGCGGCGGAAGATCGAGGCGAACTCGCAGCCGATGATGCCGCCGCCGAGCACGACCAGCCGCCGCGGCACCTCGGTCTGGGCGAGCAGCCCGGTCGAGTCGACGCAGCGGGGCGAGTCGAGGCCCTCGATCGGCGGCCGCAGCGGGAAGGAGCCCGACGCGACGATCGCGCTCCTGAAGGTGACGTCCTCGCCGCCCTCGACCGCGAAGGTGTTCGCGTCCTTGAAGCGGCCGACGCCCTTCACCCACTCGACGCCGCTCGACTTGAAGAGCGACGCGACGCCGCCGGTCATCTGCTTGACGACCCCGTCCTTCCAGGCGTTCGCGGCCGCGAAGTCGAGCTCCGGCTCGCTCACCCTGACGCCGAACTTGCCGAACGACTCCCCGGCCTCCTTGAGCGCGAACGCGGTCTGCACCCAGGCCTTGGTCGGGATGCAGCCCACCCGCAGGCAGGTGCCGCCGAGCTCGGGCTCCTTCTCGATGCAGACCACCCTGGCGCCGAGCTGGGCGGCGCGGATCGCTGCCGTGTAGCCGCCCGGGCCGCCGCCGAGTACGGCAACGTCACAGTCCATCGCACATCTCCTGGCTCGCTTGTCGAGTCGATGCTACCGAGGCGCAAATCCTCCTCGCGGAGGGTGCCCGCGGCGGAGCGACCGCGCCGGCGGACGGCCGCGACGCCCGGCCCGGACGCCGGCTACCCGCCCGGCGTCGCGTACGGGACGAGCGCGGATCCGTCCGCGACCTCGTCCGCCGGCGGCAGCTCGACGTGCACGCCGCTGCCGTAGTCGCTCAGGTCGAGGCGCAGGCGCAGCGAGAAGAGCGCGTCGGCGCCGCCGACCTCGGCCGAGACGCGCCGGAGCAGGCCGTCGCGGTCGACCCAGACGTCGAGCGGGACGTCGCCGCCGCCGATCAGATCCAGCGCCTGCTGCGCCTGCTCGCGGTCTGCCTTCGGCTGCGACTCGAGCGCCTTCGCGCCGTCGATCGTGACGCGGTAGTGCGTCGTCTCGACGCCGTCGATCGTCTCCTCGCCGACCGTGGTCGACGTGCCCGCCTGCTTCAGCAGCTCGACGGCCCGCCGCGGGTCGAGCTGGTCCTGCGAGAGCGAGCCGAGGTCGACGCCGCCCGCCTTGGCCGCGTCGGCGAGGTCGAGCCGCGCCCAGCGTCTTGCCGGCCGGGAGCGTCGTGTCGCCGGCGGGCGGCTTCACGTAGGCGGCGGGGCTCGACGAGAGGTCGACGATCGCCTCGATCCGCTTCCCCTGGATGCCGGCGCCCGCCCGCAGCCGCTGCTGCGCGGCGTCGTAGGCGCCGTCGCCGGTCACCGCGAGCGCGTCCTTGCCGCCGACGCCCATCCCGAGCTCGAACGCGAAGCGGAACGAGCCCGCGTCGGCGGTCTTCGAGGCCGCCTTCGCGACCGGGTCGAGGGTCGCGCCGCCGCAGCCCGCGACGAGCGCGGCCGCGACGACGGCGAGCAGTCCGGCCGGGAGCAGCCGTAGGGGGAAGTCCATCTTCACAGGGTAGCGCCGGCCGCGGTGACTATCTTCCCCCACCCGGGTAGGTGCCGATCATGCTCGCGATCGGCTCCCTCTTGCTCGTCGTCGCCGTCTCGCTGCTCGTCACCCGCGTGGCGACGGTGATGCTGACCGCGACCGGCGTCTCGCGGGAGGTGGCGCGATTCCAGGCCCGCTCGGCCTTCACCGGGGCGGGCTTCACGACGCGTGAGACCGAGTCGGTCGTCAACCACCCCGTCCGGCGGCGGATCGTCATGAACCTGATGCTGCTCGGCAACGTGGGGCTCGTCGCCGGGGTCAGCTCGCTGATGCTCGGCTTCACGCGTGACCGCTTCGGCGCCGACTGGGTGAAGCTGCTCGAGCTCGTCGCGGGGCTGCTCGCGCTCGTCTGGATCTCGCGCTCGCACCGGGTCGACCAGCGCCTGACGCAGCTGATCCGCGTCGTGCTCGAGCGGGCGACCGACCTCGGGACGCGCGACTACGCCGACCTGCTCGAGCTCGCGGGCGACTACTCGGTCACCGAGCTCGCCGTCCGCGAGGGCGACTGGGTCGCCGACCGCCGCCTCGCCGAGCTCGGCCTCCGCGACGAGGGGATCGCCGTGCTCGGCGTCATGCGAGACGGCGTCTACCGCGGCACGCCGACCGGCGAGACCTGCGTCGAGCCGGGCGACACGCTCGTCCTCTACGGGCGCGGCACGGACCTGGCCGAGCTCGACCGGCGGCCGGCCGGCGGCGCCGGCGACCTCGCGCACGACGAGGCCGTCCACTCCGCCTCCACCTCGGCCGCCGGGACTAGAGACTCGCCGCGCGTCGGCTCCGGCAGAGGGCTCTTCCCCTGCGGCTACGCCAGCGAGCGGAGCATCGTCACGGCCGTCCCCCGGTCGGCGACGCGCTCGAACCCGTGCCGGGCGTAGAACGCCTCCTGCTCGGAGTCCTTCTGCACCGAGAGCGAGATCTGCGCGTGGCCTTCCTGACGGGCCCGCTCGAGCAGGCCGTCGAGCAGCTCGGTGCCGTAGCCGTGCCCCCGCTTGCCCGGGACGACGGCGATCGTCAGCTCCGGCGTCTCCGCGTCGACGAAGCCGTAGCCGGGCGCCCGCTCCGGGTAGAGCCGGTACCAGGCGGCGCCGACCGGGCGGCCGTCCTCGAGCGCGATCACGGCGGCGTCGCCGGCCCGGCCCCAGCGGTCGACGTAGCGCGAGACCGGGATCTCGGTCTCGTAGACGTTGACGCGCCAGTGGTAGGCGTGGCGCAGCAGGTTGCGCTGGAAGGGCAGATCCGGCAGCCCGCCCCGGCGGATCATGCGCCCGCGGGGACCTGCCGCTCGAGGATCTCGGCCAGCTGGACCCGGTTGCCGTCGGGGTCGTAGACGTCCACGAGCCGGACCTGCCCGTGCAGCTCGAAGACGACGCCCACGTCGACGCCGGCGGCGCGGAGCCGCTCCGCCTCGGCCTTCACGTCCTCGACGTCGACGGTCGCGACGCCGCCGTCCTGGCCCGGCTCGGACTCGACGATCACGATCTCCATCGGCCCGCGCGTCGAGCCCCGCCCAGCGGCCCTCCTCGTCGACGAACGTCTCGGCGAACCCGAGCGTGCCCGCGTAGAACGCGCGTCCGGCGTCGAGGTCGCGCACGGGGTACCAGACCTTGACGCCCACGTCGGCTAGAGCGCGAGCGCCGGCTCTTCGAGCAGCGCCTTCACGGTCGCCAGGAACTCGGCCCCGTCGGCGCCGTCGACCGCCCGGTGGTCGAAGGTGGCGGTCAGCGTCACCATCGGCAGGATCTCGAGCTCGCCGCCCGAGGCGACGACGCGGTCCTCGGTCGCGCCGACGGCCAGGATCCCGGCCTGCGGCGGGTTGATCACGGCCACGAACTGCTCGATCCCGTACTGCGGCATGCCGAGGTTCGAGATCGTGAAGGTGCCCTCCTCGAGGTCGGCGGTCTTCAGCTTGCCCTCGCGGGCGCGGCCGACGACGTCGCCGCGGGCGGCGGCGATCTCGGCCAGGGAGAGCCGCTCGACCGCGCGGATCACCGGCACGAAGAGGCCGGCCGGCGTCGCGGCGGCGATGCCGAGGTTCGCGCTCGGGAAGCGCAGGATCGCCTCCTCGGAGTACTGCGCGTTCACGGCCGGGTGGCGCAGGAGCGCGCGGGCGCAGACCTTCGCGAGCACGTCCGTGACGGTCAGGCGCACCTCGGGGTTCGCCTCGCGGTGGCGGGCGACGAGGTCGTTCGCGCGGGTCATGTCCGCGGAGACGGTCAGCTGGAAGACGGGGATCGTGAACGCCTCGGTCAGCCGGCGCGCGATCGTGCGGCGGACGTTCGTCAGCTCGATCCGCTCGACCTCGCCGGTCGCCTGCGCCGCCTGGACGGCGGGAGCGGGCTGCGCCGGGCCGGCCGCGGCGGCGCGCTCGACGTCCTCGGCGACGATGCGGCCCTCGGGCCCGGTGCCGGAGATCGCCGAGAGCTCGACGCCGCGCTCGCGCGCGATCCGGCGGGCGAGCGGCGAGGCCTTGACGCGGCCGTTCGTCGAGCCGCCGGCGGCCGGCGCGGGCTGCGCCTCGGCGGTCGCGGCGGCCGCCTCGCGGCCCCGCTCCCGCTCGGGCTCGCGCCCGGGCGCCTCGGCCGGCTTCTCGGCGGTCACCGGCTCCTCGCCTGCGGCCTCCGCCTCGGCCTCGTCGGGACGCGCCGCGCCGGGCGTGTCGCCCACGGGCACCTCCTCGCCGGCCTCGCCGATGTAGGCGATCGTCGTGCCGACCGACTCCTCGCCCTCGGCGACGACGATCCTGAGCAGGACGCCGGCGGCCTCCGCCTCGACCTCCTGGGTCACCTTCTCGGTGTCGAGCTCGTAGAGCGGCTCGCCCTTCGCGACCTCGTCGCCCTCGGCCTTCAGCCAGCGGACGATCGTGCCCGACTCCATCCCCTGCCCCAGGCGCGGGACCTTGACCTCGGTGGCCACGGGCTACGCCTTCCCGACGGTGCGCTTGATCGCCTCGAGCACGTCCTCGACCTGGGGGACGACGTACTGCTCCATCACCGGCGCGAACGCGAGCGGGGCGAACTTCGAGCCGACGCGCTCGATCGGCGCGTCGAGCCAGTCGAAGGCCTGGTACTGCAGCACCGCGGCGACCTCGGCGCCGAAGCCCATCCGCGTCACCGCCTCGTGCGCGATCACGGCGCGGTTCGTCTTCTTGACCGAGTCGACGAGCGCCCGCTCGTCGAGCGGCTGCAGCGTGCGCGGGTCGAGCACCTCGACCGAGATGCCCTCCTGCTCCGCCTCGGCGGCCGCCTTCAGCGACTCGTGCACGAGCCGGCCGGTCGCGATCACGGTCACGTCCTCGCCCTCGCGGTGCACGCGCGCCTTCCCGAGCGGGATCGGCTCGATCTGCTCGGAGACGTCCTCCTTGAGGCCGTAGAGCGTGCGGTGCTCGAAGAACACGACCGGGTTGTCGTCGTAGATCGCGGTCGTCAGCAGGCCGCGGACGTCGCTCGGCGTCGAGGCGAAGACGACCTTCAGCCCCGGCACGTGCACGAACCAGGCCTCGACCTGCTGCGCGTGCTGGGCGCCCGGGCTCCAGCCGGCGCCGCCCTGCGTGCGGATCGTCAGCGGCACCTTCAGCTGCCCGCCGGACATGTAGCGGTGCTTGGCCGCCTGGTTGACGAGCTGCTCCATCGAGAGCGTCAGGAAGTCCTCGTACATGATCTCGACGACCGGGCGCATGCCCTGCATCGCGGCGCCGATGCCCGCGCCGACGATCGCCATCTCGGAGATCGGCGTGTTGCGGACGCGCTCGGGGCCGAACTCGTCGAGCATCCCCTGGGTGACGCCCATCGAGCCGCCCATCTCGGCGATGTCCTCGCCCATGACGAAGACGTCGTCGTCGCTTCGCATCGCGGCGGAGAGCGCCTCGCGGACCGCCTCGCGGTAGGAGATCTCAGGCATCCTGGCGCACCTGACGCGGCGCTCGCGGTGCGGCGCCGGAGGGGACAGTACGGACGTACGGCCCCGAAAGGCGACGTGCCGCGAGCGGTGGGAGCACGTCGCGGAGCCGGGCTCCGCCCGGCGGGAGCGGCGTGCGGTCAGGGGTGTCAGGCATAGACGTTCTTGAGGGCGTCTTCGGGCCTGGGGTCGGTGCCGTTCTTGGCGAACTCGAGCGAGTCCTCGACGACCTTCTGCACCTCGGCGTCGAGCTCGCCGAACTCCTCGTCGGAGAGGTCGAGCCTCGCCCGGAGCAGCTCGATCGGATCGTGGTCGGCCGCGTCTGCGAGGTCCTCCTTCGAGCGGTAGACCTGCGGGTCGCCGATGTAGTGGCCGTGCATCCGCTTGCACTCGACGTCGAGGAAGACGGGCCCCTTGCCCGAGCGCACGTGCTCGAGCGCGGCCTGCGTCTCCAGGTAGACCTCCTCGACGTCCTGGCCGTTCACCTTGATCGCCTTCATCTCGAAGGCCCTGGCCCGCTTGGACATGTCGTCCCAGACGGGCGAGTGCTGCGAGCCGTGCGTCGACTCGGCCCAGTGGTTGTTCTCGCAGACGAAGAGGGCGGGGACGTTCCAGAGCTGGGCGAGGTTGAGCGACTCGTGGAAGGTGCCGATGTTGGTCGCGCCGTCGCCGAAGAACGCGACCGCGACGCGCGGCTCGTTCCGGAGCTTGAAGGCGAGCGCGGAGCCGACGATCGCCGGCAGGCCGCCGCCGATGACCGCGTTCGCGCCGAGGTTCCCGCGCTCGACGTCGTAGAGGTGCATCGAGCCGCCGTAGCCCGAGCAGACGCCCTCGATCTTCCCGTACAGCTCCGCCATCAGCGCGTTCGGGTGGGTGCCGCGCGCGAGCGTGTGCCCGTGGGCGCGGTGGGTCGAGGCGAAGACGTCGCCGTCCTCCATCGCCTGGCAGACGCCGACCGCCGTCGCCTCCTGGCCGATCGCGACGTGCAGGAACCCCGGCAGCTCGCCCGCGCGGAACCGTTCCTCGACGCGCTCCTCGAACCGGCGGATCAGCAGCATCTCGCGGAGGAACCCGCGCAGCTTCTCGTCGGACAGGGCCCCCTTCTTGCGCTCGACCTTCGCCATCGCGCTGGCCAGTCTAACGACGGGCCGCGGTGACCCGGCGGATATGCTCCGCCGCGATGACGCTGGTCGAGCAGTGGCAGGAGATCGAGTCGGGCCTCGAGCCCGGCTGGGGCGACGCGCGGCTCCGGCTGACGCTGGCCGAGCCCGTCCACGCGTCGCGGGCGGCGGCCCTGCTCGGGCCGCTGAACGCGCACCGCTCCGGCACCGAGCTGCGCTTCCACACCGTCGGCCGCGGCAGCGGGCCGCGCCCGGACGCGATCCGGCGGGCGCTCGAGCGGCTCGAGCGCGAGCGGATCGACGGGACGCTCGAGCTCGTCGCGGTCGACGCGGGCCCGCGGTCGCCCGCGCGGCGCGGCCGCTGCTCGCGGAGGAGTGGGACGCGCTCCGCGCGACCCTGCCGACCGACTGGAGCGACCTCCACCTCGAGCTCGAGCTCGACTCGAGCGACTACGTCGCCCGCGCCTCGCTCGACCTGACGCCGGTGAACGCGCGCCGCGAGGGCCCGCGCCCGACGCTCGGGTTCCGGGCGGCGCGCCGGCGCGGCTACGGCGGCGCCCCCGAGATGGTGCGCCGCTGCCTCGAGCGCTGCGACGCCGACGGGATCACCGGCGAGCTGCGGCTGCTGCGGGTGCTCTCGGAGGCGCGCAACGTCTACACCCAGGGCCCGGTCTGGCACGTCGGCGGGAGGACGACGTGAGCGGGCGCCCGGTCTCCTGGCTGCTGATCGAGCCGGGGCTCAGCGTCGTCGGCCGCGACGGCGAGGATCTCGGCGAGGTCGCCGAGGTGCTGGGCGACCAGCAGAGCGACATCTTCGACGGGCTGACCGTCCGCTCGGGCCGGTTCGGCTCGGCGCGCTACGTGCCGTCCGAGCGGGTCGGCGCGATCACGACCGAGCGCGTCGAGCTCGACCTGAGCGGCGACGAGCTCGAGTCGCTCGACGCCGACGGTCCCCAGAACCGCTAGCGCGGTGGGCGAGCGGCCGCCGAGCGGGCTCGCCTTCGCCTCGGCGCTCGAGCAGGCGGCGCTCGTCGCGGCCGGCGAGGTGTCCTCCGTCGAGCTGGTCGAGCTCTACCTCGGCCGGATCGAGACGCACGACCCGCAGCTGAACGCGTTCGTGACCGTCTGCGCCGAGCAGGCGCTGGCGGAGGCGCGCGAGCCCCACCCCGGCCCCTTCTCCGGCGTGCCGCTGCCGATCAAGGACCTCGACGAGGTCGCCGGCGTCCGGACGACGCTCTCGAGCCGCGCCTTCGCCGGCTGGATCCCTCCGACCGACCGCGCCAGCGTCGCCCGGCTGCGCCGCGCCGGCTTCGTCGTGATCGGCAAGACGAACACGCCCGAGCTCGGCCTGATCCCGCTGACGAACTCGGAGCTGAACGGGATCTGCCGCAACCCCTGGGACACGGCGCGGACGCCGGGCGGCTCGAGCGGCGGCGCGGCCGCGGCGGTCGCGGCGGGGCTCGCGCCGGCCGCCCAGGGCTCGGACGGCGGCGGCTCGATCCGGATCCCGTCCTCCTGCTGCGGGCTCTTCGGCCTGAAGCCCTCGCGCGGCCGCGTCTCCCCCGCCCCCTTCGGCGACGTCTACGGGCTCTCGTCGAGCGGCCCGATCACGCGCACGGTCGCGGACGCGGCGGCGATGCTCGACGTGCTCGCCGGCAACGAGCTCGGCGACCCGCACCTCTGCCCGCCGCCGGCGCGGCCCTTCGCCGAGGAGGTCGGCGCCGACCCGGGCGCGCTGCGCGTGGCGGTGACGACCGAGGCGCCGCTGCAGACGCCGGTCGACCCGGCCTGCGTGCGGGCGACCGAGGAGGCGGCGGCGCTGCTCGAGTCGCTCGGGCACCGGGTCGAGGCGGAGACGCCGCCGTGGCGCGACGACGACCTCCTCCTCCACTTCATGCGCCTCTGGCAGACGATCCCGGCGCTCTACGGCGACGAGGCCGTCTCCCGGATGGGGCCGCTCGCCCGCGCCTTCGCCGAGCTCGCCGGACGAGACCTCGAGCAGCGACTACGTCCGCGCGGTGCTGCAGCTGCAGCTGCTCGCGCGCCGGGTCGTCGGCTTCTTCGCGCGCTACGACCTCGTGCTGACGCCGACGCTGGCGCTGCCGCCGGTGCCGGTCGACTGGGCCGACGACGAGGACGACCCGCTGGCGCGCTTCGCCCGCGGCGGCCTCTTCAGCCCCTTCACGCCGCTCGTCAACGTCACCGGCCAGCCCGCCGTCTCGGTGCCGCTCCACTGGACGGACGACGGGCTGCCGGTCGGCGTGCAGCTGATCGGCCGACCCGCGGACGAGGCGACGCTGCTGCGCGTCTCGGCCCAGCTCGAGGCTGCGCGGCCCTGGCGCGACCGGCGGCCTACTCCATTCGCCGCCTGAGCTCCTCCGCGAGCGCCTCCGCACGGCCCGCGTCCGGTGCGATCACGAGGCAGGTGTCGTCGCCCGCGAGCGTCGCGATCACGTCCGGGTGGCCGAGCCGGTCGATCGCGCGCGCGATCGCCGGCGCGGAGCCGATCTCGGAGTGGACGACGACGATGTTCTGGGCCGAGGTCACGCTCCGGCCGAACTGCTCGAAGAGCGTCAGCAGCGTCCGCTCGGGGTCGTCGCGGCGGCGGCGCTCCTGCGGCAGCACGTAGCGCGGCCGGCCGACCGGGTCGACCGTCTTCTCGAGCCCGAGCTCCGCGATGTCGCGCGAGACGGTGGCCTGGGTGACGTCGACGCCGGCCCGCCCGAGCGCCTCGAGCAGCTCCTGCTGGGTGCCGATCAGGCTGCGCGCGATCAGGCTGGCGACGAGGCGCTGCCGTGCGGCCTTCTCCATGACGGCAACCCTAGAGGCTCCACGGACGGCCGCCAGGTTTCCGACACCGCGCGCTGGGCTAGAGTCGGGGCATGGAACGCGTTGCGCCGCCGACCGACCGGCCGACCATGCCCGTGCGCCACGCGCACTCGCAGAACGGGGGCCGCCCGCGCGACGCGTCGGCTCTGATGCCCGTGCTCGTGCTCGCCGCGGCCTTCGCGCTCGGCGTCGTCGTCGCACGGGTGCTCGACTGGAGGACGCATGCACACCCGGACCGCTGAGCCTGTTCGGCAACGGCGGCGTCGGCGCCGCGGCCAAGCACGTCGCCGAGCACGCGAGCTCGCTCGCGCGGCTCGAGGTGCAGCTCGCCACGCTCGAGCTGAAGCGGAAGCTGACGACCCTCGGCCTCGGCGCCGGCCTGCTCGTCGGCGCGGCCGTCTTCGGCTGGTTCCTGCTCATGTTCCTGCTCGCCGCCGCGGGCGCGGCCTGGACGCTGATCCTGCCCGTCTGGGCGGCGATGCTCGTGATGGTCGGGGCGCTCGGGCTCGTCGCCGGCGTGCTCGCCGCGATCGGGCTGGCGGTGCTCCGGAAGGCCTCGCCGCCGGTGCCCGAGCAGGCGATCGAGGAGGCGCGGAAGACGACGGAGGTGCTGCGTGCCGAGTAACGGGAGCTCCGCGAGAGAGGTCAAGGAGCAGATCCAGGTCGAGCGCGAGCAGCTCGCCCACGCCGTCGAGGCGCTGCGCGGCGAGCTGCAGGAGGCCGCGGACGTGGGCGGCAGGCTGCGGCCGAAGCTGCCGTTCCTGGCGGCGGGCGCGCTCGGTGCGGGCTTCGTGGTCGCGGGCGGGCTCGGCGCCACCGCGCGGCTCGTCTTCCGCCGCGGGCGCGAGGGCCGCACGAAGGCGGCGGTCGGCCGCTACGAGCTCGTCCACAAGTAGGAACCCTTCGAGCTCGCTCGAGGAGCCGGGTCCGCGGCGAGGCGCCGGTCGACGCAGCTTCGTGCGGCACGGATGCCGCTGCGCCGACCGACGCCGTTCCGCCGGGTGCTAGAGGAGCCAGATCAGCAGCACGATGACCAGGATGACGGCCAGTATTCCTCCACCGATGTACATGCGAGACCTCCTTCGCCTGCGTTTGCAGACGGGGTAACGGAGATCGGCCCGTTTCGGGTGCGGGCGACGGGACGCTAGGCGCGCAGCTCGGCGCCGAACCGCTCGCGCAGCGCGTCGACGACCGCCGACCGCAGCCGCGTCGCGTCCTCGTCGGAGAGCGTCCGCTCGGCCGACTGGTAGGTGACGGCGAAGGCGACGGACTTGCGGCCCTCGCCCACCTGCGGGCCGCGGTAGACGTCGAAGACGCGGAGCTCGCGCAGCTCCTCGCCCGCGGCCTCGCGCGCGGCGGCGGCGAGCTCGCCCGCCGCCACCGACTCGGCGACGGCGAAGGCGAGATCCTCCTTCACGGCCGGGAAGGTGACGACGTCCTGGTAGAGGATCCGCTCCGGCACCTGCTCGAAGAGCGTGTCGAGGTCGAGCTCGAACGCTCCCCACTCGCCGTCGAGCAGCCTCGGGTCGAGCTGCGCGACCCAGCCGCCGGGCACCTCCGCGCAGGCCGGCGTCGGCATGAACGGATGCGCCGCGGCCCGGAAGGACGGCTCCACCTTCAAGGCCTCGAACAGCGTCTCGACCGCCCCCTTCGCCCGGAAGTAGCCGCCGCGGAGGATCCCGCCGACGCGCCAGCGCTCCTCCGGCAGCGGCTCCCCGCTCGGCAGGTAGACGTGCGCGATCTCGTAGAGCGCCGGGCTCGCCTCGCCCGCGTTCACGTTCAGGCGCGCCGCGCCGACGAGCCCGTGCAGGAGCGTCGTCCGCAGCACCCGCTGCAGCTCCGACGAGCGGCACCGGCAGGCACGAGCGCGTCCGGGTGCGGATCCTCCGGTTGGAGCGAATAGGTGTAGGCCTCGAAGAGCCCCTGGCCGACGAGCACGTCGCCGACGAGCCGCCGCAGCCGCTGCTCGCGCGTCAGGCGGCCGAACATCTCGCGCCGCGCGGGCAGCGTCGCGGGAACGTCCTCGAGCCGGAAGCGCGCGACCTCCTCGACGAGGTCGATCTCGCGGCGGACGTCGCGGGCGCGCCAGTGCGGCACGCGCACCTGCCAGTCCTCGCTCACCTCGAAGCCGAGCCGCTCGAGCCGCTCCCGCTGCTCGCCCTCGGGGAACTCGATCCCGACCACCTGCTCGGGCCGCTCGGGCCGGAGCCGGACGACCGGCCGGCTCGGGCAGCTCCGCCTTGCACGTCGGTCGAGCCGACCCAGCGCGCGCCCGCGAGCTCGACCAGGAGCTGCGTCGCGTAGAGGGCCGCCTGCCCGGCGAGCACGGGCGAGACGCCCTTCTCCCAGCGGGTCTGCGCCTCGGAGCGCATGTGCAGCCGCTCGCCGCTGCGGAGCACGCCGAGCTGCTCGAAGTTCGCCGCCTCGAGCAGGACGTTCGTCGTCTCCGCCGAGACCTCGGTCTCCTCGCCGCCCATGATCCCGGCGACGGCGACCGGCCGCTCCGCGTCGGCGATCACGAGCTCCTCGCTCGTCAGCTCGCGGACGGTGCCGTCGAGCGTGCGGATCTCCTCGCCCGTCGCGCGCGCGGCGGACGACGATCCGGCCGCCGCGGAGCGTCGTCGAAGTCGAAGGCGTGCAGCGGGCTGCCGAGGCGCGAGCATCACGTAGTTCGTGACGTCGACGACGTTGGAGATCGGTCGCATCCCGGCGCCATAGAGGCGCGCCTTCATCCACGGCGGGTGACGTCGCCCGACCGCCACGTCGCGGAAGAGCCGGCCGACGTAGCGCGGGCAGCGCTCGAGGTCCTCGATCCGCACGTCCACCGGCTCGTCGCCCGCCCGCTCGCGGCTCCCGGCCGGGCGGCGGCGCCAGCTCCGAGCCGGTGAGCGCGGCGACCTCGCGCGCGATCCCGTAGATCGAGGTCAGGTCGGGCCGGTTGTAGCCCGTCTCGATCTCGAGCACGATTCGTCGGCGAGCGGGAGCACGTCGGCGAGCGGCGTGCCCGGCTCGTGCTCGGGGTCGAGGAGCATGATCCCGGTGTGGTCGGTGCCGAGCTCGACCTCGTCCTCGGCGAGGATCATCCCGTTCGAGAGCTCGCCTCGCACCTTGCGCCGCTCGAGCTCGAGGCCGTTCGGCAGCACCGCGCCGGGGAGCGCGACCGCGACCGTCGCGCCCGCGCCGAAGTTCCACGCGCCGCAGACGATCTGCAGCGGCTCGCCCTCCCCCACGTCGACCCGGCAGAGCTGCAGCCGGTCGGCGTTCGGGTGCTTGACCGCCTCGAGCACCCGCGCGACGCGGAAGCGGCCGAGGTTGCCGTCGACGTCGGGCACGCCGCGGCGCACGATCCGGTCGACCTCGCAGCTCGTGAAGACGAGCCGGTCGCGCCAGCTCCTCGAGCGGCAGGTCGAACGGCGACGTACTCGCGCAGCCAGGAGACGGGGACCTTCATCTCAGAATTGCGACAGGACTCGCAGGTCGTTGTCCCAGAAGGCGCGCAGGTCGGGGATGCCGTGCCGCAGCATGGCGATCCGCTCGATCCCGAGCCCGAAGGCGAAGCCGCTCCAGACGTCGGGGTCGTAGCCGACGTTCCGGAACACGTCCGGGTCGACCCAGCCGGCGCCGCCCATCTCGATCCAGCCGGAGTGCTTGCAGACCGGGCAGCCGCTGCCGCCGCAGAGGAAGCAGGTGACGTCGAACTCGACCGACGGCTCGGTGAACGGGAAGTAGCTCGTCCGCATCCGCACCTCGCGCTCGGGGCCGAAGAGGCGCCGGAAGAAGGTGAGCGTCGTCCCCTGCAGGTCGGCGAGCGTCAGGCCGCGGTCGACGGCGAGGCACTCGACCTGGAGGAAGGTCGGCGAGTGCGTCGCGTCGGGCGTGTCGCGGCGATAGCAGCGGCCGGGCGAGATCATGTAGATCGGCGGCTGCCGCGACTCCATCATCCGGATCTGGTCCGGCGAGGTGTGCGTGCGCAGGAGCACGTCGTCGCGAGAGGTAGAAGGTGTCGGTCGGCGAGCGCGACGGGTGGCCGGCGTCGAACGTCAGCGCGTCGAAGTTGTGCCAGACGTCGGTCACCTCCGGCCCCTCGTAGACCTCGTAGCCGAGCCCGAGGAAGATGTCCTCGATCTCGCGCCGGATCTGGGTCAGGAGGTGCAGCCGGCCGCGCGGGAAGTCGCTCGCCGGGGAGCGTGACGTCGACGTCGCTCTGCGCGTAGAGCCGCTCGAGCTCGGTCGCGCTCGATCGCCGCCTCGCGATCGGCGACCGCCGCCTCGAGCCGCTGGCGGATGCCGTTCAGCAGCATCCCCGTCTCGCGGTCGCGGACGCCGCGCAGCGCCTGGACGAGGTCGCTCTTGCGGCCGAGGAAGCGGACGCGCGCCTCGTCGAGGCCCTCGGGCCCCGAAGCGGCCGCGATCGCGCTTCCCGCCTCGCTTTCGTAGGCCTCCCAGTCCATCCGGCGAGAGTACCATCGGCTTCCGTGGGGTCTCCGTACGACGACATCGCCGAGCTCTACGACCCCTGGTCGCGGAGCGTCGTCGAGGACGTCGGCTTCTACGTCGAGGAGGCCGTCGCCGCCGGCGGGCCGGTGGTCGAGCTCGGCGTCGGCACCGGCCGGATCGCGATCCCCGTCGCCGCCGAGGGGATCGAGGTGATCGGCGTCGACTCCTCGCCGGGGATGCTCGAGGTCTGCCGCCGCCGCGCCGAGCTCGCCGGGGTCGCGGGCCTGATCGACCTGCGCGTCGGCGACCTGCGCGAGCCGCCGGTTCCCGAGCGCGTCCGGCTCGTCACCGTCCCCTTCCGCTCGCTGCTCCACCTGCTCGACGACGAGGAGCGCCTGCGCGCGCTCGCGGCGGCGCACGAGCTGCTCCTCCCCGGCGGCCGGCTCGTCTTCGACGTCTTCGCGCCCGGCCGCGACGACATCCTCGAGACGCACGGCCGCTGGATCGAGCGCGAGCCCGGGATCTGGGAGCGCGCGGACTGGGACGAGCCGGGCCGGACGCTGACCCTGTCCGTGCGCGACGAGTCGGGCGGCTCGACGATGCAGCTCGCCTGGCTGCCGCCGGACGGACTGGCGCCGTCTCCTCCGCGAGGCGGGCTTCGAGCTGGTCGCGCTCTACGGCTGGTTCGACCGCCGCCCCTACCGCGGCGGCGAGGACACCGTCTGGGTGGCGCGGCGCAGGGAGACATCGTGACGTTTCGTCACAAGGCGTGAACTGCCGGCTCAGCCGGTCCCGTGCTTGAGCGCCGACTCGCGCGCCTGCGCCTCCGCGAGGGTCAGCGAGCCGGCGCAGACCTGCTCGCGCAGGTCGTTCTCCGTCCGGTCGACGTGGTCTGCCCAGGGGCGCGGCTGCGGCCAGAGGTTGCGCGGGTCGTCCGGCGCGCCGCCGAGCTCGAGGCTGATCAGGTGGTCCTCCTGGTAGTCGGAGGGCGAGCCGGCGACGCCGTACTCGCGCATCTGGCGCCGCTTCAGGTCGCCGGTGTAGCTCGACGAGGGGCGGATCGTCCGCGTCCAGCCGCTGACGCAGATCGTCTGCCCGATCGTCTCCTGGGTGACGTCGGGGTTGAGCACGCCGGGCGTCCGCGCCGCGTCGGCGTAGTACGGCGGCCGCTCGCCGCCGCGCGGCCAGAGGAGCACGACCGCGAGCACGAGCGCGGCCGCGACGGCGATCTCCGCGGCGCGGCGCATGCGTCCGACGCTAGGCGCTAGCCCGCGCCGCCGCCAGTGGCCGCAACAGACCAGGCGTAGAGGGCGATCGCGCCCGCGGCCGCGACGTTGAGCGACTCGGCCGGCCCCGGGGTGGGAATCGTCGCGATCTCGTCACAGGATCGGAGCAGCTCGTCCGGCAGCCCCTCCCGCTCGGCGCCGAGCAGGAACAGGGTCGGCTCCTCGCCGAACGCGAGCTCGGCGAGCGGCCTGCCGCCGTGAGCCGCCAGCGCGACCCGCCGGCCCGGCGCTCCGTCGAGCGGCACGAGCGGGACGCGAAAGCCGGCGCCGGCGGCCGCCCGGAGCGCCTTCGGCGCGGTCGGGTCGGCGCAGCCGCGCGAGACCGCGACGCAGGCGCCGAAGGCATCCGCGCTCCGGATCAACGTGCCGAGGTTCCCCGGGTCGGCGACCCGCCAGAGGCCGAGCACCACCCTGTGGTCGCCGGAGCACGACCTCGGCAGGTCGGCGCTGCGGAACACCGCCAGCACGCGCGGCGGGTGCCCGAGCGTCGAGACCTCCGCGAGCAGCTCGGGGGCGACGTCCTCGCCGCTCCGCAGCAGCTCGACCGGCTCGAGCCCGGCCGCGAGCCCGGCGTCGACCACGTCCTCGCCCTCGCAGACGAAGAGGCCGAGCCGCTGCCGCTGCGCCCGGCCGTGCAGCCGCCGGACGAGCCGGAGCTTCGGGTTGTCGCGCGAGGTGATCACGCGCGCTAGCGTACGGAGTTCCGTGGACCGCAGGCAGTTCCTCGCCGGCGCGGCCGCCCTGGCGCTCGCGCCGCAGGCCCTGGCGAAGACCGGGGGCGGCGCCGCGCCGCTCGCGCTCGTCACGGCCGACCTGGAGGCGCACCTCGTCGCCGTCGACCTGGCGGCCGGCACGGTCGTGCGCCGGATCGAGACCGCCGCCTTCCCGCGCAGCATCGAGGCCGTCGGCGCCGCGCGCGCGGTCGTCGCGCACGCCGACATCGGCGTGGTCTCGATCGTCGACGGGCTCCGCGTCGGCCACGTCCTCCACGGCTTCGGCGTCCCGCGCTACACGGCCGCTCACCCGGACGGCCGCCACGCCTTCGTCAGCGACGCGGGCCGCGGCGAGGTCGTCTGCCTCGACGTCGTCCGCGGTCGCGTCGTCGGGCGTGCGCAGGTGGGCGCCGGGGCGCGTCACCTCTCGCTCGACGCCGGCAGCCGCCTTCCTCTGGGTCGCGCTCGGCACCAAGGCGCGCGAGGTGGCGGTCGTCGACGTCTCGCGCCTCGCCCGGCCGCAGCTGTCAGGGCGCTTCCGGCCGCCGTTCCTCGCCCACGACGTCGCCTTCGCACCGGACGCCCGCCACGTCTGGGTCGGCTCGGGCGACCGGAACGAGCTGGCGGTCTACGACCCGCTCGGACGACTCCTGCGCCGCGTCCCGGGCGACTGGCCGCCCCAGCACGTCTCCTTCGCAGGCAGCCGCGCATACGTGACGAGCGGCTGGAGCGGGACGCTGAACGTGCACCGCGCGAGCGGCGCGCGGCTGGCACGCACGGTCGTCCCCGTCGGCTCCTACAACGTCCAGTCGGGCGCCGGGCGAGTCCTGACGCCGGGCCTCGGGACGGGAACGCTGACGATCCTCGACGACGAAGGCGCCGTGCGGAAGGAGCTGCGCGTTGCGCGCTCCTCGCACGACGCCTGCGTCGTCAGCGTCCTAGCTAGTGACGATTCGTCACTTGGCTGACAGCGCGGTCTTGGCCTGCTCGGCGATCTGGCCGAACGCGGCCGGATCGCTGACGGCGAGGTCCGCGAGCACCTTGCGGTCGAGCTCGATCTCCGCCGCCTTGCAGCCGGCGATGAACTGGTTGTAGGAGAGGTCGTGCTGCCGCGCCGCGGCGTTGATGCGCATGATCCAGAGCCGCCGGAAGCTGCGCTTCTTCGCCTTGCGGTCGCGGTAGGCGTAGGCGAGCGAGTGCTCGACCTGCTCCTTCGCGTAGGTGTAGGAGCTCTTCTTCAGCCCCCAGTAGCCCTTCGCCTCCGCGAGGACCTTGCGCCGCTTCTTGCGGGCGTGGACGGAGCGCTTGACGCGGGGCATCCGCTATCGCCTCCCCAGCATCCGGAGGACCTTCTTCTCGTCGCCGGGGGTCACCTCAAGAGCGCGACGGAAGCTCCGCTTCCGCTTCTGCGACTTGTGCTCCAGGTTGTGACTCCGCATCGCGTGACGGCGCAGGAGCTTCCCCGCTCCCGTCGTCTTGAACCGCTTCTTCGCTGCGCTCTTCGTCTTCTGCTTTGGCATCGGTGTGTGCTCCTGCGTTCTTCGTCGGTCCGAGCACCATCGTCATGTTGCGCCCCTCGAGGAGCGGCTGGGTCTCGATCAGCCCGATCTCCTTGACGTCCTCGGCCAGGCGCATCAGCAGGTCGCGGCCGCGCTCCGGATGGTCGCGCTCGCGACCGCGGAACATGATCGTGACCTTGACCTTCGCGCGCTGGTTGAGGAAGCGCTCGACGTGGCCCTTCTTGGTCTCGTAGTCGTGGTCGCCGATCTTCGGCCTGAGCTTGATCTCCTTGATCTGGATCTGGACCTGGTGCTTCCGGGCGAGCTTTGCCTTCTGCTCCTGCTCGTAGCGGTACTTCCCGTAGTCCATGACGCGGCAGACGGGCGGATCGGCCTGACCGGCGACCTCGACCAGGTCGAGGTTCTTGCCGTAGGCGTACTCCCGCGCTTCGTCCGACGTCTTGATCCCCAGCTGCTCCCCGTCCTCCCCGATCAACCGCACCTTGGGCGCGCGGATCGCGTCGTTGATGCGGGTCTGCGGCTGCGGCCTGACCGGTTCGACGAACCGACGCGGCCTCAATTGGATGTCACCAAGCTCTTAGCGCCTCCTCTGGATACGAAAAAAACCGCTGCAAGCAGCGGCCCGTTGTCCTCGTCGCATCGACTCGGTTGAACCTCCGCGCCCTACGGCCGGGAGGTGAGGAACGGGTCCGCCCCTGCTTGACAGGCTCACAGTGTAGCAAGCCGCTCGAGCAGCTCCTCGAGCGAGGCCTCGAAGCGGCCGCCGCCGTGCTCGCGCACCGCGAGCGAGGCCTCCGACTCGCGCTCGCCGACGACGAGCACGTACGGGACCTTCTCCACCTCGGCGTTGCGGATCCGCTTGCCGAGCGTCTCGCCGGAGTCGTCGACGTCGACCCGGTACGGCAGCGAGGCCCCGATCCCGCGCGCCTTCTCGGCGAACTGGTCGGAGACGGGCAGCAGGCGCACCTGCACCGGCGCGAGCCAGAACGGGAAGGCGCCGGCGTAGTGCTCGATCAGGATGCCGATGAAGCGCTCGAGCGAGCCGAGCAGGGCGCGGTGGATCACGTACGGGGTGTGCTCGGCGTTGTCGGCGCCGACGTAGGCGAGGCCGAACTGCTTCGGCATCTGCGCGTCGAGCTGGATCGTCCCCATCTGCCAGGAGCGGCCGAGCGCGTCGGTCATGTGCAGGTCGATCTTCGGGCCGTAGAAGGCGCCGTCGCCCTCGTTCAGCTCGTACGGGAGCCCGCGCCGCTCGAGCGCCGACGCGAGCGCGCCCTCGGTGAAGTCCCACTCCTCGTCGCTGCCGAGCTTGTGCGCGGGCCGGGTCGAGAGCTCGAAGCGCGCCTCGACGCCGAACAGCTCGTAGAGGAAGGCGGCGAAGTCGAGGCAGCCGAAGATCTCGTCCTCGATCTGGTCGGGCGCGCAGAAGATGTGCGCGTCGTCCTGGGTGATGTGCTTGACGCGCAGGAGCCCGTGCAGCGTCCCGGCCAGCTCGTCGCGGTGCAGGGTCGAGGACTCGGCGAAGCGCAGCGGCAGCTCCCGGTAGCTGCGCAGCTGGTGGCCGAAGAGGAGCATGTGGCCGGGGCAGTTCATCGGCTTCAGCGCGAACTGCCGGTTCTCGTCGCGCGAGGAGACGAAGAACATGTTCTCGCGGTAGTTGTCGTAGTGGCCCGAGGTGACGTAGGTCTCGACGTCGTAGAGCAGCGGCGTCTTCACCTCGACGTAGCCGCGGGCGCGGTTCTCGCGGCGGCGGAGGTCCTCGAGCTCGTTCCAGACGACCATCCCCTTCGGGTGCCAGAAGGGCGAGCCGGGCGAGGCCTCCGACAGGTGGAAGAGGTCGAGCTCGCGGCCGAGCTTGCGGTGGTCGCGCTTGCGGGCCTCCTCCAGCTGCTCGAGGTAGGCGTCGAGGTCGGCCTGCGAGTAGAAGGCGGTGCCGTAGATCCGGGTCAGCTGCGGCCTCGTCGAGTCGCCGCGCCAGTACGCGCCCGCGAGGCCGGTCAGCTTGAACGCCTTGATCGGACCGGAGTCCTGCAGGTGCGGGCCGCGGCAGAGGTCGGTGAAGTCGCCCTGCGTGTAGAGGGAGATGTCGCCCTCGGCGGTGCCGACGAGCTCGACCTTGTACGGCTCGTCCTCGGACTCGAAGCGGGCGACGGCCTCGTCGCGGGAGAGCTCGCTCCGCTCCCAGGCGCGACCCTCCTCGAGCTCGCGCCGCACCTCCGCCTCGATCCGCTCGAGGTCGGCCTCCGAGATCGGCTCCGGGAAGTCGAAGTCGTAGTAGAACCCGTTCTCGATCGGCGGGCCGATCGCGATCTTGACGCCCGGGTAGAGCCGCCGGACGGCCTCGGCGAGCAGGTGCGCCGACGAGTGGCGCAGGACGGCGAGCGCGTCCGGGTCGTCCTTGTCGCGGACGGTCAGGATCTGGATCTGCTGTCCGTCGGCGAGCGGGGCCCGCAGGTCCTGGACGCGGCCGTCGCTGCGGACGAGCACGGCCTGCTCGGCCAGCCTCGGGCCGATCGCGCGCGCGGCGTCGAGGCCGGTGGCGCCGTCGGCGAGTTCGAGCCGGCTGGAGTCGGGTAGGACGACCTGCATGGACGAAGACAAGGATATGCACCCCCGGGAAGACGATCGGAACGAGGAGTTGGACGAGTCGCCGGTCCCCGACCCCGAGGAGAACGAGAGCCCGGGCGAGGACGATCCGGAAGCCGACTAGCTCCGCTTACGCCGCGCGCGACCCGGCGACCGTCGGTCGCGCGCGGCGGCGCGTCGTCGTCGTCGGCCGGGTGCTCATCGGCTCACTCTAGCGGCTCGAACCGCATCAGCAGCCACGCCTCGCGGTGGTCCGCGTCCGGCTCGTGGCGGGAGCGGTCGCGGAAGCCGGCGCGGCGCCAGGCGCGGATCGCGGCCTCGTTCCAGCGGTAGGGGTCGACGGTCACCTCGGCCCAGCCGTCCTCGCGGAGGAGGTGCTCGGCGAGCGCGCGGGCGGCGTCGGGGCCGAGACCGCGGCCGCGCGCCGCCGGGACGAGGAACATGTCGAGGCCGCCGCGGCGCGGCTCGCCCTGCCTCCCACCACGACTGCAGGTAGCCGACCGGCTCGCCGTCCGCCTCGACGATCCAGGCCCGGACGCGCTCGCGGCGGAGCCGCTCGAGCACCTCCGCCTCGGTGAACGTCTCGTCGTCCCAGAAGCGCGACACCTCGGGGTCGGCGTGCCAGCCGGCGAGCATCGCCGCGTCGGCGTCGGTCGCGGGCCGGACGACGGTGCGCTCGCCCCTCACCACGCGACGAGTATCCCCCGTTGCGCCACGATAGGAGCATGGAGGCCCGAACGAGACGTCGCCCTCGTCCTCTCGGGCGGCGGCATGAACGGCGTGCTGATGGAGCTCGGCTTCCTGCGCCGGGTGCGCGAGAGCCCGCTCTGGCCCCGGGTCGGCTGGATCTTCGGTACCTCGGCCGGCGCGCTCTCCGGGTCGATGGCGGCGCTCGACCGGCTCGACGACCTCGAGGCCTTCCTGCTCGAGCTCCGCTCGGACGAGACCTTCCGGCCGAACCGGCTCTGGCGGCTGCCGCTGCTCGGCCTGCACGACTACCGCCTGCCGAGGACGGTCACCGAGCGGCTCGGGGACCCGGTCGAGATCGGCCGCGCGCTCGCGGGCGCTGCGATCGAGCTCGTCGTGCTCGCGACCGACCTCAGCGACGACGCCGACGGCGAGAGCGGCTTCGAGCTCGCCTACTCGTCCCGCACGACGGCGCCCGAGGAGATGGCGCAGGCCGTCTTCGCCTCGGCCGCGATCAGCGCGCTCGTGCTGCCGCTGCGCGTCGGCGACCGGATCGCGACGGACGGCAGCTGGGTGCGCAACTACCCGCTCGGCTACGCGTACGACCACCCCGAGGTCGGCCTGATCGTCTCGTTCCGCTACCTGCCGCGCTACCCGGAGTTCACGGCGGAGGCGCTGGCGACGCTGCGCCGCCGGCTGGAGCGGTTCGGGCGGATCCCGCCGGTGAAGGCGTTCGTCGCGGAGCTGCGCGAGGCGGAGTCGCGGGCGGAGCGCGGCGAGCCCGCCCACCTCGCCGACATGATCGTGCGGCTGGCGCGCGTCGCGATCATGCGGAACACGCAGCTCGAGGAGAGCCGCGCGGGCGACCGCGACGACGAGCTGCGCGAGCTGGCCTCGCTGCGGGAGGACGTCCTCGACCTCGCCCGCGGCCACGACGAGCGGCTGGCGACCGAGATCGACGAGCGCTTCGCGGCGGCGCGCTTCCCCTTCCGGCACGAGCGCCTGATCCCGCGGGTGACGGTGCGGGGCTCGAGCGCCGGCATCAGCCTCGACCCCGGCTACCGCAGCGCCCGCGCCTGGCCGGAGGAGGACAAGCGGCGGCTGATGCTGCGCGGCTGGGCGCTCGCGGACGCCGAGCTCCGCGCCGCCGGCCTCACCTAGCTACTCGTGCCGGCAGAGCGTGTCGGCGCCGGCGATCGACAGCTGGAGCGCGTTCATGTCGCTCTCGAGCTGCGCCTTCGCCGCGTCGGCCGCGTTCCAGTCGCCCGGGTCGCTGCCCGTCCAGGAGACGTCGGGCGTGACGCCGGGGCCGATCGCGGTCAGCCGGTAGGCGCTCCCGTGCCCCTGCGGCCGGTCGCCGGCCGGGTAGCCCGGGTACGGCTTGTGCGGGTAGAACCCGTAGCAGAAGGAGCCGCTCGGCCGGTGCGCCAGGAACGAGTTCTCGCGCTTCCAGCCGCTGCCGTAGGCCGAGTCGAGCGTGTCGAGGTAGACGTTCCGGCCGAAGGAATCGAGCGGGGAGCCGGAGCTCGTCGACCTGAAGCCGAAGATCGCCTGGCCGCCGTAGGTGTACTTGCCGAACAGGTGGTGGAAGCGGCCGTGGTAGCTCCAGTCGGTGTACGCCTCGAGCGTGGCCGGCTCGCCCGTCCAGTGCGAGATGTGCAGCTCCCAGACCGACTGCTCGGGCTTCCAGGGGGCGAGGCCGAGGTTCGGCAGCATCCGCTGCCAGGTCTGGAGCGCCCAGTAGGAGCCGTCCGGTGCCTTGCAGGCGGTCACGAGCCACGGCAGCTTCGGCCCGTCGTAGCGCGTGCAGACGTTCTTCATCGTCAGCCAGTACTTGGTCCTGAACGTGCCCCAGCCGCCGGAGAAGTCCTTCTTGAAGGCGGTCTGCGCGCGGCCCCGGGCCGGGGCGATCGCGTCGACGGCGCCCCAGTAGAGGACGCGCTTCTGCTTCCCGCCCTGCGTGAACGTGACGAGGGCGTAGCCCTTCTCGTCCACCTTCAGCGAGATGCCGGTCGCGTTCCGCGTCACGATCTCGGACGCGCCCGCGGTCGCGGCGAGCGACGAGCCGGCGGCGACGGCGGCCGCGAGCAGCATGAGGGAGAGACGCCTGACCATCACCCGCCAGCAGGGTAGGCCCACGGCCCGACGGCGTGCCTCCCCCGTCCGGGGGAAGCGCTGGCCCGCGCGGAGCGGCTTGACTTGCGCTGCGGGCGTGGCGTCGACTCTGGACAGCAGCAGGCGTGGCTCGGCGTCGAGCCGGGCCTCCGCCTGCTCGCCGAGGAGATGTGGTTCGTGATCCCGCCGCCGCCGAAGGCGAACCGGGTGGTGACCGACGCCTACGTCCTGCAGGCGCCCGAGAGCGGCTCCGTCCCGTTCACGAGCGCCGGGCTGCTCCGGGTCGACGAGGACGGCGTCGACGACCTGGTCGCCGAGGTCAGGGCCCGGATGGCCGAGCACGGCCGCGACTTCGTCACCTGGTGGGTCTCGCCCGGCGCCGAGCCGGCCGGGCTCGCCGAACGGCTGCGCGAGCACGGCGCGGTCCCGTTCGCGGACCCCTCTGCCGAGCCGCGCTACGCGGCGATGGTGCTGCGCGACGAGCCCGGCGCGGCGCCCGCGGGCGTGGTCGCACGGCAGGTGCAGGACCTCGACGAGTACCGGCTCGCGATGGCGATCGACTGGGAGTCGTTCGGCGCCGCGCCGGAGCTGCGCGAGACGTGGACGGCGGCGCTGCCCGAGCACTACGAGGCGCGCCACCTCTCCGGCGAGGCCGTCGCCTACCTCGCCTTCGTCGACGGCGAGCCCGCGGCGTCCGCCTTCGCGTCCTTCCGGCGGGAGGGGACGGCGCTGAGCGGCGCCTCGACCGCCGTCGCCCGGCGCGGCCGCGGCGCCTACCGCGCGCTCGTCCGGGCCCGCTACGAGGACGCCGTCGCGGTCGGCGCCCCGGGTCTCGCCGTCCAGGCCGGCGCGATGTCGCGCCCGATCCTCGAGCGCTGCGGCTTCGAGTCGCTCGGCGACGTCGAGCTCCTCTTCGACGCGTTCGGCCGCTAGCGTTCGCCGCGGATGGCCGCGGACACGACCGACCTCTTCGACCTGCGGGTGACCGTCGAGCGGATCGAGGGCCGCTCCGTCTGCGGTCTCGCGGTCGGCGACTACTTCGAGCTGACCGAGTCGAGCCGGCTGCGGATCCCCGAGGGGAGGCACTTCTGCCTCTACGCGCTGCAGGCCGTGCTGCCGCTCCTGCCGGCCAAGCAGCGGCAGCTGCCGGCGGGCGACTGGCTCGAGCAGGACTCGCTCGTCTGCTGCCCCGATCCCGAGGAGCGGGTCGTGATGCGGATCGAGCGGATCGGCCGGCGCTCGCTCGCGACGCACGACCTGACGTGACGCGCGGCGATCCCCGCCGCGAGCTCGGCCTCGGCCTGCAGACCGACAAGCGCCCCGGCACGTACGCCGCGCTGGCGCGGGTCGCCGAGGAGGCGGGCTTCGACGTCGTCACCACCTTCAACGACCTCTGGTTCCAGCCCGCGCTGCCCGCCCTGCTCGAGGTCGCGGCGGCGACCTCGCGGGTGCGGGTCGGGCCGTCCTGCCTGAACCCGTACACGGTGCACCCGGTCGAGCTCGCGGGCCAGGCGGCAGCGCTCGACCGCGCCTCCGGCGGCCGCGCCTACCTCGGCCTCGCCGCGGGCGCCTGGCTCGGCGACCTCGGGATCGAGCAGCGTCGGCCGCTGACGACGATCCGGGAGGCGTGGGAGGTCGTCTCGCGCCTGCTCGCCGGCGACCGCGCGGGCTTCGAGGGCGAGGTCTTCCGGCTCGCGCCCGGGGCCGGCCTCGCCTACGAGCCCGAGCGGACGGCGGTGCCCCTCCTCGTCGGCAGCTGGTCGCCCGGGCTGACGCGCTTCGCGGGCGCGCGGGCGGCGGAGCTGAAGCTCGGCGGCTGCGCGAACCCCGCGATGGTGCGGCTCGCGCGGGAGCGGCTCGACGAGGCGGCGGCCGCCGCCGGGCGCGATCCCGCGGAGGTGGGTCTCGTCGCGGGCGCGGTCACGGTCGTCGACCGCGACGGCGCCCGCGCACGGGCCCACGCGCGCGCGGAGGTGGCGATGTACCTCGCCGTCGTCGCCGGCTTCGACGCGACGCTCGAGCTCGACCCGGAGCTGGCGGCGGCGCTCGACGCGCGGCTCGCCGCCGGCGACCGCCGGGGTGCGGCCGCGCTCGTCCCCGACGACCTGCTCGACCTCTTCGCCTTCTCCGGCACGCCGGAGCAGGTCGCCGCCCGGGCGGAAGGGCTCTTCGAGGCCGGTGCGACGAGGGTCGAGTTCGGCACCCCGCACGGCCTCGACGAGCGCGAGGGCGTCGAGCTGCTCGCCCGCCGCGTGCTGCCGCGGCTCCTCTAGCGCGCGGCCGCGCGGCGGCGGCGGCGGCCTCGAGCCCCTCGAGCAGCTCCCAGCGCTCGTCCACGTGCGCCTGGATCCGCTCGATCGCCGCGTCGGAGAGGTGCGCGAAGCGGCCCTGCGCGGCGAGGAAGTCGCGCACGGGGAGCGGCTTCTTCGGCCGGACCGTCAGCTTCCAGGCGCCCTCGTCGCAGGCGAAGAGCGGGAAGTAGCGCGACTCGACCGCGAGCCGGGCCAGCTCGGTCGACTGCGACGTCGGATAGCGCCAGCCCGGCGGGCAGGGGCCGAGGACCTGCAGGAAGCGGAAGCCGGGCACCTCGGCGGCCCGGGCGACCTTGGCGCGGAAGTCCTTCAGGAGCGGCACCGACCCGAGCGCGAGCGTCGCCACGTAGGGGATCCCGTGCGCGGCCATGATCCGGGCGATGTCCTTCTTCTGCCCCGCCCTCGGCGCCGAGGCCGGCGTCGTCGTCGTCCAGGCGCCCTCGGGGGTGGCGCCGGACTTCTGGACGCCGGTGTTCATGTAGGCCTCGTTGTCGTTGAGGACGTAGAGGACGTCCTCGTTCCGCTCCGCGGCCGCCGAGACGCCGGAGAAGCCGATGTCGGAGGTGGCGCCGTCGCCGCCCCAGACGACGACCTGCGTGTCGCCGCGGCCGCGCAGCCGCAGCGCCGCCTTGATCCCCGACGCCTCCGCGGCGGCAGAGGCGAACGGGGTCAGGTGGACGCTGACGCCGAACGCGTTCACCGGCCAGACGCCGGCGATGATCGTCCAGCACGAGGCCGGGACGACGAGCACGATCCTCGACCCGGGCCGCGCCGCGGCGAGCCCGTCGAGCACGTGCCGGACGTTGATCGCGGGCGCGCAGCCGGCGCAGGCGCTGTGACCCGGGAGCAGCAGCCGCTCCTCCGAGACGATCTCGTCGAGCCAGGCGGCCATCGTCAGACTCCTTCCGGGACGTAGACGGGGCCGAGCGACCTGCCGGAGCGCTGGCCGAGCGCCCAGCGCAGGGTCGCCGGCGTCACCTCGGCGCCCCCGAGCCCGCAGACGACGTTCGTCGCCGTCTGCACGTGCCGGAGCTCGAGCGAGAGCACGTCCGCGCCGAGCGGCCCGAACGAGCCGAACGCGGCCGCGCGGTCGACCACGGTGACGTGCGCGGCTCCCGCGAGCGCGGCGGTGAGCTCGGCCGCGGGGAGCGGCCGGTAGGCGTGGACGCGGACGAGCAGCAGGTCGTCGTCGGACTCGAGCAGCTCCAGGGCGGTGTCGCCGATCGTCCCGATCGTGACGAGCGCCTTCTCCGCGCCCGGGTTGCCGGAGAGCTCGAGGGCGGCGACCTTCTCGCGGCGGAAGTGCGAGCCGAACTCGGCGGCGACCTCGCCGATCGTGGCCCGCGCGTCGTCGAGCGCGTCGGCGACGTGGCGCTGGAAGGCGGCGTAGTCGCGCGGCTCGGGCAGCGCCGAGAACGTGCGCGGGTCGTCCGGGTCGAGCAGCCAGCCCGCGGGCGGCTCGGTCGCGGGCAGGAAGGCGTCGACCGCGGCCTGCTCCGGGAGCTCGAGCACCTCGGCGGTGTGCGAGAGCAGGAAGCCCTCGGCGCAGACGAGCACGGGCAGCCGCGCGGTCTCGGCGATCCGGTAGGCGCAGAGGACGCTGTCGAGCACCTCCTGCGCCGACGAGCAGTAGAGCTGGATCCAGCCGGTGTCGCGCTGGCTCATGCTGTCGGTCAGGTCGGGCTCGATGCTCCAGGGCGCGAAGACGGCGCGGTTGACGTCGACGACGACGAGCGGCACCCGCTCGCGCGAGGCCCGGTGCAGCTGCTCGTGCGCGTAGAGGAGCCCCTGCGACGAGGTCGCCGTGAACGTCCGCACGCCGGCGCGGGAGGCGGCGATCGCGTAGCCGAACATCGCGTGCTCGCTCTCGAGCTGCGCGTACTCGACGTCGTCCCGGCCGGCGACGAGCTCGGCCAGCCGCTCGACGATCAGCGTCTGCGGCGTGATCGGGTAGCAGGCGATCGCCTGCACGCGCGCGAGCACGACCGCGTAGGCCGCCGCCTCGTTCGCGGTCAGCACCAGCCGGCCCTCGGGCAGCGTCGTCGTCATACCGCCTCCATCGCGATCGCGTCGCGCACCGGGCAGACGACCTCGCAGATGCCGCAGCCCTTGCAGTAGAGGTAGTCGATCGTGATCGTCCCGTCGCTGCGCGAGATCGCGCCTTCCGGGCAGAAGGGCGCGCAGACGGCGCAGGCCGTGCAGGCCTCCGCGAGCACCGGCCGGTCGAGCGACCAGGAGCCCGTGTGGTTGGCGCGCGAGTCGGTCGTGCTGACCGGGAAGAGCGGCGTCGGCCGCCGGGCCGGAGCAGGGTCGAGCGCGACCGCGAGCGGCGCGTCGGCCGCGAGCGGGCGCTGGCGCCTGCAGCGGGCGTGGCCCTCGCGCGCGGCGAGCACGTTGGCGCCCGCGCGGCCGCCGAGGCGCGCCGTCACCGCCTGCTCGAGGAAGGGGAGCCCGTCCGGGAGCAGCAGCCTGACGCAGGCGCCCAGCACGGCGACGTTGCCCATCGGCCGGCCCTCCGAGGAGAGGACGCCGCGGTCGCGGGCGATCCGCGAGGCCGGCACGCGCGCGAGCTCGAAGGGCCCGGCGTGCGGGAAGCGCGTCTCCCGGTTGAGCAGGACGAGCCCGCCGGGGCGGACGGCGTCGAGCGCCTGCTGCGAGGGCGGCGACGGCGAGAGGACGACGAGCACGTCGCAGTCGCGGACGCGGTAGCGGCGGTGGATCGGCGCCTCGTCCCAGCGCAGGAACGCCGAGATCGGCGCGCCGCGGCGCTCGGCCTTGAACTCGGGGAAGCTCTGCGCCCAGAAGCCCGCGCGGGCGAAGGTGTCGGCGAGGATCTGCGAGGCGAGCACGACGCCTTCGCCGCCGCGGCCGACGATCAGCATCTCCTTCACGCGCCCATCGTCGGCGCCCCGCCGCGACCGGGCATCGGTGAGGCCACTGACGGCCGCGCGGGGTTTCCGCGGCCCGGCCCCGCGCCGGCCTCGCCCGCGCCGGCGCTCAGCCCAGAGCCGGCGCCGCGCCCGTGTCCGCGGCCGGCGCCGCCTGCTCGTCCGCGCTCGGCGGGACCGCACCGTCCCCGACGGCGACCGCCAGCGTGGCGAGACCGGAGAAGTCGGCGGTGTCGAACTCCTGGATCGCCCGCACCTGCTGCTGCAGGACGTCGATCTGGGCCTTCGCGGCGGCGACCTCGTCCTCGCTCTGGAACTGGCGGAGCGTCAGCGGGGTCGTCAGGTGGTAGCGGGCGAGCGCCGTCTTGAGCGAGTGGCTCTCGAGGATCATCTTGAACACGGCCAGGTTGGTCAGGTTCTGCTGCAGGTCGCGGATCGGCTTCGAGAAGAAGGCGGAGACGAGCTGGATCAGGCCGATCCCTCCCGTCACCGCGGTCACCTTCCAGCTGAACGTGTCGGGCCGGAACGCGTTCAGCATCGAGAACAGCAGGGTCACCGACAGGAAGAGCCCGCCGAAGACGATCAGGAACGTGTTCGCCTGCTTGATCCGCTCGTAGACCTCGAGGGAGCGCCGCTCCGTCAGGGCGAGGTACTGGTTCAGCTTCTCGTCCTGGAACGAGAGCACGTTCTGCTTGTCCTGGATGTAGCCGCGGTAGCGGGCGAAGCTGAGGCGCGCGACCACGTGCTCCTCGTCGACGAGCGGCGGCAGCGTCCCGAGATAGCCGGCCAGGTGGTTGACGCCGTGGACGACGTCGACGCCGAGCACCCGGGTCGAGTAGTCGAGGGCGGCGAGGTGGCGCTCGAGCGACTGGGAGGCCGTGAAGGTGTCGGAGATCGCCAGGTTCGGGAGCTCGTACTGCGTGCGCAGGCCGACGAGCAGCGTCTGCACCTTGATGTCGGTGTAGACGCCGATCACCGCGACGTAGACGCCGCGCTCGATCCGCGGCTCCTCCTCGGAGTCGACCGAGCGCGCGAGCCGGTGGATGGCGCCGAAGCCGCCCTCGCGGAGCTGCCGCCGCATCTGCTCGAGGTCCTCGTCGCTTCCCTGCACCACGACGTCGAGCACGTCCTCGAGCTCCGACGCGCGCAGCTTCCGCTGACCCCCGCGCAGCTCCGACCGCGGCCTGAAGTCGAACGCGGAGTCGCTGCGCAGGTGGTAGACGCGGAGCGCGCCGACCTCCGCGTAGTCGTCCGTCGCGGCGGTGCCGGTCGGGTCGAGGTACTGCGCGACCCCCTCGAGGTACTCCGCGCCCCACGTGCCCTGCTCGCAGTGGGGGCCGAACGAGCGGCGTTCACGGTCGTACTCCGACCCCGGGACGTGCCAGTCGCGCAGGTTGACGAGGTGCAGGACCGGCAGGCTCGCGTCTGCGAGCCTCGGCTGCACGAGCGCCCGGAGGAGGATGCCGAGCGGGCCGTTCGCGATCGCCTGCGCCCGTGCCTTGTCCGGCTTGTTCCCGCCGGCGCGGAGGTCGAAGTCGGCGTGGCCGAGCAGCATCTGCGGGACGACGGTGTCCGGCAGCCGCAGGGTGCACTGCGTGTTCAGGAAGAGGTCGTTCTGCAGGCACTCGGTGACGAGGACGAAGCGCGGGGCTTCCTCGCCGTCGCGCGTCGCGCTCCGGACGGCTGCAGGCTCGTCCGCGTTCATCCTCGACCTCCGCTCTGCCGCAGCTCGCTCGTGTCCGGCGAACGCTATCCGGTTCCGGGACGGGTGCCAACCCGCCGTCCCTAGGGCACGAGCGCCGTGACGGGATCGACCGCGGCGCCGCGCACGCGCACCTCGAAATGGAGGTGCGGGCCGGTCGCGTCCCCCGTGGCGCCGACCCGGCCGACCACGGATCCCTGCGCGAGCGTGTCGCCGAGCCGGACGGCGATCCGCTCGAGGTGCGCGTAGAGGGTGCGGACACCGTCGCCGTGCGCGACCGTCACGAGCAGCCCCCAGTCGCCGCGGTCGGCGGCCCAGACGACGCGGCCGGCCGCCGCGGCCCGGACGGGGGCGCCGAACGGCGCCTTCACGTCGATCCCGGCGTGGAAGCGGTTGCCCCGCGGGCCGAAGGCATCGCCGAGCTCGCCGGCCACCGGCCAGGCGAGCCGTCGCGGGGCCTCCACGGGCGGGCGCCGGAGCGCGGCGAGCGTGCCCGGCCCGACGCGTCCGTCCGGGACGAGGCCCGCGAACCGCTGGAACCGTCGGACCGCGTTCTCGAGGCCTTCGCCGAAGCTCCCGTCGAACGCGCCGGAGGGAAAGCCGGCCCAGGCGAGCGCGAACTGGAGCTCCGCCACGTCCCAGCCGTGGTCGCGACGGTGCAGGACGCGCCGGCCGAGCCGGTCCCGAGCGGACGCGCCGAGCGCCCGGAGCGTCCTCGGGCCGGCGATCCCGTCCGGCACGAGCCGATGCCGCGCCTGGAACCGCCGCACGGCGTCGGTCGTCGCCCGGCCGACGACGCCGTCGACCGTCCCGGTGTAGACGCCGTCGCGTGCGAGCGCGACCTGGAGCGCCGCGACGCTGGGGCTGCCGGCCGCCGAGGCGGGCGGCGCCGGCGACAGCGCCCCGGCGAGCACCACGGCGGCGACGAGCGGGAGGGTCGACGCGGTGCCGCCCCCGGCCCTCATCGCTCCGGAAGGGCGGTGACGACGACGTCGTCTCGGTAGTGGCCGGTCGCCTCGTCGAAGGGCCCGCCGCAGGTCACGATCACGAGGCGCGGGCCGCCCTTGCTCGAGTAGACGGAGGTCGGCAGGTCGCTCTTGCGGTAGCTGCGGACGGCGGTGACGCGGTAGACGACGCTCCCGGCGGACGCCGTCGAGAGCCGTACCTCGTCCCCGGGCCGGATGCGGTGCAGCGCGAAGAACGCGCCGGCCCCGGCGCCGGCGCTGTCGACGTGCCCGGCGAGCAGGACCGCCCCGGCCGGATCGCCGGGAAGGGCTCCGTCCCGCCACCAGCCCGTCCGGTGGACGTCGGTCGGGATCCCGAGGACGCCGTGGACGACGTCGATCCCCGAGGCGGCGACCGGCGCGTCGATCCCGAGCGAGGCGACCGAGATGCGGGTCGGCCGGCGGGCCGCGGCCGCGGCGGCCGGGACGTGCGCGGCGACGTCGCCGCGTCCCGTGACGATCGCGGGCGCGACGAGCGACGTCTCGGCTGCGACGGCGCACGGCGTCGTCGTCCCGGCGTTCAGCTGCGTGGCCGCGATCCGCTCGCGAAAGCCGTAGAAGCCGGCCCGGCGAAGGCGGACCTGCGGGGTCCGCACGGTGCCGTCGCCGTGCACCGCGATCACGCGCCTCCAGCGGAGACGGCCGGGCGTGCAGGCGACGGCGGCCCTCGATCCGAACGGGCCGTACAGCTCGACCTCGACCCGCGCGGGGGTGCTCCCGAGACCGCTGACGTGAAGGACATCTGCGAGCAGCGACCCGGGACGGACGACCTCGGCGGAGACCCGCGTGGCGATCGCCGGGCGCGCGACCGCGAGCACGGTCTCGGTCGCGCCCCCGCACGGGGTCGCGGCGGCCACGGTTCCCGGACGCGCGGCGATCGACTCGCGGTAGACGTAGTAGCCGGCCCGCCCGAGCCGCACGGGTGCTGTCGTCGTCGTACCGTCGCCGGCGGCGACGAACGAGCCCTGCCAGTACGGGGTGCCGGAGCACGAGATCTCCTCCCTGCTTCGCGAACGGCCCCCAGACCTCGACCCGGACGGGGACGCTCGCGCCGCCGAGCCCGGCGACCGTGACCACGTTGGCGACGTCCGAGCCCGGCGTCGGCTGCGGGCTGCCGATCGCGCCGCCGAGGCTGGGAGCGACGCGCACGTCCGTCCGCGCGATCTCGAGGGTGACCCGCTGCGACGCAGGCGCGGCCAGACGCTGCCCGTTCGCCCGCGCAGGCTCGACCGTCGGCGCGAGCACCCGCGGCTCGGTCGAGGCGACCGGACCGCTGCGGACGCGGAGACGCAGCCCGGCCGCCGCGGTCGGGGTCAGCCGGACACGCGCGAGGCCGGCGGCGCTCGTGCGCGTCTGCGAGCGGCACGCCGCTCGCTCCGCTCGCCGAGAGCGAGAGGCGCACGGAGGGGAGGGCGTGGCCGCGCGCCGAGAGCAGGCGGATCGTCGCCGTCGCCGGCCGGCCGACGGTGAGCGTGCGGGGCAGCCGCACCTCGATCCGGTAGGGCCCGTGGTCGAGGGCAGACCGCGCGGCGACCGTCCGGAAGAGCGCCGCGCCCCGCGACCCGAGCACGGCGGGATCGACCTCGCCGGGGCGTCCGTCGCCCATCAGCGAGTGGACGTAGAGCATCACCGCCGCCTGCCGGACCGGGCTCGTGCTGCGGCCGTAGCGCCAGACGGCGTACGCGAGCCGGCGCCGGCGCTCGGGCGGCACGGCCGCGCCGTCCCTGTTCCGCAGCCCTGCGGACGGCACGGCGCGGTAGCGGTAGGAGGGCGAGGCGTACCAGAAGCGGAAGTCGAGGCAGAAGGTGTGCGCCGCGCCCGGGACGGCCCCGCGGAAGTCGCCGAACCAGCGGGCCCCGTAGCGGTAGCTCCGGTAGAAGCCGACGCCGAGCGTGCCGCAGGTGTCGCGCCCGGCGCGAGAGCAGGGATCGTGCGGGCCCGGGGGCACGGCTGCGGGAGCGAGCGACGGTGCGGCGAGGGCCACGAGCGCTCCCGCAGCAGCGGCGGCTGCTGCGCGCGTCGGGGGCATGAAGGCCCTTTCGGCCGAAGCGCGCCAGTCCCTTCCCTCGCTTCGCCCCGCAGCCGGGCCCCGGGCGGCGCCGCCGGACTCTGCGGTCACGAGCCGGAAGCCGAAGCCGCGGGCGGCTACTCGACCCTGACTCGGCGCGTGCCGGCTGCCGTCCTTGGAACCGCGTCCGCCGCGACGTACGCTTGCGCGGTGTCGGAGCCGGAGCCGGAGCGCGAGGAGATCACGGAGTCGCTGCCGGCCTGGAGCCTGCCCGCCGACGCGGTCGACGGGATCTCGATCTCGCCGGTGTGGCCGGCGGCCGTCACCCGCGACTGGGCCTGGGGCGGCGCGACGGGCGCCGGCGTCCGCGTCTGCATCCTCGACAGCGGCATCGAGGCCGGCCATCCGCAGGTCGGGCGGGTCGACGGCGCGGTCGCCGTCGCCGTCAGCGGCGACGAGAGCACCGTCGTCGACGACACGGTCGGCGACGAGTGCGGGCACGGAACCGCGTGCGCCGGCATCGTGCGCGCGTTCGCGCCCGAGTGCGAGCTCTGGAGCGTGCGCGTCCTCGGCGCCGGGTTCACGGGCTCGGGCCCCGCGCTTCTGGAAGGCCTGCGCTGGGCGGTCGGCGAGGGCTTCGACGTGATCAACATGAGCCTCTCGACGACGAAGCGGCAGTTCTCGTCGATCCTGCACGAGCTCGCCGACCGCGCGTACTTCGGGCGGACGACGCTGGTCGCGTCCGCGCACAACCTCCCGGTCGAGAGCTATCCGTGGCGGTTCTCGTCGGTCATCTCGGTCGGCAGCCACGACGCCCCCGATCCGTTCGTCTTCTACGCCAACCCGGAGCCGCCGGTCGAGTTCTTCGCCCGCGGCGCGAACGTTCCGGTCGCCTGGCTCGGCGGCTCGACGCTGCGCTCGAGCGGCAACAGCTTCGCGACGCCGCACATCAGCGGGATCTGCGCGCTGATCCGGTCGAAGCACCCCGACCTGACGCCCTTTCAGCTCAAGAACGTCCTCTACCTGACAGCTTCGAACGCCGGAGGAAGCGCATGACGCAGGACCTGCAGGCGGCGGTCGCCGCCGGCGTGCTCGCCGCCGAGGAGCAGCATCGCCGGCTGCTCCAGTCGATCGTCGAGGTCGCGCGCGCGATCTTCGGCGCGAAGGCCTCCTCGATCATGCTTCTCGACGAGGCGAGCGACGAGCTCGTCTTCGAGGCCGTCGCCGGCCAGGGCGAGGAGTCGCTCGTCGGCACCCGCTTCCCCTCCTCGACCGGGATCGCCGGCTGGGTGCTCGTGACCCGGCAGCCGATCGTGCTCGACGACGTCCAGAACGACCCGCGCTTCGCGCGCGCCGTCGCGGAGAAGACGGGCTACGTCCCGAGCGGCCTGATGGCGGTGCCGCTCCTGACCGAGGAGCGGGCGCTCGGGGTCCTGCAGGTGCTGGACCGACCGCAGCGGTCGATGTTCTCGCTGCAGGAGATGGAGCTGCTCGGCCTCTTCGCGTCCCAGGCGGCGGGCGCGCTCGACCTGCTGCAGGCGGCGCGGCGGGCGCGGGCGGCCCTCGAGGGCGGCGGCGAGCTCGCGGTCCTGGCCCGGGTGGCCGCAGCGCTCGGGGCGCTCGAGGGCGAACGGCGCGAGGCCGGGCTGCGCCTCCTCGGCGAGCTCGAGCGCGTGCTCGGCCCCTGAAAGGCGACGAGGCGGCCGAAGCCGCCTCGTCCGAGCCTCCGTCCGGCGCGACTAGCTGTCGCTGCCGGCGTGCGAGCTGCGCTCGGTGTCGCCGCCCGCGTGCGAGCCGCGATCGGTGTCGCCGCCGGCGTGCGAGCCGCGATCCATGTCGGAGCCTGCCCAGCTATGCGCCTCGACGTCGGCGCCGTCGTCCTCGTCCTGCGCCTGCGGGTGAGCTCCTGATCCTTGTCCGACATCTCGGTGTCCTCCTTGATCGCGTGGCGCTCGGTGCGCCTCTCTCGACACACAGGACGGTGCCGCGGACAGAAATCTTCCCACCGACTCTTCCAAATGCAAAGGGCGGCTGCCATGCTCGTGCTCGATGGGCACTCTGACACGCCGGCTGGGGGAGTCGGGAGAGGCCTTCGGCGGCGTCTTCCGGAACCCCGACTTGCGTCGCCTGCAGCTCGCGGCGATCGGCTCGCTGACGGGGCAGAACGCCTACACCGTCGCGCTCGCGGTCTACGCGTTCCGCGAGGGCGGGGCGACCGCGGTCGGCGTGATCATGCTGATCCGGATGGCGCCGGCGGCGCTCTTCGCCCCGTTCGTCGCGATCCTCGCCGACCGCTACTCGCGCCGGCGCGTGCTGCTCGCGAGCGACGTCCTCCGGGCGCTGCTGATGGCGGCGGCGGCCGTCGCGGCGCTCGCGGGCTGGCCGTACGGGGTGGTCTTCGCGATCGCCGGCATCTCGCGGACGGTCGGCACGTCGTTCCGGCCGGCACAGGCTGCGCTGCTGCCGAAGCTCGCGCGGACGCCGGAGGAGCTGACTGCCGCCAACGTCGTCGCGAGCACGATCGAGAGCGTCGGCATCTTCGCCGGCCCGGCCCTCGGCGGCATCCTGCTGGCGCTGCTCTCCCCCGGCGCTACCTTCGCCGTCACGGCCGCCACGTACGTCTGGTCGGCGCTGCTGATCGTGCGGATCGGCCCCGACGCGCCGCCGTCGCCGTCCCGGGGGGCGCATGCGGGCGCGTGGACGACCGCCTCCGCCGGCTTCCGCACGATCGGCGGCGAGCCGAAGGTGCGCCTGATCGTCCTCCTCTACTCCGCGCAGACGGTCGTGGCGGGGGCGGTGAGCGTGCTCGTCGTCGTCGCGGCGCTCGACCTGCTCGACCTCGGCAACGCCGGCGTCGGCTTCCTCAACTCGGCCGCCGGCGTCGGCGGCATCGTCGGCGCGGCCGTCGTGCTCGCGCTCTCGGCTCGCCGGAAGCTCGCGGCCGACTTCGGGCTCGGCGTCGCGCTGTTCGGGCTGCCGCTCGTCCTCGATCGGCGCCTGGCCGACGCCGGCGGTCGCGCTCGTCGCGCTCGGGGTGCTCGGCCTCGGAAACACGCTGACCGACGTGAACGCGCTGACGCTGCTGCAGCGAAACGCACCCGACGAGGTGCTCGCGCGGGTCTTCGGCGTCCTGCAGAGCGCGCTCGTCGCGACGATGGGCCTCGGCGCGATGCTGGCGCCGCTCCTGATCGCGCTGGTCGGGATCCGGACGGCGCTCGTCGCGTTCGGCCTGCTGCTGCCGGCGCTCGCGGCCGCCGTCTGGCTGCAGCTGCAGCGGCTCGACCGCGAGGCGCTCGTGCCGGAACGGCGGCTCGAGCTGCTGCGCGAGAACCCGATCTTCTCCGCCCTGCCGCCCGGCCCGCTCGAGACGCTCGCGCACGCGCTCGTGCCGGTCTCGGTCGCCGCGGGCGCCGAGGTCGTCCGCGAGGGCGAGACCGGCGACCGCTTCTACCTCGTCGACGACGGCGAGGCCGAGGTGCTCGTCGACGGCGTCGCCGGCCCGCTCGAGGGCGGCTCCTTCGGCGAGATCGCCCTGCTCCGCGACGTGCCGAGGACGGCGACGGTGCGCGCGGTCACCCCCCTGCGCCTCTTCGCGCTCGACCGGGCCCGCTTCCTCGGCGCCGTCACCGGGTACGAGCCGGTGCGCGCCGCGGCCGAGGCGGCGGCGGTCGAGCGTCTCGGCGAGGCGGAGGGAGGCACCGTCCCCGCGTGATGACCCACCTGGCCGAGACCACGGACGCCGCCCTCGTCGCCCGCTGCAGGGACGGCGACGACGAGGCCTGGCGGGCGCTCGTGGAGCGCTTCTCGCGCTACGTCCACGCGATCTGCACCCAGGGCTTCCGCCTCGTCGGCGCCGACGCCGAGGACGCGTTCCAGGACGTCTTCGCCAAGGTCTACGAGCAGCTGCCGCGCCTGCGCGACGACGGCGCGATCCGGCCGTGGATCGCGCAGCTGACCCGGCGGACGTGCATCGACCGGCTGCGCGAATCGGGCCGCGAGACGCCCGCCGAGAACGTCGAGCCGCCGGGCGTCGACGATCTGATCCCCGTGCTCGACGAGGCGCTGAGCGTGCGCGAGGCGCTCGCGGAGCTCTCGCCGGCGTGCGCCGAGATCCTCGACCGGTTCTTCGCCCGGGACGAGAGCTACCGCACGATCGGCGAGGCGCTCGAGCTGCCGCCGGGGACGATCGCGAGCCGGATCTCGCGCTGCCTCGAGAAACTGCACGCCGCGTTGGAAGATCGAGGGGCCGATCTCCGTCCTGAGGCATAGGTGATTCGAATGGACGCGAACGACAGCCAACAGCTCGGACGGGCCATCGGGGCCTTGCCACCCGCGCCGCAGGCGTGGGTGGAGGCTGCTGCCGGCCTGCCACGTGCCCGTCGCGAGCTGGACGTCCTCCTCGAGAGGGCGGAGGAGGACAGCGCGTTGCGAGCTCGGCTGATCGCGGACCTCGAATCCGGGCTCGCGGAGTCGGGGCTGTCCCCGGCTCCGCGGTTGCTCACAGAGGCGCGCCGGCGGCTGCGCGCCCTGCCGCCCGCGTGACGCGCGCCGGCGAGCCGCACCCGGAGACGGTCGCGCCGGTCGACGCCCTGCTGGCGGCCTTCGGCGGCCCGGAGCGGGCGCCGGCGTCGGGCTCGGCGGCCGCCCTCGTCGGGGCGCTCGCCGCAGCGCTCGTCCTCAAGTGCGCCCGCTTCACGAAGGACGGCGCCCCGGCGGCGCAGGCCGAGGCGCTCTCCACGCGGCTGGCACGGCTCGCGGTCGAGGACGAGCGGGCGTACCGCGACGCGCTCGCGGCGATCCGGGAGCCGCCCGGGAGCTCGCAGGAGCAGCGCGACTTCGCGCTCGGCCGGGCCCTCGCGGTCGCGGCCGAGGTGCCCGCCGCGATCGCGGAGGCCTGCGCCGACGTCGCCCTGCTCGCGGAGGAGCTGGCCCGCTCCGGCGACCCGGAGCTGCGCGCGGACGCCGAGGCGGCCGCCCTGCTCGCCGCGGCCGCCTCGCAGGCGGCGACCCATCTCGTCGAGGTGAACCTGGCGGCGCGCAGCGACGACGACGAGGTGCGGCGGGCCGTCTCGGCCGCGGCCGCCGCGACCGAGGTGGCCGCCCGCATCATCGACTCCACGTAGCCGCTCGGCGTACGATCGCCCGGTGGAACGCCGCCAGCGAGACCTCGTCCTGATCGTCGCCCGGTCCTTCGCGGCCAAGCTCGCGACGCCGACGTTCATCGCCGACGCCGACGGCAAGCTCGTCTACTTCAACGAGGCGGCGGCCGCCGTCCTCGGCCGCCCCTACCTCGAGGTCGGCGAGCTGCACGCGTCGGAGTGGGCGCAGCTCTTCGCGATGGAGACGCTGGACGCGGAGCCGCTGCCGCTCGAGCGGATGCCGGCGGGGATCGCCCTGCTCGAGCAGCGCCCCGCCCACGCGAGCTTCGCGATCGTCGGGCTCGACGGCGAGCGCCGGGAGATCGCGGTGACGGCGTTCCCGCTGCTCTCGCACCCCGACGAGCTCGTCGGCATCGTGGCGATCTTCTGGGAGGCTCCGGCGCCGGCATGATCGTCCGCGTCTGGGGAGCCCGCGGGTCGCTCGCGGCCCCCGGGCCGACGACGGTCGCCTACGGCGGGAACACCTCGTGCGTCGAGGTCGAGCTCGCCGGCGCGACGCTGATCCTCGACGCGGGCTCGGGGATCCGCGAGCTCGGCCGGCGGCTCGCCGGCAGGCCGCCCGGCGTCCTCCACCTCTGCCTGACGCACCTCCACCTCGACCACGTCGAGGGGCTCGGCTTCTTCGAGCCGCTCTGGGCGCCCGGCTGGGAGCTGCACGTCTGGGGCCCGCCGTCGGCGACGACCGCGCTGCGCACCCGCGTCTCGAGCTACCTCTCGCCTCCCCTCTTCCCGGTCGGCCTGGCCGAGGCGCCGTCCCGGGTCGAGTTCCTCGACGCGCCCCGTGACCCGTGGCGGGTGGGGCCGGCGGTGGTCGAGGCGCGGCCCGTCGAGCACCGCGGCGCGACCCTCGGCTACCGCGTCGAGGCGGACGGCGCCGCCTTCACGTACCTGCCCGACCACGAGCCCTACCTGACGGCGGAGCTCGACGACGACCCGGAGTGGATCTCGGGCTGGGGGCTCGCCGCCGGCGCCGACCTCCTGTTCCACGACGCGCAGTACACCGAGGACGAGTACGACCGGCGCACCGGCTGGGGACACTCGAGCGTCGACCAGGCGGTGGCCTTCGCCCGTGCCGCCGGCAGTCGCACGGCTCGGCCTCTTCCACCACGACCCGATGCGCTCGGACGACGAGCTCGACGCGCCTCCACGCCCGGGCCCGCTCGCTGGCCGCGGGCGACGGGATCGAGGTGTCGATCGCATACGAGGGCTGGGAGACCGAGCTGCCGGCCGGACGCTGACGCCTTCCCGGCTCGCTCCGACCGCCGCCGGGACTAGGATGCGGCCCGCGGCGGGCGCCGGCGGCCGCGCCGGCCGCCCGAGACCGTGAGCCCGATGCCCTCGCCTCCACACCGCCTCCGCCGCGCGTCGCTGCTGCGCCTCCTGCGTCCGCTCGCGCTCGTCGCCGCGCTCCTGCCGGCGGCCGCGCAGCCCGCGCTCGCGGGGGACGGCCTCTTCGTGGGCGCGGCGGACGACGGCGCGCGCAGCCTCGACCCGATCCGGACGAAGACGGCGCTCGACCTGGCGGCGCTGGCGGGGCTCGCCGCGGTGCGGATGACGATGATCTGGTCTCCCGGCCAGCAGGCCGTCGCGGGCGACGACCTGCAGGTGCTCCGGAACGCCGCGGCCGCCGCGCAGCTCGACGGCATCCGGCTGATCGTGTCGGTCTACCCGCGCGACCGGCGGACGACGCCGCTCGGCTCGCGCGCACGCGGCGAGTTCGCGGAGTACGCGGCGTCGATCGCGCGCGCGGCGCCCGTCGGTCCGGGACTTCGTCGTCGGCAACGAGCCGAACCTCAACCTCTTCTGGATGCCGCAGTTCGGCCGCGGCGGCGTCGACCTCGCCGCGGGCGCGTACGAGCGGCTGCTCGCGCGCACCTACGACGCCTTGAAGTCGGTCTCGCCCGACGTCAACGTGATCGGCGGCGCGCTCTCGCCGCGCGGCCAGGACAGGATGGCCTCGCCGCGCCAGACGCACTCGCCGACCACGTTCATCCGCGACCTCGGGGCGGCCTACCGCCGCAGCGGGCGCACCCGACCGCTGATGGACATGTTCGCGCTGCACCCGTACCTGATCCCCTCGCGGCTGCCGCCCGACTTCGAGCACCCGCGCACGACGACGATCTCGATCGCCGACTACCCGAAGCTCGTCCGGCTGCTGGCGCAGGCCTTCAAGGGGACGGCCCAGCGCGGCGCCGGCCTCCCGATCGTCTACGACGAGTTCGGCTACCAGTCGGCGATCCCGCCGGCGAAGCGGCCGCTCTACACCCACCTCGGCGCGCCGGCGGCCGCGGACGCGATCACCGAGGCCCGGCAGGCCGCCTACTACCGGCAGGCCTTCGCGCTGGCCGCCTGCCAGCCCACCGTGGCCGGGATCCTGATCTTCCACGTCGCCGACGAGCGCGACGCGCGGGCCTGGCAGTCGGGCGTCTACTACAGCGACGGGACGCCGAAGTCGAGCCTGGCCGCCGTCCGCGCCGCGGCGGGCGCCGCGCAGGCGGGCACGCTCGCGACGTGCCCCGGGAACGCGCGGCCGGCGCTCGACGACGTCGTCTTCCGCGAGCCGGCCGCCGGCTCGGCGGGCCAGTTCGCGCTCGAGATCGCCTGCACGCTGCCGTGCGCCTACCGCGCCGAGCTCCTCGACGCGCAGACGGGCGCCTCCGTCGGCACCGCGTCCGGGGACGCCGTCGGAGCGGAGACCGTGCGGCTGCCGGTGCCGCCCCTGCCCGCGGGGAGCTACCAGTACGCGCTGCGGGTCTTCGGCGCCGGGCGGCCGGGAACGGCGGTGACCCGCTACAGCCGTCCGTTCCCGGCCGGGGCCTCGCAGGCGCCGCCCCCGCCGGCAACCGGCCCGGCCTGGGTCCCGGCGACGCCGCTGCCCGCGGCGCCCGGGCCGCTGCCGACCCTCCTCCCCACGCTCGCCGACGCGCCGGTGCCGTCGGCGCAGACCGGCTAGCCCGTGCGGACCTCGACGACGCTGCTGGGCGCGGCCGCGCTCGCGCTCGCCGCCGGCGCCCTGGAGCCGGCGAGCGCCACGGCGGCGCCCTCGAGCGCGCTTCGCCCGAGCCTGACGGCGACGTTCGCGGCGACCTCCTACGCCCCGGGGCAGCTGGCGCGGCTGAGGGTGAGGGGTCGCCCGCGGCGGCTCGAGCTGCAGATCCTCCGGGCCGGCGCCGAGCGCGCCTGGTCGAGCGTCGGCAGACCGTGGGGGCCGGCCCGGGCGCTCCGCTTCCGGCGGGCGGGCCGCAACACGGTCCTCGTCCGCACGGGCGACTGGCCGAGCGGGCTCTACTTCGCCCGCCTGACCGCGCCGGGCGGGCGCGCGGTCGCCTTCGCGCCGTTCGTGATCCGCCCGGGGGTCGCCGGCGGCAACCGGGTCGCGGTGATCCTGCCGACCTACACGTGGCAGGCCTACAACGTCTTCGACGCGAACGGGGACGGACGCGCGGACTCCTGGTACCGCGACCACACCCGGCACAGCGTCAGCCTCGGCCGCCCCTTCGCCGCGACGGGCAAGCCGCCCCACTACCGCACGCAGCAGCGCGGCTTCCTCCGCTTCCTCGTGCACACCGGCAGGCAGGCCGACTACCTGACCGACGAGGACCTCGAGCGCGTCGGCAGCGGCGACGAGCTGGCGCAGCGGTACGACCTGATCGTGTTCTCCGGGCACGAGGAGTACGTGACCGAGCGGATCTACGACCTGACGCAGCGCTACCGGGACCTCGGCGGCAACCTCGCCTTCCTCTCGGCCAACAACTTCTTCTGGCGGGTCAACCGCAACGGCGCCAGGCTGTGGCGGACGCGACTCTGGCGGACGCTCGGGCGCCCGGAGGCGCAGCTCGTCGGCGTGCAGTACCGCGGCAACGACCGCGGCGGCCACACGGCGCCGTACGTCCTGACGAACCCGGGCGCGGCTCCCTGGCTGTTCGCCGGCCTCGAGCTCGGCGTCGGGGCGACGCTCGGCACCGCCCGCTACGGGATCGAGTTCGACATGGTCGCGCCCGAGTCGCCGCCGGGCACCACCGTGCTCGCGACCGTCAGCCCCGGCCTCGGCGACGGCACGATCCTCGGCCAGATGAGCTACTACGAGACGTCCGCCGGGGCCAAGGTCTTCGCCGCCGGCACGCTCGGCTTCGGCGGCTCGGACAATCCGGTGGCCTCGACCCTCTTCGCCAACCTCTGGCAGCACCTCTCGGCGGCCTGACCACCCCGGTCGCGACGGACGGAGGAGCCGCCCGCGAGGTACGGCTTCCCCCACCACCGAACGCCTGCTCCCCCCACTGGCGCGGGCGGCGTCGCGGTGCGAGTCTCTGCTCACACGATTCGAGGAGAGCAGATGACCTTCGCACACACATCCGAGCTCGCGTACCGCTCCGGCGACGGGATCGAGGTCTCGCTGCTCTGGAGCCGGCTCACGAACCGCCTGACCGTCCTGGTCGGCGACCTGAGGACGGGCGAGTTCTTCGACTTCTCACCGCCGCACGACAAGGGGCTCGACGCGTTCAACCACCCCTTCGCCTACGCGCCCGAGGACGCCGGGCTCGCATCGCTCGCGAGCCGCGGCCCCGTCTATGCCTGATCCGCGTCACGCCTGATCGGGCGCAGACCTCACCTCGCGCCAAGCACCCCGAGGGCCGCCGTCGAGCGGCCCTCCTCCTGTTCCCGGTCGGCTAGAGGTCGGCGCTCGAGACGGCGCGGCCGGCGTTCGGGCAGTGGCCGTCGGCATGGTGCCGCTCCACCGCCGCGGGCGCGCGCGAGTGTGCGGGCGCCTTCGCCGGCGCGGGAGCAGAGCCGCCGTGGGTCGACCCGAGCGCCGCCCCGCCGCCGGCGGCAACCGCTCCGACGACGACTGCGACCGCGAATGTCTTCCGTCCTGGCACGCGACACCTCCTGTGACGACCGCCACGAAGTATGGCAGACGGCCGGGCGGGACGCGACGACCCCGCTGCGCCACGGACCGGCCTGTCCGGATGCGCCCGCATCGGCGATGATCCGACCGTCGCCGGGGTCCGGGCCGGCGCACGGGAAAGGAGGACGGCATGCGTCTCCAGGCAGGCGCGGGCGCGAAGAAGACGGTCGAGCCGGGCGCCGCGCCGGCACGGGTCGTGCTCGCGCAGGGCGCGCGCGGGGAGCTGGTGCGCCAGGTGCAGGCGGTGCTCGCGGATGCCGGGCACTACAGGGACGTCCTCGACGGCGACTACGGCGACGGGACCGCGAAGGCGGTCGACGGGTTCCGGCGGAACGCGGGCCTCGGCGCCGGCCGGATCGTCGACACGGCGACGTGGGCGGCGCTGCTGCAGCGGCCGCTCCCCGACGTGCGCGAGCGCGCGCTCGGCGTCACCGCGGCCTTCGAGGGGCACGGGTTCGGCCTCGTCGCCGGCAACTACGACGGTGCGGGCATCACCTGGGGGATCATCGGCTTCACGCTCGCGTCCGGGAACGTGACCGCGCTCGCGTTCGAGGCGGAGAAGCGGGCGCCGGGCTGCCTCGAGCGCGCGTTCGGCGCGAAGGCGCGCGAGCTCGTGCAGGTGCTGGCTGCGCCGCGCGCGACGCAGCTCGCCTGGGCGGACGCGATCAGCGCCGGCGCGCGCAAGACGAGCGTCCGCGAGCCGTGGCGCTCCGGCTTCCGCCGCCTCGGCGAGCTGCCCGAGGTGCAGGCGCTGCAGCTCGAGCGGGTCGACGCGGCCTACTTCCAGCCGGCCCGGCGCACCGCGCACGACCTCGGCCTCCGCACCGAGCTCGGGCTCGCGCTCTGCTTCGACGTCCACGTCCAGAACGGCGGCGTCGCCGCGAAGACGCGCGACCGGATCCGGGGCGAGCTGGCCGCCCAGCCGATCCACAAGGAGCGCGAGCTGCGGACGATCGTCGCGAATGCGGTCGCCGACGCCTCCCGCGCCGAGTACCGCGAGGACGTGCGCTCGCGCAAGCTGACGCTGGCGACCGGCGCGGGCAGGGTGCACGGCGCGACCTACGTGCTCCGCAACTGGGGTCTCGACAGCTCGCCGCTCGACCCGCGCGGATGAGCGGCGCCACCGCCCGCCGTGTGCGTACCCTGAGGCGATGAAGCGTCGCCGGATCGTCGTCGGGATCACGGGCGCCTCGGGCGCGATCTACGGCGTCCGCCTGCTCGAGCAGCTGCGCGCGGCCGACGTCGAGACGCACCTGATCGCCACCCGCTGGGCCCGCGTCACGATCGAGCACGAGACCGGCCGCGCCTGGGCCGACGTGAAGGCGCTGGCCGACCACGCCTACGCCGAGGCCGACCAGGCCGCCGCGATCTCGAGCGGCTCGTTCCGCACCGACGGCATGGTGATCGCCCCCTGCTCGGCGAAGACGCTCGCCGCGATCGCGAACGGCTTCGCCCACAACCTCGTCTGCCGCGCCGCGGACGTCATGCTCAAGGAGCGGCGCCCGCTCGTCCTCGCCGTCCGCGAGACGCCGCTGCACGCGATCCACCTGCGCAACATGCTCACCCTGGCCGAGCTGGGAGTCACGATCGCCCCGCCGATCCCCGCCTTCTACTCGCTCCCGGAGCGCGTCGAGGAGGTCGTCGACCAGACCGTGCTCCGCCTGCTCGACCAGCTCGGGATCGAGCTCGAGTCGCCGGTGCGCTGGTCCGGCCTGCCCGCCGAGCCCGTCGACTGAGGGCGGGCGCCCGGCCGGCGCAGTCCGCGTCAGCCGGCGGCCCGGGCCGGCAGCCTGTCGCCGACCTCGTGCCAGCGGTCGCGGAACAGCTCTTCGAGAGATTTAGACAGGGGTCGTCGCGAGCGCCCGGCCGCTCGCCGGCCTTCACGCGCCCGGAGCTCGCCGCGGTCGCAGTGGACGGCGGTCCACCGCCGACGGCTCGGGATCGACTCGAGTCGCCGGTGCGCAGATCCGCGCCTCCCGGCAGAGCCCGTCGACTAGGGCGGGCGCCGGGCTCCCGCAACCCGCGCCCCGGCCGGTCAGCTGCCGGCCCGCTTCGTCAGGCATCGTGCGGCGGTGAGGGCCGGCGGCCTGTCGGCGACCTCGGCCCATCCCTCGAACGAGCGACGGCGCCGTGCGCCAGACTTGCCGCGTGCACCTGCTCTTCCTCGACGAGAGCGGCACGCCCGGCGAAGGCCTCTTCGCCCTCGGCGGCGTCGCCGTGCGGGATCGCGACTGGCATCTGCTCCGCGACCGCTGGCACGCGACGCTGACCGCGCAGCGCTGGCCTCTCGACCGCGAGGTCAAGTGGCACGGCATCCGCAAGGGCGAGGTCCCGCCGGCGCTCGCCGATTCCGTCTTCGAGACGCTCGCCGCCGCCCCGGTGACCGCGTACGTCGCGCTGCTGGACTGCGAGCTCGGCCGTGAGCTGCCGCAGTTCTTCGCGACGCCCGAGGACGCGTACGCGACCGGCCTGATGTTCCTGGCGGAGCGCTTCCACATGCTGCTCGACCGCGAGGACGACCTCGGCATGATCGTCGTCGACTCCCGCTTCCGGGAGGAGGACGCACGGCTGCGACGCTTCTTCGCCGACCTCGCCAAGGACGGGACGCCGTACATGCAGCTCCCGCGGATCGTCGAGGGGCTCTTCCTCGGACCGAGCCACCACTCGATCGGCCTGCAGGTCGCGGATCTCGTCGTCGCCTGCACGACGTCGGCCGAGCGCGGAACCGGCCAGGCGCGCGGCTACCTGAAGACGCTGCTGCCGCGCTTCGCGACCCACCCGGCGACGGGGGAGCTCGACGGGGTCGGGATCAAGCGCTTCCCCGAGCAGGTGCCGCGACCGCACGGAACGCACCGGCTCTTCTGACAGGGCCGTTCCGGACGCTGGTTCGGAACGATCTGACCATCTAGAGTGGTCACATGGCGAGGTCGATCGCGGCGAGCGAGTTCAAGGCGAAGTGCCTCGCCCTTCTGGACGAGGTCGCCCGGACGCACGAGACGCTGGTCGTGACCAAGCGCGGCAAGGCGGTGGCGCGGGTCGTTCCGGTCGAGGAGCCGGACAGCCTGGTCGGGACATTCGAGCAGCTGTGCTCCGACGACGAGCTCGTCTACTTCAGCCTCGATTGGGGCGAGAGCGACTCCGAGCTGCTCGCGGGACGCGACGGCGCGTGATCGTCCTGGATACCCACGCGTGGCTGTGGTGGGAGACGCAGCCGCAGCGGCTTCCGCCGAAGGTGCTCCGCCTCGTCGAAGACGCGGATCGCATCGGCGTCTGCACGATCAGCGTCATGGAGCTCGCCGGGATCGTCGCCCGCGACCCGAGGCAGCTGAAGCTCCCGCTCCGCAGGTGGGTGAACCGGGCGCTCGAGCGTGACCGGGTGCTTGCGCTTCCCCTCACGACCGCCGTCGCGATCGACGCGGGCCGGCTCCGCTTCGCCGGCGACCCCGCCGACCGGATCACCTACGCGAGCGCCCGCGCCGCGGACGCGCAGCTCGTGACGCGCGACGAACCAATCCACGCGTTCGATCCCGAGCGCGCCGTCTGGTAGTCGCGCCGATCGGTGCGGCCGTCCGACGGATCGCGGCGGCCACCCGCGGCATTGCGGCCGCGTACGAGACCGGCGTTGCTCACGACGCCAGCTCCGCGAACAGGCAGAGCGCGTTCGCCATCCGCATCTGCTCGATCGAGCGGCAGTCGATCTCGAGCAGCCGCGGCGAGGCGACGACGTAGGCGAGGCACCGCGCGCGCGAGACGGCGACGTTGAGGCGGTTCCGCGAGAAGAGGAACTCGAGGTTGCGCGGCACGTCGTCGCCGCTCGAGGTCGCCATCGAGAAGAAGACGACCGGCGCCTCCTGCCCCTGGAACTTGTCGACGGTGCCGACGCGCGCGCCGGCCGGCAGCGTCTCGCGCAGGCAGCCGCACCTGCTCGTTGTACGGGCGCGACGACGAGCACGTCGTCGAGCCGCAGCGGCCGCGTCCGGCCCTCTGCGTCCGTCCACTCGCTGCCGACGAGGCGCCGCGATCTCGTCGCGCGATCGCCACCGCCTCCTCGGGCGACGAGCGGCGGTTGCCCTCGTGCTCGACCGCGAGGAAGCGCAGGCCGGTGCCGGACTGCCGTCGTCTGCCGCGTCGCAGCCGGCCGCCGATTCGAGCCGCGACTCGTAGAACGCGTTCGAGACGAAGCGGCAGACGTCCGGATGCATGCGGAAGCTGCGGTCGAGGAAGAGGCCGCGGTCCTCGGGGATCGTCCGCGCGTCGCCGAGCAGGTGCTCGAGCACCGAGGCGCCGGAGCCGTCCGGGTGGATGCCCTGCGTCACCTGCGCGAGCTGCAGCGGGTCGCCGAGCAGGACGAGCGTGCGCGCGGCAGGTGCCGATCGCGATCGCGTCCGCGAGCGACACCTGCCCCGCCTCGTCGACGAAGAGCGTAGTCGAGCGTCCGGTCGAGCTCCTCGCGCGCGAAGAGCCAGGCGGTGCCGGCGAGCAGCTCGCAGCTCGGCGTCGACGAAGTCGCCGTTCGAGTCGGACGTCTCGATGAACCGCCCCTCGTAGTGCGACTCGCCCTCGCCGCCCTTCTTGAGCCCGCGGAACGCGACGCCCTCCGCCGCCGCGACCTCCTCGACCTCGCGCAGCAGGTTGTGGATCGCCTTGTGGCTCGTCGCCGAGACGCCGACGCGCTTGCCGCGCGAGAGCAGGTGGACGATCAGCCGCGCGCCCGGTGTAGGTCTTGCCCGACCCGGGCGGGCCCTGGACGAAGAGGTGCCGGCCCTCGACCCGCTCGACGAGCTCCTTCGCCTCCTCGAGCGAGTCGACCTGGACGCGCCCGCCGGCGAGCGGCGGCTCGCCGCCGCAGCACCTGCTCGAGCGCCGGATACCGCCCGTCGCCGGCCAGGATCGAGCGCGCCGAAGCGCAGCAGCGCCTGCCGCTGCGCCTTCGTGGCGTAGGGGCCGCCGGGGATCAGCGCGGCCGGCAGCGGCCGCTCGTCGCCGTTCGTGCTGCGCGAGAGGACGAGCGTGCCGGCGACGTCGTCGAGCTCCGAGATCGTCCCGGCGCCGAGCCCGGTCGCCGGGTCGACGACCGCGCGCCCTCCTTCAGCTTGTGCTGCTGCAGCGGGAAGCGGAACAGGTAGCGCGCGCTCGCCGACGGCCGGCTCGCCGACGAGCTCGAGCCCGCCGATCGCCTCCGCGTCCTCGACCAGCTCCTCCGACGGTCTTCGAGAGCCGGGCGAAGAACGCCCACCAGACGGGCTTCGCCTCGCGCCGGTGGTAGTCGAGCAGCCGCGCGGCGAGCGTCTCGCCGCCGCTCGAGCAGCTCGTGGCAGAGCCGCTCGCGCTCCTCCCGCTCCTCGACCTCCTCGTCCCTGCGGCTCGCGCTCCGCGGGCGGCTCGCGCCAGGCGATCTCCTCCCCCACTGCGCCTCCGCCTCGGCCTTCCGCTCGAGCAGCCACTCGCGCAGCAGGTAGGTCGAGAGGCAGTCCTCCTCGTTGTAGTCGGCGATCGTCCCGGAGGATCTGCGGGTCGCGCTGCTCGCGCCAGCGCTCGTAGAGCAGGATCGAGTCGTCGCCGGCGCGCAGCTCGCGCCGCGCGCTGCATGAAGAACTGCTCGACGTTCTTGAGCGAGTAGCGCGGATGCGAGATCCGCAGCCCCTGGCGGACGACCGCGTAGAGGTCGACGAGCACCTCGCGCCGGAGCAGGTCGTCGACCTCCTCCTCGCGCGTGCCGTACTGCATCGCGAGGCGCTTCAGCGCCGACGGCTCGTAGGGCGCGTAGTGGTAGACGTGCAGGCCCGGGTCGGCGCGCGAGCCGCGCGTGGACGAGGTCGACGAACTGCCTCGAAGGCGCGCTGCTCCTCGTCGCGGTCGTGCGCCCAGAACGCGTCGAAGACCGGCTCGCCGCCGCGCAGCTCGGTGAAGCCCCAGAGGTACTCGAGCCCGCGACCCGGCTCCCAGAACGGGTCGCCCTCGATGTCGAAGAAGAGGTCGCCCGCGCGAGGGCCGCGGCAGCAGCGCGAAGCCGCGCTCGTCCTCGGGCTCGAGCGGCTGCGCGACGTGCTCGCCGGTGAGCCGGTGGTGCAGCTGCAGCGCCGCCTGCTCGCGCAGCTTCGCGAAGGTGACCGCGGCCATCCGCTCGACCTCGGTGTCCGGCGGCGCCTCGCCGAGCTGCGCGAGCGTCGTGATCCCCGCGCCGGCGAGCCGCGCGATCTGGTCGCGCCGGATCCCCGCGACGCGCACGAGGTGGTCGCGCTCCTCCCACCACGCGTCGCAGAGCTCCTTGAAGTCGCAGAGCCCGCAGTGGTCGCACGGGTACGGCTCGGTCTCGTGCGCGGTCGCCGACGGCGTCGAGGAAGCGGTCGCGGACCCGCCGGTAGTAGGCGAGGAAGTCGGCGAGCCGGAAGCTCGCGCGCTCGCCGGTGCCGAGCACGACGTGCATCCGCTCCGGCACCCGCCCCTGGATCCGCGCGATCTGCTCCGAGTAGAAGCAGAGCTGCAGCACGAAGTACGGCTTCGGGTGCCGCGCGAGCTTCGTGTCGACGGCCTCGTAGCGAGCCGTCCGCCTGCCGCACGACGAAGTCCGCGAGCCCGCGCCAGGAGCCGTCGACGAAGGTCGCCTGGTAGATCACCTCGCGCGCCGGCGCGCATCGCCTCCTCGGTCTCGCGCGCGGCCCGCTCCCAGTCCCAGGAGCCGTCCTCGCCCTCGATCCGGATCTCGACGACGTCCCGCCCCTCGTCGCGGAGCCGCCGCAGGTAGGCGGCCTCGTGCTCCATCCCCTTCAGCCGGACGAGATCCGCCTGCGGATCGTCGCGGCGCGGCCGCTCGAGCTCGTGTCCGGCGACCTTCAGCTCGAGCTGCGTCAGGTGCTCGCAGGCGAGGTAGGCCGTCAGGTCGGACGGCGAGAACGTCACGGTCTCTGGAGTGACACGCATCTCTCTACTATCGCCAATGGTCGGTCTTCCTGCTTACGCTACTATCTGATAGCAAATGAACACCGAGGATCCGCCCGCTGATGCCTCAACGCTCATCTACCTCGCCAAAGCCGACGACTTTCGCACTGCAGCACAGTGCGTCGAGCGCCTCGTGGTACCGGACGCCGTCTGGCGCGAGGCTGTCGACTCCGGCGAACGCATCGGCGCCGCAGAGGTGCCGCGAATCCGCGACGCAGCCGAGGGAGGGTTCCTCGAGCGAGTCACGCTCGGAGCGCTCCAGCAAAGGGATGCAGACGGCATCGCAGCGACGTTCCGGCTCGGGCAGGGCGAGAGCGAGGTTCTCTGCCTCGCGCGCGCCGGCGGGGCGGCGATCGTGGACGAGGGCCGAGCGGCACGTGTCGCTCAGAGCCTCGGGATCGTGCCGCTCTCGACGTTGTTCCTGCCGCTGGTCGGCGCGCACGGCGGCCGTCTGCCGAGGGGTGAAGCCGTCGCGTTCCTGCGCCGCCTTGCCATCGTGACCGGGGCGCGGGCAGAGGTCGTCTTCGAGATCGAGCGCCGTATCGAGGAGGAGAGATGAGCACCGAGCAGATCAACATCAGGCTGGACACGGAGCTCGTGAGCGCGCTGGAGCGGGTCGCCCGCGAGGAGTCGCTGGATCGCGCCGTAGTGATCCGCAGGCTGCTCGAGGCGTCCCTGCGGAACTGGGAGCTCGAGCGCGTCATCGTCGGCTACCGGCGCGGCGAGCTCTCCCTCGGTCGCGCGGCCGAGGAATCGGGGCTGACGCAGTGGGAGCTCGTCGACGCGATTCGCGCGGCGGGCCTCGCCTATCCGTTGGACGCGGCAGAGACGCGTGAGCGGTTGGACGCGATCGCGCCGCCCACGACCACCGAGACGCTGCCGGACGTCCCGCCGGGCCCCGGCGGCGTGCTGCTGGTCGGCGTCAACCCGGCACCGGCGTCGGTCGCAGCCGGGCACTACTACCAGGGGCGGCTGGGGGGAAGGCTCTGGCGGCGCCTCGCCCGCGTCGGGCTGCTACGCGACGCGACGCCGGGAGCCGAGGACGAGGCCTTCACGGCGGCAGGCCACGGGCTGACCGATCTCGTCAAGCGCTCGACCGGGAGCGCAGCGGATCTTCACGAAACCGAGCTCGCCGCAGGCGCCGAGGAGCTCCGCGGGAAGATCCGCGGCTGGAGGCCGAGTCTCGTGCTGTTCGCCTTCCGCGAGCCGGCCGTGCGTCTGCTCGGCGAGCAGGTCCGCCCGGGCGCCTGCGGCGAGATCGAGGGGGTTCCCGCCTTCCTCCTCAGCGGCCCCTATGCACCGCGCGAGGAGGCCGAGCGCGTCGACCGCGAGCTCGAGCGCGTGCTCGGGAGCGAAGCATCGCCGCGCGAGTCGGAGCGGACGCAGCGAGTCACCCCGGTCGATCTCCGCTCCGGCCGCGTCCGCCTGCCTCGACCGGCGAAGCGGTTCTTTCCGTCCGAACGGGGCGAGGTCGAGATCCTGCTGCGCGGCCGGCGGCTCCGCGTGCGCTACGACCCGCGGGTCGGCCCCGACCGCGGGCGCTCGGCGGTGCTGAGCGTCCCGCGCGAGGTGCTCGAAGCGTGCGTCCGGCCGAACGATGTCCTGACGGTGAGCCGCGGCCTGGGCGGCGTCGCCAAGCTCGACTGAGCCGGGGTCACGGCACCTCCGGTGCCGCTCACGCGGCACAAGGCCGACGTGATTCTGCGCCGGTTCGCGACAGACGAGAGCAGCCGCACGTCAAGCGCTCGCCAGCACGCCCGGCACCGCCGCCGGATCGTGCACGACCGCGTACCGCCACTCGCCGAAGCTGCCGTCCGCGTTCACCGCGTCCACCCAGCGCTGCGCCGCGGCGGCCTTCACCTGCCTCCAGCACGTCGTGCCCCTTCGTCTCGAGGATCAGCGTGGACGCCGTTCGTCGAGCCGCACGACGAAGTCCGGGATGTACTCGTGCTGCCGGCCGTCGTGGAGGTACGGGATCGAGAAGCCGAGCCCCTGGTTCTTGACGTAGGCGACGACGCGGTCGCTCGTCTCGAGGTAGTACGCCGCCGACTGCTCCCACTGCCTCGTGTCGGCGACGACGTAGTTGAGGTGGGACTTCGCCGTCTCGCGCACCGGCTTCGACGTCCAGAAGTCGACGTCGGCGGTCGAGCCGCGCGCCGGTGCTTCTCGTACTTCGGCACCTCCGGCGCCTCGCCCTGTGACGCGTCCGGCCGGATCGCCTCGCGCAGGCGCTCGACCGCGAGCCCGTAGTACGGCGAGAGGAAGACGTCCATCCTTCTGCTCGAGTCGGCCGCGTCGACGCGTTCTCGTACGAACCGCTGCACGACACGCAGAAGCTGCGGGAACAGCACGTGCGCAGGCGCCTCGCACGAGTCCTGGCTCACGTAGTCGCGCGTCAGCGCCTGCGCCATGTCGAACTCGCGCTCCTGGACGTCGCAGGTCGGCGCGCCAGCGCGAGAGGTCGAGCTCCCTCGAGCTTCCCCGGCCCCGTCAGCGACGGCCTGCCCTGGTTGTTCGGCAGCGCCGCCTTCATCAGCACCTCGTTCGGGATCGTCAGCGGGTCGATCTTCACGCTCGCGACGCTGTCCCAGTCGACGGCGACTCGGTTCCGGATCGCCTGCTGGTAGCCCTCGACGCGTGGGAACTCGATCTCGAGCGCCTCCCGCTCGGGCAGCGCCTGCACGTGCGTCTGCGGCTGCGGCGGCGGCTTCTTGCCGCTCTGCTTGAACGGGATGATCTCGAACGGGACGCCGAGCACCTTCGCGACCTCCTCGTGGAAAGTCCCGTCCTCGCCCACCTCGTAGCTGCGCGCGCCGCAGGCCGCGGCCGACGACCTGCTCGCACAGGAGCTGCGACATGAACGGGCGCAGCCCGATGATGTGCGTGACCGTGTTGCAGTCCCAGCCCTCGGTCAGCATCCCGACGCTGACGATGCAGCGGACGTCGCGCCCCGGCGGATGCTTCGGCCGGCCGAGCTTGCTCCGCCAGCTCCTCGAACCCCTCCGGGTAGAGCGGGCCGCCCCTCGGGTCCTCCGGCCAGCTCGCGCTTGCCGACGGTGTCGAGCGTGAAGCGCATCCACGCGGTCTCGTCGGCTGGCGCACCCTCGACGTCGGTCTCGCCGATCACCTTCGAGTCGACGCGGATCGTGTAGGCGTTGCCGTCCGAGTTCCGCAGGGCCGGGAGGTCGAACTCCGGCACGCCCGCCGGCGCCTCGCCCTCGGCCAGCCACTCGTAGACGACCTTGGCGAGCCGCGTGTTCTTGCAGACGAGGATGAAGACCGGCGGCCGCTCCTCGCCCTCGTCGCCCCAGTTTCCGAGCAGCCGCAGCCAGTCCTCGCCGAGCAGCTCGGTCGGCATGTGCGGCGTACTGCAGCACCGCCTCCGGCTTCGGGTTCGCGCGCTTGCCGCCGCGCTCGGCGCCGGAGAGCTTCGACATGATCCAGCGCCAGAGGTTGAAGTAGGCCGGATCCGGCGCGCCCGTCGGGTCGGCGACCGCGAGCTGCGGGATCTTCACGAGCCCCGACTCGATCGCGTCGGTCAGCCCGAAGTCGCTGACGACCCACGGGAAGACCCGGTTCGTCTCGCTCGCCCGCGCGCGCGAGGTAGAACGGCGTCGCCGAGAGGTCGACGCAGAAGTTGATCGCCGCGCTGCCGGTGGACCCGGTCGAGCCCGTCGACCCAGACCGTCGCCTCGCGCTCGAACTCGTCCTCGCGCTCCTCGTCGAGCGACTCGGCGTCGAGCGTCGCCTGTCCTCGTCGGCGGCGGCGGCGATCCGGTAGGCGTGGTGCGCCTCGTCGTTGAGGACGAGGATGTTCTGCTTGCCGCCGACCTCGCGCCCGAGCAGCGCGCCGGATCAGCGCCGTGTCGCTCTCGACGTAGCGCGTCTCCTCGACGAGCACCTCCGCCTTCTTCGGCCGCCGGTCCTCGACGATCCGCAGTCTGCTCGTCGAGCACCGCGAGCTCGAGCGCCTTCTCGGTCATGTAGCGCCCGCCGCGGCCCGAGGTCGTCTTCGCGCCGATCTTGATCGTCGAGCGGATCGTCTCGGGCACGCCGTTGCGCTGCACCTTCGCGCCGGCGCTCATCCCCTTGCGCTCGAACTCGTGCCAGTTCTTGACGAGCACGCGGCCCTTGCGGAGCTGCGGCATCAGGTGCGGCGGGACGAGGTCGCGCGTCCGGTAGATCGATGCCTCGCCCTCGCTCGGGTCGAGCTCGCGCGAGCCGGTTCCGGATCGTCACGTTCGGACAGACGACGAGCACGACGTCCGAGAAGCGCGCGTCGCCGCGGGCCGCGACCTTGTTGAGGATGCTCCAGGCGATGAGCATCGCCATCACCGTCGTCTTGCCGCGCGCCGGTCGCCATCTTGCAGGCGTAGCGGCGGAAGCTCGCCGCCCGGTCGTCGGGCGGGACGTCGATCCCCTGGAGCAGGTCGCTGCGCGCCTCGGTGAGGAAGACGATCGTCTCGGCCGCCTCGAGCTGCGCGAAGAAGAGCCGCTGCTGCCGCCCTCGCGCCGCCAGTGGCGGAGCAGCTCGAGCGTCGTCCGCGTGACGCCCGGATAGCTCTGCTCGCGCCACTGCGCGAGCCGCTCGCGGATCAGGTTGACGAGCTCGAGCTCCTCCCAGACGCCGCGCGTGAACGCCCTGCTCGGGCAGCGGCGCCTTCGGGTCGCGGTAGAAGTAGCCGGCCGGCCGCCGGCCCGTCGCGCTGCTCCGGCGAGCGGCCCTCCTCGATCGGCCACCAGCGGCTCGGCTCCTCGAACGGCGAGTTGAGGATCGGCTCGCGCGACCTCGACGCTGGAGACGGCCGTCATGGACGTGTCCCGAAGAGCGAATTGTCGGCGACGCCCGGCATCGCGCACGATCGCCGTGGTGTGCGGCGACGATCGATCCGGACGGTCGGACGCGTCGTGCTCTCGCTCGGAGCGACTGGCTGCACATCACGTCGGAGCATCCGGAGCTGGGACTCGACCCTCGCCGGCTGGAGGTCGTTGCGCGGCCGTACGCGAGCCTGATCGCCTGCGACGCGAGGGCGCACGCCGAGGAGTGGTTCTACCGCGAGTGGCGTCGGTCCGGGCCGCTGGGTGAAGGTGGTCGTACACTACGAGGACGACCTCGGGCGGATCGTGACGGCGTTCCCCCGGAGAGCTTCCGATGACGGTGCAAATCGGCGGAATCGAGTTCGACCACGCCGTCTACGACCGCGAAGCCGACGTCCTCTACCTCCATGTCGGCGACCCGACAAGGCGGCCATCGACTTCGACGCCACGCCGGAAGGGCCATCACACGCGGTACGGCGCAGAACGGAAGCCTCGTCGGCGTCACGATCGTCAACGCACGCTGGCTGCTGGAAGCAGGACGGGTAAGATCGTCCTCACGCTGCCCGAGCGGACGGTCCGAGCGCCGGACCTCGGCGACGTGCTCGCGCCGCCTAGCGCGCTCATCGCGCCTCGTCGAGGCTCTTGACGACGAGCAGCTCGTTGCCGCGGTCGTCGATCACCTTGACCGCGATCTGCGCGGCCCTCGCCGGCGGTGAACGGCGCGCTGGTCGTGCCGGCGAGGTGGTCCCAGACCGAGTCGTCGTACTCGCCCTTGAGCGCGCGCTTGAGGCTGTCCCAGGCGCCGGTGCGCGGGAAGAACGCCTGCGAGACGTGGAAGGAGCGGCCGTTGTAGTCGGTGTCGAGGAGCCAGGCCGGCACGTTCGCGCCGGCCTCGGTGCTCGACGTCCATCGTCGTCGGGTCGAAGACGTCGAGGCCGCTCAGCTCGACCTGGTAGCGCGGCTTGCCGCCGTCCTCGGGCGGCAGCTCGTGGATCGCGACGTCGGGGAGGCCGGCGACGCTGAAGATCTGGCTCGAGCGCATCGTCTTCAGCAGGTCGCCCATCAGCGATGTCCGGGCGTCGCCTGGACGTAGGTCGCCGGGATCCCGTGGATCTGCTCCGTCTTCTCGACGTACTCGCGCGCCGATCGGCGTCGATCGCGAAGCCGATCACGAGCAGCTGCTCGTAGCTCTTGCCGTGCGCCTCGCGGGCGGCCTCGTAGACGAGCTTCTCGGAGACGGCGCCGTTCTCGGGGCCGAAGACGATCGCGACCGGCGCGTCGTCCGGCTCGAGCGCCGCCTCGGCCGAGAGCGAGAGCGTCGCCGCCGGCTCGCGGACGTTCTCGAGCGCGATCTGCTTGTTGCCCGGCGAGCTGGAGGACGGGTTGCGGCGCAGGACCTCCAGCATCCGGTCGACGAAGGAGCCGTCCTGCACCGGCTCGCCGCTCGTGGAGGAGTCGTCGATGCCGTCGCCGTCGAGGTCGACCGGCGTCGGGATCGTCGCCTCGACGACGAACGGGCCGGTGACGCGCGTGATCTTCTTGTCGACCTCGGGCCGGTCGACGAGCACCTCCTCCGCCGGCGGCTCGTCGTTCGCGATCGACTTCAGCGTCACGTGCGGGACGATCCCGCCGACCTCCTCGCCCTTCGAGTTCTGGCGCCGCTTGTAGACGAACCCGCCGGCGGGGCCGCGGCCGCGGATCCTGCAGCTCGTAGTACGGGAAGGTCGCGGTCAGGAGCCGCTGCCGCGTCAGCGCGAGCGGGACGCGCGAGGTGTCGATCGTGATCCAGCGCCGGCCCCACTGCTCGGCGACGTACGCGGTCGTGCCGGAGCCGCAGGTCGGGTCGAGGACGAGGTCGCCCGGATCCGTCGTCATCAGGAGGCAGCGCTCGATCGACCTTCGCGTTCGTCTGAACGACGTAGAGCTTCGGATCGCCGAAGCCGCTGATCCGCGTGTCGTCCCAGACGTCGTTGAGCGGCACGACCGGGAAGTCGTCGAGGTACCGCACGTAGCGCGAGCGTGCTTCCGCTGCGCGATGAGCCGTCTCGCTGCTTCGAGCCGCTCGCATCCCTTCGCGGTTCGTCTTCCAGTCGCCGCGTTCCGGGCGGAACTGTCTGCCCTCGAACTCGAACGCGAACGCGTCGTCGGACTCGCCGGTCTGCGACGTCAGGTTGTCGCGCGCGAAAGACGCGCGCCCGTCGGCGACAATCGCCGATCGAGCGTCTCCTCGCGGCGTCATCGGCCGACGCGCTCCGTCCGGCAGCTCGACCCAGGTGTACTGATCGATGCGCCTCTCGCCGCATCCTTGGCGACGAAGAGCTGGCGGTACTTCACGCGTGTCGCGGTCCCGCGCGTACCAGAGCAGGTAGTCAGTACGCCGACGAGCTGCTAGTGCCGCTGCGGGCTACCGGCACCGCTGTCTTCCGGAACGCGATCAGCGCGACAGAAGTTCTCCGCGCCGAAAACCTCGTCCAGCAGCTCGCGGACGTGGTGCACGTTCTCGTCCGAGATCTGCACGAAGACGCTCCCCGACGGCGTCAGCAGCTCGCGCGCGACGAGCAGCCGGTCGCGCAGGTACGTCAGGTACGAGTGCAGCCCGAGCTCCCAGGTGTCGCGGTACGCCTTCACCATCTCGGGCTCGCGCGTCATGTCGCGGTCGTCGTCGTACTTGACGTCGCGCCGGCGCACGAACGGCTGGAAGTTCGAGCCGAACTTCACGCCGTAGGGCGGGTCGATGTAGATCATCTGCACCTGCCCGCCGAGCCCCTCGTACTCGAGCAGCGAGTTCATGACGACGAGCGAGTCGCCGAGGATCGAGCCGGTTCGTCCAGCCGCCGCGGTGCTCGTAGGCCTCGAGCTGCTGGTGGAGCGGCAGCTGCGGGTCGGCGAAGAGCTGCAGCTCCATCTGCCGGTCGCGCTCGTGCCCCTTGAGCGTCTCGAGGATCGCCTTGGTCGAGAGCCGCTCGTGCACGAAGAGCGGCAGCGTCGGCACGTCGAACGAGAGCCGCTCGGCCTTGCCCGCCCAGTCGAGGAACGGCTGCCCGAGCCGCTTCGAGCTCGCGTCCGCGGCCGCGCGCGCCTCGCTCGAGCGAGTCGCGCCGTCGAGGATCCGCGCGCGATCAGCGCCTCCCCCTGCTCGCGCGCCGGGTTCTGCCCGTCCCAGTCGAGCGCCGGCGAGAGCGACGAGTCGTACCGGTAGGTCTTCGGCGGCTTCTTCTGCTTGAACTGCGCCTGCGTCCCGACCTCGGGCCGCAGCAGCGCCTCGTCCTCGTGCCGGTAGGTCTCTGCTCGCTTCGTCGCCAATCCTTCTCCCTCGTCGCGGTTCACGTGGCCGCTGGATCCTGGCCGGCGCGCGCCGGCCGGGTGTGTGGCGGCGCTGCCAGTTCGATCATCGCGCAGTCGGCGGCGATCTCCATGGCCAGCGAGACCAGGAGCGGCTCTTCGGTGAACAGGATCACCTGCCGCTCCGCGGCGGTCTCGCTCAGGATCTCGAGCCCGTAGCGCAGGCGCTCGACGTCGTAGTGCGCGAACGGGTCGTCGAGCAGAAGGGGCGGCGTCCCTTTCGTCGGGGCGAGGAGGCGTGCGATCTCGAGCCGCTGGACGAGGAAGATCTGATCCTTCGTCGCCCGGCTCAGGTCGTCCGCCGAGACGACCCGCCCCCCGGGAACGACGACCTTGACCGATAGGTCGGCGTCGACGCGAGCCTCGGTGTAGCGGCCGCCCGTGATCCGGCCGAGGTTGCGGCGCAGGGCGTCGTTGAGGTGCGGGGCGAACTCGCGGCTGAGCTCCTCGGCAGCCTCACCGAGGACTCTTGCGCGCGAGTGCGACGGCATCGCGAGCGTCGACGAGCTTTTCGGCCTCCGCCTCGACGGCCGCGAGCCGCTCCTTCGTTCCGGCAGGGTCCCCCAGCTCTCCCTCGAGGCGTTCCGCCTCGTTCTCCAGCTGCGCGATTCGCCTCGCCTCGTCGCGCAGACCGTCCTCGAGTGTCGCCAGCTCGCGGCCGAGTTGTGCCGGATCCCCCGGTGTCGTCGAGAGGCAGCCGTGAGCGGCGACGTGCTCGTCGTACTGTCGGGCCGTCTCCTGGTGGGTGGCTTCCAGGACCTCGATCGTGTCCCTCCCGAGCAGCGACGCGAGCGCCGTTCGCGCTGCGTCCGCGTCCTGCGCGAGCTTTCGTCGACGCGCGGCGGCGACCAGCAGCTGGTCGAACAGGCGCGCGGCCTCGTCAAGCGACTCCTCGTCGACGCCGCCGGCTGCGTAGGCCGTGCGAAGCGCGCGCTCGGCTGTTTCCCGCTCGCGCTCGAGCCGCCCGACTGCGGCGGCCGCCGTCCGCGCCTCTGCGAGCTCTCGCCGGATGCGCTCCAGCTCGGCCTGCTTCTCGACGCGCTCGGCGTGCCGTCGACACGCCTCCAGGTATGCGGCAACGCGCTGTTCGAGCGGCGCAGGCGGCGCTCCCGCGGCGTCGAGGGCCACTGCGAGCGCGTCTGCCAGCTCGCTGCGCCGCGCTGCGGCTGCTCGACGCTGCTCGGCCCGCGCCTCGGCACGGGCCTCCGCCCGCGCGACCTGGGCGTCCTCGTCCGCGCAGCGACGATCGACCTCGTCGATGGTCGCGGCCTCGTAGACGTGCAGACGCTCCTCGAGCGTCGTCGGGCGCGGCGGCCGCCGGCGACGTACGAGCATCCTGATCCCGTGCGCGAGGCCGAGCGTGAGGACGACGAGGATGATCCAGCCGGCGCGGCGGAGGCGCGGGTGCCGGGGCGGCTGCGCCAGGAACAGCAGCGCCGAGCGCTCGCCGCGGTACCTGGCGAGGAGCGGGTCTCGCAGGGGCAGCTCGACGGGCTCGTCCTCCACTTCCGAAAGCTCCGCGGTCGCCGCGGATGCCCTCTGGACATCCCCCTGCCGCGAAGGGTCGACCTCGGCGTACGCCGCTAGACCGTCGACGAGCGGCACGAGGCGGCGCTGCTCCCGCTCGAGCTCCTCGACCTTCGGCTGTGCCGCGTCCGCCTCCCGGCGCGTGACGTCGAGCTTCTGGTCGAGCTCGGCGAGCCTGTCGCGGGCGATCTTGACCTCGTCGACCAGCGCCTCGTCGAGCGCGGCCGCGTCAACGGGTTCGGCCGAGACCTGCTCGAGGCGCCGAGCCTCCTCGAGCCGACTCTGGAGCGCCTGCGCCTGGGAGAGGAGCTGACGCTGGCGAATCGTCTCGCGCTCGTGAAACGTCCCGTCGTATGCGCCGCGCAAACGGGCCGCTTCCGCGCTCGACCGGGCGAGTTCCTCGCGAGCCTCGTCAGAGACCTGAAGCTGTCCCTTCAGCTCCTCCCGCTCGCGGACGAGCGCCGCCAGGCGGCCGCGCGGCGCCGGGGCGAGGTTGTCGATGCGCGCGCCGACGACGGACCGCAGAAAGCCGTTCAACCGCTCGACGGCGTCCTCGACTGCAACGTCACCGGCAACGTTGGCGACCGCCTCCTGCAGTGCCACGCCGAGGCTCGGGCTCTGGCAAACGGCGAGCAGCGCGTCCTGATCGACACAGCAGACCTGGCGGAAATCGTCAGGCCCTACGCCGAACAGGTACGGCCCCAGCTCGACGTCGTCGCCGCGGGCGAGCACCTCGCCGGAGAGGTCGCGGCCTCGTTCATCGGTCAGCTGCACCGTGTGGCTCTCGAAGTCCCACCGCACGTCGTAGAGCCGCTCCCCGTCCCGCAAGCGGCCGGCGAGCGCGTAGCGGCGACCGTCCCAGGGCGCGCACCGGTCGCGGAGCGATGGACCGCGATTCCGGCGCCGTTCCGGTTTCGAGAATCCACAGAGCATCCGGACGAGCGCCTCGTGCAGCGAGCTCTTCCCCGCCTCATTCGGTCCGACGACAACGGTCAGGCCCGGCCCGAAGGAGAACGAGCCGTCAAGTCCGCGGAAGCCTTCGACCACGACACGCTCAACCCACACGCAGCACAGGCTCCCGTCCCTCGACCGCACGAAGCCCCGCTTCGAGCGCCAGCCGGGCGATACGACGACCGTGCTCGTCGGGCGCAGCATCGATCTGCTCGAGCAGCTTGCGTGTGAACAGGCCGTCGAGGCTCTTCCGCTCCAGCCGGCCTTCGATCTCGAGGCTCGTCTCGGTTCGATCCTGAAGCTCGAGCAAGGCGTACGACGAGCGGCGCGACCCGGCCGCATGCGACGCGTCGATCTCGCACTCGAGCCCGACGACGCCGACGAGGCGAACGCGGAGGAACAGGTTCGGGTCCGCCTGTTCAAGCGCTCTCTCGACCCGATCGTCGACCGCTGCGCTCGATTCGCATTCCGAGCAATCGATTTCGATCGTCTCGAAGCGCGTCGAGTTGACGTCGACAAGCTCGACCCCGACCTGCTCGCCGACGTCGACGACTGCCACGCAGTGACGGCCCCGCTCCGCCCAGCCCAGTGGTTCAGGGCTTCCCGGATAGACGACACCCTCGACGTGGCTGGCAGCGTGGATGTGCCCGGCGAGGCAGGCGGAGATCCCCGCGTTCCGGAGCCGCGTCGGGTCGATCGGGAAGTAGCGGTCGGCCTCGTCTGCGAACGGAGCCGTCGGTGCCGTCCCGTGCAGCAGCGCCAGGTGCCGCCGGCCGTCCTGCGGTGCCTCGAAGTGCTCAAGCAGGCGTGACGAGAGATCGCCGCCGCCCCAGGAGACCGACCAGATGCTGACATCGCCGTAGCGGAACTCGCGCAGCCTGCTCAGTGGCACGATCTCGACGTTCGCCGGCCAGGCGGTACGGCGGTAGCTGCCGCCGGGAATCAGGGGATCGTGGTTGCCGCAGGCGATCAGCACGGGGATGCCGAGCTGTTCGAGCTCGTGCGCCACGGACGCGCGAGTGTCGCCGCGCACGTGCTCCTCCTCCCAGAGGTCGCCTCCGATGGTGACCAGCTCGGCGCCGCGATCCCGGGCGATCTCGAGCGCGCGGCAGAACGTGGTGAAGAGGGCCCGGCGCTGTGCTGCAGCCACGGCTCGTGGCAAGCCCACGAACGGTCGGTCGAGGTGGACGTCCGCGAGATGCAGGATCCTCACAGTGGCGGCCCGGGTTGCGCGTTTTCTCGCGCGCGCGGCGGCAACGGTCCTGGTTCCCCGACGGCGGCTCGCCGACGAGGCCAAAGCTGTAGAGCCGCCAGTGCATCGCCGAGCCGCTGACGCCGAACGTGTCGGCACAGCGACTCGACGTCGCCGTCCCAGGCTGCGCGCACCGCGTCTTCCGGCATCAGCAGCTCGGCCGCGAACACGTTCGCCTCGCGCTCGAGCGCCTTCGCCTCCGGCTCGACTCCCACCTCGGCGGCGCGGCAGAAGACCGGCGCGTCGCGGCCCTCGCACCACTGGCAGACCCAGTGGCCGAGCTCGTGCGCGAGGGTGAAGCGGCGGCGGGCGGCTCCCTCCCCGGCGTTCAGGAGGATGCGGCGCTCGTGCGGGTAGAGGAGGCCGGAGACCTCGCCGAGGTCGGCTTCCTCCACGGCGAGGCCGAGCAGGTCCTCGGCGATCGACTCGACGGGCACGGGAAGCTCCGCCCCGCCGAAGACCTCCGTGTATGCCTGCCGCAACTCGTGGGCTCTCGGGTCAGTGACCGGTCCAGCCACGTCCACTATTGTCATCAGATCCGGGCGTCGAGCGAAAGAGCAGGTCGATCTCGTCCGGCTCGGCGGGCTCCAGGGACGCTGGCGCGATCGACGCAGGCGGGGCCAGGTCGGCCCGGTAGAAGGCGACGTCGGCCGGCGCCGGCTGCGCCCGCCAGGCGGCGAGGTCGCGGACGTCGGCGTCGAAGAGCTCCCGCAGGACGTCGAAGACGCGCCGGCTGACGCCGCGCACGTCGAGCAGGCCGCTCTCGAGCTCGTGGTAGGCGCGGGCGAGCCGGTGCCGCTTCGCCGGGTCGAGCTCGAGCCGGCCCTGCAGCGCGTCGACGACGTCGCTGCGCTTCAGCCCGCGGCGCCGGCGAAGCTCGAGCAGCGGCGGCTCGTGCCTGGAGGCGGCGCGGACGAGGGCGAGATCCGCGTCGGTCGGCTCGCGGCGCGGGGCATCGCGGAGGTAGGCGTCCATCAGGCGGGAGAGCTCGGCGCGCCGCTCGCCGGCGCGGTCGAGGTACTCGCGCGGGTCGGGCCGCTCGCCGCGGGCGCTCCGCGCGGCCCAGTCGTCGAAGAGGAGCGCGACGTCAGGCTGCATCGATCCGCTCCCTCAGCTTCGCGTGTCCGCGGTGCAGCGCCTGGTCGACGGCGTTCCGCTGCATGTCGAGCTCGGCCGCGATCTCCGTCGGCTCGAGACCGCGCAGGTACCTCAGCTCGAGCACGTTCCGCGCCACGTCCGGCAGGTCGGCGAAGAGCGACTCGAGCTCCAGCCGCTCCTCGACCGCACCGAACCCGGCCTCCTCGACGGCAGGATCCCAGTCGTCGGGCAGCGGCAGCGATCTCCGCCCGGCCCAGTGGTCGCGGAGCGTCCAGTCGACCACCTTGTGCACGACGACGCGAAACGGCACCGGGTAGCGCTTGCCGCGGCCGAGCTCCGCGAGCAGGCGCATGAAGACGTCCTGGGCGACGTCGTCGCCGTCCCAGCCCGCGCCGACCCGGCAGCGGGCGAGCACGATCTCCGCATAGGCGGCGACGAGGGTCTCGTGGTCGCCGCTCTCCAGCAGCAGGGCGTCTTCGGCGTCTCTGGCATGTCGCATCCGATCAGGAGTCACCGGCACTCCGGGCGATCTTACGGGGCGCGTGATCCTGCTACGGTCGCCGCGTGGACGAAGGAGGGGTTGGCACCGGCAGGTCCGCCGAGGAGGCAGTGTCGGCTCTCGTTCGACGCGCGCACGCAGCCGAGGACGAGCCGGGAACGCCGATCGAGGATCCCGTCGCGATCCGGACGCTGCTGGCTGCGTCTGATCGCGCACCGGACCCGCAGCGGCGCGCCACGCACTAGAGGCTTGATGCGCATCGTCCGCGGCCGCGGCTACCGCCCCAGGCACGGCGCCAGGCCGCACCGGCGTCCTCACACGTGCAACCAGCATGCGCCACGGACGCCGGCACACCCTGGCTTGACCTGGAACGGCCCCGCTAGGGACGTCCATGCGCATCAAACCTCTAGACAGGAAACGCCGTCAGCGCGACGAGCTCCCCGTCGACGTGCAGCTCCGAGCCGAGCGCGTGGCGGCCGTGGAAGCGGCGCTCCTCGCCGGCGCCGACGGTGCCCTCGGCCCGCCGGGGCGCGACCTCGAGGCTGCGCAGGAGGCTCCGCAGGAACGCCTGCGGCAGCGGCGCCTCGACGGGACGCTCGACCGCCTCGAGCGCGTAGCCGCGGAGCAGCTTCGGGTAGAGGCCGGCGAAGACGTCGGAGCGGCCGACGTAGTCGAGGCAGGCGAAGCGGCCGCCGACGCAGACGATCGCGCCGCACTGGCCGTCCCGGCGCGGCAGGGCGCGGGCGTACCCGTCGAGGGTGTGCCCGCGCGAGACGTACAGCTCCTCGGCGGCCTCGGTCGGCGAGTGGACGTCCATCCGCATCGACTTCGCGGCCACCTCCGACCAGACCTCGGCCTGGCCGCCGCCCTTGTGCCGGATCTGCCGCAGCTGCGGGTAGGCGGCGCGCGGCGCGGCGGCGAAGCTGCGCGTCCGGTACGACCAGCGGCCGCGCTCGACGCAGCTGACCGGCACCGGCAGCTTCGCGTGCGCGTCGACGAGGATCGTGCGGTCGAGGATCCGGTTCTGCTTCGCGCCGACGAGCTCCTCGCCCTCGTAGAGGAGGACGCGCTCGTCGAGCGGGTTCGAGATCTGGAGGCTCTGGACGATGCCGCCCTCGACCGCCTCCGTGACGAGGAGGCCGTGGGCGGCCGCTTCGTCGAGGCCGACGTAGGAGAGCCGCGGCTCGTCCGCGGCGAAGAGCGGGATCAGGGCGAGGCCGCCGAAGGACGCGGGATCGCCGAGCGTGAACGGGAGCGTGGAAGCAGCGGTTTCGGTCATACCCCCAGGTCGTGCAGGCCGAGGCGATCTCTTACGCGGACTGACACGCGTTGCGTCACCGGCTTAGG